>NZ_JAUKFY010000001.1 GCF_030489605.1 Brevibacillus laterosporus
GATATAAGGAAACGATTTTTTCTTTTGTAAAAACGTTCGGGAAAGTACGCTTTTGACATATACCACGATAAAAAGTTTAAATGAGCTGGGGGTCAAAAAATATAGTACAAAAAAGGAACTTCAGTGGACTTGGTGATTTCAGTAGGTTTAGAGTTTAAAATGAAATAATATTCTGGTTTTAAAAAATCCCAAATCAAGAAAGTTTACCCCGAATTTAGAAAGCAATCTTTAAAAGTCCTGTGTGCATGCGGATTGGAAGGCTGAAAATGTTGCACCAAATAAGATGAAGCCAAAAATAAGCCTTGAACACGCCATACGCATAGGATTAGTGGATCTACTTTCGAAATTCGGGATTATTATTAAAAGACAAACCTCTAAAAAGCTATCCATTATTTTGACGGTTTTATAGAGTTGCAAAAAAATAAATATTCATAATTTTACTTCAAATAATAAAAATTATGTATTTTTAAGTGTCTAAAAAACGAAGATTTATGGAACACGCAAGGCAAAAAACACCCTGTTAAGAGTGTTTTTTAGAGAAGGAACCCTTTTACCTAATGTAAAGTGGCCATATGAATTCATCAGCAGTAGCTATAAAACTTTCCATCCCATGACGTTCCCCACCTGGTTCATCCCAGCACCGATCGAATGGGTGATAAGGGAGGTCGGTGTAGGTATTTCCTGACCATGTGTACTGAAAACCTCTGTCATTGGCGAAGAAGTAAAATCTTTTATTTTTAGTTGGCCCGTTATAAACCCTAATGCTCGATCTAGGTCCTAATTCCTTCCAGCCTTCTTTTCTCCATTTGCTGCCAGTGCATCTGTAATCCTCGTAGGCGATAGCTAACCACAAGGTTCTTCCAGTATCGTTCCTAAAGTAAAGTGCCATTGTGGTACTCACTCTCCTTTTTGTTTTGTGTCACAGAGTCAGGGGCAGAGAATATTACATTCTTTAAACCCGGGTCAGAACTAAGTACAGCTTGAACGTCTGATCCTGTAGGTACTCGGTTTATGTCATAAGTGGGTGCTATATACCAGGAGTTTGTTTGATACTGCCGATATAGCACCTCCTATCCATAAAGTAAATTTAGATTAGGTCCAGATGAAGGTACATAGTATGGACGATGTATAGACAATCACTCCTTGTTTCGATTGGGGTTTATTGGTAACTTCTCTCGGTATTATATTTAGCTGTCTATGTTTTTGATGATTGTCTATGCGCAATTGGGGAGATCGCCTAATACGAAGGGCTTAATCTACCCAATGAAGAGCACCTTTGCGAGAGTTACAGATTGAAGCTTGTAAATCTAATTTTACTGAGGCTCCCCAAAAAATATAAAAGCTGTGATCCAATTAACGGGGCCTCTTCTCGTCAAAACCTCCATTTCCTCGTCAAAGCATTCAACAAAACCGACACGTAATAACGTAATGAGGATTCTGGTGGATACCTGTTGAGGATGTAATGAGAGTAGACAATAAATAAACCCTACTCTAAATCAGTTTCATACATCCGGTAGTTAACTAAAAATTTCTACAGAATGAAGCTCCAATACGACTTAAACCTTAGCAAAATTTATGAGTTAGTGATTAACTCTAATCCATGCTATGCCTTTTTATTAGACGGAAATAGCTTGATCCAAAATAAATTAATTGTGGCACATGTACTGGCTCACTGCGATTTCTTCAAGAATAACGTACGCTTTAGCAATACGAATCGCAATATGGTAGAAAGCATGGCAGCTAGTGCAGATCGTATTCGGGAGTACGAGATTGCCTATGGGAAAGAGAAAGTGGAGGAATTATTGGACGCTTGCATTGGGATTCAAGAGCATATTGATCCAAGACTGATCCGGCCCAAAAAAGAAAGAACAAAAACTTATGCTGAAAAGACAGATATCCCTAAGACTTATAAGCCTAGCTCACCTTATGATGATTTATGGAAGCTTGATCAAGATGCCCCAATAACAGATGCTGCTTCTAATCAACCGCAACGATTTCCTGCGCAGCCGGAGAAAGATTTACTCTGGTTTATTCAGGAATATAGTCCGTATTTGGCACCATGGCAGCGTGATATCATGACCATTGTGCGTGATGAGATGTTATATTTTTGGCCACAAATGGAAACGAAGATTATGAATGAAGGCTGGGCTTCCTTTTGGCATTGCCGGATTCTTCGCGAAATGGACTTAACCGAGGCGGAAACAATTGAGTTTGCTAAGCTGCATTCCTCGGTTATCCAACCATCTACGACTAGTATTAATCCGTATCATTTAGGGTTGAAAATGTTTGAAGACATTGAAATGCGTTATAATAATCCTACGAAAGAAGAACAGGAGCGTTTCGGTCGCAAACCAAATCAGGGAATGGAAAAAATCTTTGAGGTGCGCGAATTAGAGGGAGATATTTCTTTTATCCGTAACTATCTTACAGAAGATCTTGTAAGGCAATTGGATATGTATACTTTCGGAAAGCAGGGGAGCGACTGGGTGATCACACAGAAGCAATGGGAGCTGGTGCGTGATCAATTGGTACTTTCCCGTGTAAATGGTGGATTCCCCTACTTGATCGTCCAAGATGGTGACTACCTGCGCAGCGGAGAATTGTATATCAAGCATCTATACGAGGGATTAGAGCTAGATGTGAAATACATTGAGAAAACCTTGCCGTATGTTTATACATTATGGGGCAAAAACGTACACATTGAGACTACATTGGATGACCGGGCTGTGGCTTTTAGCTATGATGGGAAAAAGGTACAACGGAAATTTTTATAGAACATAGCAAATCTGTTCAAATACAATCATGACTGGGTATATACATCTCGAATCATCTGCATGGATGATACGGGATGTTTTTTGTTTGCTTGGACTATTCACAAAATCCTCTCTATTACCGACAATTTGCTAATCTTTTTTGGATAACAATATTACATATCTGTGAAGTTTAGTATAATAGCTAAAATGGCGTAAAAAACTAAGGAGTAATCTGTTAGTTGCATAGAGAAGCATAGCGACTCAGGGGATACAGCACCTTAGCTTACTTAAAAGAAACTAGACATCTCGAGCAGAAGGAGCTTAGCCTGTTCATGAACAAACCTGGCAAAAGGAAGTTACAGCTTAGCTTACACACAAAAATTATCTTGCTTATTGGAATTGTCGTTATTAGTTCTCTATTGGTTACAAATATGCTGATTAGCAGGGATATTGCTAGCCAAACCAAGCATAGTTTGTCTGAGAAGGTGACCGATATTGGACGAATTGTAGCTAATTCGGTGATTGTTATAGAGGGGTTAAAAGGCAAGCGAGATCAAGCCGAAATTCAAACCTTCTCTAATCGGATTAAAGATTTGACGAATGTGAGCTTTGTGGTCGTGCTTGATATGAATTTAATTAGAAAATCCCACCCGATTCCTTCAAGAGTAGGACAATCCTTTTTGGATCGAGAAGATGCGAGCGCTTCATTGTCTGGTAAGGAATACATTTCTATCGCAGTAGGAGTGCTGGGAGAGGCTTTACGTGTATTTACACCTGTATATGATTACGATGGAAAACAGATTGGGGTTGTCACTGTCGGAATCGCATTGGATGATGTAGGAAAAGCAGTTAAGCAGAGCCGATCGGTGATTTATCTAAGCATGATACTCGGGATTGTGATTGGCATAATTGGAGCGTTGCTTTTAGCCAGACATATTAAAAAAATTCTGTTTGGACTAGAGCCCTTTGCTATTGCAAAAGTGCTAGAAGAACAAAACGCGATGCTTCAATCCGTGCGTGAAGGCGTTATAGCCGTGGATCGGGAAGGAATTATTACCTTGGTCAATTCGGAGGCCCGCCGATTATTACAGCTAGCGGACAGCTCTGAAGAAATCGTAGGAAAGTGCGCTAGTGACCACATGTGGATATTGGAGGAAACTCTGCGTACGGGTAAGGCACAGTTAGATGAGCATTACAGCATCAATGGAATCTCTCTCGTGATTAATTGTGTACCAGTAGTTGTTGATGATCACGTAGCAGGGGTTGTGGCTACGTTCCGAGATAAAACAGAAATACAACAACTGGTGGAACAAATCACAGGAATCCAGCTCTATGCTGATGCACTTCGGGCCAAATCGCACGAATTTAAAAATAAATTGCATGTCATTCAAGGCATGATACACATGGGCTATTATGACCAGCTCAATGAATATATTAAACAAATTTCCATTCAACACCAAAAAGAAATCGGGTTTATTGTGAGAAGGATTAAGAGCACAGTGTTCGCTGGATTTTTATTGGGGAAAATTAGCGATGCTAGAGAAGATGATGTAGAACTAATTTTAAATGAAGAAAGCTATTTAGCGGAGACGGAGGATTCGGAGCTGATCCATTCTCTCATTACCATAGTTGGAAATCTGATTAATAATGCTATGGAAGCCTCTATACATGCAGAGGTTAAAAAAGTAGAGCTGAAGATTGAACAAACCGAAGAACAGATTTTAATTGAACTAACCGATAGCGGACAGGGAATTCCACCAACATTTAGACGAGAAATCTTTGTGAAGGGTTTTTCGACTAAAGGAGAAAATAGAGGATTGGGGCTGTATTTTGTTACTCAGCATGTGGATAAGTGGAAAGGTGAGATTGCTATCCATTCTGTTGAGGGAAAAGGAACAAGCTTTGTAATAGCCCTGCCTTACAAAATGAAGGATGAGTATGATGATTAAGGTGCTAATCGTAGAGGATGACCCAATGGTTGCAGAATTTAATAAAAGATATCTAGAGATGGTGGAAGGCTTCACCGTTCAGGCAGTGGCCAATGATGTCAAGAAGGCTTTAGAGATTATTGATGAGATAGAGGTCGATCTCGTACTTCTTGATGTGTATTTGCCCGGAAAGAGTGGGTTTGACTTTCTCACACAAATACGTCAAAGAGAAAGAAGTATTGATGTCATTATGATTACGGCAGCATGCGATACGAAAAGCATTAATAAGGCGTTGCAATTCGGTGCTGTTGATTATTTGATTAAGCCCTTCGAATTTGAACGTTTTCAGGAGGCACTTCAAGATTACAAAGAGAAAGCTAGTGTGATGAAACGCCAAAAAAAATTAAGTCAAACCGATTTGGATAAGTTTTTGTTAGCAAAGGATAAAGACCATACCCAAATGTTATTGGATCTTCCCAAAGGATTAACGCGCACGACATTGCAATTGATTTGGGATCATATTACCGAGAGAAGGGGACAAGCATTCTCCACGGAAGAAATGGCGCATGAGGTAGGTATTTCACGTGTATCTATGCGGAAATACTTAAATTTTTTAAGTGAAATTGGGGTATTGAAGGCTGAAATTATGTACGGTACCGTAGGACGGCCTGTGTGTAAACATCGTACAGTTGAGGATAGCAGCGAGCGCATTAAACAATATATGTAAAAAAAAGGCGACTAGCATTTGACTGGTCGCTTTTTTTATTTACGAAAGCAGACATTCTATTTATACGGTTACATTAGTTTCATAATTGATTTAATAAGTTATATAAGGTAGGCAGAATAGAAAAGTAGGATTATGATAGAACCATAAACAATGTGAATTGATTCACAAGGGTAAAACAAATAACGCACTTATTTTTTTGAGCCACAATGTGAAAGTATTCACATTTTCGATACAAGGGGGAGTGCTCGATGAATATCGGGGAAATTTTTATTAGCACATTAACAGATAGCAAAATTGTTAGTGCCATTAGTTCTTCTGTCTTTATTATTTTCTTAGGATTCTTTTTACGTAAAAAAGAAGTTTTATCAAAGCAAACAGCTAAGATTCTAAGTAACGTTATCTTGTCTGTAGCTCTTCCAACACTAGCGTTTACGGCCTTTATGACTGACATCGATACAGAATCCTTGAAACAAGGGATTAACCTTCTGATTTGGGGAATCTTGGTCTACGTCGTACTCATTATTGTTTCTAAACCACTGTTTGCTAAATATGCAGGTGATAAACAAGATGTATTACGTGTTCTAACGATCTTTGGTTCTACGACTTTCTTCGGAATTCCAATCGTACAAGTTATGTATGGCGCAGTCGGAGTTATGTACGCTTCTATCTTTAACATTGGATATCGAATTTTTCTTTACTCTTACGGCTATATCAAGATGTCTGGTTTAAAAATGGAAGCGAAAAACATCAAGACAATGTTCTTAAATCCAATCGTATTAGCCACCTTTGCAGGATTGTTTATCTGGATGTTCCAAAATTACATTCCACAGGTTCACATGATGGCAGATGGAAAAGAAGTAAGTTACGCATTCCTGCGCATAGATAAAACAGCTTTGTGGCTATTCAAACCAATGGATTATCTGGCTAAATTAGCTTCTCCACTTGCTTGGTTGTCCATCGGTGCTACACTAGCTGAGATTTCTTTAAAAGATGCTGTACGAGTTAAAGATGCTTGGTACTACAGCTTAAACAAAGTTGTTATCGTTCCAATTATTAATATCGTGATCTTGACTGTGCTAACAGTGATTGGTCTATTGCCAGTTTCTCACGTAGCTCTAGCAACAGTAGTAATCATGATGGCTACACCAACAGCAACAGTGGCAGCAGCTTATGCCATCAGTTTTGATAAAGAGGCAGTCTTAACATCTAACTGCTCCTTGCTATCCACAATACTTGGTGTACTAGCAATGCCTTTATGGATTGTGGTCCTAGAAATGATTAAATCTATGGGACTGTTTGTATAAAAAGAAATAACGACATGCAGAGAAGCTTGTAGGTAGGCTCACAACAGAGAGGGAGGATTTCAAATGAAAACAGTTAATCTAGTTTGCTATGGTGTACGAGATGTAGAGGTTGAATTCTTTCAAAAACTAAACAAATTTAATTACAATTTAACTCTGGTAACAGATTTAATGAACGATACGAATGTTGAAATGGCTAAAGGTGCAGATGCGGTTATGGTTCGCGGTAATTGTAAGGCGACTCGCACGAATATCGAAAAATTAGCTAGCTACGGAGTAAAATATTTACTGACTAGAACAGTAGGATTTAACCATATTGACCTGCAAGCGGTGAAGGATTGCGGTATGAAAGCTGCTCGCGTACCAGCTTATTCTCCAAATGCGATTTCTGAATTAGCACTTACACTTGGCATGATGCTGATGCGCAATGCTTCTTATACAGCCAATAAAACAAAAGACAAAGACTTCACAGTTGATGCTTCTATGTTTAGCAAGGAGATTCGCAATTGCACAGTCGGTATCCTGGGTACCGGTAAAATCGGGTTAACAACTGCTAAATTATTCAAAGGCTTGGGAGCTCATGTAGTAGCATACGATGTGTTTGAAAATGAAGCGGCTAAAATCATTGTAGATTACCTGCCTTTAGATGAAGTATTAGCAAAATCTGACTTGGTATCTGTACATGTTCCATTCTTCAAGGATCAGAACTACAAAATGATCAACGACGAGTTCCTTGCGAAAATGAAAGATCAAGCTGTGCTAATCAACACTTCTCGCGGTGAGTTGCAAGACAATGAAGCAATTCTACGAGCTTTAGAAACAAATAAACTAGCTGGGTTTGGTACAGACGTATTCGAAAATGAATCTGCTTTCTTCTTTAAAAACTTGAAGGATCAGGCTTTGCCTAATGAAACAATTGAAAAGCTAATCAACATGTTCCCTCGTGTACTGGTAACACCGCATATCGGTTCTTACACAGACGAAGCGCTTACCAACATGGTAGAAATCTCTTATGAAAACCTATATAGCTTCCTTACTCAGGGAAGATGTGATAACGAAGTAGCATAACAAATTTGGCAAAGGAATAGTTCCTTTGATAAACAGCCACCTTTCATCTGGTTAGAGAAAGGTGGCTGTTTTGATTTGACTGATTTGTTCTATTGAATATGCAGTTGTTTCTGAGCCGGTTCTGGAATGTCCTTAATAGCTACGTTATCAAGTGTTATCACTTCACCTTGCTGATTGATTGTGAATTTAACTAAAGAGCCCTCAGATATTTTAGAATCTGCGATGTAAGTAAGAATTTTCTTATTGCCATCTTTATCATAGGTAGGGAGAGTATATTCCTTGCCTTTGTCAGTTAAGTCTTTACCTTCACTTAACATGGCAGCGTAAAACTCTGTTTCATGACCTAACACATTGTATTGATCCCGCTCACAGCCCGCCAAAGCCATGCTTCCTAGTAACAGAATGATAAGGCCTAGATTCTTTTTCAATACAAACGCACCCTTTCTATCGTTATCGTTATGATGGATTCCTTTTATAGGCGGCAATATTTCTGCAAAAAAATCTTCTGCTTCAAGCGCTAGCTAGGTGGTGACTAGCTTACCAAATCAATAGGTTATTTAGCTTACAATCGCGAAAGTTATACAAAACATACGAAATATTCATTTAATTGTCAACTTTTTTGACAGCTTAAAATGGAACAGCCAGCCTCAGCTTTCCCACAACTTTTCCTTAAGGTGGACATTCACCTGACATACTCCATTAGTAAATTGATACTTGTAAGAAGTACTTCTTGCAAATCAACTATGAAGGAGTTGGATTCGAATGAATAAAAAGGCATCGAAATGGATGATCGGAGCATTAGCTCTTGCAGTGTTTGCACCAACTGCTGCTTTTGCGGCAACTACTACAGATGTAGAGACAACAAAAATAGAACAAACCTTTCAAAAACGTGGGCATTTTTCCCTAGAGGATAAACAAGCCAATCAGCAGGAATTAATGAAGATCATTAATAAATACAATCCTGATCTAGCTGACGATTTCCAAAAGTTGTTTGATCAACAGGAAAAAATGAAAGACAAACTTCCTCAAATGGATGAAGAAACAAAGAAAAAGCTAGATGAAATTCGTGAGCAGGTAAAGGATGGCTCATTAACGAAAGAACAAGCCAAAGAAGAGATGGAAAAACTTGGACTGAAAGGCTTTGATAAGGTTAAGATCAAAATTAAGAACATAGATGAGGAAACCAAAAAGAAGCTGGATGAAATTCAAGAGCAAGTAAAAGCTGGAACATTAACGGAAGAACAAGCAAAAGAGAAAATGGAAGAGCTGGGCATCAAGCAGCCTGTTCGTAAAATCATCAAGCTTGACGAAGAAACCAAAAAGAAACTGGATGAAATCCGTGAGCAGGTGAAGGCTGGAACATTAACGGAAGAACAAGCAAAAGAAGAGATGGAAAAACTGGGCATCGAGCAGCCTGTTCGTAAAATCATCAAGCTTGACGAAGAAACGAAAAAGAAACTGGATGAAATCCGTGAGCAGGTGAAGGCTGGAACATTAACGGAAGAGCAAGCAAAAGAAGAGATGGAAAAACTGGGTGTCAAGAATGTGATCCATAAAGGCATCCAACTTGACGATGAAACCAAGCAAAAACTAGATGCAATCCAAGAGCAAGTGAAAGCTGGAACATTAACGAAAGAACAAGCAAAAGAAGAGATGGAAAAACTAGGTATCAAGCGTTTGGGTCATGAAGGAAAAGAAAATATCATGGAACAGATCAAAGCAGCCGCCGATGCGGATGATGCTGATACCGTAAACAAACTGCTGCAAAAGTGGTTAGAAAAAATGCAAAACAAGAAAAATCCAAAAGCAGAGGCTACGTCCGAAGCAAAGGATGAGTAATTGAAATAGATAAGCAGGAAAAAACGAAGCTAGTGGCTACTATTACGGCAATTAGTAAGCTGCTAGTGGGTGTAAAGGCAAGGTTAAAAAACGGCAGTAGTATCCGGCAAAGAAGCAGTAAGAATGCGGCAAAAAGTAGTATCCTCATGTTTATAAGTACCCTCCCACTTTCGATATAATGCGTGATGATTGGCATGGTTTTCCTGAATATGCAGGAAGGCCATGCCTGTGTGTAGTTTTTTATGTATGAACTGCCAAAACATACCCTCTTTTCCTTTCGGGATGTTTTTCGTATTCTTTTGATAAAGCCCTAGCCTCATATACTGGAAGGGAGCAAATTATATGCAAACAATTGTAATCGTAGAAGATGAAGTACCGATCTCTCGTGTTCTACAGGTATATTTAGAAAAAGCGGGTTATCAGGTAGAGCTTGCCTTTGATGGTGAAGAAGCTATACATACATTTGATCGTGTGGCACCTTCTCTGGTTTTATTGGACGTCATGCTGCCAGGGCAGAGTGGATGGAAGATATTAGAGTATATTCGTACCAAAAGTAGCTGTCCTGTAATTATGCTGACAGCATTAGGTCAACTGG
The DNA here is from genome assembly GCF_030489605.1 of Brevibacillus laterosporus. Taxonomy (GTDB): domain Bacteria; phylum Bacillota; class Bacilli; order Brevibacillales; family Brevibacillaceae; genus Brevibacillus_B; species Brevibacillus_B laterosporus_E. The sequence continues at coordinate 10,212 of NZ_JAUKFY010000001.1, forward strand.
ATCAGAAGATAAATGGGCTAAATCAGGGGGCAGACGATTATATTACCAAGCCTTTTATTGGCGAGGAGGTCGTAGCACGTGTCAATGCCGTTTTACGCCGTTCCTTACTGGTCATGGGTGACTATAAAGCTCGAATTTTTGGAAGTTTAAAAGTAGATTATCGAGCCCACTCTGTCACCTTGCACGGCATTGAGCTTACTTTTACGCCACGTGATCTTTCTCTGTTTTTATTTTTAGCTCAGCATCCCAATCAGACCTTTACTAGAGAGCAATTGATCGAGCAGGTTTGGGGGATGGATTATGAGGGAAGTGATCGTGCTGTCGATCTTGCAGTGAAGCGTATCCGGAGAACCCTGCAAAATTGGCCAACCGATGAAGGAGAAATTCGTACACTACGAGGATTGGGGTATCAGTTCTGTGTCAATGAAAAATAAAGAGCGGAAAACGCTATTAACCTATTGGACGACTCGTTATGTATTAACCTTATGCGTTGGTCTTGTTGTCATTGGACTTTTCTCTAGCATGTGGATAAGCTACAATGAAACGCAAAAAAGGCTGGATGTCATGAGATATATGGCTGTGGAAATTTCGGAACAAATTGTATCAGCAGACGGGGCGACGATTGTGATACCTGCCTTCCTGTCACGATTAGTAGAGAATCGTCAGCGCTTCATGGGGGGATTTAAGCCCATGGTTATGATATTAGATGAACACAAGCAGGTTGTCTTTGGAAAATCCAATCGATTTGTTGACGATATCCTCCGCCGAATCTCTCCAGATTGGGAAGAAGATCAGGACGTGCAGGAAATACAGACGCGCTCAGGAGATACTGCTATTTTTCTTACCCAGAAGATAGAGGAGAACGGTCAAACACTGGGGTGGGTGTTTCTCTTCTCTCCGAAAAAAGAGATGGATCGCAGCATAGAGACATTGCAACAATTATGCATCATGCTAACAAGTCTTGGACTATTAGGCTGGATCGTTATTTATTATCTAACAAAAAAATTATCGGAACCCGTGAAGGAAGTTGCGGATGCTGCTAAACAAATTGTGACGGGACGCTATGATATTGAACTGAAGAAGGATATCAAAGAAAAGGAAATCTATGAACTAATACATTCGTTTAAAGATATGGCTGATCGACTTCGACAGTTAGAATTGATGAGAACGGAGCTATTGGCTGGAGTTACCCATGAGCTGAAAACACCCGTTACCTCTATCAGCGGGCTGTTACAAGCGGTTAAGGATGATGTGGTGACCGGTGAGGTAGCCAAAGAGTTCCTGGAGATTTGCTCTAAAGAGATTTTACGCTTACAAAAAATGGTGGAAGATTTATTAGATTTTAACTCATTTGCAGTAGGAGATATTAAAGTTAACAAACAACCACAAAACATGAATCATCTGGTGCAGGAAATTACTCATCAATGGTTGATTGGACAAGACGAGAATACGCTTGTTCTTCAGACGAATATTCCTGAACAAGAAGTATGGATTGACACCGACCCACTACGCATACAGCAAATTTTATATAACCTATTAAATAACGCAAAACAAGCAACAGGATTAAACGGAATTATACAGGTAACTCTATTACAGCAAGATGACGTTCTTCAAATTTGTGTTCAAGATAATGGTGACGGCATTCCAGAAACAGAAAAGGAATTTATTTTTGAGCGATTTTATCGCGGAGAAGAGAAGAAGCACAAGGTAAGAGGGCTTGGATTAGGATTACCCTTTAGCAAAATGATGGCAAAGGCGCTTGGGGGCGATCTTGAATTGACGGAGAGTATTCAGGAGAAGACCGTTTTTACCTTGTCATTAACCAAATGAGGAATATCAAAAAGCTTATCCACAGATAAACAATATTTATAAAAGTTGTCCACAATTACTGATGTCAAAGGTAACTGCGGACAATTTTTTTATAGTCCCTTTTTCTATCTTTATAAAGGGTTTCTTTCTTTTGCTCCCATTTTTCACCAAGTTTCCCACAAGACAGACATCTAGCTGACATACAGCGAACTTATAGTCAGTTCATCACGAAGGCGGTTTACAAATAAACGATTTTTTTGGGGAAATCTCAATGCTTGGAAGTACAACGATACATCATTTTTTAGTGGAATGGGAAAAAGGAAAAGAAGGATTATCACGGGAGCAGTAGCTGTAGCCCTACTGTGTGGAACGGGTGTTTTTACCTATAGTAAGCTGTTATCTCCTTCACGTGCAGCTTCGATTATGCAGACAACTCAAGTCCAGCGAGGGGATGTGTCGGAGGTAGTTACTGCTTCAGGGACCGTACAAGCTGCAAAGCAAGTGACCGTAAACTTTCCGAGTGGCGATCAGTCCGTAACAGCAGTCAACGTTAAAATAGGTGATACTGTTAAAGCAGGGCAAATACTGGCTACAATGGATCAATCCGCTGCCTTGATGCAAATAAAAATTGCAGAAGCTAACCTTTTATCAGCAAAGGCTGGCTTAGCGGAAAAAATGCAGGCAAAGGATGAAAATGAAATTGTGGTATTACAGTCAAATGTAACAAAAGCAAAAGCAGCACTAGAATCTGCCAAGAAAAATTATGACAATCAAAAGGCACTAATCCAACAGGAGAAAGCAAGCGCTAACTTACAAGAGGCTCAAAAAAATATGGAGACGCAAAAAAAATTATACGAGGCTGGCGCTATTTCCAAAAGTGAATTGGATCAGGCGCAAAATAGTTTGAATCAGGCAGTGGCTGAATACAAAACAGCCAGCATGCAGTACAGTCAGACAGTAGACCAGAGTAATAATAATGTTGCCCAAGCACAGGCTGCCTACGATTCTGCGCTAGCCCAATTTAATCAAGCTAAGGCTCCGGTCCAAGAGTCTTCTTTACAGGCCGCAAAAGCATCAGTTGCTCAAGCTGAGGTACAACTGCAACAACAACAGCAGAATTTAGAAAAGCTAACCTTAAAGGCACCAATGGATGGTGTTATTTTACAGGTGAATGGGCAGGTAGGAGAAGCGGCAAGCTCTCCTTTTTTGATTATGGACAACTCGAATTCTGAACAATTGGGGGTGATGGCCCAGATCAGTCAGAATGATATCGGTAAAATCAAACAGGGGATGGAAGCTACTTTTACAATTGGAACCTACAGTAAAAAAAATTTCAAGGAAAAGTAGAAACGGTGTACCCAGAAGGGAGTACAGAATCAGGTGTGACAACCTATAAAGTACTTCTTACTGTTGGAAATAAAGAAGGATTGTTAAAGCCAGGCATGACGCTCCAGACAACAATTCATGTAGGGGAACAAAAGAATGTGCTCTATGTTCCAATTACTGCTTTGCGCGAACAAGGTGGGAAAACTGGAGTTTTGGTAAAAGGAAAAGATGGTGCTGGTACAGATAAGGAAATGAAGTCAACAGCCGATTCAAAAGGCAAATCGCGTGACAAAGGGCAAAATGTATCAGGTTTTCAATTTAAAGAAGTAACGACTGGACTAATAGGCTCAGATCGCGTTGAAATTACGTCTGGACTCGAGGAAGGAGATCAAATCCTTTTAACTATGCAGGTATCTAACAGCTCCTCGAATATACGTCAAATGGGTCAGGGGCCGATGTCGTCAGGTATGGGCGGTATGCCTGTAATGGGAGGAGGTATGCCGAGTGGCGGAGCAGGTTTCCAAGGCGGGGCAAGAGCAAGATAATACTAGAGCTGTAATTCGGATTGCAGATGTGAAAAAGAAGTATGTGATTGGAGATCAAGAAATACATGCCCTGCGAGGAGTAAATCTTAGCATTGCAGAAGGGGATTTTGTAGCTATTATGGGGCCTTCAGGCTCAGGTAAATCTACGATGATGAACATGATTGGTTGCTTGGATCTGCCCTCAAGTGGAACCTTTTATCTGGATGGCTATCCTGTTTCGGAGGCAGAGGATGAGGAGCTGGCTAAAATTCGGAACCAAAAAATAGGCTTTGTTTTTCAAAATTTTAATCTGATTCCGCGTACACCCGCAGTAGAAAATGTAGAGCTTCCACTTTTATATGCAGGTGTAGATGCCAAACAAAGACGACAGCGTGCTATTGATTCCCTACATAGAGTTGGACTTGGCAATCGGTTATATAACAAACCGAATGAGCTATCAGGTGGGCAGCAGCAACGTGTTTCCATTGCCCGCGCCTTGGTTAATGAACCTGTGATTATTTTGGCGGATGAGCCTACCGGTGCTCTTGATACGAAAACAAGTCAAGAGATCATGGGAATATTTCAACGATTAAATAATGAAGGGAAAACGGTTATTTTAGTCACTCACGAACCAGATATTGCAGAATATGCTAAGCGAGTCATCCATTTCCGTGACGGACAGATTGTAGCTAATGAGGTAATTCAAGATCGAAGAATAGCGAATTCCGAGGAAATGGTAGTATGAGTTATTGGGAAGCTATGCGTGTTTCACTGCGGAATGTCACAGCTAACAAGCTTAGATCTTTTCTAACCATGCTAGGTATTATGAACATCATGCTGGTCTCCGTCACAGAGCGTACTCGTGAGATTGGGATTCGCAAGGCCATTGGAGCAACTAAAAAAGCGATTATGCAACAATTCTTGATTGAATCAATTACGCTGAGTATCCTGGGGGGATCATTGGAATTGTGCCGGGAGTTGGAGCGGCTTGGATCGTGAACAAGCTGGGAGGAGTGGAGATTGCCATTACAATAACTCCCATGCTGTATGCCTTTTTATCATCCTTATTGGTAGGTGTGGTATTTGGCGTGTATCCTGCAAAAAAGGCCGCAGAGATGAAGCCAATTGATGCACTGCGATATGAATAAAAATGCATGTGTATCTACTATAATTGAAGCGTAAAGAAGAATATTTGGCACTTATGTCAATATGAAAGTTGGGTAAAGCCCTTTATTCCTTGTTTTGTCAGCAGGAAAAAGGGCTTTTTCCTATATAATGATGTAGTTAAATAAAAATGAAACCTTTTCTCATTTATTCTGTATTAGATTAGTAAGAAGTCATTATGTACGGCCAAAGATGACAGATTATATTTGCATGATTTGGTAGAAGCTATTTTTACCATAAGAAAGGAGTTCCTATAGGGATAGATTTGACATGAGAAAAGAAAAACATCGCCAAATTCAAATTATGAAACTCCTAGGTGGAGAAAATAGATGGTTTACAGTTCAGGAGTTATCGGAGAAAATAGGATGCTCATATAAGACTGTTGCCAAGGAAATTTCCATATTGAGGGATTTCTTGCCGCCTGGCTGGGAGATTAGTTCTGTAAAAGGGAAAGGCATTCAATTATTTTTACCGGAAAGCTCCTCTATAAATGAAGTGATATCTTTATTTGTAAGAGATTCATTTACTTTTCAAGTATTTCAGCAGTTGCTTGAAGGAAATTGTAAAACTGTTTCCCAATTAGCCGAACATTTATTTATCCAAGGACCCTCTCTTCAAAACGTTCTAAGAAGAGTGGGGAAACATTTAAAGACCTATAAATTACAGCTTCAAAGAAATCCCCTTCAAATTGTGGGGAGTGAACTTCAAATCATCATGATGTTTTTTGAGCTATATACTAGCTCTTATACCAATAAAGAATGGCCGTTTACGGAATATGAGGATGTATGCCTGCGCTATTTAGATGAGATTGAAGAGGGATTAGGCATCACTTTTGATGTATGCGATAGGCATAAGCTCTCCTATTTTTTAGCTATTGTATTAAAGAGAAAAAAACAAGGCTACCAAATCAATTTAGGCAATCCCATTTCACACTATAATATTGAGACCCCTTATTACCATACGATATCCACGATACTCGATCAGTTAACATCGAAATATAATATCTCTTTAACAACAGAGGACAAAGTAATAATGACGATTGTGATTAAGGCTTCTAAGCATGTGTACAAGGATGTCGATAAAGTAAAAAAAGAAGCACTTCAATATTTTCATGAAGGAAAAATGCAAGTATTCATATATATGAAGGATTTCATTCGTATGCTTGAAAATAGAATCAACAAGCCATTAATTCATGACGAGGAATTTGTTTTTACCTTAATCGATTACTTTAAGCGAACCATGTATACCCTAAAGTATTTCTCTACTATCAAAGTTAAGGAAAAATCCATTACAAAATATATTAGAGAAAAGCACCGAAAAACGTTTCTACAGGTGAAAGAAGTATATAATGAATGGGCAAAAAAATACGGGATAGCGGATTATATCATTGATGATGAAATTGCTAATGTCACCATGCAAATAGAAGCTACGATTTCATTTAAGCCTGCATCTAAAAAGGCTCTTATTATATCTGGTGACGGGACAAGCTGGAAACGATATATGGAGGCTATTTTAAGAGAAAGATTCGGTGAGAAATTACAAATATTAGATCAATATTTGTATGATATAACAGAGGAACAAATCAAAGCGCTAGGTATAGATATAATCATTACTACTATTCCTATTGATATACAATCCATTCCGGTTATTCGTGTTCAATCTATTTTATCCCAACGTAACCTTCATACCCTTCAGCAATTTATTAACGACGGTAAATAATATGCCTGTCAATGTGGAAAAGACGTTTTCTCTTTCAATCATCATGAGAGAAAACGTCTTTTTTTCTGTTAAAGCTGATGAGTAGAATATTAAAACGCATAAAAATGGATGGCCTTACATAAAGGAAAGGCATCATCAAAATGAAGAGTTAGAGATTATTTTATCAAGGAAGTAAAAAAATTACCTTTAGTAACGGTAATTAATACACTTGATAGGAAAATCAGTTCATATGTAATATATGTATTACGACTTAGGTATAAAGTCTTATGCAATGTCAGCTTTTAGGGAGGATTTATAAATATACATGCAGTTACTTTCTCAAAATCACTGTAGTTCTGGTATGAAGCTTTCAAGCGATATTTATAGTAGCAATCGCTCGATTTCGGCGGGCAATGGAGGAAATTTTACTCAAAGTTTGTTTGGACACAATTCCATCCATGTTCAACATAAAAATATAGCGGATACTCCTGCTAAGGATGTTATATCTGGACAAGCAAGGAAGGAAGCCATAGATTTTGTGCATACCACATTGGATAATTCCTACTCTAAAGCTATCGCAGGAGAACAAATAGGCTCCAGCGCTCAGGATATGCTGGCAAATTTAATTTATAAATGCAAGAATAACTCAATGATCATGGATTTACTGGGAAGGATTTGCGTTTTTGATAAAAGCATATTTGTCCATTCTTTTCATGTGATGATTTATAGTGTATTAGTTGGATTGAAAATGGGCTTGAATAAGCAGCAAATCACAGATTTAGGCTTAGGTGCGCTTTTACATGATGTAGGGAAATTGATGATTCCAACTCAGATCATTCAGAAGCAGGATTCACTAACGAATGAAGAATATGACATGATGAAGACGCATGCCAGCAAAGGATTTGCTCTGTTGAGACGACTGCCAGCAATTCCAGAGATCGTTGCGCAATGCGCTTATCAGCATCACGAACGCATGGATGGAAATGGGTATCCACGTAACTTGCAGGAAAAGGATATTCATTTATTTACGAAAATCATTGGAGTGTGTGACGTATTCGAAGCTTTAACGAGCCAGCGTGTATATCGAAAGCCGATGCTGCCTCACGATGCCATGGAATTTTTATTTGCAGGTTCAGGCACCCAGTTTTGTCAGAAGGTATTGCAAGCGTTCCGTAATTCCATCTATTTATATCCTGTGGGCATGTTTGTAACGTTAAGCTCAGGCTATTCAGGTGTCGTTGTCAAAAATAATCCGGGCATGCCTTCACGGCCTATTGTTCGTCTTTTAGAAAATGAAGCCCGTGTTACATTACCTCCATTTGAAATAGATTTGTCGAGCGAATTGAATTTGGTGATTTCCGATTGCAAAGCGATCGGATCAGAATGGAACAAGAAAACGAAATAAGTCCATGCAATGAACTGTCTATCGGAAGGAATGTTTCGAAATTTATATCTGAAACATTCCTTCCTCTCTTATAATAGAACTAACATCTGGTGCTACTTGTCAAAAGCAATTTAGGAGGAATTCAAATGAATGACCTAAATGATTTACGGCAATTATTTCGAGATGACCAGGTTTCTGTAAATGAGAGTGTTTTAGAGCTGCATAGCAAAGATGAATCTTATCACACCCCTGTCTTACCCGATGTAGTGGTGTTTCCTGAATCCAGGGAGGATGTATCACGTCTGCTTGCTTTTGCTAACGACAGTGAGATACCTGTGGTTCCATTTGGGATCGGAAGCAGTTTAGAGGGACACGTGATTCCTGTGAATAAAGGAATATCCTTAGATTTTCAACGAATGAATCAGATTCTGGAGATCCGGCCAGACGATTTATTGATACGTGTTCAGCCAGGAATAACCAGGACACAAGTAAACAAAGAACTGAAAAAATACGGCTTGTTTTTTTCTGTTGATCCAGGGGCAGATGCTACGCTTGGCGGAATGGCCGCGACAAATGCTAGTGGTACTACTGCTGTCCGATATGGTGTTATGCGTGACCAAGTGCGTGACCTAGAAGTCGCATTAGCTGATGGAAGCATTATTCATACCGGTGGTTTAGCAGCCAAATCATCATCTGGATACCATCTAAATGGTCTGTTTGTTGGTTCGGAAGGGACATTGGGTGTATTTACTGAGCTGACCTTACGCGTGTACGGTATTCCTGAGGAAGTGATGGCCGTTCGAGCTGCATTTCCTGATGTGGAAAGTGCTGTTCAGACAGCAGTGACTATTCTTTCTGTAGGAATTCCTGTTGCTAAAATTGAGCTGGTAGACGAATTATCCATTCAAAAAATTAATCGCCATAAAAATACATCATACGAAGCGACACCTACCTTATTCCTTGAATTCCATGGAAATAGAGCAGGATTGATGCAGGATGCACAATTTGCTAGAGAATTAGCGTTAGAGAAAGGCTGTCTACATTTTCAGCAGGAGATAGATTCAAAGGCCCGGGCGCAATTATGGGAAGCTAGGCATCATTTGTACTATGCTTTTGCACATTCCGCACCGGGAAAGCGTGTAATGACGACGGATGTATGTGTGCCGCTGTCCGAACTGGCTGGTGCAGTACGCAATGCCCAACAAGTTGTCCAAGAATTGAGCTTGGAGGGCGGAGTGGTTGGACATATCGGTGATGGTAATTACCATACGCTACTCTTACTAAATCCACTTGATTCCCAAGAGCTTGCCCGTGCAGAAGCGGCGAATACCCGTATAGTTGAATATGCCTTAGCACGCGGTGGTACATGCACGGGAGAGCACGGTGTGGGGCTGGGGAAACGAAAATACCAGCAAACAGAGCATGGCGTAGCATTTCAAGCCATGATTGCAGTAAAAAAAGCCTTTGATCCTAAAGGAATTTTAAATCCAGGAAAAATTTTCAGCTAGCAACTAATTACGGGGGTACTGGTAGGAACCTCTGGCGGCATGCGCTGTTTATAGGTCGAATGCATGAGGGACTCTTCTCGATTTTTTGAGAAGAGTCTTTTTTTGCCTGTGAATTGCTGATTATTCGCAAGTATTGTGACATATGATAGACTAAGCTTATAAATATTTACCATATCGAATATGAATGGAGTATATCATGGTCATTAACAAACGAGAATTTGATGTAAAAGGACTAAGCTATACGATTCGTTCTGCAACCGAAAAAGATGCAAATGCTTTGTCTGAGCTTAGATTACAGATTGATGGGGAGACTGAAAATTTAGACAGGGAAAAAGGGGAGGCGTTCATAGATCCTTTCGGTTTTGAACAATTAATTAAAGCAGATACTGAAAAGGAAAGAAACTTATTTTTAGTGGCAATCGTTCATGATCAGATAGTCGGGTTTTCCAGATGCGAAGGAAATCAGTTGAAAAGATTCTTGCATAAAATAGAATTTGGAGTGTGCGTTTTAAAGGAGTTTTGGGGATTTGGCATAGGAAAAAATCTGATAAAAGAATCTATTGCTTGGGCTGACTCAAATGATATTAAAAAAATTACTTTGAATGTTTTAGAAACGAATGATAAAGCCATTACCCTTTATAGAAAGCTTGGCTTTGAAATAGAAGGCGTACTAAAAAAAGACAAAATCCTGTCCGACGGTAAATATTATAACACCATTATCATGGGAAGATGCCATGAATAAGAACACGCTAATATTACTGGGTATATCTAATTCACTCTCAGTTGTAATAGAGTGCAAAACCAGTGGAAGCTACTGGAGGCACTCTATTTTTTATCCCCTCATTTTATATTTTTGTATCAACGTAAGTTAGACAGCCTACCTTTCCATAGAAAAATGTTCAACGATTTGGGACTTAAATAATTTTGCAGGAAAATGCAGCTCTCTATCTTTATGGACAATAAGCCCGTGTGTCGAGTAAATTGGAGGGCATAGTGGCAGCGTTTGAAATACTTTTTCTTCCAGTTCTTTTTTTACGCATATTTCTGGAAGTAAAGCAAAACCAATGCCGCATTTCACAGCTTGCTTGATCATTTCAATGCTTGGAAACTCTAATGCACTATTACCTTCAATTCCGGCCTCCTGCAAAATCCTAGTGGCTTGAGTGTGGTATAAGCAACTGGTTCCAAAACTTATTACGTTTTCATCGTGTAACATATCTAATCCACTAGATTCAACTCTTTGTACCAAGGCATCTGAGGCAATAAAAACAAGTTTTTCCTCTAAGAGCGGGTGGAAAATAAGGTCATTGCGATGGGGATTTTGCGGAACAATGCCAAAATCTACAGCGTGATCTAAAACTCTCTTTAGAATATCCGGCTGAAATCCCGCCTCTAGTCTTATTTTGATCCGTGGATATTGATTCATAAATTGTTGGATAAAGGTGGACATACGTGTTAAGAAAAAGGATTCCTGCATGCGAATATGTATCGTTCCCTGTGGCTGATCCAATTCGTTCATTGCATGCTCTAAGGACATGCCTAAATGTATAAATTGATACGCAAATGTAGCAAGTCTAACACCCGCTTCTGTAGGTTTTACACCTCTGGATAATCGATGAAATAATTTTTGGTTGCAGACTTGCTCCAATAACTGAATATGAGTCGTTACAGTAGATTGAACATAGCCTAATTTCTCCGCGGCTCGGCTAAAGCTTTTTTCTTCCATTACTACAATAAATGTCTTAAAAAACTTTCCTTCCAGTAACTCAATCATTGTATATCTGCCTCCGTGATATCGGGATTCAGAATGGGTCGTATCGTAAACATTCATAAGTAAAATCGGTAATTCAATGATATAGTAACTCTCGTACAGAAGAAAGTACTATTTCAAAAGCAGAACGATCCAAAAGGAGAACAAAACATGGACAAAAAACAAGGATTTAGATTAGGCGTATATATTTTTAAAGATGCAGAGGTTATCGATTACGCAGCTCCCTACGGCGTATTTTCGGTAGCACGAAGATTTGACCCTGAATTGGATGTGTTTCTTGTAGCAGACGCGATGAAACCGATTCAAACTCAAGCAGGATTAACTGTACACCCCAACTACAGCTTCAATGACATGCCCGATGTGGATGCCTTTTTAATTCCTGGTGGCTTTGGTACAAGGCAGGAAACGAATAATAAGCGACTACACCAATATATTCGGTCTCTTCCTGAAACAACTTTGCTTACAAGTGTATGTACAGGTTCATGGATTTACGGCAGAATGGGGCTTTTGGATGGCATCCCTGCAACAAATCGTAAAGAGCCAGATCATTTGGAGGCTACGGACATGGGCAAGGTGCCAATCGATCGATTAGCAGAAATCGCACCAGCTTGCAAAATCAGTCGTGCTCGTATAGTTGATACTGGCAGAATTGTAACCGCAGGCGGGATTGCTTCTGGTATGGAAATGGGCTTTCATTTGTTAAGAAGAGCAGGCTATGATGAAAACTTTATTTATGAAGTGGCTCGCGTTATGGAGTATAAAGCAGCATATGACAACTACAAGGATGATATTGAATATTTTGATTATTAGGATAATTAAGTTGGAGCAGAGAGGTAAAATTTATTGCCAAATCCTATTCGAATCGTCTATAAGTAATGATGCTTCAAATGTTTGTAGCTGAGTACAATTATAATAACCAAAAAAAATATCCCAACAATGCGATAAGGCTATGCTGGGACATGCTTGCAGCTCGATTTTCTCTACCTTTCATCAGGTAAGATTTTACGGCTTGTTAAGAAAAATTTGAGTTAGGAATAAAAAATGCCGGTAATCCATTCAAGGATACCGGCTGGCTGGTTTTATGGACGCCAATTCAGACTAAGCTCAAATCACCTCATTCATTTCCAAACTCGGTCATATCACCAAAAACACTCATGTTCTTACTTATCAGTAACCGCATATTTTTTGCCGTCAATTGTAATGGTATAGTTTGTAGGACCGCTGATTGGCACGTAATAGACGATGCTTACATCTATGCTTTGTCCAGGCGCTACTGATTTCCAAGTAGGAATGGTGACTGCCACACGGTGAAAATCACCCTTTAATCCACCGATGTTTGGCCCCGTATGACCAGCAGAGATTAGTTTTACACTATCCCCGCTATAGCTACTAAATTGGGCTGAGGTAGAAGTAGGAACATCAAACTCAATGACGGAGCCGCCTGTGATAGTTAGATTACTGTTATTGGTTATTTTTAGCGTAGGATTGATTGGATAATTTTGATCTCCTAGTTGAAATCCAGTGACCTCTATATTTAGGGCTAGTTTATCGGCTGGGAGTGGGGTTTTACTATTTGAAGCATCATATGGGGTTGCTGTTACAAATTTATTATGCATCAATTTGGTTAAAGTAGAACCCATGTAGTATTCTCCTTTACCGTCATTGCGATCCTTGTACCAGTCGTAGTCACCTGCCAGTTCCCAGATCATAATGCCGCCAATTCCATTTTTTATAACATAATCTGCTTTGACACCGATAGATTGTTCATCCTCAGTGGATAGAAAAACCCTCTTCTCAGCATTCCATAGCCATGGGGCAACAAGAGTAGAATCATAGTTACGCTTATAGGTGCCAGTCAACACTGGATTTACAATCCCATGATCCTTCAAATAGGAGCCAGCAATACCTTTCTCGAGATTCTTGGCATGCCACATAGGATTTGAGCCTGCCCCTTCCTCTTTGCCATTCTCATCTTTATCATGCCAGATGTTATCAATGCCTGTGGCGCCATCCCCGCAAGCGGTTAGTCCAGTTGGGCAATTTTTACCCACAGCTTTTCCCCATAGCCCATCTGTTCCTCCCACAACATTTTGAAAGCCACGAGTATAATAGGGCACACCGATATTGATCCGTCCTGCCTGCATCATCCCGCGCATGTAATGGTAAGCCCAATCTGTATTGAGATAGCCAATGCCGCCGTATTGAGGTGTGTTATAAATGTTATACTTAATTAACTCTCCATCCTTGCCATCATCAAATAATGCAGCATTAGGACCAACGAATTCATTCCAAGCCCCGTGAAGATCATAGGACATTACATTCACATAGTCGAGATACTTCAAAGCTTGGAAAGACTCCATTCCACGCAACAAATAAGCAGAGGAAGGCGAGGCTACGGTCAGCATGTAATATTTACCGTCCTCAGCAGATGCCTGATCCAGTTTGACTCGCAAGGTTTTTAATAAGGTGTTATAGCCTGCCATTAGTCCTTTTAAGCGAGGTGTGGAAAATTGCCAATCTAATGGATTACCGGCTTGGTTCATTGTAGTTGGGTATTCGTAGTCGATGTCTATTCCTTCAAAATTATATTTGCGTAAAAAGTCAACAGCAGAGGTGGCGAATGTGTCAATTGCCGCTTGATTGACGGAGCCATCTTCATTAGTCGTCATCGTGTAAAAGCCTCCAGAAGCAATTCGCTTTCCATTCTCATCAATATATCCTCCTGATTCAGCCCATCCGCCAACGGAAATAAGGGTTTTTACACCAGGATGTCTTTTCTTCCATTGTGTTAGCAAATTGAAGTGTCCTTTATATGGTAGGGATGGGTCCATAGCGGCATCGGGATACTCCGGCCAAGTCAAGCCTAGCGCTGGATTGGCTGGATCAGTGGGAGAACCAACAGATACGCGGTTATTACTGTCAACATGTGCGAAGGCGTAGTTGATATGTGTTAGGTTTTTCCACGGAATATCAGTGACTAAATATTTGGATTGTCCATTTTTCCCTGTTCTCCAGCTCGTAAAGTAGCCAATTATTCGTCGTTTAGAATCATTGGCTAGCTTTTCACGTCCATCCTGGTCATATGCTTGGCAATAAGGTATGTTTTTTACGCCAGAATCATATAGAACTGCTGGACGGCAAGGGGTGGCTTGCTCAGGTGGTAAAGTGTCTTTATCTGTAGTGACTTTTAACGGCTGACTAGCCTCAGACTCCAAGCCTTGATTATCTTTTGCTTTTACTGTAAACGTGTAAGTGGTATTGGGAGTCAGATTGGTGATCGTAGCACTGGTTTTTGTAATCGCTTCCAACTTACCGTTATAATAAACCGTATAGCCTGTCACTTGCTTGTCATCGGTAGAAGCATCCCATGTGAGAGAGACACTTGTGGAGGTTTTTGCTGTTACGGCTAGATTGGTAGGTACGGTAGGAGGAGTATTAGAAGGATCAGGCGGATTAGTGGGAGTAGCAGAACAGACGCCAAGGTCCTGCCACACATCATTGGCACCTGGCTCTTCACCTTGTGTCCACCATTTTGCTTTGTATTCATGACCCTTGTAGGAAGCTTGTTGTCCACTAGTGTAAATTGTTTTACTATCCCACACAGCAGAGCAGATCGGCGAAGCAGAGACGCTAGCTGGTAGAATAGCCGGGAAAATACTTGCAAAAAGAACGAAGGCTAACAACAAGAAACTGAATTTTCTGACTGAATGAGCGGTAGGAATGCGTTGATACATCTTTCTCATCTCCTAACTTTCATTTTTTACTTAGGTCAGTTCATATCATTGTTGTTATATTAGATTGGTTCGTTTAAATATACAATAGTCTGAAATAAATGAAAAGTGGATTTTTGTGAAATAAAACAGTTTGCAAAAAGAAGGGAAGAAAGACCTGGGTATAGTTTCGTGCAATGATTCGTAAACTTTCAGTCTAATTCTTGCACAAATGTATAACGAACATTTGGACTAAAACTTTCAACAGCTAGGCGATATAATAAAGCCATAAAGCGATTGATATAATTATAAAATATATTTAGAAAGCGCTAACATTAATTTTGTTAATTAGGTGAAAAAATAGTTCCAATTAAGGATGAAGCACTAAAAAACACTGGAACACGGGGAAGGAGATTAAAGGATCACCATGCTGCGTGAACTGTTAACCAGAGACCACATTCAGGTTATTGAGGAGGTTCCTACTTGGGAGGAAGCGATACGCCTAGCTGCTCAGCCGTTACTGGATGATGAGATCATTCAAGACTCCTATATTCAGGCCATGATCCATAATGTGAAGGAGCTGGGGCCATATATAGTGATTGCGCCAGACATTGCTATTCCTCATTCACGTCCTGAGAATGGCGTCAACAGAGTAGGCATGAGCTTTCTGAAATGTCATAATCCAGTCTCCTTTTCAGAAAAAGCAGAGCATCAGGTAAGATTGCTCTTTGTGCTAGCGGCTACGGATAATGACTCCCATTTAGGTGCATTATCTCAATTGACAGAAGTATTATCTGATCCAAATTCTTTACAAACCCTGCTAACAACAGATTCTATTGACGAGGTCCTTCAGCTTATTCAGATTAAAAACAATCAGTAAATATAACAAGGAAATTTGAGGAGGAATTAAATATGAAAAAGATTTTAGTTGTATGTGGAAACGGTCTAGGAAGTAGCTTCATTGTGGAAATGAACGTGAAAAAAATGTTAGGAGAGCTAGGCGTTGAAGCGGAGGTCTCCCATACCGACTTGGCTTCTAGTAAAACAGAGAGAGCTGATCTATATCTAGGCTCTAAAGATATCGTGGGGAATCTTGAAGATGGTTCACGTGTTGTGGAAGGCCTAACAAACATTTTGGATCAGAACGAAATTCGTGAAGTCCTGAAAAAACACTTCTAAAGCTAGAAGTGTTTGGACTCCTCTTTATGGCACCATGAAAAAGAAAAGTGGAGGGATTGTCCATGCTAGACTTTCTGATGAATGATATTTTAGGAACACCTGCAATCTTGGTCGGACTCTTCGCTTTATTCGGCTTGTTGCTTCAAAAGAAAAATATGGCTGATATCATCGCAGGAACTTTGAAAACCACTATGGGTTTTATTATTCTAGGCGGTGGAGCTAGTATTTTAATTGGCTCTTTGGACGCTTTTAGCAAAATATTTACAGAGGCCTTTCATATTAACGGGGTTATTCCAAATAACGAGGCGATTGTAGCCATTGCCCAACAAACATTTGGGAAAGAAACAGCGATGATCATGTTCTTTGGTATGGTAGCAAATATTTTGTTTGCCCGCTTCACTCCGTTTAAATATATTTTCTTAACGGGGCATCATACGCTGTTCATGGCTTGTCTGTTATCCGCAGTATTATCCACAGGTGGTTTTACAGGTGTACCGTTAGTTATTATCGGATCGGTTTTATTGGGAGCTTTAATGGTTTTATCCCCAGCAATGACACAACCATATACTCGTAAAGTAACTGGTTCGGACGATTTTGCCATGGGTCACTTCGGATCTTTTGGATATCTAACAGCGGGCTTTATTGGAGCAAAGCTTGGCAATAAAGCAAAATCCACCGAGGATATTAAAGTTCCAAAATCTCTTGGCTTCCTGCGCGATACCTCGATTTCTATCTCTTTGACGATGGCACTCTTGTATTTGATTATTGCACCATTTGCTGGGCAGAGCTTTATCGAGACACAGCTCTCTAACGGCCAAAACTTCATTGTATATTCCTTTATTCAAGCGATCACTTTTGCAGCCGGTGTGTATATCGTGCTTGCCGGTGTACGTATGCTGATTGCAGAAATTATTCCTGCTTTTAAAGGAATTGCAGATAAAATTGTACCAAATGCAAAACCAGCGCTCGATTGCCCAACTATTTTCCCATTTGCACCAAACGCTGTGATTATTGGCTTCTTAGCTAGTTTTGTGGCAGGATTAATCGCCATGTTTATCTTGCCAGTGATCGGGCTTAAGGTTATCGTACCTGGTGTTGTTGGTCACTTCTTCACAGGTGCTGCGGCCGGTGTTTATGGAAATGCTACAGGTGGACGACGAGGTGCGATCATCGGTGCTTTTGTAAATGGACTATTGATCTCTCTCTTGCCAGCCCTATTATTGCCTGTGCTAGGTGGTCTAGGCTTTGAAGGTTCTACGTTCGGTGACGCTGACTTTGGAATTGTAGGGATTATTCTTGGAAAAATGATTACCTTGTTTCAATAGATAAAATAGTAAACAAATAAGTGCAGGCTAGTTTCGCTTTAGGTGAAACTAGCCTTTTTCATAAGGAAAAGCTCAAAATCCTACATGCAACAATGTATTTTGATTAGAGGAAGGTATTTTTTGGAGGAAGTTTGCAAAATCTGAGTAAAATACGGGCATAAAATAAAGAGTGCAAAGGAAGAGAAATCGCTTTATTCACGGATGACTGAAGCGGTTTTTTTGATCAAAAAAACCGAGTTTCTTCCTATTTATAATAGGGAACTGTGCAAAGGCTATAAAATGACCCTGCAAATTGTGCAAAAGCATCGTTCTTTTTGCAAATGAGAAATAGGAGTCATCAAGGGTTTTTGCAAGAAAAAAAGTAGCTGTCAAGAAATGGACGAGATTTGTAAGAGCTTACCGTTGATTTGTAGAAGAATTATGTATATAATCAAAAACAATCACAAACAATTAAAAACGATCGAATATTAATCATAAACGATCAATTGTGTGATTTTTACTAAAGGAGCGACAATAGAATGTTAACTCCAGAACGTCATCAGCTCATTTTGGCTTTACTCAAAGAAAAAGAAGTGGTTACTGTTCATGAACTGGTAAATGCCACGAACGCATCTGAATCTACAATTCGTCGGGATTTAAGCGAGTTAGAGGAAAAGCGTTATTTAAAGCGCGTTCATGGTGGAGCATCCATCTTACATCGCAAACTTGAAGAACCGACCGTGCTGGAAAAGGTAAAGAAAAGTGAACAAGAAAAAGTAGCGATTGCTGCTTATGCTGCTTCTCTCATCAAGGATAAAGATTCCATTTATCTAGATGCAGGTACGACAACAGAACAGATGATTCACCACATCACAGCTAAACAAATCGTAATTGTTACGAACGGTCTTAATATTGCCCTGACTGCCCGCCAATATGATTGCAAGGTTATTCTGATCGGCGGAGAGTTAAAAGCAGGTACGATGGCCGTGATTGGTAGAGGGGCTGCCACTGGAATGGGGCAATATCGCTTTGATAAATGCTTCGTCGGTATGAATGCCTTTGATCTCACACATGGCTTTACTACTCCTGATCCAGAGGAGGCCTATATTAAGCAATTGGCGCTTTCTTACTCAGATGAGAAGTATGTGCTGTGTGATTCACAAAAGTATGGAGAGGTGACGTTTGCTAAAGTAGCGGATCTCAGCGAAGCGATGATTATCACAGATGATCGCATAAATCCGACAGAAGCAGAGAAAGTAAGAAAACTAACAAGATGCAAAGTGGTGAAATTATGATTTATACGGTAAGTCTTAATCCTTCGATAGACTATCACATCTGGTTGCCAAGCTTGCAAGTAGGAAGAATTACCGGTGCAACAAAAGAAATTAAGATGGCTGGAGGCAAAGGGATTAATGTCTCCAAGGTATTAAAGAATTTAGGAAAAGAATCGGTGGCTCTCGGCTTTATCGGTGGATTTACAGGTGAATTTATTGCTCAGGAAATGGAAGCGCTTGATATATCCACTTCGTTTATCAAAGTAGAGGGAGATTCACGAATTAACGTCAAGATGAAAGCCGAGACAGAAACAGATATCAGTGGTGTTTCCCCGGAGATTCCAGAAGCAGCGTTTGCGCAATTGATGGACCAAATCCAAAGTTTGCACAAAGAAGATTATTTAGTGCTAGCAGGCAGCGTGCCTAAAAGCCTAAAAAGCGATACCTACGAAATAATGATGGACGTTCTTGCAAAGAAGGGTTTGCAAATTGCACTAGATGCCAGCGGAGATGCTTTAAAAAGCGGTATAACCAAAAAACCATTTTTTATTAAACCCAACCATCATGAGCTAGGCGAATTATTTGGAGTAACCATTGCCACACCGATGGAAGCCTATCAGTATGCTAAGCGCATAATCGATCAGGGAGTCGAGAATGTCATTGTTTCATTGGCTGGTAAAGGAGCAGTCTTTGTCAACCAAGAAGGCGCTTACGTCGCCGAATTTCCTGAGAGTAAGCCAGTCAATTCGATTGGAGCAGGGGATTCTGTGGTTGCAGGCTTTTTATACGCTACATGCGAGCAGATGCAAGGGGCAGAAGCTTTTCAGTTTGCGATTGCTTGTGGTACTGCAACAGCTTTGTCCGAAGGTTTTTGTACACCAACGACTATCGCGAAATACTTGCCAACCATCCAAGTGGCAAAAATATAGAACCAGGGGGACAAGAAATGCGTATCTTAGACATGCTGCGAGCAGATACTATTGTTATGCAACTATCTGCAACCTCCAAGGCAGAGGTCATTCAAGAATTGATTGACCAATTGGATCAAGCAGATTGCCTGAACGATAAAGATGGAATGAGAGAAGCAATCTTAGCCCGTGAGGCTCATGCTTCAACAGGAATTGGTGAAGGAATTGCAATTCCACATGCCAAAACTGAGGCGGTAAAAAAACCAAGTATTGCGTTTGGCTACTCCCGTGAAGGAATAGATTACGATGCATTGGACGGACAAAAATCGCACTTATTTTTTATGATTGCAGCTACTGCCGATGCTAACCAGGCGCACTTAGAAACCTTGGCACATCTGTCAGAAATGCTAATGGACGAGTCCTTCCGAAATCAATTGACTCAGGCTACTAGCAAGGAAGAATTACTAAAAATGATTGCGAGAAAAGAAAAGGAAAGTCATAATGTAGAGGAGCCTTCTGTTTTACCAGGTGAAACAGGACGAGTAAAAGTTGTCGCTGTGACAGCTTGTCCAACAGGAATCGCTCATACTTATATGGCAGCCGATGCCTTGAAAAAGAAGGCGGAAGAAATGGGTATAGCCATCCGGGTAGAGACAAATGGTTCCGGTGGTGCAAAGAATAAATTAACATCTGAAGAGATTGAACAGGCAGATGCGGTAATCGTTGCTGCTGACAAACAGGTCGATATGGACAGGTTTAAGGGCAAGGTAGTGATTGAGGTGCCGGTAGCTGATGGAATTCGTAAGGCAGAGGACTTGATTACACGAGCAGTAAATCAAGATGGCCCAGTCTACCAAGGTAGCACGTCAACGTCTTCCGCAGATTCCTCTGAAGATAAGTCAGGCAGATCAGGTTTCTATAAGCATTTGATGAGCGGTGTATCCAACATGCTGCCATTGGTGGTTGGTGGAGGTATCATCATCGCTATTAGCTTTATGTTTGGGATAAATGCAGCCAATCCGGATGATCCCACTTTTAACCCGATTGCCAAGCTGTTGAGTGACATCGGTGGTGGTTCCGCTTTCAAACTGATGATCCCTGTACTAGCGGGTTATATTGCCATGAGTATTGCTGATCGACCAGGTTTAGCCCCTGGTTTAGTTGGTGGATGGCTAGCCGCGGAAACAGGCTCCGGATTTTTAGGTGGATTAATTGCTGGTTTCCTTGCCGGCTATTTGGTGGTAGGATTGAAAAAAGCATTCTCTGGTTTACCGCAGTCTCTTGAAGGTATTAAACCAACTCTGTTGTATCCGTTGTTTGGTATCTTGCTTACCGGTCTAGTGATGCTTGGTGTTATTTCACAGCCGGTCGCAGCGCTTAATAACTGGTTAACGGATTGGCTAAGTAATATGGGACAAGGGAATGCTGTCATTCTTGGCATTGTAGTTGGTGCTATGATGGCTGTTGATATGGGCGGCCCTGTGAATAAAGCCGCATTTACATTCGGTATTGCTATGATTGCAGCAGGAAACTACGGTCCGCACGCCGCAATTATGGCGGCTGGCATGACACCCCCATTAGGAATTGCATTGGCAACGACTTTGTTCAAAAAGAAATTTACTGCACAGGAAAGAGAAGCAGGTAAAACCGCATATATTTTAGGAGCTTCCTTCATCACGGAGGGTGCAATTCCGTTTGCAGCAGCAGACCCAACACGCATAATTCCGGCAACAGTTCTGGGCTCCGCTGTAGCAGGTGGCTTGTCGATGTTCTTTGGATGTACACTACCAGCTCCTCACGGGGGAATGTTTGTTCTTCCGGTTGTAGGGAATGTTGGGATGTATATTGTGTCAATTTTGGTAGGGACATTGATTACTGCCTTGATGATCAATATACTAAAAAAAGAAGTTCATGAATAACTAAATTAACGAGAAAAAGGAGAAATATTCCATGTTAACAAAAACTTGCGTAATTCAAAACCCTGCTGGCTTGCATGCTCGTCCGGCAACAATGTTCGTACAAAAAGCAACTTCTTTCTCTTGCGATGTAAATTTAATTAAAGGCACTAAAAAAATTAACGGTAAAAGCATCATGGGTGTTATGACACTTGCAGCGAAAAAAGGCGACGAAATCGTACTTGAAGTAAGTGGCGAAAACGAAGCTCAAGCTCTAGAAGAATTGGGCGCGATCCTAGAAAGTGCAAAAGAATAGTTAGGAGATGATCCGTCTTGCTTTGTAAAGGTATTGCAGCAGCCCAAGGGATCGCTCTTGGTCGAGCTTTGGTAAAGGTAGAAGAAACCCTCTCTTATACACGTAAAACACTTGCAGCGGATCAAGTGCCTGCTGAAGTGGCGCGTTTGAAAGAGGCTTTGAATAAAACCAACTCCCAATTAGAAGCGATTAAACAAAAAGCGCTTCGTGACATTGGGGAAGCAGAAGCAAAAATCTTCGAGGCTCACCAACTGTTCCTGGAAGATCCAGAATTCGTTGGAGCAATGGAAGGTAACATCGAGAATGATAAAGTGAACGCTGAAGCAGCTTTAGAAGATGTTCGCGACATGTTCGTTGGCATGTTTGAGAGCATGGACAACGAGTATATGCGCGAGCGTGCAGCAGACCTGCGTGATGTAAGTCAACGAATTCTAAAGAACTTGCTAGGTGTGGAAGACACTTTGGTTGGTGACTCCAAAGAACCAGTAATTCTGGTTGTTCATGACCTGACACCATCCGATACCGCACAACTTGATAAGAGCAAAGTGAAAGCGTTTGTAACCAATATTGGTGGTCGGACTTCTCACTCTGCGATTATGGCACGCACGATGGAAATCCCTGCGATTACCGGTCTTAACGATATCACTGAAAAAGTTCAAACCGGCGATATGTTGATTGTTGACGGTGAGACGGGTGATGTATACGTAAACCCTGAACAAGAGCTCATTGCTACGTACCAGAAAAAATTAGAAGAGTACGAAGCACAAAAAGCCGCTTGGGCACAATTAATTAATGAGCCATCTGTATCTAAAGACGGTCATCATGTTGAATTAGTTGCGAACATCGGAAACCCTCATGATGCCGAAGTAGCTGATAAAGCGGGCGCTGAAGGTATTGGTTTGTTCCGTACAGAATTCTTGTACATGGGCCGTGATAACTTCCCGACTGAGGAAGAACAATTTGAATCATATAAAGCCGTAGCACTTACGATGGACAACAACCGTCCTGTAGTTATTCGTACGTTGGATATCGGTGGAGATAAAGAGCTTCCATACTTACAATTGCCGCATGAAATGAATCCATTCCTAGGCTACCGTGCGATCCGCATTTGCTTAGATCAAGTGGACTTGTTTAAAACGCAATTGCGTGCCCTTTTACGAGCAAGCGCATTTGGTAACATTAAAATTATGTATCCAATGATCGCTACGTTAAAAGAGCTGCGTCAAGCAAACGCAATCTTAGAAGAAGTGAAAGCAGAGCTGCGCGATAAAGGTATTGCCTTTAACGATGAGATTGAAGTGGGAATGATGATTGAAATTCCTGCAGCGGCTGTCATTGCTGATCAATTGGCTAAAGAAGCTGACTTCTTCAGTATTGGTACAAATGATCTAATTCAATACACCATGGCATGCGACCGTATGAACCAACAAATTTCTTATCTGTATGATCCGTATAACCCTGCGGTATTACGTTTGATTAAAAACGTGATTGATGCTGCTCATAAAGAAGGAAAGTGGGCTGGTATGTGCGGAGAGATGGCAGGAGAAGAATATGCATTGCCAATCCTTCTTGGCTTTGGACTTGATGAATTTAGCATGAGTGCACCTACTGTATTGCGTGCACGTCATATGCTAAAACAACTAAGCTATGCAGAGCTTCAAGCAGTAGCTGAGCATGTACTTAGCTTAGAGAGCGGCGAAGAAATTCGTAACTATATCAAGGTTAATGTATTGGACAAGTTATAAGGTAAGCATGAAGCAGGCTGTTGAGATTAACTCTCAATGGCCTGTTTTTTTATATCGAATAGGGGAGGATTAACTTTTGTAGATATTTTACATAAAAAATGCAAAATATCCCTTTTTTCTCTTGTGTTGATAATGATAATCGTTTACATTTATAGATGAGCACTATCAATTTTTATTAAATAATCTAAATATCTACTTTTTTGGTAAAAAAAGCGTAGCAAGCAAAAGGAGTTGCAATATGAAGCATGTTAAAGATATTGCCGAACACGCAGCTATGCAAAGCTTTCTGAACTGCTATCTCCGGGAAACAGGAAACGGCAGATGGGTGACGACAAATGGAGAAAAATATCTTCATGTGCCGTTGATGTCTCAGAAAATGGATTTATACGTCAAGGCCAGCTATCAATCGCCGACAGGAAGGCATCAATTTGACTATCCAGCCTTTTATCAGAGCAGAGAAGAGGCTCCAGTCGTTGAAGCTGATTATGTCACGATGACCGTATTATTGGTTAAGGAATTGTCGTTACAGCATGGAACGAAGGCAGTACCGGACGAGCTGGTATTGCGAGTTATTCAGAGCCGCCAAAATATGGAGAGATACTTAGCGGCTCGCTATGACGACAGAGAAGAGCTATATGGCTTTGAAATGGATTTCATTACGGCTGAGCAAGCTTTACTCTTTGGACACCTTTTCCATCCTACACCAAAGAGTCGGCAAGGCATTCCTGATACAAAGCAGGCTGTTTTTTCGCCAGAACAAAAAGGAGCTTTTCCTCTGCATTATTTTGCAGCCCATCACTCTTTAGTCTTAGAAGGATCAGGACTTGGGCAATCTGCTACTGAGATTATCAAAGCGGAGCTGGGGGAGGAAGTGCTAGAGCAAGATGGGATTAGGCAATATGCAAAAAAGGAAGATTACTCACTTATCCCTCTGCATCCTCTACAGGCGGAATGGATGCTGGAGCAGCACTCCGTTCAAAAGTACATCAAACGTGGGCTGCTCCATAATCTAGGCCCTCTAGGTGAATGCTATCAAGCTACTTCTTCATTGCGAACGGTTTACCATCCGGATAAGAGCTTTATGATAAAGCTTTCTATTCCTGTTAAGGTGACCAATTCCTTACGTGTTAACAAACGATCAGAGCTAGAAAGCGGTGTAGAAGCAAAAAAGGTGCTGGATATGTTGCAAGAGGATATGAGTAAACAATTCCCGGGATTTGCTTTTATACACGATCCAGCTTATATCACACTCAAGCTGGACGAGCAGGATGAATCAGGATTTGAAGTCATCCTTCGTCATAATCCCTTCCAGGGTAGTGCGGCTGAAAATGCTACCGTGCTGGCTGCTCTCATTCAAGACCCATTACCGGGACAAAAGAGTAGACTAGCCGTTATTATTTTACAGCTTGCGAAACAGGAGGGACGGACGCCTTCAGAGGTAAGTCTTGAGTGGTTCCGCCGTTATTTAGAGATTTCACTCAAGCCAATGGTATGGCTTTATCTCAAGTGGGGAATTGGCTTAGAAGCTCATCAGCAGAACAGTATCGTCAAGCTCCAAGACGGGTATCCCAGCCAATTTTACTACAGGGATAATCAAGGATATTATTACTGTCAGTCAATGAAGGAATTGTTATCACGCAATTTTCCCAATCTTGGCGAAACGAGCAAGAATGTAACCGAAGACAGCTTAGTGGACGAGCGGTTGCGTTATTATTTGATTTTTAATCATATGTTTGGGCTTATTAACGGCTTTGGGTCTGCGGGATTAATAGATGAACAGCAGTTATTAGACGAGATGCGTAGTGTGTTACAAGAATTTTTGCCATTAAATCGAGAACCATCTCAATTTTTACATAGCCTGCTGACATCTGAAAAGCTTGCTTGCAAGGCGAATTTACTTACTCGTTTTCATGATGTGGATGAACTAGAGAGTGACGAGAGCAATTCTGCTATTTTTGTTAAGATCGATAATCCGCTTGCAAAAGCAAGGGAGCGTCAGATAGAGCTTGAAGCTGTAAACCAACTGGCACTACGTTAACAAAATGAAAATGACTTGTTGATAATGGAGGCTTTGGTCATGCAAGTAACTGACTGCGATGTGAACATTGGACAAGCCATTCGCTCCGAACAACACATAAAGGTGCGGAGAAGAGTGTTTCGTCAATGTATCGAATCTATGATTTATGAAGGAATTTTGACTCCTGAGACACAGCTAGAAGAGACATTTACACCTACCACTATCTCAGGATGGGATGAACACGACCAACCGGTAGCTTACCGATGCTGGGCGCGACGGACTATGACATTTGGAATGATTCGGCTTCTACCATCTAAACCGCTGATGCGCGTTGTGGGAAAGAAAGAGCAGGAGGCAGAGTCGATTACGCGTTTTTTAATGGATATATTCCGTAAAAGAGACGTGAATGAGCAAAAGCTAGCCTCGTTTGCTCAGGAGTTGGAGCAAACCCTGCTGAAGGACACACTAGCCCAGTACAGTCGGTCAGAACGAAACGTGTGGTTAAGAGGAAAAAGTTACGACGAACTGGAAGGGGACCTGATGGACGGTCACCCCTATCATCCTAGCTACAAATCCCGTCTAGGATTCGATTACCTTGACCATTACGCATATGGACCAGAGTTCAAACAGGAAGTGCAGCTATTATGGCTAGGCATACATAAACAGTATGCCCATGTAAAAATAGATGAGGATATGGAGATTCAGCAGTTTTTATTAGATGAATTAGGAGCAGAGAAGAGAGAAGCTTTTCGTTCGGTTTTCGTTCAACAAGGATGCGACCCTGAGGAGTATGATATGGTACCTGTGCATCCATGGCAGTGGCGCAAACATATCGTTCCTGCTTTCCAGGCTGATTTGCATGCCAAAAGAATTGTGGAGCTGGGATTCTCCAGCGATCGCTATCGGCCTCAGCAATCAATTCGAACCTTTACCAACAGCAGCAATCCAATTAAACCTTATGTAAAGCTAGCGATAAATGTGGTCAACACGTCCGCGGCTCGTCATTTAACCCCTCATTCACTTGCTAGTGCGCCGCTCATTTCTCGTTGGTTAAAGGGAATGCGAGATTCAGATCCATATTTAAAAGACGAGATGAAGCTGGTTATGCTTGGGGAATTTGCGACTGTTTGCTATGATCCACCCCCTCCAGCCGATTTGGTTGAAATGGTGACGTTTGGTGTGATCGGATGCATGTGGAGAGAAAGCTTACATCAATACTTGGAGCCTGATGAAGAAGCTGTGCCTTTTAATGCTTTATCTGCGAAAGAGTTAGATGGAGTCCCGTTTATTGATCCATGGATTCGAGAGCATGGTATAGAAAATTGGCTGAGACAATTGGTTGAAAAAAGTGTGCTTCCAGTCGTTCATTTGCTAATCAAGCATGGAATTGCACTGGAATCTCACGCTCAGAACATGATACTGATCCATCGAAACGGGGTTCCAGTTCGAGTTGCATTGAAGGATTTTCATGAGGACTTGATTTACTGCAAACCATATCTGAACGATCCGGAAGCATGTCCTGATTTTGCCAAGGTACATGAATTTTACGAAACGGTTGAGCCTAATGTCATGTTTCACATGGACGACCCTTCGCTTGTACGAGACTTGACGTTAGAAACGCTATTTTTAATTAATTTAGGTCAATTGGCGCTTTTGTTGGCGGAACATTATGATTTTGCAGAAAGCAGATTCTGGATGCTTCTTGCTCAAATGATTGAGAGATATCAAAATCGTTTTCCTGAGCTCAAGGAACGATTTGAGATATTTGAATTATTTGTTCCAAGCATCCTGGCTGAGCAATTAACCAAACGACGTCTGCATCCTGATAATGTGACGCATGTACATCAGGTGCCCAATGCCCTGTATCAAGCTAGAGAAAGCCTCCGGGCTACCCCTCTAGGAGGTGATAAGCCATGTTAATCATCAATGACAATGAAATCGGTTCAAATCAATTTGATTCCCGATTGCTGAGCTATTCAGGAATGCCTCATTTTCAAAAACCAGAGGGAAAACGATACGCCTTATGCTTGTCCGACGCTTTAGACATTATTAGTCTTGTCCTCTATTTACGTGACCATGGTGGTTCTGTTCTGCTCATTCATGGAGAAACGCCAGAGAAGACAGCTTATCAAATGGCAATGGATGGCCAATGCTACGGGTTTATCTACCATGTTCCCGAAAATTTTGTGTTGGTTCCGAAAGAAGGGGCGATAGAGCAGGAACCTTCTGTTTACCAATACAGCTCAGGAACAACTGGTCAACCAAAGCTGGTAAGGCGTAGCTGGCAGGAAATCAAAGTAGAAATGTCGGCGTATAATCAGGTGCTTCATGCATACGAGGAATTAATCCCGATAGTCATGGCGACAGTTACTCATTCCTATGGCTTAATTTGCGGGGTATTGGCTAGTTTGGAACGCGGAAGTAAGCCGTTGGTGGTTACTCATAAGAATCCTAAATTTGCCTGGGAGGTTATTAAAAGGACCCCAAAGCACGTCGTTTACGGGGTGCCGTTGTTATTCCACGTCTTATCCAGCTTTACCAATGAAGCAGTTCGCTTTCATCGGATCATGACCTCTGGAGCCCCAATGCCGGAGCAATTGTTTGCAAGGCTGCAAGGCATGACTGATACGATGATGCAACAGTATGGTTGCTCAGAGACAGGGTGTATAAGTATCAGTGAACAGATGACCTCTCATGTTGATCTGGGGAAACCTCTTTCACATGTGACGCTTACAGCAGGAATGGAAACGGACAATCCAGCCGAGATTACGGCTACGATCCATAATAAGACGATCTATACACAGGATTTGGGGTATTGGCAAGAAGGGCATATTCAATTTGTTGCCCGAATGGATGACGTAATTAATGTATCAGGATTAAAGGTGTTTCCCATGGAAGTAGAGGAAACGATTTTGAAGCTCGGCGGGGTTAAAGAGGCTGTTGTTTATAGAGGCCAGCATCCTGTAATGGGTGAGGTAGTCAAGGCGATGGTTGTGGCTGATGAGAGTATCACTCCTTCTAGCATTCGAGAATGGTGCTTACCGAGGCTGCCAGCTTACAAGGTTCCTTTTGAAATTAGATGTGTACAAAGGATTCCGAAAACACCAAATGGTAAAGTAAGTCGTCGCTTGTTAGAAATGGAGGAAGCTGTTCATGAAGCGTGAGGAAAGAATGGAACAAGTGAAGGAAATCATTACGACGAAGCTAAAATTGAAGCACCTGGTCAGCCTAGATGAATCCATGCGATTACAGGAGGATTTATTCATAGATTCAATCATGCTTCTTCAATTGATTGTTTATATTGAGGAAGAGATGAAGTTGATGGTTCCGGCAAAAGAATTGGACCCGCGCACTTTTCTTACTGTAGGATCGTTGCTTGATTTTATTGAGCAGCTGCAGCCAGTTCATTCTAATGCTTTATCGTCTACTGCGGAATAGATTTTTCGATTTTGTACCAATATGTACAGCTCAGGGGGATTTCATGGTTAAGGTTCATTGCTTAATTAGTTGCTTTTGTGAAGTGATCAAACGATATACACATGTGGATTACCGCCCTTATTACTTTGGGGTGTGGGATGCTGATTTTGTTAAAAAGGAAGACGGAGTTCTAACCTACTACACAGACAATCATGAACCAATTATAAATGGATTTGAACACCTTTTTAGTGCTAACGTACAGGAATGGTACGATTCTGATAAAGATAAAGAAAGTAATTTGCAAACCTTTTTAGAGCTTCTTGATTCGCGTAACGAGCATCAGTTTGTGCTTGTACAGATAGATATGTCGCTTATTCCTGAACGCGATAATAAATTTGCCTTAAAACCGTTCCCTCATTTTCTGATGGTCTCTAAGACAGAGAATGAAGACGAATGGTTTATGTTTGACCCAGATTTTCGCTGGGAGGGAAATGTGAAAAAGGCAACAGTTATAGAAGCATTCCTGCAAAATCCATTCGGAGGAGGCTATTTATTTGATGCTAGGGATATCACAGCACCCTCTTATGAAAAAACAGAGCAATACTTTCATGCCACCTTTCAACGAAATCATAATGAATTTACAAGTAGTCTGAAAGAACTGATCACGGATATGGCAGAGGAGAGAAATGGATATACCCTCGATATGCTCCTACCGGCTGTGAAACAAGTGAAAGTGATTGCGATCCGAAAATATAGTTATGAGTATGCATTTATGTTTTTTAAAGATTATCTCCAGTATTCTCGTGATGAATTTTTACGATTAGCGTATCAGATTGAGGATGTTGTCCAAGCATTCACCACGGCGCAATATCTAGCGGTAAAAATGTCTATGACGAAAAATCTGGCACTTCTACCTCCGATCATTGAGGCGCTAGAGGAAGCCGATGCGATTGAACTGCAAATTAAAGAAGAGCTAGAGAGACAGTTTGTGCAATGGACATTGATGGATAGGGCAGCAGTGACTCTTAATGAAGAGGAATGGAGGTAGGGTTGATGAAATTTTCACTATGTACAATTTCTTTTCGCCATCAGCTAATCTCTTTTGCCGATATGGTTGATTTTGCCAAGCGACATGATTTTGATGGCATTGAATTATGGGGGATTCATGCTCAGCATTTGTATGATGGAAATCGAGAAAAAGCCGAAGAACAGCTTCGTATTTTAACAAAGCATGACATGCAGGTATCGATGCTAAGCGACTATTTAGATATATCTTCTCATCAGCCATTTTCCAAAACAATGGATAAGGGGAAACGGTTAGTCTCCCTAGCAAAGTGGTTAGGGGTCAATCGCATTCGGACATTTGCAGGGCAAAAGGCTAGCGCTGAGGTATCGGCAAGCGAGCGAGCATTATATGTAACGTATTTGCGCGAGCTATGCGAACTATGTGGAGAAAATGGGATGGAACTGCTCTTAGAGACGCATCCCAACACTTTGACAGATGATCTTGCTTCTACGCTGACTCTTTTAGAGGAAATTACCCATCCAGCGGTTGCTATCAACCTTGACTTTTTGCATATTTGGGAATCTGGTGCCGATCCGATCGACAGCTTTGAAAAGCTACAGCCTTGGGTGCGCCATTATCATCTGAAAAATATCGTTTCAACTGAGTATCTGGGAGTTTTTCAGCCGAATAATGTTTACTCGCCGAGTGGAAGTAGGGAAGGGATTGTTCCATTAGCATACGGAGCAGTAGATTATAGTTCTATTCTTGAGGTGATTGCAAAGACAGAATATTTTGCTTCAATCGAATGGTTCGGTCCCAACCCCGCTAAGGTTTTACGCGAAGAGATGAGATGGTTGCGCCAGCAGGTGCCGGCTCAGTCATTAAGCCTTTTATAGAAAGACACATACATTCAAAATAGTTAGTCGCATAATACAAAAAGATAGCCATTCCGGCTATCTTTTTGTATGGAGAAAACTTGAAAAAGCATAATCTGTTTCAGTAAACGCATAACATGGTTAAGAACCTTTGAGGTTAAATACTGTTGTATCGTTATCTCTAATGAAATGTGATGAAACAACAAAGTAAAAGGAGGATACCATGTTTAACAGCGTTTTTAAATGGATTTCTGCTGGAGCTGCCTTCGTGCTATTTTTATCCACCGTACACACAGACGTATGGGCAGCATCTAAGGCACAGGTGATTGTACCGATCGCCGAAGTCAAAGATAACAATCACACGAGCACAGAACAAGAACCAGATCCATTTAACGAACCAAACACAAAGTCAAAGAAAGGACAACAAAAACCAGATGTCTCATCCCAGAAGGATTCTGCTGAATCGGAGGGAAAAACCAAGGAACCACTCAAGGAACCGCCTAAGAAACAATCTTTGCCCTTTCTAACACCCCCATCACTCCCCGCAAAGAGTAATGCTTCCACAACTGATACAATCACCTTGAAGGAAGCAAAGAAGCTCTTATCACAGTTTTCCCTAACGCCTGACAGGCTTGCCATTCACGTAAATCACTGTGTCGATGTGACTTTGGTAGCTCCTGCTACAGAGCTAGACTTTAAAGTAAAAAGCGATAATCCAGACGTAGCCATTATCACGGAACAAGCTGCTGACCGACTGCGAATACAGGGAAACTCTCCTGGTAAGGCCCGTTTTTATGTTTTCATAGATAAAGCCTCTCCTGCCTATATCGGCGAGGTGCAAGTATATGCGAATACCGATGTCAATCAAGACGGGCTGCTAACCCCTGAGGATGTAGCGTTTGTCCAAAAACACATGGGTAAAGATAAGAATGATCCTGCTTGGGAAAAAATCAAAAACGCTGATGTCAACGGAGACGGAAAGATTGATGGTCTCGATAAAAAATTGGTGCAACAGCAGCTTGATCAGTATAAACATGTACCTTCGTATGAACACGTCATGTTGATTGGTATCAGCGGACTTGGTAACGCTAACAAAAAGATTTCTACTCCAAACATGGATAGCCTGATTAAAAACGGGTCATATACGTATGCCGCCAAGCCTGTAGCTGAGCAAAAAAGTGCAGAAAACTGGGCAAGCATTTTACTTGGAGTCCCACCTAAGGAACATGGTATTACTAGCAGCAATATAGATACGAATTTACGTACAGCATATAGTCCACATGCTTCTGTGATTCGGTGGTTACACGAGGAAAGACCGGCAGCTCATATCGGGGTTTTTACAGCTAACGCAGATATACGCCGAGGGATTTTAGAAGAAGAGTTAGCAAAGGTCGGCCAAATTACCATGAACACTGGTAGTCATGATTTAGCTGATGCAGAAGTAGCTAAGCAAGCGGCATCGTATCTTTTACATCAAGGCAATAAAAATAGATTAACGTTTGTACAATTACAAGGTCCAAAGCTAGCGGCAAATCAATATGGCTATTACTCAGCACAATACGTAGACGCCGTGCGAAGGGTTGATCAGGAATTGGGACTTATACTAAAGGCGCTAGAGATACAGAAACAAAAAAATAAATCCTTAATTCTATTGGTAACGGATGAAGGTGCTGATGTAGATTCACCCGCTTCGACGAGCAAATTTAACAGGCTCACATGGGTAGCAGCCGGACCGGGCATAAAGCAGGGCAACAATCAAAATTCAATTTCAAACATGGATACGGCGGCAGTTATTGTAGAAGCGCTAAAGCTAAATAATCCAACTGTTTTCGCAGCAAAAGCACCGGGAGATATATTTAGTAAAGAGGCGAAGATTAAGAGTATTCGAATCAATAAATCAAGAATTAGATTGGATAAGGGCGATACCGTTACGGTTCGAGCCGTTATTTCTCCTAAGGATGCGTCTAATCAAAACATCGAATGGAAAAGCAAAAACAAACGAATCGCGACTGTAAAAGACCGAGGGAAGGGAAAAGCTGAAATAAAAGGAAAGCGAGAAGGGACTACCTATGTCTACGTTGTTACTGATGACAAAGATAAAGAGGATAGAGTTAAGGTAATCGTCGAGGATGATTCTGATTCCAGAAAAAATTCTCGTAAAGACAAAGAAAATCAAAAAGAGTGGCAACGGGAAATGATAAGAGCTGTTGAAAAGGAGGACGGCAGGGTAATCTCAAGAGTTATTCATTTTGACAAAAAAGATAGCTACACTTTTACCATAGATGGGAGAATAGATACCAGCACGAAAGTCTTGCTCCGCTATGATGAAAAAAAGAATCGCTTAACTTATGTACCGGCTGATTTTGAATATATACGTGGTGAAACTAGAGTCAAAATTCGGGATAAGCGTTTGAGTGGGACCTTTGCTCTCGCAACCTTTACAAAGACATTTCGAGATATGTACGGACACTGGGCACGTCATGATGTAGAATGGCTGGCCAACAGATTAATAATCTATGGACAGTCTAGTAATCAATTTGTACCAGAACAACCAATTACCCGTGCTGAATTTGTGGCGATGGTAATAAGAGCGCTTGGAGAACAAGAAGGAAACGGCTCTCGCTTTAACGATGTTTATTCTTCCGCATGGTACGCTGGTGCTGTAGAGACAGCAAGAAGCCAAGGTTATGTTGTTGGCTACGAAAATCGCTTGTTTGAGCCAAATAAAACTATCACTCGTCAGGAAATGGCAGTAATTATGAAACGCATTATCGAAAAACGGGGACTTCGTGTAAAGATTACTACCGGTCAACAAGCTGCCTTTAATGCTGCATTCCATGATCTAGGCCAGCTTGCATGGGGAAAACAAGATATAGCAGAGGCTTATTATGCTGGACTCATTCAGGGTGTCAGCTCCGGGTATTTACAACCACAGGCAAATGCAACGAGAGCCCAGTGTGCGGTAATGATTAAACGAATGATGGGAAAACTTAACCTATTGTAGAGGAAAAGGATAGAGACAAGCATACGAATCGGAAATGAATCAAATGGCCCGGTTCGTATGCTTTTTTTACCGCGTATGCCGAATAAATATATTTTTCTTGTTAGAATGGCACGGGAAATAATGCTCTTACTCTATAAGGTTTCGAGGAATGAGGGTAAATATTTTTCAAAGGTTTCTCGATTGATACGTAAAAATTTAGACTGACCTTCATTTCGCATATGGATGAGCCCAGCTTCTCGTAAGGTTCGAAAATGATAAGAGGCATTAGATTTTGACATGTGACAAAGTTCACCTACCTCCCCGCACTTTGCCTCTTGTTCTTTTTGGAAAAGAACCCGAATGATCTGCAGGCGTGTTTCATCCGCCAACGCTTTTAAAATTTTTATTCGCTGTTTATCTTTAATTAAATTATTATACATGGAAAAATAATACAAAAAATAGGTATTATCTGCAAGTTTTTTATTTATGAAAAAACAATCATGCTGACCAAGTAATCCCATAGATAAATAGGCAAGCCCATCCTGCCAGAAAAGCCAGCCCACCGAGTGGAGTAATAGCACCTAGCTTACGAACGCCTGATAAACTCAATGCATATAAGCTTCCTGAAAAAAGAATGATTCCCACAAGAAACAACCATCCAGCAGCAGTAAGCAGTGTACTTGTCCCTAAGACTTTAAGCAAAACGGCTGTCATCACTAAAGCTAAAGAATGATACATTTGATATTGTGCACCGGTTTGAAAATTGGCTAGCATGTTATCGCTTAGCTTTCCTTTTAAACCATGAGCTGCAAATGCTCCTAGCGCCACAGATAGAAAACCACCTATGCCGCCTAGTATCATAAAGGTTTGAGCCATATTTCGTCTTCCTTTCTCGAATACTGTTGATTTACAAATATTGTACATCAATAACAAGGAAAACCACACCAATGCAAGCACATCGCAAGAAGTATCTTATTGATCAAGATGAATGTTTTGTTAAAAATGAAAGTATTTCTATTCGATATGGTGTTGGAGTGATACAATAGGGCTTATTATGAAGCAAGTCCGATATGCAAGGAAGGGAGAGAGGGAAGATGAAGCGTTTTTGGAAAATGAAAGAGCCAGTTAATACATGGACGCATTTTATAACGTTCCTGGCTGGCATTGTTGGTCTTGTGTTTTTGATCGTCTTGTCCCGTCACAATGTTTCCAAGCTGATCACATTAACAATTTTTGGTGTTAGCATCATCTTGTTATACGGTGCAAGCTCTTTATATCATTGGGTGAGAACAACGCCAGCAAAAGAAATGATGCTTAAGAAATTTGATCACATCGCGATTTATTTCCTCATCGCAGGCTCGTATACTCCGGTGTTTCACTATGGTTTATCAGGTGGCTGGAAATGGAGTATGCTCGCTGCCGTGTGGGTGTTAGCGCTGATTGGAATGTTCCTGAAAATTTTTTACATTCATGCACCGCGCTATGTTTCTACGGCTTTTTATGTGACGCTAGGCTGGATTGCGGTCGTTCCGTTTGTTCAACTCATCCATCATTTGCCGATTGGAGCAATCGCTCTCATTATTATTGGCGGCGTCATGTATACGATAGGAGCGATCATTTACGCAACCAAGATATTTGATTTTTTCCCAAATCGGTTTGGTTTTCATGAGATATTTCATTTGTTCGTGATGGCAGGAACCACACTTCATTTTATCATGGTAGTAAAGTACATTGTGCCCATCTAATCAAGCGTTTCTAAGGGGTTTTGTTGGTTGTAATTAGTTGCTTTTCATCAAAAGACATGATATTGTTATTACGTTGCGATGAAACGCCTATATCCGTGGGAAATTCGCGAGTAACCAATGGCGATGGACTTGATGCTCCATCCTTATCAATGCCATTTTTTTATAAAACACGAGAATGTGCAGGCATTAAGTGTGAATTCTGCTTAATGCTTTTTTTTGTGAAAAACGAGTGCTTACAGACGATCATTCCACTGATAGGTTTATCAGAAGCAAATAAAATATTAGAGGCTTATATACACAATAAAGTGGCAAACTATAAATGTTAGGTTTTCCGGCACTTATCGTGTATAAAGCATGAAGGATTTCATCCGTAAATAAAGGAGATTGAAAAAATTTGGCTACATTTAATGAATTAGGATTGAGTCCATCCGTACTTCGATCCATCAGTAACATGGGTTTTGAAGAAGCGACTCCTATCCAAGCTTTAACGATTCCAGTTGCATTAACAGGAAGAGACCTGATTGGTCAGGCTCAAACAGGAACAGGGAAAACCGTAGCATTCGGTATCCCAATGATTGAAAAGATTGATACCTCCTCTAACCACATTCAAGGGATTGTATTGGCTCCAACTCGTGAGCTTGCTGTACAGGTATCTGAGGAATTGATCAAACTAGGTCAATACACAGGTATTAAAACCTTGCCAATCTATGGTGGACAGGATATCATGCGTCAAATACGCGCATTGAAAAAGAACCCTCACGTTATCGTAGCAACTCCTGGACGTCTAATCGACCACATCAATCGTCGCACAATCCGTCTACAAAACATTCAAACCTTGGTATTGGATGAAGCTGATGAAATGCTAAACATGGGTTTCATTGAAGAAATCGAAAGCATTCTAGAGCAAATTCCAGACGAGCGTCAAACTTTGTTGTTCTCAGCAACAATGCCGCGCCAAATCGAATCTTTGGCACAGCGCTACCTGAAAAACCCAGAAAAAATTACCGTGAAAGCAAAAGAAGTAACGGTTCCAAACATTGAGCAAGTATACATGGAAGTTCAGGAAAAAATGAAGTTCGATGTAATGACTCGCTTATTAGATATACAGTCTCCAGAATTAGCTATCGTGTTTGGCCGTACGAAGCGTCGCGTTGATGAATTAAGCGAAGCCTTGAACAAGCGCGGTTATTCTGCAGAAGGCATTCATGGTGACTTAACACAAGCGAAGCGCGACAGTGTTCTTCGTCAATTTAAAGAAGGTACTATCGACATTTTAGTCGCAACAGATGTAGCAGCTCGCGGTTTGGATATTAGCGGTGTTACACACGTGTATAACTTTGATATTCCACAAGACCCTGAGAGCTATGTTCACCGTATTGGCCGTACAGGTCGCGCAGGTAAGACCGGGGTTGCGACTACATTTGTAACATCCCGCGAGATAGATCACCTGCGTATGATTGAACACGTTACAAAACGTAAAATGAGTCGTCGTCCTGTACCAACATTAACGGAAGCTATTGAAGGTGCACAGCGCATTGCAGTTGAAAAACTGTTGACTGTAATCGGTGAAGAAAACTACCGTGATTACCATGGTTTGGCAGAAAGTCTGCTTCAAGAAAATGATTCTGTTACATTGGTGGCAGCTGCTTTAAAAATGCTGACAAAAGAGCCAGATGTAACTCCAGTTCGTTTAACGGAAGAAGCACCTCTTCGTTCTAAAAAACGCCGTCCGTTTGGCGATGATAAGCGCGGTGGTGGTTCACGCCGTGGTTATGGCGATCGTCGTAGCGGCGGTAGCAACTATCGTGGAGGCCGTTCAGAAGGTGGTCGCCGTAGCGGTGATGACCGTCGTCGCAGCAGCGGCAGAACATCTAGCAGACCATCATCTGAAGGTAGAAAGCCTCGCGTATAGTTGTTGGTTCAACTGTAAACAGCTAATCTATATCTACAAGACGTGTATGATTGTCCGAATCCGACAGGAAAAAAGGGCTATCTACACGTCTTTTTTGTATGCCTGTAAAGGTAGATTTTTCAGAATATGCTTTTAACTTATCAAAAGACAGCGGAAAAGAAAAGGAAGTTTAACAAGTAAGCTATTTTTCAATAACAATCATGCTATAAGCTGGGATTTCTGGATTTATGTTGGCAGGAAATGAAACATTTACTGATTGAAAGGTTACATAATGCAGGTGGATAATAAGCAAAGAATATTGGTATTTGCTTATAAATTTATGAATTTATGCAGAGCACCAGGGATTATAAAGGAGGAACCGATACGTAATGAGTGTTTCCAATATAAAAAAGACCCGGCTATTGATAGTCATGATGGGTTCACTGCTGCTTTTAGGCAATCCGCTATTGGCTCAAGCGACTGAGGAGAAAGCTGTACATTCCCAAGCAAGTGAAAAAGAAAACAAGCATGAGCTAACTCCCGAAAAAGCTGGCGAGTTGGCTTTGGAACAAAATATTGATCTGAAGAAATTCCGCCTGGAACTTGATACGGCCGATATTAATGCTAATCAAGCCGTATATAATTCTGTAAAGATGAAGGAATCAAATATTTCATCGCTTGGCGAGGCTCAGCAGAAATATGTGCAAACAGCCAAAGCGGAAGCGGCGCGAAACATCCACAAATATATGCTACAGGCCATGGAAGATAAGACTAAGCTAGGTGCTGAGAAAGCTTTTTATGAGCTATGGCATGCTAAGCAAGATTTGCAGGTAAAGGAGCAAAGCTTAACTCGCGCACAAAAGCAGGTAGATACAGCAAACGCTTTATTTACAGCAGGTATCAAAGCTAAAAACGATGTTTTGCAGGCGGAAACAGGATTAGCCCAAGCAAAAGCTAATTATGAAGAAGCTCGCAATCAAGTCCACTTATCTACACTTTCATTAAATCAATTTTTAGCAGAAGACTTAACGAAAGAATGGGAGCTCTCTATACCTGAAGAAGATATCCGCGGCAAAGAGATTATTCCATTAGAAGAAGCCAAGCGTTTGGCTGTTGTTCAACGTGCTGAAATTCTGAAAAGTGACGAAGAAATAAAAGCGGCGAAAAAGAATGTAGATACGATAGAAAAATATTCAATCTTGTCCTCCTTCCAAGGACAGCTTGCCAAAAATGAATTGGAAACAGCAGAAATGAACAAGGAGCAAATCAAAAACGATATTTTGTTAGAGGTGACTCGAAACTATGAGGCTCTAACCTCCGCTAAACAAGGTATAGAGGCGCTTGATAAAGCAAGAGAAGCTTCCAAAGAGAATTATCGTTTAACACAATTACGCTATGAAAATGGCCTTGCCACAACCTTAGATGTTATGTCTGCAGAGGAGGATCTGGCAAAGAGGGCAAACGAATATGAAACAGCTCTACACAATTATCAGGTAGCATATCTCAACTACAAAAACTCAATGGGAAGGCCTGTTTCTTAATAAAGAAACGTATAAATTTTAAGTTTTTTTTAAGAACTTGTACCCTTTCTTGTTAAGATCCGTCTTATAAAATAGGACAAAGGATCAGACAAGAAAGGAAGAACATAAATGAAAGCGAATAAAAGCGCTGTAGAAACGACCACTTGTCTAGCTATGCAACGTTACGTTAGAGATAAAGTTCGGTTCTTTACTACATTTGTTAAATCTCCTCGCGAGGTAGGGAGTGTTACCCCAAGCTCTGCACGTTTATCTAGCAGAATGCTGGAAGGAATCGACTGGGCGAAAGTTACGTCAGTGGTTGAACTAGGCGCAGGAACAGGTGTGTTTACACAAAAACTGAAGCATAAAATTTCACCCAATACAAACGTGTTTGTCTATGAACAAGATGTAAAACTTCGAGCCGATTTACAAGAAAGATTTCCTTCATTTCACCATCATTGCGATGCTCAGTGCTTGTCAACAGACTTGAAGCAAGCTGGTGTAGAACAGGTAGATGTCATCATTAGCGGATTGCCGTTTATGAACTTTCCGCAGGAATTACGGGAACGGATTGTATCGGAGGTTATGCAATCGTTAAAACCAGGCGGCGCTTTCGTCGCTTTCCAGTATTCCTTACAAATGAGAAAACAACTGAAAGAGACCTTTCGTGAGGTATCTATCTCCTTTGAGCCCTTGAACATCCCTCCTGCATTTGTCTATCGGTGTCGTAAATAACAGACAATCTGATTGAGAAATAAGTAGAATGAACATACGGTGCTATTTGTTCACGGGAGGAGCTCGATGATGAAAGAAACAATATTAATCATTGATGATGAAAAAGAAATACGTGATTTGATTGATATTTATCTGAGTAACGAGGGCTTTCAGGTTTTGAAAGCGGCTGATGGAGTAGAAGGGTTAAAAATCTTAGAGCAAAATCAGGTACACGTCATTATTTTAGACATTATGATGCCCAGACTGGATGGATTGGCTGCCTGCATGAGGATCAGGGAAAAGCAAAATGTCCCGATCATCATGCTGTCCGCCAAAGCGGAGGATATGGATAAGATTATTGGGTTAGCGACGGGAGCAGACGATTATATGACAAAGCCGTTTAACCCGATGGAACTTTTGGCACGGGTAAAGTCGCAGTTAAGACGTTACATGCGGTTAAGCGGTTTTTCAGAAGTGAAGACTGATGAACTGGTAGTCGATGACTTAACGATCAATGTCTCCACGCATGAGGTGAAGGTAGATGGGCGAGAGGTCAAACTAACTCCGCGGGAATTTGCCATTTTAGAACTATTGGCTCGCCATAAAGGAATTGTATTTAGCGCTGAAAAAATCTACGAACGAATCTGGAACGAGCCTTTTTATCAATCTGATAATACGGTTATGGTACATATACGTAAAATCAGGGAGAAAATTGAGCAAAACCCACGAAAACCTCGCTATATCAAAACCGTTTGGGGAGTAGGTTATAAAGTTGAGATGGAATCCGTTTAAGTTAATACCATATACGTTTTATGCTTGTTATAAGCTTGCGAAAAAAATGATTGCTCAGGGAAAATCAAGTTTACGCATTCAATTGATTGCTGCTTTCGGACTATGTGTACTGGCTGGTTTTTTTGTGGCGAATGTTCTGAATCCCTATATGCGAACGCAACGGGCATATATAGATTATACGCAAGGCATGGAAAATATTGATAATCATGCGCGTAATTTGATAAGCATCCTTCGAACAGAAAATGAAAATAAACAACAAAATGCTTCCTATCAATTTGATTTGCAAGAAATAGTTGATGACCGTTCGGATAGCGGGAAGTATCGTATTTTATTGGCTGATGAACAAGGAAAGGTCTTATATAAGAGTAAACAAACCTCTGAGGCTACGATTGATATTCATTCTGTTATCCAAAATGCAATGGATGTGCGTATCTATCGTCAGGATTATCAAAATGAGGCGAAAGAATTCGTATCCTTTTATCCTGTGGATGTGGGGGAGAAAAAGTTATATCTAATAGTGCGAGGTATGCCAGAACCATCTATCATCTATCAAACAGGCTATAGTCAGTTACCTGGGCTGATTGGTTTTGGTGTATTTATTTTTTCCTTTTACTATCTTACAAAGCGAAAAATGTATCAGATTCAAAGCATTTCTCAAGGCATTCAAGAAATGGCACTGGGGAATCTGGATAGCCGTGTACCGGTTAACAGCAACGATGAATTAGGACAGTTGGCTCAGAATATTAATGTTATGGCCATGCAATTGCATCATACGAGAGAGGAAGAACGCAAGGCGGAGCGAACCAAGCATGAACTAATCACCAATGTTTCACATGATTTACGGACTCCGCTTACTTCTATTATGGGCTATTTACGGTTGATTCAGGATAAGCGTTATCATAGTGAGGGGCAATTGGAGGAGTATGCCGGAATTGCTGTAAATAAGTCGGAACAATTAAAACGCTTAGTTGAAGACTTATTTGATTATACGAAGCTCTCTAATAATGGTGTAGGAATGCAAATGCAGCGAGTTGACATATTAGAAATGTTAGAACAGTTAATGGAAGAGCTTGTACCGCAAGCAGAGGAAGAAGGCTTGTCCTTTCGAAAAAACTATGCTGTAGATCATCTATTCGTGAATGTAGATGCAGATAAAATAGTGCGTGTGTTTGATAATCTATTAATAAATGCCATTAAATATAGTGATAAACCAGGGGAAATTTTAATAAATGCAGAGCAACTGGGAAGTTCTATTCGTATCTCCATTGGAAATAGAGGTCCCAAATTGACTCCTCAGGAATTAGAGCGCTTATTTGAACGTTTCTATAAGGTTGATGAATCTCGAAGCATGGCAAAGGAAGGTTCTGGATTGGGTTTAGCCATTGCTAAAAGCATCGTTGAATTGCATTGCGGGGAAATTTGGGCTGAATCGCATGATAACATGATCCTTTTTTACGTGGAATTGCCGCAGTAAAAATCCCCATAATACTGGCAAAACGCATGTCATTCTCTTTAAGAAGAGAAGCATGCGTTTTTTGCTGTACGTGATTTACTTCCTATGATAAGTTTTTCTAATGATAAGCATTGTATATCTGTATTTCACTTGTCAATCAAAAGAACTTATAGTGAAAGCATGGTAAGGGAAGTTGCTTGATGGACAGAATGGAGAGATACAATGGAAGATAAAACGAAAACCAAAGAGCTTGTCAAACAAGAGAAGCAGACCGTTGGTTTTATCATGGGAGTAGTAATTACTTTAATAATTGCTTTAGCAGCTAGGTATTTGGCTCAATTTCCTTTCTTAAGCATAATGGGGCAATTGGTAATTGCTATCCTGATTGGTATTATCTGGCGTGCTGTAGCTGGTGTTCCGCAGCAAGCGATTGCGGGCACAAATTTTTCCAGCAAAAAATTGCTTCGATTCGGCATTATTTTACTTGGTATGCGATTAAATTTGATGGATATTTTATATGCAGGTCCTAAAGTGTTTGCTATGGCGGCATTAGCCATTATTTTTGGGTTGAGTGTTGTTTATCTATTTACACGTTGGTTTCAGGTAGAGAAAAAATTAGGCATTTTAACGGCATGTGGAACGGCTATTTGCGGTGCGGCAGCGGTTGTGGCTATTGCACCACAAATCAAAGCTAACGATGAAGAAACAGCAATCGGAGCGGCTACTGTAGCTATTTTGGGTACTATTTTCACGCTTTTATATACGCTTCTCTATCCTTTTCTTGGTTTTACCCCTAATGGTTATGGTGTTTTTTCTGGCGCTACCCTCCATGAGATAGCGCACGTGATTGCCGCAGCGGCACCTGGTGGAAATAATGCTGTAGACATTGCTGTCATTGTCAAATTAACTCGGGTTGCTCTTCTTGTCCCGATCGCCATTGGTATAGGAATATGGAGCAGTCGTTTGGAACAAAAGATGACTGGGGAAAACAATAAACGGGTTTCCTGGCGGGCACTACCTATTCCATGGTTTATCTTTGGATTTTTGGCGATGAGTGCGGTTAACTCACTAGGTATTATTCCTCAGGAAATAGCTACACAAATCGTTAGCATCGCTTATTTATTAATTGCGATGGCTATGGCCGGTTTAGGGTTAAACGTAAATCTAGTTGCCTTTAAGCGGATGGGATTAAAATCGTTTTCAGCCGGTTTAGTTGGATCGGTACTGCTTTCCCTGTTTGGCTTTGCAATGACCTATGCTTTTCATTTAGCTTAATGAAATACTGCCTCCATTCCTACTTGGGAGTGGAGTTTTTTTATCTCGAAAGTCGTACATTCATATGTTACAAGCTTGTGAACAAGATTAGTTTGCTGTATGCTTCAAATAGCGGAAGCTTGAAAAGGGGAGTACAAGGTATGCATTACTATGGAAATGAAACGATAATGTCGATAACACAAGCCATTCATTTAAAACCAAATGAAATCAGGGTTCTTGAGTGGGTTCGTACCTATGAATATGTTGAAAATACGTATGGTGTAGACGAGAATGTGCCAATATTTTTAGAGATTCAGCTTATACCGGAAGGGGTTCGTGTTCAAAAGAATCAAATTACGGATTTCCCTAATTTTACTTGTTTGCAAAAGGAAGTATACAGCGATATTGAATCAGCTCTTTGTGTATTTAAAGAATGGGCTGACGAGATTATTGACCGCTTGAAAAAACAAGGAACGGTCATCGAGTAAGGGGATGAATATATGCGTGATACAAATAGCCGATACAAAAATCTGCCTCCGCGGCCCCCTGCTTTGTTATTTCAGATTGTTCAAAAATTTTATCGCGGGGCTGTCAGTCATTTTCCGGTCATTGAGCTAGCCAAAGAGCAGCTGCGTCAAGGTGTATTTGATTGGGAGGCTTGTATAGACACAAAAAACAATGACGAATTAGAAGCAGAGGAGTTGGTTCGAAAAGCGCTTACTACTTTGTTTCTAGAGTTTCACTTTTATGTGACGTGCTGGTTGCAAATTGATTTGGCGCTCCATCGCTTATGTAACCACCCGAATGGCTCCGTTTATTGTCGATTGAAGCAACGCTTTTCAGATGATATAGAACGGCATCTTGCTGTACGGCATTGTGTAGACGACACAGATACGTGTGTTATGGCCCAAATAGAACAAACCGAGGGAGATTTGAGTCAGCTTGCAAACGATAGTTACTGGTTTGATGGACAATTGTTTACTGTTGATACGACTAGTCTGCATACACTTAATGAGCTTTATCGTGCCATTATGGAGAAAAGAGGTAGCGTATGAAAATAAGTTGGAAAGTCGGCTGTGTCCTGGCAGGTTTTTTCGTTGTTTATCTGTGGATCATTCATTTACCCTATCCTCCGTTGCCCATTGCCTCAATACCGGTCGAACAAGCGATGGCTAAGGTAAAGGAACATCCTGAACAGCTAGTTAATATCGGTAAAGAAGATGGTTATGAGTATTACATGATAGAAGGAACACAAAAGGAGGCGGCAGAAAAGCTAAAACAGCAAATGGGTCAAAAGGGATATCAATTCGTTGAGAAGCAAGGAGCAGGGTATTTCTTTGAACGCAATGGCCAAAAAAAGGTGATTACCAGTAACATGTGGACTGGCAATTATGTGATCTTGAAGACGGCGAACCCTCTCTAAAAAGGAGAGGGAAGCATTA
This sequence comes from Brevibacillus laterosporus, assembly GCF_030489605.1. GTDB lineage: Bacteria > Bacillota > Bacilli > Brevibacillales > Brevibacillaceae > Brevibacillus_B > Brevibacillus_B laterosporus_E. The sequence continues at coordinate 54,836 of NZ_JAUKFY010000001.1, forward strand.
ATCCATCTCTATAGCATTGGAGAAGCTACAAGCGGACAGCTTTGCTCGTCTTCAGAGTTTTTTTCTTTAGATTTCACTTGCAATAAGCTCTCCACAATGTATAAGTGTAGAGCATTATATGATTTGTTGCGGAAATGCCGGAAAATCAAAAAGACTAATAACGTGACGAAACCAACAATCAGCACAGAGAGCAAAGGGATGCTATTCGCAATGTAATGTGTAAGTTTGCTGGAAAAAATGATGAAAACGATGGGAACGGTAGAAAAGCAAAACGGTATGTAGCCAAGCTGAGCTTCTGTTTTTTTAATAGCAGCACAGAGAATGCGCAGTTCATGAACGGTGAGTGTCTCATAAAAGTGCCAGATTTCTTCAATTTCTAACAGATCCTCACTGCGTTGAACAGCAATCTGTTGTGAATCATAGCGCCTAAGAGATTTATACAGCTTGCGAAAGTCGCCATACGGCTTCATATTCAGCCTCCTCTTACGAATAAAAAAGACCGCCTGTGAAGAGCGGTCTTTTTGTTTACGGCTAAGCAATAGGGGAAGAATTATATGCCGCTATAAGAGTGTAATGTACCGTATCCACCAGCGTTTTGAGCTTTTACTTCTTGAGGGGTGGTTCCTGCGAATCCACTTTGAAAAATGCTTGAAGCAGGAGAACTAAAGTTTTGATAGCTTTGTTGAGCTTGTTGAGAAAAAGCTGGTGTTGCAAATCCCGCATTTAACGATCTAACCTCTTGCGCATTAGTTCCAGCAAAACCAGGCTGGAATACACTGTTAGCCCCAGCATAGCTCACTGGACTGCTGTATGAAGGAGTTTGGAATTGATATGATTGGGTTTGCGGCGTGAAGGATTGGTACGGCTGTTGAGCTACAGCAGGCAGCGAATAGCCGGCATTAAGCGCTTGCACCTCATGTGCATTTGTACCTGCAAAGCCTGGGGTATACACACTGTTAACGTTAGTGTTCATACCTTGAGATAAAGCAGTTCCTGCTTGGCCTGCGTTTAATTGGCGTACCTCTTGGACATTTGTACCAGCAAAACCAGGTTGGAACACGGTGTTTGCATTAGTAAATCCGCCTTGTGCCGCAAAATTTTGGTTTTGTCCGTAAGCTAGGTTGGTTAGGCTTGCAACACCTGGAGTAGGCTGACCTGCGTTTTGAGCTCGTACTTCTTGAACATTTGTACCAGCAAAGCCAGGCTGGAATATGCTATTTGCACCAGTAAATCCAGCTTGTGTTGCATAATTTTGATTACCATAAGAAGGGACTTGTCCGTAAGCTTGATGTGCCAAAGCCGGAGCAGGCTGACCTGCATTCAGAGCTCGAACCTCCTGAACATCTGTACCAGCAAAACCACGGGTGAAAACACTGTTAGCAGCTCCAAAACCGCTTTGTGCTCCAAAAGATTGGCTTGGTACTTGGCTGAAGGCTTGGTTTGTTGGATAAAAGCTATTGTTCAAAGCTTTTACCTCCTGCACATTTGTACCAGCGAAATTCGGATTGAAGATCGCGCTTGCAGGTCCAGAGATTTGGTTGTAAGCAGAAGTATTATAATTTTGATTGTAGGTCATGTTGACCACCTCCTACCCTCAGTTTTTACCAACAAAGGAAACTCAATGCATGCAAAGGAAAAAAATTTCGTTTTTCCTAATAAAAAAACAGGGAACTGCATCAGTAGGATTGATGAGACTCCCTGTTTGTAAGCTATATATGTTATTTGCAAATAAAATCCATTCTACTTAGCAATATGCTTTTTCAGCTAGCTTCTATTTTAAGTTCCATTCGTTCTAGGAATGATCATGCTCTCTTCTTCCTTTTGAACATGCTCCTCTTCTCGATTGGAACGCTCTTCCGAAAATAATTGCTTAATTCTCTCCTGCTCTGTTTTCGGCCCAAGCACGTACAAGATATCATCTGCTTGTAAAATGGTATCTCCCTTTGGTATCAGCAATTTTTTACCTCTGATAATCGCGTTTACTAGTGCCTGATCGGACAATTGAAGATCGAGCAAATTGGTGCCCACGGCCTTGCTGTTTTCCCGAATGTGAACTTCAATCATTTCAGCGTTTGTTTTTGCAAGCGAAACCAGTTCCAAGCTATAGGGAGCTACTGTCTTTTCCCCTTTAGAAAAACCAAACCAGTTCGCAAGAGGCGAAATAGTTGCTCCTTGAATAAGAGCAGAGGTTAAGACAACGAAAAAGACCACATTGAAGATTAGCTGAGCATTCTCTAGTCCCGCAATCAAGGGATAAGTAGCTAATACGATTGGTACGGCGCCGCGTAACCCCGACCAAGCGATAAAGGCTCGTTCTTTAGTTGAGAAGCTCATGCCAAGCGTACTTACATAAACTCCGATCGGTCGTGCTACAAACATTAGTAGGAAGGAAAGGGCAATACCTTGCCAAATCACTTCCAACAAATCTGATGGAAAAACCAGCAAACCTAACAGGATAAACATCAGGATTTGCATCATCCAGGCAAAGGCTTCGTTAAAGCGCAGAATGGAGTGCCGATAGGGAATGTCAACATTTCCTACAAAGACAGCCATCACATAGACAGCGAGTAAGCCACTTCCGCCCAATATGGATGTGGCACCGTAGGCTAGAACTGCCAGAGCGATAGACAATACCGGATAGAGTCCGGATGAGTCCAGATTAATGCTTTTGATAAGCATAGTGGAGATTTTGCCTAATAAATAACCCATTACTAGACCTAACCCCATCTCCCATAGGAATTCTAAAATCATTGCCGGTACATTTACTTCTGGATGCTGCATGAATTCTATCAGGGCAATGGTCAAAAACATGGCCATGGGATCGTTTGTGCCTGATTCTGCTTCCAATACGGAAGTCAGCCGTTTTTTTATATTTTTATTGCCTAATACGGCAAAAACAGCAGCGGCATCTGTAGAACCAACAATTGCTCCAAATAATAAGCCTTCATTCCAAGACAAGCCCAAAATAAATTTGGCACATGCACCAATTAGAAAAGTGGTAAGAACAACACCAATGGTTGCTAAGGAGAGAGAGGGTTTGGCCACAGCGCGAATGTCAGTCCATTTTGTCTGCATGCCACCATCGAACAAAATAATGATAAGGGCGAGAATACCGAAGAGTTGTGTTAACGAGGCATTATCATAATAAATGAATTTGCTCAGGATCATTCCAACCCCCACGAAAAAAACAAGGGAAGGAAGACCGATGCGTGATGAAAATTTGGCTGTAACAACGCCAGTAACCAAGAGAACAGCGAGGAGCAAAATGATATTATCCGTTGTGAAAATCAACCATACACCAACTCCTTTAAGTAAAATAAAAGGTAAGAAATTAACTCTGTGATATTTGTTACCCGGTAGCTCTTTCTTTTAAATGTACACGAAACTGAGGGAGATGCAATATTCTAGGTGCATTTTTATGCTTTTTTGGGATAAATCTCACAAAAAAGTACGTTTATACTTTTAAATTTAATGTTTTGTTCTATGTAAACGTAACATATGGACCTGTTTTCAATAAAAACATAATATTTATGAAAAAATATTTCATTATTATAAAGATAATGGAGCGAGCATAGAAAAATACCCTTCCTATCAGGAAGGGCTGAATAAAAGTCAGGCTCTTTCACTTGCTCATGTGTTGTGAATAAAAAATAATGTTGCGCAGTGAAGCACGGCGGATATCTGGTTCATCGAATTTTTCCGGTTTAGAATTTGCTTCAAAAAACCAGATATCACCATCAGTCGTTATTCCTAAGTCCATAGACATTTCAGCAAGATCTTTCATATTCTGCTGAAGGGCTTTAGCTATTACAAGTACAGTTTTCCTGATGTTCTGCAGAATGAAAATGGACCACTCTTCTCCAAAAACTTTGGGAAGGACTTTATCAGGTGAAAGAATAGAACCCCCGCGTGGGACATGAGTGGTAATGCTTCGGGCCCCTGCTTGTCGAATTCCTATCCCCGTTATATCCCACTGTCCTTTACCATTTTTTTGTGTAAGGACACGCACATCAAATGGGCGATCATTATAGGTAGCAAGCATAATGCCCTGCTGAACGATGTAGGGCTTCTGATGAAGGATCGGCCAAAGATATGTCCAGAGTTCATCGAGAGTACAAAATGATCTAGATAACGATTTTTGTTGATGAACACGGCGTAAAATCCAGATACTATCGTGTTTTTCAAGACGCATGATTCCTCGCCCAGCTTTTCCACGTATAGGCTTTAGATAAAGAACATCATGTTTTCTAGCAAAGGACTTCAGTCGCTCAAAAGAATCTAATTTGTAAGTATCGGGCAAGAAAGGAGCGACTTCCTTTTTGGCTTGTAGGGTGGCAAATAGGCTTTCCTTATCGAAAAATTGACGGTTGAACAATGTCACGTTCTTCAGTTTTGAGATGCGCTTGAGAGTTTCTTGCATATGCTCTTTTTCCTCTACTGTGCGTGTTGGAATCCGATTATATATTACATGAGGAAAGGGAGTTTCGAACCTTTGCCAGTATCCATTACGTTTATCGTATAGATAACCTCGTATTTTATAAGTTTCCCAGTCTATGCCGTCTGGTGTAAATACGAATACGAGTGCTCCTAGCTTTTGTCCTGTTTTGCTTATCTCTTGAAAGTTTTCCCTATTTCCTTTAAATGATTCGCCTTTGCCAGAAGTAAGAATGCCAATAAGAGGAGCAATTTGCAGCATATTGTTATACATGCTCCATCTGATGCGGGTACGATAGCGACCTGTTACAGTAGGAGCCAATCCTAGGTTTAATGTTTGTTCAACATGGAGGGGACCCAATGGCACGGTGATATGATGTGCGGAAGTAAGCGGGATGGGAAAGTGGATACCCTCTACATACCATTGTCCTGAGGGGAGTATGGTCAGCCAACCGGATTGCCAGTGGGACATTAGAAACTCCTCCTTCCTTCAGCCCGTGTTAAAAATTAGCTAAATAGCGACCGTAGTCGACGAGTAAACTACGCGACATTTCATCAGCTTGTTTTAGGCGTGCATGTTTAAAAATGGAGCGTCCTGGTTTGGAGTTAGCCTCAAACATCCAAATATTACCTTTTTTATCGATGCCTATATCTAGACCGAGTTCACCTAGATGTGTACCGTAGGCAAACTCAATTGCATTTGCTAAACGAATAGAAGCTTCACGAACACGCTTTTCTACAGTGTGATGCTGTTCTGGGAATAGAGTTTCCAGTAGTTCTTTACCTGGAATAACCATTCCTCCAGTTCGAACATGTGTAGTAACACTTCCAGCACCGGCTATTTTGGCAGCTAGACAGGATACGACCCAGCTATTTTCCACGTTTTTGTGCAAGTGAACACGGAAATCGAGTGGACGACCTGAATAAGTGCATAAATCAATGCCCTGCTGAATCAGGTAATTACTTGCACGGCGCGTTTGAAACACATGCTGATATAACTTAGACAATTTCTGAAAGCGTCGGGTGACATTACCTGCTCCGCTATGGTATGAGAGCTGATATCCTTTTGCAAGCTGCTTTATTTTTAGAATTCCATAGCCAAGACTGCCATCTTTTGGTTTTAAATAAACCATAGAGTATCTGTCAAGCATGCTTTTTAGCATGGAGAGTGTAGGAGCTACCTGGGTTTCTGGAATGAACTCATTTATTTCCGGCATGGGATACAAGCGTTGGTGAACACCCCATTTATCAAAAAATCCAATATTAAACATGGGTACATACTGTTCATTGGCTATACGAAATTTAAAGTCCTTGACAGACTCTTGGCGCTCCGCTGCACGAGAGGGAACGCGATCATACAACACGTCTGGCATGGCAGTCCAAAATCTTTTCCATACGTACTGCCCCTTATTGGTAGAGCGCAAGAACCAGCCGTATACTCGATTAGATGACCAATCTACATCATTTGGTGAAAAGATAAAGTAATAAACCCCTTTTCCTTTCTGAGCTGACAATAATTTTTGAAAAAAGCCTGATCTAGGGCCAATCGGGGCTCTACCTCCATCGCGTAGTCCTGTGGTGACTATACCAATGGAGGGACCAACCCGAATTGTTCCATCTTCGTTTTTTAAATGGATCGTACCGGGATGAGGGATGGCTAAGGCTTCTTTTAGTGGTGATGTTACTTTTACTAGATTACCGGTTTTTTGTTTTTTTTCTTCAATAATGATTCCATGTACCGTTATTTGCCCGTGCGAGATAGCAACTCGTTGTCGATTCTTAAATCCCCAGTCCCGGCATAGATGGGAAGGGAGCACGATGCCTTTGATACGGGAGTAGGTAAGAAATCGTAACCGTACTGAGATGGTTTCCATGTACTCCTAACCTCCTATACGCTTATTCAAGAGATATTCAGCGTATTTTACTGGCTGTGCGACCGAATGTAATCTGGCATTCCCATCTTGAATTTGGCGGAATACCGTCCGGCCTGGTCGTGAATTTACTTCAATAATCCATACATGCCCTTGCGTATCGACCCCTACATCTATTCCCAGCTCTACCAAACGACCATGATGTTTTTCTAAAAAAGGGGGAAGGAGTTGAGCAAGCATACCCACTTCTTCTATGATTTGATGACATAAGTCATGTGGATAATGTTTAATTAGGAAATCTTCTAATGGTACGGCGATTCCCCCTCCGTGCAGATTAGAGGTAATGCTTTCTTTCTTCCCTACTCGTACGGCCTTCCCGGTTGTTGTCCATTTGCCTCTCCCGTTTTTCTGGACTAAAATACGTATGTCAAAGGGATATCCATCTGAGGTGTGCAGCTTCAAATAAGGTTGCAAGATGTACTTACGCCCCTTTGTTAGCTTTTGAATACAGGAGAAAAGATTTTTTTTAGTTGTTAAGGTACGTGTAAAGGGTTTATTCTCCCTTGTTCTACCTGTAAGTTCATACCCTTTTTTTACAGAGGAGATACGAATTACTCCGCTTCCATGGGTTCCGGCCATGGGTTTTATAATGACAGCCCCTTGTTCAGCCAGATTTGTTTCAAGAAGAGTAGGGCTAAAGAGTTTGGTCTGCGGCAACCACTTTTGTAAATCCTTTGATTTCATAAGGATGTTATACACTTGCCATTTTCCCGATAATCCACGGCCTAAGAAGGTGATTTTGGGATCTTTTTGCAGTCGTTCGATAATCGGTCTATATTTAGCGATATGAGGTCCCATAAAATACCTATCATAGATTAATGGTGGAAAGGGAGCTTCTATGCGCACCCAAGTATGTTTAATAAATTCAAAGCCCACTATGGTACGTGAGATAAAATCAACCTGACGAGGAGAAAAGACGACTATGCGTATACCTAGCTTGCTTCCAATACGTGTTAAAGTGGTATAATAAGACTTTTCCCGGAAGGTTGGCTGGTTTGGCGATCCTTTGAAAATGGCCATAATTCCTAATGTTTTTTCTTGTTTTCTCATTTTGATCACCTACGCTGTCTTATCTATTCTTCTTTTTCTGAGGGGTTTGATAGATTGGTTGGATAAAGCCATTTAAAAAAGCGGTGTAGCTTACTAATTGTCGAACGGAAGGCCTTGCTTGTCGGGGAGCAATTTCATCTTCGCGTAAGCGCAAGCTGGTAATGCTTTTGGAGGGTTTGCTGTTAACCTCTAACAGCCAGACCCTTCCGTTAGTATCGATACCTAGATCAATACCAAACTCTGCGAATTCTCCTTGTAAAGCGTATTCTAACCGTTCAGCGATGAGCAGAGCGACCCTCTTGAGCTTGCGAATAGATGGCTTTTTATTACGTTTCCATGGACCGCATCTTCGTAGGGCCTGTTTAGCAGTCATAATCCTGCCACCACGTGCTACATTTGATACAATAGAATTTTGACCTGTTCGAGCAACGATGGAGGTGGTTGCCCAAATGCCTCGATTGTTCTTTTGTACCAACACACGAAAATCGGTTGGATTGGAGTCGATGCCAATAAGGTTCAAGCCTTGTTGCAGAACATAAGATTTTCCTTTACAACGCTTGCGCAGGAATTTTTGCAAAGAGTACAGACTTTTTGGCTTTAATGAGATGACCTTGTCTTTTGATACAAATTGAACACCATATTCACCATTTGCTTTTATCAGGCGAAAAATACCCTTTCCCAAACTGCCATTCGCGGGTTTGGCGTACACGAGGCGGTGGGTTTGTAGCATGGTTGATAGCTCACCGTTTGGGCCAAATAGCATGGTTTTGGGCAAATAAGTGGAGACAGCTACATCATTGCGAAGAGCTTTATGAACCTGCCATTTGTTTAAGAAACGCTCATTAAAAAAGGGGATCTTCAATAATTTACAGCGCTCCACAAAATCCACTACCTTTTCACTCTGCTCTCGTTGTCGAGAAGATAGTCGATTATAGATTGAATGGGGGAGAGGGAGCGTGGTTTTTTTCCAAATATTTTTCAGCCTAACGAATGCGGAAACCGTTTTATTCTCCCAATCAACGTCATCTATGGAAAAGATACAAGCGAAGCCACCTTTCTGTTTGAACGTATCAACCACTTCATTAATAAACGAAGAGAGGGAACCAAAAGGCTCTTGCTTATGACCCTGTTGATAGCTGGTGAGCAAAATCCCCACATAGGGGCCGAAATAAAGTGTTTGCTGTTGTGAATCATAGCGCATGAGAAATTTGGTCCCGGTAGGAATATGGAGAGCACGAACAAGGGAAGGACACATAGTGACATAGGAATCCTGATCTACTCCTGAAATCTTTGCTCGTGCTTTTGATGCACCAAAGCAAACGGTGATAAAGATATCTGAGGGAATGTCTAAACTCTTCATGATATGAAGGGGAAGCTGTAGATCAGACCGCTCTTCTATGGGTATAGATGCCTGAATGATAGTGCGAACATATGACATGATGATCCCCTTTCCATAGGCGTTAGGTTAGTCTATCTTATGAGTTCTAAAAATAATTGGTTCCAGATAGGAGTAGAAACATGAATGCTTGGATAACATTACTTCTCAATGTAGGGATTGGCTCAGCTATTGGTGGCATTACGAATGATCTGGCTATCCGTATGCTGTTTCGCCCCCATCGTGAGATAAAAATAGGCGGATTTCGAGTTCCTTTTACCCCAGGTCTTATCCCAAGACGACATAAGCAAATCTCAATTGAAATGGGGAGATTGGTGGAGAATCACCTGCTGACAAAGGAAGGGGTTAGACAGGGATTACAAGCAGCAGGAGTAGAACAAAAGCTTATACACATAGCAAAGGGGCTCCTGCAAAAATGGGTAGCCAGCGATGTAACCTTTCGCGAGCTAATCGAAAAAGCTATGCCAAATGCATTAGTAGATGGAGACAGGCTAGCTCCGCAAATAAGAAAAAACGTTTATTCGCTCTACGATGAGCGTGTGACGAATTGGCTAAAAGGTGTAGAGGATAAGACGGTAGAGTCATTGCTTTCGCCAGAAATCCTGAGCAAAGTGGAGATACTTGTAGATCAATTTGGGGAAATGCTCATTAGCCGATTAAAGGACTATCTGCATGGGCCAGAAGGTCAAGCTCAGGTTCAAGCCCTGATCCGTCAACTTGTAGGGGGAAGCAAAGGCATGCTTGGCGGTTTGGTAGGTATGTTCTTAGGGGATGAAAAGCTGGTTGCCAAGATTATGCCCCACTTAAAATCAATCCTAAGCAACCCACAGCTTATCGATAAACTGAAATCGACACTTCACGTAGAAATGAATAAGCAATTGGAGCGCCCAATAAGTGATTTTCTGGGGATGATAAGCCAAGAAGAATGGAGCAGATGGAAAGAGAAGCTGTTCGCTAAAGGCGAAGAAGTAGGAATTGGGTTATTGGACAAGCGTGTGGGAGAGGTCCTTCTTACATTTGAGGAACAACTATCTACATCCTGGTTACCAAGAGTTGCCCAGTGGTTTACAGCAAGATTAGAGGAAAATGTAGATAGACTGTTCGATTCTCTTCAGATTAAGGAAATTGTTACGAAACAAGTAGAGGGATTTCCATTAGAGCGATTGGAGGAAATGATCATCGGCATTTCGGGAAGGGAATTCCGCATGATTACAGTACTTGGCTTTGTACTGGGAGCAATTATAGGACTTGTGCAAGGCTTACTTAACTTTTTAACATAAAACAATTAAAAATGGAAAGTTGTAAAAAGGGACAAGTTGATGAAGAGAGAGCCTGCCAATGGAAGGAAGAAAACATTGGTTGGGCCTCTCCATCTGGCCCCTTCTTCCTCTATTATTGTGATGTGTCGTGAATTTGCCTCTGATAAATGGAACACTGTTACATCTTGTGAATTTAGACTAAATGTTGCTAGAGAAAGTAACCTTCCCTGCTCATGTTAAAACAAAAGCGATTTGCCACATGAATGACAAACCGCATTTCCTTTGATATTATATTCCACTATTTACATTTCCGATTGTTCTTTTGTCTTGGGTACAGATACTTCATTTGGAACTCCAATTCCCGTAAAGCCCAAAAAGACAGTAATAACTGGACACAGTAGACAGAAGAAGGCATAAGGCAGATATTCCAGAGTTCCTACTCCCAGCACCCCAGTTAAGAATACACCGCATACGCTCCAAGGAACCAGTGGATTAACAACTGTCCCCGCATCCTCTAGCACACGCGACAAATTTTTACGGGCTAGCCCTAGCTTTTCAAAGCTTGGTAGAAAGGCTCTCCCTGGCAAAATAATGGACAGATATTGCTCCCCAACCAGCACATTAATACTAAGGCTTGACATGGCGGTAGAAAAAATCAGTCGTCCACGAGTTTTTACAAACCGCTGAATACAGGAAACCAGATTAGAAATCACACCGATTTCATATAAGATTCCTCCTAAACCTAACGCTAATAGAATCAGTGCGACGGATGAGAGCATACTTTGAAGACCCCCGCGTGATAGAAGAGAATCCACTTCAGCTTGCCCAGTTGTTGAAACAAAGCCATTTTGCATGATGGTTAATAAAGAAACCAATGATTGATTCGGTTGAGTAATTAAAATCAACAGTAAGGAGGAGACAATTCCTACAAATAGAGCAGGAATGGCTGGAATACGTTTGTAAGCCATAAAGAATAAAAGCAATGGTGGCAGGAATGTACTCCAGTGAATAAACGAGCTCATTTCCAAGCCCTTACGGATGGTTTCAAAATTTAGCGGAACCTGATCAGTAACAGAGTTCCCCAAGTAAAAGTAGAGCACTAAAGAAATGATAAAAGCAGGAATAGTGGTCCACATCAAATGACGAATGTGTTCGAATAAATCTACTTTTGCAACCCCGGGAGCCAGATTGGTTGTATCTGATAACGGCGACATTTTATCTCCGAAGAATGCTCCAGAAATAATCGCCCCTGAAATCAATGCCAAATCAATTCCCAGCATTTTACCCATACCAAGAAAGGCAACACCGATAGTAGCTACTGTTGTAAAGGCACTTCCAATACTAGTTCCAACGAGCGCGCACATCACAAAAACGGTAACCAGAAAGTAGTCAGCGGAAATAAGAGAGAATCCGTATAAAATCATGGTTGGAATCGTACCGCAGGCAATCCAAACCGCAATTAATACCCCGATCAGCAAAAAAATTACTATAGAAGGAATGCCAGAAATAATTCCTTCTCGAATTCCTTTATCCATTACCTTCCATGGTATTCTTTTACAAAATCCAAAGGCAACGGAGATCATGATGCACAATAAGATAGCGATTTGCGGAGGGGCCTGCAGATTGAGCACTAGATAACCAATCACCACCAATAAAATGAGAATAAGAGCTAGTGAATCTGAAATTTTTGTCCAATTAGATGATGGTTGCTGCTGCATCTGAGTGACCTCCTTTTTCTGTTATTGGTAAAATTTGTTTAGTATTACTTTAACGCTTATACGCTTTCAAGTACTAAAGCTAACTTTTTATAATATTAGTGTACATGAAAAACAGAAAGTTTACAATTAGGCTAAAAAAATTTTGTTTTCTGTAATCAAAAAGGAGTGTAACCTTTTCTTCATTTTGTACGACTACTGGGGCGAAAAAGCTATAAGTAATTAGGAGTAATGAATGGTAAAAATAAAAATTGCCTTCCTAACCACGGTCGATAGAAACAGGCTCTTGGGTCCAATTAATGCCATACTGTTAATCTGTTTTTAAACTGCGTAAAGAGATTTGATGAATTACAATTTTGTTATCAGAAACAAAAAACATCGGTTAAAAAGAAGACTCCCTAACATTTCCTGTATGGTTGAATTAAGAGTTTTTTTTGAGTCGTTCTGTTGTATATAATGAAAGTAATGGAGGAAATCGAGAGTTTGACAGTTGTCTCATCGTTTGGTTTTGGTCATAATACTACAATGTATAATACAGAGGAAAGGTGATGAATATGTGGAAAGAATTTCGTGAATTCGCGATGAAGGGCAACGTCGTAGATTTGGCGATCGGTGTTGTGATAGGAGGAGCATTTGGTAAAATTGTTACTTCTCTCGTTAATGATTTAATTATGCCATTGGTTGGTTTACTCTTGGGGCGTATTGATTTTTCTAATCTCTTTATAAATTTGTCCGGAACTCATTATAATACGATAGCAGAGGCAAAAAAAGCAGGTGCAGCAACACTAAACTACGGTCTGTTCCTGAATTCTGTGTTGGATTTTCTTATTGTAGCCTTTAGTATCTTTATCGTGATTAGACAGTTAAATAAACTACGCAAGAAAAAGGAAGAGATCAAGCAAGAAGAAGCAGTTACAAACAAGGAGTGCCCATATTGTATTTCCAGCATTCCGATACAGGCAAAGCGTTGCCCAGCATGTACCTCTCAATTAGTGGATGGACAGCCTTCAGCCTAATAGCTAAAGGAGAAGATAAGTAACCAAAGATTGTCAGTTTAAAAGCAAATCTGTTACACTACTTACAATACATCCTATTATAAAAGTGAGGGAATACTGTGAATTACGATAAAGCGCATGAATTGGCACGTGCCATTAAAGATAGCGACGAGTACAAAGCATTTCTTGCAGCTCAACAAAACGTGAGTGCAGACCCAGATGCTAGCCGCATGCTAGCTGATTTTCGTCAAAAACAATTTGAATTGCAGATGAAGCAAATGAGCGGACAAGAAGTAGGCCAAGCTGATATTGAGCAAATCCAAAAATTGTATGAAACAGTTCAGCTTCATCAAGAAATCCGTAAGGTGCTGGAAGCAGAGCGTGTTCTTGGGCAGATTATGGAGGATGTTAATCGCATCATAGCTGAGCCTCTGCAGGTTCTGTACGGTATTGAAAAGTAATTTTTGGTTGTAAACGAAGAACGAATAAAATGAAATGCATTTGTAATTCGTTTGTAACATTCCTGTAATATTAAGGGGATAAGATAAAAACATGATGAAAACCCCCTTAAATTATATACGTGATTTGGTGTAACGGGCGCCGTTACACCCTTTTTTTTTGTCTAGGCATGGGGTAAAATTGTTGCAAGGAGCCTTTTTAAGTAAATGAAGCACATACATGATTCGTATGATAACTATATAATATCCTTCATTTGTAAAAACGGTAAAAAAAGGGCAGGTGGCTAACTTGGCAACAAAGCACGAACAAATCATACAACATATTGATCGCCTTCCCATCGGAACCAAGATTTCTGTCCGGCAGATCGCCAAGGATCTCGAAGTAAGCGAAGGAACGGCTTACCGCGCGATCAAAGAGGCGGAAGTACAAGGGTATGTTAGTACCATTGAACGGGTAGGAACTGTCCGGATCGAGAAAAAGCATAAGGAAAACTTTGATCGTTTAACTTTTGCCGAGGTAGTAAATATTGTGGATGGCAGTGTGTTGGGTGGTAAAGAGGGTTTACATAAGACTTTACATAAATTTTTGATAGGTGCCATGAAGCTAGAAAACATGGTCAAATATATCCAGCCAGGCAGCTTGTTAATTGTTGGAAACCGGGAGCAGGCCCATCGTCTTTCTTTACAGAATGGTGCCGCTGTATTAATTACCGGTGGATTTGACACAAGTGAGGAAGTTAAAGCGCTGGCAGATGAGCTGGAATTACCGATTATTTCTACGACGTACGATACATTCAGTGTGGCTTCTTTATTAAATCGTGCCATTTATGACCGTCTTATCAAAAAAGAGATTGTCATGGTAGAGGATATAGTAAAACCATTAGATGAGGTTCCCGTTTTATTGCCTACAGATCAAGTGAAGAAATGGCATTTGTACACAGAAAAATATAAAGAGACACGCTTTGCTGTAGTCGATGAATTTCGCCGGCTAGTCGGTATTCTGACATCCAAGGATATCATAGGCAATGAAGATGATGTCACTGTTGATAAAGTGATGACACGCAGCCCGATTACGACGTCACCAAGGGTCTCTGTCGCTTCTGCGGCTCATTTGATGGCATGGGAAGGAATCGAATTGTTACCGGTTGTGGATAATTTCAAAAAGCTACTGGGAGTCATTACACGTCAGGAAGTTCTGAAAGCGTTGCAATACATGCAGAAACAACCGCAATTAAGCGAAACCTTTCCAAATATGATCATGAGTCAGTTCCGAGAAGAAAAGGAACGGGATGAAGTCGCCTACATTGGTGATGTAACTCCTCAGATGACCAATCATTTGGGAACGATTGCAAGTGGCGTATTGACGACCGTCATGACAGAAGTAGCCTGTAATGAATTACGCCGACACCGACGCGGTGATATGGTGCCGGAGAACATTACCGTCTATTTCTTAAAGCCAGTTCAGATTGAAAGCCAATTAAAGATAAAACCGCGCTTGTTAGATGTTAGCCGCCGCTTCGGCAAAGTGGAGGTAGAAGTGTTCCACCGCGATCAAATGGTAGGAAAAGCAATGGTTACAGCGCAGGTTTTGGAAAGATAATGCAGACGATAAAACCGGGGCAAGGAATGGATTTCCTGCTCCGGTTTTTGCGTTGTGGAAATGTGAAATTTTTGAGTTGTGAGTAGCAAGAAATATCGTACTTTGCAAATCATAATATCAACAACTTCTTACATACGAAAACCCATATAGGTTACACCTGCTATGAATAACATAAAGATTACGACAAGGAATTGACAAAAACCTGTGCCGGAAAAGAAAAAACTACCTAGTTTCCATTTCCGCTGATGCGTAATATAGTTGGGCGGAGCGGAAGGCTCCGGCTTTGGTAGCTGGTCCATATAAGCTGAGACATCCAGTTTTAAAACGCTAGCGTAACTTTTTACAAATCCCTGGACATACACCTGATGAGGAATTTTAGAAAATTCCTCTTGTTCGATTGCCTCCAAATAAGACAACGGGATATTTGTTTTTTGATGAATATCTGTTAGGCTAATCCCTTTTGAAATCCGTGCTTCTTTCATAACGAACCCAATTCTCTCCATACAAATTGCTCCTAAACAAAATTCTTGCATGCTTGCTTACATACTAATGAACAGACCTGAATTTATTACTCATTATATGACGAGTAAATCAAACCTCCTGTTACATTTGTCCAAAAAATTTTCAAACATTCTCCATTATATTGTGTTTTGAGAAAAAGAGATAGCTGGTCTTTATATTTATGATAAGTATATTACTTGTAAAGATCAATATACGAAAACCCATTTATTTTCGTTACCACAATAGTAAAAAACCCGTCATCCTTCTTCCGTTCTGGAAGGATGGCAGGTTTTCGTTACTTTATAGATCATTTTATTTTAGTGTTTCCGCTGTTCGTAACCATTCTCGTTTGTTGCGGATATAGTGTTTTGTACCAAGCACGAGATTAATAACACCCACCAACAGCATTACAAAAGCAACCCCAATCCGAATTCCATCTAAGTCCTGAAAGGAAAATTGATTGAGACCAAATAAGATAAGCAGGCAGCCTAAGGAGATATTCATTTTTCCAAGTGTCATACGGGACTGCAATGGATGAAGACCACGACGACGAGCGTTAATGCTATAGTAGACTCCCATGATCAGGGAGGCAATCATGCCGGTAAAATAAATAGCAAACCACATCATGCAACACCTAGCCTTCCTTTTTAAAGTAACATATCATGACATTTGTATTATAGCATACTTGTTGACGGAAAAATTCGTATGTTCTTACAAGTTCTATCTTTCTGTTACACGAATAAAGGTTCGCCTCAATTGCTCCTTCGGGTATAATAGGGTTATACGAAGATTTAGTAGGGAAGGAGCAAGATGATGACAGCATCCTTCGTTCATTTACATGTGCATAGCGAATTTAGTTTATTAGATGGGGCCGCACGGATTGAGCAATTGGTGCAAAAGGCCGCTGAGCTTAAGATGCCGGCCTTAGCAATTACGGACCATGCGAATCTATACGGAGTCATTCCTTTTTATAAAGCATGTCTTGAGAAAGGAATTAAGCCTATTATAGGCATGGAAATTTACCTAATTGATGGAGATTTGCGTGATCGGGTGACACGGCATACCAAGGCCCCTTATCATTTGACATTACTTGCAGAGAATGAGCAAGGCTATAAAAATTTAATTCAGTTATCTACAATTGCTCATACAGAGGGCTATCAAGTGTTGCCGCGAATCAATCGGGAAAGGCTGAAGCGATATGCAAACGGCCTGATTGCGCTGAGTGGTTGTACAGAAGGAGAGATTAACCAGCTTTTATTAGAAGGCGATACAGATGCCGCAAAACAAGCGGTTAGCTGGTATGCTGATATTTTTGGCCCGCAGCGTTTTTATCTGGAGCTTCAGGATCATGGGAAAGAAAAAGAGCGTCGCCTGAATCAACGTATATTGAGATTGCATGAAGCGACACATATTCCGCTAGTAGTCACCAATAACGTGCATTACGTGGAAAAACAGGAAGCAGAGCTACATGACGTTCTTCTGGCCATTGGCCAAGGTGTAACCATTACAGATGCTAACCGATCTCGCTACGAGACGGAAGAATATTATCTTAAATCGGCAGAAGAGATGGCTAGTCTGTTTGTTTACGCCAAAGAGGGACTACAAAACACCCTGCGTATAGCAGAACGCTGTCAGGTGGAAATTCAGTTAGACCAGCACATTTTGCCACGGTTTCCGTTACCTGAGGGGGTAGAGGCGGAGCAATATTTGCGACAAATATGTGAAGAAGGCTGCATCAAACGTTACGGTTCTCTGCATGCCGAGGTGCGGGAACGCTTAGATTATGAACTATCTGTCATAACAGGAACAGGCTTTACAGATTACTTTTTAATCGTTTGGGATTTTATGAAATATGCTCATGAGCAAAAAATAGCAACTGGTCCGGGGCGAGGATCAGCGGCAGGCAGCTTGGTCGCCTACGCGCTCTCCATTACCAATGTAGATCCGCTTGCTCATGATCTGCTGTTTGAGCGCTTTCTGAATCCAGAGCGCATTACTATGCCTGATATCGATATTGACTTTGCAGTGGAGCGTCGTGACGAGGTTATTCATTATGTAGCTGACAGATACGGTCATGATCGGGTGGCGCAGATTATTACCTTTGGTACACTTGCTGCACGGGCGGCTGTGCGTGATGTTGGGCGGGCCCTGGGCTTATCACTAGCTTTGGTAGATCGCGTAGCGAAAATGATTCCACAATCTCCATCTATGACTTTTGATAAGGCCTTCAAGCTTAATCCTGACTTAGAGCGTTTAACGGAGGAGAATCGAGACGTAGCCAAGCTGATCCGGTTAGGCCGGGGATTGGAAGGATTGCCGCGCCATGCTTCTACGCATGCAGCCGGGGTAGTTATTTCACGTGAACCCTTAACAGAATACGTACCCCTGCAAGAGGGCAGCGAGGGGCTATTACTTACTCAATTCCCAATGGATATTTTAGAACAGGTCGGTTTGCTAAAGATGGATTTTTTAGGTCTGCGCAATCTGACTATTATTCAGGAAACATTAAAGGAAATTAACCGTCAGGGCATCCCTTTGTCATTAGACTCATTGCCAATGGAGGATGCAAAAAGCTTTGCGATGCTAACACGCGGTGAAACAACAGGTGTGTTTCAGCTAGAATCAGCGGGAATCCGTAATGTGCTTCGAGATTTAAAGCCGACCTGTCTTGGGGATATCGTGGCAGTTCTTGCTTTATATCGTCCAGGGCCTATGGAGATTATCCCAGATTATATCAAAGCCAAGCATGGGAAAACTCCCGTGCACTACGCTCATCCCGATTTAGAAGCAATATTGCAAGAGACGCACGGTTTTATTATTTATCAGGAGCAAATCATGCAAATTTCTTCTAAAATGGCGGGCTTTACTCTAGGTGAGGCTGATATTTTACGGCGGGCCGTAGGGAAGAAGAAACGTGAGCTATTGATGGAACAACGTGAGAAATTTGTGGCAGGCAGCATTGCCCAAGGATATGAGGAGCAGCTTGCCAACGAGGTTTATGATTTGATTGTTAAATTTGCTGATTACGGTTTTAATAAAGCGCATTCTGTAGCGTATGCGATTATTGCCTATCAAATGGCGTATTTAAAAGCGAATTATTCACTAGCTTTTATGGCCTCATTACTATCGATGTCGATTGGCAGCCAAGGGAGAATTGCAGAATATGTAGAAGAAGCAAAGCGCTTGCGTCTAACCGTGCTTCCTCCTTGCGTAAATGCAAGTGAAGCATTTTTTAGCGTTGAGCCAGATAAGCAGGCAATTCGCTTTGGACTGGCTGCTGTCAAGAATGTAGGATATGGTGCTATCGAGTCAATTGTTAAAGAACGGATAAAGGCTCCGTTTTCAGATCTGGTTGATTTTTGTTCAAGAGTAGACAGTCGATTGGTCAACCGCCGTGTGATTGAGTCTTTGATTATTTGCGGCGCACTGGATTCATTGCCAGGTCATAGAGCTCAGCTTTTATTGATGCTTGACGAAGCCATGGAGAAGGGTGGTACACGTCGAAAAGAAAAAGAAGCTGCTCAGTTAAATTTGTTTGCATTTACAAGTGAAGCCGGCTCTGATGATAAAGGGAGTCAACCGGAACCAGAAAAGATAGAATATCCAGAGGTTCCTCCCTTCTCGCATATACAGAGCTTAAAAGAGGAAAAAGAGCTGTTAGGTGTCTATCTGTCCGGTCATCCACTCGATCCCTATTCTTATTTAACACAGCATAAAGAAGTAACCATGATCCCCAGTATGGATGACTTACCGCATCAGCACGTAGTAAAAATTGTAGGGATGGTAACAGAGGCTAAGCGGATTCAAACAAAAAAAGGCGATCCGATGGCATTTCTACAGGTAGAAGATAAAATGGCTCAAGTAGAGGTGGTTGTTTTTCCGAAAATATTTCAAACGGCCCAAACCTTTTTATATAAGGAGGCGATCGTTGTGATCGAAGGACGCATAGATCGTCAGGGAGATACGCCTAAATTGATCGCTAACAGGATCTGGGACGGAAAAGCATTGCCTAAGCCACAGATGGAAAGCGTATTATTTATTAAAATCTCTCCAGAGCATGAAAGAGGCGACACACTGGTCCGGTTAAAAGAATTGTTTACCAAGCACAGTGGAATGACCCCTGTTCTGCTTTATTACGAGCAGAAAAAACAAATTTTACGCCTGCCAAACGAATATCGAGTAGAAGCAAATAGCGAAATACTGGAGAAAATGAAAGAAATAGTGGGAGATGAGTGTGTAATTCAGAAAGAATTGCCCATAAACGGGGGAGGATGAACGAAGTCCTCCCTTTTTTGCACTTTATAGCAGGTTTACAGTTGGAAATGATTTGATATAATGAACAGTAACGGCGTTTGAGTGGTCTGACCACTTCGACATACAACAATATGGGTAATTTACTCAGGCGAGAATGGAGTGATTTAGGTGTCGAATTTAAGAGAAGAAGCTCTTGAACTTCACAGAGTACATCAAGGAAAGCTAGAAGCAGTTACGAAGGTGCCAGTGCGCGGTGCACATGATTTAAGCCTAGCATACTCGCCTGGTGTAGCCGAACCTTGCAAAGAGATTTTTAATGATCCTAGCAAAGTGTACGAATATACCATGAAAGGTAATTTGGTAGCTGTAGTTAGTGACGGAACGGCCGTGCTAGGACTTGGCAATATCGGTCCAGAAGCTGCAATGCCTGTTATGGAAGGAAAAGCCGTATTATTTAAATCGTTTGCTGGAGTAGATGCATTCCCGATCTGCTTAAATACAACGGACAAAGAGAAGATTATTGAAACAGTAAAGCTTCTGGAGCCGACTTTTGGAGGCGTAAACCTAGAAGATATCGCAGCACCTGCATGCTTTGAAATCGAGGAACGTCTCAAAAAAGAAACCAACATTCCAATTTTCCACGATGACCAGCACGGAACAGCCATTGTAACTGCTGCGGGTCTCATCAATGCTTTAAAATTAGTGAATAAAAAAATAGAAGATATCCGTGTAGTTGCCAACGGTGCTGGTGCCGCTGGTATTGCAATTATTAAACTTTTACTTAGCATGGGTGTAAAAGAAGTAATTATGTGCGATACAAAAGGAATTGTGTATGAAGGTCGCCAATTTGGCATGAATCCAGTAAAAGAAGAAATCGCTTTGCTAACGAACCGTGAAAAAATCGAAGGCGAGTTAGCAGATGCAATGGTTGGAGCTGACGTATTCATTGGTGTTTCCGCAGCAGGGGCTGTTACCCCTGAGATGGTTAAATCTATGAATCGCGATGCGATTATTTTTGCAATGGCTAATCCTACACCTGAGATTATGCCGGATGAGGCTAAAAAGGCAGGAGCGGCAGTAGTAGGAACAGGACGCTCCGATTTCCCGAATCAGGTTAATAATGTACTAGCATTCCCAGGCATTTTCCGCGGTGCGTTGGATACAAGAGCGACTCAAATCAATGAGGAAATGAAATTAGCGGCGGTGCATGCAATCGCTGATCTGATTGAGAAAGATCAGCTGCATGCTGATTTTGTTATCCCAGCCCCGTTTGATCCTCGTGTTGCTGCGAATGTAGCGGCCGCGGTTGCTAAAGCCGCGATGGATAGCGGTGTAGCTCGTATTAATGTCGATTTAGAAGAAATAAAAGCTAAAACCGTAAAACTTTCTGCTTTCTCAGATCAATAATAGGAAGTAGCCGTATAAGAGAAGGCGATTAGCAATCGCCTTCTCCTGATTTTTAGCCGAAGGAGTGGAGTACGATGACAGACTCCTCCACCAATCGGAAAGTGTATGAAGGAATTCTCATGCAATTGAACGAAATCATTGCAGAAGAGAATTTACGTCCTGGGGATAAGCTCCCCTCAGAGCGAGAGCTTTCCGAGCGATTAAGTGTTGGGCGTTCCTCTGTGCGTGAGGCGCTACGAGCTTTAGAGCTGTTGGGTCTAATAGAGACAAGACGCGGGGAAGGCACTTTTTTAAAGCATTATCGACACAACCGGTTGATCGATTTATTAGGTTCTTACATTCTACGTGATGCAAAAACCAAAAAAGATCTCGTAGAAATGCGTAAGATTCTAGAACTGGATGCCGTACGTCTTGCGTGCACCCGGGCAGGGACTAGGCACTTTGAGGAAATGGAGCGCATTTTGGATTCTGCTTGGGATAAGTTGGAGCGAGGAGAGATTCCTTGGGAGGAAGATTACTTATTTCATCGGGTCATATGCAGATCGAGCCGCAATTCTGTCTTACACCGGATATGGGCTCCGCTCGTGGAATATAGTGGTGGGATTCGCAAAGACTCATTAGCACGTGAGGGAAGAGCGCGTATTGCTCATCAGGAACATGTGCAAGTTATGGAGGCAATTCGCGAAGGTAACGCTGCAAAGGCGATGGAATATATGAAGGTACATCTTGACAACAGCATGTTATAAATTGCAGGTGCTGTGGGGGCTGTGATATGATGAGGCACAGATTGTCAGATTTACAGCAGTAAGGAGGATTATCATGTGGACCGTCATCTACATCGCTCCTAGCGCCAAGATTGCCGAACGTATTCAACACCGTTTAACAAGTGAAGGATTTCTGGTGAAGGTTCGTGAGGCTAAAGTATCCAAGCAATTTGAGATACTGGTGCCAGAAGGCGAACTGTCCGAAGTGCAAGAGGTTCTCGGCACGGTTCTTCACTGAAACAAATGTGAGGTGATAGTGTGCTCAAAGATCTTTTTGGGAAAAAGCGCAAATTTGCGACTGTACCAAGCGTGTCAATGACGCAAGAAGTCCCGACTGTTGAACCTAAAGAGGTTCCAGAAGGTCTTATGCATAAATGTTCCCATTGCGGAACAATTCATTACTCCAAGGATTTGGAGAAGAATCTAAGAGTCTGCAAAGGCTGTCAGCATCATTTTCCATTATCTTCTCCAGAACGTGTACAATCGTTGCTGGATAATGGGAGCTTTACAGAAGAATTTGATGCTAATTTAATTTCAGATAACCCTCTTAATTTTCCGGGTTATGAAGATAAATTAGAACAAGATCGTACCAAAACAAATTTGAACGAAGCGGTAATTACTGGCGAGGGTCTGCTTCAGGGGATGCCTGTTGTGTTAGGTGTCATGGACTCGCGCTTTCGGATGGGCAGCATGGGCGCAGTTGTTGGTGAAAAAATTACACGGGCAATTGAACGCGCTATTGAACGCAAGCTGCCGTTTATCCTGTTCTCTGCTTCTGGTGGAGCACGTATGCAGGAAGGAATGATCAGCTTGATGCAGATGGCAAAAACCAGCGCTGCATTGGCTCAAATGGCAAATGAACGCTTGTTGTTTATCTCCGTGTTAACTCATCCGACTACCGGCGGTGTATCTGCCAGCTTTGCCTCGCTTGGTGATATTAATATTGCCGAACCAGGCGCTCAGATTGGGTTTGCTGGCCGTCGTATCATTGAACAAACGATTCGTCAGGAGCTTCCTAAGGATTTCCAAACTGCGGAGTTTCTATTAAAGCATGGGCAGCTTGATATGGTAGTGCATCGCAAAGATATGCGAGATACTTTAGGTACATTGGTCGCTTTGCACACACATAGGGAGGGAGAATAATGGCAACAGATCTCTCATTTGAAAAACCATTAGTAGAGCTGCACGATAAAATTAAAGAACTACGTAAGTTTACAGAAGAAAAAGGGATTGATTTTACAGATGAAGTAAAGCGTCTGGAGGAAAAAGCGAAAGATTTGGCCGAGCAAATCTACGGGAATTTAACTCCGTGGCAACGCGTGCAGATTTCTCGTCATCCAGAGCGTCCCACTACGTTTGATTACATCAAGCATATCTTTACTGATTTTATGGAATTACATGGGGATCGTTCCTATGGAGATGATTTGGCGATTGTTGGTGGGATTGCGCGCCTAGAAGGCCGACCTGTCACTGTTATCGGTCATCAAAAAGGGAAGGATACCAAGGAGAATATTAGCCGCAATTTTGGTATGGCTCATCCAGAGGGGTATCGTAAAGCGTTGCGGTTAATGAAGCAGGCTGAGAAATTTGGTCGACCGATCATTACGTTTATTAATACGCAAGGGGCTTATCCAGGTAAAGCAGCAGAGGAGCGCGGACAGAGCGAAGCGATTGCTCGAAATTTGCTTGAGATGGCCAATTTCACGGTGCCCATTATTTGCGTGGTCATCGGGGAAGGTGGTAGTGGAGGAGCTTTAGGCATTAGTGTCGGTAACCATATCTATATGCTTGAGAACTCCGTTTATTCGGTTATCTCTCCAGAGGGAGCTGCGGCTCTTTTATGGAAAGATTCTAGTCTCGCTATGCGGGCAGCCGAAACCATGAAAATTTCTGCCCCAGATTTATTAGAATTAGGTATCATCGATCAAATCATTCCAGAACCATTTGGTGGGGCACATCGTGATTTAATCCAACAAGCAGGTTTTATTAAACAGTCGTTGCTTAATGGTTTGGCTGAGCTGGAAAAACTGTCCCCTAAAGAATTAGTACAGCATCGTTATAACAAATTTAAACAAATTGGCACATTTACTTCCCTTTCATAAAAAAGGGGAGTTTTTTGCTTTTTTAGACGCTAAAAATCTGTTAGAATCAGTATTCGGAAGACGATCTTGGCAAAAAAAGAAAAAGTAACAAAAAGTATGTCACAAATTCCAGAATGGAGTGGCTAAAACCGGAAGTTTGTTGTATAACAGCCTATCAATATACGCCATTTATACATACTGCGTGACTAATTTACCGAATTGGTATAACACCATCTTGTTTTCCTAATTATTGGGTAAATATTTGTGGTTTCGATTGTATGAATTTGGTGTGTGTTGACTGTTGGCAAGCATTTTGTTAACAAAATTTTCCCCAGGTTTCTCATTTTCGTTACCAATAGAAAATGATGCAGAGAGCCATCCTAAGGAAAGGAGAAAATGAAGAGGTGAGTACGATGAAAAAAATTGCTGTTTTAACTAGTGGTGGCGATGCTCCAGGTATGAACGCGGCTGTCCGTGCTGCGGTACGTCGAGCTATTTACAAGGGCGTTCAGATTTTTGGAGTTTACAATGGATATAATGGTCTTATTAGCGGTAACATCAAGGAATTAACCCTTGGTTCTGTAGGTGACATTATTCATCGTGGCGGAACTATGCTTTTCACAGCTCGCAGCGACGAGTTCAGAACGGAAGAAGGACGAGCAAAAGCGGTTGAGCAATTAAAGAAACACGGAATTGAAGGTCTAATTGTTGTCGGCGGTGACGGTTCGTTCCGCGGTGCGCAAAAACTAACGCAGCTTGGCTTCCCAACAATTGGCGTTCCGGGTACTATTGATAATGACATTCCATGCACTGACTTTACAATTGGCTTTGACACAGCATTAAACACTGTAGTAGAATGCATTGACAAAATCCGCGATACAGCTACTTCGCATGAGCGTACGTACATTGTTGAGGTTATGGGGCGCGATGCAGGCGACTTGGCTCTGTGGGCTGGCTTAGCTGCTGGAGCAGAATCCATCATCATCCCTGAGGCAGACACGGATATGAAGGATATTCTGGAGCGACTACGTTCAGGTCATCGCCGCGGTAAAAAGCATTCCATCATTATTGTTGCAGAAGGGGTAGGCCAAGCTTCTCAGTTCGCAGATGTCATCAAGGCAGAAACAGGCTGGGAGACTCGTGTCACTGTTCTGGGACATATTCAACGTGGTGGTTCTCCAACTGCTTTCGACCGTATGTTAGCAAGTCGTTTAGGCGCAGCTGCTGTAGATTTGCTGCTTGAGGGCAAGGCGGATCGCATGGTTGGAATTAAGAACAATAACATCGTAGACGTTGACATTGATGAAGCGCTTGATCAAAAACATCAACTAGACTTGTCAATTTACCAATTAGCGCGCTCTCTATCCATTTAATTGGTAACTTTTCAAGAAGCATAACAATTTCAGTGGCGTTCTCATGCATATAGTTTAGTTAATGAACGTCCTGTTCTTTTGTAAAACAAGAATTACTAAGCAATTTTTGGAGGGATTATTTTGTTACGCAAGGCAAAAATCGTATGTACTATTGGACCGGCATCCGAATCGGTGGAAACACTAAAAAAACTAATTAACGCGGGAATGAATGTAGCCCGTTTAAACTTTTCCCACGGTGATTTTGAAGAGCATGGCGCTCGTATTAGAAATATTCGTCAGGCAGCAAAAGAAACAGGTAAATTGGTAGCTATCCTACTGGATACGAAAGGACCTGAAATCCGTACAGGAAACATGTCTGTAGACGCTGTAGAGCTAGTAGAGGGCAACACCTTCACTTTAACAACTCAAGAGATAGCTGGAACAGCTGAGCGTGTATCAATCACATATCCTGACCTTCCTAACGATGTAAAAGTAGGTAGCCAAATTCTGATCGATGATGGTCTAATCGGCTTGGAAGTTACAAAAATTGAAGGTACTGAAATCGTTTGTGTTATCAAAAACGGCGGTACACTAAAAAGTAAAAAAGGTGTAAATGTTCCTGGAGTTTCTATCAACCTGCCGGGTATCACTGAGAAGGATGCTGCAGATATCAAGTTTGGTATCGAGCAAGGTGTTGACTTTATCGCGGCTTCCTTTGTGCGCAAGGGTTCAGACGTATTGGAAATCCGTGAAATCCTAGATAAGCATGGAGCAAAAATTGACATCATCTCCAAGATTGAAAACCAAGAGGGCGTTGACAACATCGATGAAATTTTGGCAGTATCCGACGGTTTAATGGTAGCTCGTGGAGACCTTGGTGTAGAAATTCCTGTTGAGGAAGTTCCTGTTTGCCAAAAAATGATGATCCAAAAATGTAACCTGCTGGGCAAACCAGTTATTACAGCAACACAAATGTTGGATTCTATGCAACGCAACCCACGTCCAACTCGTGCAGAAGCAAGTGACGTAGCGAACGCGATTTATGATGGCACTGACGCTATCATGCTTTCCGGTGAAACAGCAGCAGGTAAATACCCGGTAGAATCTGTTCAAACCATGAACAGCATCGCTCTACGTGCAGAGCAAAGCTTGAACTATCGTGAAGTAATGAAAGCTCATGCAACTTGCAACCGTGTAACAGTAACAGACGCAATTTCTCAAGCAGTAGTAAAATCCGCTCTTGATCTAAATGCAGCAGCAGTTATCTCCTCTACAGAAAGTGGACATACAGCTCGTCTTGTTTCTAAATACCGTCCAAAAGCACCAATTATCGCAGTAACTCCACATCAAGGTGTTGCTCGCCGTCTTTCCTTAATGTATGGAGTGTACCCAGTTGTAACGAAGCAAGCAGAAACAACAGATGAAATGTTTGACATCGCTGTACGTGAGGCTTTGACAACAGGTATGGTTAAATATGGTGATTTGGTTGTAATTACAGCAGGCGTTCCTGTTCGTGAAACAGGTACAACCAACCTATTGAAAATCCATGTAATTGGCGATGTGCTTGCTAAAGGACAAGGGATCGGGCAAGCAGTAGTGACTGGTAATGTTGTTGTTGCTCGCACAGCGGAAGAGGCAATGAATAAAGTACAAGAAGGCTCCATCTTGGTATGTCTAGGTACTGATTCTGATATGATTCCTGCATTTGAACGTGCGGCAGCAGTTATCACTGAAGAAGGCGGACTTACTTCTCATGCAGCTATTGTCGGCTTGAACCTAAATACACCTGTTGTAATCGGTGTAAACAATGCTACAGCTATCTTTAAGGATGGCATGGAAGTAACTGTTGATTCAGAACGTGGTAAAATCTTTACTGGTATGGCTCCTGTGCTATAAGAGACATTCGTTTCTAGAAAGAAAAGGACTATCGAGATTATTCGATGGTCCTTTTTGTGCTACTATATGAGAGAAGGCTTTACGAAGTTAGGAGGCTATAATGAAATGAATCCAGCTTTTTATCATACCTATCGGCTTCGGGTTCGCTACAGCGAAACAGATCAAATGCAAATTGTATATCATGCAAACTATCTAACATGGTTTGAACTTGGACGAACTGAATATATTAGAGAAGTAGCTGGAATATCATATAAAGGGATAGAGGAGAAAGGCGTACTATTGCCAGTAACCAATGCAACCTTATCTTTTCATTCACCAGCACGCTATGATGATGAGATTGAAATTCGCACGTTTATTGAGCATGTAACGCCCATCCGTATGAACTTTGGTTATGAGATATACCGAGTCAATGACAATCAATTATTAGTGTCAGGGAAGACAGAGCATGTTTTCACGAATCCACAAATAAAACCAATCCGTCTTCCTAAAGTGATTCCAGAGCTGTATTCCTGTTTACAAGCTGAGTATGAAAAATATCTCGGGTAAAGAATTGGTTTGATTAACCGGCAGAGGAAGTGATATGCCCATGTGGTTACGAATATTGTTTGTGTTTTTTTTAATCATACCGATTTTGGAAATTTGGGGAGTTATTGCAGTAGGAAAAGTGATTGGAGGACCTTGGACGATCCTGTTGGTCATTTTAACATCAGTGGTAGGGGCATATCTTGCTAAAAATCAAGGAACTCAGACCTTAAAATTATTACAGCTACAGCTATCTAGAGGGCAAATGCCGACTAATGCATTATTGGATGGATTGTTTATCCTATTTGGCGGTTTTTTACTTGTGTTTCCTGGATTTTTCACTGATATCATTGGTATTATCTTTTTAATACCATATACGAGAATGATCTTGCGTTATTTCTTAAAAGCATGGATTATGTCGATGATTGCTTCTGGGAAAATGATCAAGTTTATTCATTTTAGAAGATAATAAAAGAGGGGCTAGCGACCTGTGAGAGCTGGCCTCTTTTTTGTTGAACAGGAGATATTGCGTGGGATAACCAGGATTATCTGAAAAGCTAGGAGGCTGCTTATTGTATCGTTGAACATATGAAAAAGGCGCCAAGTCCAAATACTATGGCGCCTTCAACTAAGGGAAGCTGGAATACAATCGGATTACGAATTACGCTAGTTACAATTTCCCCTTTACAATATACATCCATAAATCTTCAAAGATTTTCGCCTTAACTAAAGCGTTGACAATCACTAAACTGACTGGTCCAATAATCAAACCCAGCACACCAAACAATTCTAATCCCGCAAATAGGGCTACTAATGTGAGCAAGGGGTCTAGTCCTACATTTTCAGCAACAATCTTTGGCTCGATAATCTGACGGAAGATCACAACGATGCCATACAGGACGGAAAGACCTACTACAAGCGCGTATTGCCCCTTAAAGAACAAGAAAATGATCCATGGTACAAAGACTGTACCTGTGCCCAAATATGGCAGTAAATCGACCAGACCGGTTAATAACCCTATCGTAATCGCATACTCCACTCGTAAAAGCAAAAGACCGATAATGACAATGGCTGCGGTAATTGAAATAAGAGTAAGCTGCGCTTTTAAAAACCCTACCAATGCGGAACGCAAGTCTAAAACGATTTGATCCATTCGATGATTAACACCAGTGGGTAAAATCTTGTGCATGCGTGATTTCCACAGGTAAAAATCCTTACTTAAGAAAAATGCTCCTAACAAGGAGATGACAAATACCGTACCTAGGCTTGGCAGTGACAAAAGGAAGGCATTGATGCCAGACAAAGCCCCAACGATAATAGTTTGAAAGCTATTACTAATGGTATGAAGTGCTTCTTTTACGTTAGAATCGATAGTAGTCTGAGAGTTTAAATCCAGTTGTGTATAGAAAAACTGGAACCGATGATATAAATTAGCGATAAAATCATGGGCTAGAAAATTTTGGATATATCCAGTGAACTCTACGGAAAGTCTAGGTAATAACTTGACCAAATTTCCGATTTCATTTACGGTCGTATTGATCACCAATGTAATGACCCCAGTGACTATAAGCAGCAAAAGCAGCAAAACTACTGTTACGGACAGCCAGCGGGGAAATCGAAGCCGTTCCGTTAAATTAGTGACTGGGCGGTTTACAATAATCGCAATGATTAAAGAGATAATAAATGGGTAAATAAGAGGAGTGATCTTGATGACTGCAAAATACAAGGCCACGATGCAAAGAATCACCCATAAAAAACGAATGCCTTGAAAAAGGCGCGTTAGCCAAGTTTCCGGGGTCAGTGTAGTTCCCTCCTGATCTATCAATTCATTAAACTTTCGCTTTTTCTGTCACGTATTATTATGCAGGAAGAGGTACATTTTACGCAAGTTTTAAGACATTTTGAGCCTAAAGTATAACTGTTTGAATTTTTATCATTCACAAAATCGTCAATATCTTTTATAATTGGTGTCGAAATCATGTTTTGTTGTTTTACTCTTTCTTTTCTAGTTTACCCGTTATATATCTTATGTCTTACTTTCCTGCCTTTTACTTTATGCAAAAAGAAAATTCTTTTTTTTCGATTTTTTCGCAAAAGAATAGGGGGAGAAGATTTATCAAGAAAAATAGCATTTAAACCTATACAGAAAAGGAGAGACGCATATGACAGCTACTAAAGGTTTAGAAGGTGTTGTTGCTGCTCAATCGGCAGTCTGTTCAATCATTGATGGCGTATTGTGCTATAGAGGTATTAATGTTGATGAATTAGCTGAAAACGCTACCTTTGAAGAAGTGGTATATCTACTTTGGCATGGAGCCCTACCGAAGCGCGATCAGCTGGAAGCCTTCCAGAAGGAATTAGGAGCAAACGCCCAAATCCCTCAAGAGCTTATTGAAAGCATTCGTAATTTTCCCGAAGGCGTTCACTCTATGGCGGCATTGCGCACAGCTGTCTCTTCGCTAGCGCTCTACGACAAAGAGGCACAGGAAATGTCAAAGGAAGCAAATTATCGCAAGTCAATCCGACTAACCGCTCAGACGCCCACTATCGTTGCGGCATATGACCGTCTTCGTAAGGGATTGGAACCAATTGCACCGAGAGAGGAGTATTCCATTGCCAAGAATTTCCTGTACATGCTAAGCGGAGAAGAACCATCTGATACGGCAGTAAAAGCATTTGATACGGCACTAATTCTACATGCCGACCATGAATTTAATGCTTCTACATTTTCAGCACGCGTGACAGTTGCTACCCTGACAGACATTTATTCTGGTGTGGTATCAGCGATTGGAACCTTGAAAGGCCCGTTGCATGGAGGAGCTAATGAAGCTGTTGCCACTATGCTAGAAAAAATCGGATCTGTAGACAAAGTCGTTCCTTATATTCGTCAGGCTTTAGATAATAAGGAAAAAATCATGGGCTTTGGTCATCGTGTTTATAAAGATGGCGATCCGCGTGCAAAGTGGTTGCGTCGTATGTCTAAAGAATTAACTGAACAACAAGGCAAAACAGAATTGTACGAAATGTCAGTGAAGATTGAAGAGCTGGTTACAGGTGAAAAAGGATTAAAGCCTAACGTAGACTTCTATTCTGCTTCGGTTTACGTAT
The DNA here is from genome assembly GCF_030489605.1 of Brevibacillus laterosporus. Lineage (GTDB taxonomy): Bacteria > Bacillota > Bacilli > Brevibacillales > Brevibacillaceae > Brevibacillus_B > Brevibacillus_B laterosporus_E. Next base: position 85,559 of record NZ_JAUKFY010000001.1, read on the forward strand.
CACTTGGTTTAGCTATTGACTTGTTTACTCCTATTTTTGCGATCAGCCGGATGTCTGGCTGGACAGCTCACATCATGGAGCAATATGAAAATAATCGCTTAATTCGCCCGCGTGCAGACTATATTGGGCCAGTAAATCAGCACTTTATACCGATTGACCTAAGATAGTTCGCTTGCAATGAAAATTCTGGAACTGCCAATCGTGTGAGATTTGGTGGTTCTAGGCATGTCCTTTGGCAGGATTTTCATGTATTATAAAAAGAGATCAGATTATAAAAACATGGAGGGGTTCCTTTGTTTAAAAATCTTTCTGCACCAACACATGGAGAAAAAATCACCGTAGATAATGGCAAAATGGTTGTACCTAACAATCCAATCATTCCTTTTATTGAAGGGGACGGAACTGGACCTGATATTTGGAATGCATCTGTTCGCGTTTTAGATGCAGTCGTAGAAAAAGCATATAAAGGCGAGAAAAAAATCGCGTGGTTTGAAGTATTTGCTGGTGAAAAAGCATTTAATCAATATGGTGAGTGGCTGCCTGAAGATACATTAACAGCAATTCGTGAATATCTGATCGCAATTAAAGGACCTTTAACAACTCCGGTTGGAGGTGGAATTCGATCTATCAACGTGGCATTGCGTCAAGAGCTTGATTTGTATGCTTGCGTACGCCCTGTTCAATACTTCGATGGAGTACCATCTCCTGTTAAACACCCAGAACTTACTGACATGGTGATCTTCCGTGAAAATACTGAAGACATTTATGCTGGTGTCGAATGGGCTGAGGGGTCCGATGAAGTTAAAAAAGTTATTCAATTCTTACAAAGCGAAATGGGCGTTAAGAAAATTCGCTTCCCAGAATCTTCTGGTATCGGTATTAAGCCTGTTTCCAAAGATGGTACAGAACGTTTAGTTCGCGCTGCAATTGAGTATGCTTTAGAAAACAACCGTAAATCTGTAACACTTGTTCACAAAGGTAATATTATGAAATTTACCGAAGGCGCCTTTAAAAACTGGGGTTATGAAGTTGCTGAAGCTGAATATGGTGATAAAGTATTTACATGGGCACAGTACGACCGTTTAAAAGCGGAAGGAAAAGATGCCGATCAAGCTCAAAAAGAAGCAGAAGCAGCAGGCAAGCTAATCGTAAAAGACGTGATTGCAGACGCTTTCTTGCAACAAATCTTGACTCGTCCAGCAGAATATGATGTAGTAGCTACATTGAACTTAAATGGTGACTACATTTCCGATGCGCTGGCTGCACAAGTTGGAGGTATTGGTATCGCCCCTGGTGCCAACATCAACTATTTGACAGGTCATGCTATTTTTGAAGCAACCCATGGTACAGCTCCAAAATATGCTGGTCTTGATAAAGTAAATCCATCTTCTGTAATCCTGTCTGGTGAAATGATGCTTCGTCATTTAGGTTGGAATGAAGCAGCTGATCTGTTGATAGCAGCAATGGAAAAAACAATTTCATCTAAAGAAGTTACTTATGATTTTGCCCGTCTGATGGATGGTGCAAAAGAACTGAAAACATCTGAATTTGCAGATGCCTTAATCAAAAATCTTTAGGAATCGAAAACTTGAGGAGGTCTATTACATGTCTTTTCAACGCAAAAAAATCGCAGTCATCGGTAGTGGTTTCACAGGTGCAACAACAGCTTTTATCCTAGCTCAAAAGGAATTGGGTGATGTTGTTCTTGTTGATATCCCTCAATTAGAGAATCCTACAAAAGGAAAAGCATTAGACATGATGGAATCTTCCCCTGTACTAGGCTTTGATTCAAAAATCACAGGTACTGCTAACTATGCGGATATCCAAGGTGCTGATATGGTTATCATTACTGCTGGTATCGCTCGCAAACCTGGTATGTCCCGTGATGACTTGGTAAATACCAATGCTGGTATCATGAAATCAGTGGCAGAAAACGTAAAAATCTATGCTCCAAACTCAACTGTTATTATTTTGTCTAACCCAGTTGATGCAATGACTTACACATTCTACAAAGCATCCGGTTTTCCTAAAGAGCGTGTTATTGGTCAATCAGGTGTGCTAGATACAGCTCGTTTCCGCACATTCGTTGCTGAAGAATTGAATGTATCTGTAGAAGACGTAACAGGCTTCGTACTAGGTGGACACGGTGACGACATGGTTCCGCTTGTTCGTTATTCCTATGCTGGTGGTATCCCACTAGAAACATTAATTCCAAAAGATCGTCTTGATGCAATCGTGGAACGCACTCGCAAAGGTGGCGGTGAAATTGTTAGCTTGTTAGGCAATGGTTCCGCTTACTATGCACCGGCTGCTTCTTTAGTACAAATGGCAGAAGCAATCCTAAAAGACAAAAAACGCATTCTTCCATCTATCGCTTTATTGCAGGGTGAATATGGTTACCAAGACCTATACCTAGGTGTACCAACCTTGCTTGGTAAAGATGGTATCGAAAAAATCTATGAACTGGAATTGACAGAAGACGAAAAAGTAGCTTTGGATAAATCCGCTGACGCTGTTCGCAATGTCTTGAAAGTTCTTCAATAGAAAAAAATATAACTAAAAAGGAGAGCCATCGTTGCTCTCCTTTTTGTTTGTAACCGCTATCTATCCCGCCACTACGCCATCCATAAATCCTTACAGGAAGAAAACCAAATCTTTACAAGAAAATTACTTGCACCGCTAAATGTCATCTGTCAGACTGAGATTACAAGCCTAGAATACAAAGCATAAAGGTAATACTATAGAAGAGGTAAGTTGAGAATTACATGTAGGGGGAAGCATAAGTGACGAAGATTTTGGTAGTAGAAGATGAGGTATCTATTTCTAAATTGATTCAATTTAATTTGGAAAAGGCGGGCTATGAGGTAATTACCGCTTTTGACGGCAAACAGGCGTTAACAATGGCGCGTGAAGAGAAGCCAGATTTTATCATCTTAGACCTAATGCTTCCATATATGGATGGTCTAGATGTCTGCAAAACACTTCGTCAGGAACGAATCAATACTCCCATCCTTATCTTGACGGCAAAAGAGGATGAGCTGGACAAAATTTTGGGGCTCGAATTGGGAGCGGATGATTATATTACAAAGCCCTTTAGCCCTAGAGAAGTTGTCGCACGAGTCAAAGCTATTCTGCGCCGTTTTAATGCGAAGCCAGAACCAGATCCGGAAAAAGAAGAAGAACGTCAGTACTCATTTGGAGAAATCGTTATCTATCCGGAAAAATATGAGGTCTTCCTCCGTGACGAGAAGGTGGAGCTGACTCCGAAAGAATTTGAGTTGCTACTATACCTTGCAAGTAATGTTGGACGTGTTTTAACACGTGACCAATTGCTCAATGCAGTATGGAATTATGATTTTGTAGGTGATTCTCGAATTGTAGATGTACATGTCAGCCATTTGCGAGAAAAATTAGAGCAGGATACCAAAAACCCACGCTATATTAAAACGGTGCGTGGTCTCGGCTATAAATTAGAAGGCTAGGCCAGGGAGGGTACAGTGAATCGATTTCGCCTGAAGCTTACCTTTACAATACTAAGCTTAATTTCGCTTGTTCTTATTGTGATCGGGATATTTATTGGGAAAGTTATGGAACGATCCTATCTGCAGATGCAATATGATCTTTTAAGAAAAGAAGCCTTATTTATCTCTGAAACGATCATTGATCCAAAAATATTAGCTCAGCAGGAGCGTTTAGAAGCTCAAATTCAGCACTTTACTGAATCTATGGAGGTGCGTATTACTGTTGTTGATCCTTTGGGGATAGTAATGGCTGATACCTCAGGTGTAGATCAAAAGCTGAGAAATCATGCTCATCGGCCAGAGATAGAAGCGGCCCTCAGGGGACAGATAGGAATCGCCCATCGGGAAAGTGATACTCTACATCAGCAGATGATCTATGTGGCTGTGCCACTGAAGGATAATAGAACAGGACAAGTCGTTGGGGCGGTTCGTTCCGCTATGTCCATGCAGACCATTACTCAATCTGTCCATCAGATGTGGTTTAGTTTGGTCATGGGACTTGTAATTACTTTGATTATCGGTAGCATTGTCAGTTCACGCATCTCTCATGGCATTACCAAGCCAATTGAAGAGATTATTCGGGTTGCAAGAAATATTACGCAGCGTCAGTACGAGAGCCGCGTCAAAATTAAGCCCCGCGATGAGCTAGGTCAATTGGCAACAGCGATTAATTTTATGGCGTCTAGTTTGGAACAGCAGATGTATCAAATATCGGAGAATCAGCAACGTTTAACAGGAGTGCTGGCGACGATGCCCAGTGGCGTGATTTTAATCGCCGAAAATGGGCGGATTGAGCTTATAAATAATGCGGTTGAAAAAATGTTGAATATATCCAGTTCTGAATTCGTAGGGAAATTACATTTTGAAGCAGGTCATAATTACGGCTTTAGTAAGCATATAGATGATGTCATGCGCACGGGGGAACGGAAGCGGGATGAAATTCATATTTTTTATCCGACAGAGCGGATGATCTATGCTGACTTTTCTCCTTATGTGAACTACCGTGGTGAAATTAAAGGTGTTCTGGCAGTGTTAAATGACATTACAGATATTCGCCGATTAGAAAAGATGCGCAGTGATTTTGTTGCGAATGTTTCCCATGAGTTACGCACACCGATTACCTCTATTAAAGGCTTCACGGAAACCTTATTAGACGGAGCGCTTAAGGATGAAGAGATTAGCAGGCACTTTTTGCAAATTATTTATGACGAGAGTGAACGTCTTTTTAGATTAATTAGTGATATTTTAGATTTATCTAAAATTGAGCAAAAACGAATAACACTGACTTACACTGAGGTTGAGATGCATCGGCTCATAGAAGAAACAGCGGTCCTGCTTCGGGAACAACTGCAACGAAAAGAGCTAAAGCTCATTTTGCCTGCCGATCAAGGAATTATGCTGCGCGCTGATAAGGATTGCTTGCAGCAGATTTTGCTTAACCTGCTGGCAAATGCGATAGCTTATACACCAGAGGGCGGGAACATCACGATTGAACTGAGAAGGGACGAAGATAATCTTTACCTGGATGTGGCGGATACGGGCATAGGGATTCCAGAGGATGATCTTGGACGGATTTTTGAGCGGTTCTATCGTGTTGATAAAGCACGATCACGTGATTCTGGTGGGACTGGTTTAGGCTTAGCTATTGTGAAGCACATATGTGAGTCTTTACATGGCTCCATTACTGTAAGAAGTACGGAGGGTGTTGGCTCTGTGTTTTCGGTTACCTTACCCTTGGACAATCCAATCTCATAATTGATGGAGTGAAAATAGAGTGCCAAACCGCCATTAGAGCTGTAGCACTCTATTTTTGACTGAAAAGATTTCCTGTACGGAAAAAGATTTCCTAAGCATTAGTCATCGAGTGAAACAACCACCTCTTGTTCATACTACAAAATGGAGGTGAAGGATTCTGTGATTAGTCTGATGGCAGGCTTGATGCTGGTTTTACAATTACAAGGAAATATACCAGTTGTTCAAAAGATGAAACAGGATGTCGTCTCAATAGACCGAAAAGCATTTACTCTTCCATTTACACATATTCCTATTCTGGATGTTTCTAAACTGGAAGCGTACATGTCAAGGCTTGAGAAGCAGGTATATCGTTCTCCAATAAATGCCAAATGGGATGAACGTGAGAAAATTATCCCGGAAAAACATGGCCAGCGTTTAAATCGTCAAGCCTTTATGGAATCATTTATTTCTTATTTTTATACCAATCAACAAACTCACTTACAAATTCCTACTCTTGCGGTTTTACCTAAAGTAGATGCTTCATTATTGAAAGAAGTTTCACAAAAACAGATTGGTGCTTATGTTACTTACTATAATCCTCGCAATAAGAATCGGGCCAGTAATATTGCCCTCTCTAGCAAATCCATCGACAATGCGGTGTTGTTTCCTGGAGAAACGTTTTCTTTTAATCAAACAGTGGGAGAAAGAACCACAAAAAAGGGATATTTACCTGCTCCAGTAATTGTTCGCGGAGAATTATCAGAAGGGATTGGCGGGGGAATTTGTCAGGTTTCTTCTACTTTATATAATGCCGTGGACAAGTCGGGTTTAAAAATTTTACAGCGTTATGCCCATAGCCGTAATGTTGCTTATGTACCTCCGGGCAGAGACGCGACGGTTAGCTGGTATGGTCCCGATTTTCGTTTTCAAAATCGCTATGCATACCCAATCCTGATTCGAGCAAGAGCTAGTAATGGCATGGTGGTTGTTCGGATATTTTCCTTCTCAGATTTAGATTATGATCCGCGTGAGGTACCTACCGTTCGTAAGCGATTGCCGGAAGAAACTGACCAGCCATTGGACAATGAAAGCAGTAAATCACAGCCAAAAAAACTGCCATTACACTAAGGAAATTTGCACTCCCCTATAAGGTATAAATTATAACCAAAGTATAATATATAAATGAAAAAAGTTGCAATCAACTATAAATATTTCTATCATTATTACTAGGTTTCTACTAGAGACGATACCACAAGAATGAGGGAGTGCGATGAAAACATATGGCTAAGCAACACAAAAAAACGACCCTATCTTCGTTTTTACTAAAGTTTATTTTTATTACCATTGGAGCCGTTATGATGGCTGTATCACTGGAGCTGTTCCTTGTTCCTAATAAAGTGATTGACGGAGGAATTGCTGGTATCTCCATTATGATGTCCTCCATTACCAATTTACCATTGGGATTATTTCTCTTCTTCTTCAACTTACCGTTTTTGATTATTGGCTTTAAGCAAATCGGTAAAACCTTTGCTATTTCTACTCTGTACGGAATCGCAATCATGTCGTTAACGACTTCCATGCTCCATCATGTACCCGCATTTACGAATGAAAAAATGCTCGCCGTTTTGTTTGGTGGTGTCATTCTTGGGGTGGGTGTAGGTCTAGTTATCCGTTTTGGGGGTACATTAGATGGAACAGAAATCGTTGCGATCCTGCTATCCAGAAAAACTAGAGTTCCTGTTGGGCAGCTTATCATGTTTATCAATTTCTTTATTTTTATCATGGCTGGCTTTGTCTTTGAATGGGATTCTGCTATGTATTCGATTTTTACTTATTATATAGCCTTTAAATTGATTGATATTGTCGTAGAGGGCTTAAATGAATCCAAATCAGTAACGATTATTTCGAAAGAATACGAAGAAATTTCTGAGGCAATTAATGCGCGTTTGGGACGCAGTACAACTTATGTCTACGCACGAGGCGGATACAGCAAGGAAGAAACACAAATGATCTATTGTGTTGTTACGCGCTTGGAAGTGGCTAAGCTGCGTGCTATTATACACGAGATTGACGATAATGCGTTCATCGCCATTGAGCATGTTTCAGATGTTTCTGGTGGAAATTTTGCCAAAAAAGATATTCATTAAACGAAAAAACAAAAATCCCTTGTCAAAAAGCAAGGGATTTTTATTATTCCTACCATAAAAAATGAATCACTCGAGCGACCATATAACCAAGCACGATCGTCCAAATCACTTTTCCCCATCTGGGAAGGTTAGCTATATATTCACCCATTCCATTAAAAAAACTACGTCGTTTCATTTTGATTCAGTTCCTCCTTTGGCCTGTTAAAGCGGATAAAAAGGAAAATTCCGAACAGAATGATGAAGCCGCCAATCCATTGTGGCAACGTAACGATATCGCCAAAAATCAGATAGGCAAGAATGCAGGTGCCAATCGGTTCAAACAGAATCCCTACGGAAACCGTAGTAGTATTTAGCCATTTAATGACCCAATTCAATATAGAATGGCCAAGTAAAGTAGGGAAGAAAGCTAAACAGATAAACCAACCCCAGTCCGCAAGCGGATACCCTGTCAGTGCATGACCATAAAATAAACTATGTCCAAGCAAAAAGACGGAACTGATGAGATAGACAACGAAGCTATATGCTGTCGATGATATACCACGACGAAGATACTGTCCAATTAACCAGTATAATGTCACAACAAAGGCTGCAAGCAGGGCTAGTAAATCTCCGTATAGAGCCATTCCTCCTACACGAAAATCTCCCCAGCCAATAACGAAGCTGCCCATGATCGCAAAAATACCGCCACCCATAGCTAATTTACTCAGGCGTTCCTTAAAGAGAAAATAGCCACCGACAAAGGCATACAAAGGCTGGAGCGTTACGAGCACCGTAGAACTAGCGATGGAAGTATAACGAAGTGATTCAAACCAGAGCAGGAAATGAGCGGCTAGGAAGCCTCCAGATAGAATACTTAATAGCCATTGCTTTCTGCTAAATTGAACGATTTCACGCCAAGTACCTTTATTTATGAACAAAAAGGGTATGGTCAGTATAACGGAAAACACCAGGCGATAGGTGGCAATGACTGGTGCTGGCGCCGACGATAGCTTAACAAAGATAGCAGAAGTTGAAATGGCTAAAACAGCTAAAAATAAGGCAAAATAAGGCGGTATGATGGGTCTCTCCATGATTGTAATATCCTCTCAGTCACAACAGTTATCGTTATTGAAAAAATGAAAAAACCAGCTAGAATCACCGGCAGACCATATGCAGTCTGCCCTTATTTTACAAGAGGAAAGTCCAACTCACAACCGTGATGAAATGCTGATATGAAACGGACTCTTCGCGGTTAAGCGATTGCCCAGTTTCCTTTTTTCTTTTAGGTCTACCTGTGGTAAGATGAAAGGTAATGAATTAACAGAAAGGGGTCGGACGCACATGAACCATTTTGTGCTGATTGATGGGAATAGTATCGCTAACCGTGCCTTTTATGCGTTGCCGCTACTGTCCACCTCACAAGGACTTCACACGAATGCAGTGCTTGGTTTTACGACCATGCTGCTAAAAGTAATAGATGAAATGAAACCGACTCATATTCTAGTTGCTTTTGATGCAGGTAAAGTGGTATTTCGCCACTCTGAATATACAGAGTACAAGGGAGGACGCGCTAAGACGCCCTCAGAGTTATCCGAGCAATTTCCATTAATTCGCGAGCTATTAGACGCATTTTCAATAAAAAGATTTGAATTAGAAGGCTATGAAGCTGACGATATCATCGGAACGTTAACATTACGAGCTGAAGAGGAACAGGTCAAAACGACCGTAATCACCGGGGATAAAGATATGCTGCAACTAGTGTCCCCGTATGTATCTACAGCAATTACGCGAAAAGGGATAAGTGAAATCGAGTTGTATTCGACAGAGGAAATATTTGGAAAATATGGCTTGAAGCCTGAACAGATCATTGACCTGAAAGGGTTAATGGGGGATAGCTCCGATAATATTCCAGGTGTTCCAGGGGTAGGAGAGAAAACGGCCCTTAAATTATTGCACCAATTCGGTTCTGTTGAAGAGGTGCTAGCTAATATCGAGCAGGTGTCTGGCAAAAAGCTGCAGGAAAATCTACGCAACAATGTAGAGCAAGCAAAAATGAGCAAATCGCTTGCAACCATTATGCGTGATACACCAGTTGACATCAGTATTGCTGATTCTCAATATACGGGATACGAGCCTGATAAGCTAATTGAGTTCTTTAAAAAAATGGAATTTAAATCATTGCTATCAAAGGTAAAGGGTGGTAACAGCATTGCAGATAGCTATGGTCAAGGTAGTGCAGAAGCGGCTGAAGGCTCTTCAGCGAACACTTCATTACCAGGCAAGCCTTTTACTTATACGGTTGTCGAAGAAGGTAAATTGGCTGATTATGAGCCTCTATTGACCTCTCCCATGAGCTTGGTGGTAGAGATGGATGGAGAGAACTATCATTATGCGCCAATTATCGGATTTGGTTTAGCTACAGAAGAACAAGCTTTTTTCATTCCTTATGAAACGGCTAAAAGCTGGACAGCCTTTACAGATTGGCTACAGGATGCCTCTAAACAAAAGTGGGTCTTCGATGGCAAACGTGAAACGGTTGGTCTTTGCTGGCATGAAATGGACCTAAAGGGAATTGGTTTTGACTTATTCCTTGCATCCTATTTGATTAATGCTAGCGAGAGCAACCCTACTTTGTCTGATGCTACTGCCAAATTCTCGTCTGTCAAAGTGGCGTCTGATGAGGATATCTATGGCAAAGGGGCAAAGCGAAGTCTGCCGGCGATGGAGCTCATTAGTGAACATGTAGCGCGTAAGGCGCAGGCTTTGTGGCAGAGTGTTCTTCAAGCCAAAGAAGAGCTTGCGTCTAACCAATTAACAGAGCTTTACACAAAGATTGAACAGCCTCTTAGTCTGGTGCTTGCCGATATGGAAGAGATAGGTGTTCTGATTAATCAGGAGCAGCTTCATCAGATGGGCGAGGAGCTGGACAAGCAATTAGAGGCGTTGACTGAGAAAATTTATGAGCAGGCAGGTACTACGTTTAACATAAATTCTCCGAAGCAATTAGGGGAGATTCTGTTTGAACGCATGGGAATTCCGCCTGAAAAGAAAACGAAGACAGGCTATTCTACCAGCGCAGATGTGCTAGAGAAGCTGGCTCAAAAATATCCGATCGTGATAGATATTCTTACGTACCGTCAATTAGGTAAGCTACGTTCTACTTATATTGAAGGACTTTTAAAAGAGATTCATGGCAAAACAGGCAGAGTGCATACGCGTTTCAACCAAGCCACAACTGCTACCGGACGGCTTAGCAGCACGGAACCTAATCTGCAAAATATCCCGATCCGTTTGGAAGAGGGGCGCAAAATCAGAAAAGCATTTGTTCCGACAAATGACAACTGCTACATCCTCGCTGCTGATTATTCGCAGATCGAGCTGAGAATATTAGCGCATATTTCAAAGGACCCCAATCTCATTGACGCTTTCGTAAATAATATGGACATTCATACACGCACAGCGATGGACGTATTCGGAGTAAGCGAAGACGAGGTAACTTCCAATATGCGCCGTCAAGCGAAGGCTGTTAACTTTGGAATTGTCTACGGAATCAGCGATTTTGGTTTATCTCAGAATTTAAATATACCGCGTAAGGAAGCGGCTGAATTTATAGCCCGCTATTTTGATGTATTTTCAGGTGTTCAGAATTACATGGAAGAGATTAAACATCAGGCAAAGAAGGACGGCTATGTGACGACACTACTGCACCGCCGTCGTTATCTACCGGATATTGCAAGCAAAAACTTTAATCTACGTTCTTTTGCAGAGCGTACCGCTATGAACACTCCTATTCAAGGAACGGCTGCCGATATTATTAAATTGGCCATGATCCAGATGCAAGAGGCCCTCGTTGAGAATCAGCTAAAAAGTCGAATGCTTCTTCAGGTACACGATGAATTGGTGTTTGAGGTTCCAGAGGATGAATTAGAAACGATGCAAAAGCTGGTAGCTAACGTGATGGAGAACGCACTGAAACTGGACGTTCCGCTTAAAGTAGATGTAAATTATGGGAAAACCTGGTATGACGCCAAGTAGGAGGGACATCTAATGCCAGAACTACCAGAGGTAGAAACCGTTGTTCGCACACTGAGAACACTAGTGCTGAACAAGAAGATTGAACGGGTAAGCGTATTTTTGCCGCGGATTATTCGCCGTCCTGCCGATGTGGAACAATTTAAATCCATTTTAGTTGGACAAACCATTCGTGCTGTTGAACGGCGAGCAAAATTTATTAAATTTATCCTCGATCAGGATGTATTAATTTCACATTTGCGTATGGAAGGAAGATATGGAGTTTACCAATCCTCTGAAGAGATAGAAAAGCATACGCATGTGATTTTTCATTTCACGGATGGAACGGAGCTTCGCTATCGGGATGTGCGTCAATTTGGAACGATGGACGTTATTCCATTAGGGAAGGAACAAGAGGTGGAGCCGCTGAAAAAGCTGGGACCTGAGCCTTTAGACGAAGCTTTTACACCTGACTTGCTCTCAAGCATGTTAAAACGTAAAACCACTAAAATCAAACCATTGCTATTAAATCAGGAATTTATGGTGGGCTTGGGGAATATTTATGTGGACGAGGCTCTTTTCCGAGCAAATATACATCCAGAACGGGTAGCTAATACATTGACGAATGAGCAAATAGAGATTTTGCATACGAGTATTGTACAGACCCTGCAAGAAGCGATTGAAGCTGGGGGAAGCTCTATTAAATCCTATGTTAATGGACAAGGTGAAATGGGGATGTTCCAACAAGTATTAAAGGTGTACGGGAGAAAAGGAGAACTGTGTCCAAGTTGCTCCACAGAGATTGTGAAAATTGTTGTAGGAGGACGCGGAACGCACTTTTGCCCATCCTGTCAAAAATAGACCGCTAATCGGGAAGGAGGAGATAGCGTGATTTTGGGTCTAACAGGAGGAATTGCGAGCGGAAAAAGCACTGTTGCAGCTATGCTGCGTGAACGGGGAGTCACCGTTATCGACGCGGATCTTATTGCCCGAGAAGTGGTAGAGGTGGGCAAGCCGGCCTACAAAGGGATTGTCAAATACTTTGGTACGAGTGTTTTGGATGAGACAGGCGCCTTAAATCGTGCCGTGCTAGGGGAAATTATCTTTAGTGATAGAGAAAAGCGAATGGTTTTAAATGAAATCGTTCATCCAGAAGTACGCAAGGAAATGCGTCTGCAAGCTACTCTAGCACAGGAACGCGGGGAGCGGCTTGTCTTTATGGACATTCCGTTATTATATGAAAGCAAGCTTACCTATATGGTAGACAGAGTTGTGGTTGTTTACGTACCGGAATCCGTACAGTTTATACGGTTAATGGAGCGGGATGAATTTGATGAGGAGCAGGCGAAAAAGCGTTTGCGAGCCCAAATGAGTATTGAAGAAAAGCGTAAATTAGCTAATTATGTAATCGATAACCAAGGTAGCCGCTCAGACACTCAGAAGCAGGTGGATGAATTGGTGACTAGCTTGCTTGCGGAGATCATTTCATGAAAACGCTACGCTCTGCTATTCTCTTGTTTTCCGTTTTTATTATCATCTATCTGCTACTAAACTCCTCTTTTGTTTGGAAACTAATGTACCCGATCAAATATGAGGAACAAATTCGGTTAGTGAGTAAGAAATACGAAGTAAATCCATACCTTGTGCTTGCTGTCATTCGATCCGAATCTAAATTTAAGCCGGATTTGGTTTCGAAAAAGGGAGCAGTCGGTTTAATGCAATTGATGCCAAACACAGCAGAATGGATACAGTCTCAGGGGAAGCTAGAGATGCTGTATCCTGCTGATTTAGAACATCCTGCAACTAACATTAATTTAGGTACCTGGTATCTATCTTATTTGTTACAAATGTTTAAAGGCAATGAAGTGCTTGCATTGGCTGCTTATAATGCAGGGCAAGGTAATGTGAAAAATTGGTTGCATAATAAGCAATGGGAAGGGACTCGTGAAACGATCTCCGATATCCCGTTTGGGGAGACCCGTCATTATGTCCAACGTGTTTTGTATTATGAAGATCGTTATAAAGAAGTATACGAGAATAGCTTTCCTAATCTTGCTCCCTGATGGTAATCTGTCAGGGAGCCTTCTTTTATTCCTCAAACAGTAGATTAATAGGCTCCTCAGGCAATTCAGGCGAGATCTCTAGGTGCGTTACTGGCGTTTTTAGATCTACTTCCTCAAAACGAAGGCTGTCCACCCAAATCTGACCGCCGCCCTGTAGGAATGCGCCAAATGCAATCGCCTCGCTATGAGAAGGGACATCCAATACGATGCGATACATATTCCATTCCGTTGTCCCTTGAATAGGACGATTACTCATATTATCAAACTGTAATATCTTTTCTTCACTTCCATCCACTCTCATCCAAAAGCCTCCCGAGCCTGTCACAGACTTTGTTTGAATAAATCCTGTTAATTGCATGCGCTTACCTAGGTATTTATGTGCCTGAAACATTTGCATCATCGTGCCAAATCCTTCTGGGTGAGGTTGTTTTGAACGAAGATAGCCTGAACATGTACCGTGGTGAATGATATGATAATCCACCCCCATCTCATAGGCTCCAGGATTGGTACCTTGAAGCATCCAGCCAGTGGGTTTTAGATCAGTAGAGATTGAATTCATAGAAAGCTCCTCCTGTTTGAATAAAAGTGTTTGCATATAGCGGCGATAGATGGCAGGTGGCATAAGATATTCCTTTTTGAAGGCGCGAGTAAATGATTCCTGTGATTCAAAGCCTAGTGTAACTGCAATATCTAAAATGCCTAGAGTAGAGGAACAAAGCAGAGAGACTGCTTTTGCTAAACGCCGTTTTTTTATGTACTCGTAGGGGGGAAATCCTACGTGTTTAAGAAATAAAGCATGAAAATGAGCGACTGAATAGCCAGCTTGTCGAGCCAAATCGGAAACAGTGATTTCTTCAAATAATTGTTTCTCTATACAGTGAAGAGATTGAATGATTGACCGTTCTTGTTCATTCATCTGTAAAGCTTCTCCTCTCCAAGTTTTCTGTTTGATATGTAAAGCTTACCAAAACATAGCAGCAGGTCTTTTGATCAAATCTCTGGATATTGCTTTGCCTGAACAGGGACACCAATCTTTTTGGAGTATCTAATTATCACTGCTTGTGCAGATATGTAGCAAACTGCCCAAATTTACAGTTTTTAAGTAAAACACATTGTCAAATATGACATACTTAATATATTATTAATAGTGATTAGAGTAACTTATTTCAGGGAGGGGCAACATAAAATGACAATTAAAATCGGGATAAATGGGTTTGGACGTATTGGGCGCATGGTTTTTCGCAAAGCGATCCAAGATCCATCCATCGAGGTTGTGGCTATTAACGCTAGCTATCCTCCTGAAACCCTAGCTCATTTATTAAAATATGATTCCGTTCATGGGACCTTAGCCCATGACGTTACTGTAGATGGTAATTGCATTGTAATTAATGGAAAAAATACACAGGTGTTATCCGATCGCGATCCTTTGAACCTACCATGGGGAAAGCTTGGGGTAGAAGTGGTTGTGGAAGCGACTGGGAAATTCACAGATCGTAGTGGTGCCGGGAAGCATATAAAAAGCGGTGCTAAAAAAGTAGTTATTACTGCACCTGGTAAAGACGAGGACGCGACTATTGTAATGGGTGTCAATGAAGATCAATACGATCATGAGCATCACCATATTGTTTCGAATGCTTCCTGCACGACCAACTGTCTTGCGCCTGTAGCTAAAGTGCTGCATGAAGCTTTTCAGATTCAATCCGGGCTTATGACTACTATTCATTCCTACACGAACGATCAGGTGAATCTGGATAACCCGCATAAGGATTTACGCCGCGCGCGTGCTTGTGCCCAATCGATTATTCCAACGACAACAGGAGCAGCCAGAGCGGTAGGCAAGGTATTGCCGGAATTAAATGGCAAACTGAATGGTTTTGCTTTACGTGTGCCTACTCCAAATGTTTCTGTGGTCGATTTGGTTGTACAAATCGCTAAAAATGTCACTGCACAAGAGGTCAATCGGGTGCTGCGCGCAGCAAGCGAAGGAGCTTTAAAAGGCTATTTAGGCTATACAGATGCACCTCTTGTTTCAACTGATTTTAATGGTAATGAAAATTCCTCAATCGTGGATGGTTTGTCCACTATGGTGATGAGTGATAAGCATGTAAAGGTCATTGCTTGGTACGATAATGAGTGGGGATATTCCTGCCGTGTTCTTGATTTGGTAAAGCATGTGTCAGAGCATGTAAATCAATCGAAACGGATTTTAACAGGCAGTACACACAGATAAAAGATTCATTTGGCATTTTAATTCTGAAAAATGATTGTTATTTGAATTTATCAAAAAGAGGCTGATTTCATAAGTAATGAAATCGGCTTTTTTATTTTTTAACCCAAAAATCTTGCATAATCATTCCAGTATTGGATTTTATATCATTTATTTATCTGGTTTCATGTAAAATATTGCTATGATTAATATGGTTGGAAAGGCAGTGCACAAGAAGAGGAGGAATGAAATGAACAGGTTATCATTGCGTAAGTGGATAGCCGCCGGTAGCGGATGTGTGCTGGCTGCTGGTATGTTATTAGCTCCATTTGAGATGTCAGGAAGCGCTTCTGTATTGTATGCACAGGAAAAGAAAGAAGCTTACGGCAAGCTATTAACGCAAAAAGAAGTGGAAGAACGTGTGAAGCAATGGATTACCATTCCTGCGGATTATAAACTTAGAAATTCCCGATTGGAAATAGATGACGAACAAGCAGGCTCTCCATACTGGTCGATAAGCTGGGAGACAAGTGATAAAAACAACAAATTTATTAATGCATCAGTTAATGCTCAAACAGGAGAATTGATTGGTCTTTTTAAATATACACGCAACAATAAAACGGTGAAAAAGGCGGTTAATGAGAAAGAAGCGGAAAAAACAGCATGGGCTTTTATTGAAAAGGTAGCTAAATCAAAAAAAGATTCTTTGAGTAAAGCAAATGAAATTGTCCCATTGACGAATAACAATCATTTTACATTTGTCTATACCCGCATGTCTGACGAAATTCCATTCCTTGAAAACGGAGTAACGATTGAGGTTGATGCTGATGGTGAAATTACGTCCTATAATCTTACGTGGGATGAGGGAAAAATTCCTTCTCCTAAGGCTGCCATTTCCCTAGAACAAGCGGAGAAAACACTAAAGGGACTACTAGATCCACAGGTACAATACATGAGATCTGACAGGCATAAAAACAGGAACAGCGGGGACGTAACGTATACCCCTGTTTATATATACGGTAACAATAATGCTAAGTTTTTGGATGCAAATAGTGGTGAGGCGATCAGTTCAAATGGCCGCAAAGCGGAAACTAGCAAAAAAATCACCCCATTAGGCGATAAAATTACATTTACAAAAAATCAAACGCTTGAAAAAATCGGCAAAGACCAAGCAGAACAAATCGCAATGAAATGGGCTGAAAGGCTAGGGAAGGGCTGGGTTTATAATGGGACAGGCGGGACAGGCTCCAGTGTAGACTCCACAGGTATCAAAACATTGAATTGGTCATTTAGATTTATTTCAAATAATCAAAGCTCCCCATCCAATGAAGAAGAAATAAGAATTAAGATAAATGACAAGGGCCAATTCCAGTCCTTTTCAAAACGTAACGATAAAGCATCGGAAGATACGAAAGGGAAAAAAGCGATTGATAAGAAAGAAGCGGAAAAGGTAGCCATTGAGATGATCAAAAGCCTCTACCCTGATCATACGGGGCAGATGTATCTTAAAACAGGAGACGATCCTTCCATTAGAGGCGATAAGGGACGATCTTACATTTTTACATTTGGATACTTATATAAAGATACTCCTATTGATGGTAGAGACATCGAAGTTGAAGTAAATAAATTTAATAATGAAGTCACTGATATTTGGCTCTATCAAAGGGAAGATGGCTCCCCTTTGCGAAGTAATAATGTTTTTGAAACGATTCAGGTATCAAAGAAAGAAGCGATAGAAAAGGAGATAAAAGAGAAAAAAGCAATGCTTACTTATTATAAAGCTCCTTTCTATATTGCAAGGGCAGATGAGTCTGTGAAGGAGTCATCTCAAGAGATTCCGATACAGCTCGTCTATCGTTATGTAGGGAATGAAAAATATGTAAACGCGGCTACTGGTGAATTAATAGAACCATGGGGATTTAGCGATGCTCAATCCGCTACTGATATTGAGGGACACAAAAGTGAGGAAGCCCTAGGCAATATGCTAAATAGGGGGCTGTTCTTCCTAGAGGATGGAAAGCTGGAGCCAGATAAAGAGATATCCAGGGCTCAATTTGTGGCATTGATGGTTAAAATATCAAACGAGCTGGATCTCGATTATCGATCCTATGATGATGAAAATGATGAGAAGCCTTATACGTTCTCAGATGTACCTACGAATCATCCGTATTATGCTGCCATATCTCAGGCCTCTCAATTCAAAATCATCCCATCTTCAGCTCGCTTTGAGCCTGATCGTGCCATTACACGTTATGAAGCAATAGAAATGTTTATGCAGACATTACAATTTGGATCTCTACTGTCCAAGTCCGATATCTTTCAATCCCCTTATCCAGATGTAGAAAGAGAACAAGTACCTGCATATACACTAGCGTATGCATTAGGTTATATGAGCACACCGAAGGGAACTAAGATAGAGCCAAATAAAAACGTAACACGCGCAGAAGCGGCAGATCTGATTTACCAATTTTATCAGCAATACAGACACTGATAAATCGGTGCAAAGCAAAACTCCCTCTCATCATTTTGTAAGAGGGAGTTTTGCTGGTTGTAAATGAAATAAACTAGATGATTAAAAGTCCGGTGCAATATGTTTAGATTCCATAAAAGTAAATAATGTCTCGTCTTCAAATTGTGTAATAAATAATTTTAAATTATATTTCAAATTAACTTCGTACGGGGTAAGCAAGTCATTGCCGCGCCCGTCTCGCAAAATGCGTATCGTTGGACGATGACAGCATTCTGGATCTACCTTACAGACTACGCCGCTTTCTCCATTATTGAGTACGACTCCGCTCCCAAGTGGAAAGACAGCGATATGCTTACGAAAGGCATCTACTAAATGATGATGGAACAAATAGCCGCCTGACCCAAGCAGGTATTCAAGCGCATCCTGCGGCATATAGCGTTTTCTCCAAGGTCTTGGGGTAGTTAGAGAATCATACACATCACAAATAGCTACAATTTGCGCATACTCATGGAATTTGTCCCCTTGCAGCTGTTGCGGATAACCGCTTCCATCCATTCGTTCATGATGCTGGAAAGCTACGTGAGCGGATAATAATGAAATATCGTGTTGTTTCCGAATGATATCAAAGCCAAGGCGTGTATGCTCTTTGGCCTGCTCCATTTCAGCCTCGTTCCAACGCTCGGTCTTTTCAAGCAATTCTTTTGGTAGCGCTGTTTTTCCAATGTCATGTAACAGTGCCCCGATTCCCAAGTCACGTAATTGCGTCGTGTTGTAGCCAAGCGACATCCCAACGGCTGTAGCCATGACAGCAACGTTAACGCTGTGATGATACATTGCTCCCGAGTGAGAGGAGATGTTAGCGAGATGAATCATGATATCTTTTGCACCAGATAGATCATTTAAAATCTTATGAAAGACCTGCTGGAAATGCATGCCCATGTCTTTGACAGAGACCCTGCGAGCAACTTTATTCGTATTCCGCAGTTGTTGCACGGTTTTATGTATGACTTCCAAAGCATCTTGCCTTGTCTCTGGACGTATAACATCCTCTACCTCAATATCTGATGTGTGCGGGTCATCAATATAGACGGAATCAATTCCCATGCGTTGTAGACCACTTACCAATCTTTCACTTAACTCCATACCTGCCCCAAGCAGGACTTTCCCATCATCTGTAAAAACGGTCCTTCCCAATTTCATTCCAGGTTGAACATGTCGCAATGAGACTAGGCGCATGCAAGAACCCTCCCTTGCTGTTAGATACTATCTCATTTTAAAAAAATTATGGACAAATGGGAATAGGATATTAGCTTTTCCCTTGACTAACCTTACTGGATATGGGACTCTAAAGAAAAACTTCAATAATTTACACGCAAATTTATTGAATAAAATCAAGTCTTTCTTTTTTGGAATGATGTTGATCTAACTGAGTAATCATTTTGGAGATGATGGCTAATGCGTTGCCCATTTTGTGAATTTAATGGGACAAGGGTATTGGATTCCCGCCCATTTAATAACAACAAATCAATCAGACGCCGTCGAGAGTGCGAGGACTGCGGCAGAAGATTCACTACATTTGAAATGGTGGAAGAAACACCACTATTAATTATTAAAAAGGACGGAACAAGAGAAGAGTACAGCCGCGATAAAATTTTACGAGGGTTGATTCGTGCTTGCGAAAAGCGTCCTGTAACACTGGAGATATTAGAGAATATTGTAAATGAGATTGAACGAGAACTACGTAGTCAAGGGAAGGCTGAGGTCCCTAGCAAAGAGGTAGGGGAAATGGTCATGGAGCGCCTGTATCATGTGGATGAGGTAGCTTATGTTCGTTTTGCCTCGGTTTATCGTCAGTTTAAAGATATTAATGTATTTATGCGAGAATTGGAAGAGCTTTTAGAACAAGCGCGGAATCAGCCGCCTAAAATGAATAAATCAGAATAAGAAGCATTTTTTCTCGAAGCTTCCAAACCTCTCCTACGTAACATGACAGAAGAAATGATATAATAGAGAAACTATGAACGTAAGGAAGGATTTTGGTCGATGCGTGTCATGTGGAACGAACTTGCGCCCAACGATCGCTATTTAGTGAGATTCATAAGGCCGCTGAGTATGATGGAGATGGGATTCGTAACCCATCTTTATTTGCCCTTACTGGGGGTGTCATCCTATTCGTTGTATCAGTTATTAATGCACGAGGTGGATGAAAAGAGTGGAGCAGCAAGCGAAGGAACGCACCGGAGTCTGATGATGATGACATCCTTGCCGTTGGATCGCTTATTGCAAGCCAGAGAACGTTTAGAAGCGATGGATTTATTAAAGGTCCGTCGTCGTGAGAATCGCGAACATGACTTTTTTTATGAGTACATTGTCTTGCCACCGCTAACTCCAGCTCAATTTTTTCAGGAAGATATTCTTCCCGTTATGCTGCTAAATCAAGTAGGCAAAGTCAAATACGAGCAGCTTCGCCGTACCTATGCTGATCAGCTATGGAGTAATCTGGCGGAGGAGTATCCGTACGAAGAAGATGTAACCAAGCGTTTCTATGAGGTATATCATAATTTGTCAGCTTCTGAGCTGGAAATTCGTCCAGGATCGGAAACGGATCGTTTTTTTGCTCACATGCAAGAAAAACATCCTACAGCCTCCCTAGCTAATCATTATCAAGCGGAGCCAGACAAACAGTTGGATTTATCCTTTTTGCGAGCTAGCCTGCCTAGTCATGTACAACCCTCTAAGGTCGTAACGCAGGAAACCATTCCGTTTTTTTATCAGTTGCTCGCTTTTTATCAAGTGGACAGCTACTTATTAAGCCAAGAGCTGCGGGATTGGAATCTTTATGATTCACAAGGGACTCTGAGCACAGAACTATTGCGTAAACGACTGCGCGAGCGATATGTAAATAACCAGCTCACGCGTGAGCGCCGCTCTTTAGCCGATGCCTATTTGGAACATCTTGGCCCTGGGAAAATACCAGCTCCCGGAACGGAGGTTTTTCTGCGAATCTGTCGAGAACTTTCACCGCTGATTCTCTTAGAGCAAGCGGTGGGAGGCAGAATTTCACGTGCGTTTTTAGAACGGGCGGAGAGCTTGGTCTTCACAGATTCAATGCCGTCAGAGGTAGTAAATGCTTTACTCTTATATGCCATGCGTGAAACGAAAATGGAATTGCCAAAAGCTTACGTGGAAACCATTCGAGATAGCTGGAAAGCCAAAGCAATTTCTACCGTAGAAGAAACAGTGAGGGTTATTTTGGAACGGGCAGAAGCTAAGAATCAGGCGATGGAAAATCAAACGGCTCAATCTCAGGCAGGCCCGCAAAAAGGTGGATTATCCTCGAACAGAGGCAGGCGCAGTAATTCACGAGTATTGCTGCAGGATAAACTGCCTGCTGCTGTACAGCGACAGCTTGATCGTGAGGAAGCAGAGGCAGTTGATACTGACCGAAAAAAACGCGTAAAGCAAGTGAAAAAAACCATTATGGATGATCCAGAGCTAAAAGAATTATACGAATCACTACGACAGCCGATGAAGGGAGGCGAACATTAGATGGAACCTTTGCGTCAATTCATGGAGGAGTTAGCTAAGCGAACTCCGCGGCATATTTTAAGTCCGGATGAACAATTGGATAAAATGATGCGCTCGTCTCTCTATCTAAAAGCCTTTCTGCAGAAGCATCCCGAATTAACCAGGGAGGATTTGTTTCGCTCCCTTTCGGCAGTGTATGAATCGGTGAAGGAGCACTATTATTGCGAGAATTGCCCTGGACTGTCAGAATGTCCTAATTTGGTACAGGGACATACGAATAAGCTACAGGTGCAAAATAAGCATATTGTATCCGCACTAAGCCCCTGTGATAAGCAATTAGCCTATGAAGAAACACTTCGTACTCGTAAAATGATGCGAAGCTACTATGTGTCTGAAGAAACACTTCAAGCTAGCTTTCATCATATGGATATGGATGATTCCAATAAAGAAGCGATTCGTCTGGCGATGCGTTTTTGCCGAGGAATGAGAGACAACAAGAAGCAGGCTACACGAGGGCTATATGTTCACGGAGGCTTTGGGGTTGGCAAGAGCTATCTGATGGCTGCTGTCGCACGCGAGCTATCGGAGAACAACATTTCTTCCTTAATGGTATACGTCCCAGATTTCATTAGAGAGTTGAAAGAATCCCTCTCCGATCAATCCTATGTAGGCAAACTTGAGCTATTAAAGGAGATTCCTGTTTTGATCCTAGATGATCTAGGAGCGGAGAATGTCACCCCTTGGATTCGAGATGAAGTGATTGGCGTTATTTTAAATCAGCGAATTAACAATCATCTACCAACTTTATTTACTTCAAACTATTCTCTTGAGGAATTGGAAGAACATTTTGCCATGAGTAATGGCTCACGTATCGAAGTAACAAAAGCACGACGGATTTTAGAAAGAATTCGTCATTATGTAGATGAAGTCGTGATTGAAGGAATAAATCGTCGAAAAAGATAGCATGTATAAAGGTATGTATATATCAGCATTTCGTTTGACCGATCACCCAAGTATTGGACAAGCAATTGAGTCCTTTACTTGGGCTTTTTGCCGATCAGAGTTCGTTTTTTAGAAATATTGAGGAGTCGGTAGCCCAGCTGTCTTGCTGAGAGTGTCCTTTGGAAAAAGACATCCAAAGCTTATATGGAACCTTGACGGCAATATACAAAAAAAGACAGATGTACTTCCTAGAAAAACATGGCAAGATAGTTGATTGATTATTCAGACAAATTATTTTTGAGTTAAAAGCTTGGTATTAAAGGGTTCTTAATGACTGATTACTATGAATTAACAGATGATATTGAAAAATGCTGTGTTTGTTGTGTGGACATTATGTGGCACATGTGGTACTTTTAAAACTAGAATAGGAAGATGGTTTTGCGGCTGATATAACATTGTTGTGTACATATAGAGAGGACATTTGTTTTCTCTGGAGGGAGTGAACCATCCGTCTTCCTTCCAAAATGTAATGATAGCATCTCATTTATGAAAAGATAAAATAACCAAGATACCTATGGAGGGATAAAGGATGTCCAGCAGAGGATTGCAGGAGTTTTTACAAGAAAATTTAGCGGAGCTTAAAAGCAAAGGTCTTTATAACGTTATTGATCCTTTGGAGAGTGCCAATGGGCCTGTGATTACCATTAAAGGCAAAAAACTGGTTAACCTTTCTTCCAACAACTATCTGGGTTTAGCAACAGATCAGCGCTTGAAAGATGCAGCATACCAAGCGATCGAAAAATATGGTGTTGGGGCAGGGGCCGTTCGTACCATTAACGGGACATTGGATATCCATATTACTTTAGAAAAAACACTAGCAGAATTTAAACATACCGAGGCGGCTATTGCTTATCAGTCTGGTTTCAACTGTAATATGGCAGCAATTTCTGCTGTGATGGATAAAAATGATGCAATTCTATCGGATGAATTAAACCATGCATCCATTATTGACGGTTGCCGTCTATCTAAAGCCAAAATCATCCGTTTCAACCACTCTGACATGGATGATCTTCGTGAAAAAGCAAAAGAGGCGAGAGAATCTGGCCTGTACAATAAAATCATGGTAATTACAGATGGCGTTTTCTCGATGGATGGAGATATTGCCAAACTGCCAGAAATTGTAGAGATTGCTGAGGAATTCGATTTAATCACGTATGTGGATGATGCCCATGGTTCTGGTGTTCTCGGTAAGGGAGCAGGGACAGTTAAGCATTTTGGCTTATCTGACAAAGTAGACTTCCAGATCGGAACGCTGTCCAAAGCGATTGGAGTAGTAGGTGGCTATGTAGCTGGTAAACAAGAATTGATTGATTGGCTTAAAGTACGCAGCAGACCCTTCTTATTCTCCACTGCACTTACACCAGGAGATGTAGGAGCTATTACCAAAGCCATCAATATTTTGACAGAAAGCACCGAATTACATGATCGCCTTTGGGAGAATGGTAATTACCTGAAGAAGGGCTTGAAGGAGCTTGGCTTTGATATCGGAGACAGTGAGACTCCAATCACGCCTTGCATTATTGGTGATGAAATAAAAACACAGGAATTCAGTAAACGATTGTATGAAGAAGGCGTTTATGCAAAAGCTATTGTATTCCCAACGGTTGCTAAAGGAACCGGACGTGTCCGCAATATGCCAACTGCGGCGCATACGAAAGAGATGCTAGATCAAGCGTTGGCCACCTACAAAAAAATAGGAAAAGAAATGGGAATTATTTAACCCTACTGATCAAAAGGAACAACAGGAAGAAAGGGGTCAACCCACATGAAAAGAATAATGGTAACAGGAGCGCTTGGACAAATTGGCTCCGAATTGGTCACGAAGCTACGAAGTGTATACGGAACAGAATCCGTAATTGCCACTGATATTCGTCAGGGCGAGGGGCAAGAGGGACCATTTGAGATTTTAGATGTAACTGATGCAAAGGCTATGCGCGACATTGCTGCAAAGTACAAAGTGGATACCATTATGCATTTGGCCGCTCTGTTGTCTGCGACGGCGGAAGCAAAGCCACTGCTCGCTTGGAATTTAAATATGGGCGGATTGGTAAATGCACTTGAAGTAGCAAGAGAACTTAATTGTCAATTTTTTACACCAAGTTCAATCGGTGCATTCGGCCCAACAACACCAAAAGATAATACACCTCAGGACACAATTCAACGTCCTGTTACCATGTATGGGGTAAATAAGGTTTCTGGGGAATTATTGTGTGATTACTACTATCAAAAATTTGGAGTAGATACGCGCGGTGTACGTTTTCCAGGGCTGATTTCCTATGTAACGCCTCCAGGTGGTGGAACAACCGACTATGCAGTGGAAATTTATTACAAGGCAATTAAAAATGGCCGTTATACCTCATACATCCAAAAAGGTACGTATATGGATATGATGTATATGCCGGATGCGCTTAACGCTATCATCAATTTGATGGAAGCAGATGCATCTAAATTACAACACCGTAATGCCTTTAACGTGACAGCAATGAGCTTTGAGCCAGAGCAAATTGCACAGGAGATCAAGAAGCATATTCCGACATTTGAGATGGATTACCAAGTAGACCCAATCAGACAAGGAATTGCAGACAGTTGGCCAAACTCAATTGATGCCACAGCCGCTAAAGCGGAGTGGGGTTTTAAAGCAGAATATGACTTGGAAAAAATGACAACAGATATGCTTGCCAAGCTTCGAGATAAATTGCAAGTGGTAGCTGGTACCTAGACGATAGCAGATAATAGTCATGATAGAGCAGCTATGCAGTTGTGTAGTTGTGCTACAGTCTTTAATGATGTGAATAAAAAAGCAGGGGAGTAATTCCTCTGCTTTTTTTATGTAAAAAGTGAGTAAAAAATCGTTTGTTAAGCCCATAAGAGAAATTCACAAGTGTCTGGGGAGTCTTCAATTTATATGACCATGCTGAAAATAACACCGCCAGTACGTGTACAGCAAAAAGGTGCAGAACCGAGGCAAGCATTTATATATTTCAGAGGCGTCCTTCTCAGACTAGAAGAGTTTTGGTGCTGTGATGGTCTTTTACTGGAAAGACAGTTAGTGAAACAAGTCAATTTGTTGGTTTCAGGAAACGAATTTAACATTGATCCATATCCAATTGATAACTTTTTGAAATAGACGGCTTTACATATAATTGTTATGATGAGCATGATTGATAATGATTATCAAACATCTTCTATAAGCATAAACAATCGTTTTTCAAAAAGGAGAAGAAAAAAGATGAGGATGGTAAGTAGAAAGCTGTGGATTGGGGCCATGCTTGCTTTGCTTATGATCGTATTGAGCGCTTGCAATAGCGCGGGGCGAGAAACGAACCTGAGTGAAGCACAGTCTCAACCGGCAGCAAATGAAAGTGGACAACAAAAGCAAACCACGAGGGTGATTAAAACCATTAAAGGGGATATCACAATACCAGCGGAGCCAAAACGGGTGATAGCCCAAGGATATTTGGGCACCTTTCTTGCACTTCATGTAAAACCAGTTGGCGCTCCCAAGTGGGATATCGATTCTCCACACATTAAGCATCTTACTGCTGGAATTGCAGATATTGGGCAGATCGAGATGGGAAGTGTGGAGAAAATACTATCACTAAATCCCGATCTAATCGTCACCTTATCGGATGATCCGGCTATGTATGAGCAGTTAAGTAAAATAGCACCCACAGTCGTTTACCCGTATAATACCTTTAATGATGCACGTGACGAAATAAAAGTGTTTGGAGAACTTCTGGGAAAGCAAAAGGAAGCAGAAGCATGGATTGCAGATTTTAATAAAACAGTACAGGCGGCCAAGGAAAAAATAAAAGGGATTGTTGCAAAGAACGAGACCGTTTCTGTTATGGGAGAGTTTAACAAAGAGATATATGTCTATTCCTTTGGGATATGGCGCGGGGTTCAAGCGATATATAAACACCTGGAATTAAATCCTCCTCCGCGTGTTCAGAAGCTGATTGATGCAAAAGAGGATCTTAAAGTAATTTCCTACGAAATGATTCCTGAATTTGCTGGGGATTATATGTTTTTAGAATTGGGAACAAGCGGACAATTCCAGAGGCATGGGGCATTTTGGAACTCGTTAGAAGCAGTAAAGAACAATCGTGTCTTTGAATTAGATACAGATTTCTTTTGGCCGTATGATCCGATTGCAATTAAAGCCCAAGTTGAAAAAATTGCAGAGATGCTTGAGAAATCTCACAAAAAATAATCTGGGCAAAGATAAAGAATGTATGAAGGAAAACCCTAGGCGTATACGTGTAGGGTTTTTTTGTGTGTTAGAGAAAAACGATTTATTGACAAAATAATAAAGTGTTTACTTTAGGTAATATTTTCCTTATTATGAAATAAAGCCTATTGTTTTTTTGCATTTTTCTTGCAAATACGCCAATTGATATTTACGTTAAAAAAGTAAATGTTTTACAAGTTCTGCCATATCAATAAAAAAAGGAGAGATTTGTATGAAACAAAGAAAACGCTTGTCCTTGATTAGTGCAGGTATTTGCAGTTTACTCGCATTGCTTCCAATTTCGGCGTCAGGCTCTATGACGTCAAATGAGTTGGTGACCGACACCCCAAGACTACAGGAAAGCAAAGAGACATTGCTTGTCAATGTAGCCAGACCGTTCCCTCAACATACCGATTATGTATCGGGCGCGATTAAACCTAATCATGTGAGCCAGACTCAGTTGGATAATGACGTACGGCGTATATACGACGAGTGGAAAGAACGGTATATCAAGAAGCATCCAAAGGCAAGCAATCAATATTATGTATTTTACAATTTAGAAAAGACAGTTGAACCAGACAATGCCGTTTCTTCTTCAGAGGGTCATGGCTATGGGATGCTGGCAACAGTTCTGATGGCAGGACACGATGCTGAGGCAAAAACGTATTTTGACGGTTTATACCGTTATTATAAAGCTCATCCTAGTGTCATTAATTCAGCTTTGATGGCTTGGCAACAAGTGAAAGATAGCAAAGGAAACATCATTGACAACCCAGATGGCGGAAATGATGCAGCCACAGATGGAGATATGGACATCGCCTATGCTTTGTTATTAGCGGACAAGCAATGGGGGAGCTCTGGAGAAATCGATTATCTTTCCCAAGCCAAAAACGTAATCAATGCGATCATGAAGAACGAAGTTAATTATTCGGAAGGGATTCTGAAGCTGGGAGATTGGGCAGATGATAGCGATAGTAAATACGGTAAAGCTACGCGTACATCAGATTTCATGCTGAGTCATTTAAAGGCATTTGAAAAAGCGACCGGAAATAGTAAGTGGAGCAAGGTCATTGATAAAACATATAGCATTCAGAATACACTCTATACCAAAAATAGCCCCAAAGCTGGACTATTGCCAGATTTCGCCGTGAAAAAATCTACCTCCTATGTACCCGCCCCTCCCCATTTATTAGAAGATAAGAACGATGGCAGCTACTATTATAATGCTTGTCGGGTTCCTTGGCGTTTACCTGTCGATTATCTCTTGAGCGGAGATAGCAGAGCAGTACCCCAGTTGGAAACGTTAAATTCATGGATTCAGAAAACCACATCAAAAAATCCTAAAAAAGTAATGTCAGGCTATAGCCTAGATGGCAAAGTATTGCCTAAGGCTGATTTTAACTCTATGGCCTTTACCGCTCCTTTTGCTGTTAGTGCTATGATTGATTCCAAGAATCAGGAGTGGTTAAACAAATTATGGGCGCATATGGCTAGCTCTCCAACAAAATCAAATGAGTATTTTGACAATAGCATCCGCTTATTGACCATGATCACAGCTTCAGGAAACTGGTGGTTACCAGAATAATTAGTCAAATTGCAGTTTCATATATAGCAAAAAATAATCCATGGCGTCTGAACTGTAAAAAACAGTTTAATAAGTTCTAAATAATGACTCCCATTTTTATAATATTACTAATGTTATAAATGGAGGTGAGTATTGCGGTCTTGTCAGAACTTTGCTTTACCACATCATGGGAGGTCATTAAATGGCAGAACAGAGCGTCATGAGCAAGATGGCAATCAAGGTATGTGTTGCTTTTGGGATGCTAGTAGTAATGATAGCAGGGGCTATGTTTATTGCTGAACGTGTATCAGCTCACGGCTATGTGGAATCGCCTACAAGCCGGGCTTTTATGTGTAAACAAGGCAAAAACATGAATTGCGGTCCCATTCAGTATGAGCCTCAGAGTGTAGAAGGAGAAGGGTCCTTTCCACAATCTGGCCCACCGGATGGACAAATCACAGGAGCAGGGCGCTATCCCGATCTGTATACACAAACCGCTGATCGTTGGAAAAAAGTAACGATGCATAGTGGGGAAAATACGTTTAAGTGGAGATTGACAGCATCGCATAGCACAAGGGAATGGAAGTATTACATTACGAAAAATGGCTGGAATCCCAATAAACCACTTGCTCGTTCCGACTTAGACCTAGTTCCGTTTTGCTACTATTACGATGGTGGAAACAGACCTGGTACGACGGTGACTCATACTTGCAATGTACCAACTGATCACAGTGGTTATCATCTTATTCTGGCTGTGTGGGAGATTGCGGATACCACGAATGCTTTTTATCAAGTGATAGACGTTAATCTGGTCAAAAGCGCTGCTACTGAGCAAGTCTCGACTGATGTAAGCAAGACTGCTATAGCACCACAAGCTCCTCAAATGGAAAAGGTAAGCCCTATCTTTTCTACAATACAACAAATGAAACAGGGAAGTATTCTGCCGCGTGCCCGCTGGTTTGCCGGTGATCACCGCGCACTATACTGAGTAGTTATAGACCGAATAATAGGTGTCACTAAAACGCCTATTATTCGGCTTTTTTGAGTCAAAAAACCTATGCAAAAAAAATAATGTAATACTAACATAAATCTAGTTCTTTGATCCTAAAAAAGGATACATCAAAAATACATAAAGGAAAGAATTGCCGTTTCCATCATTTTGCTTGGATTTTATCAAAATCAAATCTCTTACTTTTAAAAATTAGTAGATTTAAAAATATGACTATTGTAATGTAATAATTCAGTCGTAAAGAATCTATCTAATCTGCTACCAATTTTAATAAAATAACAAGTGTTACAAAGTATTTGGTATAACCTAGAACATTACATACTAGGAGGTAGACAGAATGGCTTTGCAATGGAAAACAGTTTTTGGAAAGAGCTCAGTAGCATTTGGAATAACGCTGGCAGCTATGGCTGGTACGATGGTATTTGCAAGCAGCGCGTCAGCACATGGTTACATTGAATCACCTGCAAGCAGGACTTTACTTTGTAAGCAAGGACAAAACGTTGGCTGCGGTCAAATTCAATATGAACCGCAAAGCGTAGAGGGAGTAGGTAATTTCCCACAATCCGGACCTAAAGATGGGGAGATTACAGGAGCAGGAAAATATAAGGAACTCTTTGTCCAAACCGATAGCAGATGGAAAAAAGTAGACATGAAAGGTGGAAAAAATACTTTTACGTGGTATTTAACCGCTCCGCATTCTACTGGTGACTGGAAATATTATATAACGAAAAAAGATTGGAATCCTAACAACCCACTAGGGCGCGACGATCTTGAGCTTATTGCTAAGTTTAACGATGGTGGCAAGGTTCCTCCTAAATCAGTGTCTCACATTGTTAATGTTCCAACCGATCGCAGCGGCTACCATATCATCCTTGGTGTGTGGGAAATCGCTGATACAGGGAATGCTTTTTACCAAGCAATCGACGTTAATTTGAAAAACGATGGTAACCCAACAGAACCAGAGGTACAATTGCCGACAATTCCTAGTAACCTGACCTCTCCAGGACAGACAACAACAAGTATTGAATTGCGCTGGTCAGCCTCGACAGCTTCTGAAGGTATCAAGGAATATGAAGTATATCGCAATGGTCATTTAGCAGGTAAGACTAGCCAGGCATATTTTGAAGATAAGGAATTGACTATCGATACGGCTTACACATATACGGTTCGAGCCATTGATTTTGCTGGAAATAAATCAGAAATGTCCAAGCCATTCACAGTTAGAACTAGCAAAGAAGACGAACAAGTAGAATTGCCAACTGTACCAGGCAATCTAGTTTCCCCAGCAAAAACTGCATCTACAATTGAGTTGAGTTGGACAGCCTCTACAGCTCCTCATGGAATCCACGCTTATGAAGTGTATCGTGACGGCCGACATGTAGGGACGACTAGAGAAACAACCTTTACAGACAAGGATTTGGAGGCTGACACAACCTATTCTTATATGGTAGTAGCTGTCGACCATGCAGGTAATAAATCTGGTTTTTCCCAAAAAGTAACGGTACGTACCGAAAAAGAGCAGACTGAAAACACCGGTGACACATGGAACAAAGACAACGTTTATAATAATGGTGATCGAGTGATATATGAGGGCGTAGAATATGAAGCTCAATGGTGGACTCGCGGCGACCGTCCCGACAGCACTGATGTATGGAAGCAGGTGGGCGATGTTATACAAAAATGGAACAGCGAGAAAGCCTACCAAGGTGGGGCAAAGGTATCCTACGAGGGTAAAACCTACCAAGCAAATTGGTGGACAAAAGGTGAAAAGCCTAGTACGTCATCCGTATGGACACTCGTACAGTAAGTAGCCGGAGCAGTAACAGCTAGGATTAGAAAAAAGGGACCATTCAGCAGCATTTTCGAATGGTCCTTTTTTGTATGTCCTAATGTTTTAAGGCTTGCTAGGAGAGAATGCATACACGGGTTCCTTGATCTGCACTTTGTCTGCTGGCATCTAGTATACGCTGTACTTGATAGCCCTCCTCGAAGGTAGCCAGAGTCTTTGGTTTCCTGTCTTTGTGTAAAAGCACATCAGCTAGCTCGTCTAGCATGTGGGTAAATGGTGTGTAAAAAAATGCAGCAGAAGCAGGAAGCGTGGCAGGCATTTGCAAAGAAGCCTTTAGATCGACCAAGGTAAGCGGCCTTGCTTCTATACCAAGATGTATTTGGTTATCATCCGTCATAAATAGCGTTCCTTCTGTTCCATAAATCTCAAGCGACCAATTATGCTTGCAATGACGACCGCGTATGAGAAAGCTTAGCTCAAAGGTGGAGCCACTTTGGGAAGCTCCTACAAGCTGGAATGAATCGTCTGAGGTACGAGTATGCTTTTTCCCTGAGAGATCCTCTAATTCAGGAAAGTGGATAGGCGTTTGTCCAGAAACGGAGGTTATTGGTTCTTGAAGCCACCACTGTATGGAGTCAATCATATGGGAACCGATTGAGTTAAGTGTGCCGCCGCCTAACGATTTGTCTTCTTTCCAGCTTTTATGGCCTGAATGGTGGGAAAGATAATTTAGTGCATTTCCTTGGTAACGAATATGTATAATTCGGCCTAATTGTCCGCTTTTGATGATCTCTTTTACCTTTGATCGAGCAGGTAGATATCTGAATTCAAAATTAATGGCTCCGAATCGATTTGCGTGATCACGTGCGGCAATCATATCTTCCGCCTCGTTGAGATTGAGTGCCATTGGTTTTTCACATAGGACATGATACCCGTGAGAAAAGGCTTCACAAACCATCTCTTTATGCTGATACTGTGCTGATGTAACAGAAACAAGATCGAGAGGTTCTGAGATTAACATCGTTTTCCAATCGGAGTAAATATTCGTGATGCCTGTTGCTTGTCTAACTTGCTCGGTGTTTCTTCCTGATACACTCGTAATTGCAACTGCCTCAAACTGTGGATGAGCCTGAAAAAGCGGAGCATGGACTGAGGCACCAAAGCCTGTTCCAATAATCCCCACTTTTAATGTAGATGTTGACATAGCACGTCCTCTCCTTTTCTTTCTGTTTCATACATTATAAAGAAAATACAGATATTTTTCTATTCTTGAAAAATATCTATCATCCTAGTAACAAAGATCATTTTCAGTAGCCGATTTTCTCATTTACGTCCTATTTCTTTTTCATCCCTAACAACTTCTGGTAGTATGGAATAGAGAATATAGAAAGATAAAGCATTGACAGGGCTATTGATACACGGAGGAAACGGATAATGAACAGAAGATATCTTGCTATTTATGAAGAAATTAGACAGGGAATTATTGAAGGAGTGTATCCACCAGGGGAAAAATTACCTTCTGAAAATGATTTTTGCAAAAAGTTTGAGACTAGCAGGGGCACGATTCGCCGTGCTTTAGATATGCTGGCTGAAGAAGGACTTGTAAACAGCATGCATGGGAAGGGCGTCTTTGTTTTAGATCAAAATACGATTAGCTTTTCCTTTGGTGGATTAGTCAGCTTTAAAGAAGCTAATGAAAATAGCGGATTGGTCTTTTCGACAACTGTGCCATTTTTTACAGAGCTGGTTATTGATGAAAAACTGGAACAAAAAACTCATCTTCCAAATGGTATAAACGTTTATCATTTATATCGGGTAAGAAAGCTGGATGGAGAAAGGGTCATATTGGATATCAACTATTTTAGCAAAGATAAGTGTGCAGGCTTGACTCCTGAAATTGCTGAAAAATCTATTTACGAGTATATAGAGAATGATTTGGAATTAAAAATTGGGTTTGCGCAAAGAGTCATTCAAGTAGAGCAAGCAACAGGAAAAGACCGAGAATATCTGGATATGAAAGCATTTGGGTTTGTTGTTGTGGTTCGCAACTATGTGCATTTGTATGACGGTACGATATTTGAGTATACAGAGTCGCGGCATCGTCCAGATCGATTTGTGTTTACTGATTTTGCACGTAGGCGATGAAATAATCGTTTGCGTGAAGCAACAGCTAGATAATGTAGGAACAATGAATGTCCCTATCAGGTAGCCCTGCTATATAAAACATGGACTATGACGGCCTCTGCTCATTGGGTGTTTAGGGGTTCAAAAAACGTAATGATGTTATTGTCCGGGTCTAGTACGCTGAAACCACGATCACCCCAAGGCTGCTCTTTTATATGACCGTTGGAATGCAGGATATTCAGCGGTTGAATACGCTGATAAAGCTCATCAATATTTTCCACTCTGATTCGGCAGCCGGCTGTACCTGCAATAAATGATTCTGCACCTGAAACGATCGGCGAGAGATCGTTTCGATTACGCCAGCTTTCATCACTGGCTACCCAAAGATGAATCTCCACATAATGACATTTCAAGATAGCGAATCCCTCTTCGTGATAAATGAGGGTAAAACCTAGTTTATCACGATAAAAATCCTCGCTTTTCCTTATATCTGTTACAGGCAATGCCGGAATGGCTTCCATCATTTGCATGAGTAAACCTCCTATTCATATGCTACATATGTCTTCTTTTCAAACAATCCCGATTGCAAGACTTATAGATTTCGCGAATCAACATAGTCACTCCTGTTTTTTTAAAAGATAAAAATAAAAACGCTTTAGCATTACTTTCAGAGCAGGATCAGCGCAATAGAAATGGTGAGATTTTTTGTGCCTAATCAGGTAGCAGGTTTTTTACCAGGTTAAAGCGGAGCAGGGTGTTTTTGAGTCTGCATGCTAGATGCATTGCTGTTTCGGTAAAGCGGGAAGGGGCATTTCCTTTCGGTGCTTTAGAATAATTTGTCTAGTATAACTTGTATAAACAAGTGTTTACAAACTTGTCTATACAAGTTATACTAAGACCAACAAATAATGATGAAAGCGATTCCAAGAGGAGGTACATCTATGAGTGTTAGCAAAAAGTCCGTGGAGGAGATCGTTGAAGCACTAGGCGGTAAAGAAAATATTGTAACCGCTTCACATTGTGTAACGCGCTTACGCCTTGCTTTGCTTGATGAGGGGAAGGTCCAGAAGGAAGAGCTAGATAGTAATGATCTAGTAAAAGGCTCCTTTTCAGCGAATGGACAGTTTCAGGTTGTGATTGGTCCTGGTCTTGTTGAAAAAGCTTATGCTCATTTATTAGAGCTGACTAGTTTAGAAAAGGCTTCCAAGCAGGAGCTTAAGGATGCTACGGAAAAAAAATTAAATCCGATACAACGAGCAATTAAAACATTAGCTGATATTTTCATCCCAATTCTACCCGCAATTGTGACTGCTGGTTTGCTAATGGGGATCAATAATGTTTTGACAGGTAAAGGGATATTTTTCCCAGACCAATCACTTATTCAGGTATACGGTCAATGGAAGGACCTAGCAGATATCATTAATCTCATTGCCAATACATCTTTCGTATTCTTGCCTGCATTAATCGGTTGGTCTGCTGCTAAACGCTTTGGCGGCAGTGAGCTTCTTGGAATGGTACTTGGGCTAATGCTGATCCACCCAGATTTATTAAATGCTTGGGGATATGGAGATGCGGTTGCAAAAGGAACGGTGCCATACTGGAATTTATTTGGCTTAAGCATTGAAAAAATTGGGTATCAAGGTCAAGTATTGCCTGTTCTTGTCTCAGCGTTTTGTTTAGCGAAGATAGAACAATTCATGAATAAGCGCGTACCAGACGCTTTCAAGCTATTATTAGTAGCTCCTGTAACATTGTTAGTGACAGGATTCCTATCATTTATCGTGATTGGGCCATTAACCTTCTCAGTCGGAACTGTAATTACGAATGCCTTTGTGAGCATTTTTGATAATTTTGCAGCAGTTGGCGGTTTCATTTATGGTGGTTTCTATGCCTTGCTGGTTGTAACTGGCATGCATCATACCTTCCTGGCAGTAGATTTACAATTGATCGCAAGTGTAGGCGGAACCTTCTTATGGCCGATTTTAGTGCTTTCTAATATTGCTCAGGGCTCTGCTTCCTTAGCTACGATGTTTTTGATTCGCGATGAAAAAGGCAAGGGCTTATCACTTACATCAGCGATTTCCGCTTTCTTAGGAATTACAGAACCAGCTATGTTCGGGGTAAATCTGCGGATGCGTTATCCATTTATCGCCGCGATGATTGGATCTGCGCTCGGTGCTGTATTTATTACGATAAATAAAGTGAAAGCCGCTTCGATTGGTGTGGGTGGTTTACCAGGCTTCTTGTCCATCTTCCCGCAAAATTGGTTACCGTTCTTTGTCGGAATGGCAATCGCTTTAGTTATACCTTTTGTCCTTACTATTATATTTGGCAAAATGCGCAGCAAAAAGGCAGAAGAGCAAGGGACAAAGTCTGTAGCATAACAACTAACATATATGACACGTAAGTTATGCACATACAACTAGATTAAGTCTTTACAAAAAATGGTGGTGTAAGCAATGCAGAAAACATGGTGGAAGAAAGCTGTCGTGTATCAGATTTATCCGAAAAGCTTTCTTGATACAACAGGGAATGGCATCGGAGATTTGGCAGGTATCACTCGCCAATTAGACTATTTACAGCAATTAGGTGTGGATGTAATCTGGTTAACTCCTATTTATGCGTCTCCACAAAAGGATAATGGCTACGATATCAGTGATTACTATACGATCAATCCGGAGTACGGAACTATGGAGTCCTTTGAAGATTTGTTGCATGAGGCTCATCAGCGCAATATCAAGCTGATTATGGATATCGTTGTGAACCATACATCGATTGAGCATGAATGGTTTAAACAAGCAAGGTCTTCCAAAGATAATCCGTATCGCGACTATTATATTTGGAAAGATGGTGTGGATGGCAATCCCCCTACGAACTGGCAGTCTAAATTTGGAGGAAATGCTTGGGAATGGGATGAGCAGACAGGACAATATTACTTGCATTTGTACGATGTGACGCAAGCTGATTTGAACTGGGAGAACCCGACTTTGCGGCGCGAAATTTATGATATGATGCATTTTTGGCTGAAAAAAGGCGTTGATGGTTTCCGCTTAGATGTTATTAATGTAATTTCCAAGGATCAGAGCTTCCAAAACGATACGCTACAAAGCCCAATGGAGGACGGACGACGTTTTTATACGGATGGTCCGCGCATTCATGAATATTTAAAAGAAATGAACGAGCAGGTGTTTTCACATTATCCTCAGATATTGACTGTAGGAGAAATGTCGTCTACAACGATTGATAATTGTATTCGCTATACCAATCCAGACGAAAAAGAGCTAAGCATGGTCTTTAATTTTCATCATTTGAAGGTCGACTATCCGAACGGCCAGAAGTGGGCTGCAGGTGAGTTTGATTTTGTCAAATTAAAGAGCATTCTCAATGAATGGCAGGTTGGAATGCAAGCAGGTGAAGGCTGGAATGCTTTGTTCTGGTGCAATCACGATCAACCGCGTGTAGTTACTCGCTTTGGAGATGATCAGAAATATCATAAGGAATCTGCGAAAATGCTGGGTACGGCTCTTCATTTTATGCAAGGTACTCCCTACGTTTATCAGGGGGAAGAGTTTGGTATGACTGATCCTGGTTTTTCTCGTATTGAGGAATATCGCGATGTAGAAACGATTAATGCCTACCATTTGCTTCAAGAGACAGGCCTCTCTGAGCAGGAGATCATGAAGGCGATCAAACAAAAATCCAGGGATAATTCACGTACACCAATGCAATGGATGGACGCTCCTAACGGTGGATTCACGGCAGGTACTCCTTGGATTCAGGTAGCTAATAATTATCCATTTATCAATGCGCAGCGAGCGCAAGAAGATCAGGATTCCATCTGGTATCACTATCAAAAATTGATCCAGTTACGCAAAAAGCATGATGTTATTGCATATGGCGATTTTACAATGCTGTATCCAGAGCATCCTCACATTTATGCCTATGTACGCCAATATGGTGCTGAGCAGTTAGTCGTAGTTAATAATTTTTACGCAGAGCCGACAAAATTTGTACTGCCGAAGGAGATAACTCAAAAAGCACATACGGAGGTTATTCTGACCAACTATCCTGATGTGCCGGCAACATTGGGCGAATTTACATTGCGTCCATACGAGTCGCTTGCTATTTTAATCAAATAACAGCTTGGTAAACAGAATGCTCATCTCCCAGCATCGGATTGGGAAATGGGCATTTTGTTTTTTTGTTTCTATTTGTACTCACAGCCATACAGCGGTATCATAAGAAGGAGAGTGGTTGACATAATAAGATCGTCATGTTCAACCGATAGAATCCGGTTTTGAGAGGATGACAACATGAGTAAAAAGATTGTTTTAGCAGAGAAACCCTCAGTGGGTAAAGATATCGCCAGAGTCTTGAAATGCACCAAGCAGGGGAATGGGTACCTTGAAGGCGACAAATATGTGGTTACCTGGGCATTTGGACATCTGGTTACGTTGGCTGATCCTGAAGCTTATGGCCAGACATATAAAGCTTGGAAGCTGGAGGATTTACCGCTGTTGCCGTCTCGCCTGCAATTAACTGTCATCAGACAGAGCTCCAAGCAATATCAGATTGTAAAAAAAATATTAGGGCGTCAGGATATTACAGAAGTGATTATTGCTACAGATGCTGGTCGTGAAGGTGAGCTCGTGGCACGATGGATTTTAGAAAAGGCACATGTGAAAAAGCCTATTAAGCGCTTATGGATTTCCTCAGTGACTGATAAAGCAATCAGCGATGGCTTCAGAAAGCTGCGAGACGGCAAGGAATACGAGAATCTCTATGCTTCTGCTGTAGCTCGTGCTGAAGCTGACTGGTTTGTCGGGATCAATGCCACTCGTGCTCTTACAACGAAGCATAATGCCCAGCTCTCCTGCGGACGTGTGCAAACTCCTACTGTGGCAATGATTGCCAAACGCGAGGAGGAGATTCAAAGGTTCGTTCCTCGTCCATATTATGGTGTTCAAGCGGTCACAGGGAATGGATTAAAGCTTACGTGGCAGGATCAGCAAACAAAAGATATGAAGACGTTTACCAAGGAGAAGGCTGAGAAAATTGTCGAAAGCAGTAAAAACAAACAAGCTGAAATTATTGACATAAAGAAGGTTGACAAGAAAAGCTTCGCCCCGGCTTTATATGATCTAACCGAGTTACAACGCGATGCGAATAAGCGGTTTGGTTTTTCTGCAAAGGAAACCCTCTCCATTATGCAAGGGCTGTACGAAACACATAAGGTACTCACATACCCCCGGACAGATTCTCGCTATTTGACGTCAGATATTATCGAAACATTGCCTGATCGATTGAGAGCGATTTCCGTTAAGCCATACACTCCGTTTGCAGCTAAGCTGTTAAAGCAACCGATTCGAGCGGGTAAACATGTAGTGGATAATAGCAAGGTATCCGATCACCATGCGATTATTCCAACTGAACAAACCGTACTGATGAATAAGCTTAGCGATAAGGAACGTAAAATTTATGACCTTGTGGTAAAACGCTTTCTGGCTGTGCTATATCAGCCCTTTGAATATGAACAAATTAGTATTCGTGCCCGAATTGGCAACGAGGAATTTCTAGCAAAAGGGAAGACGATCACGAGTCAGGGCTGGAAGGAAATATACGATAACCACTATGATGAAGAGGATCAAGGAGATGGATTAAAAGAACAGCTCTTACCAAAGCTTGCGCAAGGTGAGCAACTATCTGTACAAACCATTTCTCTTACAAAAGGGGAAACAAAACCTCCAGAGCCATTTACGGAGGCTACACTCCTTTCTGCTATGGAGAATCCTGTCCGTTATATGGGACAGGTTGATAAGCAGCTAGCCAAAACATTAGGTGAGACAGGTGGATTAGGAACTGTTGCTACTCGCGCCGATATTATTGAAAAATTGTTTAATAGTTTCCTCATTGAAAAGCGCGGCAAGCATATTCATATTACTTCTAAAGGAAAGCAATTACTTGAGCTTGTGCCAGAAGAACTTCGCTCCCCGGCTCTTACTGCTGAATGGGAAGTGAAGCTTGGAGCGATCTCTAAAGGAAGCTTAGCGAAAAACAGCTTCATACAGGAAATGAAGAAGTATGCCGAGCAAATCGTCCAACAGATTAAATGTAGTGAGCAAAAATTTCGTCATGACAATCTGACTCGCTCTAAATGCCCGGATTGCGGAAAGCTGATGCTTGAGGTAAATGGCAAAAAAGGAAAAATGTTAGTTTGTCAAGATCGTGAGTGCGGCCATCGTAAGGCAGTATCCAAGGTTACAAATGCTAGATGCCCGCAATGTCGAAAGAAGATGGAGATGCGTGGGGAAGGAGAAGGAAAGATATTCGTATGCAAATGCGGACATCGTGAAAAATTGTCAACGTTTAACGACAGACGCAGCAAGGAGAAACAGACGAATGTTTCGAAACGAGATGTAGCGCAGTATATGAAAAAACAGCAACGAGACCAAGAAAGCTTAGGCAATCCAGCCTTAATGGAGGCATTAAAGAAATTTAAGCTAGATCAATAAGTCATTTTATGAGAAATGATATGCTCGAAAATAAGGCGCCCTCTCTCTTTATTAGGCAAGAGAAAGGGCGCCTATTTCGGCTTCTTTTTCATATATGGAAAAAGGAATTACCAAA
The DNA here is from genome assembly GCF_030489605.1 of Brevibacillus laterosporus. Lineage (GTDB taxonomy): Bacteria > Bacillota > Bacilli > Brevibacillales > Brevibacillaceae > Brevibacillus_B > Brevibacillus_B laterosporus_E. The sequence goes on from NZ_JAUKFY010000001.1 coordinate 125,564, forward strand.
ATATGATGTAAATTTCAGATTTTATTATTTTTATGTTAAGAGACCTTGAAAGAAGTACATGTATTTACTTTATTCATAAACTAAATCGAAAATGAGATCATAATATCCCATAAAATGTTAACGTTTTTATATCTTGGAAAACGTAGAGTCGAGAACACTGTTCACTATACAAGAAGGCTATGGATACGAGCTTTTACGGCTATTTTTGCTATTTAAAAACGCCTTCTTTTTTTAGTCTGATAAAAAACAGTAATGAACTGAAAAAATAACAATAATTTGATTGATAAATAACATTGTTACTAATTCATCGGAAACAACATCATTATTTTTACATAATAAAAACATAATAATAAAATGTGATAGAAAAATATTGAAGAAAATGTCCATTATTGGTAGTATTGAAAAATAAACCTGTAATTTTATGTATTATAATGCAATTTTTTGTCGCATGATTGCTAGCGTAAATGTTAGCGATGATGTGAGCAAATCGGTATCTGTTACAACCAAATTTGATTCAAAATGTTTCGTTTTTTATTTTAAAAGACAAAGAGGTGGTCCTGATGGATTTATCTACATTAAATTTTTTGGGTGAAACAGAAAAGCATAAGTTATTGAATCAATTCAATGATACGGACGCTAATTTTCCTCAGGAGATGACCATTCATGGGCTGTTTGAAAAGCAAGTCCAAGAAAGACCGAATCAAACTGCAGTAATTTTTAATGAACAAAGTATGACGTATAAAGAAATTAATGAACGAGCCAATCAAGTAGCACATAGCTTACGGAAGCATGGAGTTGCTCCAGATGAGATTGTTGGAATTCTAGCAGATCGCAACATGGACATGCTTATTTCCATTCTCGGTGTATTGAAGGCTGGAGCTGCTTATATGCCTATTGATCCTACATACCCTACAGAACGTATTCTTTATATGATCAATGATAGCCAGACCAAAATTGTCTTAGCTGAACATAGAGAGATGGTTCCGGAAGGCTGTAATGCAGAGCTGATCCTCTTGCACGACAGCGCCCTTTTAAACGAGGAGACGTCTGATCTAGAGCATGTAAATAAGCCTGAGGATTTGGCCTATATTATCTATACATCAGGTTCTACTGGTAAACCAAAAGGGGTTATGATTGAACATCGCAATGTCATTCGCTTGCTCTTTAATGACAGAAATTTATTTGATTTTACCAGTGATGATGTCTGGACCGTTTTTCATTCGTTCTGTTTTGACTTCTCTGTTTGGGAGATGTATGGGGCTTTACTGTATGGAGGAAAAATCGTTCTCGTTTCTTTTGAGATAGCCAGAGATCCTCATGCCTTCCGAAATTTACTTCAGGAGCAAAAGGTTACGATTTTAAATCAAACTCCTACAGCTTTTTATCAGCTCTCGTCTGAAGAAATGCAGCGCTCAGACAGCAGTTTATCCATTCGTAAAGTCATTTTTGGTGGAGAAGCGTTGACACCATCGCAGTTGAAAGCATGGAAACAAAAATATCCAAATACAGCCTTGATTAATATGTACGGTATTACAGAAACAACTGTTCATGTGACTTATAAGGAGTTCCAATTACATGATACGGACAGCACTGTCAGCAATATCGGAAAGCCTATTCCAACGCTTAGAACCTACGTTTTAGATTCCAAGAGAAACCTAGCTCCAATTGGGGTGAAAGGTGAACTGTATGTGAGCGGCAAGGGAGTAGCTCGTGGTTATTTAAACAAACCCGAATTAACTGAAGAACGGTTTATGGATAACCCGTTTGTCCCCGGAGAAAGAATGTATCGCACAGGAGATCTAGCTAGATGGCTACCTGAAGGAGAGCTAGAATACCTGGGCAGGATTGACCATCAGGTAAAAATCAGGGGCTATCGCATTGAACTCGGAGAAATAGAAGCCGAGCTATTAAAGCAAAAAGGTATTAAAGAAGCAATAGTTTTAGTTACAAATGATAAAGATGCACAACCACAATTACATGCCTATATAACATCTACGGAAGATTTGGCACCAGCAGATCTTCGTAAACAACTTACTGCAACATTACCCTCTTATATGATTCCGGCTCATTTCATTTTTGTGTCGCAAATGCCTATTACGCCAAATGGAAAAATTGATAAAGAATCACTTCGTAAAATAGAACCACAACTTCAAGAAAGCTCTACAGGAACTTATGTAGCTCCACAAACACCTACAGAAAAGCAGTTAGTCCACATATGGGAAGAAAATATTGGAATGCAACCGATCAGCATAGACGATAATTATTTTGCTCTAGGTGGCGATTCCATCAAAGCGATTAAGCTATTGCATGCTATAAACAAAGAGTTTCAAATTAGTTTCCAAATTGGAGATTTGTATAAGCATGGAACCATTAGAGAAATGGGACAGCAAATCGGTGAAAAAGGCAAGCAATCTAGCAATCAAAAACTGTTGAAGCTTCAGGAATTGGATCGTTTAAAAGAGAAAATTTTGGGAAGTGAGAAATAGTCATGTCGGATAAGCTAAGCAATTCTAAAGACTTATTTCCAATGAGCGATATACAGCTAGGGATGGTCTACCATTCGTTAAAACATGTACACGAAGCTGTATATCATGATCAATTTGTTTATCAGATAGATGATGATTCATTTGATGTTCATGTGCTGGAGCAAGCGATGAGAATGATGGTTGATAAGCATGACATCTTAAAAACCAGCTTTCATATCGAAGAATTTTCCACCCCAGTTCAGGTAGTGCACCAAGAGGTTTCTGTTCGAATTGACGAGACAGACATTACCCATCTGGGAGAAAAACAAAAAGAACATATCCATCAATATTTGGCACAGGATCGTCAATCTCCTTTTGATGTAACAACGGCTCCTTTATGGAGAATGAGAGTTTTTAAACTTAATGCAAGCCAAGTTGCTCTAGTCTGGATCTTTCATCATGCTATCTTGGACGGATGGAGTGTTGCATCTTTTATTACGGAGTTAATTGATGTTTATTTCAAATTAAAGCAAAAAACTTGCACTTTGGAGCCCTTGCATACTACCTATAAGGATTATGTGATTGATCAGATGCTATTATCGGAGCAAAATGAGCTCCGTGAATATTGGATAGAAGAATTAAAAGATTACAAACGGCTGCAGCTCCCAGTGACAGTGGATGAAAATGGCGGTGCTCATGTTACCATTGTTGAGAAGCTGGACCCTCAAATCATAAATAAATGCAGAGAAATTGCACAAGCTCATCACATTCCATTAAAGACCCTATGCCTAACAGCCTTTCTTTCTATGATGCATATGATTTCTTATGAGAGAGACCTCACTGTGGGATTGATTGAGAACAATCGACCAATTATAGAAGATGCTGAAAAGGTGTTGGGATGTTTTCTTAACTCAGTTCCATTCCGTGCCATTATCAAAAAAGATATGAGCTACAGAGAGCTATTAGAGCAGACACAGCAAAAGCTTGTTGAGATAAAAACCTATGGAAGGCTATCCTTTGCAAAGATTATTGAAGCAATTGGCGATGCGGGAAGCGAACGTAATCCAGTTTTTGACTGTCTTTTTAACTTTGTCGATTTCCATGTATTTAAAGGGATAAAGGATCATAAAGTAAAGTTTTGGTTAGACGGATATGAAAAAACAAACACCATGTTTGATTTTTCTGTTTCGACCACAATGGATGACTATTTTGTTCGGGTTGTATCAGCACTGCCAGAAGAAGATACCGTAAAGCTAATTAAATATTATCAAAGAATTTTAGAAAAGATCACTCTTCACATAGATGAAAAAATAGATAAACGATCTATTCTTGATGAAAAAGAAAGCCGCTTGCTGCTAGAGGAATGGAATCAAACGTCAGTTGATTATCCGGACAAGCAAACATTGCATAAGCGGTTTGAAGAGCAGGTAGCCAAAAATGAAGATCAGGTGGCGCTTGAATACGAGGATAAAAAGCTTACCTATAAGGAATTGAACGCTAAAGCCAATCAATTGGCACGTGTCTTACAGAAGCATAATGCGCTGCCAACTCAGGTAGTTGGTCTGATTGCAGAGCGTTCTCTAGAGATGATAATAGGCATTCTGGGGATATTAAAAGCAGGTGGAGCTTATATGCCTATTGATCCTACGTATCCTGCGGAGCGTATCCAATATATGCTCGAAGATAGCCGATCCTATCTCTTGCTTGTACAAAAAGCGGAAATGATTCCGGCCCATTATCAGGGTGAAGTACTTATCCTGACAGAGGAACTTTGGGCAGATGAGACCACAGAGAACCTGGAATTAGTCAATCAGCCGCAGGATGTTGCCAATATCATGTATACATCTGGGACAACAGGAAAGCCAAAAGGCATCCTGATCACTCATCGAAACATTATGACTACCATAATCAACAATGGCTATATTGATATTTTTTCAACAGATCGAATATTGCAAATATCTAACTATGCTTTTGACGGTTCTACCTTTGATATATACAGTGCTTTGCTAAACGGAGCTACTCTCGTGCTGGTACCCAAGCAAACATTAATGAATACGACCGATCTGTTAGCAATCATAAAAGATAGCAACATCACGGTAGCATTAATGACAACTTCTCTATTTAACACGTTGGTTGATCTTGATGTAACCAGCTTCCAAAATACACGTAAGGTTTTATTCGGTGGGGAAAAGGCTTCATTTAAGCATGTAGAAAAAGTATTAGATTATTTGGGTGAAGGGCGCCTGATAAATGGATATGGTCCGACAGAAACAACGGTGTTCGCTACTACCTATACAGTCGATAACACGATTAAAAAGCTGGGAAGTGTCCCGATCGGTCGTCCTTTGAACAACACTTCGGCATATATTTTTGGATTAGATGACCAATTACAACCGCTTGGAGTACCAGGGGAGTTATGTGTAGCCGGAGAATGTATTTCGCCTGGATATCTTAATCGTTCCGACTTAACGGCAGACAAATTTGTTGATAATCCACTTAAACCAGGTGAGAGAATGTACCGTACAGGTGACCTGGTTCGTTGGCTGCCTGAAGGTGTCATGGAATACATGGGGCGGATTGATGAACAGGTCAAGATCCGTGGACATCGCATCGAGCTAGGGGAGATTGAGACAAAGCTGCTTGAGCATCCTTCGATTCGAGAAACAGTGCTGGTGGCTAAACAGGATGCAAATGGCCATTCTTTTTTAGGTGCGTATCTTGTTACAGATAACTTCTGCCCTGTAACGGAACTGCGGAATTATCTGATGGAAACCCTGCCAGAATATATGATTCCTTCTTATTTTATCGAATTGGATAGCTTGCCGCTTACTTCAAATGGAAAAGTGGACAAGCGAGCATTGCCTGAACCGGAATCTCAGGCATTACACGCATATACCATGCCGGAGAATGAGACGGAAGAAAAATTGGTTCAGCTGTTCCAGGAGGTTATGGATGTAGAGCGTGTTGGTACCCAAGACAGCTTTTATGAATTAGGCGGTCATTCTCTAAAAGCAATGCTTTTGGTTTCGCGAATTCATAAGGATTTTGGCATAAAGGTACCTTTGAAGGAAGTGTTCAGTCGTCCGACCGTGAAGGAATTGGCTGCCTATCTGACTGGGTCAGAAGAAGCAAACTATATTGAAATTGGAGCAGCAGAAGAGAAACCATACTATCCAGTTACTGCCGCCCAAAAACGGATGTATATCGCCCAGCAATGGGAGGATGAGGAAGCAACTAGCAGTTATCACATGCCGTTTATGATGGAAATCACAGGGCCTCTTCAAGTGGAAAGGCTGCAACAAACAGTAAAGAGTCTTGTGGCAAGGCATGAGTCGTTGCGGACATCATTTCATATGATCGATGAAGTACTGATGCAAAAGATACATGAGGATGTATTGTGGGATTTAGACATTGATATCGAGTCAGTTGTAGCTTCAGAGCAAGAAATTGATGAAAAAATGTTCCGCTTCCTCCGCAAATTTGATTTGAGTCAAGCTCCTCTCTTTAGAGCTAAGCTAATTCGTGTCAATGCCAGTCGGCATGTGCTGCTATTAGATATGCATCATATTATTTCGGATGGATTTTCATACCAGATATTTTTTGATGAGCTTACCAAGCTGTATCAGGGCGAGGAATTGCCACCTCTCCAAATACAATATAAGGATTATGCCGTTTGGCAGCATTCAAAGGAACAACAGAAGCGTTTGCAACAGCAAGAGGAATATTGGCTAGGTCAATTCCAAGGGGAAATTCCTGTTCTGGAGTTGCCTACGGATTATCAGCGACCGGTTGATAAACAGTTTGCTGGAGCATTATTCACCCACGGGTTATCTGTTGATCTAACAGAGAAGCTGAGAAAATTAGCGATTAAGGAAAAAACGACGTTATATACCGTACTGCTGACGGTCTATAACATTCTATTGACCAAATATACAAGTCAAGAGGATCTCATCGTAGGTACACCGATTGCTGGACGTCCACATGCTGATTTAGACAGAGTATTTGGGATGTTTGTAAACACGCTGGCGATCAGAACAGCCCCAAAAGCGGAGCATTCCTTCTTAGCGTATCTCTCTGCTGTCAAAGAAACCGTGCTAGGAGCTTATCAAAATCCTGACTATCCATTTGAGGAGCTGGTTGAAAAAACACTGGTTCAGCGTGATGTAAGCCGTAATCCTTTATTCGATGTTATGTTCTCCGTAGAGAAATTACCATCTGCTGTACAGTTCGATGATTTACGTTTCTGCCCGCGTTTATTTGATTGGAAAAAGGCAAAATTTGACTTGGATTGGACAGTGGTGGAAGGCGAATCATTGGAGGTTTTGGTTGAATATAGCACGAGCTTGTTCGAGCGGGCGAGCATTGAGCGCATGGCTAAGCATTTCGAGCATATTTTGGAGCAAATCCTAGATCAGCCAGATCTGTCGATTGCAGAGATTGAATTACTGACTGAGCCAGAAAAACAACAGATTTTGATTGAATTTAATCAATCAGATAAATCCTTTGACAGAGAAAAAACGATTCAGGAGCAATTTGAAGAATGGGCGGAAAAATCCCCGCATGGCATTGCCCTAGTCTTTAAAGACAAGCAAATGACCTATCAGGAATTAAATCAACGTGCTAACCAAGTCGCGCATTTATTACGTGCCAATGGGGTTTCAGCAAATGATTTTATCGGTTTAATGGTAGATCGATCGTTTGAGATGATCATTAGTATGCTAGGTATTTTGAAGGCGGGTGGAGCCTACCTACCTATTGACCCTGATTATCCTGAGGATCGTATCGATTATATGTTATCTGATAGCAAAGCTAAGATTCTCTTAAAGCAATTTGACCAAACAGCGCCAGCTTCCTTTGAAGGTAAAGTCATCTCTATTGATACTCCAGAATTGCTAGAGATGGATGTAAAAAATATTTCCAAGGTCAATTGCTCATCCGACTTGGCTTATATCATTTATACATCTGGATCAACTGGAAAACCAAAAGGAGTATTGATTAATCATCGATGCGTAATCAATATGCAGCTTACTGCTGAAACCTTTGGTATCTATCCTTCCAGTCGTGTTCTACAGTTTGCCTCCTTTAGTTTTGATTCATCTGTGGGCGAGATCTTTTATACATTATTAAACGGAGCATGCCTGTATTTGGTAGAAAAGGATTTGCTTTTATCCGGCAATGAATTTGTGGCATGGCTAAAGAAAAACAGGATTAGCTCGATTCCTTTTATTTCACCATCGGCTCTGCGGATGCTTCCTTATGAGGATTTACCTGATCTCGCTTATATAAGTACGGGTGGTGAGGCATTGCCGGCTGACCTAGTTAAAGCGTGGGGAAAAAATCGTGTCTTCCTGAATGCATATGGCCCGACGGAAACAACTGTAGATGCCACTGTAGGTATCTGTACACCAGAAGGGAAACCGCATATTGGAAGACCTGTTAAGAACAAAAAGGTCTACGTAGTAAATCGCAGCAATCAATTACAGCCGATTGGTGTTCCTGGCGAGCTTTGCATTGGCGGGGAAGGAGTTGCACTTGGCTATCTAAACAGACCTGATCTAACCCAAGAAAAATTCGTTTCCAATCCGTTTGCCCCGGGTGAGAGAATGTACCGCTCCGGAGACTTAGTCAGATGGCTGCCTGATGGAACAATTGAATATTTCGGAAGATTAGACGATCAAGTAAAAATTAGAGGACACCGTATTGAACTAGGAGAGATTGAAACAAGGCTACTCGAGCATCCATCCATTAAAGAAGCAATTGTCATTCCACGCTCTGATGAGTCAAAGGCTACATATTTATGCAGTTATTTGATTACAGAAGATTCATGGAATGCGGCTGATTTACGTAAGTATTTGAAGGCTTCTTTGCCGGAGTATATGATACCTTCGTATTTTGTGGAGCTGCAGGAGCTGCCGCTAACACCTAATGGAAAAGTTGATAAAAAAGCATTACCAAAACCAGAAAAGCAAATGAGAAGGGGGCAGGATTATGTAGCCCCTACTAACCACGTGCAATCCATTTTATCTCAGGTTTGGACTGAAGTGCTTGGCATTGAAAATATAGGAATTCATGATAATTTCTTTGAATTAGGTGGAGATTCAATTAAAGCCATCCAAATTTCAGCTCGACTTAATAAGCATAATCTCAAGGTTAAAATGCGGGAATTGTTTAAGAACCCGACGATTGCTGAGCTAAGTCTGCTTGTACAACAGATCGTTCAGGAGATAGATCAGGGTGCAGTAGAAGGAAATATTCCGCTTACACCGATCCAGCATTGGTTCTTTACCCAATCATTCCCGCAGGTCAACCATTACAATCAATCGGTTCTTCTCTTTAATGCTGAAGGCTGGGATCAGCAAAAAGTAGACAAAGCTTTTGAGATGCTAACCCAGCACCATGATGCATTGCGAATCGTGTATAGCCTGAACGAGCAAGAGGTTGTACAGCGTAACCGGGGATTGGGAGGCTCGAATTATCGTTTTGAAATCATTGATGTAAGACAAGATGGGGAAGATCAGTCGAACTGGAAAGCAGCGGCGGATCGGATGCAGGCAAGTATGGATATCACGCAAGGACCTTTAGTGCAGATCGGATTGTTCCGTGCTAATGAAGGAGATTATTTGTTAATTGCCATTCATCACTTAGTGGTAGATGGGGTGTCTTGGCGTATCCTGCTAGAAGACTTCTATCATTTGTATAACGGAAACGATTCTCTGCCATTAAAAACGACCTCATTCCAAGCATGGTCTCAAAAGCTCCAAGAGTACGCCCAGAGCAAGGAACTAGAAAAGGAGCTTCCATATTGGCGCCATCAGGATGAAGCTATCACGGACTATGCCTTACACAAAGATATAGAAGCCGCAACCTCAAGCAAAACAACCTATGAGGAATTTTTAACTGTATCGATGTCTTTATCAACAGAGGAAACCCAACAGCTAGTAACAGAGGCTCATAAGGCGTACCAAACTGAAATGAATGATCTGCTGCTTACGGCACTCGCTTTAGCTTTGAAGGAATGGACGAATAAAGAGCAATTGCTAGTTAGCATGGAGGGGCATGGACGTGAAGAAATTCTAGAAAACGTGGATATCTCCCGTACAGTTGGTTGGTTTACATCAGAGTATCCAGTTGCCATTCATCTTGCGAAAACAGACATTTCGTTTGCCATTAAACAAGTAAAGGAAACATTGCGTCGTGTACCTAACAAAGGGTTTGGCTATGGGATTCTTAAATATTTGGCAAAAGAGACGTTCAAGCTTAAGCCAGAAATTAGTTTTAACTATCTCGGCCAATTTACAGACAAAGAAGAGGGAAATTCCTCTTTAATGGGTGATCTGATCAGCCCGGCAAATACCAGTGAGCTGTCTCTGGATATCAATGGAAGTATAGAAGCTGACAGACTGCAAATGCACTTTAGTTATAACTCTCGCGCGTACTATCCAGAAACAATCGCAGCTCTTGTTCAAAACTTCAAATCCTATTTGCTTGAGATTATTAATCATTGCCGGACGAAAGAAGGAGTAGAGCATACACCAAGCGACTTTGACATCAATGATCTCACCATGGAAGAACTAGATGATATTTTTGATGACCTGGAAGAAGAGGTATACAAATAACTAGGCAAAAATATGGAGTGATTTAGATATGTTTAGCAGAAGTAATGTGCAAAATTTGTATCGCTTATCTCCTATGCAAAAAGGGATCTTATTTCATTCCTTAAAAGATAAAGAAAATCATGCCTATTTTGACCAACTGATCTTTGCTTTGGAAGGCAAGGTAGAGCTTGAATATTTGGAAGAAGCTTTTAACCAATTAATCAAAAAGCATGATATTTTACGAACTGTTTTTCGCTACAAAAAAGTAAAAGAACCTGTACAAATGGTATTAAAGGAAAGAAGCTCCACTATTTATTTTGAAGATATTTCTCATCTTGAGACAGAAGAAAAAGCGAATTACATCAAGCAGTTTAAAATGAGGGATCGGGAGAAGGGGTTTGACCTCTCCCGGGACCTTCTTATCCGAATGTCATTATTTAAGCTCGATCAGGAGCAGTATCAGTTAATAATGAGTAATCACCATATCATCATGGATGGTTGGTGCCTTGGCATTATACTTAATGATTTCTTGCGTATGTATAAAGGAATTGTGAATCATACCCCTGTTCCATTCGAGCATGTGACACCTTACAGTAAGCATATTCAATGGCTGGAAAAACAGGACCATCAGGAAGCGAAGGCTTTTTATCAACAGCTATTAGAGGGATACGACAAAGTAACAGGTGTTCCACAGCAATTGGTACGGGCGAATCACGAAGAATATGCTCACGGACAATGCATCGTGAAATTAAATCAGGAAACAGCCGGCCGGCTGATTGCCATAGCCAAAGCCTATCAGGTTACAGTCAATACCGTTTTCCAAACAATTTGGGGGATATTATTACAAAAATATAACAATACGGACGACGTAGTATTTGGATCAGTTGTCTCAGGCAGACCGGCAGAGATTCCTGATGTTGAAAAAATTGTTGGGCTGTTTATCAATACAATTCCTGTGCGAATCAAGGCTGATCAACAAGAACGATTTGATACGCTGGTAGCCAAAGTACAGGAAATGGCCTTGGCTTCAGAATCATATGATTATCTTTCGTTGGCAGATATTCACCCGGAAGCCGGCGATTTTATCAATCATATTATTGCGTTTGAAAATTTTTATATTGATATGGACAGCTTTAATCAGCTTGCCGATAAAAAAGAGCTTGGTTTCTCACTCGCATTCGCCACAGATCATCACGAGCAAACCAATTATGATCTAAGTGTGCAGGCGCAGATTGGTGATGAATCTTCCATTAAAATTTTATATAATGCCAAGCTTTATACCTCGGAATACATAGCAAATGTAATTGATCATTTTGTTACTGTGGCTGACACAGTGGCTGCTAATCCTAGCATCCCTGTAAAGGAAATCGATATTTTAACAAAAGATAAAAAAGATCAGATCCTTTATGGTTTTAACAATACCTATGCAGATTATCCAAGAGAGAAGACTATCCATCAGCTATTTGAAGAACAAGTAGATAAAAATCCTAATCAGATTGCGCTTGTGTTTAAAGAAGAGAAGCTGACTTACGGTGAGTTAAATGCGAAAGCAAATCAGCTGGCATACGTGTTAAGAAAGCAAGGTGTACAGCCTAACGATGTAATCGGCATAATTACCGAACGCTCACCAGAAATGATCATAGGCATTTTGGCGATTTTTAAAGCAGGCGGAGCTTATATGCCTATTGATCCTACTTATCCGGCTGAACGCATTCAATATATGCTACAGGATAATCAAACGAAGCTATTATTGGTGCAAAAGCAAGAAATGATACCAGCCAATTATCAAGGAGAGGTATTGTTCTTGACTCAGGAGAGCTGGATGCATGAAGAAACATCTAATCCGGCTCATACTACTCAAGCACAGGCTTTAGCATATGTGATGTATACCTCTGGTTCTACAGGAGAGCCTAAGGGCATTTTGACAACACATCAAAATATTATGAAGACAGTCATTCATAACGGTTATGTTGAGATTACACCGGGAGATTGCTTGTCGCAGCTCTCCAATTATGCCTTTGACGGCTCTACCTTTGAAATCTATGGGGCATTATTGCATGGAGCTACATTACTTTTAGTAACAAAAGAGGCTGTACTCAATATGAATGAGCTGGCACGTCTTATCAAGAAGGAGCAAGTGACGGTTTCCTTCATGACGACTGCTCTGTTTAATACACTGGTGGATTTGGACATTACATGCTTTCAATCGGTGCGAAAGGTGTTGTTCGGAGGAGAGCTTGCTTCGGTCAAGCATGTTCTGAAAGCCCTTGATTATTTAGGCGAGCACCGTGTTATCAATGTGTATGGGCCAACGGAAACTACCGTGTATGCTACCTATTACTCTGTAGATCACTCCATGCTGACGAGGGCATCTGTTCCTATCGGAAGACCAATTAATAACACGAAAGCGTACATTTTAAATACCGATGGACAGCCTCAGCCAATAGGAGTAGTCGGTGAGCTATGCATTGGCGGCGAGGGGGTAGCATGTGGTTATCTTAACCGTCCAGAGCTAACAAAGAAACATTTCGTGGATAATCCATTTGTCTTGGGTGAACGAATGTACCGTACCGGAGATTTAGCCCGCTTTTTACCAGACGGCAACATCGAATACATGGGGCGGATGGATGAACAGGTAAAGATTCGTGGTCACCGGATTGAGCTGGGCGAAATTGAAAAGGTTCTTTTACAGCACCCAGCTATCAGCGAGACAGTGCTTCTGGCAAAACGAGATGAGCAAGGTCATTCCTACCTGTGTGCTTATGTAGTAGGTCAGGCATTTTGGACTGTTACAGAGCTGCGTCAACACTTGATGGAATCCTTGCCAGAATACATGGTGCCCTCCTACTTTATCGAGATTGAGAAACTGCCGCTTACGGCAAACGGGAAGGTAGATAAGCGGGCGTTGCCTGAACCAGACAGAAAAATAGGCAGTGCTTACGTTGCTCCAGAGAATGAAACAGAGGAGAAGCTGGTTCAATTTTTCCAAGAGATTTTGGGTGTTGAGCGAGTTGGCACGCAGGATACATTTTTCGAGCTTGGCGGTCACTCCCTTAAGGCAATGATGCTTGTCCTGCAGATTCATAAAGAGATGGGAATTGAAGTTCCGTTAAAAGAGATATTCACACGCCCTACAATCAAAGAATTAGCGGCGTATATTCATAAGACGGATCGCTCTGCCTACAGCATGATTGAGCCAACCGCCAAACAAGAGTATTATCCAGTCTCCTTTGCCCAAAGACGAATGTTTGTGGTGCAGCAAATCAGAGATACGAATACAACCAGCTACAATATGCCGATTTTGCTAGAAATAGAAGGTGCTCTTGATAGGGAAAATGTGAGACAAACACTGAAGAAATTGATAGAGCGTCATGAATCAATGAGAACCTCTTTCCACATGATTGAGGAGACCTTGATGCAAAAGGTGCATGATGATGTGGCATGGGAAATGGAGGAGATGGAAGCGTCCGAGGAAGAGGTTTATGCTTTGACAAAATCCTTCATTCGTCCTTTTGATCTCGGTCAAGCTCCATTGTTTAGAGCAGGATTAATTCGTGTTAATTCGAAGCGTCATTTGCTGCTGCTGGATACGCATCACATTATCTCAGATGGTGTATCTACTAACATCCTCTTTCAAGATTTTACGCAATTATATCGTGGGCGAGAGCTGCCTGAGCTTCGCATTCAATACAAGGATTTCGCCGTCTGGCAACAAGGAGAGGCTCAGCTTGCTCGTCTGCAAGAACAAGAGCAATACTGGCTGAACCAATTTTCAGAGAGTGTCCCTGTACTGGAGCTTCCTGCTGATTTTCCACGTCCAGCCATGCAGCAGTTTGATGGTGACGTATTGGACTTTGAATTAAATCAGCAAGTATGGCAGGAATTACAACAGCTCATTGTTAAAGAGGGCTGCACGGCTTACATGCTATTGCTGGCGGCTTATCATGTCTTGCTTTCCAAGTATTCGTCGCAAAACGATATTGTGATAGGTTCTCCGATAGCAGGGCGGACAAATGCTGATTTGCAATCGATTGTTGGGATGTTTGTTAACACCCTGGCTATCCGCACCAAATCGGAGGAAACTCAGACATTCCGCGAGTTTCTGTCTACGATCAAACAACAGGTTCTTCAAGCTCAATCCAATGCAGATTATCCATTTGAAGAGTTGGTTGATCATGTAAATCCAAGTCGCGATCTAAGTCGCCATCCTTTATTTGACACAATCTTTGTCATGCAAAACATGGATATAACAGAGGTTGCGATACAAGGTCTTTCCATCGTAACGAAAGACATGGAATGGAAGCATTCAAAATTTGATCTTACATGGGCGGCTATAGAGAAAGATTCCTTACATTTTTCAGTTGAATATAGTACCCGTTTATTTAAGAAAGAAACAATCGAGCGGATGGCGAAGCATTTTGCCCATTTGCTAAATCAAGTGGCGGAAAATCCCGACTTGAAACTTACAGATATGGAACTGGCAACGGATGCAGAAGTGAACCAGCTTTTGGAGGAGTTTAATAATACGGAAGCAGATTATCCGTATGATAAAACGATTCACCAGCAGTTTGAGCAGAAGGCAGAGGAAAACCCTGATCAGATAGCGTTGTTATTCAAGGATAAGGAAATTTCTTACGGACAGTTGAATGCAAAAGCCAATCAATTTGCTCGCGTCTTAAGAAAGCATGGGGTGCAGCCGGATCAAGCGGTTGGATTAATCACTGATCGTTCCATTGAGATGATGATAGGAATTTTGGCAATTTTAAAAGCTGGCGGAGCCTATTTGCCAATTGACCCTTCTTATCCGTTAGAACGGATTACCTACATGCTAGAAGATAGTCAGGCACAGCTTTTGATTGTGCAGGATACTGCTATGATTCCGGAGGGGTATCAGGGCGAAGTATTGCCTCTAGTGGAAGAGTGCTGGATGGGAGAGGAAGCGTCCAACTTAGAGCTGATAAATGATGCCCATGATTTGGCGTATGTGATGTATACCTCAGGCTCTACTGGTAAACCGAAGGGCAACTTGACGACTCACCAAAACATTCTGGCTACCATCATCAACAATGGCTATATCGAGATCGCGCCAGCAGACCGCCTATTACAGCTATCTAACTACGCTTTTGACGGTTCCACCTTTGATATCTACAGCGCGCTATTAAATGGAGCCACTCTTGTACTGGTGCCAAAAGAGGTCATGTTAAATCCAATGGAGCTGGCGAAGATCATCCGCGAGCAGGATATTACGGTTTCGTTTATGACCACATCCCTGTTCCATACTCTAGTGGAGCTTGACGTGACTAGCATGAAATCCATGCGCAAGGTTGTATTTGGCGGGGAAAAGGCTTCATACAAGCATGTAGAAAAGGCACTGGATTATCTCGGAGAAGGGCGTTTGGTAAACGGATACGGTCCTACAGAAACAACCGTTTTCGCTACCACATACACAGTGGATTCTAGCATCAAGGAAACAGGAATTGTACCGATTGGCCGTCCACTAAACAATACGAGTGTCTATATTTTGAATGAGAATAATCAACCGCAGCCGATTGGAGTGCCAGGGGAATTGTGCGTTGGCGGAGCAGGAATTGCACGTGGTTATCTAAACCGTCCAGAGCTCACGGCAGAGCGCTTTGTGGATAACCCGTTTATTGTCGGAGATAGAATGTATCGGACGGGAGACATGGCTAGATTCTTACCAGATGGCAACATTGAGTACATCGGACGAATGGATGAACAGGTGAAGATTCGCGGACATCGAATTGAACTGGGCGAAATTGAAAAAAATCTTCTGGAGTACCCTGCTATCAGTGAAGCGGTACTTGTCGCAAAACGTGATGAACAAGGCCATTCCTATCTGTGCGCTTATGTCGTAAGCACGGATCAGTGGACGGTGGCTGAGGTACGTCAACACCTAATGGAGGCTTTACCAGAATACATGGTACCATCCTATTTCGTTGAGCTTGAAAAGCTGCCTCTTACTTCCAATGGCAAGGTAGACAAGCGTGCATTGCCTGAACCGGACCGAGTGATTACCAATGAATACGTTGCGGCAGTCAATGAGACAGAGGAGAAGCTCGTTCAGTTTTTCCAAGAGATTTTAGCTTTAGAACGAGTGGGAACGCAGGATACATTCTTTGAATTGGGTGGTCATTCCCTAAAAGCAATGATGCTGGTTTCAAGAATACACAAGGAATTAAAAATAGAGGTTCCGTTAAAAGAAGTATTCGCCAGACAAACCGTTAAAGAATTAGCAGCCTATATCAGACAGGCTGAACAGTCTGATTACAGCGAAATCCAACCGGCCATGGAGCAAGAATACTACCCAGTATCTAATGCGCAGCGACGGATGTATGTTGTTCAACAAATGAGAGATGTGGAAACAACAGGCTACAATATGCCGTTTTATTTAGAAATGGAGGGTGCTCTAGAGGTAGAAAAGCTATCTCTAGCTTTAAAACAACTAATTGAGCGTCATGAATCATTACGAACCTCCTTTCATATGGCTGATGATGAATTGATGCAAAAGGTACATGCAGAAGTCGCATGGGAGATGGAAATGATTCATGCCGCAGAGGAAGAGGTTCAACAGCTTACCGATTCCTTTATGCGTCCTTTCGATCTTGCCAAGGCGCCGTTATTCCGTGCGGGACTCATTCAAATCAATCCGAAACGACATTTATTGATGCTGGATATGCATCATATCATCTCAGATGGGGTATCGATGAATGTATTGTTCCAGGATATAACGCAGTTGTATCAAGGGATAGAGCTGAGTCCTCTCAAGATTCAATACAAGGATTTTGCGGTATGGCAACAGGGAATGGCTCAGGTTGTCCGTTTTCAGGAGCAGGAAAGGTATTGGTTAAACCAATTTTCTGGTGACCTACCAATTTTGGAAATGGTAACTGATTATCCACGTCCAGCCATACAGCAGTTTGACGGAGATTCCTGGTCCTTTGAAATCGATGCCAAAGCATTGGACAGCATAAAGCAATTGTCAGCTAAGCAAGGAACTACGTTGTATATGACTCTGTTGGCGATTTATCAAATCCTGTTGGCTAAGTATACCCGTCAAGATGACATCATTGTCGGAACTCCGATTGCAGGAAGGCCGCATGCAGACACAGAGAGCATTGTGGGGATGTTTGTCAATACGCTAGCCTTGCGCGGTCAACCAAAAGAAGAGCAGTCTTTCATCTCCTATTTATCAGAAGTGAAAGAAAATGTACTGCAGGCCTATGCCAATGCTGATTATCCATTTGAAGAGTTGGTGGAGAAGCTGCATTTACAAAGAGATATGAGTCGTCATCCATTGTTTGATACGATGTTTGTCTTACAAAACATGGATATGTCCGATATAAATATTTCTGGTCTAAAGCTTCATTCACGTGATTTAAACTGGAAAAATGCAAAATTTGATATGACCTGGATGATAGCCGAACAAAATAATCTATTGATTTCGGTTGAGTACAGCACCAGCTTGTTTAAACGTGAAACCATCCAAAGGCTGGAAAAGCATTTCACTTATTTAGTAGAACAAGTGGCTAAGCATCCGGATTGCTTACTCAGAGATTTAGAACTCACAACAGACGAAGAAAAACAGCAAATACTGACGGTATTTAACGACACTGCTACTGATTATTTGTCAGATTTATCCATTTGTCATCTGTTCGAACAACAAGTACAGCGTTTTCCAGATCGGCCGGCACTTGTGTTTAAAGACAAGCAGCTCACATACAGTGAGTTCCATGCAAAAGTAAATCAATTAGCTCGGGTACTCAGAAAGAAAGGTGTACAGCCTGATCAAGCAATTGGCATTCTTACGGATCGATCGCTTGAGATGATGATAGGGATTTTCGCCATCCTAAAAGCAGGCGGAGCTTATATGCCAATTGATCCTTCCTATCCAATCGAACGGATCGAGCACATGCTAGAGGACAGTCAGACTAAGTTGTTATTGGTGCAAAAAACGGAAATGATCCCTACTAGCTATCAGGGGGAGGTATTACTCCTAGCAGAAGAGTGCTGGATGCATGAAGATTCGTCGAATTTGGAGCTGATCAATAAAACACAGGATTTGGCGTATGTGATGTATACCTCAGGCTCTACTGGTAAACCGAAGGGCAACCTGACGACTCACCAAAACATTTTGGCCACCATCGTCAACAATGGCTATATCGAGATCGCGCCAGCAGACCGTCTATTACAGCTATCTAACTACGCTTTTGACGGTTCCACCTTTGATATCTACAGCGCGCTATTAAATGGAGCCACTCTTGTACTGGTGCCAAAAGAGGTCATGCTAAATCCAATGGAGCTGGCGAAGATCATCCGCGAGCAGGATATTACGGTTTCGTTTATGACCACATCCCTGTTCCATACTCTAGTGGAGCTTGACGTGACCAGCATGAAATCCATGCGCAAGGTTGTATTTGGCGGGGAAAAGGCTTCATACAAGCATGTAGAAAAGGCACTGGATTATCTCGGAGAAGGGCGTTTGGTAAACGGATACGGCCCTACAGAAACAACCGTTTTCGCTACCACATACACAGTGGATTCTAGCATCAAGGAAACAGGAATTGTACCGATTGGACGTCCACTAAACAATACGAGTGTCTATGTCTTAAATGAAAACAATCAGCTTCAGCCGGTTGGAGTACCAGGGGAATTGTGCGTTGGCGGAGCAGGAATTGCACGGGGATATTTAAACCGTCCAGATCTGACAGCAGAGCGTTTTGTGAAAAATCCTTTCGTGTCAGGAGATAGAATGTATCGCACCGGTGATTTAGCACGTTGGTTGCCGGATGGAAACATTGAGTATTTAGGACGGATGGATGAGCAGGTTAAGGTGCGCGGTTATCGAATTGAACTGGGTGAAATAGAGACAAGATTATTGGAGCATCCTTCTATAAGCGCAGCGGTTTTACTAGCAAAGCAAGATGAGCAAGGGCATTCGTACCTATGTGCTTACATCGTTGCAAATGGGGTATGGACGGTTGCGGAACTACGCAAGCATCTAAGCGAGGCTTTGCCAGAATACATGGTGCCTACTTATTTCGTGGAATTAGAGCAGATCCCGTTCACTTCTAATGGAAAGGTGAACAAACGCGCTTTACCAGAACCGGAAGGACAAATGACCAGTGTATATGTGGCCCCAGAAACGGAGACAGAAGCAAAAGTAGCGGAGTTGTTCCAAGAGATTTTGGGTGTCGAGAGAGTTGGTACACAGGACATGTTCTTTGAGCTGGGGGGGCATTCGCTAAAAGCGATGATGCTAGTTTTACGAATGAACAAAGAACTGGGAATCGAGGTGCCTTTGAAAGAGGTATTCACACATCCTACTGTCAAGGAATTGGCAGCAACGATCGACCTTCTTGATCGATCAGGCCACAGAGAGATTGAACCTGCTCCAAAGCAGGAGTTCTATCCTGTATCCTCCGCGCAAAGACGGATGTACGTGGTGCAGCATTTAGGAAATGTCCAAACAACAAGCTACAATATGCCGCTTTTCCTCGAAGTGGAGGGAGCTTTAGAAATTAATAAGCTTCATCTAGCACTTGGGAAACTGGTCGAAAGACACGAGTCGCTGCGAACCTCATTTCATATGATTGACGAAGAGCTGATGCAGCAGGTGCATGAAGAAGTGGCATGGGATTTAGAGATCATGGATGGAACGGAAGAGGACCTTGCAAGCATCACAGCAGGCTTTATACGCCCGTTTGATCTCAGTCAGGCTCCATTGTTCCGTGCAGGCATAGTGCGGATTAGCCCTGAGAGATTCCTTTTCATGCTAGATATGCACCATATCATCTCAGACGGAGTTTCTACCAATGTATTGTTCCGGGATATAACGCAGCTTTATCAAGGAAAGGAACTCCCTCCTCTTACGATACAGTACAAAGACTATGCTGTGTGGCAACAAACTGATGCTCAAGTGGCCCGCTTACAAGATCAGGAAAGCTACTGGTTACATCAATATGCCGGGGAAGCTCCTGTCTTAGAAATGCCGACAGATTTCCCGCGTCCTGCAGTCCAGCAGTTCGAAGGGGATGTATGGACCTTTGAGATAAATGCTGACATTCTCAGCCAGTTGAAAAAATTATCAGTGAGTCAGGGTTCTACTTTATACATGACTCTATTGGCGGCTTATCAGGTGTTGCTGGCTAAGTATACCGGTCAAGACGATATTGTTGTCGGTTCACCAATTGCTGGACGAGCTCATGCGGATGTAGAAAGCATCGTCGGTATGTTCGTCAACACGCTAGCTTTACGTGGACAGCCTGCAGGAGAGCAGACTTTTATTTCCTATCTGGCACAAGTTAAGGAACAGGTTTTACAAGCTTATGCCAATGCAGAGTATCCATTTGAGAAATTGGTTGAGAAGCTCGATCTACAAAGAGATATGAGTCGCCATCCACTCTTCGATACGATGTTTACTTTGCAAAACATGGAGATGTCTGATATTGATTTGGCAGGCTTGACCTTCAAGCCATTTGATTTTGAATGGAAAAATGCCAAGTTTGACATGGATTGGACAATGCTTGAGGAAGAAACACTAAAGGTAGCTATTGAATACAGTACAAGCCTGTATACAAAAGAAACCATTAGCAGAATGGCTCAGCATTTCACCTCTGTTTTACAACAAATTATTGAGCATCCAGCCATTCGTTTGGCTGAAATCAAAATTGCTACTCTGCCAGAAATTGAACAGATTTTAACGCAATTTAATGATACTAGGGCCAATTACCCTGATAACCAAACCGTTCATAGCCTATTCGAGCAACAAGTGGAGCGTACGCCAGAACAGATAGCTGTTGTCTATCAGGATCAATCCATCACGTATCGCGAGCTTAATGAACGTGCAAATAGATTGGCGCGTTGCTTGATCGACAAAGGAATACAGAGAAATCAATTTGTTGCAATCATGGCGGATCGTTCTATAGAAACCGTTATTGGAATGATGGGAATTCTGAAAGCAGGAGGAGCTTATGTTCCAATTGATCCCGATTATCCCTTAGATCGAAAGCTGTATATTCTTGAAGACAGTCATGCATCACTATTATTGTTCCAGCAAAAGCATGAGGTCCCATCAGAATTCACAGGTGATCGGATATTGATTGAGCAGATGCAGTGGTACCAAGCGGGTGATACGAATGTGGGGATCGTCAATACAGCTCAAGATTTGGCGTATATGATCTATACCTCAGGTTCTACAGGTCAACCAAAAGGGGTAATGATTGATCATCAAGCAGTATGTAACCTATGCTTAATGGCCCAAACCTATGGAATCTTTGCTAATAGTCGCGTTCTGCAGTTTGCCTCCTTTAGCTTTGACGCTTCTGTAGGAGAGGTTTTCCATACCCTTACAAATGGAGCCACTCTTTACCTGATGGATCGCAACCTGCTTATGGATGGCGTTGAATTTGTTGAATGGTTACGAGTAAACGAGATAACTTCCATTCCGTTTATCTCGCCTTCTGCATTGCGTGCATTGCCGTATGAGGATTTACCAGCATTGAAATATATCAGTACAGGTGGGGAAGCATTACCTGTAGATTTAGTCAGATTATGGGGAACTGGCCGAATCTTCTTAAATGCATATGGTCCGACTGAAACAACAGTAGATGCAACGATTGGCTTATGTACTCCAGAGGATAAGCCGCATATTGGTAAGCCTGTGCTGAATAAAAAAGCCTACATTATTAATCCGGATTATCAACTTCAGCCAATTGGGGTACCGGGTGAGCTATGCATCGGTGGAGTAGGGATTGCTCCTGGATATTGGAACCGCCCTGAATTAACTAGAGAGAAATTTGTGGATAATCCATTTGCCCCAGGCGAAAGAATGTATAAGACGGGGGACTTAGTACGTTGGCTTCCGGATGGAAATATTGAGTTTTTAGGGCGAATTGATGATCAGGTGAAAATTCGTGGACATCGAATTGAATTGGGTGAAATTGAGACGCGACTTCTTGAACATGAGCAGGTAGTAGAGGCGGTTGTGCTGGCTCGTGAAGATGAACATGGACAAGCTTATCTGTGCGCTTATCTGGTAGCAGCAGAGGAATGGACGGTAGCAGAACTGCGCAAACATCTAGGAAAAACACTACCTGATTATATGATTCCTGCTTATTTTATCGAGCTTGAGGAGTTTCCGTTGACACCAAGCGGGAAGGTGAATAAAAAGGCTTTGCCAGAGCCTGATGGACAAATACAAACGGGAGTGGAGTACGTAGAGGCTACTACCGAAAGCCAGAAGATCCTTGTTGAGATTTGGCAAGAGGTGTTACGCGTTGAGCGGATCGGTATTTACGATAACTTCTTTGAGCTGGGCGGTGACTCCATCAAGGCAATTCAAATCACAGCAAGATTGCGTCGTCACCACCGCAAGCTGGAAATCAGCCATCTGTTTAAGCACCCAACGATTGCAGAGCTTGCTCCATGGATGCAAACCAGTCAGGCATTAATTGAACAAGGAACTGTTGAAGGCGAAGTTATGCTCACGCCAATTCAAAAAGCATTCTTTGAAGAAAATCAAAAACAGCCGCATCATTTTAATCAGGATTCGTTACTGTACAGCTCGAAAGGCTGGAACAAAGATGCGATCGAGAAGGTATTTGAAAAACTAACGGAGCATCACGATGCCCTGCGCATGGTGTATCCGCATACCGAGGGCAAGGTGACTCAGATCAACAGGGGACTTGAGGAAAAGGCGTTCACATTGCAGGTGTTCGACTTTACCCAGGAACCAACTGATACGCAGGAAACGAAAATCGAGCAAATCGCCGATCAATTGCAAGCGAGCTTTGATTTAGAAAAGGGACCTCTGGTGCGACTTGGCTTATTTACCACCAAGGCTGGGGATTATTTACTGATCGTGATCCATCACCTGGTGATTGACGGCGTCTCTTGGCGTATTTTGCTTGAGGATTTTCATACTGCTTATCAGCAAGTTATTCAAGGTCAAGCAATTGCACTTCCTGAAAAAACGACCTCCTTTAAAACATGGAGTAAGCGCTTGAATGAATATGCAAATAGTCAAGCTCTTTTGCACGAGATTCCATATTGGAAGCAGATTGAAGAAATATCTATTGCCCCTCTTCCTAAAAAAGGAAATGATGACGGTAGATACTATGTGAAGGATAGCGAATATGTCACGATGAGTCTATCAGAAGAAGAAACCCAAAATCTTCTTACTCGTGTACATCGAGCTTATCGCACGGAGATTAATGATCTGTTGCTTGCTGCATTAGGATTAGCCAATAAGGAATGGACAAAAGAGAATCGAGTGGCTATCCACTTAGAAGGTCATGGGCGTGAGGAAATAGGGGAAGAGGTGGACGTGAATCGCACTGTTGGATGGTTTACCTCGCTGTTCCCAGTCGTTATTGATGTAGAAAATGACGAATTGCCTCTCATCATTAAATCGGTAAAAGAAACCCTGCGCCGAGTTCCTAATAAGGGCATGGGCTACGGCATACTCAAGCATCTGACAAGCGATGCGAACAAACAGGATATTACCTTCTCTCTTCGCCCGGAGATCAGCTTTAACTATCTGGGGGTATTTGATCAACAAGAGGAGGAGAGCGAATCTGCTGGAATTCCTACTGGTCAGCCGATCAGCCCGCTATATTATGACACGCACCTGTTGGAGTTTAATGGAGCGGTCTCGAATAACCAGTTGCATGTAAATTGCCGGTTTGCTCCTGCAGCCGTTGATCGAGCGATTGTTGAAATCCTGATGGAGCGCTTCAAGCACAATTTACTTCTCATTACTCAGCATTGCTTGGAAAAGGATACTGTAGAATTTACGCCTACTGATTTTACAGAAAAGGAATTAAGCCAAGAACAGCTAGACGATCTATTAGATGATTTATTTGAAGACATAGATGATCTGTAATCGCAATGAGACAGGTGGTGCCATACATCGTGCAAAAAAAAGACAAGATCAAAGATATCTATTCACTTTCTCCGTTACAAAAGGGCATGCTATTTCATTCTATGAAAGACCCCCAAAGCGATGCCTATTTCGAGCAGGTTACCCTTTTGCTGGAGGGGGTTGTAAACCCAACCTATTTGGCTGAAAGTATTCAGGGACTCGTACAAAAATACGACATGTTCCGAAGTGTGTTCCGCTATAAAAAAGTAGACCCTGTTCAGGTTGTGCTTAGTGAACGCAAAATAGATTTACAGATTGAGGACCTTACTCAAATCAATGAAGAAGAGCAACGGAAGTTCATCGAGGAATATAGAAAAAAAGACCGGGAAAGAGGCTTTGATCTTTCCCGGGATATCCTGCTACGTTTTACATTGTTTCAAACAGCCGCCAATCGGTATGAATTACTGTGGAGTCATCATCATATCCTGATGGATGGCTGGTGCACAGGTATCGTTTTTCAGGATTTATTTCAAATGTACCAACGTCGCTTGTCAGGACAGGCCTTGCTTCCGGAGGTGGCCCCTCAATATAGCGAATATATACGTTGGTTAAAGAAACAAGATGACCAACAAGCATTGGCATTTTGGAAGGAGTATCTACAGGGATTTGAAAACCTTACGGGTATCCCGCGTCTAAGGTCTGGCAATCATCCCTACAAGCAAGAGGAATTCATTTTCTCCTTGGGAGAGGAAGCTACACAAAAACTAACGCAAACGGCTCAAAAGTATCAGGTAACCTTAAATACAGTTGTGCAAACAATTTGGGGAGCGTTATTGCAAAAATACAATAACACGAATGACGCGGCTTACGGCGTGGTTGTCTCCGGACGACCCGCCGAGGTGCCCAATGTTGAACAAATGGTGGGGTTATTCAGTAATACGATTCCAATCCGCATTAAAAAGGAAGCGGGAAAAACGTTTGGGGAAGTGCTGAAAAACGTACAGCAAACAGCGCTGGAGGCAGAAAAATACGGATATCTTTCTTTAGCCGATATTCAGGCGAATGCAGCTTATACGCATCAATTGCTTGATCATATTTTAGCGTTTGAAAATTTCCCGATGGATCAAGAAACATTCAATCAGGAAAACGTACTCGGGTTTGCTGTGAAGGATGCCCACACGTTTGAGCAGACGCACTATGATCTGACCGTGCTAGTTATTCCCGGCAAGGAATTAATCTTTAAGTTTATGTATAACGAAAGTGTTTATTCAAAAGAGTATCTCAATCTTTTAGAGCTGAATATGAAAAAGCTGGTTTCTTTGGTTATTGCGCAACAAGATATCTTTGACCCAGCTACCGAGTTTGTATCCGATCTGGAAAAAGATAAGCTTTTAACCATTTTTAATCGTACTGATGCAAAGTATCCAAGAGAGAAAACGATTCATGAGCTGTTTCAAGAGCAGGTTGACAAAAACCCTGATCAAGTGGCACTCGTATTTGGCGAGGCTCAACTAACATACGGCGAGCTGAACGAAAAGGCGAATCAAATGGCCCGCGGTTTACGCAAACAAGGGGTTTTACCTGATCAGGTGATAGGGTTACTTACGGATCGTTCCTTAGAAATGATCATAGCCATTCTAGCCATCTTTAAAGCTGGTGGCGCTTATATGCCTATCGATCCATCTTATCCGAGTGAACGCATTCAATACATGCTAGCAGATAGTCGCACCCATTTGTTATTGGTGCAAAAAGCTGAAATGATCCCAGCCAATTATCAGGGTGAGGTACTGCTGTTAACAGAAGATAGCTGGATGGATGAGAATACAGACAATTTAGATTTGGTCAACCAAGCGCAAGACCTGGCCTATGTCATGTACACCTCAGGTTCAACAGGTAAACCAAAGGGGAATCTGACAACACATCAAAATATCGTCAAGACCATCATTAACAATGGCTACATAGAGATTACGCCCAATGATCGTCTTCTACAGTTGTCCAACTACGCGTTTGATGGCTCTACCTTTGATATATACAGCGCATTGTTAAACGGAGCTTCCCTTGTTTTAGTACCAACGCATGTACTGATGAATCCGAATGATTTGGCATCAGTCATTCAAGACCAGCATATTACCGTGTCCTTTATGACAACATCTCTGTTTAACACTCTGGTTGAGCTGGATGTGACAAGTCTCAAACAAATGCGCAAGGTGGTGTTTGGAGGAGAAAAGGCTTCGATCAAGCACGTAGAAAAAGCGCTGGATTACTTGGGAGATGGACGTTTGGTCAACGGGTATGGACCAACAGAAACTACTGTTTTTGCCACTACCTATACGGTTGACCATACGATCAAGGAGACGGGGATTATGCCGATAGGTCGCCCGTTAAACAATACAAAGGTCTTTATTTTGGGAGCAGACAATCAATTACAGCCGATAGGTGCATTAGGCGAGCTATGTGTGAGCGGGGAAGGTCTTGCCCGCGGGTATCTCAATCTTCCAGAGCTGACTGCCGATCGTTTCGTTGAGAATCCTTTTGTGCAGGGAGAGAGAATGTATCGCACAGGGGATTTAGCTCGTTGGTTACCGGATGGAAGCATTGAGTACGTAGGCAGAATAGATGAACAAGTAAAGATTCGGGGAAATCGGATCGAATTAGGTGAAATTGAAGCTAGATTACTGGAGCATCCTGCTATTAGCGAGACTGTTTTGCTGGCGAAGCAGGATAAGCAGGGGCATTCCTTCTTATGTGCCTATCTGGTGACAAATGGTGCTTGGTCAGTCGCAGAGCTTCGCAAGCATATTAAAGAAACATTGCCGGATTCTATGGTGCCATCTTATTTTATCGAGATAGAAAAAATGCCGCTTACTTCAAATGGCAAGGCAGACAAGCGTGCATTGCCAGAGCCAGATGTTCAACAAGTAAGCTCCAATATGGCTCCTGAGACGGAAACAGAGGAAAAGCTGGTTCAACTATTCCAAGAAATCCTAAGTGTCGAACAAGTCGGTACACAGGATAATTTCTTCGAGCTGGGCGGTCATTCCTTAAAAGCGATGATGCTGGTTTCACG
This sequence comes from Brevibacillus laterosporus, assembly GCF_030489605.1. Classification (GTDB taxonomy): domain Bacteria; phylum Bacillota; class Bacilli; order Brevibacillales; family Brevibacillaceae; genus Brevibacillus_B; species Brevibacillus_B laterosporus_E. Next base: position 152,573 of record NZ_JAUKFY010000001.1, read on the forward strand.
AATGCACAAGGAATTAGATATAGAAGTGCCGCTCAAGGACGTGTTTGCTCGACCTACAGTTAAAGAATTGGCCGCATTTCTTACAAACACAGAAGTGTCGGATTATATAGCGATTGAACCGGCCGCAAAGCAGGAATTTTATCCGGTTTCTTCCGCACAGCGCCGAATGTACGTAGTGGAGCAAATCGGCAGCAGTAATACAACCAGCTACAATATGCCTTTTTTGCTTGAAATAGGAGGAGCCCTCGATGTAGTAGGATTACAAAAAGCATTAAAGAAACTGGTCATGAGACATGAATCGTTAAGAACATCCTTTCACATGGTTGATGAGGTATTAATGCAAAAGGTTCATCCTGAAGTGGATTGGGATTTAATGGTCATGGAAGCAAAAGACGAGGACCTTCAGCAAATCATTGATGGTTTTATACAGCCGTTTGATTTAAGGGACGCTTCTTTATTTAGAGCGGGACTCGTACGAATTGAAGCTGATCGACATTTGCTGATGCTTGATATGCACCATATTATTTCAGATGGGGTATCCACTAATGTATTATTCCAAGACCTGATGCAAATCTATCAGGGCAAGGAGCTCCCTTCCCTTAGAATTCAATACAAGGATTATGCTGTTTGGCAGCAGACAGAAGCCCAGGTTAATCGTTTACGTGAACAGGAGCAGTATTGGCTCAACCAATTTTCGGGAGAGTTACCTGTACTGGAAATGCCTACCGATTACACCCGTCCATCCATTCAGCAGTCAGAAGGGGATATATGGTCATTTGAAATTAGTGCTGAGATCATAAACAAATTAAAAAAACTATCTTCTTCGCAGGGTACAACCTTGTATATGACATTGCTGGCCGCCTACCAAGTATTATTGTCAAAATATACGGGGCAAGAGGACGTTATTGTGGGTTCTCCTATTGCCGGCCGACCTCATGCGGATGTAGAAAAGATTGTTGGTATGTTCGTTAACACGTTAGCCTTCAGAGGGCAGCCGAAATCAAATCAAACCTTTAGTGCATATCTGTCCGAGGTTAAAGAGCAAGTATTGCAAGCATATGACAATGCAGAATATCCGTTTGAGGAGTTACTTGAAAAGCTTGATTTAGAAAGAGATTTAAGTCGTCATCCGCTGTTTGATACGATGTTTGCTTTGCAGAATATGGAAATGGCTGAAATCAATATCATGGATCTTTCCTTTCAGCCGCGGGATTTAAAATGGAAAAATGCAAAATTCGATCTGACGTGGATGATGGCCGAAGCGGAAAATTTGTATGTCACCATTGAGTATAGTACCTCGCTCTTTAAGCCAGAAACAATTGAGCGATTAGGGAAACGTTTCACCCATTTACTAAAACAGATCGGGGATGCTCCGGAACATTTGATTGCTGACTTAGAATTAGCGACAGAGGATGAAAAACATCAGATTTTATCGGTATTTAATTTGACTCAATCAGATTATCCAGCAAATAAAACAGTTCATCAGCTCTTTGAGGAGCAAGTGAAAAATATGCCTGATCAGAAGGCAGTCGTATTTGGCGAAGAGCAAGTAACTTACAAAGAATTAAACGCCAAAGCTAACCATCTGGCTACTCTCTTAAAACAAAAAGGCATAACAAACGAACAACTTGTGGCTGTTATGATTGAGCCTTCCGTCGAGTTTTTTGTAGGCATTCTAGCTGTTCTGAAAGCAGGAGGGGCTTATCTGCCAATTGACCCTACTTATCCGGAGGAACGAATTGCCTATATTTTGGAGGATAGTCAATCGAAGGTTCTGCTAGTGAGGGGTCATGAACAGGTACAGATACAATTTACTGGGGAAATCTTGGCAATTGATAGCAAGAAGTTGTCTACCGAAGACCTGGAAGACCTACCTGTAAATAACAAAGTAACCGATTTGGCTTATGTCATTTATACATCTGGTTCCACTGGACAACCAAAAGGCGTTATGGTGGAGCATAGATCGTTGATGAATCTTTCAGCTTGGCACGTTCAATATTTTGGCATCACAAAAGATGATCGAAGCACCAAATACGCAGGGGTTGGATTTGATGCATCTGTATGGGAGGTCTTCCCTTACTTAATAGCTGGTGCAACGATTTACGTTATCGATCAAGAAACAAGATATGATGTAGAAAAACTGAATCAGTACGTAACAGATCAAGGAATTACGATCAGCTTTTTACCAACGCAATTTGCTGAACAGTTTATGCAGACAGATCATACTAGTCATTCTGCCCTGCGCTGGTTGCTTATCGGCGGTGATAAAGCCCAGCAAGCAGTTCAGCAGAAGAAGTATCAGATTGTTAATAACTATGGGCCTACTGAGAACACGGTTGTAACAACAAGCTATATAGTGAGTCCTGAGGATAAAAAAATCCCGATAGGCCGTCCAATAGCTAATAATCAGGTATTTATCTTAAATAAAGAGAATCAATTACAGCCAGTAGGGATTCCGGGTGAACTATGCGTTAGCGGCGACAGCCTAGCGCGCGGCTATCTGCATCGTCCAAAGTTAACGAATGAGCGATTTGTAGCTAATCCGTTTGTCCCGGGCGAACGCATGTACAAAACCGGAGATATCGCCCGCTGGTTACCAGATGGAAATATTGAGTATCTAGGCAGATTGGATGATCAAATTAAGATCAGAGGATACCGGGTTGAATTAGGTGAGATCGAATCGGCTATTTTGGAGCATGAAGCAATTCAGGAGACAGTAGTGCTCGCAAGACAAGACGATCAGAATCAGACATATCTATGTGCTTATGTTGTACCGAAAAAGTCGTGTGATATGGCCGAGCTTCGTCAATATCTAGGCAGAAAGCTTCCCCATTTTATGATTCCGGCCTTCTTTACGGAAATGACGGAGTTCCCAATTACATCGAATGGGAAAGTGGATAAAAAAGCACTTCCGCTACCAGATTTGTCCAAGCAATCAGAGACTGATTATGTTGCCCCAACCACCACATTAGAAGAAACACTGGCGGAACTATGGAAAGAAGTGCTAGGAGTCTCCCAAGTGGGAATCCATGATAACTTCTTTAAACTGGGTGGGGATTCGATCAAGGCTATTCAGATCGCAGCCAGATTAAATACGAAGCAATTAAAATTGGAAGTTAAGGATTTATTCCAGGCACAAACGATTGCTCAGGTCATCCCATACATCAAAACCAAGGACAGTAAAGCGGAGCAAGGAATTGTTCAAGGCAAGGTAGAGCTAACCCCTATACAGGAATGGTTTTTCCAGCAATCCTTCGATATTCCACATCATTGGAATCAGTCCATGATGTTTTACCGAAAGGAAGGATGGGATCAGCATGTTGTACAACGGGTGTTCCAAAAAATTGTAGAACACCATGATGCCTTGCGAATGGCCTATCAGCAGGAAAATGGTAAAACGATTCAGATCAATCGCGGAGTGGAAGGAAAGCTGTTTGAGCTAAGCGTTTTTGACTTTAGACAACAGGCGAATGTGCCAGAGCTGATCGAACAAGCAGCTAATCGCCTACAATCCGCAATGAATTTACAGGACGGTCCATTGGTTCAACTGGGACTCTTTCAGACATCTGAGGGGGATCATCTTTTGATAGCAATTCATCACTTAGTAGTCGATGCCGTTTCATGGCGAATCATTACCGAAGATTTCATGAATGGCTATCAACAAGATTTACAGGGAGAGCCGATTGCATTTACGAGCAAAACAGACTCCTACCAAAAGTGGGCCAAGAGCCTGCTAGAGTACGCTAATAGTGAAGAAATTCAATCAGAGATGAAATACTGGCAAAGCATTATTGCAAAAGAGATACCTGCCTTGCCAAGAGATTCGAAAGCAGGCGCCCCTTATCTACTCAAGGATATACAAGAAGTCGCTATCCAATTGACAAAAGAGCAAACGAATCAATTATTAACGGATGCCCATAACGCCTACAACACACAGATTAACGATCTGTTGTTGACGGCACTGGCTCTAGCCATTCAGGAATGGGCACAAACCAATCTAATCGCAATTACACTAGAAGGCCACGGACGCGAGGATATTGGGGTGGATATTGACATTAACCGTACAGTTGGTTGGTTTACGTCTATGTATCCAGTGGTATTTGATTTGCAGAAGCAAGGTATTTCAAATGCGGTTAAGCAAGTAAAAGAAGAACTGCGACAGATACCTAATAAAGGGATTGGCTATGGAGTTGTTAGATACCTATCGAGTCAAGGAAGAACAGAGCTGGATCTAAGCTCCCATGCGATAAATCCAGAGATTAGTTTCAATTACCTTGGGCAAATGGATCAATCTGGACAGGAAGAGGAGTACCAATTGTCCCCATTGTCTTCCGGTCAACAGATTAGTCAGATGAATCAAGGCTTGTTCCCGATAAATGTGAGTGGAATTGTAGTGGAAAATCAGTTGTCCATTCAAATATCTTATGATAGCCAAGCTTATCATGATTCTACTATGGAAAAGCTGATTCAACGTTATCAATATCACTTGTTGGAGATTATTAATCATTGTGTTCAGCAGACAGAAACAGAATTGACCCCGAGTGATTTTTCCACCAAAGAGCTTTCGATGGAGGATTTAGAATCAGTATTTGAGTTACTAGATGAATAAACTTTGGTTATGTCATTAGGAGGCTTTATATGTTAAGTAAAGCAAATATTAAAGACATCTATACATTATCTCCGCTACAAAAAGGCATGTTATTTCAGCATTTAAAAGAAGAAAGCACGGCTTATTTTGAGCAATTGCACTTTACGATTAAGGGACAGCTATATGTAGATAGCTTCGAAGCAAGCTTTCAGCATCTCATAAACAAATATGATGTGCTACGAACCGTTTTTCTGTATAAAAATATGACCCAGCCCATGCAAATGGTTTTAAAAGAAAGAAAAACAAGTGTGCATTTTGAAGATATCTCTCACCTAGATTCGAAAGCTGCGAGTCAATATGTTGAAGAGTTTAAAAATCAGGATCGGGAAAAGGGATTTGAACTCTCGAAGGATATTCTCATGCGTTTCGCTATTTTGAAGGCTGGTGCTGAGTCCTACCATTTGATTTGGAGCTTCCATCATATTTTAATGGACGGCTGGTGCATGGGCATTGTGTTACAGGATTTGTTCAGAATGTATCAGCAGCATCGTCAAAATATGCCGATTACCGTGGAGAGCGTTCCTGCATACAGCGAGTATATCCGTTGGCTTGAGAAGCAGAATGTAACAAAGGCGAGGGATTACTGGAAAAATTACTTAGAGGGCTATGAGGAATTAACAGGTATCATTCGTCTCGATACGAAGCATGCAAGTCACAATAACGAGGTGCAGGAATGCGCGTTTACACTGGATAAAGACATAACGGCAGGACTTACTCAGCTCGCACGTCATTATTCAGTAACAGTAAATACGCTATTTCAAACGATTTGGGGCATGCTGCTGCAAAAGTATAACAATAAGGATGATGTTGTGTTTGGTGCGGTCGTATCTGGCCGCCCCTCTGAAATCCATGGCGTAGAAAACATGGTTGGCTTGTTTATCAACACTGTCCCTATTCGTATTCAAAAACAAGCGAATGATACCTTTAGCCGTTTATTAATAAGAGTTCACGAATCTACGCTATTGTCTAAACAGTATGAGTTTGTATCCTTAGCAGATATTCAAACTGATGCAGGATTTTCTGGTCAATTGCTAGATCACATCTTAGTTTTTGAAAACTATCCGATAAGTGAAGGTTCTTTTGAGGAAGAAGAATTTACGATGGATAGTATAAAAACCTATGAGAAAACAAGCTATGACCTAAACGTGATGATTCGGCCTAATGAGGATCAGCTTGATATTGCCTTCCAATTCAACGATGACGTGTACTCAAGCGACAATGTAAAAAGACTGTTCCAACATATGAAGCAACTGGCCCTGGCTGTAATCAAGAATCCGGATGAGCGCCTTGAAGCAATTGCAATGATAACAGAAGAGGAACGCCAGCAAATCCTGAATGATTTCCAAGGGGAGATAGTTGATTTTGGTAAAGAAAAAACGCTCCCTGAGCTGTTTGAAGAACAGGTGAAACGAACTCCAGAAGCAATTGCACTTCGATTTGAAGATCAGCAATTGACCTATCGGGAGCTAAATCAGCGAGTGAATCAAGTAGCCTGGACACTTAGAATGAAGGGCCTTCAGCGGGAAGAGCTCGTTGGAATTATGGTGCAGCGCTCATTGGAAATGATCGTTGGTGTGCTAGCCGTTATAAAAGCAGGCGGTGCATACGTGCCGATTGATCCGGAATATCCGCTCGACCGAATCCAATATATGCTGGAAGACAGTGCAACCAATTGGCTGTTAACCATTAAACAGAGCGAAATCCCTTCTATCTATCAAGGGCATGTCCTGGATCTTGAGGAAGATACGGTGTATCACGAGCGGACTTCAGATCTAGAGATTGTGAATCAATCCAGCGACTTAGCTTATATTATCTACACATCCGGTTCTACTGGTCAGCCTAAAGGCGTCATGATTGATCATCGTGCTGTTCATAATTTGCATTTGTCAGCAGGCATCTATGGAATAGCACAGGGAAGCCAGGTTTTGCAGTTTGCCTCTTTAAGCTTTGATGCTTCGGTTGGTGATATCTTCCATAGCCTATTAACGGGAGCCACCTTGCATCTTGTAAAAAAAGAGCAATTACTATCCGGACACGCCTTTATGGAGTGGTTAGACGAAGCTGGCATTACGACTATTCCGTTTATTCCACCAAGCGTTCTGAAAGAATTGCCACATGCGAAACTGCCTAAGCTTAAAACTATCAGTACTGGCGGGGAAGAATTACCGGCCGATTTAGTAAGGATTTGGGGAGCCAACCGCACATTTTTAAATGCGTACGGTCCTACAGAAACGACGGTTGATGCTACGATTGGTGATTGTGTAGAAATGACGGATAAGCCTTCGATTGGTACGCCAACCGTTAATAAGCGAGCATATATTTTAGATCAATCTGGTCAGATTCAGCCAATCGGTGTTCCTGGGGAGTTATGCGTAGGTGGAGAAGGCGTAGCTCGTGGATACTTACATAGACCTGAGCTTACAGATGAAAAGTTCGTGGACGACCCTTATGTACCAAACGGAAGAATGTATAAAACGGGAGACTTAGCTAGATGGTTGCCGGATGGGACAATCGAATTTTTAGGCCGTATGGATGGCCAAGTAAAAATTCGTGGATTTAGGATTGAGCTTGGAGAAATTGAAGCTCGGCTAAACCAAGTCCCATCTGTAAAGCAGGCTGTGGTTCTAGCTCGTTCAGGAGAACAAAAGCAGGTATACCTTTGCGCATATTTGGTGACGGACAACGATTTGCAGGTTTCAGCCTTGCGTAAGGAATTAAGTCAAACGTTACCGGACTATATGATTCCATCGTTTTTTATAAAAGTCGATAAGATTCCAGTCACAGTAAACGGCAAGATAGACAAGAAAGCCTTGCCAGAACCAGAAAAAGAAGTAGAGCTGCAAACCGAATATGTTGCTCCAACGAACCCAACTGAGGAGATTCTTGCACAGATTTGGCAAAAGGTGCTGGGCATGGAGCGAGTAGGGATAGAGGATAACTTCTTTGAGCTGGGTGGTCACTCTATCAAGGCGATGATGCTTGCTTCCAACATTTATAAGGAATTAAAGATTGACCTTCCTTTGCGTGAGATTTTTAAGCATACGACAGTAAAAGAAATGGCGCGATTTATCGACGGTCGGGATGAAGAAGAATACGTCGGAATTCAGCCCGCAGCAAAACAGGAATACTACCCTGTCTCTTCTGCACAAAAAAGGATGTATGTCATTCAATCATTGGAAGATAAGGCTCAGGGTACGAGCTACAATATGCCGTCTTTCTATAAAATAAAAGGCTCTGTAGATGCTGAGAAATTAGAGAAGGTCTTCCAAACATTAATTGATCGGCACGAATCATTACGAACCTCCTTTCATATGATCGAGGAGCAGCTAGTTCAAAAGGTTCACGAACAGGTTTCATGGAAAATGGACATGAAAACCGTCAGCGCCAATGATGTTTCAAGAGTAAAGGATTCGTTTGTCCAACCGTTTGACATCAGTACAGCTCCTTTGTTCCGAGCGAGTCTTCTTACGATTAATAAAGATGAGCACATTCTTATGATGGATGTACACCATATTGTAGGAGACGGCGTTTCGACTACGATCCTGTTCCAGGAGCTTATCCAGTTGTATCAAGGGCAAGCGTTACCTGAAGTGAAGATACACTATAAAGATTACGCCGTGTGGCAATTGTCCCAGGAGGATCGTTTAAAAGAAAGTGAAAATTTCTGGATGCAGCAATTTTCTGGAGAATTGCCGGTGTTGGAGCTACCTACTGATTATTCTCGTCCACCAATTCGCCGATTGGAAGGAGATTATGTAAGCCAAAGCCTACGCGGTGATCTCCATGCAAGCGTAAAAGCCTTCATGAAAAATCACGAAGTAACGCTATATATGGTACTGCTTGCGGCATACAACGTTTTTCTGCACAAATACACGAATCAGCGCGACATTATTGTTGGTACGCCTGTTTCAGACCGACCGCATCCAGATGTCATGTCCACTGTCGGTATGTTTGTAAATACGCTGGCAGTCCGAAATCAGTTGGAGTCTGAGCAAACCTTCGAAGAGTTTTTAGCAAATGTGAAAAATAAAATGCTAGAGGTCTATGGTCATCAGGAGTATCCGTTTGAAGATGTAATTGAAAAAGTAAAGGTTCAAAGGGATACAAGCAGACATCCGCTATTTGACACAATGTTTGGTGTGCAAAATCTGGAGACATCTCACGCGGAGCTACCCGATTGGGGTATAGAACCATTGGATATCGACTGGACTAACTCCAAGTTTGATATGAGCTGGATGGTATTTGAAGCAGACGGTCTAGAAATTGGCGTGGAGTATAGCACAAGCCTATTTGAGCGCAACACGATTCAGCGAATGATCGGACACTTTGAACATATCATCGAGCAGATTATGGAAAATCCCCAAATTCGTTTAGCAGATATTCAGTTGACGACAGAAGATGAGAGAATCCAAATCTTAGAGGAATTCAATCATCAACCAACAAAAATAACCTACGATCAGGCAATCCAAAACAGATTTGAAGAACAGGCTATGAAGACGCCTGATGCAGTGGCGCTTGTATATAAAGGTCAGGAGTTAACCTATCGTGAGCTTAACCAAAGATCAAATCAGATGGCTCGTACATTAAGAGAGCATGGGGTCGGGCGTGATCAAATAATTGCGGTCATGATTAATCGATCACATGAGCTGATCATTAGTATCCTAGCCGTATTAAAGGCAGGAGGAGCATACCTGCCAATAGATCCAACGTACCCGCTTGATCGTATTGAACACATGCTAGAGGATAGCCAGACTGCAATGCTGTTAACTCAAAAAGAAATCCAAATACCTACAGGATATTCGGGGGAAGTTCTCTTCATTGATCAAGCTGATATTTATCATGAGGATGTTACGGATTTATCTAGTATGAATCAGCCTGCTGATTTGGCCTATATTATTTACACATCAGGCTCTACTGGAAAGTCCAAGGGAGTAATGATCGAGCATCGTTCATTACATAATCTGATTCATATTTCTGACCCCTATAAAATGGGAGCAGGAAGCAGAGTCCTTCAATTTGCCTCTAGCAGCTTTGATGCTTCGGTAGCAGAGATCTTTCCAGCTCTTTTAACTGGATCAACTTTGTATATTGAAGAGAAAGAGGAGCTATTAACCAATTTAATTCCTTACTTGCTAGAGAATCAAATAACAACAGTAGCATTGCCGCCATCCTTATTAAGGTCCGTACCTTATACGGAACTACCAGCATTAGAGTGCATAGTTAGTGTCGGAGAAGCTTGCACATTTGATATTGTGCAAACTTGGGGGCAAAACCGCACCTTCATAAACGGATACGGCCCTACAGAATCAACTGTTTGCAGTACCTTTGGTGTCATTACAGCAGAGGACAAGCGCATCACGATTGGTAAACCGTTCCCTAATCAAAAGGCCTATATCATCAATGAAAATCAACAGCTGCAGCCAATCGGGGTTCCAGGTGAGCTTTGCATAGCAGGGGCCGGGTTAAGCCGCGGGTACCTGAATCGTCCTGAGCTGACACAAGAAAAATTTGTAAACAACCCCTTTGCACCTGGTGAGCGTATGTACAAAACAGGAGACGTAGCTCGCTGGCTGCCTGATGGCAATATCGAATATGTAGGTCGTATGGATGATCAGGTTAAAGTACGCGGTAACCGGGTCGAGCTTGGGGAGGTTACCAGCCAATTGCTTACCCACCCTTCGATTACAGAAGCTGTTGTTGTACCAATAGTCGATACACATGGAGCAACGACACTATGCGCCTATTTCATCGAGGATAAAGAAGTGAAACTCAACGATTTGCGCCATCATTTGGCTAAAACTCTGCCTGAGTTTATGATTCCTGCTTACTTTATTAAAGTAGATCATATTCCATTGACAGGAAACGGAAAGGTAAATAAACGAGCATTGCCTGACCCTTCCGAATTCATTTCGGCACAAGCAGGCCATGAAATCGTTGCCCCTTCTTCTCAGGATGAGGAAATACTGGTTCAGGTATGGGAAGAAGTCCTGCAGATCAAACCGATTGGGGTAGAGGACAACTTCTTTGAACGAGGCGGAGACTCTATTAAGGCATTGCAAATCGCAGCTAGACTTAGCAAATTTAATCGGAAATTGGATAGTAGACATATTTTTAAAAATCCAACGATTTCCATGCTGGCTCCTTACCTTGAGAAAAGAGGCGCTTTGATTGAACAAGATTCAATTGAAGGCGAAGTGCCGATTACACCGATTCAATCCTGGTTCTTTGAACAGCCTTTTGAGCATCCACACCACTTTAATCAATCTATGCTTCTGCCAAATCAACAAGGCTGGGATCGTCAACGAATAGAACAAGCATTTACAACCATTGTAAAACACCATGATGCCTTAAGAATGAAGTACCAGTTTAGAGAGAAGATCATTCAAGAAAATCAGGGTATCGAGGGAGAATTTTTTACCCTGCATGAGGTGGATGCAACCAAGGAAAGAGACTGGCAAAGCCGCATTGAACAAGAAGCGAATCAACTCCAAGCAAGCTTTGATTTGACAACAGGCCCTCTTGTAAAGCTTGGCTTATACCATACGGCATATGGCGATTATCTTCTGATTGTCGTACATCATCTCTTAATTGATGGTGTCTCATGGCGCATTCTGCTGGAGGATTTCCAGACGCTTTATGAGCAAAAGGGTGAGCTGCCGGCGAAAACCACTTCCTTTAAGACGTGGGCTGTGCAACTGGAGGATTATGCTCGCAGCAAAAAGCTACAAGACGAGGCAAGCTACTGGAAAGGGTTGTTGAACAGATCGGTAAGAGAGCTGCCTGCGGATAAGGAATCAAGCGATACATTCCTTTTTGGAGATACAAAGGAAGTGCAGCTTACCTTTGATATAAATGAAACCCAAGACTTGCTTGCGAATGCCCACCATGCTTACAAGACAAAAGCGGATGATTTATTGCTGGCAGCGTTGGTTCTTACCATAAATGAGTGGACTCAGCAAAGCGATATCATAGTGAATTTGGAAGGTCACGGCCGTGAGACGATTGTGGAAGGCATTGATTTGAGCCGTACAATTGGCTGGTTTACGACCATTTATCCAGTCCTGTTTGAAGTAAGGGACCATCAACTCTCCAGTGTGATTAAACATGTAAAAGAAACGCTGCGCAATGTGCCGAATAATGGTATTGGGTTTGGAATCTTACAATACATGACTCAGTCTGATGTAAGCCAGAGCCAATTAAGTTCTCATCACATAAGCTTTAACTACCTAGGTCAGATGGGAGAAGATTCCGCTAGTCAGTCTGAGACGGATAATGGAGTCCTTATCAATACAGGAGACCAGATAAGCCCAATGAACGCAAATCCGAGCTCGCTTAATATGACTTGCCTTGTAATGAATAATACGTTGCTTGTTACTTTTGATTATAATCCGCAACGTTACGAACAGGAGACAATTCAACGTCTGGCAGATCGTTATAAGGGCAATTTACAAGCAGTTCTCGATCATTGTGTTCAACGAGAGCAGACAGAGCGAACACCTAGTGATTTTAGTACGAAGAAGCTTTCTTTAGAGGACTTAGACGACGTGTTTGCAACACTTAAAAATCTATAAAGGTATCCTGAGGAGGAGAAGATTAACTTGATTAATACCTCAGACGTCAAAGACATTTATAGTTTATCCCCGATGCAACGAGGCATGTTATTTCATACATTAAAAGACAAAGAAAACCTTGCCTATTTTGATCAAACAACCTTTCAATTGGAAGGTGACATATGTGTCGAATCCCTTGAGAAAAGTTTTAACGAGCTGATTCGCAAGTATGATGTCCTGCGTACGATCTTTTTATATCAAAAATTAAAAGAGCCGATGCAGGTTGTGTTAAAGGAACGTACAGCAAGTATTCATTATGAGGATTTCTCTATGAAGAGCGAGTCGGATAAAGCAAAGGCTCTTCGTGCAGCAAAACAGAGGGACCGGGACGAGGGCTTTGACCTCTCCCGGGACATCCTCATGCGGTTATCTTTATTGAAAGTCGCATCTAAGCAATATGAATTAGTGATCAGTAGCCACCATATTATCATTGATGGATGGTGCACGGATATTTTGTACCAAGAGCTGTTTTATTTTTATCAATGCTTCGTGGCAAATCAACCTATCCCTGCTGAGAAATCGATTCCGTACAGCAGATATATTCGTTGGCTGGAAGAACAGGATGAAGAGGAAGCAAAAGCTTATTGGAGTGATTATCTGCAAGATTTCGACGGGGCATCTGTAATCCCTAAGCAAAATATTAAGGGAGAGAAGGAAGTATGCACCATTGATAAGGTAACCTTCCGCTTTGATAAAAAGCTGTCGGAGGAACTGGTGCAGGTAGCAAAAGCTTGCCAAGTAACAATAAGTACCTTGTTTCAAACAATGTGGGGCATCCTGCTACAAAAGTATAATAATTCTCAGGAAGCTATATTTGGATCTGTTATTTCAGGAAGATCACCAGAGATTCCCGATGTGGAGAAAATAGTTGGAATTTTTATTAATACCATTCCTGTTCGCATTCGGACATTGGACAAGCAAACCTTCAAGGAATTGTTGACTCAGGTTCAGGAGGCATCTGTCAACTCTGAAAAATATAATTATCTAACATTGGCTGATATTCAAGCAGTTACCGGATCGAATCATGCACTTATCCATCATATTGTGGCATTTGAAAATTTCCCGATTGCCTCGGACAGCTTCGTTGATTCGAGCGAATCCGATTCAGAAGAATTGAAAGTTGTGAACGTCTTAGACGATCATGAGAAGACCAACTTTGATTTTAATGTCCAAGTTCAGCTTGATACAGAGTTACTAGTAAAAATCTCTTATAATCAAAATCTTTATAATAGAAGCTTTATTGATAATATCTTTAATCACCTGCAACAGATTGCCGAGTCTATCATTCATAACCTAGATGTTCAAATAGATGAGATAGCTATTGTTTCTAAGGAGGAAAAGAATCAGCTATTAAGCTATTCCACTCCAGCCAAGTCAGATTTTCCGATGGATAAAACCATTCACCAGCTATTTGAGGAGCAGGTATCACGGACACCGGAGCAGATAGCGGTCGTCTGTAAAGGGGAGTCCTTAACCTATCGCCAGTTAAATGAGAAGGCCAATCAATTGGCATGGGTGCTAAGAAAACGAAAGGTAAGACCTAACGAGATCGTAGCGATCATGGCAGAGCACTCCCTAGAGATGTTGGTTGGGGTGATTGGGATTTTAAAGGCAGGTGCGGCCTATCTTCCTATTGACCCATCCTACCCAGAAAAAAGAATCGCCCATATGCTACAAGATAGCAAAGCGGAGCAATTACTTATCCAGCCCCATTTAAATATGCCGCAGGACTTTAAGGGAAGTGCATTATGGTTAACAGAGGAGAGCTGGGCGAAGGAGAGTACGACCGATCTGCCCCTTGCTACGAGCGCAAATGATCTAGCATACGTTATTTATACCTCAGGCTCAACGGGACTGCCTAAGGGAGTCATGGTTGAACATCAAGCCTTGGTTAATTTAGTCATGTGGCATAACGAGGCATTTGGCGTAACGATGACTGATCAATGCACCAAATTGGCAGGCTTTGGATTCGATGCATCGGTGTGGGAAACCTTCCCTCCGCTTATACAGGGAGCTACGCTTCATGTGTTAGAGGAATCAAGACGCGGGGATATTTATGCTCTGCATGAATACTTTGAAAAGAATTCGATCACCATTAGCTTCTTACCTACTCAATTAGCCGAACAATTCATGGAGCTTACAAGCAGTACATTACGTGTGTTACTCATTGGCGGTGACCGAGCCCAAAAGGTTAAAGAGACACCGTATCAAATCATAAACAATTACGGTCCAACCGAAAATACAGTAGTAACGACGAGCGGCCAACTGCATTCTGAGCAGGATGTTTTCCCGATTGGAAAGCCGATTACCAATCACAGCGTTTATATTTTGGATCAGAACAGACATCTTCAGCCGATCGGAGTACCTGGCGAGCTATGCGTCAGCGGTGCCGGACTTGCAAGAGGCTACCTCAATCAGCCTGAACTCACCGTAGAACGCTTTGTTGATAATCCCTTTGTACCTGAAGAGAGAATGTATCGCACAGGGGACTTAGTTCGGTGGAGAACCGATGGCAGCATCGAATATCTGGGAAGGATAGACGAGCAAGTCAAGATTCGAGGATACAGAATTGAGCTAGGTGAGATCGAAACAAAGCTTCTTGAGCATCCTTCCATTAGTGAGGCGCTCGTCGTGGCTCGCAATGATGAGCAAGGTTATACCTATCTCTGCGCTTATGTGGTAGCGACCGGGGCCTGGAGCGTATCTTCATTACGAGAGCATTTAATCGAAACATTGCCCGAATATATGATTCCAGCTTACATGATGGAAGTTGAAAAAATGCCGCTTACTGCAAACGGAAAGGTAGATAAGCGAGCGTTGCCGATACCTGATAGGCAAAGAATGAACGAATATGTGGCACCTGCAACAGAGACGGAGGAAAAGCTAGTTCAACTGTTCCAAGAAATTTTGGGACTTGAGCGTATTGGTACTACAGATCACTTCTTTGAATTAGGCGGACATTCGCTGAAGGCGATGATGCTTGTGTCTCGTATGCACAAGGAGCTAGGTGTGGATGTGCAGTTAAAAGAGATGTTTGCTCGCCCAACGGTTAAAGACCTGTCTGCCTACATAGATCAGATGAACGGTTCTGCTTACACAGCGATTCAGCCAGCGGAGGAACAGCCTTATTATCCTGTTTCTTTTGCACAAAGAAGAATGTATGTTGTACAGCAAATGAGAGATAGTGAAACGACGAGCTATAACATGCCGTTTACGTTTGAGCTAAAAGGAAAGCTGCATCTGGACAAGCTGAGAGAAGCGTTACAGATTCTCGTCCTACGACATGAAAGTCTCCGTACATCGTTTCATATGATTGATGAAAATCTAGTTCAAAAAGTAAATAAAGATATTTCATGGGATTTAGAAGTAATAGAAGCTACGGAGTCAGAGGTTCAAGTAAAACTGGAGGAATTTATCAGACCTTTCAATTTAAGTGAGGCTCCGCTTTTCAGAGCTCGTTTAATTTCCTTGAATCCACAGCATCATCTTTTGAGCTTGGACATGCATCATATTATTTCAGATGGGGTATCTATGAACCTGTTCCTGCAGGAATTCATGACACTCTATCAGGGAGAAGCATTGCCAGCGCTCGCTATCCAATACAAGGACTTCGCCGTATGGCAACAATCAGACGAGCAGCGAGCTAGATTAAAAGAGCAGGAAAAATATTGGTTACATCATTTTTCTGACGAGCTGCCTACCTTAGAATTGCCAACAGATTTTCAGCGCCCTGCTATACAGCAATTTGACGGAGATGAATGGACGTTTGAAATTAATGCTGATCTTCTAGCAAAGGTCAAACAAATCTGCTCTAGCCAAGGCACGACGTTATATATGACTCTTCTCGCTGCTTATCAGGTGTTCTTGGCTAGATATACCGGGCAGGAGGATATCATTGTAGGTTCTCCAATTGCTGGACGCTCTCATGCTGATTTGGAAAACATTGTAGGTATGTTTGTAAATACATTAGCTTTGCGCGGGAAGCCAAAGGCAGATCAATCCTTTCTCTCCTATCTAAAACAGGTAAAAGAGACCGTATTCCAAGCATACGCGAACGCAGAATATCCATTTGAAGAGTTGATTGAAAAACTCGATTTAGAACGGGATCTGAGTCGTCATCCGCTATTTGATACCTTGTTCTCTTTGCAAAATATGGAAATGTCTGAGTTCCACATGAGTAATCTGGAAATTTTTCCTTATGAAACGGGACAAAAGAATGCAAAATTCTCTCTTAGCTGGTTAATAGCAGAAGGAGAATCGCTTTATGTAACAATCGAATACAGCACCAAATGCTTTAAGCAAGAAACCATTAAGCGCATGGCCAGTCATTTTGAACAACTGCTAGCGCAAATTGTTGAGCAACCGGAAGCGCGCATTGGCCATCTGGAGTTAGTAGCAGATGCCGAAAGAAAGATGTTACTGGAAGACTTTAATCTGACAAAAGTCGACTATCCAAGAGAAAAAACAATTCAAGAATTATTTGAAGAGCAGGTGGGCAAAAACCCTGATCAAATCGCGCTTATATGCGGAGAGGAACAGTTTACCTACGAACAATTAAATGTGAAATTTAACCAATTAGCTCACGTATTAAGAAGAGAAGGCGTTCAACCCAATCAGGTAATAGGGCTAATTACGGATCGATCGCTGTCGATGATTGTGGGTATTTTTGGAATTTTAAAAGCAGGTGGGGGCTATTTGCCAATCGATCCGACCTATCCGACCGAGAGAATTCAATACATGCTTGAAGACAGTCAAACTCACCTATTGTTGGTACAACACAGAGACATGGTTCCAGCTGGTTATCAGGGAGAGGTTTTGATAATAGAGGATGAGATAAGCCGAGATGAACAAGTACCTAACATAGATTTGATCAATCAGCCGCAAGACTTGGCTTATGTCATGTACACATCTGGCTCTACAGGTAAACCAAAGGGGAACCTGACTACTCATCGAAACATTATCAAAACGGTATGCAATAACGGATATATTGAGATAACGACTGAGGATCGTCTTTTGCAGTTATCTAATTATGCATTTGACGGCTCTACCTTTGATATATTCAGCTCGTTATTACACGGAGCAACGCTGGTACTGGTACCAAAAGAAGTGATCTTGAACCCAACAGACTTGGTTACATTGATACGCGAACAGCAGATTACTGTATCGTTTATGACTACTTCATTGTTTAATGCATTAGTGGAACTGGATGTAAGCAGTCTCCAAAACATGCGCAAGATAGCTTTTGGAGGAGAAAAGGCTTCATTCAAGCATGTGGAAAAAGCATGGGATTTTCTCGGAAATGGACGATTGGTGAATGGATATGGTCCCACAGAAACAACAGTTTTTGCTACAACCTACACTGTGGATGAGCGCATTAAGGAATGGGGGATTATACCGATTGGTCGACCGCTACATAATACTACGATCCACATTTTAAGCGCTGAAGACAAGCTACAGCCAATTGGGGTCATTGGAGAGCTGTGCGTTAGCGGTGAAGGATTGGCACGCGGTTACCTTAATCTACCAGAGTTAACGATGGAACGATTTGTTGAAAATCCATTTAGACCTGGAGAAAGAATGTACCGCACAGGGGACTTGGCTCGTTGGTTACCGGATGGGGTTCTTGAATATGTAGGACGCAAGGATGAACAAGTGAAAATTCGCGGACACCGAATTGAGCTTAGTGAAATTGAAACAAGGATATTGGAGCATCCTGCTATCAGCGAAACGGTTCTTCTAGCCAAGCGAAATGAGCAAGGCAGCTCATACCTGTGCGCTTATATTGTTGCCCATGGCCAATGGAATGTCAAAGAAATGCGCAAGCATGTAAGAGATGCTTTGCCAGAACACATGGTGCCTTCTTATTTTATTGGCTTAGACAAACTTCCCCTTACCTCCAACGGTAAAGTCGACAAACGAGCATTGCCAGAGCCAGAGGGCAGCTTGCAACTGACTAGAGAAATTGTTGCTCCACGTAATGAATCTGAAAAACAGTTAGTTGAAATTGTTGCTGAGGTTCTGGGACTAGAAGCTAGTGAAATAAGTATTACCGATAATCTTTTTGAACTGGGTGGACATTCCCTGACTATCTTAAGGATCCTTGCTAAGGTTCACACATTTAACTGGAAGCTTGAAATGAAAGACTTCTATAATTGCAAGAACCTTGAGGAAATAGCAAGCAAGGCAACTGATATGCTGGAAAATCAAAATCTGTCTGGCAGTGGCTCGGTCTTTAAAAAGGGTGAGAAGAAATCAATCCCGGCAGTACCCGTCCACGATAGGCAAAAAGAGATGGAGCATGTTTTATTACTCGGCTCCACTGGCTTCTTAGGCATTCATTTGTTACATGAGCTGCTACAAAAAACAGAAGCGACGATTCTTTGCGTCATTCGTGCAAAAGATGATGAAGCTGCTAAACAACGTCTGCGTCAAAAAATCGATTTTTACTTTGCCTCACAGTACAGCAGCTCCCAAATTGATGAGTGGTTTACCCGCATCCAAATCATTCACGGTGATATTACGCAAGCCAACTTTGGATTAGAGGCAAACCATTACGAGTCGCTAGGAGCTATCGTTGACACTGTCATTCATACGGCTGCATTGGTGAAGCATTACGGGTACTATGAAGAGTTTGAAAGAGCAAATGTACATGGAACTCAGCAAGTAGTTACCTTTTGCTTGAACAATAAATTACCAATGCACTATGTTTCAACCCTGAGCGTTTCGGGAACCACCGTTGAAGGAGCAACAGAGCTTGTAGAATTTACTGAGAAGGACTTTTATGTTGGTCAAAACTATGAGTCAAATGTATATCTGAGAAGTAAATTTGAAGCCGAGGCCGTGATTGTAGGCGGAATGGAAACCGGACTCGACGCACGTATCTACCGGGTTGGTAATTTAACAGGACGTTTTCAGGATGGATGGTTCCAGGAAAACATTAATGAAAATATGTTCTATCTTCTATCGAAAGCCTTCCTTGAGCTTGGAGGTTTTGATCAGGAGATTATGCAGGGTATGGTTGATTTAACCCCTATTGATACATGTGCACAAGCTATTATACACATCATCAACAGCAAAGGAATTCAGGAAAGAGTCTTCCATTTACAAAATCCGCACTTGGTAACATACGATGATATGTATCGTGTATTTGAAGAGCTTGGCTTTTCAAGACGGGTACAAAGTCGAGAAGATGTTACACGTGAACTAGATGTAATGATGTCTCAGGGTGATGAAAAGGAATTTTTGGCTGGGATTCTGACCACAATGCTGGGTGATGTAGAGCGTGCCGAACAATTTAATGTTGCAGTTGATTCGAGTAGGACATTGCAGCTATTAGAGGATACCTCGTTTACCTATCCTGTTCCTGATGATGAGTATTTGCGCAAGCTGGCTATGCATATGATCAAAGTTGGGTTTGTTGCTCCTAATCATACTGTTACTGAAAAAATAGGAACTGGTCGTTAGCGCTATGCTAGCGACTGGTTCCCCACCTAAATGAATAGCTAAAGGAAGGAGAGGGAACCCATGGCAGTCATTGAACTAAAAAACCTTACGAAAAAGTATAATGAGGTCTATGCTGTTGATCATCTAAATATAGAAGTACCTCAAGGGCATATTTATGCGTTTTTAGGTAGCAATGGAGCGGGAAAGACAACCACAATTAAAATGATGACGGGCCAATTGAACCCTTCAGAGGGAGAGGTTCTATTTCTGGGGCGCAATATTTGGCAGGATCGTGAAGCAAGAAGAATTGCGGGCTATGCTCCAGACGTTCCACTTCTTCATGAAGGATTGACAGCCAGAGAGATGATACGCTTTGTGGGGGCTCTTTATGACAGTGACGAGGATATGAATAAACGTGTTGACACGTTGTTAGAACATTTTGAGCTGGCAGATAAAGCGGACCAGCTTATTAAAGAATACTCATTAGGAATGAAACGAAAGGTTTCGATTGCTTGCGCATTGATTCATCGCCCCAAAATCCTGCTATTAGACGAAGTTACGAATGGATTGGACCCAAAGGCGACCCGTGAAGTGAAAAATTATATTCGACATTTTGCCAAAGAAGAGGGTGGTACTGTTTTTATCACAACTCATATTTTGGATATTGTTGAAGAATTAGCCGATACAATTTCTATCCTGCATAAAGGAAAAATCAAAGTGACGGGAAGCATGGAAGAATTGCGCCAAGTGGCAGGCAATGAAGAAGGTCGATTGGAAGATATCTTTTTATCCGCTATCGAGTAGCAGGAGGTGACAGAATTGTATGTGGGCACAAACGAAATGGATTAGTTTCTTTTACACAAGACCCTTCTTTAATCGCTTTTTTATCCATAGTCCTTCTAAATGGATCATTTATGTGGGCTTGGGAACCATTGCTATTGCCATGTACTTTTCGGAGAATTTTGGGCAGCTTCTCCTACATGCCAGTCTTAGTGCTAGATTGATGCTTCTCATAGGGGAATGTATTTTTGTCGGTTTGCTTCGAGGCATGAATACGTTGACACAACAAATGTACTCTGATCGATTACTGACGTTGTTCCATGTATCAGGAGTTTCTCCGTTTCGGATGATCCTTGGGCAATCTACTTCAAGTCTGCCTCTGTACACGTGGTCATCCATTATGATTGCTATTCCATTAACGATTGGCTATTCCGTGATGGAAAGAGTTCTGTATGTTTTGTTATTCCTAGTCGTTTCTCTATTAATGATTTGGTTAACAGACATCTTAAGCCGATTTTTAATGGTTCTGACCATGCGGTTTTTCCCTATTATTGTAAAAACATTCGTAGGTATCTCCTCACTTGCCTATGTTGCGTTAATTGGTCTATTGGTTTGGGCTTTGATTGAGGTTGAAACAATTTCTCCAGAAGCTTGGCAAAGCTTAGAGCGTTTTATGGTATATGTTTTGTGCATTTTCGCGGTCGGTCTTGGAGCGTTGTTTCTATTCTCTGAACAAATTGGAAGGTTTTATTACGAAAGCTGGCTTAACCATGCGGAGTCGCAAGATAGGACCAGACCAGAAACACAGGAAAATCTATCGAATTTGGTCAAAAACGCTCATGATGCCATTGTTTTTAAAGACATCACGCTCTTAATAAGAAACCCCATCACAAAAATCCGCTTCTGGTTTTGGGTGATTGCCATTATCTGTGGAGCAGTGGTAGCGAAGTCGGGTGTGGCCAGTTCCTTTTTAACGGAAGCAAACCAAGCCTATTATGTCTTATTGTTCGTTTCCTTGCTTACAGCACTCGTTTTTGGTGAGGTTGTATCAGCACTCTACCAATTAGAAGAACAAAACTACATTCTTTATTATGTAGCGGCTGTAAAGGGAAGTACGATTTTCTGGGCAAAAACAATGACAGCATCGCT
This sequence comes from Brevibacillus laterosporus, assembly GCF_030489605.1. Taxonomy (GTDB): domain Bacteria; phylum Bacillota; class Bacilli; order Brevibacillales; family Brevibacillaceae; genus Brevibacillus_B; species Brevibacillus_B laterosporus_E. The sequence continues at coordinate 174,203 of NZ_JAUKFY010000001.1, forward strand.
CTTGGTGGTAGCCCCAGCGATCATAGGTCACCTCATTCTAGCCATTGTCCTGCAATTCTCTTTCATGGAGTGGCTGCTAGGAGGATTACTTATTCTTGGCTTTACCTTTGGCTCCATAATCGTTCAATTAAGTATAGCTTCCCTTGATAAGAAGGGGAGAGGTGGAGTCAATCTTAAAGAAGGCTCGGAAGAAGAGGAAATGCTTAAGCAATCCCCGAAAAAGCCGATTGCCATTGTATCGTCTATTGTGGGATTGATTTATCTAGGCGTATGTCTTTGGTTATATTGGATCAATATTGGCATTCCCATTCTAGCAACAATCGTGCTGCTTACGCTACTATTGAGTCTGGTTGGAGTTCGTTATAGCGCGAGATAAAAAGAGAATAATGCAATTTTGTGTCATAAATTGACTTTTAAGGTCAAAAATGTAAATATTAAAATAAGTTGTGTTCTACTTAATTTGTCTACTTATCTTTTTAGAGTGAAAAATATGATAGCGGAGGTCGTTTTATGGATTATGTACAATTAGGTTCATCTGAGTTAAAGTGCTCCCGTATTGGATTAGGAACCTGGGCCATTGGCGGTTGGGCTTGGGGAGGTACCAATGAAAAAGATGCCATTCAAGCGATCCATCGTGCTTTCGATATCGGGATAAATACGTTAGATACAGCTCCCATTTATGGATTTGGTTTATCTGAAGAAATATGCGGTAAGGCTATTAAGCAATATGGTCAAAGAGACAAAATTCACATCGCCACCAAGGCTGGCGTAGAGTGGGTAGGAGAGGAAGGCGTTTACTGGTGCAACTCCTCCAAAGAGCGTATTCTTCAAGAGTTCGAAGATAGCCTACGCCGTTTGCAAGTAGACTATATTGATTTATACCAGCTTCATTGGCCTGATCCGGGATTGCCGCTTGAAGAAACAGCAGAAATTTTTGCACAGCTTCATAAAGAAGGCAAAATTAGAGCGATTGGTGTAAGTAATCTTTCCATTGAACAAATAGAACAGTGGCGAAAAGTAGCTCCGCTTCACAGTAGCCAAAACAGACTTAATCTTCTTCAAACCGAGCATAAGGATACCTTCCTTTATTGCGATAAGAATCATATTAACACCATTACGTGGGGAACATTGGCACAAGGCTTGTTGACAGGAAAATTCACGAAAGACTCCACGTTTGCTGAAGACGATTTACGACATGGATATCCTTTATTTGCGCCAGAATATTTTGATCAGTATCTACAGGCAGTGGATCGTTTAAAAGAAATTGCTAAAGAAAAAGGAAAAACAATGGCACAACTGGCTGTACGTTGGACGTTAGATCACCCTGGAGTCAGCATGTCTCTTTGGGGGGCAAGGAAGCCGTCTCAGTTAGACGAGGTATCTGGAGTAATGGGATGGTCTCTTTCAGCACAGGATTTAGAGCAAATTGATCAAATCATAAAAGAATCTCTACATGATCCATTCCATGATCCGACATTGGGGCCGCCTACTAAGGAAGAGTGGCAGGAGATGGGAGTTCTGTAAAAAAAGAAAATACCTTAGTTCTTCTTCATGGACTAAGGTATTTCTGTTTAGAATTTTCATGATACGAACATAGAGCAGGAGGAGACAATGAGTATACAAAAGCAATCGCAGATCGTTTTGGATATGGAGAAGAGTCTCAAAGGTTTAAAATATATCGATGAAGTTCGTGCAGTACAGGAAGAAAAAAATATTGGCAACAGAATATTGCATGCAAAAGATTTAATCCCAACCATGATGAAAACGGACAGGATAAAAGCAAATACATCAAAATCAGAGCTGCTGCGTCAAACGGAACGGATTGAAAGCTCTCTTCCCTTAGCAATTAGTCATGGGGATGAATTAAAGAGAACAGCTGGCAGTCCTGCTACATTAATTGATGTATTACTTCATGCTGCAGAGCTGGAGGATAAGGGAATCATCTATGTTTTGGATAACGGAGATGAAATCGAAACTAGCTATCGACAGTTATTTGAACAAGCTAAACGTCTATTAAAGGGACTGCGGAACATGGGGGTCAAACCTCAAGACCGGGTTATTTTTCAATTTCAAAAAAATCAAAACTATGTTCCTATGTTTTGGGCTTGCGTATTAGGCGGTTTTATTACTGTACCGATTGCTACGTCTACCTCGTATGCAGAAAAGAATGCCGATACTACTAAGCTATACAATATATGGAGCATGCTGGATAAGCCAGTAATCATAACGGATGAAGATTTGCTTAAGGAAGTTAACAAGCTATCGGCAGTTTGGGAAACAGATGAGTTTGTTATCAGCACGGCTGAACAGTTAATGAATAATGATGAGGAACAAGAATTTTATACGTATCAAGAGGAAGATTTCGTTCTATATTTATTAACATCGGGCAGTACTGGTTTACCTAAATGCGTGCAGCACAGAAATGCCAGTCTGGTGGCACGCACAATGGCCACAGCACAATTTAACCAATTTGACAGCGAAGAGGTACTTTTATGCTGGATGCCATTAGAGCATGTTGGTGGATTGGTCATGTATCACATCCTGGGTGTTTATTTAGCCTGCCAACAGATATTGCCGCGGGTAGATTCATTTATTTCTCAGCCGTTGAATTGGTTGCATTGGATGGACAAGTATAAAGCTACCTTGACATGGGCTCCTAATTTCGCCTTTTCTCTGGTAAATGACCAAGAAAAGGCTATTGAAGAAGGAAGCTGGGATTTATCCAGTGTAAAACATATCTTAAATGGCGGAGAAGCGATTGTTGCTAAGACGGCTAAGCGATTTTTATCCATATTGCGTAAACATCAACTCCGTGACGATTGCATGTACCCCTCTTTTGGAATGTCTGAAACCTCTTCCGGTATCGTATTTTCCAAAACATTCCGCAGTGAGCCTCAATCTGGCGTTCATTATGTAGATAAGATTTCATTTGAAACCCTGCTTCGATTTGTAGATGATACAGAAAAAGAACACATTTGCTTTACAGAGGTAGGAGGACCCATTCCGGGTGTAAGTGTTCGAATTGTTGATGATAATAACCAGTTGCTGCATGAAAATCATATTGGCCGGGTGCAAGTCACAGGCCCTACAATCATGGCAGGCTATTATCAAAATCAAGAGGCCAATCAGGAAGCGTTTATTGGAGACGGCTGGTTCTTTACAGGGGATCTGGGCTTCCTCAATGAAGGCCGATTAACAGTTACAGGTCGTCAAAAAGATATCATTATTATGAACGGCAAAAATTATTATAATTACGAAATTGAATCCTTAGTAGAGAGTGTATACGGGGTGCAATCTACATTCGTAGCCGCCGCAGCGTTTATCGATGCCTCCAAAAGCGTTGAGGAGCTAGCGATCTTCTTTACTCCTATAAATGATATAGATGACAGATTCCTAGGTTTTATCATAACCGAAATTAGACGAACAGTAAGTAGAAATTTAGGTATAACACCGAAGCATATCATTCCGATTAAGAAGGAAACATTTTCAAAAACCGAATCTGGTAAAATTCAGCGTAATAAATTCACGGAGAGACTATATGCTGGGGAATTTGATGAGATTATTAAAAAAATAGAGACACAAAATGAGGACCCTCATCAAACCTTGCCAGAATGGATGTATGCAAGAAAGTGGGAAGAACGCCCTATTTCGGTACTAGCCTCCCCGCTCCCGCAAGAAACGTATCTTATTTTTCGCGATAAATTAGGGCTGGGAGATCAATGGTCCTCCTTGTCTCAGAATGGTTCTAGCACGATGATTATCGTTGATCAGGGAGAAAGCTTTAAAAAACGAGGAGAATTCCACTACGAAATAAACCAGCATGAGCAAAAGGATTATCAGTTACTATGTGAGGAACTAAAAAAAGAATCGGTAACCATTCATCATGTTCTGCATCTATGGACGTATCAGGAAGATTTGGATGAAGCAGAAAAAGAGCTGTCTTATTTAAAAGAAAGTCAATTCTTAGGCAGCTTTAGCCTTATTTTCCTGTTACAAGCTTTACATAAAGAAATAGGTATGCCAAAAACGTTGACATTTGTTTCTTCCAATGTATTCTCATTAGAAAATCCTGAACATTCAGCTTACGAGAAGGCAACGATACCAGGAATCATCAAGACAATGAAGCATGAATTTCCTAATACAATCGCTAAATTTGTAGATATAGACACCAACCATCCTCCTTATCATCCTTTGCTAGCGTTACAAGCCGAGCAGGGGCTGCCGGACGAGGAAAGCGTGGTTATTTATTCAAAGGGCAAACGATTTGTCCCGAAACTGCAACAGGTAAATCTTCAAGAAGCTAACAAAAAACCATTGCCATTGGTAGAAAAAGGATTCTATGTCGTTACAGGCGGTCTCGGCGGGGTCGGCAAGCAAATTGCTCAATACTTGATTCAAAAGTTTGATGCAAATATTTTACTACTCGGAAAGACCGCGCTTCCTAGTGCAACTGACAAAAATACTGGTACACAGAGTGAGCGCTATCGAGCACTTCGAGAATTAGAGAAGCTGACTGCTAGAGAAAATCAAATCATCTATAAAAGCACTGATTTATCCGACGCAACGGTATTGGAAGAGGCAATTAATGAATCAATGTTATGTATGAATGCTGAAAAGGTGGATGGCATTATTCATTTAGCCGGCGTCTATTATGAAAAACCATTATTGGAAGAATCCGTTGAATCACTGGAACATATGTATGAATCGAAAGTAGCGGGAACCTATCTGTTAGGCAAACTGGTTGAAAAATATCCCGAAGCTATTTTGGTTACCTCCTCTTCCTCCAGTGGTTTGTTATCAGGCTATGGAGTGGGAGCCTATACTTCCGCCAATATGTTTGTGGAGACATTTACGGATTATGTAGCACAAAAACGGGATGGCGTACAATGTTTCGCATGGAGCCTGTGGAATGATATCGGTTTGGGGCAGCAATTTACAGATATGAAAGATTTATTGATAAGAAAAGGACATCAACCGATCTCTCCACAAAAGGGCATCTTTTCATTTGAATTAGGCTTGATGCTTGAACATAACATGCTGTATATCGGGCTGAATAAAGGCGTATCCGAAATTGCAACGCTATGTTCTGAGGTGGTGGAAAAGGAACTAGTAACGACGATTTATTTCTCTACTACCCATAATCAATTCTCCTTGTCTGAAATGTACAGCACCATCAGATTGCACACCATTGATGAAAAGGGGAATTCCACAAAGGTTATTTTTAGACAGGTCGATCAGCTTCATTCAGATCAGGCTGAGGATCACCTTGCAAGCAATAACCGGCGAATGGAAGAGGAAATCAAGCAGCTATGGTCTGAAATCCTGCAGGTCGACCAGCTTCAGGCTTTTGATAGTTTCTTTGATTTGGGAGGAAGCTCACTGAAGGCAACGCAATTACTCTCCTCTGTACAGTCACGATTTGGTGTGGCCATTCCTCTAAAGGTGTTTTTTGAAAATCCTACCATTAAAGGATTAATCCATCGCATGGGGAATGCAGCTGGGACCAAGGGTAACGTCATGCGAATCTATGAGCCAGCTAAAAAGAGGGAAAAGATCATCGGCTTATCTCCATCGCAAAGAGGACAATGGTACTTATATCAAACGCGTCCAGACAGTCCTTTTTATAACATCACGTTCACTCTTACCTTCGGGGAAAATGTGAATAGAGCTTCTTTATTAAAAAGTATACAGGCCGTTATTCAATCACAGGAAGCGCTACGTTCCGAAATCAGAATGATCGAGGATGATCCAAAGCTATTTATCCATGATACCTATGTAGTGGGGATACCGATTATCGATTTATCCTCCTATCCTTTGGAACAAAAAGAACAGAAACTGGCAGCCTTGATTGATACGGAAGCAAATACTCCTTTTCAAATGATGAATGAGCCTCTGTCAAGATTTACCCTTATTCATGTTGGTGACAATGTACACATCCTGTTGGGAAGCATGCATCATATTATTTCAGACGGCTGGTCGATACATGTATTTACCAAAGAGCTATTACGTTTTTATAAGGAAATACAAGAAAACGGTGCCGTCGATAATAAAGAGCTAGATTATACCTACACAAACTATCTGCTAGACCAAAAGGAATGGCTGACAAAAGAGAACCCGGAATATGCTGATCAACTATATTATTGGAAAGAGAACTTGGCAACTGAAACAGCACCGTTAACCCTGCCTATACAACTCTCCCGCCCAGCTATTCAAAGCTATCAAGGGATGACCATTGAACAGCTTGTGACCCAGGAGTTAACGGAAAACATCATGGAAGCAAGTAAACATATGAAATCTACACCGTATATGTTTTTACTTTCTACCTTTGCGGCGCTATTATTCCGTTATTCTGGACAGGATACCTTCCGTCTTGGAACGGTTCTAGCGAATCGGAACATGCCGCAAACAGAAAAGATTATCGGCTATCTGGCCAATACGGTTACGCTATCTTTTGATTTCAAGGAAGAGCTCACTTTTGACCAATTGCTGGATAAGGTAAGGGGCATGGCGTTGGAAGCGCATGATAATCAAAATGTCCCGCTAGAAATTGTTTTACGTGAGTTACAAGTAAGGCATACTGCGGATATGGCGCCTTTGTTCCAAATTGTCTTCACCATGCAAAACGCGGTACAGCATCTCTATCATAATGAACAAATAAAGGCCTACTTGGACATTGTTTCCAATAAAACCTCTAAATACGATCTAAGCTTGCATGTCTATGAAGAGGAGCATCAATTGCGATTTAAGCTGGAATTCAATACCGACTTATTTGAAGAAGAAGCTATGAAAACCTTCTTGGGACATTACCTGAATTTTATTCAAGTGATCACCAACGATAAGGTACACACAGGTTAATTCAGAAAGAAAAAAAGCTCAACAATGCTAACTTCTATAACGGTAAAAAGGCATTTCCTCCAGATTGAGTAGGAAATGCCTTTTTTTAATAGGTATGATGAAATAGCTAGCGTATGGTTTATACCTTGAGCATAGTTGACAGCAAGGTTTGATTAACCAGGCTGATCACAGCCTGCTCGTGCTCCTGAATGAAGAAATGCCCGCCGTCAAAGGTGGCAAAGCTGATATCTTGACTTGTATGTCTACTCCATTCTGTCATTCGGTCTACAGATACGGTGTCATCCTTTGTTCCATAGAGAACCGTAACGGGTGTGGTAATAAGCTCTCTATTCAGATCAGGTGCATACGTTTCTACTAATTTAAAATCTCTTTTAAGGATAGGCGTAAATATGTCCATTAGCTCTGTGCTTGTCATCAGTTCGGCTGGAGTCCCGCCCATTGATCTGACTTCCTCCCAAAACGCTTTGCCTTCAAGCTTGTGGCGATTCGTTGCGGGTGCGATATGGGGAGGATTTTTTCCAGAAAAAAAAGTAGTGATGGGCATAGGAGCATTTTGTTCTTTTAGAGCATGAAGCACTTCAAAAACGAGCAAGGCCCCCATGCTATGACCAAACAATGCATACGGGCTGGAATCTAATTTACTTTGTAAAATCGACAAAATATCGGACACTGCTTCCTCTATATTTTCGTACAGAGGCTGGTTAAACCGACTTCCTTTCCCGGCAAGCTCAATAGGGATTAGCTCTATATTTGGGAGAAAGGCTTTTTTCCAGCTGGTGTATACGCTAGCAGATCCCCCGGCATAAGGGATACAGAATAGTTTCATTTTGGTTGACACTTGTAACCTCCTTGTTTTCCTACCAGTACTAGTTGCAGGATATATGTTTTGATAAATCAGTATTTTTACATTATACAATAAATGAAGGGTATTTTTTACTTTTCTGCTCATTTTTGTACCCTAAAATATGATCCAATAGGAACCCGGAAGGAACAAAAGTGAAAATGCCGGTAATAAATGTAATACCAATCGGAAGCATTAAATGCGGATAAATCTAAAAAAGAAGATGGCTTAGTCCCGCAATGAAGAGATTTAGGACACATAATCCAAAAAGACTATGATTTTTTAGATAGATCGGCAGTTAATATGAGTAAAGAACTAGGTGAAATACACTTTTAGTGAAAAAAATAGCGGCTAATGTAAAAAAAGTACGGTATTCTAAAAGAATATGAAAAGTTATCTAGCAAGATATAGAGATTTTTGCACGAAATCATGGGAATTCAGTCTCTGTTTTTTTCAAAAAATCTGACCGAAAATGAAAGAAGGGAAACTATTTATTTCCCTTCGCCTTTTCTTGAGCAGGCAGTACCAAAAGCTTATGATAGATCCATTTGGTATATGCAAAACCTTCCTTCACACGATAGTAAGGGATAAAGATGCTTGCTGAGTCGGTTCCAACCGGGTGTGCATCCATTGCTAATACATTGGCCATTTCCATAGCGCGCATTAAATGATAATTGTGGCTTACGATCAATGCTGTGTGATAGCCATTTTCCTGCATGATTTTCTGGCTGAAGCTGAGATTTTCCAGCGTATTTACAGCCTTGTTTTCCAGATAGATGCTGGAGGCGGGGACTCCTTTTTTTATAAGATAAGTACTCATAACGTCAGCTTCGCTATGCTCTTTCCCTTTTCCAATTCCGCCAGAAACAATAATGGATTTTATGTATTTTTGCTGATAAAGCTCGAATGCTTTTTCTAAACGTTCTGCCAAAGCCGGACTGGGCTGATCACCATGGACAGCGGCGCCAAGGACAATCGCGACATCGGCAGGCTGTGGCACAGCCGAGCGCTCTACTTGAGCCATTCTATAAAAGATGAAGCTAAACCATAGGATAGTCAATACAAAAATAGGGACCCCCACGCGCAACATCCCTTTTTTAAGGAACAGTAACAATTTGCTCGCCTCACTTCAATAGGATTATAGGATGATGGAAATGACTTGGTCAAAATCTGGTAAAACTGCATATGTAACCACAAACGTACTCAAAGACTTATCCGATCAATCGGCACCAGATAATTTATATACTTCTTCTGCGACTACGCATGTCGCTCCCGATAAATTGAAACGCGGAAACAAAAGAAAAGGATTTTTATCTTCAGCTGCCTATCGAAACGCTAACCATTCGTTTGATTCTTGCCATGCTGATAATCTGCCAGCTGCGTCTCACTCTACTAAAAGAGAACAAAAGCTGCCAAACGAAATTGAGCGCCCTCTTCAAAGCTTTCTGAATGGGCTGCAAAATCTTATTGGATCACAGCTCATCGGCTTTTATCTATATGGTTCTATTGCGCTTGATGCGTATGTTCCCGGTGAGAGTGATATTGATTTCCTCTGTGTTACAGATGGCGATTTAGAAGAGGTGGATATGTGGCTGATTGAAAAGCTATTTTTCGAACAGATGGCTATATATCCGATTCTCGCTAAGCTAGAAGGAAATTTCCTTGCAGCACATCGGCTAACATTACATAATCGCTGCGAATGCGCCCAGTGCTTTGAGGAGGCTTATTTAGTCAAATCGCCCCGAGATTGGAACGCCGTTACATTACTATTATTGCGTAATCAGGGAATCCCTTTGCTAGGACCAGCTCCAACTGAAATAATACCAGAGGTCTCTGCCTCAGAGTTAGCGAATAACATGATTGGGAACCTACTTTATTTTGAAATAAATATGGAGCATTACTTTAATCGAGGTCTAAATGACCAGGTTTTTGCAGTATTAACGCTGTGCCGGATTCTATATACGATGCGCACCGGTGAAATTGTGAGTAAGCAAGCCGCTGCTGAATCGGTATTGTCTCAGTTGCCAGCTCTCGGAAAGGTTATCATCAAGAGGGCGCTGCGAGTAAGGGGAAAACGACCAGATGCAGGTAAGACGACAAAAGCTGGTACAGATCTCGCTCCAAAGGATAAGCTGCTAGAGTTTGTTTCGATTGTAAAGAAGCTTGCAGTGGATTAAAAGTATTCAGCCTCTCACAAATAGTAAGACGTAACATAGATGATGAACGTAACGACTTTATGTAAAAAACATGTAGCGTGGATTTTGCATGAAGAAGTGCTATTCAGATTTTTTGTGCGTCTTTTTTTGTTTTACAAATATACATTTAATCCCAATAGAGTTATAATTATGAATGTTTCATCTGAATAATGGGAGGTGCTTTTTATGTTTTTAAAAGAAAAGGATACAGCCGAAATGCCGGCAAATGTAGCTCTTATTGAGAAACTGTTTATGCCCTTCATGTTTCAAGCGATCTATGTCGCCGCGGATTTACACCTTGCTGATCATCTAAAGGATGGGGCAAAAAGTATCGGTGAACTAGCTCAAGTGACACAGACAGATGAATCAGCTCTTTATCGACTGCTACGCTCCCTATCTAGCATGGATATTTTCAAGGAAAGCGAGAAGGGAATCTTTGAGCTGACGCCAATGGCTGAATGGTTAAGAAGTGATGTGGAGGGTTCGCTACATTCCATGGCATTGATGCTAGGTGGACAACCGATGTGGAACCTATTGCCAGAAATGGTGACCAGTGTGAAAACAGGCGACTCATCCTTCGAGAAAACCTTCAAGCTATCATTTTACGAATATTTAAGTCAATCAGAAAACAAAAAAGCTGGAGATATTTTTAATCTAGCAATGTATCATAATACACAACGGCAAATTAAACAAATCCTGGCCAACTATGATTTTTCCTCTTATCACCAAATCATAGATGTGGCAGGCAATCATGGACAATTACTTACCGCGATTTTAAAGGAAGCCCCGGATAGTAAAGGGATCATATTTGATCAGGCTTATGCGCGTGAGCTCGCTTTGACTAACCTAAATAAGGAACAAGTATCCGATCGATGCGAATTTGTAGTAGGTGATTTTTTCAAAGAGATTACAAAAGGCGGAGATTTATATATTCTCAAGCATATCCTACACAATTGGAATGATGATAAAGCGATTGAAATTCTTACGAAATGCAGACAAGCAATGGGGGATAACAGCAAACTCTTAGTGATTGATTCCGTTATTGAAGAAGGAAACTCAAAAGATTTAGCGAAATTCCTTGATTTACAAATGCTGCTTTTACTGGGAGGAAAGGAACGGACGCATGAAGAATACTCTCGATTATGCGAGACAAGCGGATTGTTTATTCACAGGGCGATTAAACTGCCGATGAGCATGTCTTTACTGGAGATTTATCCAAAGTAGAGCATTTCATTTAGCATGGGAAAAAATATAGGAATAAAACGCCCCTATGTTTTTAGGTAAGAGCTGAAGGGCTGATACTGCTGTCTGAAGCGAAGGAATTTCGCTCTCAGGCATTTTTTTTGTAGTGAACTTGGATTGATCCTATGATTGAGAGGGGGCAGGCAGGGGGAAAGTGTTTTGTAAAATATATTTGACATTTACATTCCTTTCTTAGTAAGATGATGTCAAATGTGTTTTACATTTTTGAGAGGGGATTTCATGGAGAATAAGATAAAGGAATATAGGAAAGCGCTTGGGCTGTCCCAAGATGATTTAGCCAAAGCATGCGGTGTGTCAAGACAGACGATAAATGCAATTGAAAATAACAAATACGATCCCAGTCTGGTTCTTGCTTTCCAGCTTTCTTATGTATTGGGCGGGAGTGTTGATACCATTTTTTTGTTTAAAAAATGAAAAGTCATAAGACTAGCAATGAAGGATGAGGAGTGCGTCAGATGCCAATTGGAAATAAAAGACTTATTGGGGGAATTATTTCGGGGATCGCAGTGCTTGCTATCGTAGGCTATAACCTTTTTAAATATGTGCAGGGTCAGCAGTTAGGATTCAGTGACCTGATTAGTATCCCCATTATTTTGATGTTTTTTTTCAATACAATTTCATGGAATTCAGCAGAAGAGCAACGGGATGAGCTAGGTCAGTTAATCACATGTAAAAGTGCCAAGATTAGTTATTTTGCTCTGATGATCGTAATTCTTATTGTTTTCCTATGCGAGGAAGCTCCGTTCCATTCTCATCAGCCCATAAAAAATATGTCTTTGTTCCTGGTGCTTTGTGCATCAACCGTTATTTTACCGGCAGTTGAATTCATCGTCTCTAGACGATTTCGCTAACGATCCTGCAGCGTGGATTTATCATGAAAAGATTGGCAGGTAGTAAAATACCATTGTGTGAATATCTTCAGATTAAATTTTATATTAGAACCCAAAAATCTCTCTAATCGATCAGAGAGATTTTTTGTATGCAATCCTGTATCTAATCATGATTAGTAGGGAACAGTTATATTCCGGATATAATTCAATGTACCGTTTTTGTAGACATAAATGGATGCATTGCCAGATTGAACTGCGGTAAATTTATTAAACTGTGTCCTGCTATCGTATTCAACCTTGATAACCTCACGGCTTTGAAATACTTTTTGCGACCAGCCATCCTTCGTGCTTATTCTGATATGTGAGCCAATATTCCATGTTTCATTAGAGGTGCGGATTGATGCTGAGACGTTACCAGAGTGTTTGGCTGGTGTAGCCATTGCACTTGATGCTGGTAAGAATGGTGTTACCGTGATCCCAAGAGCTAAAGAGAAAGCAAATAGTGTTGAGACAGCTTTTTTCATTAGGGAAGCCCTCCTTATATTTTTGAATATTACAATGATTATATCAAATAATGGAAAAAAATGTAATGTTGATTTAGAAATATCTATTCTATAATCCGATTAACTTTCATACTAGCTTTTTGTTACGGCCAAGAAACGTGAGAAGCTTCTATAAGGATTTTCTGATGTCTAGCGGAGAGTGGCAAGTTACTGCGCATATGCCTTTTACTCTTATAGCAAACTAAGGAATAGATTTTTTACCTTTTTACACAGCTTCTTCGCAAATCCTTGACCTGTAGCCTGAGAATAGATGGAGAAATTTTTGATTTGTATAAAAGCATTAGCTTGATTGCGAAGCATTCCCTCTTAAGCATTGAGGGTATGGCCTTCGCTTCCTCTCGGGAAATGCCCCTTTGCCTCGAATTGCCATGAGTGTTTCTTGATAATGTGCTCGAGCTACAGGAAAACTGATTCACTGACCTTCAAACAGATTAATAATACAGAGCAGGGAGCACAATCTAATGTTTACCTCGCCTTATACCCCGTAGGATAGGCAAGAAAAAGCCTATGCCATCACCTCACCAAAGCCCCAGCGATGAAGAATAAAACTCATTTTTATGACTCGAACCCATACAACGAACGGGAATAATACCTTATTGAATTACTGGACTGCCTTCGAGTTAAGGTTACGAGACCTTGTCACTAGGGTTACGACAGCTATTTTAGTAGCTTCGTGATAGAAATCTCACAGCTCACAAACTGATAACGCATGCCAGCACTTACAAAAGGAGTGATCTTGTGATCTTCTAGACGAACTCAGAATGAATGAAATGTCGGACAAAAAGACCATGTACATGAAAACAAAACCAAAAGGAGAGTATCTATGTCTATCCATGAAATACTTCGGTTAAAAATGTTTAAGGTACTAGGTTTGACCCTACTTATTTTTTCATTGATTGCTACACCGATGATTTATGCAGCGGAGACGAAAGTAAATCCGCCCGGACCCACGAATGCCAAAGAAGTAGAGAAGTTTGCTGATCAATTCTTCAACCGTCCAAAAATCAAAGAAAAGCTCACCGGTGCTGCTTTTGTTGTGGTAAAGGATGACCAAGTACTGTTCAAGAAAGGCTACGGATACGCTGATCTGGAGAAGAAGAGGCCTGTTGATCCAGACTCTACCGTATTTCGTATCGCTTCGATTTCTAAAATCTTCACATCTACAGCAGCCATGCAGCTCGTGGAACAAAATAAACTAGACCTAAATAAGGACATTCAGGAGTACCTGAAGGATTTTAGTCTTAATAATAAAACAGGCAAAAAGCTCACCTTGGATCATTTAATGTCACATATGACTGGCTTTGAGTATACCGATCTCCCTTCTATGGATACAGATTCACCAAATAAGTACTATCCATTGGATGAGTTTGTTAAACAGAATGCTCCAAGCATTGTATCCAATCCTGGAGAGGTGTTTCGGTATGACAATTATGCTTTCGTCTTGCTAGGATACATTGTTCAGAGCATGACCGGTGTACCATTTCATCAGTATGTGGAAAATCATATTTTTAAACCTCTGGGCATGAATAACAGCAGTTTTATCATGAGGCCCGATATACATGCTAATCTGGCTACACCGTATGATGGCGCAAAAAAACCAATTCCTGAATATGGCTCGATTCCTACAGATGCACCAGACGGGAGTATGCTATCGACTGCAGGTGACATGGCTAAGTTCATGATCGCACATCTTAACGGCGGTAAGCTTGCAGGGAAACAGATTTTACAGGAAAAAACAGCAAAAACAATGCATCAGGTTCGCCATAATCTGCACCCAAAAATTCAAAATGGCGCATACGGATTCGAAACATTTTTCCAAAACTATTACAATCAACAAGCTGTAATCGGCAAGGGCGGAGATTTGCCTGGATACCATTCTTGGATGTGGCTTTTACCCGAAAAGAAGGTGGGTGGATTTGTTGTTTTTAATGGAGATGGGGCGAATTTTCGAGAAGAGCTGTTCAAAGCGTTCATGGATCATTACTATCCAAAACCAGTGGAGGATAAGATAGATGAACAAACCACCAAAAAAGGGCTACAACGCTTTGTCGGCGTTTATCAGGATTTACGCTCCCCTTATTGGGTGTTTCGAGTCAATGTATTAGATGATGGACAACTGATGGTGAAAGACCCTTTAGGTAATCATAAGCTTCGGCAAAAGGACCCATTTTTGTTTGAAGATGAGCAAGGAATGAAAGCTGCGTTTAAATCAAATCCGAATGGCTCGGTCGACTATTTTTATTATAATAAGGTGGATAGCTGGGCGCAAAAGAGACCGGATCCAAAACCATACAGTGATGTCGCCAAAGACCACGAATTTGCCACATATATTTACGATGCTAAACAGCTTGGGTATTTAGTTGAAACTGCCGACAATAAGTTTCACCCGGAAAAGCCAATTACCCGGGGAGAATTTATTGCTCAATTACTACGCGTTATAGGAGTTCCGCCTTCTAAAAAATCGCCAATGTTTATAGATTTACCTGGTAATGAATACGCTGGAGAAATTCAAAGCGCCCTAGATTATGGGCTCGTAGAAAAACCAAATCATCAACGAATCGAGCCAAATAGACCGATTACCCGAGAAGAGGCGGCAACGCTCGTCTGGCGGGTGGCCAATAAAAAACAGGTGCCTCTTTCTGCAAAGGTGTCCTTGATTGGCAAAACAGATTCCTGGGCTATGGACGGCGTTAAATATGTAGTCTCAAAGGGCTTGTACGGCCCAGAAGTTAAACCGAATAGTCAAGGAGAAATCGATTATAAATCCAAGCAGCCAATGCTTCGCCAGGAGGCGGCTGCACTGATCAGCTTATTTGCACAACGCTTTGTTTCAAGCGAATAGTAAATGGGAAATGTAGCCTTGCCGCCTTTGAAAGTTTGACGCCTAGAAGAACTGTATGTCTAGGGAGCAGAGGATACACATTACTCCACAGAGAGCAGACGGATTCTCTGTGGAGTTTTATTTGCAGACAGGTTATAAGAAAATTCAGAAAGAAGGTTCGGATTGTTTAGAAAAATATCTTGTTATAAAAGAAGAACTACGTAATAATGTTTGTAGCTTTATATTTTTCTGATGAAGGGAATGAGTTATGCCAGGTAGCTGATGGTCTTTTCTTACTCATCGTATAAAACATTGGAGGTAAGACCATGAAAACAGAAACAAGCATGGAAACAGAAAGATTGCTGATAAGAGAAATGACGCTTGAAGATGCAGAGGTTTTATATCGCTATTGGTCAGATGATGAAGTAACAAAGCATATGAACATCTCTTCCTTTACACATGTTGATCAAGCGAAAGATATGATACAACTCCTCCTTGATTTAGGGAAGGAAGGGAAAGCATATCGTTATTCCATTGTATTGAAGGAAACAGACCAAGTAATTGGAACTTGCGGATTTAATTATATAGATCGAGAAGATAATCGAGCTGAGGTTGGATTTGATTTGGGCAGACCCTATTGGCAGAAGGGCTATGCTGGAGAAGGCTTAGAGGCGCTGATTCGTTATGGATTTAATGTCCATAAGCTTAATCGAATTGAGGCCAAGGTGGAACCAGAGAATGTTAATTCCAAGAAGCTTCTAAGCAAGCTTGCCTTCGTTCATGAAGGAATACTGAGAGAATACCAAAAATCCAAAGGAAACTATGTTGATTTACACATATTTTCGTTATTGAAAAAAGAGTACCTTGAACAGAACGAGTGAGTTAAGTCTTTTAGAGACAGATAGCACGGTATAAAAAGTAATCCTAATTCATTTGATATGTCCCCTTCAGGTAAACAGTAATAAGAGGTATTCTGTTTAGTTGGAGGGGTTTTTTATGAGGGAAATGCTCTGTGCAAGCCTATACGTTCCAACGAATGGTGAAATCGTAGAGCTGCATGAGTAGTCTTATTTATGCTAGTGATGAAGGGAAGCTGAATGGAAAAAGGCGACCATAAACAAGGTCGCCAAATGCTTGTCTAGCTGTATTAGTTCTTTGTAAGAGTAACCTTACCAGAAGATGCTTTTCCTTCGAAATCGTACAAATCGTCATCATCGTCAGAATCCGTAATGGTACCCGTAATGTCAGCATCCTCAAAGGCATCGTCATCCCAAACCATCTTACAGATCTTCGTTACGAAATCCTTAAGGTCATCCTTATCTCGATCATTGAACAAATCTTCGTCATCGTCCATACTAAACTCGATTGTGATTTCAATATCATCTTCATCGCCATCTAGGCTAATATCCCAATCAATGTCTTCCCAATCCTCATATTTATCGCGGATTTTATCTTCAAGATCTTCTAAATCATCGCTGTCGCTGCTTTTCTTATCATCTTTCCTTGCCAGATCATCCTTGGCATCTTTCAATTGTTTTTCTAGGTTTGCAATCGTGGAGTCTTTAGATGCCAATTGTGCTTTCAGCGAAGCAACAGTTGGGTCTTCACGATCTGTCACGGATACTGTGTAGGATGCTTGATCCCAATCAACGTTTTTGTTGAATACACCAGCCATCATACGAACCGGAATGTAAGTCGTTCCATTGACAATAAATGGTTCAGTCGAGGTTGGAACTTCATAACCGTTATACTTTACCTTCACATTATTGTATGAAGCCAGTACATTCTTCTTTACCACTGCAGCATCAGTTGTTGCAGGTAGAGCACCAATCAATAGAGCAGATGATAATACTAGTAATGCCTTTTTCTTAAACATCAGGATCCCTCCATGTGTCTTGTTTCTAATGTTGAAATTTTTGTTGTTTTTACAAGCAAGAAGTTTTAACAGCCGAAATTTTGCTGAAGAATTTCGTGACCTTCTTGGCTAATCTCTGCCATTTTACAAAAGAAAGAAGTCATGCTGATGTCAAAACAAAATGTTTTTCAGGGAATTTTTGACAATGATTCGGTGGGATTGGGCAATAAAAGAAGCCCCGGATAATTCCGGAGCTTTTAATGGTTTATGCGGATTGAGAGGTGAGAAAATGATCAGTGAAAACAGTCATGAGGTAAATCAAACGCATGCCAGAAACTCATACTTGCAACAAAAATGAACGAATATGTAATGCGAAAATTAGGTAAAGTACCAGCTTTAGCAAAGTGAAATAAACTTATTTATTAGAAAATTGCTTGAAGAAGTCTAGCTTCTCATCCAAATAGCTGTCATTTGTTTCAATACTGCCGACGATATGTGGATCATGCATGCATAATCCCATAAGCCATAACTGACGAATACCTACCATGACAGATACAGCCTCTCTATCATTCTCCGAAAATGGGCGGACTGCTGTATATCCAAGAAGGAAGGAGTCCCAAAGCTGTTCCGCTAATTGATGATCCTCCTCCAACAGCAGCCTTGTCAATTTGAATGCAGCTAAATCGTAGGCGCGCCAACCATATCCGCACAGATCAAAGTCATAATGCGTATATGTCATATCCTCACAGAAGCTAATATTCATATTCCCCTGAAGGTCTCCATGACAGATACCCCAGTCCAATCCATTACGGATGTGTTCGTTTAGCTTCTCCTCCATTTTTTGAGCTACCTCACGGATAAAATAAAAATCCTCAAGACGATGTTGCATTCTGGATTCAATAATTTTCAACGGATGAAGAATGAGGCTTTGAATATCCCAAATCTGACGTGAATGATTACTTGCAAACAAATCAGCTTTTATATGCATTTCAGCAACAGCCTTACCAAACATTTCACTGACTTCTGTGTTTTGTATTTCCTGTTCTTTACCCTCTGCGTAGGTGAAAAGTACTCCAAAACGGTATCCCTCTGGTACTTGTAGCTTCAAGATATAGTTTCCTAAAGCAGTAGCGATTGGAATTGATACAGGGATGCCTTCCTTAAATAAATGAAGCAATAGCTCCATCTCGAAGGTTACTTCTGAAACTTTTGTTCTCCAATCGCTTCGGTATAGCCTAAATATCAGCTTTCGGCTAGCTGTTTCAACGATATAAGTATCATTCATCCCTCGAAGAAGGTATTGGACCTGCATAATTTTTTCTTTAGGATATTGTTTTTGGAGTATAGGTAGCAAAGCTTTCTCACAAACGGTTGAATACGTCACGGACAATAACATAGGACCCTCCGCCTTATCAGCTAACTGAACTTGTATTTAGAAGTAATACGTAGGAGGAAAGAGAAAGGTTACAGGCAGTTAAACAGTTTTAACGAGCAGTACGTTAAGCATCTGGATTAATACCATGATTCTCAGATTTGATCCTTACCATAGATATTGATAATTGTAGTATCCCTCCATTTGTAAGGAAAAAAGACCCTCTGTAACCTAAGCGGCCGCAACGAGAAAATGTGCTCTTCACAAAACCGACACCAATATACTATAGGGGAGTATAGTAAAATGATCTTGATTGATAACTCATTATGTTTGGAGGAGAGATATCATGAAAGTCGCAATTATGCTTTACAATGGGATTACTGCGCTAGATGCAATAGGGCCGTACGAAGTATTTGCTGGTGTAAAGGGTAACGAAGTGAAGTTTGTCGCCAAAGATAAGGGTTTAATCAAGCTTGATTCTAAAATGGGGTATTTGCATGCCGATTTCAGTTTTTCTGAGGTTACATCGGCTGATATTCTTGTCGTCCCTGGTTGTTGCCCCCCTAACTATAAGTCTTTGATGAATGACGAAGACACACTGAATTGGATTCGGGAAATACATAAGACGACGAAGTGGACCACATCGGTGTGTACCGGTTCTCTGATTTTGAGTGCGGCAGGTTTGCTAAACGGATTGAAGGCAACCAGTCATTGGAGTTGCCTAGAATTACTCCAGTCTCTTGGTGCTATCCCAATTGATGAGAGAGTGGTTCGTCAGGGCAAAATCGTTACAGCGGCGGGTGTTTCCTCCGGTATCGACATGGCCCTCCAGCTAGTAGCATGGGAATCAGGAGAAGAGATGAGCAAATCAGTCCAACTGCTTATGGAATACGATCCTGTGCCGCCGTTTGATACTGGATCACCAAAGAAAGCCCCGGCTTCAATGGTAGACCAATTAAGAGCGATGCTTCAAAAGCTTGAAAACAAGGAGCCTGAATTATAAATCACATATAAAAACGTAAGTAATCTAGCTGAGTGTATTGTTTGCCTCACCCAGTTACCATGAAAAGTATTACCAATGATAAGTGGTATCGATGTAGCTCCAGCTTATCGTCATTTCATGAAAAACAGATATTCATATGCAAAAAAGCATCATTCTTTCACTATAAACATAGAAGGATGATGCTTTTTTGTCCTAGCTGGGTGGTAATATGAATAAATCCCTTCATGCCAAAATAAAAACGCTCCTTTTCGGTATATTCACGGGTGAGTGAAGAGTGAACTAACACCGAAAAGAAACGCTTTATAAAAGTGCGTAAGCCTCAAAATGATCCGATCGTTCCCCTCTACACTGCACTTAGCGATTATCAAGGATAAGAATCTAGATTAATCTCGGCTATGTAAAAAATAATGGTGGACCCTATCGGGATCGAACCGACGACCTCTACACTGCCAGTGTAGCGCTCTCCCAGCTGAGCTAAGGGCCCATATTTGGTGAACTTATGGAAAAAGTATAGCATAGTGTCTCCCTCTTATGCAACTAAAAAACTTAAAATTTTACCATTTATCATCTAAACATGTACATATTATAAATATATGACTAAAATATTCCGATAACATTGATGACAACTGGAAAGGAACGGAAATATACCTCTTACTAACTTATTTTCTACAATCGACCAGTAATTCCGAATTCCAATCCAGAAAAACGAAACGAGTTACCCAGTTACCCGATCGAATATCGATCATCCCCAAGCCTAAGGAGGAGTTACCTTGTTTACAATTTGGAATAAAAAAAAACCATCACCAGCGCATGAATCATTAGAAGTAGATAAGAAGCAGACGGAAAGTCGCTTTTCTTCTGGCGCTTCACCTACTATAGCACCTACCAATATGAATTCTGTTTCTCGTGCGCATTCACTGATAGAAGCTGATACACATAATCACTTGCTTACAAGCATTGGTCTCTACGAACAAAATATAAAGCTAAGTCAAAGCGGCAAGCTTTTAGACGATCTACAAGAGACAACGAAGCGGGCCTTTCATGTGAGTAAATCCTCCGAGGAATTAGCCTGTTCGGTAGTGGACGTAGCGGAAAGTACAAGCAAAATGGCGCAGTTCACCGAAGAGACAACAAGCAAGGCATACCAAAGTGGCAAGAGTATCAGTGAATCGCTGGCTATTTTTCGTGAAGTAGAAAATTCCGTTTCATCTATGAACAGTACCTTCGACAGCTTGCAACAGGGTATCATCTCAACACATAAAATTGTCGATACCATTCAGAGTATTTCTAATCAAACCCATCTACTAGCGCTGAACGCTTCGATTGAGGCAGCAAGATCGGGGGAGCATGGGCGAGGATTTGCAGTCGTAGCGCAGGAAGTGAGAAAACTCGCTGAGGAGACCAAGCGCGCTCTGGCGGATATTTCTACTCATATGGAAGAAGTCATGAAAACATCTCTGACAATGCGCGAACAGGTGCAAGCAACACAACAGCAGGTGGCAGTAGGAGCTTATCAGGCTACGGAGGCGGAGGTTTCATTGCGGCATATGATTGAGGAGATGCGTAGCATTGAGACACAGACCAGTAATATCGCATCCATTACGGAGGAACAAGCCGCAGCTACTCGTGAAATTGACGAGCATATACATAATATCGTGGAACAGATTTCAGAATCTAGTGAATCCTTGCGAAATATGGGGATAGAAGTGAATGCGCTTTCGCAAAAAATAAATCAGAATAGACTATACAACATTGAGGAGTATGGTAAGCACCATGATTGGCATGACCGCCCTGATTTGTTAAAGCAAGTCGTCATTCAAGATCATCTTTGGTGGGTGTGGAAGGTATACAATGCGATTTATGGATTCGAGGTATTAAATCCTCATGAAGTGATAGATCATACGGCATGTCGATTAGGGCATTGGTATAAGCTAGAGCAAGATCGTGTTCCAAAAGCATTGAAGCCTGGTTTTGAGAAAGCGCATCACAATGTTCATCGTTTAGCAAAAGAGATTGCTCTCGCACTTCAGAATGGCGATAAACATCTAGCTAAAGCTTATCAAGCGGAATTAGAGCGGGCTTCTAGTGAAGTTGTACAATTTATTGAGAAAATGATGTAACACACAAACGCCATATTATCCTATTATAAAACGCTATATTCAAAAAAGCTCTCTAGACCTATTAAACGTCCAGAGAGCTTTTAATTATCAGCCAAACTGATTATTTGCCTTCATTTCCTATACAGTTCCTGCACAACCTTATGTAGTCGTTACAATGTTGATCATTTTTACCTTTTGAATAATTGTTGTTTCCAACTGTTCATTAAGCTTATCAATGCGTTTTCCGATGAGAAAAACATCAATTATAGCCCAAACAGTGATTGGAATAAACATAAGAAACCAACTGATGGCACAGACGACGATCATCCCAATAGCAATTCCATTGTCACCGCAATAAAATCGATGACCTCCGATGATGCCAAAAAAAATCCACAAAAGATAGGCAATCAGTTTTGATCTTTTTCGTTTTTCAAATTCTGCGTTTACCATGAGTTGTTGTTCGGTAGTTAAGCTTCGCCTTGCGGTCAAATTATCCATGACATTCCTCCCGACAAAATGAGCACATACCCAAGCTTTTATGACATCAAAAAGAATTGACAGCTCGTGGCTGTCAAATTCTTTGGGCATATGCATCTATTCTATGAGAGGGGATGAATAAATTTGCTTGTTTGCGGTTGATGTCTAAAAATATTCAAAATCGCAAAATGAACCAGAAAATACATAAGGAATGGTGCTCTCATTACAAACTAAACTTTAAATCGCTTCAGTTCTTCCTGCAACTGCTTCGTCATGTTAGCCAACGTACTAGCGGTAGCATGTACTTCCTGAGCAGAAGCGGAGGCTTGCTCGGATGTAGCCGCAATTTCCTCTGAGGAGGCAGCGACTTCCTGTGAGATACTGGAGCTGGATTCCACTTTCGAGATAATATCTTCTTTTTGCTGCTGCATGTGCTGTGCAGATAAGCTAAGTTGCTCCAGCTTAGGATTAATGACGTCAATTTCTGCCATGATATTACGGAAAGAGGCAGTGGCTGTATCCATTTCTGATTTTTGCCCGGATATAGCTTCTTTCATTGATGTTGCATTCATAAGCATTTGATCTGAATCGGCGGATACCGCGTTAATCATGTCTGCGATCATTTGAGAAGATTGACGGGATTGCTCTGCTAATTTACGTACTTCATCGGCCACAACAGCGAAGCCTCTGCCAGATTCCCCTGCTCTTGCTGCTTCAATAGCTGCGTTTAATGCTAATAGATTTGTTTGTTCGGCAATTTGATTAATGACAGTAGTGATATGATGAACATCCTTTAGGTTATCGTTGGATGTGACAATATTATTGATGAAATCCTGGAATACCTGATTAACCTCATCGACCGATGTGATAAGCTGATTCAGGTTTTCGTTACTTTCATTTGCCAACGTATGAATATTTTTTCCGTTAGTGTCCACTTCTTCGATCGCACACACCATCTCATCTAATTGGGCACCATACGAGCTGAGTGTCTCACCGATTTCAACCAAATCTTCTGTTTGTGAAGTAACACCCGTTGCTACATCTTGAATGGAGATAGAAACACTTTCAGTAGCAGTACTCATTTCATTGGAAATGTTGCTTAAGCTCTGAGAAGATTGATCGATTTCTGTCGATTGCCTTTGTACAACACCAATTAAATTACTAAAAGAGTTTTTCATATTTTGTAACATAAGAGACAGCTCACCCAACTCGTCTTTACGCTTGAGGAGCTTGGCATCGATTGATATGTTTAGCTCGCCTTGTGCCATTCTTCCTAGAATGTCTTTAAAGGAGTGGATGGAACGGCTTAGCGTATAAGCATACCAATAGGCAATACCAATAGAAGCTAACAAGAAGAAACAAGAAATTACCATTAAATAATTTCGCATGCTAGTAATGCCGCCAAGCAGATCATCGGCATTGATAAAGACAACAATTCCACCGCCTGTAAGAGAGAGCGGGGCGTATCCAACATATTTTTTTATTCCTTGATAATGATAAGAGCCAGTAGAAGTATTTCCCGCAATCAAATCGGACACAATGTTAGCGAGTTCCTTAAAGCTGTCATCGGTCTGAGACATCACAATCAGGTTTTCTTGTGTTTTCATTTTGGGAATATCCTCAGTGACGACAATTGTTCCGGTTTTATCTACAACAAAGCCTTGTCCTGTTTCACTGAATCTAAGAGTAGACAAAAACTTTACCAATTCATCAGCAGATTGAACGACGTATACCACACCATTAATCTGATTTCCTGTACGGATAGGTGCAGCAAACACGATAATAGGTTCTTTCGTTTGGCTGGCGATAAATACGTCTGATGTAGTTGTAGCTCCGGTCAATGCTTTTTGGAAATAGATCTTTTTACTTATATCTTTCCCTTCATTACTACCAATCACGGTCTTACCTGTAGCGTCTGCAATACCCCAATCTATTGCACCATGCTCTTTAACTAGGGTATCAAGACTCTTTTTAATTGCTTCTGAATCTGTTTCTGTTTGATATTTTTTAACTGCTTCTCGAGCTGCTAAACTTTCTACAAATGTTATGTCATCTGTTAATTGAGCCTGATAATTTCCCGCTGCTTGTTGGGCAAGAGGCAAAAGCATTTCCTCTGCACTTGTGACCATTTGCTTTTGCGCTTCAAAAAAAGAAAGGCTTGTAAGTCCTAAGCAGGTGATGATCAGCAAGCCACAAATCATAAATAACAGCTGCCCTTTAATCGATTTAAACTGAAAGATTCCTTTCAATTTCAAAATAATCCCTCCATTTTTACACTTGTTAAAACAAGCATGTCTTTACATTTTCGTACTTTAACATTAAAAAATTTATGGACAATTTGTTACGGATGTGTAAAAAAGCAAAAATAAAAAAATACGCAAGCTATGTAAGGGCTTTTATTTATAATTAAGTAAACCTATAGGAATTATGAAACTTTTTCGGGCTTGATTCGTATACCAAAAAAGTAATCAGCCCAAGAAGTGATCAATAGTAATGTTTCGTAATAAAAAGGGTAAACTGATTACAGATTCTTCATCATTTTTTATGTAGCGAGGAGGGCATTACAGTAATGGATATTCGCGAAATTGAACTACCTGGCATCGGTCGAAAATTCGAAATGATTACAAGAAATAATGAAAAAGTGGTTATCGTTATCCACGATGACGGTCGAAGAGAGATTTATCAATTTGATGCAGATGATCACGATGAGAGCATTTCTAGTGTTATTTTTAACGATGCCGAAGCTAGAAAAGTGGCTGAGATTCTAGGGGGAGTCGTTTATAAACCAAAAGCGCTTGAGACAGTAGAAATGGCTTTTCACGATTTAATAATTGAATGGTTTAAGGTATCACCAAATGCTGTAGCGGTTAATCGGTCGATTCTGGAGGTGGATATTCGCAATAAGTACAGTGTGACTGTGATTGCGATTTTGAAAAAGAATTTGAAAAAAGTTCTGAATCCGGGACCTGAGGAGATTATAGAAGCTGGGGATACGTTAGTCCTAAGTGGGGAAAGAACTCATTTAAAGGCGGCGATTCGTGAATTATTATCGAGCGAGGGGGACTAAAATATAGATGGATCATTTGGTATTTGAGGTCGGAACTGCACTTTTGTTGGTAGCGATTGCAGCATTGCTGGCGGGAAGATTAAAATTCTCGATTATCCCATTTTTAATTGTTTTGGGAATGATCGTAGGTCCGCATGCTCCTACGATTGGGATTTTTGATTTTACCTTTATTGAATCCCAGGGAATCATTGATTTTATGGGTAGGATTGGCGTTTTGTTTTTACTGTTTTATCTTGGGCTGGAGTTCTCAGTCGGTAAGCTCATTAAATCAGGGAAATCTATAGCCGTTAGCGGAACCATATATGTAGCTCTTAACTTTGTATTGGGGCTTCTCTATGGTTTTATGACGGGCTTCCCAATGCTAGAAACATTAATTATTGCTGGTTTTGTGTCAGTGTCTTCCAGTGCGATTGTAGCCAAAATCTTAGTCGATTTGCGGCGAACGGGAAACTCAGAGACAGAACTTATCCTCGGAATAATTCTCTTTGACGATATTTTCCTCGCGGTATTCCTTTCTATTATGTCGGGATTGTTGCTAGGTGGGGCAACATCGATTGGAGGAAGCATTCTATCTGTCCTCATTTCAATCGGATATATGCTATTGTTTTTTGTCATTGCGCGTAAGGGAACCCCTATCTTAAATAAACTACTTAATATTGCTTCAGATGAAATTTTTATCATTGTGGTGTTTGCAGCTTTGTTCTTTGTTGCTGGTTTTTCTGAAACCATTCACGTAGCAGAAGCAATCGGTGCCTTATTATTCGGCTTAGCATTATCAGAGACAGAGCACAGTAAACGCATTGAAAAACTCGTTATTCCATTCCGTGATTTTTTTGGAGCCATATTTTTCTTTAGCTTTGGGCTCAGTATTGACCCGTTAACACTAGGCGGTGCCATTTGGCTTGCGGTAGGTGTTGTTATTTTAACCGTAGTGAGTAATTATGTTGCCGGTATGATCGCAGGCAGACGCTCTGGACTGTCTCATAAAGCATCTAGTAATATCGGACTTACGATAATGGCTCGCGGTGAGTTTACTATTATTGTAGCGAATCTTGGTATTGCAGGCGGGCTAATGCCTATTTTAAAACCGTTTTCTGCCTTATACGTGTTGATTCTTGCTATACTGGGACCTTTACTCACCAAAGAATCTAAGTATGTGTATCAGTTTATGAACAAGATTTTTGGTTGGAGTCAAAAAACAGCAAAAAAGGCAGAGAAGAAAATTGAAAACACATAACGAACAGAGAAGACAGGCTTCGGCTTAAAAATATATAGAAGGATAAATAATGGGGCTTAGTTCAGTACATATTGGACTAAGTTCTTTTTTTTATTGGTTTTCCACAGAAATTCCACGTTTATCTGATAAAATGACAATAACGAAGACAAAATCAAATACAAAACCAAAGACAAAAACAGAAATCGGAGACTAATATGTATATGGATTCGAGAATCGTAAAATCGTTGTTTATACTACAGTTGCTCTCATCATTTCTAGTATTTGCTGGGCATTATACCGCATTAGTGCTCAACTATACTGATCCATTCTGGGTTATCGCTTTAAATCAAATCAGCCGTTATGGAACTGTTTTTTTAGCAATTATTACTGGGTTTTTTACTGCAAGATCCCTGGAACGATTAAAGGGGAGTGGCTGGAGCTTTTTCTCGGGAAAGATTACTTATATCGTTATCCCGTTCCTATTATTTGGTGTATTGTATCACTATTTGTTAACGGAACAACTCCCTTCACAAGGAACTGATTTTCTAAACATCATACTTGGTAAAACAGGCGGGCAGCTTTATTTTATTTTCATGCTGTGCCAATATTATGTATTCGCTTACATTTTTAGGAATATTATTAACAAAAAGAATATTCTTGTGCTGATCTGGGTGTTTATGATACTTCAATATGTGTATATTAATTACTTACACCAGCCTTGGCTTGGACTGAGTACACGGCATGCTTTTCCGACCTGGATTTTCACATTCTATTTGGGGCATATCATATATTGGTACAGGGAAGAAATCATCCTCTTCATGAAGAATAATCAGCCTATTTTGGTAGGTTTTGCGGGAATCTCCTTATTTAGTGGTATATTGTTTGTACTATCTGAAACAACCTACGTGGCTGTTCATATGCGGTTTGTACTAGCGACTCTTGTTACGTTGCTTACTGGCTTACTTTTTCTGTTCGATTGGGCAGAGTATATTCCTTTGACCTTTCGCAAAGGCCTGACCTTCTTCATCTACCTGACACACTCGGCTGTTACAATTATAGTAAATAAGACGCTGATAGGTTATCTAGGTGATATTGCCTGGATTTTTGAAAGCACGTGGTATACGCTGGTTTATTTAGTCATTATTTATTGCATTACCTTTGGAATTTCCATGCTTTTGTCTAAAATGATGAACCTGATGGAGACACATAAACGGCGCAAGGTCAGGCAAATAGAAGGATCGATGTAAAAAAATGGTTGATGCATGTATTCAGATTGCATCAACCATTTTTTATTTGCTTGCGTATGGTTTTGATGTTCAACCCGAAACTCATAGTCTCTTTTTTGTTTCATTCGTAACGTTTATAATAGATAAGTGATTTTTGTTTCCCCTCTTAGTAGCAGATTTGTATCTACGTGCATTCTGCTTGTGACAGACGGGATATCATCTAAGACAAAAACATAGACAAATACATGGAGGTTTTCATGAATAAAAAAGAAGTGGCAGCTTGTCTGTCCGCGTTCTTGCTCCTATTATTGCTGGGCTGTCAGTCTGTTGAACAGCATGCCCAACAAGCCTACTCTGAACCCAAACAGCTAGAATCGATGAATAAAACAGACATACAAAACATTTGTACTGATGAGCAAGATTGTATAGAGCTAGGCAATAGACTGGTTCAGGAAATCAGTGTACATATACCTGAGCTTTTTTCGATGGAAGAGTATGTGAAGGATAAAAACGAGGAGTCGGAAGCAAACGAGAAAGGCTTATCCATCGGCGAAAAAAGACAATATGCTATTGAAACACACGTGCTGATCAATTACAAGATTAATGCACAGGATGAATTAGTAGAGCCGTATAAGCAAAAGCTCGATACCGAAAAATGGAGGAAAAACTCTTCTGCAACTGCACTAAAGCGAGAGGAGCTTGAAAAATGGCAAAAGGATACTCTGCTGCATCAAGAGATGTGGAACTTTTATAAGGCGTTAGTTCCTAAGGAGCAACGCAAACAGCTTGCAGAATTCACGGTCATGACAGATGGGAAACAGCATATCCTTGCGAATCTAATTCAATCAGAGGGTAGTTCTACTAAATGGAGGCTGGAGATGGATGCCCTAGATTTCCGTAAAGCCGATCCACAGCTAGTTAAAGAACTGATCCATGAGACTGCCCACCTGATCTCGCTAGGAGAGGATCAGATGCAAAGTTACATAGAACATGATAAACCAAAAGCGCAGTCGAGTCAGAGTCAGCCAAAAAATAACGTAAAGTGTG
Organism: Brevibacillus laterosporus; assembly: GCF_030489605.1. Lineage (GTDB taxonomy): Bacteria > Bacillota > Bacilli > Brevibacillales > Brevibacillaceae > Brevibacillus_B > Brevibacillus_B laterosporus_E. The sequence goes on from NZ_JAUKFY010000001.1 coordinate 202,933, forward strand.
CCAGTCTACATGTGAACGAAGGCTGTACGAAAAAGGATTCCTATTTAAATACATTTTATCAGCAATTCTGGTCGATGTATGAAAAAGAATGGAAACAGACGAATGTAGAGAACGATGCATCAGCTAAACGGGTCTTCTATGATGCCTACCATCAGGAATTTGTATCCGAATATGCCATAACCAATGTGGCAGAGGACTGGGCAGAGACCTTTACCATGTTTACATTACATGATTTTAGCCAAAATGAAACAACATCAGAAAGCCAGCAGAAGTTCGCGAAAATGAAATCATTGTATGCATATTCTGAACTAGTTAAGGTGAGAACAGAAATTTTATATCATGTCTATAAGCTGCTACCAGAGCTAAAGCAGTAGCAGAATAAAGGATTCTTATACCAAATGAACCGAAAGCCAGAGGTCCCGAATATGGAATATCTGGCTTTTGGTTTGTCGTTTTTGTCACTACTGGATGATTGGAATAGAGCCGTTATATTTATGTTCCTCTTCAAAGCGGCGAAATACATTCATCTGATAGGAGGCTTTTTTCGGAACAGGGAAGGAACGTATGAAGGTATGATCTTTATAGGTTTCACTATCAGATTCTATACCGTCGATGGAAAACAAGGTTGATTCTTCCGTTCCCGCGATAGCTACATAGAGCTTATTATTTTCGTAATACACACGGTTAATATGCATCTCTGTATCCGAGTAGGTTTTCACGGCGGGGTATTTGTCTGTTAAGGAAAGAGTGCTACTTCCTTCTTTCTTGTGTAACACCGTAATCCCATCAAATAGCAGAGTTAATTTAGCCGGCAGCTCTTCAAAATAGAGGGAAGGGATAAAATTTATAAACGACATGTCTCCATTGTGATTAGGTTTGGATAAATTATCAATATCTCCTTGGATGTAAGCATGGAGGAAATGGAGAGCTTTGGAAATACCAATCTCATCAATATTCCTATCAGACCAGATGGACGTACTTTTACGTATGTTGGTGCGCTGACAGGTTTTTATTTTCAAGCCTATGGAGCTGATTGCTTGTATCTGTTTTATGATCGGGATTTGAAAAAAGCGGTGGTTTGTTTTGAGTATACGTAGAACATATCTTTTTAGCAGTCAAAGTAGAGTGAATGTACCCTACGTAATATGTACTAGCTTGTGCTATGAAATGAAAGGCTGTCGGGGGGATTATCGGCAGCCTTTTCGTGCTTCAGGACATTTTGTTAGCGCATGTATTATCCCAAAAATCCTCCTGAATAATAACTAGTGAATCGAAATCAATTCTATACTTCTTTCATAGGAATGGAATCTATCAGGTATAATCCTTCGAGCACAATAAAATACCATTAATCAATCCATTATTTTTTATTGTTATTTACAGAAATATACAGAAGGGTTAAAATTAATAAAAAATGCTACGTTCTATTAATATAGGAAGGGGATTCATATGGTCGACAGTAAAACTACCCAAACAATCGGGGAGCTGATAAAAGCAAAAAGAACAGAGTTAGGCATCAGTTTATCAGAGGTATCCAGAGTGACTGGGGTTAGTAAGGGGGTTATTTCCAAAATAGAAAGTGGTGAGACGAAGCGTCCAGAGTTACGAACCTTAAAGCCGATCGCAGATGTTTTAGAAATACCTTGCGAGGAGATCATTGAATGTTGTATTGAAATGGAACAACGAGTGAGTATGCTGGATTTATTTTTATCAGAATCCATTGAAATTTCCAACCTTTCCTTAATCACTAAAGTGGCAAATAAACTTCTTGAGTCTCCTCAGGAGGATACATATACATTATTGGAACATTTGTACCGGCTTGCGAACAAGAACATGAATACAGACATTCGGTTAACCCTCTATAATATCATTATTACCTACGCTAGAGGCCATGGAGTACCCATGTATATTGCCAAAGGATTATATCAAAAATACTTAATTGAAAGAGAAGATTTGAAACGTCTGGAAGAATCGTTTAAAGTAGGAGAAGAATCATTATATTATGTTGATTTTTTATCTGATGAAGAGAAAATAACTTTTTATTTCAGAATGACATTGCATGCTCATAACACCAAGAAATTTGCAGAATGCATCGAGTTATGTAAGTTGGGTCTGAAAGAAGAAACCCCGGGAACAGAGTTAAAGGCGAGAGCACACCTAGCTATGATTAACTCTCTCTTATTTTTAGAAAATTATGATGAAGTAGAACATCATTTGGATATTTTCGAGCAATACCAGTATCATTTTGTCCCGGATGCTACGAAAATTACTCGTGCTATTGTGAAAGCAAAAACGAAGCAGTTTGATGCAGCGATTCCCATGTTAAAGGATTGTCTGGCTGAGGTTAGTAAGGATCTTAAAATACATGTGGCGAATGAACTGTTTGATGTCTATTTTCAAATGAGAGACATGGAATCTATTGCAGAATTGCTGACCCAAGAAGAGGAATGTATGCTTCATCATCCTCAAACACCCTATCAGCATATTTCAATCGGAACGTTCTACCAATTTAAAGGGAACTATATGATGGAAAGCGGATTCCTTGAGCAAGGAAAAGAAAGCTATCTGTTAAGTTTAGGTACATTTAAAAAAGTGAATGCCTATCAGGAATTAACAGAGTGTATGAAACATATTTTTGAATATTTTGCAAAAAATTTAATGTCAGTCGATATTGAATATGTAAAAAGATTAAATGAAGTGTATAATGGGGCTGTGAGAAAAAAATGTAACTAGAGGAGGAAAATGGAGTGAAAAAGACGGTTATTGCAACGGTATTATCCTTAACTTTATTAGTAGCGATGAATGTGGTTCCTTTACACAAAACAACGGGCTCAAACATAACTGCTTTAAAAGTTATTCCAACTGTAGTTGATCCTGGCCATTAATATGATGAATTTTCGATAAGAGCGCTATCGTCATGATGCGCTCTTTTTTATTGGCTGAAAAATCATGTCACCACGAAGTATCTCTCGTCCTCTCGAAAGTAAAGTCTTTGTCAGCAGAGATGGTATAATGCGAAGAAGAGATAAGAAGCGGGTGAAAATATGGAAGAGATTCGGGTACTTATTGTTGATGATGAAAAAGAAATTAGAGATTTACTGCGCAAATATCTGGAAAGAGAGTTGTATCAGGTTGATGTGGCAGTAAATGGAGAAGAAGCTCTTCAGATGTTTGAAAAAAAGAAATACAACCTTATGATTTTAGATGTAATGATGCCCAAGATTGATGGTATTGAGGTATGCAGAAGGCTTCGAAATAAAACGAACATTCCTATTCTAATGCTCACTGCTAAGGATGATGAGATTGATAAAATTTTGGGTCTGAGTATGGGAGCAGATGATTATATTACCAAGCCCTTTAGTATAAATGAAGTGGTGGCTAGAGTTAAAGCTATTATGAGAAGATTTCTAATACTAGGGAGCGATGATCGTTCTCATGAAAACACATTGATAACGTTTAAAGGCATAACAATTGATCTTAAAAAATATACCGTACATCTAGCTGGAGAAAAGATAAGCTTAACAGCCAAGGAATTTGAACTGCTGAAGTTTTTTGCTTCCCATCCTGAACAGGTTTTTACGAAGACACAGCTCTTTCGGCAGGTTTGGAATAGTGAATACGTAGAGGATGACAATACGGTTATGGTACATATTCGAAAGCTTAGAATGAAAATAGAGGCTAATCCATCCGAACCAAAGTATATACAGACAGTTTGGGGAATTGGATATAAGTTTGTAGGTGAAAAAAATGAGATATGACAAAATAACCTTTCTTCTTCTCCTTCAGCTCATCATCATGACATGCTTCCTATTTATAGATGTAAAGGGACTGTCTGAAGGCTTCCTGAGAGGTGGGTTATTTACTGTTTTATTTGTGATTACAGGATTTCTTATTGTCATTAGGCTTGAATTTCTGACGAAAGTAAAGAGGATGATTGCGGAGCTAAGACGTGCGACTCATGGAAATTTCCGGACAAGATTATTGGCTAATGAGGATTACTTATTTAATGAATTGATTTTTTGTATGAATGAATTAATTGACCAGCTCGAAAAAGTTCAAGTTCAGGCGATAAAATCAAAAGCAGCCAGAAAAAGTCTTTTATCAAGTATTTCGCATGATATTCGTACTCCTCTTACTTCTATGATTGGATATGTTGATGCTCTAAAGGATAATGTGGCTACTTCAGACAAGGAGAGACGAGAATATCTGGAGATCATTTCAAAAAAATCGAGCGGTTTGAAACATGTAATTGATGAAATGTTCCATATGGCAAAATTAGATGCGGATGAAATCCCTTTACAGCTAGAATTGCTCGACTTTGCTGAAATGGTTAGGGAATCATTAATTGAATTTTTGCCTGAGCTAAAAAAGTATCAGATGGAGCTGAAGGTCTGCATTCCTGAAGAGAAATGCCTGATCGTGGCTGATCGTCTGAGTCTGTTGCGAATTATGAATAATATGATCAAAAATGCTGTGCAGTATGGGAAAAAGGGGAAAGTGCTGGGCGTTGAATTGACTGAGACCGACAAAGAGTACCAATTGTCTATATGGGACAAGGGTGCAGGGATTTCTGGGGAAGACATACCTCATGTATTTAACAGGATGTATCGTACAGATCGTGCGAGAAACTCGTTACATGGAGGCAGTGGATTAGGTCTGGCTATAGCTAAGAGCCTTGTAGAAAAGCATTCAGGAAAGATATGGGTCGAGAGCGAGCCGGAAATAAAAACGACCTTTGGCTTTTCTATTCCTAAGCAAAAGCATGGAACGGAATTTAAGAATTAATTAAGAACTAGTTAAGAGGCAATTAAATTCGTCTGCTTATCATGAAACTATGAACAGCTAGTGATAATCGTTTAATAGGCAGGGGGACAACATGAGTGTAATCATTAAAACTACGGATTTAACAAAGGCATATGGTACGCAAATCGTTGTAAATAACCTTCAGATGAATGTAGGGCAGGGGCAGATTTATGGTTTTCTCGGTCAGAATGGTGCAGGAAAGACGACTACCATTCGCATGCTGTTAGGATTAATAGAACCCACCCGGGGGACGATTGAAATATTCGGGGAGAATTTACTGAAAAAAAAGAAAGAGATTTTAAGAAGAGTAGGTTCTATTGTGGAGTCCTCTGGATTCTATGAAAACTTAACAGCTAGAGAAAATCTGTTCATTAATGCAAAGCTCATGGGTGTTCATAAGAGAAATGCAATGGAGGAAGCCTTGGAGATCGTTGGACTTCAACATGAAACGAAAAAGCTGGTCGGAAAATATTCATTGGGAATGAAGCAGCGTTTAGGGATTGCCAGAGCCATTCTGCATCATCCTGAGCTGTTGCTATTAGACGAACCAACCAATGGTTTAGACCCGATTGGCATTAAAGAGATACGCAGACTGATTAAATCTCTAGCCCAAGAAAGAAATATAACGATTTTGATTTCTAGTCATATTTTATCAGAAGTAGAACAACTGGCAGATCAGATAGGAATTATTCATGAGGGAAGGCTGCTTGAGGAAATCTCCTTTGAGGAGCTTAGAGCTCGAAACCGGAAATACCTTGAGTTTCAGGTATCTAATGATACCAAAGCAGCGATGCTGATGGAGGATCAGCTTCAAATATCTGATTACCGGGTGCATGAGCACGGAATTATCCGGGTTTATTCTCACTTTGGCCAACAGGGAAAGATTAACAGGCTGTTTGTAGAGAACGGTATTGAAGTAAGTAAGATTACGATAAGCGAAGATAAGCTGGAGGATTACTTCACGAAGTTAATTGGAGGTGGGACTATTGGGTAATTTGCTTTATGTTGAGCTTTTAAAGCTTAAGAGAGCAAAAATGTTTTTTGTCAGCATGATAGGAGCTGCTTCAGCCCCGATTATGGTATTTATCGGATTTTTGAATATGAAGATGAAAAATCCGAATGCCTCTGTTGAATTTCAAGAAGCCTTTTACAATACGAATTTGTATACACTTCTGCTCATAGGAACACTTCTGTATGGAGTGATTACTGCTTATCTTGTTAATCGGGAGTATGTGGAAGATACATTAAAGAACCTGCTAACCATACCCGTATCGAGAACTAGCTTTATTCTAAGCAAATTAGTTTTACTGTTGATTTGGATTTTGCTATTAACAATAATGACTTGGGGACTGACCTTGATTTTGGGATTTATTGGACAATTTGAAGGTTTAAGTACCGCTTTATTGATACAATCCTTTTCACAATATATCATGGGCGGATTTCTACTGTTTCTTTTGTCAACCCCGACTATGCTTGTAACCTTTCTGTTTAAAAATTATGTTCCTACGATTATATTTACTGCCATTATCACGATGGCAAACGTAGCACTCGCAAATTCAGAATATCGGGTATTGTTTCCTTATTCAGCGGTACATGCAGTGGCTATCAATCGGTTTGTTGCTGAATATGCTCCCGTATACTCCTATTTATCTATTTTGCTTACATCGATCCTTGGATTCATTATAACCATGATGTATTTTAACAAGGTGGATGTTCATTGATTGTAGTCTCTCTTGCCGTGCTAACCAATTTAAATAGGAGGAATGCCAAAAATGAATGTTTCTGAGTTAAACATTGATGTTTTTCGAGCCATTAATGATTTAGGGAAACAGTATGCTGTTTTAAATCCAGGTGTGGTTTTTATTGCAGAGTATATGGTGTATTTTTTAGGATTGGGTCTACTCGTTTATTGGTTTACTCGCAGCCGCAGAAATCGAATGATGGTCATTCAAGCGGCGATTACCTTCATCCTTGCTGAAATTCTTGGAAAAGTAGCGGGACTTTTCTATTCGCATTATCAGCCATTTGCGGTACTGCAGGATGTCAATCAGCTTGTTGAACATGCGATTGATAATTCGTTTCCAAGTGATCATTCAATCTTGTTCTTTTCCATTTGTGCTTCTTTTTGGTTTATGCGTAAAAAAGAAGGCTGGCTATGGCTTGTCCTCGCTGTATTTGTGGGACTCTCTCGCGTTTGGGTAGGTGTTCATTATCCAGTTGATGTCATAACAGGGGCATTATTAGGCATTGTCTCGGCTATGTTTGTGTATTGGGCTGTGCCAAGGCTTGCTTTTATACAACGGCTACTTGCTTTGTATGAAAAGATAGAACAACAATTCTTGCCGGCCAAAAACAAATCCAAGAATTTTTAAGCAAAAAACCGCGGAGCTAATCCCGCGGTTTTTTTATGGAAATGGAGGCGGTTTACTAAGAATATGGCTTATTGTCGAATAATGACACAATTTGTCATACGTTTCAACATTTTCAATTGATATATTCTTAGCGGAACATTCTTTAGAATAAAAAGATAAAACAGAAAATATCTTATTTATCAGAGGAAGTATTGTCCAGCATGTATGTAAAAATTAACGGAATGCGAAACTCACAAGACAGAATGGAGGATTTCAAGATGGCACTCGTATGGGCAGATGAACCTACAGATGGGAAAAAAACTTCCCAGAAATCAAAAGAGCATGAAAAAAGAGAGGTCCCTTCCGCCGACCAAAGCCAGGGAACATCTCTTCGTTTTAAGCAAAAAACGCTCTCTTATCTTAGTGTAAGGGACAGACAAGCTCTAAGGCAACAGGGTAGCACGAGATTTCCTAAAAAAGGTAAAAATGTTGTGGGGAGTATGTGGTCATATTTTTAAACCGAAATAAAGAGCATGAGGTAAGTTTAAATATTAAATGATGGTTCCAGTTGCTACAAGGCAAGACAAGCCGGAAAAGATAAATTACGAAATTGCATACAGGGTAAAATTGAAATGAATGTATGTGATAAAACCCGTACAAGTCAGGTTGTCCAAAAGCATCAGTAACAAGTTAATAGAGAGTGGCGGCCGCCTCGCAGCGGCCTTTTTTGATGCCGATAAATGAAACGAAAATGAGAGTGGGGTAATTAGGCATAAAACGAATGATTTATGATTTTAGGTTTGTACTTCTCAAATAAGAATAGGCTTCAGGTCATTACGGACATTAGATTGTCTGCATAGATTATAGAAAAATGCCAACAGGCGGAAAGGAAAAAAAACATGGCTGAGCCATTTTTGGGTGAAATCCGTTTATTCGGATTTGCATTTGCTCCTGTAGGATGGGCATTTTGTGACGGACAATTACTTGCAATTAACCAGAATCAAGCATTGTTTTCCTTGCTAGGGACAACATACGGCGGTAATGGCATTACAACCTTTGCATTGCCTGATTTAAGAGGAAGGGTAGCAATCCATCGGTCAGACAGCTTTCCGATGGGGCTGACTGGGGGAGAAGTAACTCATACATTAACTGTTGCTGAAATGCCTAGCCATACACATCAGGCCTTGGGCAGTATATCTGCCGCTAATACAGTTTTGCCGGCTAATAGTGTTTGGGCAGCGACAGACAATCTAGCCTACAATCAATCTGCCAATACTTCAATGAGTCCTGCAGCAATTAGCTCTACTGGAGACAGTCAGCCCCACAATAATATGCAACCATTTCTTGTGCTTAATTATTGTATAGCGTTACAGGGAATTTTTCCGTCGAGGCCGTAGCGCGTTACTATTTTTAAGATGCGTATTGTAAGTCTTCTTTAGAGGAATTTCCTCCAACTAGTATCGACCGCAGGAAAGGAGGGACGTACAACGTGTCCAAATATATGCGAAAATACTATATTCGTAAAAAAAGATACGGGCTTATATGCTTAGTTTGCAGATTAAAGAGAAAAATTGATAGATTAGAAAAGGAAATAATGAGGAGAGGAAAACAAGGGGCCACTGGAGCGACGGGAGCCACCGGGGCGACCGGAGCAACAGGACCGATCGGACCAACAGGAGCCACGGGACCGACCGGAGTCACGGGACCGACCGGAGCCACCGGGGTGACAGGAGCCACGGGAGCGACAGGAGTCACGGGACCGACCGGAGCCACGGGGCCGACCGGAACCACCGGGGTGACAGGAGCCACGGGGCCGACCGGAGCCACGGGGCCGACCGGAGCCACCGGGGCGACCGGAGCCACCGGGGTGACCGGAATACCAGGCTCGACAGGAGTCACGGGCTCGACAGGAGCACCAGGGGCGACAGGAGTCACCGGAGCGACAGGAGTCACCGGAGGGACAGGAGTCACCGGAGCGACAGGAGTTACCGGAGTGACAGGAGCCACCGGAGCGACAGGAGTTACCGGAGTGACCGGAGCCACCGGGGTGACCGGAATACCAGGCTCGACAGGAGTCACGGGCTCGACCGGAGCCACCGGGGCGACCGGAGCCACGGGGCCGACAGGAGTCACGGGACCGACCGGAGCTACAGGCTCGACAGGAGTCACGGGATCAACAGGAGCCACGGGGGCAACAGGAGCAACAGGAACCATCGGTGTCTTTGGAGATGGTTCAGCGGGCCCGCTTATTGTACCTTTGGGGCAAATATTAGATATAAGTACCCCAGCAGGAGTGGCGTTGCTCCCAGCAGGCTTAAATTTACAGTTTTCTAGCATTATCATTGACGGTACGTTAATTGTTCCAAGCGGTGTCGTATTACAATCAACTTCAAATATCGTAGTAACAGGAGCTATTTTGGTATTGCCTGGGGCCATGGATTCAGGCAATGGTGCTCCAAATGCAGGCGTATCGCTAGCGGAAGCTGGGCCGTTTAATGGAGGAATTGGACTTGGTATTTTGCAAGCTGCTCAGATCAAGCTACCGCAACCGGATGCTGGAGGAGCAGGAAACAGAGTATTGCAAGGAACTGGGGGCGAGGGAGGAGGCTCGTTAGTCTTACTCGCTCAAGGAAACATCCAGATCTCAAGCGGAGCTTTTATTATCGCTAATGGTAGCAACGGCACAAATCCACAAACAGTCGGCCAAGGAATTCCAGGTACGGGTGGAGGTGCGGGTGGAATTATTGTTTCAGCAGCACAAGGCGCAATTAATGTAGCGGGTACGATTAGTGCGAGCGGAGGCAATGGAGCCAATGGCTGGAATAACAATGGCGGAGATGGTGAAGGAGGCGGAGGAGGCGGAGGTGGTGGTATTATTCACCTAATTTCCCCGAGCTTGCCTACTATTACCGGAAGCCTGTTGGTCAATGGAGGGCTAGGAGGAAGTAATGCTGCTGGCATGACCGGTCATATCCTTGTAGGTGGCGGAGGTGGAGCCTGCGGTGGCAGTGGGGGCAATGGTGGCGGTGTACCCATTCTTGGTCAGCCTCCCGTTGTAGCATTACCTGGACAAAGCGGACATCTACTGCAAACCATTGTGCCAGTTCCCGCAAATTTATTCATTGTCTCCTAATCAATTCTTTATTTACAAAACCCATCACGACGATCCCATCTCCATTGGGATCATTTTTTATGGAAGGATGATTTAATTGTCTTCTAATCATCCTGTTGCCTGTCACTAGAAATAGGCATTTTTCTGATTCAAAGGTTTTTTTTGTGGTAAATCAAATAAACGGAATCAACAAGCCAAAAAACTAGAAAAAATTTATTACATAATCCGGAAGGCAGTTTTTGGATGGTTACACATTACAGGCTAATAATGTTAAAATAGAAGTCATGTTTCATTCAGCAGCTTTCTTTCAAAAGTTGCAGTCCAAAGAAAGGTGATGAGGAAGATGAAAAAAATGAAGGGGACTCTGCTTGTCCTACTAGCATGTGCTATGCTTACCGCTTGCTCCAATAACTCAGGAGAAAAAGCTGAACCTACTAAAGTAAACCCAGAAGGGGCACCAGCACCGGCACCAGTGGATACAAAAACTAATAATGATTTTAAAGGGGAACCAATCAAGGACAGTAAAGGCTTACCGGAACCTAGTCAGATTAACGTATATAAATACGGTAACAAAAAGACTTTAAAATCAACAGATGCGGATTTCAAAAAAATTGTTGAATTGACAAACAAACGTGTAGGTATCGTGGGAGAAATCGTTCCGACCCAGGAAACAGAGCTAAGCATTGAGAAAGCAACCAAATTAGGTTTAGCGATTGAATATGTATATGATCAGCCAGTAGAGTATGAAATTGTGGCCAAAGAAAAACAAGGCGACAAGAAAGTAAATACTACGGTTAAGGTTACTTCTAAGAGCGATATCTTTATCTTCTCTGGAAACGATAGTGACAGAATGTATTATAGCGAAGATGGTAAAACCTATACCGACAAACCTATTCGTTTAACTGAGACAACAGAATTAACCAAACTAATTTCTAAATAATAGTTACGTTTTGACGAATAAAACAACTTGCAAGAACCCGTTTACATGATAGATGGGTTCTTTTTTTTGGGGCTATGGAATTAGGAGAAACATGTTGCACTGTATCAAAATATAGAAGGTAACACACACAATAGGTGATAAACAGATTCTTTACATGCTACAATGAAACTGTTGCTGTTACATACAGCACTTTTAAAAAAGCTGAGGAGGGGAACAGCAGTGATTAAACATCTCGCAGATTGTACAGTACTCCAAAATGGAGTGAAAATGCCTTGGATTGGTCTTGGTGTATGGAGAGTAGATGATGGAGCTCAGGTTGTTCACGCAGTGAAAACAGCAATTCAGCACGGATATAGAAGTATTGATACTGCTATGATCTACAAGAATGAAGAAGGGGTTGGCCAAGCAATTGCCGAAGCTGGGGTTCCCCGTGAAGAATTATTTATAACGACTAAGGTATGGAATAGCGATCAGGGCTACGATACGACGCTAGCTGCTTTTGATGAAAGCTTGAAAAAGCTTGGTCTGGACTATCTTGACTTGTATTTAATCCATTGGCCGGGTACAGACAAATATGTAGATACGTGGAAGGCATTAGAGAAGCTATACAAGGATGGAAAGGTGCGTGCAATAGGTGTCTGCAATTTCCACAAGCATCATTTGGAAGAATTGCTGAAGTCAGCACAAGTGAAGCCGATGGTGAATCAGATCGAATTGCATCCGCTTTTGACCCAGAAGGAATTGCTTACATATTGTAAACAGAACAATATCCAGGTCGAAGCTTGGAGCCCATTGATGCAAGGAAATTTAGATCATCCTGTTTTGGCTAAATTGGCACAAAAATACGAAAAAACACCAGCTCAGATCGTGCTTCGTTGGCATTTGCAAAATGGTGTTGTTATTATTCCAAAGTCGGTTAAAGAGCATCGTATTAAGGAGAATGCAGCTTTGTTTGACTTTGAATTGTCAGATGAAGATATGGGCCGAATCAATGATCTGAATCAAAATCAACGTTTTGGTCCCAACCCAGACGAATTCTTTTAAGCCTGATGTAATTAATATCAGGTAAGCAAAAAACGCCTCTTCTGATGAGCAGGTTTCATCAAAAAGAGGCGTTTTTAGTATGCGCCTGATGAAAGGAGATTGTCAAAATGCGGCGCTTATTATTGTAAGTTCAAGACCGTAACTTTATCACGTGTCATGGATTGCAGGCTTTTTGGTACACCCTGTACGCCTACACCAGAACCTTTTACTCCAATGAATGGGAAGTGGTCTGGACCGCGTTCTGTACGTCCATTAATTTGCACGGAGCCTGTTTCTAGCTTTTTGGCCACATGGAATGCTTTGTTAATATCATTCGTAAAGACGCTTGCTTGAAGTCCAAACTCGGACTTGTTTGCAATCTCAATCGCTTCTTCTGCGTCTTTAATTCGGATGATTGGCAGAACAGGACCGAATGGCTCCTCCCATGCCACACGCATATCAAGCGTTACGTCTGCCAACAGGGTTGGATGAATCAAATTGCCCTCACGCTTGTTGCCAGTCAAAACTTTAGCACCTTTTTCGATCGCATCATCAATGAGACCTTGAATGTAATCAGCAGATTTCGTGTCGATTACAGGCACGACAGTTGCTTTGTCTTCAGGAGAGCCGATCGATAGCTTAGCTACTTCTGCTGCTAGCATATCCGTTAGCTGATCAGCTACTTCGTCCTGAACTAGCACCCGTTTGATGGCGGTGCAGCGTTGACCGGAATAGGAGAAGGCGCCTGAGATAATTTGACCCGTTGCTAATTTTAAATCAGCGTCTGGAAGCACGATAGCAGGATCTTTACCGCCAAGCTCCATCACAAGCGGTACCATTTTTGCTTTGCTTGCGATGTGATAACCAGTCGCTGTTCCGCCTGTAAAGGTAATCATATTGATTCCTTTATGCTCAACCAAATAATCACCAATCACAGAGCCACGTCCGGTTACTACATTTACAATGTTTTTCGGAATTCCTGCTTTGTGTAGGGCTTCAATCATTTTGATGCCACTCAAGGCTCCTTGTGTTGCAGGCTTGAAGATTACGGCATTACCCATCATCAATGCTGGTGCAATTTTAGCTGAAGACAGATTAACCGGGTAGTTGAATGGCGAAATAGCCAAAACGACACCAAGTGGAACACGTTCAACAATAGCGATTTTTTGTTTTGAACCACCAGGAAAGTTTTCACCGCTCATGCTTTCGTTGTACATATGAATAGCTTCTTCAATGTTGTAGCGAATGAGATCCGCAGAGCGTTCCACTTCCTTTTGGGCATCAGCAAAAGTTTTACCCACCTCTTGCATCATGATATCGGCAATTTCGTCCTTCATAGCCAAAAGCTCATCAATCCATCTATACAGATAGGAAGCACGTTCACGAATGCTTAATTCAGCCCAAGCTTTTTGTGCCTCAGCCGCTAATTTGATGGCTTCGTCTACTTCTTCGCGAGTGATGGCTTGTACCTCGCCAACGACTCCGTCTTTATACGGGGAATATATTTTAACGGTTTCGTTAGAGGAGCTTTTTCTCCACTCACCATTGATATAGTAAGGTAATTGCATATGTGCAGGTGCTGCTGTTGTAGTCATAGTCTGTACCCTCCATGATGTATTGAATATTTTGGTACATTGATACCAAAAATGTGTTAATGTACAAATTGAACCACTTTATTAACAAGGTCAATTGTCTGTTAATCAATTGACACGTCCATTATATTTGACATAAGATTAATTTGTCAAAAACTAAATTGTATACAATTGAATTGGAAGTGTAAAAAGAGGGGAGACAAATCATGAATAACAAGAAAATGCTAGCGCTAGATCAACAGCTATGTTTTTCGATTTATGCCTGTTCTCGTGAGATTTGTCGGTTGTATCGCCCGCATTTAGAAGAAATGGGACTCACCTATCCACAATATTTAGTGCTTTTAATTTTATGGGACGAGCACTCCTGTACGGTAAAGCAGCTAGGGCAGCTCCTTTATTTGGATTCAGGTACGTTGACACCGATGCTAAAAAGACTGGAAGCCATGGAGCTAGTCAAAAGGGAGCGCTCTACCACTGATGAGCGAACCGTCAATATTACAATTACGGAGAAGGGGAAACAGCTTCAAAGCAGAGCGGATGGGATTAAAAATGCCTTAGTGGAAAGTACGGCGATCTCTATGGAGGAATTTGGACCGTTACTAGAACAGATGCAAGCGATGCTAGAACGCATCCATGAATTAAATAAAAACAAAACGTACTGCTGCATTGATGCTGACAAAGAGTAAGTGGCAGGAAAACAAGCTTACCAAAAAAGCTATATGAACTTTAACAAGATGTAAGCGGTCTAAAAGCAACCCGTGAATAATAAAGAACCCTCATCTACATGTACATTTGTTTTTTGTTACCTATGGACCTACACAAAAACCGCCCAAGCAACTGCTGAGCGGTTTTTCTTTATAGCGTTTCCTAGATATTCCATTGATGCAATTCCAGACGGCGTACACCTTCTACTACATAAGGATCAGATTCAGCTATCTGTGCAGCCTCCTCTAATGAATCAGCAATATAGATTACCATCCCGCCTGAACCATCGGCAAAAGGCCCTTTCGCAAAGATTTTGCCTTCTGCTTTTAGCTTTTCGAGATATTCAAGATGATGAGGGCGAAATTCCTGATTTTTCTCTGGGTTTTTCATATGTAAAATTGCAGCGAAGTGAGCCATTTTGAAATCTCCTTTAGCTAACAGGTTTTCTTTTTATTGTATCAAAATTCAACAGAGTTTGCGATGTTAACGGCTTCATTTTTTATAGATACAAAGAAACCTTGGATGCAGGTTTGATGTATCAAAAAGGTAGCGAAATCATGTAAAATACTGTAAAATTAAGGCTAAGTTAGTAGATTTATGTTGGAGGAAAAGAGAGCTGGGGGGGATGAACAGTGTTTCGTTCCGAACTGGAATGGACGCGTGAGGAATTACGCGATACGATCCGCAAGCATATGAAACAAAAAAGATTGACGCAAGCGGAAACAGCCCAGCTGATTTCCATTGAAAGAAGCGGATTTACCAAGGCCATTAATGGTAATCATTCGTTTACGCTGGAGAGCTTAGACAAATTGACCGTAGTATTTGAATTGGAAGAAGGGGCTTTTTATCATCTGTTTTTTGGAGAATGCATTGAACAGCGGCACAAAAGTGTCCATTTGGTATTTATTAAGGACAAATATGAAAAATTTCTAAGGCGTTGCCTAGAGGTTGGGAAGTACGATATAGCGTTTCAGCTGTTAGAAATGCTGTTGGAGCAGGATAATAAAAAGCTCGATGTTATTTATACGATTGCGGAATCTATTTTTGAACAAGCCGAGCTAAAATATCCCGGAGTTCCCACTTATAAGGAATCAGAGTATCAGCAAGCTCTTTTTCTCTATAATTATTATGTAAACAATGAAGCTGACTATCATTCGGAGCAATTAGCCATTTGCTATTTTCGAATTTTTTATATTATGCGTTTTGATGTAAAAGAATCTTATGAAAAATTAGTAATGCTGCTATCTGTCATTAATCGATTGCCCCTACAGGAAAAAATCAAAGCCTATGATCGAGTAATGATGTATTTTTATATTGCAAGCGATTGGGAAAAGGTACTGCATTATGCCGATATCTTAGAGAAGCTGGCAAAGGATCAGAATATTGACATTTATAATCACTGTCTGATGATTAAAAGCTTTGCCCTAAAGGAAACAGAGGACTATCAGGAGGCTATGCGTCTAACCGATCTGTATTCCAAGTATAAACCGTTTCAGAATGTCGGATACGGAAACCGGATGATGATCGAAATTACCTCGGGTGACTTGGACAACCTCCTGACCTATGTAAGCTGGCTATCTCAGCAGGATCAGCGAGAATCAGGTCTGTCGATTGTAATAAGGAAGCTATTAGATGCGAATAGAGCACTGTTAGCACGTTATATTTTTGAGATGTTTGCCAAGCGTTTAGCCCCTGAGGAAAATATATTAATTAACAAATATCGGTTTAATCTTTTTCAGGTTGCCTCTCAAATGTATTTCGAGCTAGCTTTGTATAAAGAGGGAATCGATCAATTGTTAAAAGCAATAAATAAAGCACTCTCTCTTCATAAGCAACAAGAACTAGGAGAGTTGCTTTACATGTTTGAAACACATAGAATTCATGCAACTCAAGAACAACAGCGTCTCTATTGGAATCTGTTAAAAGAATGGAAGGAGGGTCAATTCGCATGAAAAAAGTGTTGATCGTTATTGGACTAGTAATGGCGCTTACAATCCCAACAGCGGCACTAGCTGACAATGGTGCTAAGCCGATTGATTACAGCAGCGGTACAGAGCTTGAAAACAATGATAAAGAGAGAGATAACAACTGTACTGAGAATAGCACTGAAAAACACAATCATGACACAGAGCAGGGAAGAATTTGTGATAACGGAGCTAGACCAAAATAGAAAAATGGAAATTAGTTGTTGCTGTCGCTCATGACATTGGGTGGCAGCTCTTTTTCTTCTATTTTAAGAAAAAGTGATAAAAAAATGGAAAACACCTGTAACTTATCACGTTACTTTATCATTATATAAAATTTTAATTTGCTGGAGAAAGGTTTGTGAGATAAGGTGAGCGGAATATTGAAGCATGCCCCTCCCATCAAAGACATGGTCATCACATTGCAACAACAACTGGTTGTTCTAGTTCAAGAGAAAGGTAGTTTTTCTCATCCAACGGTTGTGGCTTTAAGCAAGGAACTGGATGAATACGTGCTCCAACTGCAAAGTCAACGCTTTCAGCAGTATAAGAAGAGTAGACAAATGGAAGAGAGAGAGCACTGTTGATCCCTTTCATGAAAAATCAAAGCTGAAATATCGTATATTTTTGCTGATAATTCCACATTCCTAACTAAGAACCCAGATGATGGGATTGTTTCAATGACCATTACTGATTCTTAGAGAGGATGTTTTTGTTTATGCTATATAAAGCTTCCTGGGGTTTGATACTTACTGCTACTGCGTTCCTTTTTAGCGCAAGCTCTGCCGATGCAACGCACGAAATGCTACCAACTAGTGCGATTTATTTTGTGGCTGCCCCTGTCCCCCTTCCTGCTGAGATTATGCATCGAAACCACTTCATAGATAACTCTGCACTGCAATCCCTATTACATCTATCTAGAGAGCAATTGCTTACTGAATTAAACAAAGGAAAAAGTTTGGCAGACATAGCTAATAGTCGCGGTGTCGATAAAGCAAAAGTGATCGAACTGCTTAAAATGCAACACATTGCCAAGCTCGATGAAGCAGTAAAGAATGGCAGCATGACGAAGGAACGTGCTGAGAAAGTAAAGGAGCATGCTACGAAAAAAGCAACTCGCCTTGTAGAAGGTACCTTTCGTGATGAGAAGAGAAAGCATATCAGGAGAGGAAAGCTAGCACCGTGGGAGAATCAGGAGCTTCTTACGTTGTTAAAAATGGACAGGGAGCAATTGAAAATGACTTGGATAAGTGGAAAATCTCTAAATGAGATTGCCCAAAGCCAAGGAGTTTCTAAGCAGGCAGTGGCAGCTCTTTTACAAAAAGCATATATGGAGCGTATTGAGAAAGCTGTAGAGGATGGCCATCTTTCTAAGGAAAAGGCAGATGAAATTAAGCTCAAGGTTAACGGCAAGATCGAAAAGATATTGAATAAAAAATGGGAAAATAAGAATGGACTTCAGCATAAGGGATCAAAGTAACACCAAAAAGAGAGGACGTTGTCTCCTCTCTTTTTCTGCTTTATTGATAAAGCTAATGAAAAGTAGAGTAGGATTTGGTTATAAGAGATGCACTGCGACAGTTGCGACATAGTGGAGGATAAGGATGCATTTTTCTTGCTGCAAGGGAATCTAATAAGTGGTATCTCCGACAATGAAGGCAGGGCTTTACACCTTTGGTAACCGTTTGTTCCCCCCAGGCTAACACTTGTGATGAAAAAGGTAGAAAATGTAATGATTGATAATGAAAAGCAGGGCCTGACGGATCGATCCAACGAACGATTTGTCCGTTTTCCCACAATGATAAATAGGAGTGGTCCTCGTAAGGCTCGATAGTAATTTGGTAGCGATTTCCCTGCCAGATTTGTGGATGGGTCTTCACAAGAGGATCATCCCAGACAAATTGAAAATGTGCCATGGCGGAGTGCTCCTTTTCATCGTTTTGCTTTTCAGTATGGTCAAAATATTAACCGATCATAACAGCTTATTGGCTTCACCGTATTCAATTTCGCCTACCCTAAAAACCTGATACACTAGTTGTAGTGAGAAAGATATAGGAAGGAGGATCAGTTATGAGATCAAGGACCTTTACCTTTACGGATAAACAGGGCTTTACCCTCTTTGTTTATCATTGGTCTCCTGACAATCAGGAAGAAGTAAAGGGAGTTGTGCAAATTGCTCATGGCATGACTGAAACAGCCAAACGATATGAACGATTTGCTAGATTTTTAACAGATGCAGGCTATGTGGTGTATGCAAATGATCATCGCGGACATGGTAAAACAGCAGGCAGTATCGAGAAATTGGGGTATGTGGGACGCGATGGATTTGTATGGATGGTCAATAATATGGCTCAGCTTAGTCAGATCATTCATGATGAACAGCCGAATCAGCCGTTGTTTTTGTTTGCGCACAGTATGGGTTCATTTTTGGGCCAAAAATATATGTATGAATTTTCACAGTTGATAGACGGAATTATTTTATCAGGCAGTAATGGCAGTCGGGGAGTAGAATTACTTGCGGGATTAGGGATCACCAAGTTAATTACAGCTATTCGTGGGGATCAATACCGCAGTAGATGGATCGATTCCGTAGCTTTTGGTAGCTTTAATCGTCATATTCAGTCACCGCGTACGCAGTTTGATTGGCTGAGCAGAGACCCGGATGAAGTGAATAAATTTATTGACGATCCTTACTGTGGCGGGGTATCGACTGCCAGCTTTTATCGCGACTTTTTTAAAATGCTGCGCGAGATTCACCAGGAGCCATATCTGCAACGAATACCGAAAGACCTGCCTGTCTTCATTATTGCGGGTGATCAGGATCCTGTAGGAATGCGAGGCAAAGGAGTTCGCAAGCTTATAGAAAGGTATGAGGAGCTACAATTGCAGCAAATGTCTTATAAATTATACCCAGAAGGTAGACATGAGCTGTTAAATGACATAAATCGCGAGGAAGTGATGCAGGATTGCTTAGAATGGCTCAATAAACAGGTGGAGCGTATTCGTGGTTAAACAGTTACTAGGTTATTGCTTTTTGGTTATGCACAAATCCCCTCGATTGTCTTTTGCTGTCTTAGCAAAGCATTCGAGGGGAATTTTTTTAGATATAGAAGATGTAAAAGAGTATAGCGGAGCAAAACAGGTTTATTTTACTGCAGATGCCCGTGCAGGCACTAGCTCTTTTGCTTGCTTGCGTTGATACATGTTGTTGCATACTAAGGCTGTGATGATGAGCATTGTGCCGCCTACATCATAAATAGTCATGTTATAGCCTTGCATAACCGAAATGATAAATGTTGTAACAGGTACAAAGTTGATAAATAAGGTTCCGTTAATTGGTGATAACAGCTTTATTCCAGCGTTCCAACTAATCAAAGCAACCACGCCAGCAAAAATAATCATAAAAGCAAGTTCATTGCTAGCAGCTAGGATTGAGGTCGTGGTAGGCACATGTAAAATATGTAATCCAGTTAGAGATAGAACCACTAATCCCGAAGTGAAGGTGCCCAGAACGCAGCTTAATGTGGAGTAGCGTAAAACGGACCATGCAGTAAAGTGATTGCCTCCAATTGTGTAGATTACCCATCCTAGCACACCGATGAAGATAAGTAGAACAGCGAAAATACTGCTTCCACCAATTAAAAAGGCTTTTACATCTCCTTTTGTAATTACCATAAATACCCCTACTAAAGCTACTGCGATGCAACCAATCGTAAACGGTTTTGGTTTATTTGATTTATAAATCCATAGAACCAGCACAGACAGCATTGGCATCAATGCTTCCATGACGGAGGCCAAAATGACCCCTGAGGTCCCTAATTGATTTTGTCCCCAAAATACTAATAAATTATAGCAGGTGAAAGCCATTGTCCCAAAAAACCACAAGGACCATCCACGGCCTTCCAGACGTAAGGCTTTTAAACCCTCTTTCCAGACTAATAAACCAAGTAAAATGAGGGAAACAACAGAATAGCGAATAACAGAGAAATAAAATGGATCAATAAATTCAAATGCACTTTCTGCAACCGGAAACATAGCTCCCCAAGCTACACTGGCTACCAAGCAGAGGAAGGCTCCCCTCATGATGTTGTCTGTCTTCATTTTCTCTCTACCTTTCTCTCTCTAAAAAATCTTACGTTGAACATCATATGTCGAAAACACTATCATGTAAAATGATTGAAATTGATATTAGTCATCATTATAATTGATATCAAATGTAAGGTGTAGAAAGAGGAAGAGAGAATGGAAATAAGCGATCTGCGTATTTTTCAAATAGTAGCCGAGGAAGGTAGTGTGAGCCAGGCCGCCAAACGCTTAAATTATGTTCAATCAAATGTCACGGCTCGGATTCAGCAGCTGGAAAAGGAACTAGGAACATCGCTGTTTTATCGGCACCGTCGAGGCGTGACGCTGAATGAAGACGGGCGCAAGCTGTTAGGCTATGCCCAAAAAATGCTGGCGCTAATGGAAGAGATGCAGCAGTCCTTTCAAACCAGCGAGGACCCATCTGGGCCATTGCTGATTGGCTCGGTTGAGACCGTTTCGGCGCTGCCTATCATCTTGTCGTCTTATCACAAAAAGTTCCCACGGGTCGATTTATCTTTAGTATCAGGAGTTACGCAACATCTGGTAAGCGATGTACTGCAATATCAGTTAGATGGGGCTTTTGTAAGCGGACCTATACAGCATCCAGATATTGTACAGGAGCATGTCATGGAGGAAGAGCTTGTGTTAGTGGCTGGAAAAGGTATTCTTACATTAGAGGGATGTAAAAGCAAGCCGCTCCTTGTATTCCGATCAGGCTGCGGGTATCGGGAGAGATTGACTCAGTGGTTATCAACACAAGGGATCACGCCTACCAAAATAATGGAGTTTGGCACGTTGGAAACGATCTTAGCAGTAGTAGAGTCAGGACTTGGCGTTTCACTTGTGCCAAAATCAACGGTGTTGCGATTACATTCGGAAGGAAACATACGTCATTTTACATTGCCTGAGGGATATAATCAGGTAACAACAGTATTCATCCGCAGAAAAGACTCCTTTCTGACAAATACCATGCGCTGTTTTTTACAGCAAATTGATCAGTTTCATGAACAGCATCGGGAGCAAATCTCCATGCATAAAAAAAAATAACGTATGGCGAACGTTATTTGTGAGAAGAAATGCAAAATTTTATTTTGACAGAATTGCAACCTATGGCAAATTATATAAGGAAATCAGATAAAAACAATAAAAAAACGTAATAATTAAGAATAGCTTTATGTTATTAAGGTTATTTTAAGGTTTAAACCACAATTTGATATTTTTAGTAGAAATTTGATTTTTGCTATCTATACAAACGGATGTATGTTCATTCGCCTGCTAATAAATCTATGCTTTTGACTAGGCCTATTTTCATTGATAGGTGGCACCATTGAAAGATAACTGGGTAGAAGTAAATTTAGGCTTTTGACCCAGCATATCTGTCTGTATCGAAGCTCATACCTCTTGCATTGTATGTTAGTGGGGATATTGTTTAAGTTTTGGAAGTGTCTAGGAGATTGCAATCATCTCCACCGTTCCCCAAAACTACAAGTAGAGGTGATCAAGTTATGTCATCATGTCACAGACGAAGAAGACGCAGACACAGAAGAGTCAGTAACAGAGATGTTCGTAGAGCGAGAAGAAATATCCGTCGCGCAAAACGTTTCCTAAGACGCGCTCTTCGCGACTTGAGAAGAAGAAGACGTAGAAGACACAGAAGACACCATAGACACCATCGTAGACACCACAGACATCACCGCAGACACCATAGACACCACAGAAGAAGACGTCGTTGCAGAATTGTCTGCTAGAAGGTTGTGAGAGGCGCTCATGAATTGGGCGCTTCTTTTTTCCATACATGCTGGAATAGGAATGACATGATAAAATAGAAATGATACATAAACCCTTATATAAGTTAGAACATAAAGGAATGTAAGAGTCAGCGGGGTGTTAACTGTACATGGGGCCCATCAGCCAAATTTATCTCGGTTTATCTGTCATTAACATTTTCCTAGCAATGGCACTCATCTTTTTGGAGCGACGCAATGCCACGGCTACCTGGGCTTGGATTTTGGTTCTATTTTTTATTCCTGGTTTGGGCTTTTTCATATACGTGATTATGGGCCGCAATTTAAGTGGGCGTAAATTGTATCGAATCAATCAGCGGGAAAATAAAACCCTCAATGATATGGTCAGATGGCAAAAACAGAAGCTTCAGCAGGATAAGCTTGTTTATCAGGATGCCTCGGTGGAGACTTATCGTGATTTCGTCTATATGAATGTGACCACTAATAAGACCTTACTTACCCAGGACAATGAAGTAGAGATATACACAAGCGGGAAGGAAAAGTTTAAAGCCTTATTTGCCAGCTTGGAGCAGGCTACGGATCACATTCATTTGCAGTACTATATCTTCCGTCAGGATGCTCTGGGAGCTCGATTAGTTGATCTCCTTGTAAAAAAAGCAAAGCAAGGAGTAAAAGTCCGAGTATTATATGATGATATTGGCTCGCTTGGCATCAAAAAGAATTTTTTTGACGAATTAAAGCAGGCAGGGGGAGAAGTGGCGGTCTTTTTCTCTTCCCCTATCCCTTATCTTAATTTTCGTTTGAATTATCGTAATCACCGAAAAATCGCCGTTGTGGATGGTAAAATTGGCTTTGTCGGTGGTTTTAATGTAGGGAATGAGTATCTTGGCCTAGATCAAGTGCTAGGGGATTGGCGAGACACGCACCTTCGAATAGAGGGGCTAGCAGTCTCGTCGTTACAGATCACTTTTTTGCTTGACTGGAATCTGGCATCAGGTCAAAACATTCTTTACACAGAGGAGCATTTTCCGAAATGGAGGGGGGCTGGAAAGGTTGCCCTACAGATAGTCACAAGTGGCCCTACTTCCAGATATCAGCGTATTCAATACAATTATTTAAAAATGATTCATTCTGCGAAAAAGAGTCTATATCTGCAAACACCGTATTTTGTACCAGATGAAAGCTTATTAAACGATTTGAAAATCGCTGTACTTTCGGGCATTGATGTAAGGATCATGATTCCGAAACGCTCAGATAATCGATTGGTTCAGTGGGCATCTTCTTCATACATAGGTGAGTTGTTAGGGGCAGGAGCGCGTTGTTATCTATATGAAAAGGGATTTTTGCATGCAAAAACAATGATGGTGGACGGCAATTTAGCAACTGTCGGTACAGCTAACCTAGATATTCGCAGTCTCAAGCTAAACTTTGAAGTGAATGCAATTATTTACGACAGTCAAACTTCAAGAAAACTGGAGGAAATCTTTTTGCAGGATATTTCTCATTGCACTGAGCTGACGCTAGAAGAATACAATAATCGTCCACGTCTACTCCGTTTTCAGGAGTCGATTGCACGGTTATTATCTCCTATTTTATAGGCGAATTACGGGCGTGTCATCTGATTAAAAGGGACACGCTCTTTGTGCAAAAAATGGAAAAAATGATCTGAGATTGATAAAATATAAAGCATGGGAGGTGATGCTAATGGGGCGTTTCAAAATTACAGGTATGGTTGTAATGATGATGTTTTTGCTCGTTCAAGGCTGTTCAACCTCTAGTTCTACTTCTACAATGGAACAGCAGGCTTTGGAAATCGCTATGAATTTTAAGAAAGCACAGTATGAGATTGGAGATTTCAAGACTGAAAAAGATGTGCAAAAGATGAATGTGACTGAACTTGCAGCAAAGAACGATGCGGTTAAACCCTATCTAACTGAAAAAGCCTTTGAATTGTATGTAGGGAACCGTGAACAATCGCTTAGCTCTGAGGTGGCCAGAGGGAGGCAAGCTAACATCAAGCTCAAAAAGCTGACTATGGAGAAAGCCGCCGAGGAAATGGACAAAATAACTTACCATTATAACATGGAGCTGGAATTAACTTATGCTGACGGTAAGCAGAATAAAGTCATAAAAACGAATGGACAGATGGATTTGGTAAAAGAGGGCGAGCAATGGAAGATAGCTCGGGATTATGATGCAAATCCGCTGATTGAGGAATACAATGCAATTCATAATCCATGACGGCAATAGGAAAATAAAAAGATGCTTGAAATGACTAAGGAAGTTATTTCAAGCATCTTTTTTTTATATCGGTGTGATATTTACATTCCAGTTGTTTGTTTGGGTGTATGAGTTACATTTGCTGCTATGCCTTTCGCTCGCCTTTTTGGAGGAACTCCGCCCAAAAGATGGATCCAAGAAAAGCGGGACAAGAGATAGGTAATTAGCAAAGTGACTATAACCGTAATCAGATACTGATTTACAATCCCAAGGTTTCCTTTCCATAAAAATTCCAGCTTATTTGCCACAGCTAATGAGGATAAATAGGATAGTAACAAGGGATGCAACAGAAAGATCAAAAACGATTGCTCCGAAATCCAATTGAAGATAGGGTGAAGCGGATTTTTTTTCTGATAAAACAAACGTCCCATATTATAAAAAAGGAAAAAGCAAATGAAGCAGTACAAAATGATGCTAGGCTTAATAGATAGGGTATAGGTACGCGACCATATTGTATCCATCACAACCAGGCCAAAAGTAAGGACCCAAGCCAGAAGCAGCCAAAAGGTTTTCCCTTTGAGCCAGTTTCCCCAGTGTTCTCGGTATTGAGCTAAAAACATGCCGGCTGTGAAAAAGAAAATCCAGACCGGTATGGGAATGCTATAGGGCCACCATAATTTTGGCAGGAGAAATCCAACCTTAGCATGCTGCGAGAGGTAAATCAGCGATTGTAGGCCTACTGTCAGGAGTAAGCTAACGAAGAGCATGCTGTTTGGTGAGCGATAATACCAAGAGCGCAACCATGGATACAACAGATAAAATTGAAAGACAATTAACATGAAGTACAGATGGACATAGCCTTTTCCTTGCCATAATGTTTTTAACAAATAATCGGTCCACATGAAATAATTCTGATTGTGCAACAGCCCGCTTTGAGTATACAGCGCATAGATGATTGTCCATAAGATGTAAGGAATAATCAGTCTTTTCATACGCTTTTTCATGGGAGGGCGTTGGTGAAGCTGCAGCTGCCGATCCTGATAAAAAAGAAAGAATCCCGATAAAAGCATGAACATGGGGACAGCAAAGCGTGATAATTGATTCCAAATAAAAGCAAAATCAGTTCGAGTAACAAAATGCGATGTCACATGGATGGCAATGACGCCCAGCACGCACAAGACTCGAATAAAATCGTATTCTCTTAAACGATTCTCCACAATAGTTTCCTCTTTCATAAATGTCATACTTTTCTATTTTACATAATTTCCTTATTACAATTCAATATCTACCTAATGGAAATAAGAGCTGGAGAAGGCTGATTAATTACTAGATGTAAAAGGAAAGGAAGCATAACTTTTTCTTGTGTGAGGTTTTTCACAATGTTTCTTAGCAATACAACTTACAATGACGAAAGATAGAAAGATAAAAAGCAGCATTTACAAACACAGTTTCTACACCGGCAGTAGATCAGGTAAGTCAAAGTAATGATATATGGGATGTTACATAGGGACAATGGGAGGGTGTAAAAATTGAATGCACAAACAAGGCTGACAAAGATGAATGAGTTGGGTTTATACGAAATTCGTTTGGAATCAATCGGGGGGTTGGGGGCAAATTTAGCTGGTAAAATGCTGGCGGAAGCTGGCGTTATTCATCTGGGGCTGAATGGCTCCAATTTTTCTTCCTACGGGTCAGAGAAAAAAGGGTCCCCCGTAAAAGCTTTCGTCCGTTTTGCCAATCCTGAAATGAAATTACGTGCTACTTCCCCTATCGATGAGCCGCATGTAGTGGGTGTATTTCATGAAGCAATGCTATCGACACAGGATTGTACGGCTGGCCTAGGATCAGACGGTATCCTGATCGTTAATACGTCGAAAACGCCTGAAGAAATTAAAGAACGAACAGGGCTACTCGCAGGAACCATTCTATGTGTAGACGCTTTAGGGATTTCTCTTCGTGAAAAAACTCGCATTAATACAGCAATGATGGGCGCCTTATGCCGAGTTGTAGATTTTCTGCGACCAGAGGCTGTCAGACAGATTATTCGTGAAACATTCGAAACCAAGTATCCTAAGCTGGTTGAGTCTAATCTACGCACATTTGACGCAGGGTATGCGGAAGGAACCATCACAACATTCGCGGCAACAAATTTGAAAGAAGAAAAGTCCTCTATTCAAAGAAGCTCAGGGACGGTGCTTGGCTATCTGACACAGCCGATCGGGGGCGTGATTACAAATCCAGGCAACTCTGTGTTAAAAGATCTGAGTGCTTCTCGTCAAGGCTATCTACCGCATTTTAACGAAGAGACATGTATTCACTGTGCAGCATGTGAAATGCATTGCCCAGATTACTGTTTTGTATGGGAAGAGGGCGAAGATAAGCGCGGTCGTGCTCAGCAGTTTTTACGTGGTATCGATTATCAATATTGTAAGGGCTGTATGAAGTGCGTGGAGGTTTGTCCAACTGGATCGCTAACTTGTGAACGAGAAGAAGAACAATATGCACGTGAGCATGCCGTTAAACATTCATTTGCAATGGTAAGAGCGTAAAGGGAGGAGCTAGGGACATGAGTGTAAATGCAACAACGTCACCAGAACAAAAACCCAAAGCCTGTGTAGCGGAGACGGCTGATTTCAGATCCGGTAATGAAATGGCGGCGAAAGCAGCAGCTCAGATCAATTATCATGTAATGGGCTATTTTCCGATTACTCCGTCAACAGAAATTGCTGAATATCTGGATGAGATGAAAGCTAATGGGGAGCATGATATCGTCATGATTCCGGCAGATGGAGAGCATGGATCGGCTGGGATTTGCTATGGAGCTTCTACGGCGGGCGGACGCGTATTCAATGCCACTTCAGCAAATGGATTATTGTATATGCTGGAGCAGTTGCCCGTTCAATCCGGTACCCGCTTCCCGATGGTCTTAAATCTGGTAACACGAGCAGTGTCAGGACCATTGGATATACGGGGAGATCACTCCGATTTATACTATGCACTTAATACAGGCTGGCCGATTCTCTTGGCCAAGGACCCGCAAGCCGTGTATGATATGAATCTGTTTGCTCTGCGCGTAGCCGAGCATCAAGATGTTCGTTTACCCGTAATTGTAGCCTCGGACGGATTTTTTACCTCGCACCAGAAGCGGCGCGTTCAGTATTTTACAAATCGAGAAGATGTTTCCCGATTTGTCGGAGAGAATACGGTTTATGTTGATTCCACTGATGTGAAAAATCCGACTACCATCGGTCCATATATGAACGACCCTGATTATATCAATAACAAATATCAGCAGTCGCAAGCCATGTACGAGGCGGAGCAGGTGTTCCTTGATGTGGCTAAGGAGTTTGAGGAGCTAACGGGCAGACGCTACGGCTTGCTGGATGAATATAGAATGGAAGATGCAGAGATCGCGCTGTTTTTGCTAAACTCCGCGTCTGATACCGCCCGTGATGTAGTAGACAGCTTACGGGAAAAAGGAATCAAAGCAGGTGTGGTATCTCCAAATATCATCCGTCCTTTTCCGAAAAAAGCTGTGCAGGAAGCATTTCGTCATGTAAAAGTGGTGCTAGTAGGGGAGCGGGCGGATTCCTACGGAGCTCATGGCGGGAATATCAGTCATGAAATTAAAGCCGCTATGTTGGACGCCAAGGCTGATACGACTGTCCTAACGCGGATTTTTGGCTTGGGAGGTAAAGATTTTTATGCTTCAGATGCAGAAGCGTTCTTTACACTATGCTTACAAAAATTACAGGGAGGAAAAGTAGCTTCTTTTGACTACCATGGCATTACCCCTGGGGATGAACAGGCTAGTCCAACACGCGTGCTGGAACCATTGACGAAAGAGCAAACCAGTGGCTTCATTACAGTTACTCATGATGAGGAAAGCGGCGACTTGAAAGTAAAAGTACCACCAATGCGCATGCTAACTAAAAAAGCAAAGCGTATCGCCCCAGGTCACGGTGCCTGCCCAGGCTGTGGAATTTTTTCTGGGTTAGAAATGTTCTTTAAAGGGATTGAGGGTGATATTGTCGTTCTCTTCCACACAGGCTGTGCGATGGTTGTAACGACGGGTTATCCATATTCTGCTCATAAGGTCAATTATATTCATAACCTCTTCCAGAATGGTTCTGCCACGCTCTCAGGTGTCGTGGAGATGTTCTGGGAACGCATACGCCGAGGGGAAATTGAAGTAGATCA
The DNA here is from genome assembly GCF_030489605.1 of Brevibacillus laterosporus. Lineage (GTDB taxonomy): Bacteria > Bacillota > Bacilli > Brevibacillales > Brevibacillaceae > Brevibacillus_B > Brevibacillus_B laterosporus_E. The sequence continues at coordinate 231,671 of NZ_JAUKFY010000001.1, forward strand.
GAGCAACGTAACCTTCATCATGATTTCTGGTGACGGTGGTATGGACATTGGAATGGGACCTGCAATTGGTACAGCATTACGCAATCATAAGCTAATCATTTTGGAATATGATAACGAAGGCTACATGAATACAGGATCGCAAATGTCGTACTCCACGCCAATGGGGCATATGACATCTACCTCCAATCTTGGAGAAGGGCGACAAGGGAAGGCGTTCCACCATAAAGATACGGTACAAATCATGGCGGCAACCAACATTCCTTATGTTTTTACAGGAACAGAGGCTTTTCCGCAAGATTTAATTAAAAAGGCGGCAAAAGCCCAATGGTATGCTCAGCATGTCGGTACGGTTTACGGCAAAATTTTAATTAGCTGCCCTCTCAACTGGAAAGCTCCGGAGGATAAGGGGAAATCCATCGTGGAAACGGCCGTTACTAGCTGCTTCTTCCCGTTATATGAAGTAGAGAAGGGAAAAACTAAGATCACGTTTAATCCGGAAGAGAAAAACAAACGTGTACCAGTGACAGAATGGCTTCAATTATTAGGGAAAACGAGACACTTGCTGCGCCCTGAGAATGAATCCTTACTCAAGGAATTTGAAACGGAGATCGAACGTCGCTGGAATATGCTGAAAGCGAAGCACGAGAGTCCTTATTTATAAAAGTTAGTTATTGTTATAACCTAAAAAGCGAAATCCCGTCTCTGAGAGTTGTATCAGGACGGGATTTTTTAAAGTTTAGGTCAAACAGAATCGAATTCTATTTAATTTGGTACCAAACGGTTGGTGGATGATTTATCTTTTAACATCCCGATCGAAATCAAACGTTTCCGCAGAATAATGCCTACGTAAGCAGCCAGCACTGCTTTAATAACCCCACCAGCGATGAAAGGAGTTACCCCTGCAGCCATTGCACCAGCCCAGCTTAGGTTCAGGACTAGCTTCAGTTGGACTACACCGAAGAGAAAAGTGACTGCCATCCCAAGGAGGTTCGCAATCAATGCCATAGGGAAGGTATATTTTGTTTTTTCCAAAAGGCAGCCCATTATAAAGGCAGTAGCAATAAAGCCAAAGATAAAGCCTCCGGTAGGGCCGATCAATACTTGTGGACCACCAGAGAAGCCTGCAAACACTGGTACGCCAATTGCTCCTAGCAGGGCATAAAGTGCCATAGATACAGTACCATAGCGACTTCCAAGTACTGTTGCCACTAAGCCTACAGCTAGAGTTTGGCCTGTAATGGGTACGATTGGCAATGGAATTGTAATCTGTGCAAATACTGCAGTAATCGCAGTAAAAATAGCAATGACCATATAAGTTCGTAAGCTTTCGTTGCGATGTTGCATGAGGCACCTCGATTCTTAATGTAAACAAATAGTATAGTTAGGTTTACTAAAATTGTATCAAAAGAATATTTCGCTGTAAATAATGGGATGTGATAGAAGAAACAATTTGAATATTTGAGGAAGCCAGAATGTAAGATGCCTAGCTTGGCATGATAGGGCAGAAAATATGGTACACTTGGAGATAATGAGGGTTTATGATCATGAAAAACTAGCTTTTTTCTAACGACAGGAGTGGGACGATGGCAGACCAAAAACGGTTGTTACTAGATGTAGATACAGGCATTGATGACGCACTTGCTATCTTATATGCGTTGCAATCGAAAGAGGCTCGCGTGGAAGGCATTATTACTGGGGCAGGGCAGGTTAGCTTGGACCAAGCCACTTATAATACCTTACAGGTAGTCGAAGCAGGACAAGCAGGATACGAGGTACCGGTAATAAAAGGGGCCTGTAAGCCATTAATTCGTCAAGAGATTGGCAATGAGCAAAATGACGGTACGAACGGGCTGGATCATGCTTATTTACCTGAGCCCCGGCAAAAAGCCTTGGCAACGTCAGCTAGTGATTTTATCCTATCGAAAGCGAAAGAATGCGAAAATGAGCTAATTATCGTCACGATGGGACGCCTCACAAATCTAGCAAATGCGGTTGCCAAGGACCCTTCTCTTGGAAGAAAAATCAAGCAAGTAATCATTGCAGGTGGCGCAATTCGTACAGCCGGAAATGTGACGGCGGCAGCAGAATTCAATTTTTGGGGAGATCCCGAAGCTGCCTTATTTGTGTTAGAAGCCGATTTGCCTATTACAATCGTTGGGTTAGATATAACTCAACCAACACTGTTTACATCTAGACACCTAGAGCAATTACTCCACAATAAATCAGCACATACAGAAAGTGTGCTGTCCTTTATAGAAGAGATGGTACGTTTTCAATTTGGGAAATATGAAGCTGCCGAGCAGTGCCAGCCCTCAATCGCTATGCAAGGTCCGTTAGCGGTTGGTATAGCACTAGATAGTAGCTTAATTCGTACCGAAGAGACTTTTGTTCAAGTGGAATGCAAGGGGGAGGTTTCACGCGGAGCCCTTATCGCCGATCTACGACAAACAGCGAGCGTTGGACGAAAAGTGCTTACGGGTGCAGAGGCAGACAGTGAGCGTTTCATACAGCATTGGATTACTACTTTAACGATGGATGCGAGCGGGAGGAATTAATCGATGAAATACGTTATTTTAGACGTCGATACAGGAATTGATGACGCGCTTGCGCTTGCGTATGCGATACAATCGCCTGCTTTACACGTTCTAGGCCTAACCACTAGCTTTGGAAATCACGTTGTGGATATTACGACAGAAAATACGCTAAAAGTGCTTGAGATTCTAGGGGCAACGGATATCCCTGTGGCAAAAGGAGCAGGCAAACCTTTGCTACGTTCCCCTTTAAAGGCGAATGCTACGCATATACATGGGGAGGACGGTATTGGGAATACCTATTTGCCCAAACCAAAGGCAAAGGAAATCGACCGGCATGCCGCTGATTTTATCATTGAGCAAGTTCGTAAATACCCGAAGCAAGTAACGCTTATTACTGTTGCTAGCCAAACCAATTTGGCCTTGGCCATTATGAAGGACCCTGAGATTGTTTCACTCGTAAAGAGAGTTGTCATTATGGGAGGAGCAGTTACAGTTCCGGGAAATGTAACTCCGGTAGCGGAAGCAAATATTTATACGGACCCAGAGGCGGCAGAGCTTGTGTTTCAATCAGGTATACCGATTACCTTAGTAGGGCTAGATGTTACTATGCAAACCCTGCTGACCAAGGAACATACCCATATGTGGAGAGAGTCGGGTACGCCAGTAGGCAAATTCTTAGCATCTTGTAGCGAATTCTATATGGATGCCTACGCTAAAATTAACCCCTACCTTGGAGGATGCGCTTTACACGATCCGCTAGCAGTAGGGGTGGTTATTGATCCGTCCTTTGTTCAAGCAACGCCAATGTACGTATCTGTGGACACGGAAGGCTCGGCCTCTATCGGCAGAACCATCGGTGACAGACGAAATCCTCCAAAGCAATCGCCCAATATGGATGTATGCCTACAAGTAGATGTTAATCGCTTTGTTTCCCATTTCCTACAGCAGGTGATAACGAAAAACAACATCTAAGCAGCTGGCCCGGAGGAAGGATGCGGCTCAAATCTTAATTAGTCAGCAGTCAAGAGCAGACAGTAGTGTCTGCTCCGACTGCTGTTATTCTGCTGGCGGTTGCGGTGTAAATGGAATGAGCCAGTACGAGCTGCCATCTGCCTTGCGATCCATATAGCCATATTCAATTAGATAGCGGCGTAAGATGGCGTAATCTTCGTAGACGGTTGTAAGTATAGCGTTTACCTCTTTTTCAGTATAAAGTGTGTTGCGCTTAAAACGACCTACGATATGATGCAGTATTGCTGCTTTGCGCTTTTCTTTAAGTGGGAATTCCTTTATCCTTCCATCCAATCCGTCAGGAAAGTACGTCCGTAAGATTTCTTGATATTCTTCTTCCGTCATAGCAAAGCGCTCGTCTTGAAATTTAACAGTAGGTGGAACAGCTAGAAAAGGACTTTTCGGTTCACGGATTTTTTTCTTGGGTGATGCGGTTTCGACTGAAGGAGCAGAGCCAGCGTTTGATTTGGGGGAAGACTGGTTAGCTTCTCCCAGCAATTCCATGATGGCGAGAAAAATCTTGGCCTGCTTTTCCTTCTCTCTTAACATAAAACGGTGGTTACGGATAGTGGAATTGCTTCGTCCTTTGCTATTTTGGACAATTTGGGCATCGGTTTGTCCTTCATAAAACTGAGCAAGGAGCTGACGCTGTACGTCGGTTAATCCGGTCACCTTTTTATCCAGTGATAAAAGAAAGTGAAACATCGAGGTATGAGCGTCATGAATATGATGCTTCATGGCTTTTTTGGCTTCATACCAATTGTCACTAATTGGGTAAATAATTCCTTCTTCATAGGTCTGACCGCAAACGAGACATGTAAAGTTCTCTTGTTTCTCATTGTAAACATAGCCATTTTTTATTTCTTCCATAGATGCTTTCCAAAACAAGTCAGCTAAAATATCCATAGATGAAAACCCCAATCGTTTGTTTATTTATAGACATATTAATATCTTGTCTGTTTTTAGTCAAGATTAACGTATAAAACCCACAAAGGTCGTGACCCTGTGGGTTTTGTTTTTGATCATGTAGTTCCGATAATTAATGTTTTGAGCCTTTTAATCCGAATTCCCTTACATGCACTTTTACTTGAACGTCAACAGGAGCTTTGCTAAATTCCTCATCCCAATTGTCCTTCATTTTTTCCCAAACATCTGGATAGTGAACAGACAGAGCCTTGTGAAATTCCAAAACATCTATTTTCCATTTTTTTTGGAGCTTGTTAAGCGTGTTTCTCGTTAATTCCTTGATCTTTTTCTCAAAAGCTTCTCCAGCCTTCTCAAGATAGCTGTCTTCAAAGCTGTTTTCCGTTTTAGACCAATTTTCGCCGATTCGTCCATTCAGATTTATCTGTACAGAGAATGAGACTTTTCCATTTTGGACTTTGGGCGTTACCTTACTTGAAATGGTGCGAATCTCATAGATAATCATGCTGTTATTCGGAGGCATAGTAGTTTTAATCAGACCCGCGTGCTTTTCCCATTTCGATTTTCCGCTTCCTATGAGCAGATTGGCACCGCGTACTTCTTCATCGCCTAGCCATCCGATCATTTTTCCGATGTCACCTTTAATAAGAGCAGCTCCTGATATCTTCATGGTCTTGTTTAATGTTTCTATGCGCGGAATCATAAAGCTGCTTTTCGTGGTCATATTCTCTGAAATATAACCGAGTGAAGCAGGAGTGGCGATATCTAAGCTCTTTCTGACATTATCTAGAATACTAAGGATTTCGATTGCGGGAAGCGTTTCATTAAGCGGTTTTTTATTCAGTATATCAATAGCTCGACCTTTGGCTACCACAACCAGTACGGTTCTGCGAAGTTCCGTGTCGCGTAAAAAGTACTCTAGCATTTTGTTCAGGCTTAATTTTTTAGCGATAGCTTCCCCGATCACCATCGTCTTGACATGCAGAAAGAATGGGGGTCTGGAGCTTTTGGTAGCAAAATTGCGGATTATTTCAAAGAACGAGTTGCCTTCACCAGAAATATTAAAATAGGCTTCTTTTTGAGTGCCGGTTACTTTAGCAGTGCCAACCAGAACCTTAGGTAAAACATTTTGATGAGTTAAGAGGATGGGGATTTTTTGATTCACCTTAGTGCCTGAGCCAGCATCATCTTCCTGCTGTGTTGATTCAGAGTCAGCATCAGATGACCCCCCCTCCTCTCCCTCTTCGTTTTGCTGTGAATCAGAATCGTTTCCCTTCTGGGGGGAATCAATTCCAACTCCAATGACCATACCCAAATCTTCAATTTCCTGACGGTCCCAACATCCCGATATCAATAGGGTTAAAGAGAGTGTGAGCACAAAAGCCACCCAATTATGTTTGTTTGTCTTGCTGGGCATTGACAGGTTTCCTCCATTTTGAGAAGAGTAGCAATAAAATCGGAATGACTACGGATGTTATAATTGAAGCATAACCAAGCTGTGTGCCTAATGAGAAGGCTTGGTCTAAATTTTGCGGTACCATGGCGAAAGCATATAGAAGCAGGGTCAACAAAACCTGTAGCAAAGGCAGCCTTATCGGTACAAGTAAGCTTAATCCTAGACTTACTAAATAAAAGCAAAAGACAAAAGTAGTAAAAATGCTAAATACCCAGATGACCATAAAAAACAATTCGTAGTGTTCAAAGAAGGCCCCGGGAAATTCGATCTGCTTTACGAACTCCATCGTGGGCCAAGTCAGCGTTTTAACCTCATGGGCAGTCAAGGTTCCTACTACCATCAAGGTAATTGTTGTATAGATCAGGGTAGCAAAGCCAAGACCTATTACTACACTTTTCGAGGAATCTGCAGGTGATTTCATCATATAAGTCAAAAACATAATCACCTCGAAGGTCATATAGGAGGGGGAAGTGGCTGGCAAGCCATGGAGCAAAGGCATCCAGCCATCTTTTAAAACTGGTAATAAATTTTGAATCTGGAAGCTTTGGTAATTAAGGAGAACAATAGAAAATAAAATAAGGATCGTGACCGGAAAATAGAGAAGGAACAGACGAACAATAGGATGTGCACCGCCCATTACCAAATATAATCCTGCCAATAAAAAGCAGATGATCGTCATATGAATAGGCGTTTGGTCTAACAAAAAATGACGAATAACCTCAGCTTGTACCCGTGCTTCATAGACGCATAAAAAAAAGTAAAAGAGAGAATAGATTAAGATAATCAGTGAGCTTATCCATTTTCCTGCAATAATTTGCGTTATTCGATAAAAGTGATACGAGGGATACTGTTGGCTTAATTTGGCGCAAAAATAGCCAGCTATCATTGCTAAAATCCCCCCAGCCAGTACATCAATCCAGACATCAGCTGTCCCTACTGCTTCAACAGCAACACGCGGTAAAGTCAGAATAGATACTCCTATGACCATAGATGCAATAAAAGCGGACACATCAAGACCAGAGAATTTAGGCTGGAAATTAAGTGACATTCTTTCTCGTACCTCCTTCTTGTTTAGTTCCTTGTAGAATTATCTTGAGGTTTTTTCCTTATTCTTTTTGTATCCATCGGTTGAAGAATTTGAGGGCGTCTCACTAACAATTTATGGGGCAGACGTAAAATAAAATCTTTCCAATCCTTGGTTATGATCGGTGCAAAAGGTGCTAGATAATCGACACCGAAGCTCTTGAGCTTTACCAAATGAGAGGTCAGAACAATAAAGAACAAAATGACCCCATACAAACCTAGAAAAGCAGCAGACAGCATCATTCCAAAACGTAAAAAACGAATGACAATTCCTGCTTCATATTGAGGAATCGTAAATGATGCGATGGCAGTAAGAGCGACCACCACGACCATAATTGGACTTACGATCCCTGCTTCTACAGCCGATTGCCCGATAACTAAACCGCCAACAATTCCGATCGTCTGTCCTAAAGGCTTGGGGAGGCGCAAGCCCGCTTCACGCAGAATTTCAATAGTAATTTCCATGATTAATGCTTCAATGATGGTTGGAAAGGGTACACCTTCTCGTGTCCCAGCAATCGTAAAGGCGAGCCGCATGGGAATCAGCCCTTGATGATAAGAGACCAGTGATACATAGAGAGATGGTAGAAACAACGAGATTAGCACACAAATAAATCGTAAAAATCGCAGGATCGACCCGATATACCAAAGCTGGTAGTAATCATCAGGGGATTGCAGCAGCATGGGATAGGTAACGGGAGCAATTAAGATAAAGGGTGATCCGTCGATTAAAATGGATACTCTTCCTTCTAATAAAGCAGCCTCGACACGATCGGGCCGTTCCGTGCTTTGAATCAATGGAAACGGCGACCAGGGATCATCCTCAATCAAGTGCTCCAAATAGCTGGATTCCTGCAGATCATCAATCATAGTGTTGCTTACGCGGCGTATGACCTCATCCACTAAAGCAGAGTTTGCAATTCCTTCTATATAAGAGATTACTACCTTTTTAGGAGCAAGCTCCCCAATTTCTTGGGAAAGGAAGGTTAATTTAGGATTTCGTATACGGTGGCGCAATAGGGCAACGTTATCAGCAATAGTTTCTACAAAGCCAATCCGTGGTCCCCGAATAACTGATTCAGTGACCGGTTCTTCCATAGGACGTGAGGGAAAATAGGCTGTATCCAATAGAAAAGCACAATCATATGAGTCGATTAACAGTGCCGTATATCCACGAAGAATATCCTCTATGCAATCAGAGGCCCGTGTATATGTTTTTACTTTCCGACAAACGGAAAGTGTAGTAACCAGTTGCTCAACGGAAGGAGACGGAGTTGCTTCTGCGTTTTTCTGGGCAGATTGGTCCTTCGCCTTTTTTTGATTGGAGGTAAAAGGGGATAAAAACTCCTTCCATTGTTGCTTATCAATAATTCCCTCTACATAGAGAATAGCCGCTTTTTTTTGTAATTGATTCAGATAGATTTCGCGTGTGGAGACATCATAGCTTTTTCCAAAAACATCTTGTAATTGATAAAGAGATCGCGATAAATCTGATGAAAAGGGAGCACTTTCTTTTGAATTTTTTTTTGCAGACAAATGCTTCTGTCGTAACTGTTTTGCGCGCTGAAAAAAAGTGGACATAATTAACCCCTTGTATCGCAGTAATAAACAAAAGAGTAGTCAGATACCTAGCTTACTGGTGTTAATAGGAAGTATTTGTATTTTATAGGTAAAACATGCAGGCCAGCTTGGAAATCGCCTTTTAATGGGAATCCAAAAGATGCTCAGTCCCCTATAAGAGAACGAAATAACAAAAACACTCTGTATGAAAGTTTTTTTGTTATAACCCTAAGAGTCGCAATAAAAAAGGGTGTCTCCACTGTCCTCCTAGTTAGGAGCCACAGGGATTCACCCAGTTTTGATATGTTCCTTGCTTTACACGTTCACTTACTCATGAAACCTACAATTTTTCAACGAAGCCTAAAAACTCATCTAGCATATTATGAGCAGCTTTGATACCACCAGACGTGTTCCAAATAATTTCGTTTACTTGGAAAGCTGTATTTTTCTTCGCTACATTAAGGCTTTGGAAGAGCGGATCGTTCATCCATTCTTGTTGGTTCTTTGTTCCGCCTTTTTTCTCATCATAATCTGCGTTAAAGAAGAACATGACATCGCCATCTAAATCATTGATACGTTCTTTCGTAACGACTTCCATAAAGTTATCTTTATCTTGCGCAGCAGGACGGGCAACACCTAAATCCTTGAGCATCACGCCGGCGAACGTGTCTTTTTGATAAATACGTACTGCATTTGGCAAGAAACGTACAATGGATACTTTCATATTAGCTTTATCGCCCAGTTTTGCTTTAATCTCTTCCACGTGCTTATCATAAGCAGCCATGGATTTTTTACCCTCTTCTTCTTTATTTAAAGCTTTTGCGTACAACTTGAAGTTTTCTTTCCATTGACCTGCTAAATCTTCAGAGAATACAGTAGGTGCAATGCTTTTCAATTGATCGTAGATTTTTTCCTGACGGCCCTTGTTTCCAATGATTAAATCAGGCTTTAAGGATGCAATTAGTTCAATGTTTGGCTGTGATTCATAGCCTAGCTCGGTTACTCCATCCATTTCGCTTTTAATATGCGGATACCAGCCATCGCCAACACCTGAATTAACAGCACCTACTGGTTTTACCCCAAGTTCTAAAAGTGCTTCTGTGCCCTCATTGGTTAAAATAACGACTCGTTTCGGGGTCCCTTTTATCTCTGTTTTGCCCATCGCGTGTTCTATGGTGTAAGAATCACCTGATGCTGTTGCTAATTCTGTCGAGGCTTTTGCAGGAGCTGATGTTGCAGTGTTGGTTGGGCCACAACCGGATACAAGAAGAGAAAACACCATGCAAAGCAGCATCAATGCAGGAATTTGAAACCATTTTTTTTGAACCATGAATTGATTCTCCCCTTAAATGTTCTAAATTTGAAAATACTCAAATGATAACAATAATCATTATCAAATATATTTTATATACAATATATGGTACATGTCAACATAATTTCCAGAATAAATTGTATATACTTACTTTTTTCCTTGTCCTCGATAGAGAAGATAGAGAAAGAATGGTGCACCAATGATTGCGGTAAAGACTCCGGCTGGGATATCGGCAGGAGAGAATAGCATTCTGCCTGCAAGATCAGCCAGCACTAAAATAATAGCACCTAATAGAGCAGAGGCTGGTATTAATACCCCATAAAGCGAACTGACTAAACGCCGAGCAATATGGGGTGCAGTAAGCCCAATAAATGATATATTGCCGGCTAGTCCTACAGCGGCTCCAGCGAGTGCTACACTGATAAGAATGAGCAAAAAACGGGTTGTCTGTACAGGATTGCCCAATCCGGTTGCGATTTCATCACCGAGCGTCAGCACGTTCAGTCTGCGAGCCAGTAGCCAAGCGAGTGGCACAAAAAAGATGATCCACGGCAAAACAGCTATGACATGCTTCATGGATGTGCCGTAAATTGTACCAGTCAACCAGCCGAGAATTTGAGAAGCTAAATGTGCCGGACCACTTAGTAATAAAAAAGTGGTTAAAGCGGACATGGCCGTAGAAATTCCGATGCCGATCAATACCAGTCGATAAGGCGAAACGCCACCTCTCCAAGCAAACGTATAGTTTATGAAGGCTGTTGCAAAGGCGCCGCCAATAGCAAGAAGCGGTAGCCAATGGATGCTGGTTTGTCCATTGCTGAATGTCATAAAGGCTACGGCTGCCACTGAGCCCCCCCCCGTCACGCCTAATAAATCGGGTGAGGCTAGAGGGTTGCGGAAGACTCCTTGCGTAATAGCACCAGCTACGCCTAAAGCAGCACCAATCATAATGGCCATTAATGTTCTTGGCATTCGTAATTCCAAAATGACGATCCGATTAGTCACGTCTCCACCTACAAACGTGGCTAGGATATCTGGAATGGGGATTCGAGTCGTGCCAAAGGCAATGCTTAGCAGTGTGCAGACAATCAACACCAAAAATAGGATAACCAATACAAGTAAATCACAAATAGAAAGCTGAGCGGAGAGGGCCGGTCTATTACTCCGAATGGTTATAAATTTATGAACAAAAGATGGTTTACTCATAGCTACTCCTTCTAGCGATATAAATAAGGAATGGGACGCCTAACAATGCTGTGGCTACGCCAACGGGAACCTCTTTTGGCATCAGTAAGAATCGAGAGGCAGTATCGGCTGAAACCAATAAAATAGCCCCGGTTACCCCGCTAAATGGAATCAGCCATTTGTGATCAACTCCAACAATATATCGGCAAATATGTGGGATAATCAGTCCCACAAAAGCAATTGGGCCAGCTAAGGAAACAGAGCCACCTGCTAATAAAATCACCGCAAGAATGATGAGAAGCTTAGCGAAAGCAGTATGTAAGCCCAAGCCCTTTGCCATATCATCTCCCATTGCCATTAAATTGAGCGCGTGAGAGAGACACAGAGCAATCATCCAGCCGATCACCATATAAGGCAAGACCGTGGTAAGATGCTCCATTTTTCGTCCAGTGACGGAGCCCACTAGCCAAAATAATGCTTGATTTAACGATTCATTATTTATAAGCATAATCCCTGAAGTAAATGAGGAAGCAAATACCGAAGCAGCCGCTCCTGCTAATGTTACTTTGATAGGCAAAAAACCATCCTTGCCCATCGTACCTAGAATCAGCACCAGCACGGCAGTCACACCAGCTCCAGCAAAAGCGATCCAGACCATCTGTGTAAGGGTTAAATCCGAGTCAAAGAAAAATAGAGTGAGCACGATAAAAAGTACCGCACCAGCATTAATACCGAATAAAGAAGGCGAGGCTAACGGATTTTTTGTTAGATTTTGCATCAAAACGCCAGCAATGGCTAGACTAGCCCCTACACTGGCCGCAATAAAAGCTGCGGGTAATCGAACATCTCTGAGAAGGAGATGTTCCTTTGAACCATCAAATTGGCAAAGCATATCGAGTAACATGTGGAAGGTAAACATATGATAGCCGAACAAGATACTCATCAGCATAGAGACGAACAGCAACAAGATACCGGTCAATAATGCCCAGACTTTGGCTCGGCGGCTCTGCAATAAACCAGACATGACAGAGACCCCTCTCTAGGAAAATATTGCATATTAGCATATTGATTGTAAAAAAATCAGAATATAATGTCAATGAAAATCGTTATCAATTATATGCCGATAAACTTTTTCCCGACGAGGATAGCTGTCTTCATAGATTAGGTCTTGATTTAAAAAGAACTGATTTCGTTATTTGAGAAAATAGAGGTAACTCAAGGAAGCGCTATTTGATAAACAGCTTTTCACTCCTGCAGCATGCAGAATAAAGGGGGGGAAGGTAAGGAAGGGATGTTATCAATTGTGTACAGGCGCTGTGCAATAAAACCATAAATGGGCTGATATTATCAAAGCCCACGGCCGTTTTTCCACATGATAAGAGCAGAGTTGCTCATGAAGGCATTATTGTGTATGGGAGGTAGTATCATGATTTTCATTCGCAAGGTAGCAAGTGAGGCAGATGATGGCTTTTTATTTCAGGTATATGCTAGTACACGTGAGCAAGAGATAGCTGAATGGGGATGGACCAAGCAACAGCAGAAAGAGTTTCTACAGATGCAATACACCTGTCAAAAGCGCTCTTATGAAAGTAATTATCCACACATGGAATGGTACGTAATTGTTCACCAGAAGGAGCGGATCGGTCGATTATTAATTGATAAGCAACCCGACTACTGGACTCTTGCAGATATGACGATTCTGCCAGCCTATCAGAGGAGAGGATATGGTTCACAGCTACTTCAAGAGCTGCTAGAATCGGCTAATCAAGCCGGGGCTAACGTTCGCCTGCATGTTGCTGCAACCAATCAGCGGGCAAGAGATCTGTATAAAAAGCATGGCTTTCAAGAGATTGATCATTCAGGTATCTATGTGCAAATGGAATGGAAAACCTCACAGTAATCAAGCAGAAAAGAAAAAAGCCAATTCTGTAGAAGAGGCTTTCCTCAGGCGCGTCAGGAATAAAAAAGCTACCGAAAATTCTCCGGTAGCTCGATGTTTCTCATGTTAATCGCTAATCAATCTGCATTATTTTTGTGCAGCCGCATTCTGTCCGGCAATGCGACCGAATACGAAAATGTCGGCGATTGCGTTACCACCTAGACGATTTTTCCCGTGGATCACGCCGGTTACTTCTCCTGCTGCGTAAAGGCCAGCAATTATTTTTCCGTTGGTATCCAGTACATGAGTCTCAGGGTCAATGACTAATCCACCCATGGTATGGTGCACGGAAGGAACCGCTTTTTCAATGTACCAAGGGCCTTGTGTCATTTCGATTAACTTTCCACGATGATGAAAATCTAGGTCTTTACCATTCTTAGCAAATCCATTGACACGGTCAACTGTTTTTTGAAGCTCTGTTATTGGGATGTTAAAATGCTTTGCTGCCTCTTCCAATGTATCAGCCTTCACTAATAAGCCTTCTTTTACAAGCATGTCATATTCATCTTTATGCACGTCTACTGTTTTACCAATATCACCTACAGCTTGGTTCCAGACCTGATAGGCATATTTACCTTCCTGAGCAAGGATCGCTTTCGAAATCACATCGCGGCGCTCTAATTCCTCTACAAAGCGCTTACCACTTTGGTTCACTAAAATAGCTCCATCAAAACGCGTATCCGCTACCAATGAAATAACACCTGTCTTTGGATTGCAGATTGGGTATGTTTGAATACTCTCCATATTTGTGATGGCTGCCCCGATTTTTTCGCTCATCACGATACCGTCACCAGTTGTACCAGGAGTATCGGTAGACATGTAGCTTTCATCTAAAATTGGGTTGTATTTCTTACGCATTTCTACGTTGGAACCGAATCCACCAGTTGCAACAATGACACCCTTGCTTGCGTTAAAGGTAATTTCTTGACCAGCGGCAGTTTTGGCTTTAACGCCAACGACACGACCTTCGCTATTTTTCAATAATTCTTCCGCTTTCGTTTCCGTTTTGACAGGAATTTGCAGCTGATCAGCTTTTGCTTTTAGTTTTGTAATTACTTCTGCGCCAGTGTGACCTTTAGGGATGAGGGCACGAGGCACAGAGTGACCGCCGAATTGGAATAGGTGATCTGGTAAAAATTCCACCTTTATTTCATCCCTTAGCCATTCTGCTGCGCTTGTTGCATTATCTGTCAACACACGCACCATAGCAGGGTTCCCTACGTTATCCCCGCCTTTTAAGGTGTCTTGGTAGTGGGACTCCTTGCTGTCTTTTATGCCTTTTTTTGCTTGTACCCAGTTGTTAGCAGCATTCATCTCTGCGCCGGAAATCAGAGTGTTACCGCCGACGGATGGCATTTTTTCCAGCAGAACTACAGAGGCCCCGGCTTTTTTCGCCTCCATAGCAGCCGCGAAGCCTGCACCACCTGCGCCAATGACTACTACATCGTAATTTTGTACAGCCTCCTCTTTGACTGTTGCAAAAGTATCTGAACCTTTAGCAGTTAACGTCAGTCCGGATTTACTCAAGGCGTCCCCTACAGCATTGATATAGCCTTGGCTTGTAAGAGTAGAACCACTTATCGCATCTACCTCCGTGCTGTTTTTGGCAATGATTTGGTCTCGCAATTTCTTGTATACCGGCTCGGATAATACTTCATTTTCCTTTTGTTCGAGAACCTTAATATCTGAAAGCTCGTTGTTTGTAATTGTCACCTCAACCTTGATTGGGCCATGTTTACCGTCAGCTTGACCGATAGCTTTCACAGTTTCACCTTTTGCAGGGGCGGTGCCTTGATTGCTGCATCCAGCCATGGCTACTATGATAGCCATACTTAAGAAAAGCATAAAAATCCTTGATAAACCCTTCAAGACGATAACCTCCTTGGATATATGTATAGTAATGAGAAGGGAGAGCAGGAAAAAATCTGAATCATAATTCTTGATTGCAACCAAGGATACTCATAATCGGTTCACCATGATTGTAATAACCATTCATAAAAGCTTAAGTGAAAAAAATCACAATTTACAGATAGCGTCATCCTGTATAGGTACGATGTGATTCTAAAGCGTTTTCATATCAAGTGTTTTAAGCGATTGTGTTTAATCTGTGAAGTTATGTTGACGAGATTTTCAAGATGAAAATAGTGCTATAAGTCTTAAAATTCAAATTAAATTTCCGTCTGTTACAATGAAAAGAGACGATGATGCTACAGGGTAAAGGAGACGTATTCATGAAACGGAAATATGCAGATGTAACAGGGTGGACAACAGTGATAGACAAGCATTTTATACCATTGGCCCAACGTGGAGAGTACTTTGACGGAATCATTACTGGTCTCGTTCTAACAAAAATGGAGGAACCATACTGGGTAACGTGTAACGAACAAGAAATTTGTATCGCTGATGATGGATACGTCTGGATACAATGCTTTCCCGCGGGGCGGCATTATGTTATGACCGCGATGATAGATCAGACAGGTAAAGTAGTCTACTTCTATTTTGATATTGTTCTTAGGCATGCTATAGGGGAAAATGGTGTTCCTTGCTATGATGATTTGTATCTAGATTTAGCGATGATGCCTTCTGGGATCACTGAGATTTTGGATGAGGATGAACTGGAGGAGGCGTTCCAAAACAACATGATTAGTGAGTGGGAGCGTGATTTGGCCGTAATGGAAATGGAACGGCTGGTCGCAGAGGTAGCAAATGATACATGTATCTTACCAAAGCTAGTGCTAGCTCATGCGACAGAATGGCGAGATATCGTCCTGCAAGTAAAAGAATCCTCCCAATAAAGGAGGATTCCTTTTGTATTATTTAGCTGGTGGCTCTACCTTCATTCTGGGAACCTCTGGCTTGCCTAGCGGATTGTTGTACAGATAGTCCGGCACTTCTCCCACGACAAGAGAGTTGGTAATGGGAATGGAGGTTGTGACAATGGTTTGATCAGTTGCAAAAGGTATGATCACTTGCAAGCGAACTTCTACTTGCAGATAGATCGTTACCATCACCATGTTAATCCCAGCTTCCGATAGCTTAGGGTCAAGCCATGTTTTTGCAGAACCAACAGGGCTAAAGGTGATCGGTAATTTAGGCCCCGTATCGGACAAGAAAGAGTTGCCTGAGGCTAATCCCAGAGGTACGCGAGCTTCAATTTTTTCACTTTCAAACTCTTTTAGTCTGTTTTTAATACGTTGATTGGCTTCCCCCATGATTTTTGAATATCCTTGAAAATTAAAATTAATAGCCCGTATTTTATTATCGCTGTCCTTCTCAATGTCTAGAACTTCGGCTGTATTCATATCAATTTGAGCGATCTTTTTGGTCACCGCGTCTGCGATGGCCTCTTTGGCAATTTGCTCTGATTTCTGCTTGGCGATCACTAATAAGGTAGGTTTAATTTTTTGCTCTAGGAAGACGATACTCTGGATGATGATTGCAAGAAAAATAATGAAGGTAATAAAAAAAATTTTCTTTTTGGACGTCCGAATGCGCCGGCGTCTCATGCGAATAGCCATCTAGATCACCCCATCTGTAGACTATATGTTACAAATAGGGAGAAACATGACAGCTTGCCAAGGGTTCATGCAAAGAACTTCATTTATGAAGTGAGAATATTTCGTTTATAATGAACGGTAAATCAAAAAAAGGAGTGAAGCGCATGCCCTACAAGGTTATCTTTTTTGATATGGATGGCACGTTGTTAAATGAGCAGAAGCAGATTCCAGAGGATACTCGAAAAGCACTCCGTCAGCTACAGGCTAGCGGGATTCATACGGTTATTGCTACTGGGCGTTCACCGTTTCATGTTCGAGACCTCGCAGAGGATTTAGGAATTGAGACACTGGTATGCTTTAATGGTGCGTATGTAGAGCACAAAGGGGAAGTGGTTTATTCTACTCCTATTGATGCTGAAAGTATTGAGAAACTGTACCAGCTTGTGATGGCACGTGATCATGCTCTTGTGTATTTGAGTGACGACTCCTTTTATGCGACACATGAGGGAAATGAGATGGTGAATCGTGCTGTTTCCTCTATTCTATTTGACCCGCCCGGCATGAATGCAGAGGCATTCCGTAACAAGCCGATTTACCAATGCTGGCTTCACTGTGCTCAAGGAGAAGAAGGGGTCTACGAGCAAGACGATGCGCTTCAAAACGTGCGCTTTTTCCGTTGGCATGATGTGTCCTTGGATGTGATGCCAAAGGATGGCTCTAAGGCAAAAGGCATTGAAGCCTTGCTACAGCACCTAACAGTAGATCGGTCAGAAGCGGTAGCCTTTGGTGATGGCAAGAATGACATTGAGATGATTCAATTTGTAGGAATGGGAGTAGCGATGGGAAATGCGCATCCTGACGTATTTCCACACGCAAACTATGTCACGAAGCACGTAGATGAGGGCGGTATCAGCCATGCTTTAAAGGAATTGAACATCTTGCTGTAAAGGAAAGCCGACCGTCTTTTTCAGGGACGATCGGCTTTATTTCATTAGCTAGAAAAATTGTCATTTTACCTGTGATTTACCACACATCTGCTGGTCTTTTTCTATACTATACTCGGTCTGTACACAGATAAAAAGAGCAGTAAAATCCTTGGTATATCAATGCTTTACATGAAGTGAAAATAGATCATAGAGCGAATTTAGAATCACGTAGAGTCATTTTTGTGCATTATTTCACAAACATATATAGAATATTTTGGGGGGATTGTCTATGAAGAAGCAACGTCTCGTATTAATCGGAAATGGTATGGCTGGCGTCAATGTTATTGAACAAATCTTAAAGAACAACAAAGAGATGTATCATATCACAATCATAGGAAACGAACCGCATCCCAACTACAATCGCATTATGCTTTCGTATGTGCTGGAAGGCAGTAAAACGATTGATGATATCGTGTTAAATGACTATAGCTGGTATCAAGACAATCAGATTGAT
Source organism: Brevibacillus laterosporus (assembly GCF_030489605.1). GTDB lineage: Bacteria > Bacillota > Bacilli > Brevibacillales > Brevibacillaceae > Brevibacillus_B > Brevibacillus_B laterosporus_E. The sequence continues at coordinate 249,612 of NZ_JAUKFY010000001.1, forward strand.
CTACAAACAGGCACAGCAGTGACTCATATTGATACCGAAGCGAAAAAGGTGTACACAGATAATGGATCGGTATTTTCTTACGATAAAGCCATAATCGCTACTGGCTCTCAACCATTTGTTTTACCTGTGCCTGGTGCGGATAAACAAGGAGTAATTGGCTTTAGAGACATTCAGGATTGCAATCAAATGATAGAAGCTGCTAAAACCTGTAAAAAAGCTGCCGTGATTGGTGGCGGTCTGTTGGGCTTGGAAGCAGCTAAGGGCTTGGTTCATTTGGGAATGGAAGCAACGGTCGTGCATTTAGGCAATGTTTTAATGGAACGGCAACTGGATGACACGGCAGCAAACATGCTAAAAGAAGAACTAGAGCGTCAGGGCATCCGATTTGCAATGGAAAAACAAACGGTAGAGCTGCTTGGCGACGAGCGAGTCTCGGGACTTCGTTTTGCAGATGGAAGCGCTTTGGAGACCGATTTTGTTGTAATGGCAGTGGGAATCGTACCGAATACCAGCGTGGCCAAAGCAAGCAATATTGAGGTAGCACGAGGAATTGTTGTAAATGACCTGCTGCAAACATCGGCACCAGATGTGTATGCGGTTGGGGAATGTACTCAGCATCGCGGACTTTGCTACGGTTTGGTAGCTCCATTATTTGAACAGGGTGCTGTATTAGCCAAGCATTTATGTGAGCTTGAGACGAAGGGCTATGAAGGCTCCGTTGTATCTACTAAATTAAAAATTTCTGGAGTTGACGTATTTTCAGCAGGTGAATTTCAGGATCAAGCGGATATGACCATCGTACGTATGCAGGATGATTGGAAGAAGATCTACAAGAAGATTCTGATTCGAGACAACAAAATCGTCGGCGGAATCCTATTCGGCGATGTTAATGAGTCTGCTCGCTTACAAAAGCTGATCAACAACCACACAGAAATGACCGACGAGGTGTACGCTTCCATAATGGGCGGAGGAGCTTGTTGTGGTGGAGGAAATCAAGCAGCTTTAGTAGCGGAGATGTCTGATGAAGAGATCATCTGCGGCTGTAACGGTGTCACAAAAGGGAGTATCGTGACAGCGATAAAGGAACAAGGCTGCTCAACGGTAGATGAAATAAAAGCCTGCACTGGTGCAGCACGATCCTGCGGGGGATGTAAGCCAATGGTGGAACAAGTGTTGCAATATGTGCTTGGAGATCATTTTGATATCAATGCCAATAAACAGGGAATTTGCGGATGTACTACGTTAAGCCGTGATGAAATCGTAGCCCAGATACAAGAGATGGGCCTTGCTACGATTAAAGAAGTAATGCATGTATTAGCATGGAAAAACCCAGAAGGCTGCTCCAAATGCCGTCCTGCATTGAACTATTACTTAGGAATGATTCATCCGACAACGTATCAGGACGAAAAAGCTTCACGCTTTGTGAATGAACGTTTGAACGCTAACATTAATAAAGACGGTACCTATACGGTAGTACCACGTATGTACGGCGGGGTAACGACAGCGGAGGATTTGAAAAAGATTGCTGATGTGGCTGTGAAATATGATGTGAAAATGGTCAAAATGACAGGTGGACAGCGAATCGACCTGGTGGGTGTACAGAAGGAGGATCTGCCAAAAGTCTGGGCAGAGCTCGATATGCCGTCTGGTTATGCCTATGCCAAAGCCTTGCGTACAGTGAAAACCTGCGTTGGTTCTCGTTTCTGTCGATTTGGGACTGTTGATTCGATTGGGATGGGTATTGCTTTGGAGAAAAAATTCGAACGTCTCGATATGCCCGCTAAATTAAAAATGGCGGTAAACGGTTGTCCACGCAACTGTGCGGAGTCCTGCACAAAAGATATCGGGATTGTGGGTAACGATGGCGGATGGGAAATCTATGTTGGCGGTAATGGCGGTATTAAAGCACGTGTCGCTGATTTATTGTGCAAAGTAAAAAACGATGAGGAATTAGTTGAGATTTGCGGAGCAGTCATCCAATACTATCGTGAGACAGGCAAGTATCTAGAACGTACTTCTGAATGGGTCGAGCGAATGGGGTTGGAAATGATTCATAAAAATGTGGTTGAGGATGTAGAGAATCGTCAGCAGCTATTTGCTCGTATCGAATTAGCACTTGCTCAAGTCCAAGATCCATGGCAAAAAGTACTGCAGGATCAGGAAACCAGAACAAAGCTGTTTGAACCAATTAAGGTGGAAAGTCTGTCATAGTACAGAAATGATAATGGACCAATGTCATGAAAAAAAGGGGGAAAACAGGATGGGAGATTTCACTAAAACAATCACGATTGGACGAGTGGAAGAGTTCCCTGTTCAACTGGGGAGAGTGGTACAGCTAGGGGAGGAGCGAGTTTGCGTCTTTCGATTATCGGATGGGAATATGTATGCCCTTGAGGATAAAAGTCCGTATCGGGGAGGGCCTTTATCAGAAGGCATCGTTTCCGGCAAATATGTATACGATCCTCTTTATGATTGGAAGATTTGCTTACAAAGCGGTCAGGTTCAGGCTCCTGACACAGGCCAGGTCAAAACCTATCCATTACAGGTGATAGATGATATTGTTTCGATTCATATGGAGTGCAGGTAAAAGTGAATGATACAGGTTTATAACCTGTATCATTTTTGTTTTTTTGATGATCCGAAATGTGTTATATATCAATGGTTTTTAGTGTTACAACAGTTTTATAAGTGAAATGAAACAAATTTGTGAACCATATCACAAAACAGGTACAAATGTGATCTTTTTCACACACTGAGGTGCAATCTCTCTTGTATGATGAAACTGTAAAGAGCAGTTGTTCAGAATGGAAACAAGCTCTTTTACGCAATAAATCCTTCAATAGCTTTTTAATCATATAGAATGGCCTTCGTTACAGGCAGAGACACCTCATGTAAAGAGTTGTGCTGCCGAGTACAGAACAACGAGCCAATACTTGAGGAGGTATGTAAGATGGCGATTCAAGAGAAAGACCTGCAAACATTTGAACACGCATGGAGAGGCTTTAAGCCAGGGAAATGGATGAAAACGATTGATACTCGTGACTTCATTGAAGAAAACATCACTCCTTACCATGGCGATGATAAATTTTTGGCTGGTGCTACTGCTAATACAAAAGCACTGTGGGACATCATCTCTGACTTAACAAAAAAAGAACGTGAAAATGGTGGGGTTCTTGATGTAGATGTTAACACTCCTTCTACTATTACATCCCATAAACCAGGTTATTTGGATAAGGATAAAGAAAAGGTTGTAGGTTTACAAACAGACGAACCATTCAAGCGTTCGCTTCAGCCTTTCGGTGGAATCCGCATGATGATTGATGCTTGCAAGGCGTACGGCTTTGAAGTGCCGGAATCAATCATTAAGTTGTTTACCGATATTCGCAAAACACATAACCAAGGCGTTTTCGATGCCTATACAGAAGAAATGAAAAAGGCTCGTCGTGCAGGCATTATTACAGGTCTTCCAGATGCTTACGGTCGCGGCCGCATTATCGGTGACTACCGTCGTGTAGCTTTATATGGTGTTGATCGTCTAATCGCTGAGAAAAAAGGCGACCTCCAACAATTGGAAGTAGATGCTTTAACAGAAGATGTTATTCGTTTACGGGAAGAAATCTCCGAACAAATTCGCTCCCTTCAAGAACTAAAATTGATGGCAAAAGAACATGGTTTTGATATTTCTGTGCCTGCTAAGAACGCACATGAAGCATTCCAATGGTTATACTTTGCTTACCTAGCTGCTATTAAAGAACAAAATGGAGCCGCAATGAGTTTAGGACGTGTTTCCTCGTTCTTAGATGCTTACATTGAGCGTGACCTTGCTGAAGGTACATTGACAGAGGAAGCGGCACAGGAACTGGTTGACCATTTCGTTATGAAGCTGCGCATTGTTAAATTCCTGCGTACTCCTGATTACAATGAATTATTCTCCGGCGACCCAACCTGGGTAACTGAATCCATCGCTGGGATGTCCTTGAGTGGTAAAACTCGTACAACGAAAAACTCTTTCCGTTTCTTGCATACACTCTATAATCTTGGTCCGGCTCCAGAGCCAAACTTGACTGTTCTTTGGTCTAAAGATCTTCCTGAGAACTTCAAAAAGTTCTGCGCAAAAGTATCCATTGAAACAAGCTCTATCCAATACGAAAACGACGATTTAATGCGTCCGTACTTTGGTGACGATTATGGTATCGCCTGCTGCGTATCCGCTATGAGAATTGGTAAGCAAATGCAATTCTTTGGCGCACGTGCTAACCTTGCGAAAGCACTGCTTTATACAATCAATGGTGGTGTGGATGAGAAATCAGGCGTACAGGTAGGACCTCAATTCGCTCCTATTACTTCCGAGGTGCTTGACTTTGATGAAGTCATGGCGAAGTTCGACAATGTTATGGAGTGGCTCGCGAAGCTATACATGAATACATTAAACGTAATTCATTACATGCATGATAAATACTCTTATGAGCGTATTGAAATGGCATTGCACGACCGTGAAATCCTCCGCACGATGGCTTGCGGTATCGCTGGTTTATCTGTAGTAGCAGACTCCTTATCTGCAATCAAGTATGCGAAAGTAAAACCGATCCGTAATGAACAAGGTATTGCGGTCGATTTCGAAACAGAGGGCGAATATCCTCAATATGGTAATAACGATGATCGTGTTGACTCCATTGCAATTGATATCATGGAGCGCTTCATGAACAAAATTCGTAAGCATAAAGCCTACCGTAATGCGTTGCCAACAATGTCAGTACTCACAATCACCTCCAACGTAGTTTATGGTAAAAAGACTGGTACGACTCCAGACGGACGTCAAGCTGGTGAACCATTTGCACCGGGGGCGAACCCAATGCATGGACGAGATAAAAAAGGTGCTTTAGCATCCTTGTCTTCCGTAGCTAAACTTCCTTATGAACATAGCTTGGATGGTATCTCTAATACATTCTCAATCGTGCCAAAAGCGTTGGGCAAAGACCTAGAATCTCGCGTTACTAATATGGTTGCGATGATGGACGGTTACATGACGCCAGACGGCGGTCATCACCTAAATGTAAACGTATTTGACCGTGAACAATTGCTGGATGCGATGGAACGCCCAGAAGATTATCCGCAATTAACCATTCGCGTATCCGGTTATGCGGTTAACTTCATCAAATTGACTCGTGAACAGCAATTAGATGTTATCAACCGTACTTTCCATGGCAAAATCTAGGCTTACATGTATCCCGACTGTTTCCGAGGCAGCTAGCTGGCTGCTTCGGACAACAGCAAGGGAAGGAAAGTGACGGAGCATGACACACTAACTTAGAACAGCTTTCCTTCTCTTGCTGTTGTGTAGAAAGGATTGATCAACATGAAAGGTCGAATTCACTCCCTTGAAACATTTGGTACTGTAGACGGTCCAGGTATTCGATTTGTACTATTTTTGCAAGGCTGTGCTTTAAAATGCAAATTTTGTCATAATGCAGATACATGGGATACAAGCGGTGGAACAGAGATGACGGTAGACGAGGTCTTGGCTGAAATTGAACCCTATCTGAATTACTATCGTAACTCTGGCGGAGGTCTGACAGTCACAGGCGGCGAGCCGACCCTGCAAGCTCCTTTTGTAACGGAGGTATTTACTGCTGTTAAAGAAAAATGGGGTCTTCACACTACGCTAGATTCTTCAGGCTTCTGTGACACAGCTAAGGCGGATAAATTACTGGAAGTGACCGATTTGGTCCTTCTTGATCTAAAACAGATGAATCGCGAAAAACATATCTGGCTTACCAGCCAACCAAATGATCGGACGTTAACATTTGCCAAGTTTTTATCTGATCGCGGCAAAAAAATGTGGATTCGTCACGTGTTAATCCCAGGTATTACGGATTCGGCTGGTCATTTGCTTGAAATGGGGGAATTTATTGGCTCCCTACAAGGTGTGGAAAAAGTAGAAATTCTACCTTACCATGAAATGGGCATATATAAATGGGAGGAGCTGGGCAAAGAGTATCCGCTAAAAGGACAGCGCTCTCCCTCAGAGGAAGAAGTTAAACGTGCCTATGAATTAATTGAAAAAGGCAGAACGAATCAGCTTCAAGTAATTAAATAAAAGATAGTCGATAAAGCCAAACTCGCTCTGGATTAAGGAGGGTTTGGCTATTTTATTGCGGCAAATGATCTCTCGTGTAATCTTTTAATTGCTCACCCTTTTTCCACTATTAAGTTCGCTTTTGTCAACATTCCTTATGACGGAACTAGATTTTCATTTTGTTAAATACGAAACGAGACCATTCTAGTATTAAGTCATGAACAAGACATTGTGAATTGCCAAAAGATAGTCCATTGATAGAATGGAGAATGGATCTTGGAAGCAGATAAGATTTTTAACAAATCATAGTAAATTTGACCTAGAAGAATCGGGGATTTCCCGATCTTTTTTCTTGTGGATGAGCAAAAAACCTATTATTGACAAAAATGTAAATTAAATATAAGGTTTAAATGAAAAAATCAAATTTTATTAAGGGAGGTAACAAAATGTCAAGAATGACGGAAACAATGGTCTCTGAAAGAGAAAGAGAGATGCAGAAGCAGGTAATGCAAAAATTCCGTTCCAAAATTAGTCCTTCTCTAGCTAAGATTGTGAAACAATCTCAGGGTGTAGCCAAGCAATTTGTACCAAGTCCCTATGAAGCATTAGAATACGGCACAGAAAAGCCTTTTGAAGAGGGCAAAAATAATAAAGGAATATATGGACTTGAAAGAATATACGAGGATCGAGCAGTATTGACTCCTTATTTTGAATGTTCTGCCTATTGTAGATACTGTTTTAAGAAAACCCGTACGTTAGCGGGAGAAGCCAAGCGGATGTCGGATGAAAATATTGCAGATGCGATCAACTATATAAGCAATGATGATCGGATTAAAACGGTATTAATTACCGGCGGGGACCCGTTTCTCGATGTAACATTACTGCATAAGGTTCTACAGCAAATCAAGGAAATTGATCATGTACGAAACATCCGGGTAGGTACGAGAAATATTTTATTTGCTCCCGAAAACATCACGGATGAAACAGCAGAGATGTTATCGGAATTTAATCAAATTAACTACGACAACCCGCGTTTATCCAAGAACCTTTCCATTGGTTTATCACTAAATCACCCAGATGAACTTACCCCAGAAGTTATTCGCGCTGCCCAAAAGATCATTTCTCGCGGTATTACTATAAGAGGACAAATTGTTTTGATGAAAGATATTAATGATAATACCAAAACGATGAGGGAATTAATAGAGCTGTTTCTCTGTAATGGGATTGTGCCTTATTATCTTTTCCACTGCATGGCTGTAGTCGGAGCTAAGCATTTCCGTACATCGGTTCAGAAGGGAATTGATATTATACGTGAACTATCCGCTTTCTCTGGTAGCATTGCTCCGCATTATGTTTATGTAACTCCAATTGGTAAGCATCGAGTCGGTACGAATTCCCAGCTCGATTATGTAGAGATTGAGGGACAACGGTATATTCGCTCCACTACACCATATAAAGCAGCTGATTTCTTACATTTCTCTGATAACACGATGCTGCCGCCTCTCCACGAAATAAATGAAAACGGATACATTGTTTCTCATTATCTTGACGGAGATGACAATCCGATGGAGGCATTGATATGAAAGAATTAATCGTATTTATTGAAAATCTCTCGGTAGTTCCTACCATTAATCGCGCTGTTCATGCTACGAAAATGGGGTACCAGTGTGCAATCATTACTCGCCCTCTCACAGAGCATGAAAAATCGAAAATCGCTCAATTAGAAGAAGAAAACCACATTCCTGCTTTGTTTGCCGAAATTATTGAGACTACTGATTTTGGCTATGAGGAATTAGAAAAAAAGGTCTGCATGCTTGAGGAAACATATAAAATTTCTGCTGTACTTAGTATTCTTGGATTATTTTCAAGCGCAGGTTTATTAGGGGCTGATGTCGCGAAGATAGCTGAAAAAAGAGGACTGCCATCTCAGGACTCAGATGCGTTGTATCGTACAAACAACAAATATCTTATGCGTGATGCACTAAGACATGCTGGAGTGCTAACGGTTGATTATGGGCTAGCAGTCGATGTGGATTCAGCAGTCGCCCATGCGGAACGGATTGGCTATCCGGTGATTTTAAAGCCGATTAACGGAGTTGCTTCTCATTTAATTCTTAAATCCCACAATCAGCAAGAGGTAAGGGATAATTTTACATACGCCCTTCAAAAGCTGCCTGACTGTAATTATTCCAATCTTTATGCATCCTGTCACACCTATGCGGCGAAGGATGGGAATCTTATTGATTTTAATCCCATGGGTTGCATGCTAGTGGAAAAATATATGAATGGTCGGGAAGCTAGTGTAGAGATGGTGATCACAGAGAAGGAAATCATTCCTCTGCTTGTGCATGATAAGCTAAAAGTCACAGAAGAAAAGCAGGTGTTCTATGAGCATCTTCTGGTCGTTCCTCCTCTTCGCTTTACAGAGAAGGAAGTTGAGGAGCTCAAACATTATGCAGTGGAAGCTGTTCGCGCTGTTGGCTTAAAGAATTCGTTGTCCCATGTTGAATTGCGCTATGACGAAAAATTAGGTCCGCAGGTATTAGAAATCAATCCGCGTATAGGTGGTATGTGTGTTAAGGATAGCTTAGAAACAATGCTTGGGTTTGACTCGGTAAAAGCCCAATTGGGAATTGCTTTAGGAACCTATGAATTACCTACTCTACCAAACCAAGAACAAACCCCTCACGCCATGTTTACTTTATATCCAAAGGAGAGCGGGATTCTTCGAGCGGTAAACGGACTAGAGGAGCTTGAAAAAATTCCTGGGGTATTAAGAGTAACACAAGTCTATCCGATAGGTGCAGAGATAAGAGGGGACGAGGAAGAAGTATTTCTAGTTATGTGCTGGATGCGTGGAGAAAGCTATGAACATATTGAACAAGTGTATGAAAAGGCGTGCGAGCTAGTCACGTTTGAAATCGAGAAATTGGTTAAGGTGTAGGAGGAAAGAACATGACAACAACAATTCCAGCAGGACAGAATAATAAAATGCGGTACATTTACCAGTTGATTGCTGGAAGAACCATTTCAGATATAGGCAGTTATTTAGATATGATTGCACTAAATCTGTATGTGTACCTATTAACGGGCAGTGCTGTTTACATGGGATTATTTATGGCTGTTCGTTTATTGGGAAGCTTTTTAGCAGGTTTTTATTCTGGTATGCTAGCAGATAAATTTAACCGTAAAAAGCTAATGATTATTAGTGACGTTGTGCGGTTTTGTCTTCTATTTTCTCTATTTATTACACCACAAGAATATCATTTTTATATGCTGTATGTTGTGATCTTTGGTATGGGAATGTTTAGCTCGATGTTTAACGTATCCATGCAATCCAGTATTCCTATGCTTGTTTCACCGGAAAATAGAGTAAGAGCCAATGCTTTATTACAGTCTTGGCAAGCCATTGCCATGGTTGTGGGGATGCTCTCAAGTGGGATTCTCATTAATCTGTTAAGCTATCAAAATATTTTCTTGCTTGACTCCCTGACGTATTTGCTTTCGGCTGTGAACCTAATTAGCCTGCCCATTAAAACGAATGAAACGCGAACTCAATCAGATCAAAAGGCTTCGTTTTTTTCAGAGTTTTCGTTTATTTATCGGTATTTACGTGTAATTCCCGTTTTATTATCTTTAATGACGATTCGATTATTTGATACCTTTGGTTCCGCAGCGCATAATGTAGGGATACCGATTTATTCGTCTATGATTAAGCCGGACAATCCCTCTATGATTATGGGCTTTATATGGGGAATCTGGGCAATTGGTAATCTTGTCGGTTCTCGTTTTATGAGTAAGCATTCTAAAAATGCTAAGGAAGTATTCACCGAAAAAGCATTTGGCATCTCGACGATTTTAATGTCGTTCTTCTTTATCTTACTGTTTGCGTTCTCTACAACGTATCTTCTGCTTGTCTGTGCTTTCTTAGCGGGAGTATCTGACGGTATATCGGCCATTTGCTATAACTCCCGCCTACAGCAGGTATCTGATGACAAGCGTGGTCGTGTTTTTGGAGTATCCTCCACGTTGCAAACCATTGGATTTGCGTTTGGAATGCTGATTTGTTCCCCTTTATTTGAAATCATGCTGCCGATATGGGTAGTAGGTATCCTTCATGGTGTACCTATGGTCATGGCGCTGATATTCACGATCTATTTCTATCGGAAATGGAAAGCACCAACTGAAGTTGCTTCTTCGTAAAGAAGAAAGGATTAGCTTGGCACCGCCAAATGTAGCGGTGCCTTTTGTATCGAGGAGTCGGGTTATACACTCCGACAACTTGCTTTTAGTCTTTACCTAGTTTTTCTTTATCCGTTTACAGTCAAAAAATTTTTTCCGGTAAAAAAAGCATACCAATCCGGCAGGAAACAGGTACAATGAGAACTAAGACTTATACATAACAGGCGAGTTTTGCCAAGACAAAGGAGGATATTGCATGCTACAAAATCTTAAACCCGTGTGGGACTTAGATAGCATCTTTCCTGGAGGAAGCGACTCAAAGGAATTTGCTGCATTCTTGGATAAATTAAAGGAACAAACGGCTTCTTTAACGGCTGATTTAAAAGCGTTAGAAGCTCCTACAACGCTTGAGCAGCTTAAAAAACTAGAAGCGATTGTAGCACGTTTTGAACAGGTACGCTCTGATTGGATGCAGGCAAGCTCATTCGTTTCCTGCCTTGAGGCACAGAATGTACATGATGGAAAAGCTCATTTTCTGCGTGATCGTGTAACACAATTAGGAGCGGCAAATCAAGAAACAGGAACATTGTTTGATCAGTACATTTTAGAAGTGCCTGAGGAGCTATGGAAGCAATTCCTAGAGTTAGACAGCATGAAACCAATTGCTTTCATTCTGGATGAACGCCGTCAATTAGGGGCGGCTAAGCTTCCTACTGAGCAAGAAATTTTGGCAGGAAATTTAGCAGTAGATGGGTATCATGCATGGTCGCAGTTATATGACGTGATCGTTGGACGCATGCATATCCCAAGCGAGAAAGATGGGAAAATTGAGAAATTATCAGTCGGGCAAGCTTTTAACCTGCTCTCTGATACTGATCCTACAGTTCGCAAGCAGATGTTTGCCAATTGGAAACAAGCGTGGTCTGAAAATGAAGACCTATGTGCAAAAGCATTGAACCATTTAAGCGGCTTCCGTTTAGCATTATATAAAGAGCGTAAGTGGGATGACTTTTTGAAAGAGCCGGTTGAGATTTGCCGTATGAGCGAGAAGACGCTGAATGTCATGTGGGAGGTTGTGGAGAAGAATCGTGAGCGCCTAGTTCCTTATCTAAAACGGAAAAAGGAATTACTTGGCATCGATTCTCTGTCTTTCTACGATTGGACGGCACCATTGCCTGGCAGTACCAGCAAAATGAGCTACGATGAAGCAGCCCAATTCATTACAGAGCAGTTTGAGAAATTTAGTCCCAAAATGGCTGAATTCGCAACAATGGCCTTTGAAAAACATTGGATTGAAGCTGAGGATCGTCCTGGCAAGCGACCAGGCGGCTTTTGCACCGATTTACAGTCCAGCAAAGAAACGCGTATTTTCATGACGTTTGACGGTAGCATGTCTAGCACCTCTACACTGGCTCATGAATTAGGACATTCCTATCACACCTATGTAATGAAGGATTTGCCTGAGCTGGCGAAGGATTATGCCATGAACGTAGCCGAAACAGCTTCCACCTTTGCAGAATTAATCGTGAAGGATGCTGCCCTACAAAATGCAAAATCTGATGCAGAACGTATTTCCATGATCGACGATAAGCTTGGTGATGCCGTTTCCTTCTTTATGGATATCTTTACTCGCTTTACATTTGAGAAGAAATTCTACGAACAACGCAAGAATGGAATGCTAAGTGCGGAAGAGATTAATCAACTAATGGAAGAAGCGCAGAAGTTCGCATTTGCTGGAGCTTTAGACGAATACTTCCCTAACTTCTGGTCCGCTAAGCTTCACTTCTATATTAGTGATGTTCCGTTCTATAACTTCCCATATACATTCGGATACATGCTAAGTGTTGGTTTGTTTGCGCAGGCACAAAAAGAAGGGGCTTCCTTTGAGGATAAGTATATTGACTTCTTAAAAGACACAGGTCGCATGACAGTAGAAGATCTGGCGAAGGCTCATCTAAATGTAGATTTGACGCAACCAGATTTCTGGCAAAGTGCTGTAGATGCTGCTTTGGCAAACATTGATGAATTTATGACGCTAACAGAGAAAAAAGCGTAAACATTCTATCTAACGTAACAAGCAGGAAGAAAAGGGAAAAGCTCTCATATAAGAGGGCTTTTTCCTGCATCTAAAGCAATCATCTAATCCATTAATTAGAAGCGAGGGACCACATATGGCTAAAACACTCCAGGAAGTCTTACAGCATCCCGTATTTCATTACTTTGCGGAAATATCGAAAATTCCAAGGGGATCAGGCAATGAACAAGCAATCAGTGCCTATCTATTAGATTTTGCGGCACAGCATGGATTAGACGCTACACGGGATGAGGCATTAAATGTAGTGATTCGCAAACCAGCCTCAGCAGGTTACGAAGCATTGCCCACCATTATTTTACAAGGGCATATGGATATGGTTTGTGAAAAAAATCAAGGAACCGTACATAATTTTCTAACAGACCCCATCCGGCTACGGGTAGTAGACAACATGCTATATGCCACGGAGACAACATTAGGTGCAGATAACGGTATAGCCGTAGCTTACATGCTTGCTCTGCTAGCTGATACGACTCTCATGCATCCCGCCTTGGAAGCACTTATAACCACCGAGGAGGAGTCATCAATGGGTGGGGCAATGCATTTTGATTTTAGTCAATTAAAGGGCTCCATTCTGCTTAATATTGATTCGGAAGAGGAAGGACGTTTGCTGGTAAGCTGTGCAGGTGGTGTCACGGCGAGGCAACGATTTGAAATAGAATGGGCTGACGCCGATGACCGAAGTAAGGCATTTCGATTGTCTGTACATGGCTTACAAGGAGGACATTCAGGAGCTGAGATTCATAAGGGACGCGGCAATGCTAATAAACTGCTAGGTCGTGTGCTGCACGGTCTTCAGCAAGAAATTCCTTATCAGCTCCAACATGTGCAAGGTGGAATGAAAACCAATGCTATTCCTCGGGAGGCAGAGGCCATTTTGTATATAAAAGAGGAAGAAATAGAAAAAGCAAAGCAGCTAGTGAGCGATTTTCAAGAACGATTTGTTACAGAATTACGTGCTGGTGATCCTGAGGTTGGTGTAAAACTCACAGAAGTACGGGGGAATGAAAAGCGTGTATTTTCCGCCCAGACATTTGAACATGTACTTGCCTCTTTGATGCTCACGCCAAATGGAGCTCAAAGCATAAGCCAAGAAATTGAAGGACTCGTAGAAAGCTCCACTAATTTAGGTGTTGTACGAACAGATGAAACCTACATTTATTTGGAAAATGAGGTGAGAAGCTCTGTGGCTAGCTTGAAGGGAGCCATTGTGAAACAGTTGGAAATGCTTGCCTCCTTAACAGGCTCTGAGCTTATCGCCGATTCCGATTACCCAGAGTGGGCATACCGCCCGGATTCTGTCATCCGGGAGATTTGTGAGCAGGTGTATGAAAAGATGAATGGTCAAAAACCAGAAATTACGGCGGTCCATGCAGGCTTAGAATGCGGTGTATTTGCAGAGAAAAATCCCAAGCTGGATATGATATCTTTTGGACCAAATATTTATGGGGCACATACACCACAAGAGCATGTTGAAATTGATTCAGTGACTCGCGTTTGGGGATATTTGGTGGGGATTCTGGCTGCAATGAAAGAGGCCAAGCGTTTCGCTTCATAGCAAGCATGTTATGATGGAGGAAAAGATTTACGGAGGATAAAGATGGACAAGGCAGACACGGACAAATGGATGGGGCGTATTTTAGAACAGATCGTCCACTATTCGCACGAGCACCTGCTTATTACCGATCGAGACGGTGTAGTTCGGCTAGTTGGGCCTACGTGCGAAGCAATTTATGGTAAAAAGCAACAGGAATTACTTGGACGAAATGTAAGGGAATTGGAGGAGGCTAAAGTTTTTTCTCCGTCCGCCACTCGTTTGGTTCTGGAATCAGGGGAAGCCCAGACAATGATGCAGGAGACGATTTATAAGCAAAAGCTGATGGTGTCTGCCTTTCCCATTTGGAAAACGCCTGATGAATTGGAAGGTGTAATTAGTTTTTCACATGATTTGACTGAAATTCTAGAATTAAAACGCCGTTATGAGAATCTGACACAGCAATTGAAACAATTCGAAAATGAGATTGAGGAACTTCGTGAGAAAAACAGTGGTTCCGATCAAGTTGTAGCAGTTAGCCCAGCTATGAAAGAAATGTATCGTTTAGTAGAAAAAGTAGCGGGGGTAGATTCAACGGTCCTTATTTTAGGGGAATCAGGAGTGGGGAAAAACGTTATCGCCCGGGAAATACATCAGCGAAGCCGTCGTTCACACGGAGAAATGGTGGAAATTAATTGCGGGTCCATACCCGATGGACTATTAGAGTCTGAGCTGTTTGGTTATGAGGCAGGGTCTTTTACGGGAGCTGCTAAAGCCGGGAAGATGGGGATAATCGAACGGGCTGATCAGGGAACCCTATTTTTGGATGAATTAGGAGAGCTGCCCTTGTCCTTACAAGCCAAGCTGTTAAAAGTCATTCAGGAAAAGCGGCTACAGCGTATCGGAAGCACTGCGTATCGAGAGGTGGATTTTCGCCTAATTGCAGCTACGAATCGGGATTTGGAGGAAATGGTAAAGAATGGATCGTTCCGCCAAGACTTGTACTTTCGCTTACATGTGATTCCCCTACGAATACCACCTTTGCGTGAGCGAAAGGAAGATATCGCTGCCCATTTGAAATGGACATTACGTGCTTTAAATGATCGGTACGGGCTGCAAAAGCGACTTTCCTCTCAAGCGACTCAATTGCTCCTGCAATATGAATGGCCGGGGAATGTTCGAGAGCTTGAGAACGTTTTAGAAAGAATGGTAGTCATTGCTGACGAGGATACGCTAACAGCCGAGCATCTACCAGCGGAAATCAGTGCATTGCGTATTCCTGCAATTCTCTCAGGGGAACATTCCTTCCCTCCAACTGTGCCCTTGAAAGAAGCTGTGGAGAGATTAGAGAAAAGTATGATAGAACAGGCAGCTAACATTTGTCAGACAACAGTAGAAATGGCACAGATGTTAGGAATCAGTCAGCCTTCTGTAGTAAGGAAGTTAAAAAAGTATCAGATAAAACGATTCAAAAATGAATAATTATTTATAAATGAATAAAAATCCGGTTCCAAGATAGAGTGTTTTGTATTGTCATGTTATTTTCTCCGCTTCGATACTTTGGCACGATAATTGCTAGTGATAAAATAGTAGAAAATTGGCTGAGTAGCAAATATATAAAAGCGTAGGCAAAATATGAAGGGGGAGTATAACATGGCAACTACTAAATGCGTATCCATAAACACCAGCATTCCTGGTCCAAAATCAATGGAGCTGATTGAGAAACGAAAGGCTTATGTACCCAAAGGTGTAGGTAATAATTCTCCTATTTTTGTAGAAAAGGCAGATGGGGCACTGGTTCATGATGTAGATGGCAACGTGTTACTTGATTTTGCAGGCGCAATTGGAACATTGAATGTAGGGCACCGCCCGGAGGAAGTCGTTGAAGCCATCAAAGCCCAGTTAGATAAATACATTCATACATGCTTTCATGTAGCGATGTATGAGCCTTATCTTGCTCTAGCTGAAAAATTGGCTGAAATCACTCCAGGCTCTTTTGAGAAAAAAACGATTTTGTTGAACAGCGGGGCAGAGGCGGTTGAGAATGCTGTAAAAATTGCTCGTAAATATACAGGCAGATCAGGTATCGTTTCATTTACACGCGGATTTCATGGGCGTACATTGCTCGGCATGTCTCTTACCAGTAAAGTGAAGCCATACAAATTCCAAATGGGGCCGTTTGCACCAGCTACCTATAAAGCAATGTTTCCCTATCCCCTGCATCGTCCAGTTGGTATGACGGAAGTTGAGTATGCTGAGTTCTGTGTTGGGCAATTTGAGGATTTCCTGCACACAGAGGTAGCCCCGGAAGAATTGGCAGCGGTGATTATGGAGCCGGTCCAAGGCGAAGGTGGCTTTATTGTTCCGCATAAAACATTCGTGCAGGGCATATTTAACATTTGCCGCAAGCATAACATTTTATTTATTGCCGACGAGGTACAAACAGGCTTTGGGCGCACCGGTGAGATGTTTGCCTCGACGCATTTTGGTATTGAGCCGGATTTGATTACCATGTCTAAATCTCTTGCAGCCGGATTACCCATCAGTGCAGTTCTCGGACGTGCGGAAATTATGGACGCACCAGCGCCTGGAGAAATTGGCGGAACCTACGGAGGAAGTCCGCTTGGATGCGCAGCCGCTCTAGCTGTTATTGAGAAGATAGAAAAAGAAAATCTAGTAGAACGGTCTCGCCGGATTGGTGAACAAATCATGGAGAATTTTACAGCCCTGCAACAAGAGGTGCCAATTATCGCAGAAGTTCGCGGCTTAGGGGCAATGTGTGCCATTGAGCTTATGCATCCTTCTACCAAGCAGCCGATGAAAGAATTTACGGCTGCTTATACAAAAGCCTTATGTGAACAAGGTGTCATTGTGCTATCAGCTGGCGTGCATGGGAATGTGTTGCGCTTTTTGACACCGCTTGTTATTACTGATGAGCAATTGCAAGAAGGTCTAAGCATAATGAACCGTCTTTTAGTCAGCATGTATCAATCAACAGTAGCGACGGAGGTAAAATAACATGAAGAAGCATTTATACATTAACGGTACTTGGAAGGAAGCAAAGGAATACCAATCACTTACATCGCCATTTTCAAACGAAGTCATTGCACAGATTGGTCAGGCAGCTCGAGAAGATGTAGAGGAAGCGATTGAGGCGGCAAAGCAGGCAACTGCAATTATGGCGAAATTGCCTGCTCATCAAAGAGCTACCATCCTGGAAAAAGCAGCAGCGATTATGGAAAACCGCAAGGAAGAATTAGCTCGGCTCCTAGCATTAGAAGCGGCTAAACCATTGAAGACTGGTCGAGCAGAACTAGCCCGTACCATTCAAACCTATAAATTTGCTGCGTCAGAAGCCCGTAGTATTCACGGAGAAACCGTTCCGTTAGATGCCGCTCCTGGCGGAGAAGGGCGACTCGCTTTTACTGTACGCAAGCCAATCGGGGTTGTAGGGGCAATTACCCCGTTTAATTTCCCATATAATCTCGTAGCACATAAAGTAGGCCCAGCTATTGCTGCCGGTAATACAGTCGTTTTAAAACCTGCCGGGCAAACTCCGCTCGCCTCCCTGGCATTGGCTGAGATTTTTGAAGAAGCAGGCTTACCAGCAGGGGCACTTAATGTGCTGCCAGGCAAAGGAAGCGTAGTTGGAGAGGCACTTGTTACAGACCCGCGTATTGCTGCAATTACCTTTACCGGCAGCCCAGAGGTTGGAATCTCTCTAAAGGGCAAAGCAGGATTAAAACGCGTTACTTTAGAATTGGGCTCCAATGCGGCACTGATTATTAATGATGATGTGGAGCTGACTCAAGAGCTGATTGACCGTTGCACATTTGGTGCATTCACATTTGCAGGACAGGTTTGCATTTCTGTACAACGGATATTTGTACACGAGAGTAAATTTACAGACTTTGTTGAAAAGATGAAGCTTGCGGCAGAGAAGATGGTAGTGGGAGATCCGCTTGATGAGGCCACTGATCTGTCCTCCTTAATTGCTCCAAAAGAGATTGATCGCATGGAGGAATGGGTTAGCCAGGCTCAGAGCTTAGGTGCTAAAGTGGTGACAGGCGGGAAAAGACTGGCTGAGCGTTTGTACGCACCAACGATCCTTACCGATGTGCCTGCTCATGCAAAGGTCTCTTGCCAAGAAGTGTTTGGACCGCTAGTAATGATAGCCCCATTTTCAACATTAGATGAAGCAATTGCAATGGTTAATGATTCTCGTTATGGCCTACAGGCAGGCATTTATACAAATAATATTCATGCAGCGATGAAAGCGGCCGAGGAGCTTGAGGTCGGCGGTGTCATGATTAATGATTTTCCAACATTCCGCGTAGATAACATGCCTTATGGTGGTGTTAAGGAAAGCGGTTTTGGTCGTGAGGGCATTAAATATGCTGTTGAAGAAATGACTGAATTAAAGCTAATCAGTATCAAGCTGTAATCAGGATAAAATTGGCAGGTGTCAGAAAGCAGGGAATAAATATCCCTATGTAGAAATAATTACATTTGTTCAAATTTAAGAAAAGATGGTATTATTGAATACAAGGATCTTTGTCCATCATGTTTTTCATAGACAAAGTTCACTTACTACCCAATCCAAATATTTACCCTGTTCGAGCAGTTTGCTTGGATAGGGTATTTTTTTATGCGTTTTTAGGTGGGGTTTTGGAGTATTACATGCTATAGTCGAAAAGACAAAGGAGGTGGTTTGGTGGTAACAGATAGAGATGCCAAAAATATTATTACATTACGCGGACATCATTTATTGTGTGTACATGGGTTCAGGGGAATGGGATATAGCCCAGCTTTTGCGGTCAAAATGAAGGAGATTGTTGAAAAAATTAGGGATCATCAAGCTGACTTCCCTATTCGAGTGGTTCATGCTTTAGACGATACCTGTCAGTATTGCCCGAATAAAGGAGAAGGGATTTGTGCAGCTGACCCAACCTCAGAAGAGCATGTGCAGACAATGGATGAGGCTGCTCTTGAACAGCTCGGTCTGGTATCTGGACATATATACCGCAAATCTGAACTGGTTGAGCGGACAAAAAACAGGGTAGAACCTGCTGACTTAGATCGGATTTGTGCAGGCTGCTCTTGGTTATCTTACGGGGTTTGCAAAAAAGGAATTGCGTTGCTAAAGGAAAACAAATATATGGAGATAGATGCGATTTGATGGGTGAGAGCAGGGAGCAGATCACTTTATTCGCAGCAGTGGCTAGATTCGTACAAATCTTTTAGGCTTAGTCCATCGTGCATTTTTTAGTTAGGATATGTATGGAAAGGTATGGAAAAAGAGAGAGGAGGGCATAAAGAAAGAAAAAAGCAGGTATAGAAAGGAGATGCCTTACTTGTCAACAACACCAGCTCCTGATAAAAAACCATACTATTTATCCATTCACCCTCATTCCGTAAAGGGAGATATTATCGACAATCCTACAGATACGTCTTTTGATTATGAAGTATTAGCCACACCTGGCGAGATTAGACAGCTTCAGGAATTATTCGAAATGGCCTACGACGAAGATCTAGGTGGCGAACCCGAGGAATATGACGAGGCTCTTGATAAGATCTATCAGCTTATTTACCATTTAGGCAGCTCAGATACTCGTAGAAGACTAGAGAGCATTGGTATACATGGTGAAGATCACAGAGGAAGTGCAAATATGTAAAAAATCGAGTTTTCCCTTCTATAGGCATTGCTAATTATCCTCGGACGATGTATATATATGATACATTGACAGACGAGAGGGGAAACAGTATGACAGACTACTCAGGGCTGCGCTCATTGGCTAAATTAGTGGAGCGTTTTGAGTCCAACATGGAACAAGTAACATTAACCATCATGACTGCAGACGACCGAGAACAAATTGTTAATTTGTTACTTGCCGGATTGCGAGAATTAAATCCAGATATGCAAATAAAAATAGAAAATAGTACAGGGGAATACGCCAGTCATGTTGCCCAGCTTATCGTGGGAGACAACAAGTATGTGTTCTCCAAGGATTATAGAGAAACCTTTATAAGTGAGATTAATGTATACGCGTGCCGTATCACAGCAGATACCCATGGGATATTGGTGTACCATCATGATTACCCTGGCGTTATTCACGATGTTTCACGCATTTTGGCGCAACATGAAATTAACATTTCAAAATTGAATGTCTCTCGTGAACAAAAGGGAAAACTGGCGTTACTGGTTTCGTTAACTGATGAGGAGATACCAGCCGAAACAATTGAACAGATTGAAACGTTGCCTAATGTTACGAAAGCGATTTCATTGCAGTAACTTCAAGGCAAAACAAAAAAGCATGAAAAATGGAGAAAAAGTGATCTAGAGCGGAAAACATTGGTTTTCCGCTCTTTGATAGCGCTTGCAGAACATGATATGATTATTTTGTGATCAATGAAAAAAATCACAAAGGAAAGAGTCACCAGAGTCAAAAGAGTTACATTTGTATGAACAATTTGTGAATTATTATCGCTCTTTTGCTAAAACAGCCGGAAATTGTTTACAATGGATGTATCTGTTTTTAAAATTAGCTTTTGTCAGTCTAGCCTCAATTTATTGTTTATTTATAATTGCGGCAAAATGACGCTACATATGAATGAGAAGGGGGCTATAATGGAACAGATAAAGCAGGTTGTAAAAATTTTTATTTAGTAAGAAGAAGGATTTGTTATCATGATTTGTTCTTTTTACCAAATTTACATAATATCTATTGCCTCTAGTGGTAAATATACGGAGCACATTCTAGATAACAAACATGATTGCATTAGTAGACTTAGTGTGATTACTATTATTAGGTCTATTAAAGGTAAAAAGGAGAGAAAGTGAGGCTAGATCGCAATGATGAGACGATTGCAGCAAGTCGGGCGCCTGCTTCCTATGTTAGTAATGGTAGCGCTTTTACTAACTGGATGTGGCGACCCTTATCTGTCTGCGCTGCAGCCAAAAGGGACTGTAGCAGGCATGCAATATGACTTGATTAAGCTTAGTGTTACCATCATGTTAGGCGTCTTCACTGTGGTTGTCGTTATCTTTACCTATGTATTGATCCGATACCGTAAACGTAAGGGCGATAACAGTATTCCAGAACAAATCGAAGGAAACCACAAGTTAGAAATTATTTGGACGGTTATCCCTTTCATTCTTTTGATTGTTCTTGCGATTCCGATGGTTTCGACAACATTTACATTGGCAAAGGATTATTCAAACGACAAGGATGCTCTTCAAGTTAAGGTAACAGGACACCAATTCTGGTGGGAGTTTGAATATCCTGATTTAAAAATTAACACAGCTCAGGAATTATACATCCCTGTCAACAAAAAAGCGTACCTTTCTTTAGAGGCTTCTGATGTTATTCACTCTTTCTGGGTACCAGCACTTGGCGGTAAAAAAGATACAAACCCAGGTATGACCAACCATATGTGGTTAGAAAGTCCAGTTGAAGGGACCTTCCAAGGACGATGTGCCGAGCTCTGTGGTCCGTCCCATGCTTTGATGGATTTCAAAGTAAAGGTTGTATCACAAGAAGAGTTTGATAAATGGGTAGTACAAATGACAAAAGGTGAAAATGCACCTGCTGAAAATAAAGCTGTTGCAACTCAAGGGGAAGAAGTCTTTAAACAAAGCTGTGTTTCCTGCCATGCCGTTGATGGTAATGGTGGTAAAATCGGTCCAGACTTAACTAATTTTGGTAATCGCCAAACTGTAGCAGGTGTGTTGCCTAACGACAAGCAACACGTTGCTGAATGGTTGAAGGACCCAGAATCAGTGAAGCCTGGTAACTTGATGCCTAACCTGAAGTTAAATGATGATCAGGTGGATGCTCTTGTTGAATACCTGTCCAGCTTGAAACGTCAATAATAGCTGAATTTTGAATCTAAAAGAGGGGGCAAAACCGTGGCTCAACATGTTCGTCCAAGAAATACGGGCTTGTGGGATTGGATCACAACCGTGGACCATAAAAAAATCGGCATTCTGTACCTATTAGCCGGTGGATTCTTTTTCTTGCTTGGTGGACTTGAAGCATTGCTGATGCGTATTCAGCTCATGTATCCAAATAGTAAAATGTTCATTGGCTCCACGTTTAATGAATTGCTAACGATGCATGGTACCACTATGATCTTCCTAGCTGCCATGCCATTGATTTTTGCTGTCATGAACGCAATCGTACCGCTACAAATCGGTGCTCGTGACGTAGCATTTCCATTTGTAAACTCACTTGGCTTCTGGCTGTTCTTCTTTGGTGGATTGTTGCTTAACGTAAGTTGGTTCATGGGCGGTGCGCCTGATGCAGGTTGGACGGCGTACGTGCCATTAGCTTCAAACACATACAGTCAAACCGCTGGGGTCAGTTTCTATGTATTAGGTTTGCAGATAGCTGGTTTGGGAACCTTAATCGGGGGGATTAACTTCCTGGTTACAATCATTAACATGCGCGCACCAGGGATGACCTTTATGCGTATGCCGATGTTTACTTGGACAGCATTTATTACTTCTGCATTAATCCTGTTCGCTTTCCCTGCAATCACTGTAGGTTTAGTTCTATTGATGTTTGACCGAATTTTCGGAGCGCAGTTCTTTGAAGTAGCTGGCGGCGGTAACGTACTGTTGTGGCAGCACTTGTTCTGGATTTTTGGTCACCCAGAGGTTTACATCCTGATCCTTCCGGCATTTGGTATGATCTCTGACGTTGTTAGTACCTTTGCCAAAAAACGTCTGTTTGGATATTCCGCTATGGTATTTGCGACCATAGTGATCGGATTCTTAGGCTTCATGGTATGGGTTCACCATATGTTTACGGTAGGTTTGGGTCCGGTAGCTAACTCGCTCTTCTCAATTGCGACGATGCTGATTGCCGTTCCTACCGGTATAAAAATCTTTAACTGGCTATTCACATTGTGGGGCGGTCAAATTCGCTTTACCACAGCTAATCTGTTCGCTACAGGCTTTATTCCGACCTTTACCATCGGCGGTATGACCGGGGTTATGCTTTCTGTAGCACCAGCAGACTATCAATATCAGGATTCTTACTTTGTAGTAGCTCACTTCCACTATGTTCTTGTTGGTGGTATGGTGCTGGGGCTGTTTGCAGCCTTCTACTACTGGTGGCCAAAAATGTTTGGTAAATTACTAAATGAAGCAATTGGTAAATGGAACTTCTGGTTATTCTTTATCGGTTTCCATTTGACTTTCTTCCCTCAGCATTTCCTTGGCTTGATGGGTATGCCGCGTCGTGTATACACCTTCTTACCGGGTCAACAGCTGGAATTAGGGAACTTGATTTCCACTATAGGTGCCATTATTATGACTGTCGGTACCGCGTTGTTTATTGTTAATGTGATTTATACGAATGCGAAAGGCAAAAAGGCTGTGGCAGATCCATGGGATGGCCGTACGCTCGAGTGGTCCATTCCTTCCCCAGCACCTGAGTATAACTTTGCTCAAACACCTCGCGTCCGTGGTCTTGATGCTTTCTGGGTTGAGAAAATGGCAGGCAACAAAGCAATGACTCCGGCTGAACCGCTTGGCCCGATTCATATGCCGTCACCATCTGTTTTGCCATTCCTGATGTCTGTAGGGATGTTTATTGCAGGATTTGGTTTTATCTATCACAAATATGTGCTGGTCTTCGTAGGATTGGGGCTGTTTATCCTTTGTATGTTTGCCCGTTCCATTAAGGATGACCATGGTTTCCATATCGAAGTAGACGAGATTAAGGAAACAGAAAAAGGGGGTAGGCTGTAATGCAACACACGGATCATGGTGTTCTACCTGCTGAGCCTGAAAAGGCAACCCTTGAAGGCAGAAATAAAATACTAGGCTTCTGGCTTTTCCTAGGTGGAGAAATGGTATTGTTCGGTTCTCTATTTGCCACGTATTTGGCTCTCAGAGATCAATATGTATCAGGACCAGCTCCGCATGAAATCTTTAAAGTTGAACTGGTTGCTATGGCGACAATTTTACTATTGACCAGTTCTTTAACAAGTGTATTTGCCATCATCGGAATGCACCGTCATAACTTTAAAATGATGATGTTCTGGTTTGCTGTAACCGTTGTACTAGGATTTGCGTTCTTAGGACTAGAAATTTATGAGTTCTATCACTACTATCATGAAGGTCATACAATGACTAGCAGTGCATATGGTTCCGCTTTCTACACGTTAGTTGGATTCCATGGAGCGCACGTTTTGTTCGGGGTTACATGGATAGCGACCCTGATGGCTTCTGCTATGAAAAAAGGTCTGACCGTGGTTACTGCACCGAAGTTCTATATTGCAAGCTTGTACTGGCACTTTGTTGACGTAGTGTGGGTATTCATTTTCACAGTCGTGTACCTAATGGGTATCATGTCTGGACAAGGAGGAGCATAAGATGAATCAACACAATCATTCATCTCAACCTTCAAAGCATTCCCATGCCCATAGCACTAGCATGAAGCCACATATCGTTTCATTTATTTTGTCCATTGTATTAACAGCATTAGCGTTTGCGGCGGTTATCTACATGCCGGATAAAAAAGGGTTTGTTTATCCTTATATTATCCTGTTGGGTACCGTGCAGGCTTTGGTGCAATTATACGTTTGGATGCACTTAAAGGATAAAGGGCATCTATTTCCAGTGGTGGCAATTTTCACTGGGGCGTTTATCATGGTAACATGCGTTGTCATGGCGCTGTATTGGGTATAAAGGTAAGGGAGAAGGTCCAACTTTGATTCTACAAAGGTGAAGACTTAGCCCCGATCCTGTTAAAAAGCGGGCTACTTGAGTAGCTCGCTTTTTTTCGTAAGAAAGACTAGCTTGTTCTGCTGTAATCCAGACTGAATAATTGGCTTGTTTTAGTACTTTTGCAGAAATTATGGCAAACAAGTGAACAGGGAGAATGCATTTCCATTCTTACCCACTAAAAAGCAAGTTGGTCGCTAGCTTGTCTGAGATCGGTTCAGTATAATATACATGTATGTTTCCACTTATCAGAAAATAGAAACCTTCCGCATGAGAGGGGGATACGGATGGGTACCCATGAACAACATTTACTTTTGCATGGTTATCAACCGAAGTTTGCGGAGTTATGGAATCCTGAATTTTTAGCTTTTGTTGTCTTGCTTGGTGCGGCATATTTTATGTTAATTGGCCCATGGCGTAAACGGTTTATTCATGCAGAGCCTGTTACAATAGGAAAGCAGATTACGTTTATGACCGCTCTTCTTACCTTATATGTAGCTATGGGAAGTCCACTCTACTTTTACGGGCATGTGTCGTTTACCTTGCATATGACCCAGCAATCATTGTTAGTAATGATTTTCCCACCACTTTTTGTGATGGGCCTGCCAGTGTGGTTTATAAGAGCAGTTCTACAGCCAGTTTTTGTAAGGAAATGGTTTGATCGTCTGACAAAACCGTTGATATCTTTATTTATGTTTAATTTATTTTTCTCTGTTTATCATATTCCGCTTGTACTTGATTTCGTGATGCAGTACCATGGAGTTCATATTGCTTATAAGCTCCTGTTATTAATTACAGCCTTCATGATATGGTGGCATATTGTCTGTCCGGTTCCAGAGTTACAACGGATTAAAAACGTCAAGCTAATGGGGTATATCTTTGCAGCGGGTGTGCTTATGACACCGGCCTGTGCGTTAATCATATTTGCTTCCCAATTGGTCTATGAATCTTATAGCTATGGACCGCAATTGTTTGCCATCCTACCGATACTCGATGATCAGCAATTGGGCGGTGTCGTGATGAAAATGGTACAGGAAACAGCATATGGAGTTGGGCTATGGCATGTGTTTTCTAAATGGTACCGTGAGGAAAATCCGACGACGGGTATTGATGAAATCGATCCGCTTGAATCCTTTGAACCCATGGAACAGCAAAAAGAACTCACTATCGTTCCCACTAGTGGGCGAGTATAAATTTTAAAAAAGAATAAGAGGAAGTGATCGAGTGCTAACGTTGTTGCCTGCACTTAGTACAAGTTTTATTGCCATCAGTGCAATCCTTGTAGCAATCGGTTGGGTTCAAGTAGCCAAACGAAAATTTGAGGCCCATAAAAAAACAATGATTGTTGCATCCGTGTTTGCCCTAGCATTTTTCATTATTTATATGTCTCGAACGATTTTCGTGGGAAATATGAATTTCGGCGGACCGGATGAATTGCGCTTATACTATCAAATCTTTTTGATATTCCATATCACCTTGGCTACAACAGCAGCCGTTTTTGGATTGGTAACGTTATATTTAGGCTTTACCAAGCAATTTGCTAAGCATCGCAAGTGGGGGCCAGTTACTTCTATTATCTGGTTCGGTTCAGCGATTACCGGTATAGCTGTCTACTTTTTGCTGTTTATCATTTATCCAGGCGGAGAGACATCAAGCTTATTCCGAACCATTTTGGGCTTTTAAGTAAAAAAGAATAATATACACATTCAAAAAGTAAGCAATAAGCCTCCAGATTCACTTTCAAGTGCACATGGAGGCTTGTTTAGTATATTGTTCCGCTACTAATAATAGGGAACCAGATTATTTGTACATTGACGAGTTGTCTCTCCTGGTAATGATTAAGTGACTAGCGTGTACGAGCAAATGGGTTTACTGGCGGAATGTAGTTAATTTCTTCATCAAAGGTAACATAATCGAGGTTTAGCGTCAGAAGCAAAAAACGCATACCGGTTTGCGGATCACTGATGATGATATGATCTCGACCTGCAGTTTCTATGACGCCGCGGAAAATTTTTGCATTCCATTCGCTGTTATTTTCATAGGTCATATAGAAAGTACCGATTTTTCCACGATTGAAACGTAAAATATTTTCTACGTAGGATTCTTCGACTACAGGAAGGGGACCACCGGGAATTAAGCTACCATTTGCAGTAGGAGGCACGACTTGCTGAGGTTGTTGCTGGATTTGTTGGGTAGGACTTACCTGTGTGGGACTCATTTGCGTGGCTTGTGTCTGCTGTTGTGGAGAAGGGTAATATGGATACATGTAGCATTGTGGATAGTATGGGGTGCCGCAGGGGTCGCATCCTTGCTGAGCATAAGTATTATAATACATCTGGTTTTTCTCTCCTCTTTAATAAACTCTAGGACAATCCTGAACGGATGGTGCAAAGAAACAATGTGCTTTAAATCGTCCAGTGTTTCTCTGGTTGAACCATGTGGGAGGGCAACTGCCGACAGGGCGGTAGAACCAAAGTCCGTTGCTAGCAGGATGTGTTCTCTCTCCGTTAATTACGCGCTTGGCCAAACGTTTCTCTGCTTCTCTAGCTTTTTGGTAGAAATAAGGTTTTTGAACAGATTCGTATCCGCCGGGTCTTTGATATACCATTTGAGGGATGGTTCGTATGTTTTTAAAATCTAAGCAATTGGCAAGGATACGGTTAACGGAAACATTTCCAACCATTAACATTCCAAGATCTCCTTCTCCTTCAGCTTCTGCCCTAAGAAGCCTAGCCAGCATGTCAAGATCACTGGAGTTGTACTTAATAACAGCCATTCATTCACCTCCCCTTTTTCTCTCCTATTTCAATATATAAGTGTTTTCTTAGATAGGTGATTGTACAGTATAAAAAAACGTGTTTTTTCGAATTTTTGAGAAAAATCTATAAATACAACAAAATGAATATTGTGTGGTAGGATACTTATGTGAAGGAAACAAGTTATTAATCAAGGGGGGGCAATATGAGCAATCTTTTGAGAAAGAAATCAGTTACTGACTTATTGCAACAAGGTCAAAAAAAATCATTAAACAAAACACTAACATCCTTTGACCTTTCTTTACTAGGCATTGGGGCAGTGCTAGGAACTGGTGTTATGGTACTTACAGGTATTGTAGCAGCTAGAGATGCTGGTCCTGCTGTTATTCTTTCGTTTATAATTGCTGCACTTGTTTGTGGTTTTGCTGCATTTTGCTATTCAGAATTTGCTTCCACCATCCCGGTTTCTGGAAGCGCTTACACCTATACGTATGCAACACTCGGTGAATTTGTAGCGCATCTGATGGGATGGACATTGCTATCCGTTTATTTTCTTACCACTTCAGCAGTTGCTGTTGGATGGTCTGCTTATTTTAATAATCTGCTGACAGGTTTTGGCTGGGGTTTACCTGAACAGTTGGTCAGCACGCCGATGAGTGGCGGAATTATTAATCTACCGGCTGTTATCATTGTCTTACTAATCACTTTTGTATTATCTCGCGGAACAAGAGAAAGTAAGAAGTTTAACAACTTCATGGTATTAGTCAAGCTATTGGTGATCTTACTGTTTATCGCTGTAGGTGTATTTTATGTTAAGCCTGAAAATTGGAACCCATTCATGCCGTATGGTATTGAAGGAGTTTTTGCTGGAGCAGCAGCGGTATTCTTCGCGTTCCTAGGCTTTGATGCAGTATCAACCTCTG
This sequence comes from Brevibacillus laterosporus, assembly GCF_030489605.1. Classification (GTDB taxonomy): domain Bacteria; phylum Bacillota; class Bacilli; order Brevibacillales; family Brevibacillaceae; genus Brevibacillus_B; species Brevibacillus_B laterosporus_E. Next base: position 277,910 of record NZ_JAUKFY010000001.1, read on the forward strand.
CTGAGGAATGTAAGAACCCGCAAAAGGCTTTGCCAGTAGGGATTATTTCATCACTTGTTGTTTGTACGATCCTTTATGTAATTGTATGTCTTATCATGACAGGAATCACTTCTTATAAGAACTTAGATGTACCTGAAGCAATGGCGTATGTCTTGGAGCTTGTAGGTCAGGATACGGTAGCGGGAATCGTTGCTGTAGGAGCTGTTATTGGTATTATGGCAGTTATTTTTGCTTATGTATTTGCTGGTACTCGTGTCATCTTTGCGATGAGTCGCGACGGGCTACTTCCAAAACGCTTCTCTCGTGTTAATAAAACAGATACACCTGTATTTTCTACATGGCTTACAGGATTACTCAGTGGTGGAATTGCAGGATTTGTAGAAATTAAAGAACTATCTAATTTAGCAAATATCGGGGCGCTGCTCACGTTTGCTATGGTCGCATTATCAGTTATCGTACTGCGTAAAACGCATCCAAATTTAGAGCGTGGCTTTAAGGTTCCATTAGTTCCCTTCATTCCTATCTTAACAATAGTATTCTGCGGGTTCCTCATGATTAATCTTCCGGGAACAACCTGGATGTATTTTGGAATCTGGGTGGCTATCGGAGCGGTTGTCTATTTTGTTTACTCTAAGAAACATAGTATGTTAGAGAAATAGTAGGTTAGAGAACGTAGGCTCTTCGGACGGGTCTAATTGGATTGGGAAAAATCATATTTTCATGTAAAGAGAACAACAAGTCACCAGTAGGGGATAGCTGGTGACTTGTATTTTTTATATACTTCAAAACTATCTAATAACTTAGGAGAATGTGAATTTATAGATTTTTTGTAAGCGCTTTCATTTACGGATCGTACATGATACAATCAATGCGTGGATAAAGCTTCTACTTTGAATTAATCATCAGAACTGTTTGAAACTATTTATGTTTAACTTACTGAGGAGGTCGAAACATGCGCATCGGTATTCCAAAGGAAATTAAAAACAACGAAAATCGAGTAGCTATGACACCAGCAGGAGCAATGAATTTGGTGAAGAATGGACATGAAATCTTCATCGAAACATCGGCTGGACTTGGCTCTGGATTTACTGATGAACAATTTGTAGCAGCTGGGGCTAAAATCGTCCAGACTGCACAAGAAGCTTGGGGAATGGAAATGGTTATGAAAGTTAAGGAACCATTGCCTTCCGAATATCAATACTTCCGTGAAGGACTTATCCTGTTCACATACTTGCATTTAGCTCCAGAACCAGAATTAACGAAAGCGTTAGTTGATAATAAAGTTATAGGGATCGCTTATGAAACCGTTCAACTGAGCAATGGCTCACTGCCGTTGTTAACCCCTATGTCAGAAGTTGCTGGGCGTATGTCTACCCAAATCGGCGCTCAGTTCCTGGAAAAACAGGAAGGCGGGAAAGGTATTCTTCTCGGCGGTGTGCCAGGGGTTCAACGCGGTAAAGTGACCATTGTTGGCGGAGGAGTAGCCGGTACGAATGCGGCGAAGATGGCAGTCGGTTTAGGTGCTGATGTTACCATTATCGACCTGAATCCTGACCGCTTGCGTCAAATAGAAGATATTTTTGGACATAGCGTAAAAACCCTTATGTCCAATCCATTTAATATTGCACATGCCGTACAGGAATCCGATCTAGTTATTGGGGCTGTTCTTATTCCAGGAGCAAAAGCACCAAAATTGGTTACAGAGGAAATGGTTAAATCCATGCAACCAGGATCCGTTCTAGTAGATATTGCGATTGACCAAGGCGGTATTTTTGAAACAACCGATCGCATCACTACTCATGATAACCCAACGTATGAAAAACATGGTGTGGTGCATTATGCGGTGGCTAATATGCCTGGCGCTGTTCCACGCACATCTACATTTGCTTTGACAAACGTGACGGTTCCCTATGCGGTGCAAATCGCCAATAAAGGCTATCAAAAGGCATGCTTAGAAAACCCTGCATTACTAAAAGGGGTAAATACACTGAATGGACATGTAACATATCGGGCTGTTGCACAAGCATTGGGCTATGAGTCTGCAGATGCGAAGGAATTGCTAGATCAGCTAAGCTAAAAAGCATAGAGTGATAAAAAGGGCTATCGTACATCTTAGAAGATGGATAGCCCTTTTTTTGGTGTGAACGTATAGTTCGAGAGTTTATTATTTTACAATCATAATGAAACAAAAAGTCATCTCGACCAAAGGACTCCATTTGGTTACAATGTAGAAGCCTCAAGGGCAGGGATAGCGATTAAAACGTTTATTTTTTAGCAGCACGTCGCTTTCTTATTTGCATGAAGATCAGCCAGCCTGCGGCAAGCAGAACAGCTACAAGTAAAAGAGAAATATCCATATATTCATCAATTAACAATTTTGCTTGCTTCCCATACAAATGGAAGATTAAACCGATAAGAAAAAATTTAAAACCTCGACCAATAACCGCATAAACCATCAGTTTTTTGAAGGAGAAGCCGAGTACACCAGACAGGATGGTAAATACCTTAAAAGGAATCGGTGTAAATGAGCCAATGATAATCGCAGCATCACCGTTTTTAGTCATTTGTTCTGTTGCTAGACCGATCCATTTTTCCGGAACGATTTTGTTCATCAGCGGTTTGCCAAACAGTTTGCCGAGAATAAAGCCGCATGGTGCCCCCAGTAAAGAACCGATAAAAGCAAAGAGAGCATATTCCATAGCAAGTGAAGGCTCCAATAAACTCATTGCGATCTGTAAAAAGAATGGGGGAAACGGCAAGATGATTGAATCTAGAAAGGAGAGTGCAAATAATCCCCACGTTCCGTATTGCTGAAAGATTTCATTGATTTGGTCAAGCATCGTAGTCTCCTTTATGTATAAAGTCGATTCTTCTCGTAGTCAAGGATCGAACAAAATTTGTACTTTATTAGATGTATGGTCGTCCAGTCTGGGATATGACAAGTACGACCAATATTATAGCATGCTACATAGGTTATACGAACACTTGAGCAAAAAGGATTCAGTTTTCTCTCAATCTATACAGATAGTTGACGTTCTCAAACTTCTCTACTACTATTAAGATAAAAATTTTGAGAATTCCGAGGGATTGTATATGAAAGATATTGGTTCTGGAGTCATAACCTTCTATTCGCCGGATGGAAAGCGTCAAGAGCTTAAAGGAGAAATTGTAGTACGAGGGGATCGTGTGTCCGTAACGGAAATCATTCGCTTCAATGGTCAGCCGAATGGTGCACGCGAAATTAATTTACCCCTAGCAAACTGTGTCATTTATTGGGAACCGGAAGTTTATGAAGAAATTGGCTACGAATAGCACTATACTTCTAGCGTAGGCAGGAATTTGATTTTATGATAGGATGAAAGGTGGAATATGCACAGGATAGGAGGAATTCCTCTTGATTGATCATATATTGGACAAAGCTCTTCGTGGCGAGCGACTTCAATTAGAGGATGGTTTAGCCCTTTTTGCTTCTGATGAAATTGAGAAAATAGGTCATGCAGCGAATCAGATTATGCAAAAGTGGCATCCTGAACCGATCACGACCTTTGTCATCGGACGGAATATCAACTATTCCAATGTCTGTGATACCTATTGCCGTTTTTGCGCCTTTTATCGCCCGCCTGGCTCGAAGGAAGGCTATGTTCTTCCAAAAGAAACAATTTTCGAAAAGATTCAAGAAACGGTTGATGTTGGCGGAACAGAAATTTTAATGCAGGGTGGTACCAATCCTGATTTAAAACTATCATATTTTACGGATTTGCTACGCGAGATTAAACAGCGCTTCCCTACCATTACGATGCACTCTTTATCTACAGCCGAGGTGGCTAAAATGGCTGAGGTCTCCAATGTTTCAGTTGAAGAGGCCCTAAGACAGCTAAAAGAAGCCGGTCTAGATTCTTTGCCAGGAGCAGGCGGAGAAATTCTTGACAATCGGACGCGTAAAAAGATTTCACGTTTAAAAGGAACCTGGGAGCAATGGGTGGATATCCAAAAAGCAGCCCACCGAGCAGGTCTGCCTGGAACGGCTACGATGGTTATCGGTTTTGGTGAAGAAATGGAAGAGCGAGTGTTATCTTTGCTGCGCATTCGTGACGCTCAGGATGAGACAAACGGATTCAAGGCTTTTATTGTCTGGACCTTCCAGCCTGATAATACCAACATGAAAGCTACGAAAAACACTCCAGAAGAGTATCTAAAAACATTGGCGATCAGCCGTTTGATGCTGGATAATATACCAAACTTTCAATCCTCCTGGGTAACAATGGGACCTGAGATCGGTAAACTGTCCTTGTCTTATGGAGCTAATGATTTTGGCTCGACTATGATGGAAGAGAATGTTGTATCAGCAGCGAAATGTGCTTACAAGGTAAATACAAACAAAATCCTAGAGTTAATCCGTGAAGCGGGAAAAATTCCTGCTCAACGAAATACCGCCTATGAAACTCTACGCGTGTTTCAAGAGGGCGAATGGGCAGAGACGGATTTTGTTATGCAAAATTAATAAGTGCAGAGAAACCGAATGAAAGCTGGCTTATTGATGGTGGTCGTCAGCTTGCTTGATGCAAAATGATAGAGAAAACCCGTCTTTTTATAGGACGGGTTTTTTGTTTTATATGAAGATTGTATGACGTTTTAAAGCGTTTTCGCAATAGGAATATTCATATTTTTCATTTATTTGTCTCGTAGATTAGAATAAACAAAATCGTTCTCCAGATTGTCAAAAAAAGGCCTGTTTTTTAGCCTAATTTAACATAAAAATGGAAATAAAAGGTCTTGATTATTTAGTTAGGAATGTTAGAATGATGGCGTAATGATATTTGTGTAATTTTTCACATGCGTGTGGAGAAAAAGGGAGGAGAAAGAAAATGAAAAAACTTTCACTGATGATGGCAAGTGTATTAGCAGTTTCAATGCTAGCAGGATGCGGTGCTGATTCACAACCTGCTCCTGACAAGAAAACAGAAACAGCCGCCCCGGCTAATGCAACGGATAAAAAAATAGCGGATGGCGTGTATTACGCTCAACAAAAAAATGCTGATGCGGACTGGAACTATGCAGTTGTACTAGATGTAAAAGATGGAAAAATTATGAATGTAAACTGGACTGGGATCGGTAAAGATGCGGGACCAGATAAAAAAACATTATCTAAAGATGGCAAATATGGCATGAAGGAAAAAGCAAAAGCTCAAGCTGAATGGCATGAACAAGCCGAAAAAGTAGAAAAATTCTTGATAGAAAAACAAGACCCAGCGGCAATTACAGTTGATAACGAGGGAAAAACAGATGCAGTTTCAGGTGTCTCTATTAAGGTAAATGACTTTACTGCTTTGGTAACGGAAGCTTTAGCCGCAGGTCCGCAACAACCAGGCCCTTATAAAGACGGTGCATACCATGCAGAACAGCCAGAATTTGAAAAAGATTGGAAATATACAGCGGACTTTACTGTGCTAAATGGTAAAATTGTTGCTGCGAACTGGAATGCAATTAATGAAAAAGGTGAAGCAGATAAGAAAACACAGTCTAAAGAAGGCAAGTACGGCATGAAAGAAAAATCCAAAGCACAGGCTGAGTGGCATGAGCAAGCAGCAAAAGTAGAACAGGCCCTAATTGAAAAACAAGACCCAGCGGCAATTACAGTTGATAACGAGGGAAAAACAGATGCAGTTTCAGGTGTTTCCATTAAGGTAAGCGATTTCGTGAAATTAGCTGAAGAGGCTCTAAAAGACGCGAAAAAATAAGGCAATTATGCATAGGGGGATTACCATTGCTGGTGAAAATCGTCAACGGGTAATTATCTATGGAAATGAGAGGACATGTTATGAAAAAAATAATTGTACTAGGCGGAGGTTACGGTGGTGTCTTGACAGCGAAAAAGCTGGCAAGCAAATTTAAAAAAGATACCGATGTCCAGATTACATTAATAGACCGTAAGCCATTCCATACTCTTCTAACGGAATTACACGAAGTAGCGGCTAATCGTGTTGAAGAGGACTCCATAAAAGTTGACCTGAAAAAGATATTTGCAAAACGGAAGGTTGATGTGGTGCTTGATGAAATTTCCACGATCGACTTTGCTAGCAAAAAATTAGTGTCCGCGAATAGCACCTACGAATATGATTACCTAGTAATGGGTACAGGCTGTAAGCCATCCTTCTTTGGAATCCCTGGTGCAAAGGAGAATGCGTTTTCCCTTTGGTCCTTCGAGGATGCTGTTCATCTACGAGAGCAAATTCGTAGTATGTTTATTAAGGCTTCAAAAGAAACGAATAAGCAAAAGCGTCAGGATATGTTGAGCTTCGTGGTAGTAGGTGCTGGTTTTACTGGCATTGAGATGGTAGGGGAATTGGCGGAATTCCGAGATGAATTATGCAAAACCTACGCAATAGAGCCGTCTGAAGTACAACTGCACGTTGCTGATATGGCGCCAAAAATCTTACCAATTTTGCCTGACAAGCTCATTCAGAAGGCAGAGCGACATTTACATAAGTTAAACGTTAACATTATTACAAACAGTAAAATTACTGGTGTTTCCCCAGATGGAGTTGAGTTGGGCGAGAGAGGATTGCTTCGTTCTAAAACAGTTGTCTGGACAGCAGGTGTTGAAGGCTCTGACCTATTGGAAGAAGTCGAATTGGAACAAAAGGGTCGTAAGCGTATCGTGGTTAATGATAAGCTACAGAGCCCTGAGCATAACAATGTGTATGTCGTAGGGGACAACATTTTCTTTATTCCAGAAGGTGAAGAGCGCCCTGTACCGCAAATGGTTGAGAATGCTGAACATTCAGCTCCAATCGTTGCACATAACATCTATGTAGATGTGAAAGGCGGTACACACAAGTCCTACAAGCCTACATTCCATGGCTGTATGGTATGTATCGGTAGCCGCTATGGTGTAGCTAGTGTAGGAGTGCCAGGAAAAATGTTCTTGATGAGCGGTTTCATGGCGATGTTTGTTAAACACTTTATCAACATGGTATATCTCGTTCAAATTTGTGGATTTAATAAAGTTTGGTCTTATCTCATGCATGAAATTTTCCATGTTAATAATAGACGCAGTTTCTTAGGCGGCCATTTTAGTAAACGCTCACCTAACTTCTGGTTAGTACCTTTACGTGTTTTGGTCGGCTCCATGTGGTTGTCAGAGGGCTTAGCGAAAATGAGCAAAGTGCTAAAGGACCCTTCTAACATCTTCTTAATACCGCCATCTCCAAAAGCGGTTGACGGAATTACGTCAGCCTCACAAGCGGTACAGGATGTGGCCCAAACAGTAGATACTTCTTCTGCTGCTTCAGCAGTCGCTACAGCGAAAGAAGCGGTACAGGCACTCCCCGTACCTGGGTTTATTGACAGCATGGTAAAAGGCTCAATGGAAATGTTCTTCTACAATGCAGATGGAAGCTATACAGCATTAGCCTCTGTGTTCCAAACGATGATGGTCTTCGCTGAAGTAATATTTGGCGCATTGTTGATCATCGGCTTATTCACAGCTATATCTTCCATAGCTACAGTCTGTATGGGTTTAATGATTTGGTCTTCCGGAATGGCTCCATATGAGATGCTTTGGTACCTGGGAGGAGGTATTGCCCTCATTGGTGGTTCTGGAAGCACATTAGGTCTGGACTACTATGTGTTGCCGCAATTAAAAAGAGTGTGGAAAAAAATCCCGTTCGTCAAACGTTGGTATTTATACGTAGATTAATTGTATAACAAGATAGCTATATCATGGAATGGGGGAATGTGCTGTGAATTGTACATTCCCCTTCTTTCCACATACAGACCCATTAGATAGAGGGATACGAAAAAGAAAAGCGTGAGTAGGGGATGAGAGAGATGAATGGAATTCGGGAATCATTGCAGAAGCTAGAGAAGCAAATGTCACCACAAGCTGGCGTCAAGCTTGAAGTGGATAGGCGGCTGTTGGAGGAGATGGGACGTCTGCTTGATTCATTTGAGCTTTCATCTGCACGCAAAGAGCATATATTTGGGTGCTATGTCCTGTTGCAGGCTGCTTTTCGCAAGCATAAAAAGCTGACATTCGACAATCCTTGCTTGACAAAGGATATTTTAGATGGTGATTATCTGCAAAGCTTTTATTATGAATATGCATGTAAGCATGGTGAAAAGGATTTAGTGAATTTTTTGGCTCCTATTCTAAAGCAAATTCAAATCCGTCTGATCCAAGGTAAATCAATAGAACGTATTCTTTTTCAACGCATAGAAAAATTCCTGACAAAAACAGAGCAGCAGGTGACTTATGAAGTTAGCTGACCAATTGCACATTAATCTAGACATGATTGATAAAGAGATGCTTCGCATAGTTCGGACGGATATGAGTTTACCCATGCTGTCATCCATCGCTGGCAATATAAGTCGTATGATAGGAGCAGGGGGGAAACGACTACGCCCCATGATGGTAATGGTCGGTAGCCGTTTTGGCAGAATGGCAGACCCCCAAAAAGTATTGCAGATGGCAGCTGTGTCAGAATTTATCCATGTAGCTTCATTAATTCACGACGATGTAATTGATCAAGCGGATACGAGACGTGGAAAACCAACCTTGCATGTGCTTACTGATATACCCACAGCGATTCATACGGCTAATTATATGATGACGAGAGTAGCTGAGCTATTGAGCAAATTGGAGGATGATAGACATCCGTATCGGGAAGAGATAACCGGTCTATTAACCTCGCGGCTTTGTTTAGGTGAATATCAACAGATGGCAAACCGATTTAATTTTGATTTATCTATGGATGACTATTTAAGCAAAACACGCAATAAAACAGCCGTTCTAATGGCAACCTGTCTAGAGATTGGAGCAAAGCTGGGACATGCAACTCCAGAAGTAACAGCTAAATTGGCGCAATTCGGTGATGATTTAGGCATGGCCTTTCAGATTCGTGATGATGTGCTAGATTTTGCAGAGACATCAGAAGCGCTAGGAAAGCCAGCAGGCAGCGATTTAGCCAATGGCAATATTACGTTGCCAGTTATGTATGCGTTGCAGGACGAGTGCTTGAGCAAGTGTGTGCGCCAGCTCCATGAGCACTCCACACCGAGAGAAATTCAAAGTGTGGTCAGGCTAATTCGCGATAGCGACATTTTAGATAGAGCAGATCAACTAGCAGATCAGTATTTGCAAAATGCGATGAGAGTTGTCGAGGAGTTAACTGAGTTTGTAGCACATAAGGATTTGAGTGTCCTGATTGCGTATTTTGGGAAGCGGAAGATGTGATAGCTACCAATCTAAGTAAGCCATCACGAACACAAATGTAGATAGTGTCTAATGAAGGACAAGCCAAATACCTTGGGGGCTAGATCGGGTAAGGATTGCAAGTGAGGAGCCGCAAACCAATAGAGTTAATCCAAAATTCTTGACAGGTTTTTATAAAATATACCTAACATCTATAGAGTGTTTATTATTAAATAACGATGACTGAGGAGTGATACTGGGCTACTACAAAAGATGACTAGTAGCCCAATTAATCAAAATTATTGGTGTACATATTTTATTTTTTATTAGGCTAAGATATAAATTGTATTAAACAATAAGAAACTAATAAGTGATAGTATCCGGCAAGTCTTATAACGAGACATGTTTTTTTCCAATAATGATTTTATTACTTCAAAAAAATTAAACAAAAACGTAAAAGCAAATATCAATAACAAAGATAAATAATAGTATTTCATAAATACCTCCTAAATATAGGTTTCCTCATCGTCAACTAATTGGATAGACGAGAAAGTCCCCTTTCAAAAAGAGGACTTGTCTTGAAGTTTAGGAGGGTAGCAATATCTCTGTCTACCCGCGAAATCAATTACCTCACTTACTGATTGAGGTTTAATTGAAAGTCCAGCTGGAAATATAGCAAATTCTACATTCCCACCCCAGGTTTGGTGGCCGTATTGAAATTTATTATTTGTTGATCCTGAATTCCTTTCGTCTGTGTATACATATTGACCAATATATCCTTTGTGAAGGTTGTTACTTGGCATTGCTTCTAAATCTATTTCTCCACCTACGCCTACACCTGGATCCCAATTCTATTACACGAGTGTCAGGAGTAAGTAAAGGGACCATCTCCAAAATAGAAACTGGAGAAACAAGACGCCCGGAGCTAAAGACTTTAAGATCACTAAGACGGAGAAATGCAACTAACTTTTTCCATACCTTCTTAGTCAATTCCCGACCATCCATCACTACTTTGAATTTTTTTCGTAGGTCTTCATTCGGAAAGATGAATAGGGGAGGTAGAGGAGAAAATCAAAAACTCTCTGGAGGTCATTAAGTAGTACCCTTTCCTACCCTGACATCTAAAAAGAGCACCGATCCCCCTGAGAGTTTTCGATAGACTAGCTCATCATGTAAAAATCAACTAAGGTACAAATCAAAATAACCATACTAATTACTTGGTTCAGTTTATAGGAGGCCACTTTCATGAGGCTTCGATTAGCAGGTTTGATTATTTTATGCTCGGCTAAAAGCAGTACGGTCGAGAGTGTTAATCCCACTAGGTAAACCAAGCCCAAATTTTGATAGAAAAATAGGAATAACAGCAATAGAATCATGATGAAATGTAGACCTCGTGCGATCCACAGTGCTGTTTGCAGTCCAAAATAGCTTGGGATAGACCAGAGCCCTTCCTTGCGGTCAAATTCAATATCCTGCGTAGCGTAAATGATGTCAAAGCCAGCAATCCATAGCATCACGATAGTACCCAGTACAAACGGTACAAATGCAATCTCACCGGTTACTGCAAACCAAGCCCCAATGGGAGCAGACGCGATGGTAAAGCCTAGGTATAAGTGGCTCAGCCACGTAAAGCGCTTCGTGTAAGAATAAGAAGAGATCAATAAAATGGCTACGGGCGACAATAGCAGACACAACGGATTTAACATAAAAGAAGCAAAAATAAAGACTGCATAGTTTATGATAATAAAGGTGATCACCTCTTTTTCGTGTAACAAGCGTCGTGGCAGATGGCGATGGCTTGTGCGCGGGTTTTTGCCATCAAATTCCCGATCCACGAGACGGTTAAAGGCATTAGCTCCGTTTCGCGCCGCTACCAATGCCACCAATGACCAAATCAATACCTGAACGGGAGCAAGACCCTCGGCTGCCCAAACCATTGCAATAATGGCAAAGGGGAGCGAGAATAATGTGTGGGAGAACATTACGAGCTCTCCGAACATGCGGGTTTTATGAAGGATCGTTTTCAAAACCATACCCCCTCCATTTCGCATCGACCATGCTCTTTACTTCGTCAGACATCTCTATATCATCGGGCCATTCACGTGTATGACCTTCACTTGGCCATTTCTTAGTAGCGTCGATACCAAGGCGGTGGCCATAGTAAGCTGTTGGAGAAGAGTGATCGAGAGCATCCAGAGGGCCTTCCGTTATTACAAGGTCTCTTTTTGGATCGATATTGTTAAACACTTTCCACATTACTTTGGAAACATCGTGAGGGTCTATATTTTCATCTACTATAATAATCATTTTGGTGTACATCATCTGCCCCATGCCCCACAAGCCGTACATGACTTTTTGAGCGTGTTTCGGGAATGCCTTTTTGATGGACACAATAGCGCAGTTATGAAACACTCCCTCAAATGGTAAATGCATATCCACGATTTCTGGTAGCATCAATTTCATTAATGGCAAAAATACACGCTCTGTAGCCTTTCCTATATAGCAGTCCTCCATAGGCGGTTGACCCACAATTGTCGTGGGGTAGATCGGCGATGTGCGGCGTGTTACCTTCTCCACATGAAAGACTGGATACATGTCCGCTAATGAATAATAGCCCGTGTGATCACCAAAAGGGCCTTCCAAGCGCCTTTCATCTAATTCCACATAGCCCTCCAAAATAAATTCGGCTTCAGCAGGAACATATAACTCATTTGTTATGCATTTCACAACCTCGATCGGTTTCTTGCGCAGATAACCAGCAAATAGCATTTCATCAATCATCTTTGGCAAAGGAGCGGTAGCCGAGTAGATTAACGACGGGTCACCACCGAGCGCGACTGATACAGGCATACGTTTATACCCCAACCTGCGATATTTCTCGTAGATTTCCTTGCCGTCCTTATGTAAATGCCAATGCATGCCTGTCGTGTTTTTATCATAAACCTGAAGACGGTACATCCCCATGTTTTGTTGTCCTGTTTCAGGGTCCTTCGTAATTACCAATGGTAGAGTAACGAATCGACCTGCGTCCTTTGGCCAACAATGAAGAACGGGAAGCTGTGTCAGGTCAGGGTCCTCTATTACCTCCTGACAAGGAGCAGATGCTACTTTTTTAGGAAAAATTTTGGAGAGCTTATATAGATCAGGGGCCATTTTGAGCTGATTCCATAAACCCTTGTAATTAGCCAAATCCATGAAATTTTGCATTTCTTCTGCGACCTGATCATAATTCTGTACGCCTAAAGCCATGCTCATGCGTTTATCCGTCCCCATGCTGTTAATTAACACGGGGTAAGGAGAATTTTTGACGTTGGTGAACAATAAAGCCTTGCCATACTGTTTGGAAATACGGTCAGTAATCTCTGTAATTTCTAAATAACTATCCACTTCCGTATCAATCGTGTGAAGCTCACCCTGATCCTGTAGGTCTTTTATAAATGCTCGTAAATTATCGTATGCCACAGTATGCTCCTCCAGTAAGTTCAGATATTAGAGTAATTGCTTGAGGGTGTCTGCTAATGCCTCCAGCATGTTTGCTATATCTTGTTCAGTGATGACTAGGGGGGGCTGGAAGGCGATTACGTTGCGATTTACACCATTCTTTCCAATGATAAAGCCACGATCTTTCATTTCCTCTAAAATGGTATCAACAAGAGGAGCGGCTTTCTCAGGTTCATCTGCATATAGCTCCATACCGATCATCAGGCCAAGACCGCGGACATCCGTAATAGTTCGATAAGCGGCCTGAATGAAATGCAAACCTTCTTTTAACTGCTTACCTAGCTGTTCGGCACGAGCTGTCAGTTGTTCGTTCTCAATATAGGAGAGGACAGCGAGAGCCGTCATAGACGAAACGGGATTGCCTCCAAGCGTAGAAGCAGAAGGGCGGTTATAATGAGCCGCAATTTCGTCAGTTGTAGCAAAAGCGGCAATTGGCACGCCATTCCCCAACGCTTTTGCCATAGTTAAGATATCCGGAACAATGCCGTAATGATCAATGGCAAACATTTTGCCTGTACGGCCAAACCCAGTTTGTATTTCGTCTGCGATCAATAGGACATGATGATCCTCTAATAGCTTCTTTGCCGCTTTGAAGTAACTGAGCGGAGCAGGAACAATACCGCCATTTCCTTGCATAGGTTCTACAATCATGGCAGCGATGCGATCCCCTTTTTCCTCCAGCACCTTCCGCAGAGCCGATAAGGAGCGTTCAACTGCTTCTTGTTCATTCAGATTAGGATCATAAGGGCGAGGAATAAAACTGACTCCTTCCTCTAAATAGTTGTCAGAACGCCACATAGGAATGCCTGTTACGCTCATGGTTAAGAACGTCCGGCCATGTAAGCCATATTCAAATGCAATAAATTCCTTTTTGCCAGTAGCGAGCCGGGCTAGCGTTAAAGCAGCTTCATTTGCTTCCGAACCGCTGTTTACAAAGAAGGTTCGCTTGATATTTCCAGGCAGTACGCTAGCCATTTTTTCAGCCAACGCTACATTTGGTTCCGTTAAATAGATGGTGCATGTATGCTGTAAGGTTTCCAGCTGCTTGATCGTTTCCGCTGTAATTGCTGGATTGCAATGACCGCATGCGACTACGGACACGCCGGAGAAAAAGTCTGTATATGCTTTGCCGGTGCTGTCGTATAAATATTGCATGTCACCTCGTACCAGCTGTGGGGGTCTGTCATAGAAATGAGCAGTGCACGGATAGAAATACTCTTTGCGCTTATCTAAAATGCCAGTTGGGCCTAGGTAAGTAGTCATATCTTTTTGCTCCTTTTATAAATTGTTTAGTCAAAGGATAGGGTGCCAAGCGTATATCCTGCATGGACAGGAATTGCTCTCTCAAAGAGTTCCATAGATCGTTGCGGCTGCTGCAAAGCCTCCTGATACATGCGGATAATGGTTCGTAATTGCTCAAGCGTATAGCTAGCTCCCTCAATGCGGAAATGACTAACACCAACAGCCAGTAAGTCTTTTACTAATGGCAGGAGACAAAGCTCCTTTGCTGTGGTCAAATGATTTCGTCCAAATTGATCGCAATACACAGGATTTTCGCCTTTATCTGTTAATAAAACGAGATATTTGTTATCCACGTTTTTGTTGTCCTCTTTGGCGATTGGCTCCAGCACACGGGTGTTTTCATATAGATCGTGCTCGAGGTACATCACAACAGGAGTGCCATGCACTAATACTTCAACAGGCAAAGGTGAATGCAAAACGAGCTCGGCTAGATTTTTCTGCTTCAGCTCAATGGAAGCAAATGCACGCGTCAATCCGAATTGTTGATAAAGCTCAATTGCTTTATGGTTATACAGGTTAAGCGATAAGTCGCCAATCATTGGCAGATTATATGACTTAAATTTATACATAGCTCCAATATTCGTAGCTACCAGCCCGTCTATTTCTACGTCCAATGTAGATAAGAAATGATTGTATTGATCAAATTGCAGGCCAAACATCATGCGTGGCATACCCAAGTAAATCTTGCTGTCGCCTTTTATGGCTACAAGGTGTTTGATCTGCTCTTTCGTAAAGGGCAGATCAGGCAAGAAAACATCTCCAGCTAAATAGATGTGCTCCACTCCCTCAGCGATCGCCAGTTCCGCCTGCTCTTGATTGTTTACCCGAACACATAATTCTCCCTTTGCTTTTGCGGAGGAGGTCGCATGCTGATGTTCTTGGAATGCGTTTTGCAAGGCTTCTATGCGTTGATCCCGAATTTCGCGTTCTTCTGTTGGTGTACTGAAGACTTTTCCCGTGCTATAAAATTTACCCGTGCCCTCGTAGCGGCGATTAATGTAAGCAAGTCCAGGCGTACCAAAGGCATATCCTGTACTAAAGTCTCGCTTACGATTTTCAAATAAGCCTTGTTTATCTTTACAACGATCAAACCCGATTGGATCTTGGATGTAACGGTCAATGGCATCGCCGTAGCTGTTGATTAGCGTAACTAAAAATTCCTCGTCTCGCATCCGGCCTTCAATTTTAAATGAAGTAATGCCGGACTCAATTAACTCTGGTATATGCTCGTACATATACATATCCTTAGCCGCCAGGGGATATTCTGTCGGGAAAACATAGCCATCCTTCTTCACGCGGTAGTCCCACCGGCAAGGCTTCATACACCGTCCGCGGTTGCTGCTGTTACCAAATAGCATCGAGCTGTATAAGCAGTTCGCACCATGAACCGTGCACATGTCACCATGCACAAAGTATTCAAATTCCATTTTGGTCAAGGCTTGTAGCTGTTTTGCTGTTTGCAAATCCATTTCACGGGACGCCACGATACGTGTTACACCCAATGTTTGTAAGGCTTCGATCATTTCTGAATTGTGCACGTTCATCATGACAGAGGAGTGGAGAGGGACTGTTAGCTTTTGCTCCCGAATCAATGGGAAAATGGCCATGTCCTGAACAATGAGGGCATCTGGACGAATGCTGTCGAGAAAGCGCAGATATGTCTTCGCTTCTTCCAGATCAGCCTCGTCAAATAAATTATTTACCGTAATATATATGCGCTTGCCCTTTTCGTGAGCGATTTTGACAGCCTGCTCCAATTCCTCATGAGTCAGGTTATAGCCTTTACGCATCATTCGCATATTAAGAACGGGTCCACCGCAGTAGATCGCATCGCAATTGGCTTCTACAATTGTTGTAAAAATCTCAAATGTTCCAGCAGGTGCTAATAATTCAATTTCTTTACCATTAAAATAACGAGCCATAGGTAAGACCTCCACAATCATTTAAAATGAATCCGACAAGGATATTTATTGCCAGCAACAAACCTAAAAAGACAGAATCATTGCGCTTCCACTTCAACATTTCATACGGGATTCGGGGAGCGCCTAGCACATACCCGCGAGCTTCCATCGAATAGACCAGGTCTTCTGCCCGGCGAAATGAGCTTACGGTAACGGGCACCAACAGCGATAGGAGCATTTTGCCTTTTTCGCGCCAAGGCAAGTCAGTTACATCGGCACCGCGGGAAGCCTGAGCTTTCATGATTTTCTGTGTTTCTTCAAAAATGGTTGGGATGAAACGCAGAGAAATGCTGATCA
This sequence comes from Brevibacillus laterosporus, assembly GCF_030489605.1. GTDB lineage: Bacteria > Bacillota > Bacilli > Brevibacillales > Brevibacillaceae > Brevibacillus_B > Brevibacillus_B laterosporus_E. The sequence goes on from NZ_JAUKFY010000001.1 coordinate 294,164, forward strand.
TGAAACCTAGTTTTTCAGGTGAGATGCCAGTAAAGCGAAATGGCTGTAAAATTCCTTCCACCCCTTTTGCTAACGAGAAAGGTTTGGTTGTAAAGGTTAATAAAGAGGTGAATGAGAGTAATAAGATCATGCGCCAAGCTGTCATGCAGGCAAGGCGTACTCCTTCTGCATACAAAGAAAATGGACCGATGGATAGCAAAAAGCGCCCTTCATTTATAAAGAAAAGCTGGAACAGAAACATGAATATAATTAGGAACCGTAAAGGTTTGACAGCTTTTGCGAAAAAGCCAAAAGGTATTCGACTACTTGCCATAATGCCTATAGCGAATAGAAAAACAGCTATGCATGCCAGTAAGGAATGTGTGATCATAATTAAAAGGACAAACAGAAACATCCCAAGTAACTTGGAACGCGGGTCCAAGCGATGCAGCCAGCTATTTGTGTCAATGTAGCGTCCAAACATCACTTTGTTTAACATGGTTGATCACCCGCTTGTTGTTTCTTATCTTCCCTAAGATGCATCTTACGTTCTCCGAGATACCTGGCCCAGCCCTGTACAGATTGGTCTGTAGGCAACGGGAGGTCAGGAAATCTTTGGCGAAAAGCATGCTGAAAACGAAGCTGAGCGGGAATCGTAATCCCGAGTGTAGTCAAAATATCTGTTTGTTCACTTAACTCATGTGTATCACCTTGAAAGGCGACCTTCCCCTCCTGCATAATGACCAACCGCTCGCAGTAAGGCATGACTTCCTCTAATCGATGAGTTACCATGATAACGGTCTTGTGCTCCTGTTTGCATAAATGATGTAAAAGCTGTAGAAGCTCATGCCGACTTTTACAATCCAAGGTAGCGGTTGGCTCATCTAATACAAGGATGTCCGGGTTCATAGCGAGTATAGAGGCGATTGCGACTTTGCGCATTTGGCCACCGCTTAATTGAAAAGGATTTTTATCTAAAAGCTCTGTACCTAAATTCACTAGATGTAGAGCCTGAATTGCTAATGCTCTTGCTTGTGAGGGGGAAGCCCCGTAGTTTTTGGGACCAAACACAATTTCCTTTTCTACCGAATCAGCAAACATTTGATGCTCTGGAAATTGAAAAATAAGTCCAACGCGTTGCCGAAGCCGGCGAATCCCTTTTTTGGAATGGTGCGGGGTAATTACGTGATCAAGAATCTGAACGTGCCCCTGCGTGGGTAATAAAATGCCATTCATATGCTGCAATAAAGTTGATTTTCCACAGCCGCTAGGCCCGATAATGGCTGTAAACGAGCCTTTAGGAAACCCTACATGGATATTGTCCAAAGCAGTTTCCCGGAACAAATTCCCAAGTTGATACGAGTAGGTTACTTCATGAAAGTGAATCGCCATAAGTCCTCCATCAAAGCTTGTTCGTCTGAATGAACAGGTATTTCTGGATGTAAATCATGAATCATCTGACTTACTGCCAAAGTAAAAGGCAAATCGAGATGGCAAGCAGCAATCCAGTCTGGTTGGGAAAATAATTCAAGGGGAGTAGTGTCAGCCAGTAATTTCCCCCCAGCTAGAGCTATTACTCGATCAGCCGCTAAGATTTCTTCTGCATCATGGGTGATGGACAAGCTTGTGTAAGCGCCTTCCGAATGTATTTCATCGATGAGTTTTCCTATCTGATTTTTCGCTGTTTCATCAAGCATTGAGGTAGCCTCGTCAAAAATGATGATGCTTGGCTGCATGGCAAGTATGGAAGCGATCGCCACTCGCTGTTTTTGTCCACCAGATAGCTCATCCGGATGTTTATGTAAAAAATGCGTAATATGTAATTTTTCAGCGTAGTGGGTTAATCTATCGTGCATAACAGAGCGTTCCAAACACATATTTTCCAGACCAAACAGAATATCATCAGCAACAGTTGTTCCAACAAATTGATTTTCAGGATTTTGAAAGACCATGCCAATCTGCCGGCGAATGCTCGGCAAGCTTTCATCCGATAAAACTTGCCCTCCCACTCTGATTTCTCCTTGCGTATGTCGAAACAGACCATTAAGCAATTTAACTAAAGTGGATTTTCCGCACCCGTTATGCCCTACGATGGCGACGCGTTCCCCTTGCTTGATTTGCAAAGAAATATCTGTGAGAAGAGGGGGCTGATTTGGAAAGTGAAACGAAACCGATTCAAGCTGAATCAATGGTTGCTGGGACAACGCCTTCACCTGCTTTCAGATATACTTGATTCTTAGTCAACTGGAACGTAAGGGTGAAATAAAGACATCTTGGATAAAGAACGAATTAAATAACGGACAGCAATGCCAATAAATACTCCGGTAAGAACTCCTGTTACCAGTAAGGCAGGCAGATAATAAAATATTTTGCTTGTCTGAAAAATAAGCACAGCCGCAGTTAACTGCCCGATATTATGCGCGACCCCGCCTAGAATACTAATCCCGATCAAGCTAAAGGATTTTCCGGTTAGCATCATTAATCCGAACATAACGATGAAGCTAAATACAGCACCAAAAAAACTAAATAAAAAACTGGAGAACGTACCTAAAATCATGGCTGTTAACAATGTTTTTAAGATGATCAGGGTAAAGGCGTCCTTACCAGAAAAAAAATACAGGCAGGCAAGCACCATGATGTTAGCTAGTCCGAGCTTGGCCCCGGGTAATTGTAAGTTAATAGGGAGAGTTGATTCGACCAATCCAAGCACGACAGATACTGCAGCGAAGATGGCGATAATCACTGCTTTTTTTAATACCTGAGATTGTGTATTAAACTGCGAAGAATTATTTGGCAAGGCCATCTATGTCAGCTCCTTCATCTGAAACGATTTCCACCAATACGCGATGAGGCAAGCAAACGATGGTTTGACTAGGATCAGTGATAAACCCAAAGGATAGGCAAACCTTATCATCACAATCAGCATCAACCATTTCTATGCCATAGTCATGTATCTTCAGGATATTTTGGCCGTGCTCGGTATCAACCATGATGGTTTGTTCTTCTTTGGTTAGTTCAATAGCTTTGTATAATTGGTTATTTACGGTAATTTTTGCTACTTTATGGACATTGTGCATTTTTTCACTTGAATCTGCGCGAAAGGAACGAGGCACAAGAAAAGCCAGAGCCACGACGAGCACAATGCCAATTAAAATAAAATCTGCTCGTTTCATGTTTTTTCTCCTGTTATCATTTTTTCTCATTTAGTAATCATGCAATGTCAATACGTATTATACAGGGATATAAAATATGGAGGTGTGACGCTCTTCCTTTCCAAAATATTATTCTAGTGGTATAATGCGCCACGTTCACTTTTGTCCGAAAGTCTACGTTTGCAAGAGTGATTCTTTGGATAAGAGCGGGTAAAACTCCCGTAGTGACCTTACTTTTGGCTCGAGACGGGAAAAGACAGCGGAGGACTGGCAACATGAAACACAAATTTGCGCTTCTGTTTTTTTTACTATTCAGTCTCATAGTAAATGGCTGTGTCTCTAAACCTGATGAAGAAATTGTGAAAAATGCAATCCAACCACGTTCTGAAAGCTTCTTTATTTATGACACGATTGTGACTGTACGTGTATATGATGACCAAGTGACAGACAAGCATTTTAAAGACCTGGAAGCCCGGATGAAAGAAATCGAATCCCATTTAAGCCGCACCTTGGAAGGCAGTGAGGTTTATCGAATCAATGAACAAGCGGGAAAACAAGCAGTCCCCGTATCCGAGGAGACGTATGGAGTCATCAAAAAAGCAGTAAAATTTGCAGAGGTATCAGAAGGGAAGTTTGATCCAGCGATCGGCCCATTAGTGAGTTTATGGAATATTGGGCAGGATAATGCTAAGGTGCCTTCCGAGGAGAAGCTTAAAGAGGCATTACAGGTGATTGATTACCATCAAATCCTCTTGGACGATGCTAAAAGAACGGTGTTTTTAAAGCAGCCGGGCATGGCGATTGATCTAGGTGGAATAGGCAAAGGATATGCTGCTGACCAAATTGCTGCCTATTTAACAGAAAAAGGCTTTAACAGTGCCATTATTGATTTAGGTGGAAATATAGTAGCATTAGGAAAGAAACCGGATGGAAAGGATTGGATAATTGGTATTCAAGATCCTGATCGCAACCGTGGCAATCAATTAGGAAAGTTAAAGGTTATAAATAAGACAGTGGTTACCTCGGGAATTTATGAACGTTATTTTGAAGAAAATGGTAAGCATTATCATCATATATTAAATCCAGCTACAGGATTTCCTGTGGACAATAATTTGTTTAGCGTTAGCATTATAACGAATGAATCTGCCGATGCAGACGCATTGTCAACAACCGGTTTTGCATTAGGGCTGGAAAAAGGCATGTCATTTATGGAAAGCTTGCCCCATGTAGAGGCGATTTTTATTACAAAAGACAAAACTGTCTACATTACCAGCGGATTAAAAGGTAATTGGGAATTAACAAATAAACAGTATAAAATGGCTAATTAAATAAAGCCTGAGATTTTCACGAGTCACAAAAATAGAAAATTTGCAGTTTGCTAGCACCCTTTTTACCCGATAAAACCGTCAGATGAACGTAGCGTTCGTTTGATGGTTTTTCCAATGGTTTAAAAGTATATCGCCAAGGCTTGGGCATATACTGATTGTATAAACGGGTGGGGGGTGAACCACGTGCAAACAGTATCCGTATTCCTACAAACAACAAATCAACACTATATTGAGAGGTTCTGCCATATTCTCCAGAGCATGCAGGAGAAAATAGATACATCCCCTGTTCGCATCGAATGTCGAGTGGAGGAGCATGGATGTCATACGCAGTTTCGCTTTGTGAGTTGGTCACGGGAAGAGTATACCTGTGAGACCTTAGAATATATGGCTTCCTTTGTTGCTTTACTGGTTACTGAATGGACTGTGCAGGTTATAGAAGTAGAATTGTTGCGCACCTTTTTAAAACGAAAAGCAAAAGGAGCGCTTATTCATAAGTTTGATGAAATTTATCCTTATATTCAATTTGTATTCCATGAGTTGGACGAAGTACGGGAAAATATGAACCGGTCTACACGCAAAGCAGCCATTTATGAACAGGTATTCCGCTATCTGGATGAAGAACAGTACCTATATTTGGAAGGTTTTGTGAAATTTCGCTTGAAAAATTATCGTATCCTGTTGGACAAGGCCTTTGAAATGGGATTGCAGCAATATCAGCAGGATAAGGAATATCAGGAGTTTGTTGAATTACTGCGCTTCTTTGTATCGAAACAGGAGCATCGTTATCCGCTCGTTCATGTCGTGCTGCGGGAAACGCAAGAATTCGTTATGTACGATCAAGACGATGCTAAAATAGACCTAAGCCAATTAGATACAATTTTAGGTTTTAGACCGGATCGGCAAGAGGATCATATCGTGAGTGCATTAATTGCGCTTGCACCGGAGAAGATCGTTATACACGGGGTGGAAGATAGCAACGTTTTGATGCAAACGATGCGGGCTGTATTTGGAGAACGTGTATTTGCGTGTGTGAGTTGTGCTCATTGTTTAACGACTCCTGGAAATCTTGACTTCCAATTCTCCAGTCACTATAATACATAAGTAATAAGAGTCAAATACAGTGAGAAGGACAAGAATCTTGTTTTAGCGTTATAGAGAGGAGAGCCCTGGCTGAAAGCTCACCACGCAGCGAACAATGATTTACCACCTTCGAGTAGCAACTGGGAACGGCATTTTGCCTAGTATCGGTTAGCCGGTGCGAAGCCGTTATCGTTTACGTAGAGGGATTTATCCATGCTTTAGAGGATAAGTCTGAACTAGGGTGGTACCACGAGAAATAGCGCTCGTCCCTTTTGGGATTGAGCGTTTTTTTATTTTTTCAAGCCCGAGATGACTCGGGTAAATGATACACATACGGAAGGGAAGTTATGAAAATGGCGCAAGTAAAAGTAACTCTGCCAGACGGCTCTATTCGTGAATACGAAGCGGGCGTAACAATTGAAGATATTGCAGGGTCCATTAGCACCAGCTTGAAGAAAAAAGCGGTAGCAGGAAAAGTAAATGGAAAAGTTGTAGATTTAACTACACCTATTCATGAAGATACAAACGTGGAAATTGTGACGCTGGATACTAAGGACGGCCTAGAGGTATACCGCCACAGTACAGCCCATTTGCTGGCTCAGGCAGTAAAGCGTGTATTTGGAAACGATGTGAAATTGGGAATTGGTCCTGTTATTGAAGATGGTTTTTACTACGATATGGATATTCCTGTTAGCTTAACCCCTGAGGATTTAATCAAATTGGAAGCTGAAATGAACAAGATCATCAAGGAAAACTTAAAAATCGAGCGTAAAGAAGTAAGTCGCGAAGAAGCATTACGCATCTTTGGTGAATTAAATGACCATTTGAAGCTAGAATTGATTCGTGATTTACCAGAGGGTTCCGTCATTACAATGTATCATCAGGGTGAATTTTTTGACCTATGCCGTGGACCGCATTTGCCTTCCACTGGGGTAATCAAAGCGTTCAAATTGATGAGCGTAGCAGGTGCTTACTGGCGCGGTAACTCTGATAACCAAGTATTACAACGCGTATACGGCACAGCGTTCCCGAAAAAGGCAGAACTAGATGAACACTTGCACTTCTTAGAAGAAGCGAAGAAACGTGATCATCGTAAATTGGGAAAAGAACTAAGCTTGTACATGTTCTCTGAAGAAGCACCAGGTATGCCTTTCTATTTGCCAAATGGTATGACGATCCGCAACGAGCTAGAGCAATTCTCGCGCCGTTTGCAGGACCTGGCTTTATACGAGGAAGTTCGTACGCCATTCATGATGAACCAACGCTTATGGGAGCAATCTGGTCACTGGGATCACTACCATGAGAATATGTATTTCTCTGAAGTAGACAACACAACTTTTGCCCTTAAACCGATGAACTGTCCAGGGCACATGCTGATTTATAAAAACGAGATGCATTCTTATCGCGATCTACCGATTCGTTATTCCGAATTCGGACAGGTGCACCGTCATGAGTTCTCTGGGGCACTAAATGGTATGTTGCGCGTTCGGACGTTCTGTCAGGATGATGCACACGTATTCGTGCGTCCTGATCAAATCGAAGCAGAAATCAAAGGCATGATCCAACTTATCGATAGAATCTACAGTGTATTTGGCTTTAAATACAGTGTAGAGCTATCTACTCGTCCAGAGGATTCCATGGGTTCTGATGAGCTATGGGAAATTGCAGAGAACTCTTTGAAAAACGTATTAGATGAGCTAGGAATGGAATACGAAATCAATGAAGGCGATGGAGCATTCTATGGTCCTAAAATTGACTTCCAAATTACAGATGCTCTGAAACGTAGTCACCAATGCGGAACAATTCAGCTAGACTTCCAATTACCTGAGAAATTCGACCTAAGCTATATTGGTCAGGATAACGAAAAGCATCGTCCAGTTGTCCTGCACCGTGCTATGTATGGTTCACTAGACCGCTTTATCGGTATCCTAGTGGAGCACTATGGCGGAGCGTTCCCAACTTGGCTTGCACCAATCCAAGCTCGTTTGATGACAATTAATGAAGTGCATGTTCCTTATGCAGAGGAAGTACGCAAGCAATTACTGCAAGCAGGTATTCGTGTTGAACTGGATTCTCGTAATGAAAAAATTGGTTACAAAATCCGCGAAGCTCAAATGCAAAAAATCCCGTACATGCTGGTTATCGGGGAAAAAGAGATGGAAGAGGGAGCTCTGTCCGTACGCAAACGTGGAGAAGGCGATCTAGGCAGCAAGCCAGTTGCTGAGGTGTTGGCTCATCTTCAAAACGAGATTTTAGAGAGAAAATAAGGTGCAAAGCTTGACAAACACCTAGGTATTATGTAAAATTACTGGGTGTGATAACTTCACATTTCGAGATTGAAGCAGAAGCGCCCAGCTTCTCACCTGAATCGACGTCTAGCTGGACAGTTGACGGGTCTAACGTATGCAAAGCCTCCGATTGATTCGTTGTTTTGCTAAAGGTGAGATTAAATGCGGGCGCTATAGCGTCCGCATTTTTATGTATGTGGCGGTTGATGATCATTGATCGCCACATGCTTATGAAAAGCTTTCAACTGTGCAAGACCAGCTTTTCTATTATCCGTTTTTGCTCTCGAAAGACTATGGAGGTGGCAAATCATTAGCAAGGATCAAATGTTGGTAAATGAGGCGATTCGTGCTCGAGAAGTACGCTTAATTGGTGCTAACGGTGACCAACTAGGTGTAGTACCACTAAGAGAAGCATTACGTATTGCACAAGAATCTGATTTAGATCTTGTAAACGTAGCTCCTACAGCAAAACCTCCCGTTTGCCGTATCATGGACTTTGGTAAGTTCAAGTATGAGCAATCGAAAAAGGAGAAAGAAGCTCGCAAGAATCAAAAAATTGTTGAGCTGAAGGAAGTTCGTTTTTCCTCTAACATTGAGGAGCACGATTTCCAAACGAAACTTCGCAATGTGCTAAAGTTTCTGGGTGAAGAACACAAAGTGAAATGTACAATTCGTTTCCGCGGTCGTGAAATTACCCACTCTGAAATCGGACAACAGGTGCTGGAACGTGTAGCAGCCGCTTGTGAGCAAGTAGCAACGGTTGAACGCAAACCTAAAATTGAAGGTCGTAGCATGATTATGATCTTAGCTCCAACTCCGAAATCGGAAAAATAGGATACGAGACAGGAGGATTTCCCAATGCCTAAAATGAAAACTCACAGTGGAGCAGCAAAACGCTTCAAAAAGACTGGTAGCGGTCGCTTGAAACGTGATTCTGCTTACACGAGCCATTTGTTTGCTAACAAGAGCACTAAAGCGAAGCGTCATCTTCGCAAAGGTGGAATGGTTTCTAAAGGAGACCAAAAACGCATTGAGCAAATGATCACTTACTTGTAAGATTCATTTCTGCTCATTTTCCGCAACGAAAAATTTTCTAGCATGAGCCCCATAAGCGTCTATATAGAGACCGCCATGCTACAGATCAGGAGGAATTGATTATGCCAAGAGTAAAAGGTGGCATTGTGACACGTCGTCGTCATAAGAAAATCTTGAAATTAGCCAAAGGTTACTTTGGTTCTAAACACCGTCTGTTTAAATCCGCTAATGCACAAGTAATGAAGTCCCTGATGTACGCTTATCGTGACCGTCGTCAGAAAAAACGCGACTTCCGCAAATTGTGGATCACTCGTATCAATGCACAAGCTCGCATGAATGGTCTTTCTTACAGCCGTTTAATGCACGGTTTGAAACTAGCTGGCGTTGAAGTAAACCGCAAAATGTTGGCTGATCTAGCTGTTAACGATAAAGCAGCTTTCAACGACATTGCAGCAGTTGCTAAAAGCAAATTGAACGCGTAATACCGTTCTTTTAGAAAAAAGGCTGTCGAATTTACTCGGCAGCCTTTTTTGATTGATGCGAAAGAAAATCACTTGACATCGTTTAAAGTGTCTGATAATTTTAGAATCAACACAAATTGAATAGCATGACTTCTTATCCAGAGAGGCGGAGGGACTGGCCCGTTGATGCCCGGCAACCACTTGTTTATTGCAAGATGGTGCTAATTCCTGCAGGACACTTTTGTTCTGAAAGATGAGAAGGTTTGCTTACGGATTTCTTTGCGTAGCCAAAGCCTTCTTTCATCGAAAGAGGGCTTTTTTGTTTGGAAATAAGGCGAGATAGAGGAGTGGAATCAGGATGCATATTGACACACGTTTGGCACAAATCGGGGTAGGGAAAGACAAAACAACAGGATCGCTCAGTTTTCCGATCTATCATGCAACAGCTTACCGACATCCAGCATTGGGGGAAAGCACAGGATTTGATTATACACGGACGGCTAACCCGACACGAGCGGTACTTGAGGAAGCAATCGCTAATTTGGAGGGAGGAGACGGCGGCTTTGCCTGCTCTTCCGGAATGGCAGCGATACAAACAATTTTAGGCTTATTCTCCTGCGGCGACCATTTAGTTGTTTCGCTTGATCTGTATGGCGGCACATATCGATTATTCGAGCAAATCATGAAACGATACGGCATAACCTGCACGTATGTTGATATGCGTCAGCCAGAGCTAGTGGAGGCTGCTATTACGAGTCAGACACGCGCTTTGTTCATAGAAACCCCTACCAATCCCCTGATGCAAATTACAGATTTGAGAGGCATGATTGATATTGCCAAACGCTATCAATTGCTATCCATTGTTGACAATACATTTATGACCCCCTACTATCAGCGGCCGCTGGAGTTAGGAGCAGATATCGTCTTTCACAGTGCTACGAAGTATTTAGCTGGACATAATGATGTGCTGTCTGGCTTGATCGTGACGAAGGGTGCTGATCTGACCGAAAAGATCGGTTTCTTGCATAATTCTATAGGAGCAGTGCTTGGCCCGCAGGATTGCTGGTTGGTGATACGTGGATTAAAAACATTGGCATTGCGCATGGAACGTCATCAATCAAATGCTTTTGCTGTGGCTGCCTTTTTGCAAACTCACCCAGCGGTGTCAGACGTCTTTTACCCTGGATTACCTACTCATCCGGGATATGATAGCCAGACTAAACAAGCAAGTGGCTACAGTGGAATGGTTTCCTTTCGCATTAAGGAACAATCTATGGTTGCTATCTTTTTAGAGCAATTACGAGTGATTTCATTTGCAGAAAGTCTAGGCGGTGTAGAATCCTTATGCACCTATCCCGCAACACAGACACATTCAGATATACCAGCAGAAGTACGGGAGCATGTAGGAGTCTGCAACCGATTGTTGCGTCTGTCAGTAGGAGTTGAACATCCAAAAGATTTGATTGCTGACCTAACATTTGCTTTGGAGAAATGTTTACAAATAGAGGAGTGTATCCGATGAACTTTGCAACCAAAATTCTTCATGGTGCGTGTGGCATGGATCGTGTAACGGGAGCATCAAGCATCCCAATCTACCAAGCCTCTACTTTTCATCAAAAAGATATTGATCAGCCTGGCACCTACGATTATGCAAGATCAGGGAACCCTACGCGGCAGGCGTTAGAAGAAACCATTGCAGCGTTAGAGGGGGGAGAGCGGGGATTTGCTTTTTCATCTGGAATGGCTGCTATTTCCAGCGTATTTCTTTTATTTTCGAGCGGCGATCATTTGATAGTAGCCGAGGATGTCTATGGCGGGACGTTCCGCTTTTTAACAACCGTGCTCGAACGGATGCAAATTGAAGTCACCTTTGTGGATACAACACAACTGTCTTTAGTGGAGGCAGCAATTCAATCCAACACGAGGGCCGTATTTTTAGAAACACCCTCCAATCCGACATTAAAGGTGACTGATTTACGAGGTGTCATCGCAATTGCGAAACAATACGGACTTTTGACAATCGTGGACAATACTTTCTTGACTCCCTACTACCAGCGACCGCTGGAGTTAGGAGCTGATATTGTGTTGCATAGTGCGACCAAGTTTATCGGTGGTCACAGTGATGTGGTTGCAGGTCTGGCAGTGACAAAAACAAAGGAGCTTGGACAAAAACTATATGCGATTCAAAATGGATTTGGCGCTATCCTTGGTGTTCAGGATAGCTGGCTAGTGATGCGGGGCTTAAAAACCTTAAAGGCACGTTTGGATATTTCAACCCGAAATGCTGCCATTGTAGCAGATCATTTAGCAGAGCATCCTTTGGTCAAAAATGTGTATTATACGGGTTTGCCCACTCATGCTGGGCACAAAATTCAAGCGAACCAAGCAAATGGGCACGGGGCAGTCCTTTCGTTTGACTTGGGGAGTCGAGCGCGGGTGAAGGTTTTATTTGAAAATGTGCAATATGCTCTCGTAGGAGTTAGCCTTGGCGGGGTGGAGAGTATTTTATCCTATCCAGCGCAGATGTCACATGCGGCGATGCCGAAAGCCGAGCGAGAAAAGCGTGGCATTACAGATGGATTAGTAAGGCTATCGCTTGGAGTTGAGGATGTAACGGACGTATTGGCAGACCTGGAGCGTGGCTTGAAGGCGGGGGAGAACATAGAGGAGCAGGTGAATGTGTAGGGACGATTAAACGTAGTAAAAAGTTTTGGCTTTATCGCAGTAATAACCATTCTGCTTACGAAAAAAGGTAAATCATAGATTAAAAAAGCAATGAGAGCAAAAAGAAATCCAGCCTCTTTCTGGCTTCCGATCAGATTTGGCTGGATTTCTTTTTGTGTTAGGAAATAGTGAAAACGTATCCTTTCCCTTTTTCTATATATTTTTTTTCAAGCAATGTACTAGTTTTTATAGTGGGAGTCGGGTGAATTTGGCGCTTGGTAAGAGCATGAGCGGTGTGAAAGGCTGCTTCCTCCGTTTCCGCTATAACGGCAGCTACCAGATTTTTTTCCTCAGTTGTTACAATCTCGACATGATATAGATACATGGTATTCCCCTCTTTTCATACTTGCTGGGTTCAAATGAGCGTTCTGACAATAGCCGCATTAGATGGCTCTAGCTAATCAATCAGTATTCTCTACACCTTCACACTTGCGATAATCTGTGTAAAATGCTCCTGAATGTTAGCGACCCCGAACCTACGAGCGAACTGGTGAAACTTTTCTCCCGATTCCCGGTTGTTTTTAAACAATTCTACTAGCTGAGCGATGACAGGAGCTACTCGATCAGCGACAACACGCCCTTTTAAACGGCTGTTAAATTGGGCATCTGGACCAAGACTGCCTCCGACGAAAAAATCATAGGCGTCCACTGTGCCTTCTGCCGTTTTAACTAAAGAACCCTGTAATCCAATATCGGCGATCTGTTGCTGACCGCACGAATTGGGGCATCCGATCATGTGAATTCTTATGGGGGTATCGATTTTTACATGTTCATCTAGCCAGTGAGCGATAGAAGCCATCCGCGCTTTTGTCTCAACGATTGCCAGATTGCAAAATTCATTGCCCGTACAGGAGACGGCGTGCCCAATAAATGTTCGTGGCGTCGGGGAATAACGTGTGAGTAAGGCTTCTGCAAGCAAGGAATCCAGATGTTCATCGGGAATGTTTGGCAGGATGATATTTTGGGAATTGGTAGTCCGTATTGAACCGTTTCCATAACGATCAGCTAAATCAGCCAGCTCGGCTAAATCCTCAGCAGTGAGTCGTCCCACAGGCAACAGTAATCCCACATAATGTAAACCGGGCTGTTTTTGTTTATGAACACCAGTAAAGTAGCCAGCATTCCAGCCAACTGTCCGATCGTCTCCACGCTCTTCTAGTGGCCCGGTCAGTTCGAGTAATTTCTCAGTAAATTTTTCAGGACCCCAATCTGCCATTAAAAATTTAAGACGAGCCTGATGTCTCTTTTCACGATAACCATAATCTCGAAAAATACGCGTCACAGCATCTGCTACCTTTACAACCTCTGTGGGCAAAACAAAGATAGGGAGCTGCTTTGCTAGATAAGGCTTGGCTGACAAACCGCCTCCTACCCAGACATGAAAGCCGATCTGTTCCTGACCGTGTATGATTTTAGAGGCCGGAGTGAAAGCGAGATCATTTATCTCTGCATGTCCGGTATTATAGATATTTGCTGAAATGGATAATTTATATTTGCGTGGGAGGTTTGAGAATTCAGGATTTAATAAAAAATGTTCTTCCAGTTGTTGTACTAGAGGTTCGGTATCCATGAGTTCGTGAGGGTCAATACCTGAGAGTGGATTTCCGACAATTGTACGCGGAACATCTCCGCAAGCCTCATAAGAGAATAAACCTACATGCTCTAAGCGATCAAATATATCAGGGAGATCAGGTGTTGTCAGCCAATGAAACTGCACCGCCTGTCGGGTTGTGATATCTACTAAATTTCGCCCGTATTCCCGACTGATATCTGCGAGAGCTCTTGCTTGATCTGCCCGTAAAATCCCTCCTGGAATTCGTACCCTCATCATAAAAAAACCGTTGCCTTTAGGTTTTTGCTCGTAGATTCCTGCCCATTTAAAAAAGGCGAGATCGTCAGCGGAAAACGCTTGATAGCCCTTTGAACCTAGTTGTCGAATCTTCTCGATAATATCCAAGCCATCCCGTTCTAATTTTGTTAGTTCAAATGCATTTAATTTACTCTTATCTGCTTCCCAAGGGCGAGATTGTTGATTGCTCATTTTCAATGATCCTCCCTTAATTCATATTAATTTTGTCGGAATACTTTGAACTGAGTATAACCGCTGGAAACAACGAGGTCAACGCAAAAAACGAAATAGTTTGAATTGACACAACAAAAATAAATGACTATTATGTAGGGCAAAAGCTTATAAATCCTACTTTTTAGCTTGGTTTTAAGTCTCAGGAGCTTATCTATTCTCTGATAAGTGTGTGAGCAATCCCGGTAGGCAAGTATCCCCGGGGGAACGTGCTACATAAGATGAGTAGGTGATAGCTGAGGAGGAGAGATAGAAGAATGAACAAATTAACGTTACCCGAGATTGAATTGCTAGCCAATCGGTTCGAGCATGCAAAAGCAGAGGAATTGTTGACTTGGGCAACAAAAACCTATGGTGCCGGCATTGTACTTGCATCTAGCTTCGGGGCCGAGGATGTGGTGCTAATTGATATGCTACAAAAAATTGCGCCAAAAACGCCTGTGTTTTATCTGGATACAAATAAACATTTTAAAGAGACGTATGAAACGCGTGACCGGCTTGAGAAGCATTATGCCACCTCTTTTATTAGGGTGTCACCGTTACTGACCCTAGAAGAACAGCGTATCCAGTATGGAGATGAGCTGTGGAAAAACGATCCTACAGCCTGTTGTAACATTCGCAAGGTAGAGCCGCTAAAACGTATATTGAACAACTATGAGGCTTGGATTACAGGAATTCGCCGCGATCAGGCGCCAACGCGTGCCAACAGCAAAAAGATAGAGTGGGACGAGAAATTTGGTCTGGTAAAATGCAATCCATTAGCAGCATGGACGAGTGAGGATGTATGGACGTATATCCGCAAGCATGATGTTATTTACAATCCGCTGCACGATCAAAATTATCCGAGCATCGGCTGTTCCGTCTGTACCCGTGTGGTGCTCCCCGGAGAAGATCCCCGTGCCGGACGTTGGTCAGGTTTTGAAAAAACGGAGTGTGGTTTACACAAATAAATTCCCTGCATAAAGACGACAGTGAGGAATGTTTAGAAAGGAATGAGAATAATCGTGGCAGAACACTATCTGGCTCATGGCGGGGATCTGGTAAATCGTTTGTTGTCCCCTGTATTTGTAGAAGAGAATAACCAACGCTTACTTCCCTATCGTTTCGTTACTGTGGATGAATGGACTTTGTCTGATATTGATTGCATAGGGATTGGAGCCTTTTCTCCGCTAAAGGGTTTTCTAACAGAAGAAGAGTATGATTCAGTGGTAGAGCACATGCGCTTACCTGATGGAACGGTTTGGTCGGTACCGATCACATTGGCAGTACCGGAAGAGTTTAGCGATTTAGCAGTTGGTGAGAAGCTGGTATTACGCGGAGGGGATGGTAAGAATTATGCTGTCCTTACGGTTCAGGATGTCTACCGGCCGGATAAAAAGAGAGAAGCCCTTCAAGTATATAAAACGCCTGATCTAGCTCACCCTGGAGTAGCTAAGCTATATCAACGCCCTGCTTTTTGCGTAGGCGGGAGTATACAGGTAATTCAACGTCCACAACCGGAGCTGTTTGCCAATTATTATTATACCCCAAGTGAAACGAGAGATTTTTTTAGAAAGCTTGGTTGGAAAAGTATCGTGGGCTTTCAAACAAGAAATCCAGTACATCGCGCACATGAATATATTCAGAAAGCGGCTTTAGAAATTGTAGATGGGCTATTTTTAAATCCGCTGGTAGGTCAAACAAAATCCGATGATATACCCGCCTCTGTAAGAATGAAGAGTTATTTTGTTTTGCTCGAAAAGTATTATCCGAAAAATCGTGTTTTTTTAGGAGCCTTTCCTGCGGCAATGCGTTATGCCGGGCCAAGAGAAGCTGTTTTTCATGCCCTGGTAAGAAAGAATTATGGATGCACGCACTTTATCGTGGGACGAGATCATGCAGGCGTCGGCGATTATTATGGCACATATGATGCGCAACATATTTTTTCAGAATTTACCCCAGAGGAGCTGGGAATTACGCTCTTGTTTTTTGAGCATAGCTTTTTCTGTCAAGCATGCCAAGGAATGGCTACGACGAAAACATGCCCACATGACAAATCGCATCACGTTGCATTATCAGGGACTAAAGTACGGGAATTGCTCCGAAACGGCATTACTCCTCCACCAGAATTTTCACGTCCAGAAGTGGCGCAGGTGTTAATTCAAGGTCTTCGAGAACGAGAAAACATGCAAGGGTAATCATCTGAACACACAGAAGTGAAAGAATACGAATTGAGAGGAAAAAGTGGATAAATACAGTGAAAAATAGACATGCGCAGAGAAATAACAGTTTCTCTGCGTTTTTTTATGCATTTCTATACATAGGGCCTATGGGGAGTAAAACAGCAGAGAGCTAGGTCGAATATGAATGAATAGGTAGTTAATAAATGACGAACGTTATATGCTTATATGGTGTTGAATATTAGTGATTTGTTCGGTTCTGTTTTTAAGGAAAATTCGTGTGGGACAAATCCTTCAAAGAGAATTCTTTTTTAAAAAAACAGGTATGTGAACAAAAAAACTTGTATGCGCTTTCAGTTGCGACTCATAAGAGCCTGATTAATTCTAGTGAGCAATCGTTCGGGAAAAAGTTTAATAAAAAGAATTTGATTTGATTGACACATATTTTGGGGCTGGCTATAATCAGTCATAACAATTATTTTCAGACAATTCACATGACACTTTGAACAGAAAATTATTTTGATTTGAGAGAATATTTCGATGGCTTTGATGAGGACATGATTGATTACCCATTCTTTCACAGAGAGTCCGGGATGCTGAGAACCGGATAGGAACGTAATGAATTGCTCGCCTCTGAGCTGTTAGCTGAACGATTTAGGTCTAGTAGGTGTAACCGCTTAGCGCCCGTTATCGCGCTGACAGTCAGAGTTATCACTGACCTGTCCAAGGCTGATCTTCCGCGAGGAATCAGCAAATTTGGGTGGTACCGCGAATCCCTTCGCCCCAATCAGACATCTTTCGTATGTCGGGGTGATGGGATTTTTTTACGCTAAAAAGATTTTTGCCTGCTAAAAGAGATAGGGAGGAGAGAAGATGATCGAGACCGCAGAACAGACGCGGATGTTACCTGAAATGAGATTTGGCGAAGAATTGACAGGGGCAGAAACCCTGTTACGTTGCCTATTGCTAGAAGGCGTTGAGCATATTTTTGGTTATCCTGGAGGAGCCGTTCTGCCAATTTACGACTCACTCTATGGCAGTCGTTTAAAGCATATTTTGGCAAGGCACGAGCAGGGGGCTGTTCACGCAGCTGATGGATATGCAAGAGCGAGTGGAAAAGCCGGGGTAGTAGTGGCTACATCAGGGCCAGGGGCTACCAATTTAGTCACAGGAATTGCCACGGCACAAATGGACTCCGTACCGCTCGTTTGCATTACCGGAAACGTTGCCCAAAACATGATTGGAACAGATGCCTTTCAGGAAGCAAACATTACGGGAATTACCATGCCGATTACGAAGCATAACTATTTTATTCGTGACATCCGCGATATTCCACGCATCATAAAAGAGGCCTTTTATATTGCAACGACAGGTCGTCCAGGTCCAGTGCTGATTGATATTCCCAAGGATGTTTGCAATAGCGTGGCGCCATTCCAACCGCTTGAGAGTATTAGCGTTCGCGGATATTCACCTACTTTGATACCCTCGGATGGTGAGATGGAGCAATTTATTACAGCGATCAATAAGTCTACACGCCCAGTCATTTTGGCTGGAGGGGGTATTTTAGCTGCTAACGCTAATCAGGAATTACTTGCTTTTGCAGAACTGACCCGCATCCCTGTTATCAGCACATTTATGGGACTAGGAAATTTTCCTGGCACACATGAATTATCACTTGGTATGCCGGGCATGCACGGGAATTATACCGCTAATCAAGCTTTAATTAATGCGGACTGTGTGATTGGGTTAGGAGCGCGTTTCGATGACCGCATTACGATGGGGCGCACGAAGGAATTCGCACCAAACGCCACCATTATCCATGTGGATATCGATCCCGCTGAATTGGGCAAAAATGTTAAAACTGCAGTCTGTGTAGCAGGAGACATAAAAAGTACGTTAGAAAAAGCATTATTGCTAGCTAAACCGCTCGAAACCAGCGCATGGCTGAAACAATTGCATGGATGGCAGAAGGCGCACCCGTACAGCTATAAAAAAGATGGTCAGCTTAAACCGCAGGAAGTAATCGAAATGCTTTATGAAACAACAAATGGTGAAGCAATTGTGACAACCGATGTTGGGCAGCATCAGATGTGGAGTGCCCAATATTACAAGGTCAAAAATCCGCGCTCATTTATTTCATCTGGTGGTCTTGGAACGATGGGCTTTGGTTTTCCAGCAGCGATTGGAGCACAGATTGCTTATCCTGACCGTACTGTAATCAGCATCGTAGGAGATGGAGGATTCCAGATGACCAATCAGGAGTTAGCGATTTTAGCCCAACACAAGCTTCCTGTCAAAGTGGTTATCATAAATAATCAATGTCTGGGCATGGTTCGGCAATGGCAAGAGATATTCTACGATCAGCGTTATAGTTCGATTGATTTAACATGTAGCCCTGATTTTGTGAAATTAGCAGAAGCTTACGGTATCAGAGGAATGCGAGCTACTGCCTCAGCAGAAGCTCGGTCTGTCTGGAAGGAAGCATTGGAATTTAATGGACCTGTGGTAATTGATTTTAGAGTAGCAGCTGGAGAAAACGTGTACCCAATGGTGGCAGCGGGATGCACGCTAGATCAAATGATGCTGGGGGATGAGTAACATGCAGCGACATACATTAGCCCTTTTGGTAAACGACCATCCCGGTGTTCTGACTCGAGTAGCCATACTGTTTGGCCAACGCAATTTTAATATCGACAGTATTACTGTAGGCTCAACAGAAGAAGCAGGTTTGTCCCGAATGATTATTACTACGAACGGAGATGAGCATCAGCTTGATCAATTGATGAAACAATTGTGTAAGCTTATTGATGTTATCTCTGTAACCCATCTGAGTAAGGACCCGATGGTAGCAAGAGAAATTGCTTTAATCCGAGTTCATGCCGAAGCTGGTCAGCGGACGGAGCTCACTGGGATTGTGGAACCGTTTCGAGCCTCTATTGTTGATATCGGACCCACATCTATTATTATTCAGGCAACCGGCGATAGTGAAAAAATCGATGCCCTGCTAGCTTTGCTATGTCCTTATGGAATCGAAGAATTAACACGAACAGGAAGCGTAGCAATGGCTCGCGGGCTAAGTCTTGAATTAATGCAAGTTTAATCAGTTAATTTAATAAAAATTGAATTTTTAAAATTTACCAATAAAAACAACCCAAAAACTAGGAGGAATTTATCTATGATGAAAATCTATTATGAACAAGATGCTAATCAAGCTGCTCTATACGGAAAAACTATCGCAATCGTTGGATACGGTAGTCAAGGTCATGCACAAGCCCAAAACCTTCGTGACAGCGGATATCGAGTTATCATTGGTCTCCGCCCGGGAAAATCGTGGAAACAAGCTGAAAACGATGGGTTTGAAGTGTACACAGTAGCAGAGGCTACCAGTCAGGCAGATGTTATTCAAATTTTGCTTCCGGATGAGCATCAGGGCCGTGTTTATAAAGAAGAGATTCAACCGAATTTAAAAGCAGGAGCAACCCTTTCTTTCTCACACGGATTCAATATTCATTTCGGTCAAATTGTAGCGCCTGACAATGTAGACGTCATTATGGTCGCGCCAAAGAGTCCGGGTCACCTTGTTCGCCGTGTATATGTAGAAGGCTTTGGTGTGCCTAGCCTGGTAGCTATTCATCAGGATCATAGCGGAAAAGCATTAGAAACAGCTCTGGCTTATGCAAGCGGAATTGGCAGCACCAAGGCAGGGGTTATTGAAACCACGTTCCGTGAAGAGACAGAAACAGATCTGTTTGGTGAGCAGGCTGTATTGTGCGGTGGCGTATCTGAGCTAGTAAAAGCAGGATTTGATACGTTAGTAGATGCAGGCTATCAGCCGGAAATCGCCTACTTCGAGTGTTTGCACGAGTTGAAGCTGATCGTTGATTTGATGTATGAAGGTGGCTTAGCCCGTATGCGCTACTCTATCAGTGATACAGCAGAGTACGGTGACTACAGTACAGGGCGTCGCATCGTAACAGATGAAACACGTCAAGAGATGAAAAAAGTGCTTGCTGAAATCCAAGATGGCACATTCGCGCGTAATTGGATTCTCGAAAATCAAGCGAACCGCCCGGGTTTCAATGCTCGCCGCCGCCTGGAAAGTGAGCATGGCATTGAGCAAGTGGGTGAAAAATTACGCAATATGATGGCTTGGATTCAAAAAGAAAAGAAAGAGGAGCAAGCCCCAGTAAAAGCCTAAGATTTCTGATTGCGTCAAAAAGCACTCGCTATATATTTAGTGAGTTATAAAAAAATGGAGAGCTGGGAGGAGGAAGTGTAATGCGTACTATCGAGATTTTTGATACCACATTGCGTGATGGAGAACAATCTCCGGGAGTGAATTTGAGCATGAATGAAAAGGTGGAGATTGCCCTCCAACTCGAACGTTTGGGTGTTTCTCGAATGGAGGCTGGTTTTGCCGCTGCCTCCCCCGGTGATCTTCGGTCGGTTGCTGAAGTCGCTAAACGAGTAAAAAATGCAACAGTTGTCAGTCTGGCCAGATCTGTATCAGGAGATATTGATAAGGCTTACGAGGCGCTACGTGATGCCCAAAATCCGTGCATTCATGTTTTTCTGGCTACCTCTCCGATTCATCGCGAGCATAAATTAAACATGTCAAAGGAGCAAGTGATTGAGCGAGCGGTAGCGGCGATCAAACATGCGAAAAAGTACGTATCTAACGTGCAGTTTTCCGCTGAAGATGCTGGTCGTACGGAGCTTCCATATTTGGCAGAGGTCGTGAGGGCTGCTATTGCGGCTGGAGCCAATGTTATTAATCTGCCTGACACAGTGGGCTATTTAACACCGCAGGAATACGGAAATATTTTTCGCGAAATGGTTATTCGTGTCCCTGAAACAGCGAATATTAAGCTGAGCTGTCATTGTCATGATGATTTAGGCATGGCGGTTGCTAATAGCTTGGCCGCGATTGAAGCAGGAGTAACGCAAGTGGAAGGCACGATCAATGGAATCGGTGAGCGAGCAGGTAATACGTCGCTAGAAGAAGTTGTGATGGCGCTGGAAACAAGAAAGAGCTTCTATCAGGTTGAAACGAAATGGCAGTTGAAAGAAATCGCCCGTACCAGCCAATTGGTCAGCCGTCTAACGGGGATGATTGTACCTGGTAACAAGGCCATTGTAGGTGCAAATGCGTACGCGCATGAATCGGGGATCCATCAAGACGGCGTATTAAAAAATTCGGAAACCTACGAAATTATCCGTCCAGAAACGGTAGGGTACAAGTCTAATCTATTGGTACTAGGCAAGCATTCAGGGCGACATGCCTTTAAGGATAAGCTTGCAGAGCTGGGCTATCATTTGGAGACAGAGCAGATTGATACGGCTTTCCAGGCATTTAAAGTGCTATGTGACAAAAAGAAAGAAATTAGTGACGACGATATTTTAGCATTAATTGATGCGAAAATGGCTGATAGTGAAGAAATGTATCGGCTTGATTCCATTCAGCTTTCCTATGGCAATCAAAGCACCCCCACAGCCAGTGTCCGCATCCTTCGCTCAGATGGTGAGATTTATGAAGAAGCTGCTTGTGGAAATGGTTCGGTCGATTCCATCTACAAAGCAATTGATAGGGCGATTGGTGAAGATGTCACATTAATTGATTATAAGATTATCTCGGTTACACATGGGAAAGATGCTCTTGGAGAAGTGTATGTTCGCCTTCAGCAAGAAGATGAGATTTCTCAAGGAAGAGGGCTAAGCACCGATGTTATGGAAGCGAGTGCGATTGCCTATGTACGAGCAATTAACAAGCTGATTCAAGCACGCGGAGAGGTACTTGACGCACAGCCAGTCTAATGACCAGTTTACAGCCATAAGTCCAACGATTCGGGATAGAGAGAAAATATAGAGAGAATTTCAAATGACCGGGAGTACCAGTTAGTTAAGAAGCGAAAGAGAGAGATCGTTATATGACAAAAACCTTTAATGTGGCCGTTCTTCCAGGGGATGGAATTGGGGCTGAAATTGTTGCCGAAGCGGTTAAAGTATTAGAAGTAGTTGCTGAGCAAACAGGTCATTCCTTTCAGTTTACTTATGGAAAAATCGGCGGTTGTGCGATTGATGAAGAGGGGACGCCGTTACCTGAGGAGACAATCCGCATATGTAAAGAGGCGGATGCTGTATTGCTTGGTGCAGTTGGTGGTCCAAAATGGGATCAGAATCCGGGACATTTACGCCCGGAAACAGGTCTTCTGGGGATTCGCAAAGCCTTAGGCCTGTTTGCTAATTTGCGGCCTGCAACCATGCATGAAAGTCTCATAGAAGCATCCTCTTTAAAACCAGAAGTAGTGGCAGGCGTTGATTTAATGGTTGTACGTGAATTGACTGGTGGCATCTACTTCGGTGACAAGAAGCGCTATATTGGAGAGGATGGTCAGGACACAGCAGAGGATTTGTTACTATACCGTGAGGAAGAAGTGGAGCGTATCATACGAACCGCTTTTGACATAGCTCGAAAACGGCAAAAGAAGCTCGTCTCCGTGGATAAGGCAAATGTGTTGGAAAGCTCACGTCTATGGCGAAAGGTTGCTGATCGGGTTGCTGCCGATTACCCTGATGTAGAACTTTCACATATGCTGGTTGACTCTTGCGCCATGCAGCTAGTGCGTGCACCGAAGCAATTTGATGTAATTGTAACGGAGAATATGTTTGGGGATATTTTAAGTGATGAAGCTGCCATGCTGACTGGCTCCATCGGCATGCTGGCTTCTGCTAGCCTTGCTTCAGGCAGCTTTGGCTTGTATGAGCCGGTACATGGTTCAGCTCCCGATATAGCCGGGAAGAGCATTGCTAATCCGTTAGCTACGATCTTGTCTGCAGCGATGCTATTGCGTTACTCACTGCATTTAGATGAAGCCGCAGACCGAGTCGAGCAAGCGGTATGGTCTGTATTGGAAGCGGGTCATCGTACAGGTGATTTGGCAGTTAATAAAGCAGAAGCGCTTAGTACGATAGAAATGGGGCAGTTGGTCGTTGCTGAATTAAGGAAGACAGTCATTGCTAAATAAAATTGGAGAAAAGACCACTACAGAAACAAGTTTTTCTGAGTGGTCTTTTTGTGTTTTTAGCATTACCCGATCATAATTTTTCCTTTTGGATAGCGGAAGTATTCCTTTCGGTTTCGCTGAGCTAATGCAAAGGCGATAGTTAATGGTCCTACACGTCCAGCAAACATAGTCAAGGAGATGACAATTTTTCCGATATCAGATAAATCAGGGGTCAGTCCCATTGATAAACCAACCGTTGCAAAGGCAGAGACACTCTCAAAGAGAATCATTAAAAAATCTTTGCCTGGCTCAGTAATTGTCAAAATCATACTTACTATAATGACGATAAATAAGGCAGTCATTGTTACGGTTAGGGATTTGTAAATCATATGCGGCAGAATACGTTGACGGTAGAAAATAACATCTTCTCTGCCTTTTATTTGCGCCCATACCGCTCCTAATAGAGTGGCAAAGGTGGTAGTCTTAATACCGCCGCCTGTAGATCCAGGTGAAGCTCCAATAAACATTAACACAATCATAAAGAACAAGCTCGACTGATGCATATCCCCAATGCTTATCGTATTAGAGCCAGCCGTTCTAGCCGTAACGGATTGATAGAGCGCTCCAAAAAATTTACCAACAGGAGATAATGGCTGCAGCGTTTTGGGATTCGTAAACTCTAGGATAAAAATGGCTAGCGTGCCTAGAACAATCAAAATGGCTGTGGTAGTTAGAACTACCTTTGTATGTAATGATAATCGTTTCGTATCTCGATACCCGTATACTTCTGCCATCACAATAAATCCAATCCCGCCTAAAATAATCAGCGAACAGACTGTTAGATTAACGATAGGATCACTCACATACTTGGTTAAGCTACTGAATTCGCCCATGAGATCGAATCCGGCATTGTTAAAGTTAGATATGGAATGAAAAATACCGTAATACAAAGCTTTCGCAAACGGCATATCAAAGGCAAAGCGTAGAGTAAGCAAAATTCCCCCAGTCAATTCGATCAAGCCTGTAAAGATGAGAAGCATCTTGGCAAGCCTGACTACTCCTTCAATAGAAATCTGATTGAGAGACTCTTGCAACAAGAGACGTTGTCGTAAGGAGATTTTTTTCCCCATGAGAAGAGCAAAAAAAGTAGCTAGGGTCATGAATCCTAAACCGCCTACTTGAATAAGTGCTAAAATCACTAGTTGCCCAAACAGTGTAAAAGTTGTCCCAGTATCCGTCACTACTAGTCCTGTTACGCAGGTAGCAGACGTAGAGGTAAATACGGCGTTGATCAAAGAAAGCCCTTGGCCGTCGTTCGTTGCAATAGGAAGAGTTAATAAGATGGCACCAATTGCAATGATAAGCGCAAAGCCTAAGACGAGCACCTTGGGTGGGCTTAAATGAAAATTTTTAATTAATTTTACTAACATCGCAACCTCTTCCTTTGCCAGACATTACCTTTTAAGGAAATACAACATTGTTGTTAGTATAACCAGTAAAAGTAAGGTCTTACTTTGGTTTGTAGTGGAAACTGCTCACAAGCGTAGCAGAAAATCGATTGTTCATCAATAAGAAAAAATACCGAAATTCCAATAAATGTAACACTCTAAAAAGAGCCGAGCACAACTAGTAGAAGATCAAATAAATAGGAAGAAGGAGCCCGGTAATTTGTTCTATAGACAGCTCAAAACAAAAAAAGGCCCAGTCAAGGCCTAAAGAGAGTTCCTTTTCGTGCAAGGTGGCCATTGAATTTGGGCTTGAGGATAATGCTCATGTAAACGGCTTTCCATTAGATCATAGTCTATAGGCAATAGTTCTTCCGTAGTAGGCTTGGTTAAGGTTAACACGATCCAGTTTACATGGGAAGGTTTACCTGGTTCCGAGTATTTTTCTCCTTCATATACCGCTTTTTTATACGTTAAAAGCAGATTTTGTCTGATATTAGTTGGCGTATCTAATAAATGAAACGTACCCTTTCGTCTAGCTTGCCTAAATGCACGTAAGGGATGAAATAATCGACTCATAAAATACCAACAAAGAAAGAAGCAACCAATGGGTAAAAGTATTTTTAGTAATAAAGCCATAAGGAAGGGGGTGCCTCCTTTTCTTGATATTTTCTTGATCTATATGAATAGGGAGCAGTGTTTTTGCATGAAAAAATAATCGACATAAAACTTCGATTTATTCTGTATACGGAAATAGCAGATATAAGTTTCAAAAAGGGACGCTATTCATTTTGTTTTTTAAAAATAATGGTTAGTTACTTTACAAAAGTTAGTTACTTTGGTATGATGGAAACAAGAATATATCGTTACGATACTTACAAACTAAAGCTATGAGGTGAGCTAATATGATAAAAATTTTTCCATCAGATTCCCGTTTCCAAGCTAATCATGGCTGGTTGAAATCACAATTTAGTTTTTCCTTTGCAGAATATTATGATCCAGAAAATATGAACTTTGGTCCTATGAGAGTGCTAAATGACGATACCATCCAAGCTGGATATGGTTTTGGAACCCATCCGCACAAGGAGATGGAGATTGTTACGATCATGCTAGAGGGTGTTCTGCGTCATAAAGACAGTACAGGAAATGAAGAGGAGCTTAAGCCAGGCGAGGTCCAACGAATGTCTGCTGGTACAGGTATTCTGCATTCTGAGTATAATGGCTCCACTACTGAGGAGGCGAAGCTGCTTCAATTATGGTTTGAACCGAAGCAGTATGGCTTAACGCCGTCATACGAACAGTTTGCTTATGATCAAAAGGCAATGGTAAACGCCTTATTGCCTGTCGTATCAGCTAATCAACATGAGCATCGCGTTGCACATATCCATCAAGATATGACCATTTATTTGTCTCGTTTAGAAGCAGGAAAGAGCATCTCGTTCCCTCAGCAGACGAATAGACGGACGTTCCTATTTATCATGGAGGGACAAGTAGAGGTCAACGGACAAGTATTGGAAAGACGTGATTCAGCGCGGATTACCGATTTGGATAAGCTGGAGCTAGTAGCAGGACAAGACTCCTATTTTATGCTGATTGATTTGCCATAAGTGCTTTTCATTTATGTATGAATACAAGGCAAGAGTTATGTAAGTAAGTTATCATCCCTTAGCCCGAACTTTGTGGTCTAGAGTGCCGCAGAAGTGTCGGGCTTTTGCGCTTGGTAAAAGAAGGGTATGATAGGAGTTACAATCTAGTTTTTTCGTTGCTTGTCTCTATAATCTGGCTTATGATCGAGTAAAACGGGACTGCAGTGTTTGAAAAAGAGGTATCTGAGGAGGAATAATGAATGAGCACAACTGAACATAAAGCAACTGCACCTAAAAATGTGGGGGTAATGGTTGTCACCGTATCTGATACAAGGAACGAAGAAACAGATAAAAGTGGAAAGCTAATGAAAAATCTTTTGGAAGAAGCGGGTCATAACACTCTTCTTTATTATATTGTAAAAGATGAACCAGCGCAGATACAGGCTGTAATTGAGCATGGTACAGAGCACGCAGAAGTAGATGTAATTTTGCTTAACGGAGGAACTGGTATTGCTCCTCGTGACCATACATATGAGTCGGTGAAAGGATTGCTTGATAAAGAGATGCCCGGGTTTGGCGAGATTTTCCGCATGCTTAGTTATACCGAGGATATTGGTTCCGCATCCATACTATCTAGAGCCATAGCGGGCATCTATAAGGGGAAAGCGATCTTTTCCACACCCGGTTCCACAGGAGCGGTTAAACTAGCAATGGTCAAATTAATACTGCCCGAATTAGGACATGTTGTCAGAGAATTGCGCAGAACAGTATAATGAAGGGCGTAGAAAAAGGAGTGACCATATATAATGAAAATCTTACTTGCAACCCTTAACGCCAAATATATTCATTCTTCTTTGGCTTTACGATATTTGCGTAGCTATGCCAAGCCCCATTATCCAAATATCGAACTGGTAGAATACACCATTAATGATGTTTTGATAAATATTGTTGGGGATATTCATAAACGTCAGCCTGATATTATTGCATTTTCCTGTTATATCTGGAATATTCGTGAGACGCTGGACGTAATTAATAATGTAAAAAAGATTTGTCCAAATGTGCCGATTATTCTAGGAGGTCCAGAAGTCTCGTACGATACAGACGAGTGGATGAAAAATTATCCTGCTATTGATGTAATCGTGATGGGGGAGGGTGAAGAGACATTTCTGGAATTATGTCAGGCTTATGACCGGGCAAAACAAACCGGTGACGCTCCGCTATTAAAAGAAGTACCAGGTATTGCCTATCGAGATGGAGAACGTGTCCGTTTTTCGATGCAACGTATGCAAACGAAGGATTTAAACCATTTACCATCCCCCTATGAAGAGGATTTAGATGAATTAAATAACCGTGTCGTTTATTTTGAAGCGTCCCGCGGTTGCCCTTTTCGCTGTCAGTACTGTTTGTCCTCCATTGAAAACGGAGTTCGCTATTTTGATCTAGATCGAGTGAAGCGCGATTTGAAGCGTTTAATAGATCATGGAGTGAAAACCATTAAATTTGTGGATCGGACATTTAATATTAATAAGCAGTATGCTATGGAGATCTTTCAATTTTTAATTGATAACCATAATGGAACCATTTTTCAATTTGAGATAACAGCCGACATCCTGAAGCCGGATGTAGTGGACTTTTTAGCTGAGAATGCGCCGCCAGGTATTTTCCGCTTTGAAATTGGAGTTCAATCAACCAATGACGAAACGAATCGTCTTGTACAACGCCGACAAAATTTTGAAAAATTAAGTTATACCGTGCTGAAAATCAAAGAATCTGGTAAAATTGATCAGCACTTAGACTTAATCGCGGGATTACCAGAGGAAGATTATGCATCTTTCCGCAAGACGTTTAACGATGTATTTGCATTGCGTCCGGAAGAGTTGCAATTAGGCTTTTTAAAAATGCTGCGAGGTACAGGTGTGAGGGCACGTGCTGCAGAACATGGGTATATATATATGGATCAATCACCTTATGAAATCCTTGGAAATAACGTGCTTTCCTTTAATGACATGCAGCGAATTAAGCGTACGGAAGATATTTTAGAGAAATATTGGAATGCTCATAGAATGGACAAGGCGTTTGAATGGATTTTGGCTCATCATTTTGAGACGCCATTTGATTTCTTCCAAGAGTTTGGGGATTATTGGGAAGAGCAAGGCTGGGGGCGCTTTGGGCACCAGCTGGAAGATTTGTTTATTCGTCTCCAACGTTTTCTTGAAAGGAAAGCTCCTAATAAAACAAGTCATTCATTAAGTATGTTAAAATTTGATTACTTATTAAATCAAAAATATCGGCCGCGTAAAATCTGGTGGGAAGATACGGTTAACAAATCAGAATTACAAGCGATTTATCAAAATGTAGCAAGTAAACGTAAAGATTTACGTGCAGATTTTGCTCTGCACGCTGAAACGGAAAAGGAGTATGCCAAGCATACTACAGTAGCGCATGTCTCATTTAATGTAGAACACTATATAAAAACGGGTGAAATGGTTGAAGGTAATTTTGCTTTGGTGATGTATTATCCGTTTGTGGAAGGGTCCTCCAATACATTCGTCTGTGTTCCCGTACCACAAACAGTTGCCTAGACGATACCCAGAAGGAAACGGACAGTAGTATAAAGTGACCTAGGTACGCGATCCGCACTGCTATTTTTACGCCATGCCCAAAGTAGTTCTTACACATGAGGAAAACCTTTATAGCCTAAACTTTTCTTTGCGAATTCAATGAGGAATGTAACGAAAATGATAAGTAAATCGTAATACCAACGACAAAGACGTTTGGATCTCAGATAAGACAAAAGGGGAGCTTCTTTGGACATGAGTGTGGATGTGTTACTTCAATTTATTGAACAATATGGATATCTGGCCATCTTTTTTCTCTTATGGCTGGGCATTGTGGGTCTGCCTGTTCCTGATGAGCTGGTAGTAGCAACAGGTGGACTAGTGGCTGCTCTTGGTTACTTGAATCCGTACTATGCTTTTCTGGCTGGCTACCTGGGAGTGGTTTCAGGTCTGTCTATCGGCTTTTTTTTAGGACGTTGGGTAGGTCCACCTATACTTACTCGGTTAGCTAAGAAAAAGAAATTCGGATCTTATATAGATCGATCGACCGGACTCATCCAAAAATATGGTACGTTTTCACTGTTTATCAGCTATTTGCTGCCAGTTGTACGTCATTTAGTGCCATATGTTGTAGCAGTCGGAGGTATGACTTTTCGTAAATATGCGCTATATTCCTACACCACTGGTCTGATTTGGGCGTTAGCCTTCTATTTTTTAGGTTATTTTTTTGGTAACCATGTCGATCATATTATCGCTGTGAGCCGTCATTATGGGTTTATCACATTGTGGGTGATACTAGCCCTAATAATAGGCTTGATTCTTTATCGCTATTGCTGCTTAAAAAAACGTTCGAATAAAACACCAGAGGGGGATCGAAAGTGATCCCGAAAAAATTACAGGCTCATAAGCGACAGAGAAATAGTATTTTTCTAGTAACATTGGTTATGCTGTTATTTGGAGTTGTATTACATCAGCTTCTGCTTATTTCAGTAGCAATTGTGTTCATCAATCTTTATGCGCTGTGTGCAATGGGATGGGATAAACGTCTTGCTCGCAAGCATAACTCTTGGAGAATACCCGAGGCTACGTTTTTTTTGCTGGCTGCGCTTGGAGGTGCTGCAGGCGTAGGTTTAGGGATGCTCTTATGGCGTCATAAAACCAAGCATCCGTCTTTTTGTGTTCTGATACCACTTTGTTTATTATGGAATGGTGGGGTTTTGTATGTCATGTGGTATTATGTGATACCATATTTCGTATGATACAACACGCAACGCAGAAAGGAATGAAAGATATGGATCAAAAGACTGAACAAATGCTACGTGATCTAACAGAGGCTCATGGTGTACCCGGTTTTGAACAGGAAGCTCGTCAGGTTATGAAATCATACATAGAACCGTACGCAGATGAAATTACTTATGATAATTTAGGGAGCTTGATTGCTAGAAAAACAGGCGATGATAACGGGCCTAAAGTGCTGATCGCAGGACATTTGGACGAAGTTGGCTTCATGGTAACGCGGATTACAGATGAAGGTTTTCTGAAATTTCAACCGCTGGGTGGATGGTGGCCGCAAGTTATGCTGGCACAGCGAGTACATATTCAAACCAAGGATGGCTTCCTAGATGGAGTAATAGGCTCTATTCCGCCTCATGTTATGCCAATGGAAAAGCGCCGTAAAGTGGTTGAGATCAAAGATATGTTTGTGGATATTGGAGCTTCCAGTAAAAAAGAAGCAGAGGAATTCGGGGTTCGTTTGGGTGATCCGATTATTCCGGTGTGTCCATTTACTGTATTAAAAAATCCAAAAATGTTAATGGCGAAAGCATGGGATAATCGCATGGGTTGTGCTGCTGCTATTGACTTAATGAAGGGCCTTCAGGGCGTGGAGCACCCTAACACCTTGTATGCAGCAGGAACTGTAATGGAGGAAGTTGGTACTCGCGGAGCTTTCACCGTAGCTAATGTGGTAAAACCGGATATTGGTATCGCCGTAGATGTGGGTATCGCTGGTGACACGCCAGGCGTCAGCAAAAATGATGCACCATCCAAAGCAGGTGCCGGGGTTGAAATCGGGCTGTATGACGCTCGCATGATTGCGCCGCAAAAATTACGTGATTTTGTTATTGAGACGGCTGAAATGGAAAATATACCGTATCAATTAACTTCCATTCCAGGTGGAGCTACAGACGCGGCGGCATTTACGCTTACGGGTAGTGGGGTACCATCCATTGCGCTTTCTGTAGCAACGCGCTACATCCATAGTCATGCTTCTGTGCTTCATTATGATGATTATGAGAATCTGGTAAAATTATTGATTGCTTTGGTGAGACGCTTAGATAAAGAAAAAGTAGCAGAATTGACTTCTTTTGAATAAGCAATAACAAGGTGGGCTTTGGTTGTAAACCAAGGCTCGCCTTTTTCTATGCAAAAAAGACAACGGTAACTTAACTTGCAAGTCCCCATTGTCTTTTGGTAAAAAAGAAGTAGCAAAGTAAAGAGATATCTTGCGTTATACAGGAGAGGCTGTATTCGCTGGAATATGCTCGGAAATGGTAGTGACCATTTGCTGTTGCAGATCGGAACTGCTGTTTTGCCATAGCACCTCAAATAATACGCCAAGTCCTGGTAAGGTTTTTTCCATACGGCTTTGAATCGCATCATTGATCGTTTCTTCCACGGAGGCAGGACTGGAACCCTGCATTTTATACATGATAGCTTGACGAAGATTTAACGCATTAATATTCACCTGTATAACACTCCTTTTTACATCAAAAATAAAGATGATCCTCGTTAGTATTCGTTGAACGCTACATTTACATTCCTTTTGTACTGTTTCAGCGCTATGTTATAATCTAGTAGGACAAATGGGAGGTTGAATCATGTCAAAACAATTTGCCGTTATCGGAATGGGACGCTTTGGTTCCAGTGTGGCTCATGCTTTATACGAAATGGGCTATGAAGTGATGGGAATCGATGAAGACGAAGAGCGTATTAATGAAAATATCCAAAATGTAACACATTCGGTTGCTGCCGATTCTACTGATGAAATGGCATTGCGAGAAATTGGAATTCGTAACTTTGACGTTGTAGTTGTATCCATTGGTGCTGATATTCAAGCCAGTATCTTGACTGTACTGATTCTAAAAGAAATGGGCGTTAAAAAAATTGTAGCAAAAGCACAAAACGAGCGTCATGGGCAGGTTCTTTATAAGGTCGGGGCTGATCGAGTGGTTTTCCCCGAGCGTGATATGGGAATACGTGTGGCTCATAATTTAATATCAGCTAATGTACTGGATTTTATCGAGCTTGCTGAAGATTATAGCGTGGCTGAGGTTGTCGTATCTCATTCGATGGTTGGACAGTCTCTACGCGACATTGACGTTCGTGCTAAGTATGGGGTAAACGTTATTGCTATTAAGAGTAACCAATCGTTTAACATTTCCCCGGGCCCGGACATTGTTTTGCAGCATGATGATGTATTGGTTGTTATTGGTCATAATATGGATTTGAAAGAATTCGAGGAGAAGGCATAAATACATGAAAGTAGAACATATACAATCCTTGCAAAATCCTTTAGTAAAGCGTTTGAAGGAATTGCAAACCAAAAAGGGCCGAGAAGCAGCAGGGCGTTTCCTCATAGAGGGAGAGCATTTAGTGGAGGAAGCTCTATTGTCTAATATGGAAGTAGTTACGCTCTTATTTGACGAGGGCAGAGGATTGCCTGCTACGGTAATGAGAGCGCTTGAAGCATTCTCTTATCCTGTCAAATGCATATCTACAACGGATGTCGTGTTAAGTAAATTATCTGAAACGAAGACACCGCAAGGAATCGTAGCAGAAGTGAAAATGCGGTCCAATGATTGGGATACGGAATGGAATAATTTGCGAAAATACGATTTTCTCATACTTATTCTTGATGAATTACAAGACCCTGGTAACGTAGGCACGATTATGCGAACAGCAGAAGCGGCTGGTGTAGATGCTGTTTTGATGGGACGAGGCAGTGTCGACCTTTACAATGGTAAGGTATTGCGTTCAACGATGGGCTCGTTCTTCCGGATGCCCGTATTCATTTGTGATGTTAAAACTGTATCGGAACAAATAAAAATGGCAGGCGGACGTATACTGGTGACAGCTCTTGGACAACAAAGTCGAGAGTATGATGAACCGGTATATGGCGGAAAAGTTGCCATAGTGATTGGGAATGAAGCACGAGGTGTGTCTGATTCCGTTCTGTCTCAAGCAGACGAGCTGATTCACATACCAATCTATGGACGGACAGAATCGTTAAACGCCGCTGTTGCCACAGGGGTAATGTTGTATGAGGCAGTACGTCAGCGCAAAGCTGATTGTGGTTGCGACTAAGATTTTTGGGATATTATCTGGTTTTCTTTTGCAAGTGACCCCATTGTGAGGTATAATTAATCGCAAATTCTAAAATAATTGTCATAAATGCTAGGATTGAGACTAGTACATAGAACAGATGACGTGTTCAGGGAAAAGGTGCCGCTTGCGAGCGACTGGAAGCACTTTTGCGTGATCTCTATGGAATTCACTCATGAGCAGACCTCTGAAGAACTCAAGATTGAAAAGCTGTGATCAAATGCTTGGAGTTTAACTGGCTAAGATCAAAGTAACAATCGGACTTTAAGTAGGAGGAACCGGTTCATCCACGTTACGGATGCGAAGGTGAGACATCATGAGATGTCTAACTAGGGTGGTACCGCGGAAATTAAACTTCGTCCCTGTTTTAGGGAGGAAGTTTTTTTGTTGTATTTTTATTTGTAAACAAAGGAGAGATTGTTGTGCAAACGCGTTTACAACAGTTAAAAGAAAATGCACTTGATCTATTGAAGCAAGTGGGCGAAGGACAGGAGCTTCAGGAGCTTCGTGTTAAATACTTAGGTAAAAAAGGCGAATTAACAGAAATTTTACGTGGTATGGGGGGATTGTCTGCTGAAGAGCGCCCAAAAATTGGCCAGCTAGTGAATGAAGTTCGTCAAGTGATTGAAGAAGCGATTCTTTCCAAACAGCAGGAATTTGAAGCACGTGTATTAGAAGCGAAGCTAAATAAGCAAACCATTGATGTGACACTGCCAGGCCGTCCTGTACCGACGGGAACAATGCATCCTTTGTCCCGTATTATTGAAGAATTGGAAGATATCTTTATTGGACTTGGCTATGAAGTAGCAGAGGGACCTGAAGTGGAGCTGGATCATTTCAACTTTGAAATGCTTAATTTGCCAAAAGGACATCCAGCACGTGATATGCAGGATTCCTTCTACATCACAGAAGAGCTGTTATTGCGTACGCATACTTCGCCTGTACAGGCTCGTACCATGTTAAAAAAAGAAGGAAAAACGCCAGTTAAAATTATTTGCCCTGGAAAAGTGTATCGCCGCGATGATGATGACGCGACACATTCCCACCAATTTACTCAAATTGAGGGTCTTGTGGTTGGAAAAGGCATCAGCATGAGTGATTTGAAAGGAACGTTGCTCACGTTTGCTAAGCAAATGTTTGGAGAAGACCAGCAAATTCGTCTTCGTCCTAGCTTTTTCCCATTCACGGAACCAAGCGTTGAGGTGGATATTCAGTGCGTAATCTGTCATGGAGAGGGTTGCCGTATTTGTAAACAAACGGGATGGATTGAGATTTTGGGTGCTGGAATGGTTCATCCTCGCGTTCTTGAAATGGCAGGCTATAATCCGCAGGAAGTTAGCGGTTTTGCATTTGGTATGGGAGTAGAGCGCATTGCAATGCTGAAGTATGGTATTGAGGATATTCGTAATTTCTATACAAATGATGTGCGTTTCCTACGTCAATTTAACCGCTCCTAGTCGGTTCGCCAAAGAAAGGGGATTATGTAAGCAATGAAAGTATCATATCAATGGTTAAAAGAATATGTTGATCTAACGGATATAACACCGCAGGAATTAGCGGAAAAAATGACTCGCAGTGGAATTGAGGTTGAGGGTATTGAATCCCTTAATAAAGGTGTAACAGGTGTTGTTATCGGTTATGTTCAGGAACGTGAAAAACATCCAGATGCAGACCGTCTAAGCGTTCTAAAGGTAGATGTAGGTCAAGGGGAGCTATTACAAATTGTCTGTGGGGCTCAAAATGTGGCACAAGGACAAAAAGTTCCAGTAGCGATGATCGGTGCAGTGTTACCTGAGAACTTTAAAATTAAAAAATCAAAGCTTCGCGGTGTGGAATCTCAAGGGATGATTTGCTCGGCAAAAGAACTAGGATTAAACGATAAATTGCTTCCGAAGGACCAACAGGAAGGTATTCTCGTTTTGCCAGAAGAGGCTGAGCTGGGTGCAGATGCCATTGAGTATTTAGGATTGAATGATTACGTGTTGGAATTGGGTTTGACCCCGAATCGTTCTGACTGTTTAAGCATGCTAGGAGTAGCTTATGAAGTAGCAGCGCTTTATGGACGTGAGGTTACATTGCCAGATACATCAGTAACAGAGGATGGAGAAGCAAATCCTGTTACGGTTGCAATTGAAGCTAGCGAGCATTGCTATGAATACGTGGGCAGACACTTCACTGACGCAGTGATTGCAAGTGCCCCGCAATGGATGAAGAATCGTCTAATGGCAGCAGGGACTCGTCCAATCAATAATGTAGTGGATATTACCAACTACGTATTACTGGAATACGGACAGCCATTGCATGCGTTCGATGCCAAAGAAGTATCCGATCAACAAATTATTGTTCGCTTGGCACAAGAAAATGAAAAGCTAACCACGCTAGATGATCAAGAACGTACTCTTGATTCAGAAGCATTAGTTATTGCTGACAAAGAAAAAGGCTTGGGTATCGCCGGCGTAATGGGAGGAGCAAACTCCGAGATCGTCGACAATACAAAGGAGATTATTTTAGAATCAGCCTACTTCACGCCAGCTTCTATCCGCCGTACGTCTAAAATGCTGAATCTGCGTACAGAAGGCTGTGTTCGTTGGGAGAAGGGCGTTGATCAATCGCGTGTTTCTGTTGCATCCGATCGCGCTGCACATTTAATTCAAAAGCTAGCCCATGCCAAGGTATCGAAAGGGGCAGCTAAACAAACCATCACGGTAAACCAACCTGTTGTGGTTTCTGTCTCCCTTGCAAAAATTAATCAGCATCTAGGCACAAGTATTACAAGGGAACAAGTGGCAGATATCTTTACTCGTTTACAGTTTACATTTGACCAGACAGAGCAAGAAGATGGAGCATTGTTCACTGTAACGGTTCCTACACGCCGTGGCGACATTACGCTGCCTGAGGACTTAATTGAAGAAGTTGCACGCCTTTATGGATATGATCAAATTCCAGTAACATTGCCAACTGGGGAATCAATTCAAGGCAGGTTAACCAAGGAACAACAATTGCGTCGCATTACACGTCATCACTTAATTGGTACTGGACTGTCTGAGACAATCTCTTATGCATTATTGCATCCTGATAAACTGGCACAATTTAGCGGATTGCAGGACGAACGTAATCTACATCCTGTGCCACTAGCCATGCCAATTAGCGAAGAGCATAGCGTATTACGTACCAATTTGCTGGCAAGCCTTGTAGAAACGGCAACGTATAACAAGAATAGACAAAATCAAGATTTAGCTTTCTTTGAATTAGGCCATGTCTTCTTATCCGAACAAGAACAATTAACAGAACAACCTGAGCAGCGGTTGTATCTGGGTGGCCTTGTAACAGGTCAGTGGGTGCCAGTAAATTGGATGGGGGTAAAAGCTCCTGTTGATTTTTACACGGTGAAAGGACTGGTTGAATCCTTGTTTAGCCGTTTAGGAGTTAATCCTCTTGCTGTAACATATTCCGCGAATAAAAATCGCAAAGGAATGCATCCCGGACGTACAGCCGATGTCATCTTTGAAGGCGAAGTGATCGGTTATATGGGACAGCTTCATCCTAAGACGGAGAAGGATCATGATTTGGATGAAACCTATGTATTCCAATTTGATTTACAAAAACTGTTCAGCTTTGCGACAGATCTTACTGATTACAAACCACTGCCGAAGTTCCCTGCTATTACTCGTGATTTAGCGTTAGTGGTAGAACGTAGCTTACCAGTGGCACAATTAGAAGCAATCATTCGTGAAGAGTCAGGTGAATTGCTTGAGTCAGTTACTTTGTTTGATATTTATACAGGAGAGCGCATCGCTTCAGACAAAAAGAGCGTAGCTTACTCTATTGTGTATCGTCATCCAGAGAGAACCTTGCAGGATGAAGAAGTGCAAGAGATCACCGGAAAAGTGATTGAAGCATTGACCAAGGTAGGAGCAGAATTACGTTCCTAGTAAATACCTCCATCAAATTCCTTGACGAATACAGTCATTTTCAGTAACCTAGTAGTAATGAGCGTATAGTCGGGCTATTCAAGGAGGAAGACTCCGTGCAGGAAGATGGGAAAAATCGTTTATCAGTCGAAATCTATGGTCAGCAGTATCGCCTGAGCGGGAAGGCTAGTAGCAGCCACATGCGGATGGTAGCCAGATATGTTGACGATAAAATGAAAGAAATCGCGCAGGGGAACTTTCGGCTAGATACGGCTAAAATTGCTGTATTAAGCTCAGTAAACATTGCTGATGAGTATTTCCGGTTGCGACAGGAGTATGAGGAGTTGCTCAGACTGCTGCAGGAAGATGCCAGTAAATTGCCTTCAAATGATAAACATACAACATAGACCGTATGAAGTTACAGGGCTGTTGAGATAATTTCTCAACAGCCCTTTCATATACAGCAGGCGGTGCGAGCATCAGCATGCAAAAAGACCGCCATGGGCAGTCTCTTTTGCTAATACATACGAGTGTATGTTGTTTTCCTAACAGGCATTGCTTTACATTAGGCTTCATTAGTCCCCGTTGCGCATATCCATCTTATTTTTAATTGGGATAAACAAGTCAATAATCCCGATGACCAAAGCAGCAAGCAAGGCGCCAAGCACAGTAACGCGGAAACCCGGTACCAAAAATTGTGTTAGGTAAATGACGATAGCACTTACGATGAAACCGACAATCCCACGATTATAGGGAGAGATTTTATCACCAAAAATGCTTTCGACACCCCAACCAATGAGGGCAATAACAACTGCTGCAAGCAAGGCAGTCCAAAAACCGTTTACGGCAAAGCCCGGTACCAGGAAGCCGACGAACATCAGAACAATTGCGGCAACGATAAAGCGAATAACGTGACGCATAAAACTCATAAACGAGTCCTCCTTGTAGTAGGGTTGGTGTACGTTTTCATTTTGGCTTACTAGGAAATAAAGTATGTACAACAAATAGCATGTAATTATTTCAATGGGCAACCTATCCAGATAGAAATTGGATTTTTCATGAAATGGTTTTTTGTAAATTTAATAGCACGGCATGGTATAATAAAATGATTAGATAAGAAGGGGGCAGCATACGTGGAGCGAAGGATTTTACGAACGCTGGAATTTAACAAAATCATCGCCATGCTGATGGAGAAAACCACATCAGAGCTCGGACGAGAACTGGCTGAGTCACTTGAGCCTTTTAATCATATAGATGTTGTTCGTCATGCACAAAGACAAACAGAGGAAGCAAGCACGGTGCTACGTGTTAAAGGAAGCGTGCCTTTGGGCGGTATTCGCAATATCCGTGGACCGATCCAGCGTGCTCGATTGAACTCGATCTTAGCACCTCTGGAACTTCTTGATATTGCTACTACTTTGCATGCAGGACGCCGTCTTAAACAGTTTATTAATGATATTTCCGAGGAGCATGAGCTTTCCATTTTGCAAGGCCTGGTAGAGAGAATTGAGGGCCTGCGCGACCTGGAAACAGAAATAAAACGCTGTATTGATGATAACGGTGAAGTAGTCGATAGCGCCAGTCTTGAATTGCGTCAGATTCGTCAGGAGATTAGAAGCTCTGAAGCGCGAATTCGCGAAAAGCTTGACCAAATGACTCGTTCCTCATCTACACAAAAAATGCTGATGGAAAACATTGTCACCATTCGTGGAGATCGCTTTGTTATTCCAGTCAAACAGGAGTATCGTTCGCATTTTGGCGGTATTGTACACGATCAATCTGCGTCAGGGGCTACATTATTCATTGAACCTGAAGTAATTGTGTCGATGAATAACAAGCTGCGCGAGGCTAGATTAAAAGAAGAGCATGAAGTGGAACGCATTCTTTATACGTTAACCGTACTAGTAGCAGATCATGTGGATATGTTATTGGAGAATCTTTCCGTGTTAGCTGAGCTTGATTTTATTTTTGCAAAGGCGCAGTTAGCATACAGCATGAAAGCCATCAGTCCAAAATTAAATGAAGAAGGCTATATTTTGCTTAAAAAGGGACGTCATCCGCTGATTGATCCAAAGGTGGTCGTTCCACTAGATGTAGAATTGGGTAAAGAGTATACAGGCATTGTAGTCACAGGCCCTAATACTGGCGGTAAGACTGTATCCATCAAAACATTGGGCTTGTTGTCCTTAATGACAATGGCGGGCCTTCATATACCAGCACAAGAAGAAACCGAGATGGCAGTATTCTCATCTATTTTTGCAGATATAGGAGATGAGCAGTCCATTGAGCAGAGTTTATCTACATTCTCTAGTCATTTAACTAACATCATCCGCATATTAGATCAAATGGATGAAAAAAGCCTTGTGCTGTTTGACGAATTAGGAGCAGGAACAGACCCTACAGAGGGCGCTGCGCTTGCAATGTCCATTTTGGATCATGTGTTAGCCAAAGGGGCTAGGCTAGTAGCTACAACGCATTATAGTGAGTTAAAAGCCTACGCATATGATACTCCAGAGGTAGTGAATGCCAGTGTAGAGTTCGATGTACAGACGCTGCGCCCAACCTACCGATTATTGGTCGGGGTTCCGGGGCGTTCGAATGCATTTGCGATTGCATCACGTCTTGGCCTAAACGAGCAGATCATTGATAAAGCTCGCCGCTCTGTGTCTAAAGAGGAAAATCAGGTTGAGAAAATGATTGCCTCTCTGGAATCTAATAAGAAAACGGCAGAAAAAGAACGTGAAGACGCTGAAAATATTCGCAAGCAAGCAGAAGAATTACGTCAGCAATTAGAAGAGGAGCGTCGTCAATTCGCTGAGACAAAAAATCGCTTGCTAGAAAAAGCGGAGGAAGAAGCGCGTATCGCCGTCCAACTAGCCCGTGAAGAAGCGGAAGAAATTATTCGTGAGTTGCGTCAAATGCGCAAAGAGGGCGTTGATTTTAAAGAACACCGTCTCATTGATGCTAAAAAGCGGCTAGGAAATGCAGTGCTGGAGCTGGAAAAAGAAAAGGTGAAAAAACCAGCCAAAGCAGTTCGCGCCACTCAAATCAAGATTGGTGACGAGGTGATGGTAGATAGCTTCGGACAAAAGGGAACCGTTTTGGATAAGGTATCCAGCAGTGAATATTTAGTTCAGCTTGGAATCATTAAAATGAAAGTCAAAAAAGATGATATGCATGTGGTGAAGGAATCAGTACAGCCGAAAAAGCCAATACAGTACACGACCATTAAGAGAGAAGCTAATAGCGTTAAATTAGATCTGGATCTACGCGGTTACAATGTAGAGGATAGCATTCAAGAAATAGATCGTTATCTGGATGATGCGGTATTGTCAGGTTTCCACAAGGTATCCATTATTCATGGGAATGGTACAGGAGTTTTGCGCAAAGGTGTTCATGAATTTTTGCGCCGTCACCGCAGTGTGAAATCGTTCCGCTTAGGTGGTCAAGGTGAAGGCGGCGTGGGCGCTACCATTGTAGAATTGAAATAGCGGGGAGGAGAGCCTTTTATGGCGATCTTATTTCAAAATACGTATCTGGCCACAGCTACCTATTTTGCTGTGACAGGTCTTGCAATGATCCTGTTTATCTCTATTTTTGAATTGGTTACAAAGTATCGGGTCTGGGTCGAATTAAAAAAGGGAAATCTTGCTGTAGCCATGGCAACAGGTGGGAAGATATTTGGGATTGCTAATATTTTCCGGTTTTCCATTCAGCAGCATGAGAAGCTAGGGGCATCCCTTCTACATGCTAGCTACGGATTTTTATTGATGTTACTTGCCTACTTTATCTTTGAATTCATGACGCCAAGTCTAAAAATCGATCATGAAATTGAGCAAGATAACCGCGCAATCGGGCTGATTTCCATGTTTCTATCCATCGGTTTTTCATACATCATCGGAGCTAGCTTGGTGGTGTAGGTGCAATTCTTGCTGATAAATCTGGACATGTAAGAATTCATGAAGATTATTCAAAGCGTGATCAGGACGGCAATTTTTGTGAATGGCTGTCCTTTTTACGTTAGGCAGGGTATAATATGGCTTTGAGAAGGGTAGAAAGAATCTCTCATAGTGAGGGGGCAGCAATTTGGATAAACTGTACAAAGCGTTGTTTATTTGCGGCCTTGTTTTTCTGGGGTTAGGAATTTACTATCTATCGTAGTTACTACATACGTAGCATATATACGTGGAGAAACAAAGGAAAGAGGAGATTATTATGACACATCCTATTCGTGTCGCGGTTGTAGGCCTTGGTTTTGTAGGTTTGCCACTTGCGCTAACCTACGCGATGAAAGGTGCAAAGGTAGTCGGAATCGATGTTTCCGAACAGCTTGTAAAGGAAACAAACGAAGGAAAATCTCACCATCTGGAAGCATATAAAGGCAAGACATTGCCAGAAATTTTACAAGAACAGGTGGAGGCAGGTCGTTTTCATGCCACCACTTCCTATGAGGAAGCTAAACAACAGGTTGACCACTATATCGTAACAGTAGGCATCCCGGTTAAAAATGGTGATCCTGAGTTGCAATATTTAAAAAGTGCTGCTCAATCATTAGGAAGCCAACTCAAAAAGGGCGATCATGTCATGATCCGCAGTACCGTGATTCCGGGAACAACGGAAGAAGTTGTGAAGCCATTACTTGAAGAGGCGAGCGGCATGAAGGCAGGCGAGGATTTCTATCTAAGCTATTGCTCCGAACGTATTGCAGAAGGACGGGCTTTTGAGGAGTTTATTCACATGCCTCTAGCATTAGGCGGTATTAATGAGGCGAGTGCTGCCAAAGGAAAAGAATTACTTTCCTTTATTAGTGAGACAGAGATTACTGTTACAGATATTCGCGTAGTAGAAGCCTCCAAGGTTATTGAGAACATTCAGCGAGACGTAAATATTGCGATGGTTCAAGAGTTTGCAAGATTTGCAGAAGCAGCAGATATTGATGTTTTTGAATTAATTAAGGTTGCTAATACCCATACTCGCGTCAATTTATTAACGCCAGGTCCCGGTGTAGGTGGTTACTG
This sequence comes from Brevibacillus laterosporus, assembly GCF_030489605.1. Classification (GTDB taxonomy): domain Bacteria; phylum Bacillota; class Bacilli; order Brevibacillales; family Brevibacillaceae; genus Brevibacillus_B; species Brevibacillus_B laterosporus_E. The sequence goes on from NZ_JAUKFY010000001.1 coordinate 336,355, forward strand.
TTTGCCGAATGCCCTTTATTATTTGGCTCCAAAAGCAAAGGAACTGCATGTTGACCTACCGCTTTTGACTACTGCACGTAAAATTAACGATGGCATTCCTTCTGTGCTGGTAGACATGCTGGAGCAAACACTACAATCGGTGGGCAAACGTTTGGCTGACAGTAAGGTAGCTGTGTTTGGTTTAGCTATGAAGGATTTTTCCAATGATGACCGCATTAGTCCTGTGCACGATTTTATTGAGCTATTGCTGGCGAAAGGGGTAGAGGTTACGTCTTATGATCCTGCTGTTCATACGCCGTATGCTCATAAAAAAGACAGCCTAGAAGTTGCTGTATCTGGCGCTGATGCGTTGGTGCTAGCTGCGATGCAGCAAGAGTTCACCGAGCTTGATTGGGCTGAGGTAACTGGGAAAATGGCGTTAACCCCTGTGGTTTTAGATTTGAAAAATAGAATTCCGCGTACGCTTGATGAGCAAGTGAAAGTGAAGCGAATTTAGATGTAGATAAAGTTTTGCCGAGGAAAAGCATACAGAAAACGTCCTGTCCCAGTCAAAGCTGATGAAGGGGGCAGGACGTTTTTTATCTTGAGGAGCTAAGCGGGATGCTAACAGAACGGGACTGTACTAGCTAAGTTCATCATCGCACGCATGGTTTTATACATATCAGACTGATTTTTTGCGTAGTAGGTAACTTCCGTGGTGTTCGGAATGATTACTGTTTCTGGAACAATTGCGGCCATCTCAGCCTGGCCGTAATGAGAGAACTCTATTTTTAATTCAAGTGGCAGCTCAGTAGCAAGTGGTACTATTTCCTTACAACGCTGCAAAGCTAGGCTTGCTTGCTCTTGCAGAATTTCACGGCTTTCTTGTAGCGAAAGGCAGATTGCGGAAGTGCGGGATGTTGCATATTTAACGATAGCGGTCTGGATGTCAGGAATGAGCTCTAGGGCTTCCTCCGCGATGAGATTGTCGCCAGATACCAAACAGACTGGTACGCCGCATAAACCGGCATAGATGGCATTAAAACCAAATTCGCCAACAACTCGACCGTTTATATACATGTTTTTAATGACGCGTGACATCGTATGACTAAGAACTCCTGGAACGCCTTGACGGGTGTGATAGCCGATTAAAAAAACGGCATCATAGGTCTCATCTAGGCCATGCATCATAGAGTGATCGCGTGGGGTTCCGCGTAGCAGGCGGGCTTTTGGATGCAAATCCTCCAAATGAATGTTATTAAGATTTTCATGGCTATCTGCTACCAAAATTTCAGTAGCGCCAGCGGCTATGGCTCCTTCAATCACAGCATTCACATCGTGAGTCATATAGGCACGGCCTCTTTGATAATTGCTGCCTGTATCGGGATTAATATAAGTAGGATCGGTAATGCCCGAGATTCCTTCCATATCGCAGGATATAAATACTTTCACGATTACGCACAACCTTTCTATGTAGTTCCACTTCTATTGTACAAGGATTCAGACAATGAAACAAAGAAAAAACGACTTTGTTCCCTTAGCTGGAGGGGAAGAAGTCGTTTTTGCAAATGAATTATGGGTATAAGCATGAATGCTTAGGTTATTTTCATGTTATCATAGATTCTTTGTCGATTATGGCTTTCGTTTTTGCTCGTAAAGGTGAATGGTTTGTTCCGCCATTTGCTCAATTGTAAATTCACGGTCAATCATTTCAGTGCTGTTTTTAACTAAGCGTAGCTGAAGCTCATGATCCTGCCAAAGTCTGAGCATGGCCTGTGCTAAAACGCCCGCTTCAGCTGGAGGAACTAACAGTCCAGTTTCTTCTGAAATGACAAATTCACCCACACCTCCAACATCTGTAGCTATTACAGGTAAAGATGCAGCCATTCCTTCAGCGATCGTATAACCTAGTCCTTCGTACAACGCAGCGTGCACATACATATCCAATGCTTGAAGACAACGAGGGACATCGGTACGGAAGCCAACGAAGCGAACTCGCTCGGCAATTCCAAGCTGACGTGCTTGATCTTCAAGAGCTGGACGGTCTACACCATCCCCGATTATTGCTAAATAAAGTTTAGGATGGTTTTGCGTGCTAGCTAACACCTGAGCAAAAGCTTCAAGTAAATAAGGAAGTCCCTTGATCTGCACGATACGCCCGACGTTTCCAAACACAAAAGCATCGGCAGGGATTTCCCACTCTTTGCGTAGTGCGTCACGCACTTCTGCTTTATTTTCGATGCGGAACGGGGTAATATCCATTCCATTAAAGATTACACTTGTTTTTTCTTGAGGAATGCCATCTTCTATTAAAACTGTTTGGAGTGCCTTACTTACCGTTATAAAGTGATCCGTCCAGCGGCGTGTTTGTTTTTCCATAAGGGTTGCGCCAAAAGAAGCCAGTGGACTTACGTAATCATATTTTAAATTACTATGGACTGTGGTAAATGTTGTGCAGTCCATTGAACGAGTCGCCAACCTTCCCAAAAAGTTAGCTTTAACTCCGTGCGTATGCACAATGTCTGGATTCATAGCGATAATTTCCTGCTTTAATCCCTGCAAAATACGGAAATCGAAGCGTCCATATGTATGTAATGTTGTCACTTTGATACCAGCTTCACGCAATTTTCTCGCAAATAACGCATCGTAAAAGCATACGACGGCTGCCTCTACTTGCTTCTTAGAAAAAGAAGTAAGCAGATTGAGAATATGCTGTTCAGCTCCACCAAATTCTCCACCGCCGATTACGTGGAGGACACGTAGTTTGCTTGTCATGTAATCCACCCGAACCTTTCCAACAGACCATTTCAAATATACCAGATGAAGCAGTGATTCGCAATATGACCGTACTTATGGTATGGTTAACGTGACATTTTTTTATAGACTTGTTTTAGCTTTAACAAGTGAATAACTGGTAGAAACGTGAATAAGGATGAGGAAAATAGATATGGACAAGCGACATAATGTATTAATACTCTCGTATATATTTCCACCAATTGGAGGCGGTGGCGTTCCGCGTCCGCTTAAAATGGCTAAATATCTAGGGGAATTCGGCTGGGGTGTACATGTGCTTACTGCTGATCCGAGCTATCATGCTACCCTTGATCCTAGTTTGCTGGCAGATGTTCCTGCAGATGTGCACATCCATCGAGCAAAGGAGCTGACTGCGAAATTCCGTAAACCAGCAAAAAATACGCAAGCATCGTCTGGCAAGCAAGGTGATACTAAGCAGGCCTCCAGTAATCCTACGGCAAGAAATAATGGATCCGATTCGAATTCTGATCGTGTAAAAGAAAAAGGGGAAGCCGACAGCAAGGGAACAGTCACAAAAGCAGAACATGTAGCAACAGCTTCAAGACAACAGACTGAGGGAAGCGATCAGCCTTCCTTGATTGCACGGCTTAAGAGCACATTATTACAAACAGCCAAAAAAATAAAGCCGTACCTGCTTATCCCGGATGATCAAATATTATGGTATCCTGAGGCATTGAAGGTGGGGCGTGAGATCATGCGCAACCACCGCATTGATGTTATCTTCTCTACATCTGGTCCAGTAACAAACCACCTTGTTGCTCGTAAGCTAGCAGCAGAGTTCGGCTGTAAATGGATTGCAGACTTCCGAGATCCTTGGACTCAAAATATGCATCGGTCAGGTATAGCTTGGCGTGAGCGCCTGGAAGAGCGGATGGAAGCGAAGGTCATGAAGCAAGCTGATGTTATTACAACAGTGACTGCTACATTTGCTGAAAATTTCCAAACGAAATATCCAGCTACCGCAAACCGAATGGAGCTAATTTATAATGGATTTGACAAAGCCGATTTTGCAAAGCTGACTCCTGCACATACGGTGCCTGATCGGTTTCATGCCGCTTATGCAGGTATTTTATATCAGAAACGCAATCCGCGATTATTGCTGGGGGCGATCAAGGAATTGATTGATGAAGGCCTAGTTGATCAACAGGAGATATGCTTATCCTTTGCAGGTGTCTTTGACTATCCGGGCTATACAGACAATCGAGATTGCGTAGAGCAGCTTGGTTTGCAGAAAGTAGTGAGAGTGCTGGGCAATCTGCCTCATAAAGAAGCACTAGGCCTGATGAGTGGTGCAGATGCTCTATTGATGATTGGCGACGTGACTCCTGATGCAGGAGCCTATATCCCTGGTAAGCTTTATGAATACATGGGGGTTGGAAAGCCTATTTTAGCATTAAATATGCCAGGAGAGGCGACGGAGATCATTCAGCGCTTTGGTTTAGGGGAGGTAGCCAATCCTACTGATAAGGAAGCAATGAAGCAAGCGTATCTACATCTGTATCAGAAGTGGAAACAGCAAAAGGAGAACGGGGCTGGTCCACAACGCGATGAGAGCTTCTATGAACGTGTTAAGCGCTACGAACGACGTGAACAGGCTGGCCAACTGGCACAGGTTATGAATAAGCTAGTTGGCGATACTAGAGAAGCTCAGAAAGCAGACCCTGGGCAACAATAAACTAACAGCAGAAGCGTGTTTGAGTGTCACACACTCGCACGCTTTTTGTAATGGTTCAGAACAAATACAAAAAAACTCTCTATCGGTCAGTAACTGACAAGCAATAGAGAGTTTTTTATTTGTAAAGCTGATCCTATAAATTAATCAAGTAAATATTTTTTCACTTCTTCTGGATCTTTCATTTTAATGTTTTCCCCATATTTAAAGAAAGTGAACTTAACTTCCTGATCCATGTAGCCACCACCTGGGATCGGCAGGATAATCCAGGTTTGATAGCTATGAATCAATCCATCATCCTTCCCAATTCCTACGGTCATCTTAATGGTGGTGTTAGCCAGAATCTCGTTGATATCCGGACGATCCTGTAATTGCTCCTTAAAGGCTGCAAAAAGATCGCTATCAGCCTTCTCTACCCATTCCTTACCCGTAATTTTGATCTGATACGGAATAGTCTCTGTGCTAATCACCTTTTCATCAGGCATCTGCACTGCTTTGTCTAAGAAAGGTAACCAGGCTTCATAACCGCGAAATACATCGATAGGAATCGGTTCCTCGCGTGCTGTGATCCAGTTGCCGCCTTTGAAAATATAGCGTTCGTCACCCTTACGGTAGTAAACAAATTCCTGACGAGCGATACGACCAGTCACCTGATAAGCATCTGGTCCTTCCACGATACCATCAAACATACTTGTAGTCTCACGTGACATCATCCGATTTTTCACGTAGCCGCTGAACCAGTATTTACTAGGATCGACCTTAGTTTTGACACCATTTTTCATCATCTCAAAGGAAGACTTTCCCTTTTCCAAAGCAGCACGTAAAACGGCAGCAGGATTTTCAGCAGGGGTAATGCCGGCAGGAGCCGTATCCTCAAGCTTTACAAACTCCTTTGGAGCAGATTCATACGTACAACCGGAGAGGAGAGTGAGCGCAGTTATGCTCGCCAGCAACCATTTTCCCTTATTTCGAAGCATAATGAACCCTCCTCACGATACCAAAAGCAAACAGTGCTATGGTGATGCCGACAGCGATTGGGAAGACAGGGATCTGATGGCGTTTGAATACTAGAATACGATGATTATCGTACATCGTAGCAACCAGCTCGTTCTCTTGGTCTCCGTCAATGTCTCCAACTTGGATTTTAATTAATGGTAAATAAATCTTCCAATTTTGCTTCAGCCCATCCTGTGTATAGTCAAAGCCGGAGAGATAACGACGGTCAAAGCTACTCACCCAGCTTTTTGCTTGAGCAATCAGCTCTGGATGTTCGTTCTTACCAATGCTTGCATAATTGGATAAGCGGAAGCTTGTGTCTTTTTCACTACTTGCAAATAACATATCCCATTTACCGTCCGCGGTTGGGCGTAGGATATACGAAGGAACGCCGCCAATCAACAGCTCGTCCTGATTATCATGGTCGATGTCTGCTACCATAATATCGCTCATTGCAAGTCCACCCTTTAGGGATTTACGATTTAAGCGGTAGCTTTCTTCCACAGTAGCATCAGGTTTAACGGTAATGACAGCTAGGTCTTCGTCCAATACCAGAAGTCCTTCTTCTCCACCAGGAAGGCGCATCGTGTCTAAAATCTTAGTACCACGAGTCTTGTACTGGAAGGAGATTTGACCATAGGAGCCAGTTAAAAATCCATTTTTAATCTCCACATCATGGAATTTGGTTGGCTTATTAAATTGATTGGTTTTATACGTATAACCATCTTGGTCAGTCAATTTTTTATCTACCTGTGCCAAATCCAGCAATAAAGCGCGGAATGGCGCTGTACCGGACTGCATCATGGCTTCTGTGTAGCTTTGACGCTGTACGGTAGGCACTAATTGCTTCTCCGTCTGCGCGTAATATGGGAACCCAGGGTAGTCCGTTGGCATTTGTGCCAAAGCGTTTTTCCACTGCTGTGGCGTAAACTGATCTTGCTTTAACCGCACAAGCTTGCCGTCTTTCCATTTTAAAACATAAAGCGAAATAGGCTCATCTTTTAAATAGAGAAGTTTTTCAGCAGTTGCCTTTTTTTCTTCCGGTGTTTCTGGAATTTTATCTTCTTCTACATCTGCAACTTCATCTGCGTTGCCATACGTCAGAATTTCCATTGTTCCATCACCGTCAATGTCATACAGGGTGATTGGGAAGTAGTCGACCCATTCCCCTTTATACAGACGGTCTGTTTCTGCTTTTAAAACAAAATGATTAATCGCTGCCAGATTATCACGCGCATAGGTGAAATTAGTCAAGCAAGCTACTGCAACAAGTGCAAATACAGCGTTCCATTTCACTTTACCGTAAAACTTAACCAGTAAAGCAATTGCAATAATTGCTCCAAACGCGCCTATTACATATTTGACCAAGATACGATCATCTAATGTGGTCAATGCTTTATCTAACAGCAAAAAACCAATTGTAAAAATAATCACCTGACGCCGTTCCTTTTTATGAATGAGGAAGTACGTCCCAATAAGCAGTGGCACAAAGATCACGAGTGCAATCCATGACAGATCAATAAAAGCGACCTTGACCACCAAGTTATAAGCGATAAACAGGGCAAAGGCATAAACTGCCCAGTATAAGGTTTGCAGCCTAAACAGCTGTCGCATACAATTCACCTTTTTCTCGTTTAAGATCTGGAGCCAATTTTGCGGTTGGCGTACCGGAAGTCAAGAGTGGCTAGTGCCGCTACCATTCCGCCTAAGAGCCAGAAGAAGGTAGACATAAACGGCACTTCAAAGATGTTTTCCACAAAATTGTGAAAGAACACTGCCAGAAAACCGCAGAATAATCCTAAGCCTGTATAGAAATACGGCGTGTTTTTCCAGCGCAGGGTCGCCTGAGCCGCATACTTAACAATGGCAAGCATCATGGTAACCAATAGAGTCAAGCCAATGATCCCTGTTTCAGCCAACGTTTTAAAAATATAGCTGTCAGTATAGATGGTTCCAAAATAACGGGAACCCACGGCTCCGCCCCAATGACCAGGTCCAGCACCAAATAATGGTTCTAGTCGCATCCGGTGGTAAGCATTCGTCCAACGCGCGACTCGGCCGCTTTGGCTGCTCTTTTCCCAATAGTCCTCAGTAAACAGAGTAGTAATGCGGTTTTGTACCTTACCGATGACAGGAGTTGTCTCTGGTACAGCCAATAAAACAACACCGCCAATTATGGCTACGGCTACAATGGATAAGAAAACTTTCCGGTTCACAAATACAGAGCCAATGACTAATACAGCAAGCAGAGCGAACCAAGCTCCGCGCGAGCCTGTTGCAATAAGGCAAACTAGCATGATCAGGGATGTCAGCCCCCAGATAAGCTTTTGCTTTTTCGTTATCCCTTGCAAAAATAGGCCGGCTGCAATTGGAATGGTAAGGATCATGTAGCTACCCAAAACGTTCGGGCTTGTTACAATGGAGAATGCACGTCTCTTCATTGATTCGTTTTCTCCTGTCCAGGAGCTGTTTACTTCCACCCCAAGTACAACCTGCATTACGCCAATCAAGGCTACGAATAGACCAACTAAGGTGAAGGCTTTCAAGAAACTCTGCATTTGTTCTTTCGACTCAATGAGATAGAAGCCGATTAATAATGCAACCATATATTGGAATATAGCTCGAAAACCTTCCACGCTAGCATTAAAATTAGTCATATCCATAAACATAAGTCCCAGGCCAAATATCAAAAAGGCAAGGAACGCATGTTTAATGCCAGGCATGGTACGGTGGCCTTTTGCATACGCAATAAAGGTAAACAGAAGGAGGACAGTAAGTACGCCTTCATCCCACAAAGAAACAATAAATCCAATCGGGATAAATTTACGCATTGCGTAATCAATGATAGGATAGGTGAGTAATAAGTAAATCCAGTTGGTAGGATTCATAACCAACTTTTTTAGATTCGTTTTCAAGCGAAGTCCCCCTACACATATGTTCGACCCTACCATTATAATGAATCATAAGATAGGGTAGCAAGGAAAAGAAATCTAGCGTTGTTAACTGACAGATAAGTAGCGCGCAAGAATTAGGAGATTACGAGCTGTGAATTTACTAAAAACTGCATCCATGATAGTAGTAATAACATTAATAGGACGCTTGCTAGGCTTTGTTCGCACACTCTATGTTTCACATTTGTATGGAACAGGAATGGAGGCGGATGCCTACTTTCTTGCCTTAACGATTCCCATGACCTTGTTCATGATCATTCCGGGAGCGATCAATGCAGTGATGATCCCCACTATGCGAGGAATACTAGAAGATAATCAGACACAGAAGGCTTCTGTTCTCTACCATAAAATGCTGGCGCTCATAATCTTTAGCTTTTTTGCCCTGACTGTGGCCGGCTATTTCCTCTCTCCCCAGATTGCTCTGATGTATGGAGTGAGCGGTGAGAAAGCGGCACTTACCATCCGGCAATTACAGTTGATGTGGCCATCTGTTTTCTTTATTGGTCTAGCTGGATTATGGGCAAGCGTCTTAAATGCGCATCATCATTTCTTTACATCTACATTAGGCACGGTAGCGAACAGTGTTATTGTTATCCTTGCCATGGTTGCTCTGGTACCAATCGTTGGAGTAGATGGTTTATCAATAGCGACCACTCTTGGTTATGTAGCTGCTTTAGTCGTGATGTGGCCAGCCATGCGTAAATATGGCTATAGTCAACGGTTTAACCTGCAATATCGTCAGGACGCTGAATTGCGTAGCATGGGTGAACGGGTTGTGCCAATCCTCATTGGTTCCGTTATCTCGCAAACCACCACCTTTCTGGAACGTGGATTAACTACGGGGCTTGGGGATGGAAAGGTTGCGGCACTTTCTTATGCTAATCAGATTGCTCAGCTACCAATGGCTATTTTTGTTGGGGCATTTACATTACCCTTATTTCCACTGCTGGCCAATTACGTAAAGCGTAAAGAAATGCATTTAATGAAAGCTACGCTGGAAAAAGGGTTGTCTTATTTACTAATTTTGTTGTTTCCAGTGACGATTGGCTTCATTTTATACGGCGAAAATTTGATTAGTCTTCTGTTTGTTCGCCAATCGGGCGCTTTTAACGAAGAAGCATTAGCTTGGACTGCCTTTGGTCTTATTTTCTATGGCATGGGTCTTTATTTCTTAGCGGCCCGCGATTTGATTACACGTGCGTTTTATGCCTTAGAAAACACCCGTACACCCGTGATTGTGGGAGTGATAGGAATCGGAGTTTACCTGTTGACTGCTAAAATGTTTACCCCGCTTTTAGAGCATGGCGGTGTAGCATTAAGTGCTTCTGTATCCGCAATGGTGCAGTCTATTCTATTGTTTTTGTTACTCTGGCGATCCATTGGTCAGCTTCTTACTTGGGACTTCCTGTTGACAGTAGCAAAGGTTTTGATTGCCTGCGCAGTCATGTCCGTTGTCGCCTTCATTCTCCGAGTTCTGATGCTGGAATCGGGTAGGCTTCTCGATTTGCTGGTAGGCGGTACCGTGTCTACAGTCATTTACTTTACAGTGTTGTTTATTTTGCGCGAACCGCTTGTGAAGGATATTGTCGGCAAGATAGCGGGACGCTTTATAAAGAAGTAGGAGACATTCTCTATCAAATGACGATTAGCAAGAGAAAAGGTTTCTCCCTATATAGAAAAAGGCATTCGCTGTATTGTGTACGGTGATTGCCTTTTCTCATTTCTATAACGTTTTGCCTACTTTAATTTCTTCACCTGATTAGGATTAAGACCAAAGCGGGACACTGATGCAGCACGAGTGGATGCTAGCAGCCACTTATCTTTTATTTTGTGCAGCTCATATTCCCAGCATTGTTCATCTTGCCCGTGTTCCTCTATTTGATTGGTGCCAAGATTTTTCCATTTATCTTGATAAACCTCTCTTACCATTACTTTTAAATGGGAGTCATCTACTATTTCCAAAGAGCCAAAGTCAATTTCTAAATGAAGCAATTCACCCACAAAGACTTGTTTTAGAATGTTTGGTGCAGTTTCAAATTGCTCAACTTCACGCTCATAACTCTGTTTCTCATCGCCCTCTGGGGAGAGATAAGGTAAGAGAGGGTCAACGGTTGTTTTCGTCTTGGCATATTGAAGCCATGCTTTATTATAATTTGTAAAGAAAGCGGAGACATCGCCTTCAATATTACCTGCTTGGGAAATTTGGAGCGGTAAATCAATAAATGTATCTTGTTCGCCCAATGTACCCGTCTTAGTTACCTCACCGAGTGGTGTAGAGGCTTTGACCGTAAATTCAAGAGCTTTTTTGGGAGCGTTTTTGATTAAAGCGTCGTAGCCGGTAAAGCTTTTTTCAAAGGTAACGGGAATAGCTTGACCGTTATGGAATAAAGCGGCGTTTTTAACATTGGTGTACACCTTAATGTCACGAACGGGGAAATTCACTTTGAACCGTTTAGAACGACCATAATTAACATCAAATTTGATTTCGGTAGTCACTGTGCCGAGCAGGGTAGGTAAACTACCATTCATAAAATGCTCTCCCGGGAAGAAGGGGCCTACCTTGAAAGTAACTTGTTCATCTTCGCCATCCTGTTCAGATGTCTGTTGTTTCGCTTGTTTTTGATCAGAAGGTTCTGATTGGGTCTCAGGAACAATCTCTACACCTTGCTCTCCTGTTGCTAGTTTGGTTCCTTTTGGTCCAATTAATTTCATATGGATGGGACGTACCTGTACCTTGTATAAGCTACCTTCCTTTTTTAATACTAGTAAAGAATTTGCTTCTTCAGCATCGTCTAGGGCCTCTGGCTTATAGGAGGGATTCGTTTGATAGCTCACAGCTTGATCAGCAAGGGAGTCTATGTATGTTTTCCAGGTTTCGGTATGCTGCGATAAGTTTTCAATAATTCCAACTGCATTTTTATCAGTCAATACGGCTTTGACACCAGTTGGAACAGTAGTCACTTGTAAAAAGACATCTGCTTGCTTCTGCTCTACGGCCTGCTTAAACAGCTTTACGACTGTTTCTGGATTTTTGTACACAGCACTACGTTGTTGATTAAAAATAAAAAAGCCTACAGCAACTATAAGTAAAATGGCAATAGGAATTATGATTTTCCATTTCATAGGAATCCTCCTTCTAAAAGAACCTTCTTCTTTTATTCTAGGTGATTATTTTCACACGTCAATGCAGGAAGTGGTTCATTGTAAAGAATGTTACAATATGAGCAGGACGAAACGCCGATAGAGAGGAAAAAGGACTATAAATAAAAATGCTTAGGAGGAAAATTGACGATGAAAGAATGGGTGACCATAGAAGAAATGGAACAGGGGCTGCAAACATTTCCGCTCTGTCTTGTTCTCCTTACATCTAAGAATTGCGGTGTCTGCGAGGCTGTAGAACAAAAGTTACATACCTGGCTGTCGGATCAGCCCTCAAATCCTGAAGAACAGGAATCTCATGTACTTGAAGGTCTTCATGTAAGCAAAGCTTCTATTGATAAGCTTCCAGAGCTGTCTGGAAGGTTTTTGGCATTTTCCGGACCCACCATACTTGTATTTGCCTATGGAAAAGAAATATATCGACAAGCGAGATTTATTCACATGCAAGAGCTAAGTGAGGCGCTCCAGCAGGCGAAAGTTATGATAGAATAGAGAAGGTTAAACATGAAGAGAGAGGTAAGAAAAGTGAAATCAGGTACCGAAGAGAAGGGATTGCCCAAAAGAATACGCCTTTGCGGACGTTACCAGATTAAAAAAATGATTTCGCAAAGCGAGCTGTCGATTGTGTATACCGCACGTCAGCTTGGCAGTAAGCATACGCGTATTGTTAAAGAGTTTTTTCCTAGAGCACTTGCCTTACGCGATCTTGATCATAAGACCGTTTTTTGTCGGATGCCTTCTTTGCAGGAAAAATATAACGATCTATTACAGGCATTTATACGAGAAGCAGACATAATAAAAGGACTGAATCATCCTAATTTTGTATCATATGTGGATTTCTTTGAAGAGAATGGCACGGCTTACTTAGTAATGAATTATTGCCAAGGAGTGACACTGGATCGTTATATTCAGCAGGCGGAGCAGCTATATACGGCGGAAGTTATAGAAAGAACATGGCTGCCGTTGGTGGATGCTCTCGAATACTTACATAAGCAAGGAATTATTCATCGTGATATTAAACCTAGTAATCTTATCATTAGTCCATCAGGGGCTCCTATTCTGATTGATTTTGGCTCAGCTATTCAAATAAACCAACAGGGAAAAGGAAATAAGCAAACAATTGTAACCACAGCCGGCTACTCTCCTTTGGAATTTTATTCAGAGAAGTCAAAACAAGACGATCGCTCTGATTTATATAGCTTTGCTGCAACGTTTTTCTTCTATATTAATAGAAGCGCTCCTACGGATGTTACGCAGCGATTGTTTGAGCATCGCTTTGAGGGAATGAAACTGTCTTCTTCTATCGTGACTCCTATATTGGCACGTATCATTCGCTGGGGATTAGCGGTTCATGCTGACAAGAGATGCCCCACGTTAAAATGGTTCAAGCATGCTTTATATGCAGAAGCGTTGATTTGGAAAAGTAAAGAGAGGCTGTTTCCTGCATCTAAGCAAAAAACAACCGCTTCTACTTCATCTTCTCATAAACTGCATTAATGGTGGGCAGGTACGTCCGAATAAAGATGGGAGTTTACTTTAACGGCTTTGTACCTGATCTCGATTTCTGTGATTCCGTCCTCAAATGTAATGTACAATTTGTCATTATAGGTGAGGATTTCCTTTTTGTTGGTACGAAGCAATGTAGTGCCACGAACTAATGTGCAATTTGAATTGTTTTTAACCAATAGCGTTCCGTTTTTACTTGCTTCAAACACAATGAAAGCCGCTTCCGGCAATGGCTCATTTACATTGAGGCTTCTAAACAGCTCCTGAAGCGTTATCCTGCGTTGAGGAAAAGAGCTGAGAGGCCAGTAGGTAACAGGAATATCATTTCCACTAGCAGTTTGTAAAAAATAGCCTTCCAATTTTCCGGATAGCATAGGTTTTGGACGAACGATCAGATAAATAATGACACCAATAAGAGCAACAGCCAACAAAATGCCACCGATTAAAAGATATTTGTCCCAGACTGACGTAATGATCAAGGATAATTCTGATGTAGCCTGTTCGCCATCTGGATCAGTAGCCGTGATTGTCAAAGTGGTTGTTCCCGTTGTAAATGGAGTAATATGTAACGTTTGACCTTGAATACTTATGTTTGACAGAGCCTCGTCAGGAGCATTTATGATGTTATACGTGAGTGTATCCTGATTAGCGTCCGTAAAATATTTGGCTAGATCAATGCCTGATTCCCCTGATTCCTTTGAAATCGAGATCGTGTGCTCTGCTGTAGCTTGAGGGGCAAGATTTCCTACATGCAGCTTTTCTGCGGAGGTTTCTCGATAAAAGTCTGGCCCTTCGATTCTAATTTTCCACGTATAGTCCCCAGATTGCTTGAAGACATGCTCCAATTTCCACTCATCCCCAGCTACATTCATCGGAGTCCGCTGTTCTTGCTTCGTTGCTGTATGGACAGTAATGAATTCAGCCTTTAAGGTTTGAATGACATCCTGGTCAGTAAATTTTTTACCTAGAGAATCAATAAGGTGGGCAACCATGCTGATAGCCTGCCCTTTTTGCGTTTGATTGGATAACACAGGAGCCTGGATATCGAGATTATAGGTGCCTAATAGATTAATTTTTACCAGAGTGCCGGGTGTACCGCGGAATTTTAAAGATACGTTCCCTTTTGGCGGTTGCGCCACTTTTAAGAGGGAGTATTTATTTGATTCTGTAAATTGGATATTTTTTGCTTGAGAGAATAATTGCGCTTCTTTGACGGGGTGTTCAGATAACAGAATAATGTTGGCCTCGTTTATGCTCCTGTTCGGAATGGACAGGTTTACATCCTGAAGGGCCCCAGTCGCAGTAACGGCAGCAACAGAGATCAATGTGGACTGAATTTGTTTTGCAAAAATTTTATTAAAAATGTCAGGCAAATCCTCGGCGCTATCGGTAATGAATGAAGTACCGCCTGTTTCAGCCGCAATTCTCTTTAATTCTGCTTGATTAACTGATCCGTCCTGGTTTAGCCCAATTGTATAAATGGGGAAACCTTTTGCTTTTGCTAGTTGAATAGCTTTTTCAACATCTCGTTTTGAATCCGCTACACTTCTTCCTTTGGACATAGGTCCGAAATCTGTGCCCCCATCTGATAGCAAAAGTAAGAACGGGCGATTTCCGCTCTCCGTACGTTTGGCCAAGAGCTCTGTACCTGTTAAGAGACCAAGTCCGAGGTCTGTGTAACCTGAGCGTGGCAAAGAGGACAAGGCTTTTTTGATCTCATTCCTTTTATCTTTCACTGAGATTTCTGTTAAAGCCTTTGTTTTGACAATTTTGTGATTATAGGCAACAAAACCTACCCTTGTTCGATCCGCATTGCTCATATCCATAAATAGCTTGACTACTTCTGCTGCTATACCTTCTTTATCCGTATCCCTCATGGAATAACTGGCATCCAATACAAACATGGCATCATTACCCCGATTAGGATCAGCCTTGGCTAAGGCTTGGGGAGCTTCTAGCAGGCAAGAGAAGGCGATCCCTAAAAGCAAAGCGCATACGGCAAGATACATGGTGGAATTACGCATGGATTTCCTCATCTTGACTTTTTACACATCCTTTTACAAGATATGATCTTCAAAATAAGAATCGGTCACATTGTCCTAAAAGTGAATAGAAAAAATGAAAAACAGGAAAATAGAACCAAAAAAAGGTGGAAATAATTGATTTTCACAACGAAAAATAGGGGTTGGAGGCAATAAGTACCAATTTAATTTTTTTGAAAACGGAAAATAAAGGCATAAAGTCCTGATTTTTTTAAATGATTGACAGTGACGAAATTAGTTGATTAATATAAATTCCGAAAGGCGATAGGGGAATTATGGTAAAAAAATAGATTAATCTGGGAAATTAGGCAGATTAATCCGGAGGATATTGGATTAATATTACAATTTGGTTACATTAATCCTGTTTAGTTAGGGCCGATTATCCCTTATGAGTAAGACTTTTTATGCACGTACCATTATTCACATGTAGGTCTACTTTTTGTACATACCTCAGTGAAACATAGAAAGGGGCAAATTATGGACATTATTTATCAAACCAACCGAACAATGCTTTTTGAAGAAATAAATCCAGAGAAGCTGGATCTAGTCACCATTGTAGGCGATGTCAAAGGCATAGATAGTCTAAGTGACGAGAAGGTAAAAGAGATCAATCAGCATCTTCTTGTTAAGAATTTTGATGAATTTTTGGACAAGTTCGAACCAACTGTTTATTCGTTTTACAATGCAGCAAACCAAAAAGTGATGTACACACTCAAAAAACCAGAATCAATCTCAGAGGACTGCATCACGGAAATTAAGGTTAATCAGCACAATGATTTTCTGAAAATGCTATTTACCTTGATTGATACGAAGCGCAGTCAAGGAATTACCAATGTAGACTTTAAGTTCGAAAATTTGTTAGATATGATCTCTCCGAAAAAGGTCATGGACGATATTAGACAGGTTCGCAAAGAGATTCATTACATGTATAACGAGTACGAAAAATTGGATGATGGCGATCCGAAGAAGCTTGATATGGGTGATAAGCTCAATAGCATGTTTGAAGAAGCAAGTCAGAACTATAACAATGTCATGGCAATGCTTCCTCTAGCGATCGAGGATATTAAAACAAGGCTCTTACTAGGTGGTTCTGCTGAGGAAAATAAATCTGAGGCGATCCAAATCGGAATGCTGACCATTGGGGAGAGCGGTGAATTAAAGATCATCGAAGCACCTAAAAACGATACCAATGAGCTTATGTTATTGGATGATAATACCGGTACTGGCTTGGTAACGGTTTTTGAAGAGGATTATGAATCTATTACGGAAACGCCTTCTTCTTACGTAAGAGACTTAGTAGTTCGAACTTTCTGCCCGCTACCAGCTGTTCAGTCGGAAGTGGATATGGAGACAGAGATTCAAAACTATAATACATATCTTGAATTCTACAAAAACGCAAAGGACGATTTCGTCAAAACGGTAAAACCGCTTGTGGAGAAAATTCTTGGTGTGAAAATGTTCTTTGATCAATATGCTACCAAGAATAAAGGGATGATGCCTACTCTCCTTATTACAAACACAAAGCTAGATATGTTAGTTAAGAGCAGCAATATTCCACGTTTGGAAACCTACCTTAACACTGTGAACTCCAAAAATGATTTCACAGATACTATCTGGTTCGGTATTGTACCGTCCGTTGAATTAGAGACCGCTGGCCGAGTAAAAGTAAGCCGTGAGCGTTTCAAAGGAAACGAGAAGGTTGTTAAGCAGGACGGGAATACCTTGGAATCGCTCTCAATGCTTCTGAATGTAGTGAAAGAATACAAGCTACAGGTGTTCTTTAGCTTTGAAACAGGTGAGGAGACCACCTTTAATAGCATGGCTACAGCCGGTATTGATAGATATATCGACAAGTGTAATCCGCTTATTCGCAAGGATTATAGTGAATTTGCGATACCTTGTGTACCTAACTTCACAGTCATTCCAAAGGATAAGTCCGGCGTAGTAATTGACAGTCGAATGCTGCAAACCGATTCAGGCGCAGAGCTTTCGAAGGAAAAAGAAGACATCTTAAAGCTCTGGATTGAAGGAGTTTATATTGGCTCCTCTTATGTGGCAGCAGGTGTGGTAGCTGCTTATCAATGCCCTGATTATATGCGCGAGCTATTTAAAAATATTAACAAAGAGTATCCAGGCGTACGCTTTGATATTGAAGCTGGAGACAACAGCTTACGCGCAGTGACTACAATGGCGAAAGAAATTTCTGGTTTTACTAACAACATCAAAGATTCAATTAACCGTAAAAATTTCGGCTTTGTCTTCTCATCAGAGAATGCACAGCTTCAAGAAAAGGATATCAAACGCATTACGGTTTACAAAGCAAGAAGCCTTGCTTTGGCCGAGGATGGTTTCGATCCTATTTATAAAACTCTCGTGAGTACGTACATCGAGCGTATTCTTCGTTTCCAAACTGGAGACTTCAAACACGAAAATATCGTGAAATTCTTCAGTAACAATCCGAGCAGCCAAAAGAGCAAATGGATGAGTGGACGCGGGTACGTCAATTCCATCGTTCAGGATGGAGATGATATTAGCTACATCATCGATGATAAGAGCAATTTGTGCCATATTGATTTGGTCTTTAACGGAAACGTGAAGAACCTTGAAGTAATGATTACCAAGGGCACAACTCCTGTGAAATCGTGATGTCCTTTCTAAAGCGTATGGTAGAGGCTGTCTTACAAAAGATTGCCTCTATACATAAATCTCCTCGTCCTAAATTGGGCGTGAGAGCTATTTTTTCTAATCCTAAGGAGGTTTTATTTATGGGTTTTCGACTAAAAGTTGAAGGTGCAGAAACAATTGAACTAGGTATGGATAACATCCAAACAGTTAAGTATGAAACTGACACTCCAGATGATTCCAATGCTAGATCAACAGATGTAGGAACTACACTGCGTCTTACTGGTAAAATCATCACATCTACTGATGGTGACAGCGCTGACGATACGATGAAACTAGCTCTGTGGTCTTTAGTTCCTGCTGAAAAAGCGGATTGCTACAGAAAAGTAACATTAGAAGTAATCGCGGCTGATCAAGTAGTGCGCAAAATCCACATGCCAAATGCTTTCGTGGTAGATTACACAGAACGTTTTGGCGATACAGAAGGTGTTGGAGAATTCACTCTATACATCAAACAGAAAAAAGACAAAACCGAATTTACCAAAATTGAAGGCGGCTATGCCGTTTAATAGATAGTCTTGCAAGCTATCGGAGGAGGATAAAATTTTAAGAGGTTCAAAGCCTCTTAAAATTTTGTCATCCGTTAGGAGGAAAGAGATAATGAAAAATTACTATGACATACTTGGTGTTTCCAAACATGCCTCTGAAGCGGAATTGAAAAAAGCGTACCGGCAATTAGCCAAAAAATATCACCCGGATGTGAATCCCGGGAGCAGTGAGGCGGAACAACGCTTCAAGGAAGTACATGAGGCTTATACGGTGTTAAAAACCGAAGAGTCACGGAGAGCGTACGATGCAAAATTAGATCAGCGGACACAAAAGAGGGCTACATCCACCCAAGGGACAGGCCAGAAATCGACCCAACGCAGAACAACACAAGGATATCAGGGATTTGATCCCAGAGATATGGAGCGTAATTTCTCACAATTCTTTGGTTTTAATCCAAAAGATAAAAAAGGGAATCTTCATAAAAACGGATCAGCTTCTAAAAATCCTCTGGATGCCTCAGCGATCTTTCAGAGCTATTTTGGACCGCGAAAAAAATAAGGTGGAAGTGCTTGCTCCTCTCTTTGTAGGTGATTTGATGTCAGTGGACATACAACTTTCAAGGTATGGGGCCTTTTTTCTTTGAAAATAACGATCGGAATGGAAAGGAAAAACACCAGTCTATGGGGGATAGGAATATGCAGGATCAAACAAAAAAATACCGTTCCATTTGGGTCATAATCATTGATGTGCTGCTCTTTGTCATTGCAATTAATATTATATATTTTGCGTTTTTCATTCAATCAGACCCAGTAATGAAATGGATGGTTAGTCTGTTAGGAATTTCTTTTATCATTTTTGGTATTACTTCGCAAAAAAATCAGAAGCAACATCCTAAGCAATCAAACAAGCAGCAAGCAGGTATTACAAAATTAGTCCTACTGGATGAAGACGGCGAAAGAGTTAAAGAGTGGTTGATACAGGGGGAAACCTCTTTGGTGATCGGAAAGAACTCCCGCAATGGCGAGGTTGATATAGATCTGTCAGATACGGAATACGCATCGCTTATCAGTACCCACCATGCGGTGCTTAACCACGTTGGAGGGACTTGGTTTATTGAGGATAACGATTCTCATAATGGGGTCGGCATTAAAAAGGCGAACAGCAATCGAACGAATAAGGTAGAAATCGAAGCAAGACAACAGCTCGATATAAATGATCTTATTTACATAGCAAATACACGTATCTTAGTGAAATAAAGGGTTGCTACTAATCACTTGGGGGATGACCAAACATGAGTTTAACGAGATGTACGAATGGCCATATGTTTAGCACAAGAAAGCACGGTAATACATGCCCCTATTGCAACATTGTTGTAGAGCAAGCAGCACGGGGAGAAAACAAGAGTCAGGTGCGCCCAGTCGATGAAGAAAAGACTATGCCTTATTTGGGTGAGACAACGGGGATTGAGCCTGTAACAGGCTGGTTAGTCTGTATCGAAGGACCTCAGCAGGGACAGGATTATCGAATTATGGCAGAAAAGAATTTCATTGGACGCTCTGAGGAGATGCATATTCGCATTATTGGTGATAATGCCATCTCAAGACGCAATCATGCGGTAATTGTCTATGACCCGAAAAAACGCAACTTTTTTTTATTGCCCGGAGATGCATCTGGACTTGCTTATCACAATAATGAAGCTGTTTTTTCCCCGGTGGAGCTAACAGCGTATGATGTCATTCAGCTTGGTCAAAGCAAATTTATCTTTATCCCGTTGTGCGGCGTCCATTTTGAATGGGAAACCAAATGAGGGTAGGTTGATGAACATGCTGGAAGGACAGGAACTCGCGCCATATTGTTTTGTGCTAGCTGGGTTTACGTTTATGCTATTGCTTTTTCTGATACGCCAGAATCTGATGACGCCTGTTAAAGAACCGGGCATTCAGATTGGAAACGGTCAAACGATCGGCAATCGAGATGAACAAGACGACTATTTTTCGACAGCAACAACTCCTATTGGCACACTAGCTGTTTTGGCGGATGGGATTAGTGGGCTTTCGCATGGACGGATGTCTAGCACTCTGGCGGTTACGCTCTTTATGCGAGAATTTTTGAATCTGGATGATGTCCAACATATTACTTCTTTTTTTACAAAAGCTGCTCGTAAAAGCAATGCTGAAATCCTGCAACAAATCGGGGGATCAAATGGCGGTACCACGCTTGTAGCAGCCGTGGTAACGGAGGATAAGCTCTATTGGGGCGCTGTGGGTGATAGCAGCATCATGGTGTTTCGCAATGGGGAATTTATCAAAATGAACCATAAGCACATCTTGGAGTCTGTGCTGGAGGAACGCTATCTGTCAGGGGAAATTACCAGAGAACAAGCAACAAATAACCCGATGGGCAAGCGACTGATCAATTATTTAGGCTATGAGCAGTTTCAAAATATGGAGATTTGCAACGAGCCGTTTCTGTTAAAAAAGAAAGACAAGGTTATTTTGTTAAGTGACGGTGTGTACAACACGCTCTCCGAAGTGGAAATGGAGCAAATTTTAATGAATGCCGCCTCTCCAAATGATGCCGCGGAAGAGATGGTGGCAGAGATTGAACGCAAGCAATTACGCAACCAAGATAACGCTACGGTTATTATTTTAGAGCAAGGCTGGTAAACGAAGCGACTGGTTAGGCCTTTGGTAGCGAAGGAGAAGCGGAGGTACGGATGAGGAAGGAAAACAGCAATTTTCAGACCAGTTTCGTTTCCGAAGCAGGCACTTTTATAGAGAATCGCGATTATTTTGCTTTTGTAGAACTAGATGATGTTGCTTGTTGGGTCATTGCCGATGGGATTGACACGGATAAAGAAGTGAAAAGTGCGGAGATGGCGGTGCAAAGTATTTTACAAAGCTTTTTAGATAAGCCCACGATGTCTCGGCGCAGACTAAAAAAATACATACTCAATGCCCATCACTGGCTAAAAGAAGAAAGTACAAGAGTCCGATTAAAAGCTAGCATTATGATCATCGTTACCGATTATAACAAAATCATCTGGGCAGTGGCGGGTAATGCTAGAATGTATCATTTTCGACATGGGCGCTTGCAAACAAGGAGCCATGATCAGTCACTTGCTCAGCAGATGGCTGATGAGGAGCAAATCTCTTTAGCAGCAATAGACAGACACGAGGAACGTCATAATCTTCTTTCTTATTTAGGGAAGCCGGATTTTTTTGAACCATATGTATCCAAAAAGATAGTGCTCTCTGATGGAGATGTGATGATGCTTTGTACGCCCGGAGCTTGGGAAGAGCTTAGCTGCCAAGAAATGCTGGAAGTCCTGGAAGAAGCAAAAGGTCCGGAAGAGTTGGCCGATCAACTGGAGGAAGTGCTATTAAGCAAACAAAAGCCAGTGATTCAAAATTATACGATAGCGGCTATTTATGCGAATAAGGTGTTTAAGGAAGATCCCAAAAAACGTTGGAAAAGGATTAAAACAGCCTTATTTATCGGCATACCGGTTCTTCTGCTTGTAGGCGGATTAGTATATATGAAGGTCCGTGCAGCAGAACGCTTTGCAGAAAATGTTGCTAGCATTTATGAACATGAGAAAAATGCGGACGCCTATGTTTCAGAAAAGGACTACGATAAAGCGCTCCTAGAATATAGTGAGGCGCGAAATGCTGCCAAACGGATAGATGACAAGATATACAAACAATTGTTGAGTAAAAAACTAAAAATTACCGAGTTAATCGTAAATGGAGATAAGTTTGTAAAAGACGGGAAAGTAAAGCAAGCGCAGGAGAGCTATAAAAAAGCTTTGGAAGAAGCGAAGAATCATAAGGCATTTGATAAGAAAGAGATTCAGGAGAAGCTGGATCAAGCAGAGAAAATAGCTCAGATGCAGCTTTTGGTTAAGGAAGGCGATTTACGCGCTAGCAGTGAGGATTATTCAGGCGCTATGGAGATGTACCAACAGGCCAAGCTGGCGGCGATTAATGCTTCCTATGCTGAGGGTCAAAAAGAAATCAAGTCAAAAATAGATGAAACACAGCTAAAACGTATCGGGGTGGAAAAAGGTACACAACAACTAGAAGGCGAGAAAATGGAGAAGGATGGAGATCGTTTGCTGTCGGAGAAGGATTTGGAAGGTGCGCTAGGTGCGTACCTGCAGGCCCAGTCCATTTATCAGGAAGCGGGAATGATGGAAAAAGCTCTAGGCATTGAGCGCAAAATTACGAAGGTGGATGGTTTATTAAATCCATTGCCCGTTCCTGCAATAAATGGGGGAGAACAACCTGCTAACGGCAATATTCTTGCACCAGCCACAGGACAAGCATCAGGACAGACGCCGGTAGTACCTGTGAAGCAAGGCTCAGGGGCAGTTTCTACACCAGCTGCTGGGCAACAGTTCGGACAAGCAACAACACCTCCACCTGCAACGGCTGCACAGCAGTCCCAATCTGTACAGCCTCCGCAGCAGGCAGTACCAAAAACAGCCGAGTCATTGCCAGCGTCCGTACCACCTCAGATGGATCACCAAACAAAAGAACCACCTCAGCCTTCCCGGAAGGAAAGCTCTAAAACAGTTGAAGCAGAGCAAGGTAACAAGCAGGCTCAAGCCGCACACATCACCAAGCGATGAACAAAATCCAACGTCAGCTGTGACTAATCCGCACCAGTAATTTCTAACGGAAAGGAGGCTTCACATCAACATGAAAGATATTATTCTGGATCGTTTAAACAAGCTGGAGGACTTAGAGCAACGCCGCCTGCTAAAGCAACTCATGACCGGCGTATTCGTCAATCTCGTTGAATATCAGGAAGAGATGAACAAGAAATTGGAAAAACGTGTGTTTGGCGAGCTGGAGGATCAACAGGAGAAGCATGATGTGTACGTCACCATTTGCTCCAAGGATGACTGGGACCCTATCCATGATTTTTTGTACCCGATGCTCCCTGAAGATACATTGAATAAAACATGTGATATGAATGGTCTGCTTACCCAACTGAAAAACAAGGAAGAAGCAAGGCTGTTTACTCTTTTCCTACAATGTGATTACCCGACGATCAAACCACTGTTAGATACGAAACATGTTTTTTCAGGCAAGCTGACTACAGCTTCTAAGACCAGATCAATTCATGTACGGCTAGAGCAAAATCGCGCTTATATGCAACAGATCGAACAGCTCTACACGGTTTTTCAGAAGAATGGTGTACCGTGGAAGACTGTAAACAATCCTTATGCTTATAAATTTTTTGATGTTATCTTAACAGGCTGTGATGAGGAGTTGGATGAAACGGAGGAAATTCTCGAAATTACGGTCGATCTAGGGGAATGGGAGAGCTATAAACAGCTAGACAAAATTCCGTTGTGGAATATTCAGCGTCTTCAGCTTAAAAATAGTGGATTTCCGATCCCTGCTATGGACCGGGTTAATTTTGAGCATGTCTTGTCATTACGAAAAACAGGCACCGAACATGGATATTTGGTGGACGGAGAAGAGGAGAATATCCGCTACATCAAACGGACTCATGATGAGCTGACCATTGTTTCACCTCAGGAAAAGGCAGGAATATGGGATGTACTGAAAATCATGCAGCCGGTGGAATCTAAAATTGGCAAACTGGAATATCCGATTGTTTCGAATAAGCGCATCGATAGCTTCCTGGCTCGATATGCTCGTAAACAGGCGATGATTGTACGGGCAAAGGGAGAAATCATTCGAATTGTTCAGTCGTTTGAAGCGGCGGATATGCTGGAGCTGGTAGAGGTTGATATTTTAGAGGCTCAAAGGGCAAGAGGGCATACCTATGAGATGAATCCTTTTATCAGCGACAATGTTAGGGTGGAACAAGATAAAAAAATAATGCGTCTTCGCTTCCAGCACCGTTCTGCCCTAGGTCATACCTCCTTTATTTTACACGATCTCATGAGCTTTCTCGTTTCAGAAGTACAGATGAGCTTTCCTGAATACAAGTGTGAAGGAGAATGGGCTTGAATTACATTTGGGATTTGCTAATAAAGGCGGAGCGATCCGGTATAGAGAAAAAACGTGTCCAGTTTGCTTTAGCCAAGGTCTTTTCACCCTACATGGAGCTTAGTCTGGAAAATCTGAACGCAAAAGAGGTCGACCAAATTGTTGAAATCAATCCCTACTATCGTTTCTACGAAATTTTTAGGGATTTATTTGACCCTAATATTGAGTCGGATATAGAGCTTCGCAACAGCTTGTTTGATGTTTTGATTCATTTTTTAGCAGAAATCGATCTTATGCAGGGCATGAACAAACGGGAATATTACATCCGGTTTCTGCAACGGGATTTGGAAGCGGGTGTGTTTGGAAGCAGTGTGAAGGACAACATTCACTTGTTTACGAAAGACGAACGGGAAATGATTGCTAGCAATCTATTGCGTCTGTATGAGACGGGTGAGGCTGTGTATTTATTAAGGGACACAACCAAAAAGGTATTTACTCGTTCCACGATATACGCAAATTGCGAGGAAAAGGATGAACTGCTGTTTTATATCGGTCAAATAGAAACACCGATCTCCCGAGCCAAGATTGAATTGATCAAGGATTTGTTTTTGCCAGTTCGTTTTTCCACGGAACTATACTGGAGCTATCATTTTGGCATTATGGAAGTGGAAGAAACAATGCAAGTGGACTACATCGCTCTTTACTGACCGACAAGCAAGGAGGACAGAAAACAATGAACGGATATTCGTACAGATTGCATACGGACAAAGGGCGAGACAGAAGTCGCTTACTGATCAGATTTACGCGAGAAGAGCTGGAGGACATGACCACCTTCCAGTTGCGTAACATTTGCTATACGGAGCGATTAGTTGAAGGGATTGCCAGTAAACTCGATCGAGCGGCTTTAATTGATACCATCTTAAAATTCCGTGGAGCAGCCGATAGTCTATTGATTCGGGGCTTTCACAAGGGGGGCTTTCGTCGGATTGAGGAAGCGATCCATACTTATTTAAAAACCCCTTTTTCTGATCAGGTAAGCATCAAGGTTCCAGCCAAAATCTCTTTGTACCGTGGACTCAAGGTAGACAAGCTAGATCAATATTTAATAGAAGCGATCGGTTTGCAGGAGTCTAATGTGTTGCTGATTAATGACAGCATGGAATTGTGCGGAATTCTGCATCTGAAAAAGGATGAGTCGCAACCAGGGATTTTTTACTTAGCAATGGATCGCAATGCTGAACTGCGGAAAACGGCTAATCAAAATTACAGCCTGCTGTTTTTCAGAAAGCAGGATTCGGAATATCTGTATCGAGCCTACTATCAGGATGGTCCTTTGTTACCGGCCAATCTGCACTATTGCAAGGTTCCTGTGACCGACTTGGAAATTTGCGAGGTAGAGGAAACGAATGCTGTGCTGGCGATCGATTTCGGGACATCTAACACAACTGCTGGAGCCTATCTGGATAGGGGATATATTTCCACCCCGCCAAGCCATGATTTATTAAATGGACGAATACGTCTGAATGAAATTAATTATGTAAAATTTCCTGATGAGACAGAGCAAACGACCGATTGGGTCGCGGTTGTGCCGACCATCGTGAGCGTAGCAGACTGCCGAGATCAAGAGAATATCCAGTATCATTTCGGCTATGAAGCGCTTTCTCATCGCAAAAAGAATGGTTTTAGCAGTCAATCCTCTCAATTCCAAGGTCTAAAAAGATGGGTAAATGCTTACACAAAGACAGAAGAAATAGTGGATATGGAAGGCAACACTGCTTATGTCAAACGAAGCGACATCCTACGCGGCTTCCTGACCTATATTGTGGAGATGGCGGAGCATCAGTTCAAATGCCGATTCACTCACTTGCATATTTCAAGTCCAGTTAAATTAAAAACGCAATTTATTGAAATGTTTCACGAGATTTTACCCCAGTACCAGATTGAAGCAAAGGATGCATTGGATGAAGGCATGGCGGTACTCTACAATACGATAGCTGATCAGATTGAGAAAAATCGATTTCTGGATGGCGAGGAATATAAGGCATTGGTCATTGATTGTGGAGGGGGTACCACTGATCTGTCCTCCTGCAGGTTTTCCATTTTAGATGGACATATCTCCTACAAGATTGATATACATACGACCTATGAGAATGGTGATACCAACTTTGGCGGCAATAATATCACCTATCGCATTATGCAATTTATGAAGATTGCTTTTGCCAATTACTATACAAAAAGGCGAACAAACACTGATATTGATGAGCTGATTCCTATCCCCGCTACCGATTTATATCGCTATGTGGACGAATATGGTGTAGGAGCTGTCTACGAAACTTTTGAGGCCAGCTATCAAGAGGCAGATCGAATCATTCCGACGCAATTTAAGCTCTACGAAAATCGTTCACGGGAAGAATACCACCGCGTGCGCAACAACTTTTACTTCCTATGGGAACTCGCTGAAAACATGAAAAAAGAGTTCTTCCGCAGAACTGGTATCCTCCGAAATAGATTCCAGCCTATAACCAGCGAGGATTCAGACAATGATTTACAAATCACCAAAATGGATCGATGGTTTTTGTCCACACTTCATCAGGAAGCGTTTCGCGAGGAGTACGAATTCCCTAACGTGGTATTTACCATCAGGGAAATTAGTCAGCTCATCCGCGCAGACATTTACGAGATTGTGCGCAAGTTTTTGGATGAATACTACCAGGATGGCCGTTTACAGGATTTCTCCATTATTAAATTAACAGGTCAATCCTGCCGTATCGATGTGTTCCGTGAAGCACTAAAAGAATTTGTGCCCGGGCGCAGCATTGAATTTAAACAAAAAATAGAGGAAACGGGCAAGGTATCTGATCTTAAGCTGGCATGCTTGCGCGGCTCTCTTCGTTATTTGAGTGCTAAAAAATCAGGCTTCATTGAGGCGAGCATAACAAACCATGCACCTATCATTCCTTATTCGGTAAGTGCATTTACCCATAATCAGCATGAAAAAACATTAATCAACAGTTTAGAGCGAGCCAATCAGGTACAAGGCTTCATTTCACGTCCGATTGCTGTCAGAGAGATTCAGTTCTATTTAAAGGATGCAAAAGGCAATCCGCGGCATCATTACGTGTTTATCAATCAGCCTGAGAGCTATAAACAGATGATCTACGAGCAGATCGCCAGCATCTATCCAGGGAAAATCCCGCAGGACGATACAGATTCGATCGTGAATGGGGAAGTTAAATTCTTTGTTTTTACAGACGAAAAGAGCTGGGGCTTTTACGTAGTCCCTGTTGCAAGGCAAAATGAGCAGCTTTATCTCGGTAAGAAACAGTTCTTTGCGTTTGAAAACGACCTGTCTGAGCTGGATTTCTTTGATGGCCTAAAGTAAGCGGAGGAAAAGGGACAAGATGAATTCTCTTGTCCCAATCAGACAGCTTGAAACAACAACAACGGCATGCATATAGGAGGTCGTCGCTTGTTTACCCATCTGTATCCTAATTTTAATAAAGGACGCATTTTAAAAACAGACATGCTTGCCAATCTTCGGGATTATCCTCGTGATTTTCTCGATATTCAATACAAAGATTATTCAGACGGGATCATTACTGGATCAGACATACGTATTGGAGAGCAAAGTATCACGATTAGCCCGGGAATCGTGAAGCATTCTGGGCGTTTGTATGTATTAAAGGAAGAGCATGAGCTTATGTATCGCGCCACCAATCGAGAAACTGTGGTCAAAATCAGGTTTCATGAACAGGTGACAGACAGTGACTTTACGATCAGCAATTCTGAAATTGTACTGGATGAACGGGTGAAGCTTGGTCAGAACGAACTGGAATTAGGGCGTTTTAAGCTAAAGGAAGGGGCCAAACTACGCTCGCAATATCAGAGCTTTATTGATTTGGCTACGGAATACAACACGTTTATCACCATTCATGTCCCTTATGCAAGTGAGTCGCAAAGCACGCTTGCTCCAAGCATTATGCGCTATTTTGCTAGAGAGCTAGTTCAAGGAACGAATCTGACAGCGTTTGATATTAGTTTTGCTCTGCTATGCCTTAACGAAGGAACAGTCAATCGCGAGGTCATTCTTACCTATCTCGCTAACAGGCTGGGAACGGGATATAGGGAGTACAGCAATGAACAGATTCATAAATATTTGGGGCGCATTTTAGATGAAGGAAGAGGGGGAGGCAAAGCAAGAGCCGATTTGCGTCAGGGCGGTTTTCAGCGAATGATTGTGGACTGAAAAAAGAGCGGCTAACAGGTAGAAAGGCACATCGAAGCATGCATGGACAAAGAAAGGAAGGTGACTGTTATGGAGCATATGGACGAGAAGATTATTGCGATGTTACAGGAGCAGGATGAGAAAAAGGACGAATCAGGACCAGAAGAGCAGTCAAAAAATGCGCAGGAACTCGATCCCAAATGGGCGTACGATCTGCGAAAATCGTTAGTCAAGATTGACGGTGAGCTGATTTCATTTGCAGAGCGTAGTTTATTAAAGGATAAACTACGCATCCCTATGCCGAAAGCATTTACCCCAATGGCGCCTGAGACGGCGGCATTAAAATACCCTTCAGAACGCAGACCTACCCTGATTTTTACCAATAGCACCGGTTCCATTAATGTAGCGATTAACCACACCCAAACCAGATTGATTGATGCTGAAATAAAAGAGTTTACAGCAGCGATGGTGAATTTGCTGCGTAAGACGCAGAAGCTTCTTCAATGGTACGGAGATGGTGTAGCGGAAGTGAATGGAAAACCGATCGGCTACTGTGAATTCTTGACCCCGGCTTACAATGTTAACCTTTATAATTTTATGTTTTTTACTGAGCTAGATGGCAAGGCTTTGCTATGTACGTTCAACTGTACAGAAGATGAGATGGACGACTGGCGGCTTGTAGCGCGAGGCATGATGGAAGCGGCAGTCATCCATAGTGACCAAAGAGGAGGAGAGGAAGAGTGAGTTCCACGGTAATCGCATATCACAATCTCCAGGTTTCCCCTTATCAATTAGTCAATCTGCAAGAGCTTGTCATGATCAAAACCATCAATGAGCATGCCAAAGTTACCTTTACAGGTATTGTGCCAGAGGAGCTAAAGGATAGCTACGTGGAAATAACGCAGGCTGAGACACCGATAACGATCAGCCAGATTGACGAAAAGGGCGGAAGTACGCCTATTTTTAACGGACTTGTACTGCATATTGAAATCAAAGCAGTGCGAGGCATCTATTATATGCAGGTCGAAGCGGTCTCGCATTCCTACAAGCTGGACATAAAACGTAAAAAACGTTCCTTCCAAAATAAAAATATGACTTACTCTGCTCTGATCAAGCAGATTGCTGCCGACTACCCTGGACTGGACGTGATGGACAGTGTATCTAAAGGCGGTAAGCTCGGAGAATTTACCATGCAATATGACGAGACGGATTGGCAATTCCTCAAGCGAATGGCTTCTCGATTTAACGCAGGTCTTGCTCCAGCTTCGATTTTTGATAAGCCTAAGTTTTATTTCGGAATGCCAGAGGGTGGCTCGAAGGGAAAATTGGAGGATTTTCACTATAGCGTAAAAAAACGCATGTCTGCTTTCCGCCATTCGTCAGAGAATCATATCCCAGGGATTGAAGAGAACGATTTTATCTATTATCAAGTGGAATCGGACAGAGTGCTGGAGGTAGGACATGGGGTGCAGTTCCTAGGCAAAACGCTGTTTGTGGCCCAAGCCTACACCGAAATGAAAAAGGGATTATTAAAGCATGTTTACACGCTCTGCACCAAAAAAGGAATGAGCCAAAACAAGCTGTTTAACTCGAAAATCGTCGGAGCCTCTGTGCAAGGAAAGGTCATTGAGGTGGCCAAAGACACGGTGAAGGTGCACCTCTCGATCGACGAAAGCCAGAACAAAGGCGAAGCGCATTGGTTCCCTTATTCATCCGTTTATACCGCAGAAGGAAACAGTGGCTGGTATTGTATGCCAGAGCTCAATGACCATGTACGCGTCTATTTTCCCAGCAATAAAGAAAGCGATGGGGTCGCTAGCAGTTCTGTTCGTCAGGATGTGGGAGAGGCGCAGCATAATAAGCTAGGCAATCCGGATATTAAATATTTCCGTACACCTAATGGCAAGGAGCTCATGATGAGCCCTAGTGAGGTCGTGATCACTGCTAAGGACGGTGAGATTTTTATCAGGTTAAATGATCAGGACGGCATTCAGATCATGAGTAAGAAAAAAATCAAGATCATCTCTCAGGAAGACATCATGATGGACTCCGAGAAAAAGGTGATTATCTCGGCTAAGGAAGAGATCAACATAACCTGCAAGGAAAGCAATATCAAGATGGACGGCAACACCATGATCATGGGGAATGAGACCAAGACAAACTAGTGGCGCAAGCTTTTATGAAAAAAGGAGGGGGAGAATGGACAGGACAGAAGCGATGCCGCATTTTATGGCCAATGTAGTGGAGCCTGCACGAGTGCAAGCATTGATGCGTCTGGAGAAGGATTTTCAGACACATAAAAATACATTATCCACAGACTGGACAAGCGATTTTCAACGGATTTGCAACCAGCTAGGAATCGAGCAGATTCGAAAAAACAAACCCTTACTTGGTCATCTTACCTTTTCATTGTTGCGAACCGAATTGGCGGTAGGGCGGGCGATTTATTTAGTGGAGGCGACAGATAGCTCCTGGTTTTTCGATCGGAACCCTTGCCAAACAGAATATGATGCAAGCTGGGCATTACAGTATTTAGACCAATTAAAGGACGATATCAACAGCGGTAGAAAGGCATATATGGGGGCTATTACGCTACCTGACGTGGAACAAATCGTCTTGAGAGAAGCCGTGCATTTTCATCAGTACGTCATTCAATTGGCTAGATATGCCTTGCCTACAGCGATTCAATCTCCGGAATTTGCAGCGTTATCCACAGAGGATGTCGTTGAAATACGCGTTGGGGAATATATGGATGTGAGCGAGGTCGTGTATAAAATAGATCGGCGAGTACGGGATACCCAATCGGTCAGGGAGTGGATCGAGGAAGGCAGTGAACAAGAATATGCCTATGAGGTTTTCGACCAATTGAATTTGTCTGGGGGGGAGTATTCCGAGCTGGATTTTCGCTATTCACGTTTTGAGCAGAGTGATCTATCCGACGCTCGGTTAAATAGTTGTGTACTCCTCGGCACAAGGTGGAATCATTCGCGACTAGTCCGGACAGATTTCTCTTACAGCCTGCTATTTGGAGCTAATTTTGATCATAGTGAGCTGTCAGAGGCAGACTTTGGGGGAATCCAAGCTTCTAAAGGATTGCTGGAGCCAGATAGTTGGGAAATGCCAGGCTTTTGGAAAATTTCCTTTACTGAAGCCAACTTGTCAAAGGCTAGCTTCGTCAATGCCCAATTAGCATCAGCTCAATTTAGTAAAGCTAATCTTGCGGGCGTGAATTTTGCTGGAGCCGATTTGACGAACGCTAACTTCACAGATGCTAATTTACGTGAAGCTGTGTTTGCTGGAGCTAGCGTAGCATCTGCTGATTTTACTGGAGCAGATGTAGATGGTGCCTTCTTTTCGATAAAAGATCGAGTCAAGCTCAACTTAGATGAGCGACAGAAAGCCGCTGTTTTATGGATAGAGGCAGAGAACGAGGAGGCATATCTACATGAGCTATTTTATCCTGTCTCAAGATAATCGCATACTTGACGCTGTGGAGCCTACGGGACTTACCGATCTGCTAACCAAAGAGATGCTAACCGAAGAGAAGGTGCATCTTTTGGATGAATTGGTCTTGCAGGTTCCCATTCAGCGAAGAGAGCATGTCACTTACGTAGACTTTATTCAACGTCCTATTCCGTTGCTATCTGATCGCCTAAAACAGCTAGTAGTCAAATATGTGCCCAAAATGCTGTGCAAGGCTGTTGTACTCGCAGATCGGGAGCAGATGAGGCAGGATTTGTATTGGGTGTTTGTGCCCCCGCGTATCGACTGCTTATCAGCTAAGGCTGAGTTTTATCAGGACAATACAATAAAACGCCTCATATTAGATCAGAACAAGATTGGCAGACGAACACTTTTTCAGATAGACAGGATTCGTGAAGAGCATCTGGTAGTGAATTTAGGGCTGGCGGAAAGTATTCTGCGCCGGGATTTTACAGGCATCCGGCTTCAAAAAGTCGAGCTGGAGGCTCACAGAGAGGATGAGATGTAAATGGCCATAGAAGACGTGCAAATCGAAGGTGGAGAAGGAGCCAAGAAAAGCTATGTGGTAGCAGGAGCCATCCTCACCTGCACCTTTGGCACTCAAAAAAGTAGATTGAAAACGCCGCTAAGCCACGGGGTATTTATTAAAGACAAGGCGCAAA
The DNA here is from genome assembly GCF_030489605.1 of Brevibacillus laterosporus. Classification (GTDB taxonomy): domain Bacteria; phylum Bacillota; class Bacilli; order Brevibacillales; family Brevibacillaceae; genus Brevibacillus_B; species Brevibacillus_B laterosporus_E. Next base: position 368,984 of record NZ_JAUKFY010000001.1, read on the forward strand.
TGAACATTAATGATTTTGTGCCGAATGTAAACATTATGCCCTTTGGCAGATGCGGTAATTTAGCCAATCCGGAGGTAGCAGCGGCGACGGAAGCAAATGGCGGCTATTTAAAACGTATGCCATGCATGCCGATCGTAACCATGCCGTGGATTGGGGGCAAGGAGGACAAGCTGATCGAAGGTGCGCCCGTCCTGCTCAACGATTGTACCAACATGTGTCTACATTGCGGCGGACAAATAAGCATCATCGATGACGGACAGGAATTGGACTAAATCTAGAAGAGACCATACCACCCATCGGGAGGGGGGATTGTGTGTGAAAACGACAGCTAAAGTAGCGGGATATGGAAATATTCAAGTAGTATCTCCCTACGATATACAAACGCTGCAGGATTTACAGCTAGTCAAAGAAGCAAACGACCACGCCAAGCTATATCTGAGCGGAATCATTCCGGAAGAGAAGAAGGATAGCTACATCGCAATGGCCACAAGTAGCGATATCATCGAGGTCAACGAGGTAGAGAATGGTCGAGTGGTCAGGAATCTATTTACAGGACTCGTAGAAAATATCGGAGTTCGAGCTGTTCGTGGCATCTACTATATCGAGCTAGAAGGCATCTCGCTGACGAGCCAGCTCGATATAAAAGAGAAGACCAGATCCTTTCAAGATAAAAACATGACGTACACAGCTCTGCTAGATTTGATTTTAAAGGATTATCCAGGATCAGACTATCTCGATTACGCTACAAACAATGCAACATTAAAAGGCTTTACGCTGCAATATAAAGAGACAGATTGGGCGTTCATTAAGCGAATGGCGTCTCGTTTTGGTGCAGTTTTATTACCGGAAACAAGCTCTAAAACACCGAAGTTTTCACTTGGAGTTCCTGATGGAAAATTAGGACAACTGCAAGACTATCACTACGGTGTAGCAAGATCACTAGACAGGTACACGGAAGCTACCACGGGATATGGCAGCGAGCTAGACGAGACGGCTTTCACTCACTATACGGCAGTAAGCGGACAGTATTTTGCATTAGGGGACAAGGTGCTATTTCAGGAGAAGGAGCTGACCGTAGCGGCATCTAAAGCGCGTTTTATCGAAGGCGGCTTGCTCTATACCTACACCCTTTGCCAAGAGGAAGGCATTTTGCAGAACCCGATTCGAAATGAACAGCTAACAGGTGTCTCGTTAGAAGGAAAGATTATTGAGATTCGCAGAGATACCGTCAAGGTGCATCTCGATATCGATCAAACCCAAGACAAGAGCAAGGCCTGGTGGTTTCCGTATTCTTCCGTCTATTCAACAGAAGGAGCTGACGGCTTTCATTGCATGCCGCAGGAGGGAGACGCTATCCAGATTTATTTTGCAACCAGCCAGGAGGATGGAGCGGTAGCGATGAGCTCTGTTCGCAAAACAGGGCAGGATTCTCCGAAGATGGGCGATCCAAGCGTGAAATATTGGGGGACTAACTTTGGCAAGGAAATGAAGCTAGGCGGCTCTGATTTTGTGCTCACTGCCAAGGACACGCAAGAAGGCAAGATGTTTATTAAGCTGGATGTAGAAGACGGCATTGAGATTCACAGCGATAAGGCGATTATGTTTTCCGCGGAAAAGGATTTGGAGATTGAGACAGATACCAAGTTCGAGATTAAAGCGCAGGAGGCCATCTATCTGCTGTGTAAGGAAAGCAGTATTGTGCTGGATGGGGAGACGGATATTCAGGGAACGGTGCTACAGGTAGATGGTTTAATTAAATCGCCTGTCTCAGTGGCTGATCTAGAACCGGAGCCAGAGCCTGAAGACCCGGCACCGCCGCCACCGCCTCCGGAGGAAGAAAAGGGCTTCTGGGGAAGCTTACTGGATGGTGTACAATTGGCGCTTGATGTGGTGGGGATGATTCCGGTAGTTGGAATCGTTGCCGATGTAGTTAATGCTGGTATCTCGGTAGCTCGCGGAGATTATGCAGGAGCGGCTCTTTCGTTGGCGGCGTGCGTTCCCTTTGCTGGAGCTGCCGCAACCGGTGCTAAGCTCGGAATGAAAGCCGCGAAGGCGTTAAAAATGGGAAAAACAGCAGCCAAGGTAGCTGATAAAGCGGCCGATGTAGCCAAAGCAACGACAAAGGTAGCGGATGCAGTGGTTGGAAAGGTATACACCGCCTCGCGTAAGCTAAAGAGCAGTGTCAACCAACTGGAAGCTGTTCAGAAAATGAAAAGCAGTATGAAGTTCAAGGCAATTGCAAACAGCCGGGTTGGCAAGGTTGGTAAGGCTGTTACAAAAGAAGTTGCAACAGAAGCAGGATATCAAGTGCTAGAAGAAGTGGCTGGCAGTGAGATTGCCACTGTTGCGGGCTTAATGGGGGGCAAAAGGAACCGACACAAAGGCAAGAAAAAGCTATCGAAAAAAGAGCGGAAAAAGGCCGCTCAAAAAGCAAGAAATGCAGAAAAGGCCAAACAAAAGAATCCGAAAAAAGCCAATGAAAAAAGCTGTGTAGACGATCCGATCCATGCTGGCTCTGGCTCGCAATTTATTATTCATCCTACTCTAAAGCTGTACGGGGCTGAGACATGGGTATTCGAGCTACACTATAATTCAATGCTTCTTCAGCAAGGCGTACTTGGCAAAGCTTGGACGCATAATTATGAAATGCATGCCGACATAGAGCGTATTGACCAAGGTGAGATTACCATCTGGTGGAACACAGGCAGAAGAAATGTGTTTAAGCAGACGAGTGCAGAGAATCTTTTATTCCGTTCAACGGATGTCGACATGATGTTTTATGAGCTTCGCCAGTTCGATAATGGTTTTGAGCTGTTCAACCGAAATACGCGAGAAACCTACTACTTTAAACGCAATGGACAAGTAAGCAAACAAACGAATGCCTTGGGACAAGCGTTAACCTTTGCTCATGATTCTTCAAATCGCCTTGTTAAAATGACAGACGCCATTACTGGTCGCTCTCTATCCTTAAAATATGGACAAGACGGACTATTATATAGTGTCTACGATGCTTATCGCAGTGTGCAATTTGATTACAATGAATCGCGGCGCCTCAGCCAATTCATCGATCCGAATGGAACCATCAGCGAGCTAACATATACCGAGCAAGGCCAGATCGAGTCGCTTACTGTGGATGGGATTTTGCAATATCGCAACACCTATGACCATGAGGGGCGAGTTATTGCGCAGACCAATGCCTTAGGACTAGCCTCTACGTTCACCTATGACACAGAAAGCATACCTGGGTCAACGATTACGACTTTCACAGACCGTCTGGGTGCAACGGAGGTCATGATTCATGACGAACGGATGCTACTTGTAGAGAAACAAGAAAGAGACGGCAGCCGCGTTACGTATGAATATAATGACCGAGGTCAAATGATTGCCGAAACAGTAGGAAAAGAGACGACCACTTATGAGTACGATCCACGCGGTAACCTGATTCAAGTAGTCGATCCGCTGGGAAATCCAACCAGATATGTATACAGTGAGGATGATTTACTGCTGTCCGAAATCAATGCGGAGGGTGGCATCACAAGCTACACGTATGATGAGCGCGGACGTCTGATAAGCATTGCTCGTCCTGACGAAAGTCATTCAGAGATTGGCTACAACGAGCACGGACAACGCGTAAGCTATACGGATTCGAATGGTGTGACGAGCCGTTATCAATACGATGACAAAGGCTTACTCACCGCAGTTTATGACGGAGAAGGCCGTGTTATACAGGTAGGCTACGACGAGGTTGGTCGTATTGCTTCGTTCCAAGATGGACGGGGTGGAAAAGTACGACGCACCTATGATGCTAACGATAACATCGTACAAGTAACTGACCCGCTCGGACGCAAGTATTCCTTTGCCTATGATGCTTTTGATCAACGCGTAGAAGAAACGATGCCTTCAGGAGCAACCACCCGCTATCGCTATCATGTGCTGGGACCAATGGAAAGCGTAACGGACCCGCTGGGACAGACAACCACCTATCGGTATGATGCTGAGGGCCAATTGATTACTGTCATCCAGCCAAATGAAGCAGAGATTCACTATGAGCGGGATCAAATGGGGCGCATTATTTCTATTACAGATCCATTAGGCCGAACGGAGAAAGCCGCCTATGATGAAAACGGACGCCTCATTCAGGTTTGGGATGCACTGGGGAATAAGGTACAGGACTTCAGCTATGATGCAGGAGGCAATCTCGTTTCTGCCACAGATGCCCTGGGTCATACAACGCTGTACGGCTTTAATAAATTATACCAATGCACCAAAAAGACAAATGCCCTCGGACAAACCACAACCTACGCCTATGATGCTGTTGCTCGTTTAACCGAGGCTATGGAAAACGATGCCGCGATCTATCGTCAGCAATATGACAAGGAAGGTCGTCTCATCAGCTATACCGATGCCAACGAAAACGAAACGACGCTTCAATACGATCAAAGTGGGCTAGTGGTAGTGGAACAAAACGCCACCGGGGAAGCTACTCATTTTGCCTACGATGAACGAGGCTGGATGCACAAGCGAACTAATGCTAAAGGCCAAGAAACCCACTATCGCTACGATGCCGCAGGTCAGCTTATCGAGCAAAAGGACGAGGTTAGCACCGTTCGAAGAGAATACGATACAGACGGCAATCTCGTTGCGGTACAGGAAGAAGGAGCAGGCACGAAGCATCGGGAGTATGACCTTTTAGGACGTGTCACTGCTTGCACAGACAGCTACGGTAATACCATCCGATATTGTTATGACGAAAATAGCCAGCTAACGCACCTTATCTATCCAGATGGAAAGGTTGTGCAGTATACCTACGATGTAGCCGGACAGCTCACGGAGGTAAAAGACTGGGCAGGACGCCGTACAACCTACACCTACGACGAAAATGGCCGATTAATCAAGACAGTCCGACCAAATGGAACCATCGAGCATCGCAGTTACGATGCCGCTGGACAAATGCTGCGTCTGTGGGATCAAAACCGCCAAGGCGTAATGCTTCAAAAATACCGCTACGTGTACAATGAGCTAGGGCAAATTGTACAGGAAGAGGAAAAGCAGTACACCTATGACGCTTTAAAACGACTGGTAAGCGGTGAATGGCCCGGCGGTCGTGTCTGGTACAGCTACGATAAAGGCGGAAACGTCACAGGAATCGGGACGGTAGAGACCGCACCGAAGAAGGCGATGGGGTATGGAAAGGACAACCGGCTTTCCCATGTTAATGAACAGCCAGTAGAGATGGATGCAGACGGCAATCTTCTCGTCTGGACAGAGAATGAGCAAACCCATACCTATGCATATGATGCCCGTAATCGCTTAGTTCGCACCGGTCAAGCACACTACACCTATGATGCCGAGTTCGTACGTACCTCGATGACTTGGAAGGGAAAGACGACACGCTATGTAGTCGACCAAGAGGCAGTATTTAGCCGTGTTCTCATGGAGCTGGGGGAAGATGGGAGTCCGAAAGCCTATTATGTGTATGGGCAGGGCCTGATCGGCCGAGAGGATGCGCAAGGAAATTACCTGTCCTATCATATGGATATGCGCGGCAGCACCACAATGCTGAGTGATTGGAGCGGGCGCGTCACCGACCGCTACAGCTACGGAGTGTATGGCGAATTAGAACAACACGATGGTACAACCTCCCAACCGTTTTGCTATAATGGTAGAGACGGTGTCATGACCGACCCGAATGGCTTGTATTACATGAGGGCGAGGTATTATCATCCCGGACTGAAGCGGTTCCTGAATCGAGATATTTTAGCAGGAGACGTGACAGAAGGGCAGACCTTCAACCGATTTGCCTATGTGAATGGCGACCCAGTAGGGTTTATTGATCCGCTGGGGTTGGCGGGGCTTGGGACTGGGCAGTGTCAGAAGGGGAAGGCTGTTAAAAAGACAGATGAACTAGGTGATTACTATGAAATAAATCTGAAGTATGAAACTAATGTCAAATATGGTGATAAATATTATGATATGAATTTAAGAGACTTTAATCGTAAAGTAAAGCATTTACAGAGATTGAGTGACTCTAATTTACTACGTAAAACACCTTCTGTAAGAGATCCAAAGATTACAAGAGAATACAAAAAAGAAGTAATACAAAGAATAATTAGAATGTACTATAGTAAGGACAAAGAGGGGGCGAAAAAACTAATTGCCAAAGTATCTAAGAAAATGGATCCAGATCATAGATGGGAATTACAACTGGACGGAATTGATCATAAAAGAAATCTTAAATTAATGGATTGGTTTACAAATAGAAGAATGGGAACAAATATTGCAAATCAAATGAAGAGCGTACCTGATAACGCTAGAATAAAAATTAAAGTGGAGAGGTGAAAATAATGCGTGAGAAAATTAGGGAGAAAATAGAATTAGTAAAAAATATTTTTGAAGAAGATCCGTTTAACTTAGTTATAGGAGATATAGAAAAAGAATTAGAAATTGACACTAATATTAAGAGTGGTCCCTTACACGATTATTATGTTTTTTTAAGTGAATATTCATCTTTTAGATGTGGAAGTGTTATTATTTTTGGGAAAAATGAATTGGATGAATTTCAATTTCCTGTCACAGATATGCCGGGTGATTTTGAAGAATGGATATGTATTGGTAAAATTGAACCATATCCATTATTTATAAATAAAAAAAATGGGCAATTAAGTTGTTTAATAGGCGAACCAGGAGTCAATCTAAAAATAGAATGTTATGGCGAATTTGATGACTTTTTGGAAAAATATGTTTTTGGAGAAGCCTATGTTGAAATTGCTGGTAAAGATGACTGGTATCAACTATTAAAAGACCATCAATTAATATAGTAAGTTATTATAGAAGTAACCTTAATCATCTTTATAGTGATTAAGGTTACTTTCCTTTTTTATGTCAAGAAAAATAATTGGTTGGAAGATAAGAACAGAATTCAAGTTCTATCAAAATAATCAATTTTTAAGTGTAATTATAGAAGTATTATGTATTTTTGGTTTATTTACTTGCAGGAGGATTATTCTTATGAGAGATAATTCGCCGAAGTTTAAGTATCACCCTAACGTTTACAAACATGGTATTTTAACGAAATTGTTCAGTTTGTAACAATGAAACGACGTATATTTATTCTGGTCCATTTTATTCCGTTGATGACGTGAATAATATTTGTCCATGGTGTATTTATGATGGAAGAGCTACTATGGAGTTTAAAGGGGTTTTACAAGGTACGGTAGAATATAAAGATAAGCTATTGTCTATTTCTTTTAATGATGAAACAAACGAGTATATGTATTTTATGGGATATGATGAAGTTGAGCCTATACATGATGACAACTTAGAAGAATTGCTCTTCCGCACGCCTAGTTATATCTCTTGGCAAGAACCGCAATGGCCAAGTCATTGTAATGAATTTTGTTCATTTGTTGGATATTTGGATAAAAGTGAACTAAATACGATGAGAAATGATTTACAAGAAGAGATAAGCCTTTTAGAGTAAAATTATGGCTTATCTGTTGACCAATTAGGTGAAGATATAGGATTATACTTGTTTTAATGTAAAAAGTATGGAAAATATAGATTACATTCTGATCATACCTAATAATGAGACCCGAATAATGGACATTAATAAAAGCCCTTATTCGGGTTTTCTTATGTGCAAATCATACGCATAAAGTGGTTTTATGGAAAAACAAAAAGGTATGCTTTTCATTGTAAAGCAATTACAAATAGCGATTGTCCCAAATTATAATGACTTTAATGAGTTAACCGAAAGACATCTCAAAAAATGATTGAAATGTCCCTATAAGATGAAGCACCGTTGGGTAAAATTCTTGAAATGAGGTCAATGCCTTTTGAAAAAGAAATTCGATATAAGAGGATTTTATACAAAATATTCGGAAAAAATTATTCGAAAAGGAACACGGTTCAAACGGAAAAAATGGGTAAAACTAGCTCTGCTTTCATTCAGATTAGGTTTGTCGATATAATCGGCAACCTTTTGTAATGTGCAAGACACTTTCATTCCAGGCTGAAACGTTTCTTATATCAAGATATCATCCCCGACAGAAATCTATACTATCTATAACCCCGATTCGACTTTGAACAACTCGGATTTATTATGAGACGCAAAACGAACTCATCTCCCCTCACCAATTCAATGATATACATATCATTTTCCTAATAAAAAAGATAAACTGTAACCATTTCCCGCTTGGTTCGACTAATAGAGGTTAAAAAAAGTAGACATTGAGGAGAGATAAGATGAATACCCCCAAAAACAAAACGATGTCAGTACAATACAGATTTCTATCAATTGCTTCAGTCATAACGCTATTTTTTGTACCGATCTCACCGGTTTTGGCTATAGATACGAAGACTACTGGGAAAAAATCCACCTCTACACAAGGAGAAATCACCCACCAAGCTGATATCAATCGTCAGGTAAAAAGTGTGATAGAAAAGCTGACGCTAGCCTTTCCTGAAATCAAGGAATATAAAAATCAGAAGATTGAGCTTACAAAAAGATGGAGTAAATTAATCAACGTAATATTAAGCAAGAATGGTGCGGGTAACACCCCAATCGTCCAAGTTCAATTAGACAGACAAACCGGGGAATTATTATATTTCGGCTTTTTCGAACGAACAGAATATCCAAAGGGGACAAGTGTGTACACTTCTTTAAAGGGCTCGGAAAAACAAATCACCGATGAAACAGCTAAACAACAAGCAGCCCTTTTACTAGAAAAATTGTATGGAGAAAAGGCAAAGAATTCCTTGCCGATTTCTATATGGAGAGAAATCAAAAAAGAAAAAGAAGGGGAAGGCAAGCTAATTCCAGTTAAAACCCTGCCGCCAGTCGTTAATTTCCGAATCAGCCTTCCAAATAAGAAAAATCTAGCAACTTACGTTTCGGTGCGTTTCGGTGAAAATGGTAGAATTGAAAGCTTGAATGCTGCAACAAAACCAATTTTATTCGATAAATGGTATGCGGCTGACCTCGAAAATCGGGACATGCCAAATGACGAGCTGACAAAGCCGGCACAGGCTATGTTTGATCGGATGCTTGTACTTTACCCGGAATTAAGAGAGTATCATGTAAAAGAAATTAGCCTATCTACATATAATACTTTTTATGATATTTATTTTAAAAGGTCAAAGACTGATAAAAAAGAAGAAGTCAGAATGCAAATAGACGAAGAAACAGGCAAGCTTGTCTATTTGCAGTTTGAAAAACGACCGTCAGGCAAAGGCGCATCCCCAGAGCTGGCCAAACAAAAGGCATTTGATTTCGTAAAGCGTGTCCAAGGAGGCAAAGAAACAAGCTACACAGTAGGAAATATCATCACGCCGGGAAGAAATGGGGTAACGCTAGTCATCCTAGATGGTTCAGCTCCTGAAAAAGAGCATTATGCCTTAGAGGTGGGGGCAGACGGTAAAATATACGGCTTCGATGGCTAATTGTAAAAATGATCAGGTAAATAAACAGCGGTAACCAAACGTTAGGAATAAAGCTAAGTACAGAGCTACTTAGGTAAGCTTTATGACAAAAGCATTAAACAAAATCAGAGTAGCAGGACACTCAGCAATTGTTGCTCTTGTAGCCTGAGAGACTTATCAACAAAGAGATTTTGAATGGAGGAACTGCATTGTATGGCGAAGATGTAAAACAGCAGGTGCTGTTCATTTATGAGCAGTATTATTTGGATGTCTATCATTTTCTGCTCTATTATACTGGCAATCAAAATGATACAGAGGATTTGACACAGGAGGTTTTTGTCCGTGTGATCCGTGCCTTGGAACGCTATGAGAGCAGGGCAAATATGAAAACGTGGCTATTTGCGATAGCAAAGCACATTGCTATTGACTATCATCGCAAGAAAAGATGGAAAAGTCTGTTTTCCATTGATGTGCTTAAAAAGCATGTGTCTTCAGATGGTTTGCCAGAAAAAGAAGTAGAAAGCTGGGAGGAGGAACAGGAGTTGATCCGAGCGATCCAGAAACTCCCACAGCATTACAGAATGGTTGTCATACTAAGAGGAATTCAAGGATACAGCGTCAGAGAAACGGCCTCTATCATGGATTATTCGGAATCACAGGTGAAAGTGACCTTGCATCGGGCCTTAAAAAAGCTTGAAAAGGAATTAGCAGGACGGATCGGAGGGGAGCTGTACGATGGATTGGCAAAAAGATAAGGAAATGCTTGTTCGCTTAAGAAGATTACATACAAAAAACAAACCAAGTAAAGACTTTGTGGAAACGTTACGTGCCCGGCTAGAGCATCGGGCGAATGTTGCGGTGCACAAGAGAAGCCGATTATTTCGGCCAGTTCAATACGGGCTGGGATTAGCAAGTGTATTCGCACTTCTATTGTACCTATTTGCACCTTCAATGAATAAAGAGGCTTTGCCACCTATGTCCAGCTACCCTACGAAACAGGAGTTTATTGCGAAGCCCCCTGTTGAGGTATCAGAAAAGCAAAAGCAACAGCAACAGCAGGAACAAAAACAGCAGCCCGTATCTAAGCAACCGATTTCTCTAAAGGACTCCCCTGTCCAAAAACAAGCGACTAAAGGAAAAGAACAAAACGATGTGATCATTCCAAGATCACAACCAAAAGAGAATAGGAAAGAAACGAATAGTCCTGCCCCGAAGGAAAAGGCATTGACCTATTTGCGAGAGCTCGGTGGCGAGGATGTAAAGGATTATCAAATAAATCCAGTACTGTCTGCTCCAGCGCGCGGATACATTTTTATGAACCGGATGGTAAATGGAATCCCCTTTTTGGCAGACAGTTATAAAGTGGAATTAGATGAATCAGGGCAACTAAAACAATCAACCATTACAAAAAACACAGATACGAATCTGAAATTTCCATTGCCACAGCAAGCCATATCTAAAGCGAAAGCAACACAATTATTTATGAAAAACATGAGACTAGTTTACCAAGGAGATGAACAACCGCGTCTTACCTATGAATTTAATTTTTCAGGCTATATAGATGCAGTCAGTGGACAAGTAAGAGAAGCGAAGGAAGAAGAGCAAGGTCAACAATCTAGTAAGCCTATTCCGATCGCAGCCCAGAGTAAAAAACTAACTGCTCATAGCCCAGAGGAGGTTGCGAGAATCCTTCAACAGGAATTTGGCATCGCTGTATTTGGACCTTATGCGACAGATGATGCTGTATCTACGGAGAACTACAAACAATATTCCTGGCAAATTGAGGAAGGAAAAATACTAAAGGTTGAGACCCTTGACGGACAAATAATGGGATTTAGGATTAGTTCACCGGATATAGAGGATCCGAATGTTTCTACCAATGCGATTCACAAGGAATTAGCTGGAACGGCAACGAGGATCATCGAAAGATATATGGATGCTAATACGAAGGAGCTTCAATTGATAGACGTTAAAAAGGCAGGTTTGACTCAAACCTATCGATTTATAAGGTCGCATCAAGGCATACCCGTGATTAACAAAAGCTATTCGGTAACGCTTGATACCATAACAGAGAAGGTAATTGGACTTGATCTAGGCTACAGCGTACAAGGCTCTGCTGCACTACCGGACAAATCGAAAGCAATGACACCAGAAGCTGCTGCTGCTATTTACTTGAAAGAACGGCCGCTATCTTTGGTCTATATCATGCTAGAGGATAAGAAGCAACAAAAAGTAACTCCTCACTTGGTGTATCAGATATATTATCATGACACACCTAGGCTATATGTGGACGCGGTGACTGGTGAAGTAATTTGATAATAAGGTGATGTTACCTTCTATACCCGTTTTCTTGTAAGTTCGCGTTCTTTCTCCTATAATTAAATATGATAGTTTCTTTTACGAGATAATTGCATTCTTTATGTCAGATGGAGGAAAGCAGTCCTCCCGTTCAAGAGGCGACACCATCCCTAATCCGTCTGTTTGAAGGATTAGGGATTTTTGTTACATATGATCGATAAAAATCAAGTGAAGAGAGGATATTTACATGAACAAAATGAAACATCGTCTAACAGCATTGCTAACAGTATGCTTAGCTGTTTCGCTAACTGCGTGTTCCGGTGAAACAACGCCAAAGGAAGGAGTAAAGCCTTCACCAAGTCAAAACCAAGCGACTGATTCTGCAACGGATCATCAGGCGTCGGATGCTTCCTTAAAAACCATCTATCCGCTTAAGGTAAAAGATGTGACGGGAGAAGAATTCACCTTCGAAAAAGCGCCGGAGCGTATTGTATCAGTATCGCCTGCCGAAACGGAAACCTTATTTGCACTCGGACTTGAACAACAAATCATGGGTGTTTCTGACTACGATGATTACCCAGCATCAACTAAGGATAAACCGAAAATGGGAAGCATTATGGCACCGAACGTTGAATCTATTTTGGCTGCCAAACCGGATATTGTTTTTACAGGAATTTCAATGAAAGAAGAAACAGTGAAGAAATTCCGAGAGCTTGGCGTAAAAATCTTTAAAGTCGAACCGAAGACGTATGATGACGTGATCGCCAATATTGAATTGTATGGTAAAATCACCGATCATCAGGCTGAAGCAAAGAAAGCCGTGGACGAGCTACAAAAGACTCGTGACGAGATTTTAGCTGTTGGTAAAACGATCAATCAGAAAAAGAAAGTGTATCTTGAATTTTCTCCTGGCTGGACGGTTGGTAGCGGAGAATTTTTGAACCAAATGATCGAGCTTGCTGGCGGCATAAACGTGGCTGGCGACACGAAAGGCTGGGTACAAATTAACGAAGAGACCATTATAAAACAAAATCCTGATGTAATTCTGTACACACAGGGCGTGGTAGACTCAAAAACCAACCAATCCTTAGAGGATATTATTCGCTCACGCAAAGGCTGGAGTGGGGTCGAGGCGATTAAAAACAACACAGTCGTAGGACTTGACCAAAATATCATTAGTCGTCCGGGACCTCGCCTTGCGCAAGGTCTGAAAGAAATGGCGAAAGCAATCTATCCTGATAAATTTAAGTAAGTGGGGCTGACCTCTAGGATGAGTACAAATAGTGCTTACGGACAGATGAACGGGAAAAAAAGAATGGCAGCAGGAGCAGTGGGAATCATACTGCTCCTGCTGTCTGTTGTGGCTAGCTTGGCCATTGGTTCGGTTATGCTGCCGATGGATGAAATTACCCGTATTTTACTACACCAAATTCCTGGAATGCATTCCGTTATTCCCGTTACATGGGATGAATCCTCTGCACAGATTATGCTAAACGTAAGATTGCCCAGGATAATTCTGGCTTTGTTAGTCGGAGCTTCGCTTGGGATAGCGGGAGCGGCGTTTCAAGGTGTGTTACGCAATCCTTTAGCAGACCCTTTTACTTTAGGAGTATCCTCTGGTGCTTCAGTTGGGGCGGCGATCCTCATCTATTTTGGCCTGCAATATGCTTGGTTAGGGCAATGGACAGTGCCATTGACTGCCTTTGTGACTGGAGTTTGTACATTAGTGATTGTGCTACAGATGGCAAGAGAAAACGGAAAGATTCCTATTGAAACCCTGATTTTATCCGGAGTAGTCATGCAAGCATTTCTAGGCTCGATCGTGTCTTTTCTTGTGGCAATGTCTAAGCAGACCATCAATGAGATTTTATTTTGGGTGATGGGAAGTTTAGCTATGCGAGGCTGGTCGTATGCGGGAATCCTCTTGCCATACCTATCTATGGGACTTCTTGTTTTATTTGCATATGCTCGTCCCTTAAATATGCTTGCCTTAGGAGAAAGACAAGCGGGACACCTAGGCTTGCATGTAGAAAGGACGAAGTGGATTGTGTTATTGACAGCCACTCTCGTCACGGCAGCCGCTGTATCCGTGTCAGGTGTGATCGGTTTTGTCGGATTGGTCGTTCCGCATTTACTGCGGATGATCATAGGGGCTGATTATCGCTTATTGATTCCCATGTCTGCTTTAGGTGGTGCTGTTTATGTACTGTGGGCAGATACCATCTCCCGCACGTTGCTTGCTCCGACAGAAATACCGCTTGGAGTAGTAACGGCCTTTATTGGTGCACCGTTCTTTGCCATGCTGCTGATCCGAAATAAACGGAAACGTAGGGGAGGTTGATTGCTGATGGCGAACAGAGGACAACAACAGATAACAGCAGATAAACAACAGCAAAGCCGTGGCTTTTCCCGACACTCCAATAGCCAGAAGACCATGCAAAAGGATCAGAATGCTCCGGTCATTTCAGTCTGTGATGTCTCACATCGATATGGAAATCAAGCGGTTTTACATCAGGTGAGCATTGAAATTGGGGCGGGTGAATGGCTAGGGATTATTGGACCGAACGGCAGTGGTAAATCTACCCTGCTATCTTTGATGTCACGTGCGGAGACACCATCAGCTGGACAAATTCTTGTATATGGAAAAGACATTAAGTCATATGGGAGAAAAAAATTGTCCCAGCATATGGCTGTCCTTCAGCAGGAAACGATTCCTCCGATTCATTATACGGTTCAAGAAGTCGTAGAAATGGGACGTTTCCCATATCAGTCCTGGTGGGGAACAGAAGCAGAGGATAGCGGACCATTTATTGATAGTATCATGGAACGATTGCAATTAAAGAGGTTGGCAAACAAAAGGCTAGATCAATTAAGCGGCGGACAACGGCAGAGAGCTGCGTTAGCTAAGCTTATGGCTCAGTCTCCTAGCATCGTGTTGTTAGATGAACCTACTACCTATTTAGATATTCATTATCAAGTGCAATTCATGGATGTAGTGCAGGAGTGGCAACAGGAGTGCGGGGTAACAGTCGTGTCTGTATTACACGATTTGAATTTAGCTGCTCTTTACTGTGATCGGATTATTGTACTACATGATGGAAGGATTTCGGCTGAGGGAACACCGGCGGAAATGATGACCACACAACGACTTTCTGATGTTTTCCAAGTAAACACAGCGATTATCCGGCATCCTCAAACAGAGCGGCCTCAAGTGCTTGTTTGCCCGAAACAGCAAGCAGAAAAGCTGATAAATGAATAGGCGCATCATAAGGAACCCCCCAGCAGAGTTGACGATCTGCTGGGGGGTTTTTGTCTTATTTCTTTTGATAAACGCAAACAACCATCTTCACAAAATATTCCCGGAACAAAGATGTTTTTGCTAATTTCGCTACCACATTTCGCAAAGGAATTTCCTTTTCATACACAGCAGGATAGTGAACGCCTTTTTGAATGTTGCGGAAACGTCTGATCGTCATGCGATTGATATACGAGAAGTACTCGGAACCATCTGGACGTTTGCTGATACGAAAGCCTAAACGATCTTTCCCGTCTGGCAAATCCTGCACGAGCTTACGATACGCATCAATCAGAGTTTGTTCAGAAAAGAAGGAGTGAACCCAAGGGAATCCGATTGCATCTGACAAGTGAGCGCCGTATGGATGATAATACGGTGGGAAGTTAATGTAGAGATGACCGCCCTTTTTTAACACACGGAAGCATTCTTCCAGCGTTTTCTCTGGGTTATCTACATGCTCCATCGCATCGTTCATAATGATTGTATCGAACGTCTCGTCTTCAAATAACATTTTGGATGCATCACCGGTCATGAAGGAAGCGATATGATCCAAGCCTTTTTCCCGGGCAAAGGCATTACCTTCTTCTGCATAATGAGGGACAATGTCAATTCCGATAATCTTTTCAGGACCAAAGGTAGCGTAGTAGCAGGTTTTACCGCCACCGCCACAGCCGATATCCAGCACGGTCTTATTTTTGAACATTTCTTCCTGAGAATGGAACGGCAGGAAGAATTGAATGGTCTGATCGCCTTTGCGAAATTGCCATTCGGTATAGCTCATTTTACCGTCATTCGCTAGATTGAACGGATGGACCGGCAAAGGAAACATTTTGTTTAATGTGATAAGTAATGACGAAGAGAGTGACAAGGTATTTTGCCTCCTTACAAACAAACGACAGTTATTTCTTGCTGGCTAACGCTTGTAATACGAGCTCACTACTTTTCATAGCTTCCGCTTTGAGCAAGCCAGCTTTTTCACGGATGATGGCTTGCTCCCGATCTAGATGTTGCATGCGATCGTCAAGTAGTGTAAGCAACTGCTCTGATGTTAAATCTTTGATATGGCCCGCACAGGTCATGCCTGCACGTTCCACAAAACGGTCAATTTTAGGATCATAGGAAATGCCGATAAACGGAATGTGAAGCATACAAGCAAGGATCAAAGAGTGAAGCCTCATCCCCACCACGTAATCTGCTTGCTTCAAGATGCACATAATGTCATGAAAAGAGACATGGTCCTTGAGCATTGCCGCACCCTTATGCTGCATCGCCTTCAGAATATCCTCGGAAGGGGCGATATCGCTTGGAAAATGCATGGGTAGAAACAATACGTTCCAACCGCGTTCCTGATAATAATCCGCGGCATCGGCAATCACCTGTTTGAAACGCTCTTCCGTTTTCCAATCGCGAACGGAAAAGATCACAAGCGGTCGGGATGAATCTTCGAACATAGGTGATACCAGTTCAGCCCCTCGTTCATCCGAAATGTCCTCAGGATGAATAGTGAGGGCAGGGTCCGCTGTAACATATAACGGAGCCTTGGTTACCCCACAAGCTTTAAAATCTTCACCTGATTCATGATCGCGTACAGTAATGACATCTACATGATTCACGACTGTTTTAATCATGGAACGGCTGAAGGATTTTAGGATAGGCCCGAAGCCTTGCGCATAAAATACGACGGGCTTGCCTAACAATTTGGCAATGGTAACGATCCCGAGATAATAGAGTACACTGCGGGGGCTGGTAACGTCCTGCATGAGTGTACCGCCACCCATTACCAACAGGTCGCTTTGCTTTAATTCTCGCACAATCGTGGAGAGCTTCCAACGATTATGGGCGGATATCCCAAATAGCGATGTTGTCCGCTCAGGCGTATTTGACAACACGGATAGGGAAATATTCGGTTGTTCTCGTCTGAGCGAGGTAATGATTCCATATAACACAACATCGTCCCCGGCATTATTAAAGCCGTAATATCCGGAGATGAGAATTCGCGACATGAGAGAACCTTCTTTCTATTCAAACGTACTGGTAACGTAACTGATAAGTAGTATACAATCATAAGTGCCGTTTTTCTAAATTGGGCACATCCTCAAGTATAATCGAGAGGCGATAGGTAAGTAAAGCGGAGGAGACACCAACTACATAATATAGTAGATTCCCGCGGCAACTAACAATACACTCAGTGCGATAAAGCTGATCATTACATACAGGATGCCTTTGTTTTTTCGTCTTCGATAGAAAAACTCATCAAACATCGTGTAGACCCCTCTCTTAAACACGCTCTAATACCGTTCATATTACCATGTCTACACTAGAATACGCTAGATTTTTGGCAGAAAGGAACTTGTTGCATGACAAAATATTGGATGAAATATACGCTTTCCCTACCAGGAGAATTAGAGGAGATATTTTCCTATACCATTATGGAAACTGATGAATACACATTAGGGTGGATTGAACCTGAAGTAGAGGTTATTACGACTAACAATGGATACGATTATGCAGAACTGACTGAGAAACCGATGACGGCCTATTTGTTTGAGCCGTTAACCGCTACAAAGCAGGAACAGACAGCCCGGCTACAGAGATATCTTGATCAATGGGAAGGCAGAATTAAAGTTACAGCCACTGAGCAGGTAGAGGAGGAGAATGAATCATGGAAAGATGAGTTTGCCTCTGTACAAGTGGGGGATTGGCTGATAGCTCCTTCTTGGGAAGATGCGAAGGTGCTAGAGCAAGCAGAGCATGTGCTCTGCATAGATCCCGGTGCTGCCTTTGGAACGGGATATCATGGAACAACACAGGATATTTTACGGTTTTTACAGGAGAGCGAATTAACTGGCAAAACCATTTTGGATGTAGGAGCAGGTTCAGGAATTCTCTCTATTTTCAGCTTGTTAAATGGAGCGGCAAATCCTGTCTATGCCGCAGATATTAACCCGGAGACTGATTATCAGCTAAAGCAAAATCTGGCTCTCAATCAATTATCTAATCAATCTGTGAAGGTGCTGATCGGTGATGCATCCGTCGATGATCATCTATTATCCTTGGAAAAATATTTTGATTTTATCTTCATTAATATTGGCGGTGAAGAAGTGATACAAATGCTGCCGCTAGTAAGACGCACCTTTAAGCCTACAGGCCGCTTAATTCTCTCAGGAATAGTAGAATGGATTTTGCCAAAAGTAGTAGAAGCCTATGAACAAGCAGGATTTTATGTAATGGAACAAAAACAGAGCGAAGAATGGGTGACACTCTTATTGGAATTGTGCGACAATAAAGGA
Source organism: Brevibacillus laterosporus (assembly GCF_030489605.1). Taxonomy (GTDB): domain Bacteria; phylum Bacillota; class Bacilli; order Brevibacillales; family Brevibacillaceae; genus Brevibacillus_B; species Brevibacillus_B laterosporus_E. Next base: position 387,287 of record NZ_JAUKFY010000001.1, read on the forward strand.
AAATAGTTGCATCCCAAAGGAGGAGTAGCATGGCAGAGCCTATCGTAATTGTCGCAGCAAAACGGACGCCAATTGGAACATTTGGCGGTATGTTTCAGGATGTGTCAGCCCGTAAATTAGCTGAACTAACGATTCGTGACATCATGGATACAACAAGGATCGACCCCAAAGAAATTGATGAGGTTATTCTAGGAAATTGTATTCAACGTACAGATGAGCCGAATATTGCGAGAACAGCTCTTCTAGACGCTGGTCTGCCCCAGCAAGTGACAGGATTGACTGTTCAGCGACAATGTTCCTCCGGTATGCAGGCAATTGTTTCAGGTCTGCAACAGATAGCTTTGGGAGATAGCGAGGTTGTAATCGCGGGCGGCGTGGAGAGCATGAGTCGTGCTCCTTATGTCTTGAAGCAGGCCCGTTTTGGCAAAAGGCTCATGCATGGTGAAATGACAGACGCTTTATGGGAGCTGCTTACAGACCCGCATCACGATATTTTAATGGGTGAAACAGCAGAACGCTTGGCGGATCGCTATAAGATCAGCCGGGAGGAGCAGGATGAGATAGCTTATTTGAGTCATCAGAAAGCGGCGCATGCCACGAAAGAGGGGCTTTTTAAGGACGAAATCATCCCGATTGTATTGAGCAAAAAACATAAAACAATCACGCTCACCGCAGATGAGCATATTCGCTCAGACATTACGCTCGATGCCTTAGCTAAATTAAAGCCAACCTTCCGTGATGAGGGAACGGTTACAGCGGGGAATGCTTCAGGATTGAATGATGGTGCTTCTGCCGTGCTAGTAATGAAAGAGAGTAAAGCCAAAAATCTTGGACTTACCGTACTAGGACGAATTGTATCTTATGCCTGGGCCGGAGTCGAGCCTGACTTAATGGGATATGGACCAGTGCCAGCCACACAAAAAGCATTGAAGAAAGCAGGGCTTCGTTTACAAGACATACAACTGATTGAGGTTAATGAAGCATTTGCTTCTCAGTATCTGGCGGTAGAAAAGCTATTGGAATTGGATCGAACCATTACGAACGTAAATGGCAGTGGGATATCGCTTGGTCATCCAGTCGGTTCAACAGGCTGCCGCTTAATCGTTACCCTCCTCCATGAAATGAAACGCCGCCAGCTGCATAGAGGGTTAGCTACTTTATGTGTAGGTGGCGGACTTGGTATGAGCATGATTGTTGAACGATAAAATAAAGCGAAGAATGATAAGAGATAATCTTGAGAGCAGATTGGACATGGTAGCTATTGCATAAATCGCACATTTTTTGACCATAGTATAAAGGACCCTGTATAGGGTTCTTTTTTGTATACACTGTGATGAGGTAAGGGGAAGATCAGATGCAAGTCAAGCAAAAGGAAACCGTCAAAAAAGTGATCGTCATTGTCCTTTGCGTCTTATTTTTAGCGTTATTAGCCTATCTAGGCACTGCTTTTCAACAATACAAGCAGATGACGCAAGATTGGTATGAGCCGCTTCCTCAGGTGAGCGGCTCTTCATTTCCGCACAACACCTCCATTTTGCAGACGCCAGGGGTTCCCTTGGATCAGTCCCCCAATCTTACAGCCGAAGCGCTCTATCACAAAGAACAACCCCAATCCCTTCATCCCTTTAACATGATGCTAATCGGCACGGATAGTCGAAAAGGGGAGCGGGCACGCTCTGATACCCTGTTAATAGCCACCATTAATCCGATAACGCAACAAGCACAATTGATCTCAATTCCTCGTGATACCTATATAAAAATTCCCGGCAAAGGCTTTGATAAAGTAAATCACGCAACTGCCTATGGAGGGCCGGCTCTGTTAAAAAAAACCTTGGAAGACTACTTATCAATTAAGATTGACCGTTATGCCACGATTGATTTTGACGGCTTTCGAAAGCTTATTGATGAATTGGGCGGTGTAGAAGTAACTGTCAAAAAACGTATGAAATATACCGACCCTAGTGATGGAACCAATATTGATCTATATCCGGGCAAGCAGGTTTTGAACGGAAAGCAAGCGCTAGATTATGCACGCTATCGCAAAAGTGATTTAGGCCATGAAGATAGCGACTATGAACGAATTGCTCGTCAGCAGGAAATGATTCGGGCCTTAGCTAATAAAGGAGGCTCCATGGATGCTTTTTTAAAGGCATTTAAATTAATGGAGATCTTAGGCAAACATATTAAGACAGACCTGACGCAAAATGAAATTTCCGCGTTGCTTGTCACCTACTATGATCCTAAACAAAATCACATCACGACAGAGACCATTAGAGGACGTGATGAACGCATTTGGAATCATTCAACACTTGGCTGGTACTATTTGGTTTCATCCGGCGAGAGAGAACGAATCCAAGAAAAAATAAAAAAAGTATTGAATGCGAAAGCAGAAGAATAACCAGAGATGATGCTCACTTATTTTTATACTGCTAAAAATGCGAATACGAAAGATGTGGGGGAGGAAAGGCATAACTGTGAGTTGGAGTAGTCCATTCTGTTTCGGTTTGCCTTTCCTGACTGGAAAGATTAGTAAAAAAATCTGGAAAAGTCTATCTATTTAGAATAAAATAGTCAAATAAGGAGAGATTGTGAATGTGAAGATGGGAAAGATGAGGTATCAAAGGTTGGAGGGAAAGCGATGTTAATTGCCAAGCCTTGGTTATCTTGTTACCCAGCAGAAGTCCCCGCTACAGTGGAATACCCCCGTGTTCCATTGACGTACTTTTTAGAAAAATCAGCACAAGATTATCCACAAAATTATGCTCTTTCTTTTATGGGAAAGCGCATGACCTATCAAGAATTGCTCACCCAATCCTATCGTTTTGCTCATGTATTACGAGCGCGAGGCATAAAAAAGGGAGATCGCATTGCCATAATGCTGCCAAATATTCCGCAAACCATAATTGCTTTTTATGGAGCGATGTTTGCGGGAGCGGTGGTAGTTATGACCAATCCTTTGTATACAGAACGCGAATTAACGCACCAGCTTAACGATTCTGGTGCAGCTGCCATTGTCACCCTCGATCTCTTATACAACCGAGTGCAAAATGTTAAGTCAAATACCAAATTACTTCATGTATTTCTAACCAGCATACGAGATTTTTTACCCCCCATGAAGAAAGCGCTTTACCCGATTGCCCAAAAATTTGATAAAAAAGCGGTGCCCGTGCCAGCCATTCTCTATCAGGATGGGGTGGAGAATTTTGTGCGTGCTCTAAAACAGGCGCCAACTGATCCTATCCATATTGAAGCAAATTGGGAGGAAGAATTAGCCCTGTTGCAATATACAGGTGGAACAACAGGTCTTGCCAAGGGAGTGATGCTTACCCATCGGAATCTTGTGGCAAACGCTGTTCAATGTAAGGCTGTTCTTTACAAAATGAAGCCAGGACAAGAGAAAATTCTGGGAGTCCTCCCCTTATTCCATGTTTATGGGCTGACTACCGTGATGAATTGCGGCCTGCAGATGGGCGCAGAAATCTTACTTGTTCCCCGTTTCGATGTTAAGCAAATTCTACAATTAATACAGAAGGAGCGGCCTACAATCTTTCCAGGGGCTCCTACGATGTATATCGGTCTTATTAATCATCCAGACATTAAGAAATACGATTTGTCCTCTATTGAGGCCTGTGTTAGCGGTTCGGCTCCCTTGCCTTTAGAGGTACAGGAGAGATTTGAAGAAATTACAGGCGGAAAGTTGGTAGAGGGCTACGGTTTAACCGAGACCTCTCCTGTTACCCATTCAAATAACCTGTGGGAAAGACGGGTTAATAGCAGTATTGGGCTGCCATGGCCAGACACGGAAGCTTGTATTATCGACCCAGCAACAGACGAAGCAATGCCTCCAAATCAAATTGGTGAACTGGCTGTTCGTGGTCCGCAGGTGATGAAGGGATACTGGAATCGTCCTGAAGACACGGCTATGGTTCTTAAGGATGGCTGGCTGTTGACGGGAGATATAGCATATATGGATGAAGAAGGCTTTTTCTACATCGTTGATCGAAAAAAAGACATGATTATTGCTGGTGGATTTAATATCTATCCGCGTGAGGTAGAGGAAGTTTTGTTTGAACATTCTGCCATTCAGGAGGTTGCGGTAGTCGGTATACCAGATCCATATCGGGGAGAGACAGTGAAAGCCTTTGTTGTACTAAAAGATTCCTATCAGGTGACGGAGGAGGAATTGAATGCTTTCTGTCGTCAGCGATTAGCTAGTTATAAAGTACCGCGTTCCTATGAGTTCAGGGAAGAATTGCCTAAAACGATGGTAGGTAAGGTGCTTCGCCGTCATTTGCAAGAAGAAGAAAAGAAGCGTATTGAATTAGAAAGTACAAGTAAATTGGGGTAAATCAAGAAAATGTGTCTAAAATGCGACAAAATTAGACATATGAAACGATTTCAGCACTTTTCCATCTAGGAAGAATTGCCTATCTATTCAAATAGAGTTACAATTACAACAACGGTTTACCCTGACATGGGGTAAGCCGTTTTTTATTTTCCAATGCTTGACAGAGCCGGTTCTGTATTATAAACTTTTCTTGAATGAACATTCATTCATTTCTGACAAAAAATAAGGACATCTAAGAAAGTAAAATGGAGGGTAACATGGCCAAAAAAACGGGGGAAAAGTATCAAGCCATTATAAATGCAGCCGTCACGGTGATTGCCAAGCACGGTTATCATAACGCGCAGGTATCGCGGATCGCGAAAGAAGCCAAGGTAGCGGACGGCACCATTTATCTCTATTTTAAAAACAAGGATGATGTTCTTATCTCGTTGTTTAACGAGAAGATGGGACAGTTTGTAGAGAATTGCCGCGAATTGACTTCTCAGGCTCAAGATGTTTCTGAGAAGGTGCGTATCCTCATTCGGAGTCATCTCAGCCAATTGGCGCAGGATCATAACTTAGCGATTGTGACACAAATTGAGCTGCGTCAGATTAATCCGGAAGTAAGTCAGGGTATTGGAGAAGTATTAAAATCATACTTTAACCTGATTGATGCAGTCGTTCAGGAAGGAATGGACTGCGGTATCTTCCGTTCAGATATTGATGTACGGATGGCACGCACAATGATTTTTGGTACGTTGGATCAGACGGTAACTTCTTGGATTATGAAAGAATGTAAGTACGATCTCGTCTCTCTTGTGGATCCCATTCACAATCTCTTCCTAAAGGGACTCTGTAAAAACTAGACCCCATTCAACCTAGGAAATCTCCATACAGCGTTTTGAAAAAGGTCTTGATTATTTCACATCAATAAAACTTGTAAAAACACTTTTGTATAGGGATTTCCTCTGATACAATGTTGCCTAGGTTCTATTTTGTACAAAGCTGATCGGGCGCTCATTCACTCGTTCGGTGTAAAAGGGGGACAAAGCATGTCGTATCCAAATCTTACGCTTGTAACAGAAGGAACTATCGCTATACTGACGATTAACCATCCGCCAGCGAATGCGTTAAATCATGCCACACTCACCAGTTTGGCTCAGGCTTTGGAGGATTTGGAGCAGAATGACCAGGTAAAAGCGATTGTTATTACTGGCGAAGGGCGCTTTTTTATCGCAGGTGCTGACATTAAAGAATTTACTGCACTGGCTGAACAGAGTCCACAGCAGGTGGCGGAGCGAGGACAACAATTGTTTCTGCGAATGGAGACATTTTCTAAGCCGATCATTGCTGCAATAAACGGAGCCTGCCTAGGTGGAGGATTGGAGCTTGCCATGGCATGCCACATCCGTTATGTAGCAAAGGAAGCAAAATTAGGCTTGCCTGAGCTTAATTTGGGACTAATCCCTGGATACGGTGGTACGCAACGTTTGCCGCGTCTGATAGGACGAGGAAAAGCTACACAACTTATACTGACTTCCGATATGATTGATGGAGAAGAAGCTCTTGCAATTGGTTTGGCAGAAGCTGTTTATCCAGTGGAACAGTTATTGGAAGAAAGTAAAAAGCTAGCTCATAAAATTTCAGAAAAGGGTGCGATTTCTGTCAAATACGCGCTGGATGCCATTCACAGCGGTGTTGAGCTGGGATTATCTGCTGGAATGAAACGTGAAGCTGAATTGTTTGGGCAGGTATTTACTACTGAAGATATGAAAGAAGGCGTAACTGCTTTTCTTGAAAAACGTAAACCGCAATTTTCCAATCGATAGGAGGTTTCAACCATGAAAATCTTAGTTGCGATGAAGCAGACCTTTGACACCGAAGAAAAGATCATTATTCAGGACGGACTCATTAGTGATGATGGTGTGGAAACGATTATTAATCCTTATGATGAATATGCCATTGAAGAGGCAATCAAGCTGCGGGATGAACTTGGCGGCGAGGTTATTGTAATGACAGTAGGCAAAGATGGTGCGGAAAAAGAGTTGCGCACCGCTCTAGCCATGGGAGCCGATCGAGCAGTGCTAGTAGATGATGAATCGTTATTTGGTGATGAATATACAACAGCAAAGGTACTAGCGGCCGTTGCCAAAAAAGAAGGATTCGATCTTATTCTAGGTGGACAAATGGCTGTGGATTCGGGCGCAGGTCAAGGTGGTCCTCGTTTAGCTGAAGAGCTATCTATCAACCATGTTTCAACAGCGGTGAAAATTGACATTGAGGGTACGACAGTCCGTGTAGAGCGCGATGTGGAAGGAGACATGGAGGTAGTCGAAACCTCCCTACCGGTCCTAATCACAGCACAGCAAGGGCTAAATGAACCTCGTTACCCATCATTACCGGGCATTATGAAAGCGAAAAAGAAACCATTGGATCGTCTGTCCGCAGATGATTTGGGGCTTACAGCAGAAGAGGTAGCAAGTAAAACCGAGATCGTGTATCAATATGTACCGGAAAAGAAAGAAGCAGGTCGTATCTTGTCAGGTGATATTCCAAGCCAAGTGGCTGAATTAGTGCAACTGCTGCGTAACGAAGCAAAAGTGATCTAAGGGAGGACTTCCAAATGAAAAAAGTACTCGTACTAACTGAAGCACGTGATCATCAATTGCGTAACGTTTCCTTGGAGGCATTGGCTGCCGCTCAGATCATAGCAGAGGGTGGCGAAGTAGTAGCTGCTGCATTTGGCAGCGATGCAGATACATATGCCGGTGCGCTGGGTGAATACGGAGCGACTAGCCTTTATGCAGTAAAAAATGCAACATTAGACCAATATGCTCCGGATGCTTATGCACAGGCTTTGGTAAAGGTCATTCAAGAGGTGAATCCAGACGCTATCATAGCAGGGCATACAGCGATTGGACGTGATATCGCACCACGGGTTGCTGCTCGGTTAGGATTAGGTCTGATTTCAGATGTGACTAATGTGGAAGCAGGTCCAGTTTTTACACGTCCTATTTATGCAGGGAAAGCCTTTCAAAAGCGTATCTTCTCTGATGACAAAATATTCGTAACGCTCCGTCCGAACAATATTGCGCTGGGCGAAGCAAAGCCAGGACAATCTGCTACAGTGGTCACGGTAGACGTAGAACTAAAGGATCTACGCAGTGTTATTAAAGAAGTCGTTCGCAAAACATCTGGCAAAGTAGATTTATCTGAAGCAAAAGTGATTATCTCTGGTGGTCGTGGCGTGAAGAGCAAGGAAGGCTTCCAGCCGCTAGAAGAATTAGCTGAGGTTCTAGGAGCAGCAGTTGGTGCTTCCCGTGGAGCTTGCGATGCAGATTATTGCGACTATGCACTGCAAATCGGTCAAACAGGTAAAGTGGTAACACCTGATTTATATATCGCTTGCGGAATTTCCGGGGCTATTCAGCACTTGGCCGGAATGTCAAACTCGAAAGTGATTGTGGCTATCAATAAAGACCCAGAAGCCCCTATTTTCCAAGTAGCTGATTATGGGATCGTGGGTGACTTGTTTGAAGTAGTGCCGTTGCTAACCGAGGAATTTAAAAAGGTAGTAGTAGGATAAAATATAACAAATTTGATTGCTTAGACTACGGTTGCTTAAGATGGGACCGTAGTTTTTTGCTTTTGTTGGAAAATGATTTTAGAGTAAGAAAAGATGAAAAAATCATATTTTAATGAAGAAAGCAGAGAAACAATATGCAGCGAAATAATCGCAAACCAAGTGAGTCAGGAGGGGAAGAAATTGCAGCAACTGATACAAATGTCAAAACGTATTGTATATCTTACCCCCTATCAGGAGACGGATCGTCCCATATTAGCAGCAATAGTGGGAGATAAAAAAACACTTTTGATTGATGCCGGCAATTCTTCCAGCCATGCGAAGTTATTTCTAGAACAGTTGGGTGAATTACACATCAAAGGTGATTGGTTAGTCCTCACACACTGGCATTGGGATCATGTATTTGGTTTAAAAGAAATGGATATGCCGATCATTTCACATAGTCAAACGCTACAACATATTAAGGAGCTAATGAATGTAACTTGGACAGATTGTGCTTTGGATAAACGTGTTGAACTCGGAATCGAAATACCGTTTTGTGCAGAGGCAATCAAAAAGGAACTGGGAATGAATCGGGATATCACACTGTGTTTACCTGAGCTTACATTTGATAGTCGAATGACGATTGATTTAGGCGGGGTAAGCTGTGTGATTGAACATGTGGGTGGGGATCATTCATCTGATTCCAGTCTAATCTATATCCCTGAAGAAAAAATCTTATTTGTAGGCGATTGCTTGTATCCAAATATCTATGCGAGCAAGTGGAATTACACGATTGAGAAATCACGAAGATTAGTAGAACAGCTTGAAAGATATGATGCAAATATTATTTTTCTATCTCATCAAGAGGCCCCTTTAATGAAAGCCGAGTTTGAAGAAGAGCTTCTGCTGCTAAAAAATACAGCTTTTCTCGCCGAAAAGTTCCAGGGTGATCAGGAAAAAATCAGGAAAGAGATGGAGGCACACCTCCAAAGAGAGTTAACTGAGGATGAGGAAGAAACAATTTGCTTTTTTGTTCATGGATTTGAGCAATTGTAACGAATGGATTCAACCATTTTGTAGCAGGATAAGATAGAAATAGGAATTATTTTTTCAAAGTATAATGAAAGTATTTTGAGTCATGGTCAATTTTGGCTGTAGATGATATACTTTCAGAAGGATTTAAGTTATTTTTTAAGAGTAAAGGAGGATTTTATCCTATGGCTATTACAAATGCAACGGATCAATCTTTTGCACAAGATATTGAACAAGGTACAGTATTGGTAGACTTTTGGGCTCCATGGTGTGGACCTTGCAAAATGATCGCTCCTGTGCTTGAGGATATGGATAAAGAAGTAGGCGAAAAGCTTAAAATCGTGAAAGTGAATGTTGACGACAATCCAGAATCTGCTGGTAAATTTGGCGTTATGTCCATCCCGACTTTGATTCTTTTCAAAGACGGTCAACCTGTGGACAAAATGGTTGGATTTAAACCAAAAGATGCTTTGATGGAAACAATCAACAAACATCTGTAAGATTGTTGAAAAGAACAAGTGCGTCTGAGTCGTACAGCATGCGTTCAAAAAGCCCGGCTCCTGAAAAGGGGTGCGGGTTTTTTTGTTTCCCATCCCAATCTTTATAAGTAGGAAAAAGAGAACAAGTGTGCTAGGATAAAGGATAGACGAAAAAAATTTGGATTCGGAAGAAATGGATTGAGTACATACTACTAGGAAGGAGAACGCGACGTGAGTCAAATCAAAGATAAGCTTGCGATATTGCCGGATAAGCCAGGCTGTTATTTAATGAAAAATGCGAATGGCGACATTATCTATGTGGGAAAAGCTAAAGTATTAAAAAATCGCGTTCGTTCCTATTTTACTGGCAGTCATGATGGCAAAACTCAGTTACTGGTAAATGAAATTGCTGATTTTGAATATATTGTCGTCTCAAGCCCGATTGAGGCGCTTATTTTAGAATGTAATCTGATCAAAAAATATGATCCTAGGTATAACATCTTATTAAAAGATGATAAGACATATCCTTATATTAAAATCACCAATGAGGCGCACCCCCGTTTGGAGATCACGCGTCGCCTTTTAAAGGATAAGGCGAAGTATTTTGGACCGTATCCCAATGCGACCGCTGCCCAAGAAGTGAAGAAGCTGCTGGATCGTTTATACCCGCTGCGCAAATGTAAAAATATGCCAAAACAGGTATGCTTGTATTATCACATGCATCAATGCATGGCACCCTGTGTGTTCGAGGTGGATAATGCGGAGAATCTCCGCATTGTTGATGAGATTGCTAGATTCCTAGATGGAGGCCATAAGGCGACGAAGGAAATCCTGACACAGAAAATGATGATGGCTGCCGAAAATTTGGAGTTTGAGCGAGCAAAAGAATTTCGTGACCAAATTCATAATATTGAAGCAGTCATGGAGAAGCAAAAGATTACATTGACTGATACAGTTGACCGCGATATTTTTGGTTATCATACCGATAAAGGCTGGATGTGCGTACAAGTCTTCTATATGCGGGGAGGTAAACTAATCGAGCGTGATACAAGCTCGTTTCCCTTTTACGGAGAGGCTATAGAGGATTTCATGTCGTTTGTAGCACAGTATTATTTTGACAAACAGCAAGCCCTGCCAAAAGAGATTTTACTTCCTGAAGAAAGTGAGCCTGAGCTGATCTCGGAATGGCTAGGAGTAAAAGTGCTGACTCCAAAACGAGGGAAAAAGCATGAATTAATTGATATGGCAAACGAGAATGCTCGCATTGCCCTAGCTGAGAAATTTGCCCTGTTAGCAAAGGATGATGCCCGTACTGTGCAGGCTGTCCATAATTTAGGCAACCTTATGGGAATAGGAACCCCTCATCGTATTGAGGCCTTTGACAACTCCAACATACAGGGAACAGAACCTGTCTCGGCCATGGTTGTCTTTACCGATGGGAAACCAGACAAGAAGGAGTACCGAAAATATAAAATAAAAACAGTAGAAGGCCCTGATGACTACGGTTCCATGCGAGAGGTTATTTTACGTAGATATTCTCGCTTGTTAAAAGAAAATCAACCATTGCCAAATCTAATTGTGATTGATGGAGGCAAGGGTCAAATCAGTGCGGCGATGGATGTGTTAGAAAATGAATTAGGGCTGTTCATCCCCGTCTGTGGACTCGCTAAAGACGAGAAGCATAAAACAGCGATGTTACTCTATGGTGACCCACCTATGCCTGTAGAGCTCAAGCGGGATAGCCATGAGTTTTATTTGCTGCAACGCGTCCAGGATGAGGTGCACCGCTTTGCTATCACGTTTCATCGTCAGGCGCGTTCGAAAACAATGCTTTCTTCCCGATTAGATGAGATACCAGGTATAGGAGAGAAGCGGCGGAAGAAGCTGTTCCAGCATTTTGGCTCATTGAAAAAGATGCGGGAAGCAACAGTGGAAGATTTCCGCCAGCTTGGCATTGGTGATAAATTAGCAAGAGATATTATTTCGCATTTAAGAGGATTGAAGGATGAGAAGTAAGCTTATTTCTTCATAATCTTGTGCAATTGCTTTTTTACAAGTAGCTCTATGAATCTCCAGGGTAATATTTTTTTACTAAAGAGTAAGCTTTTGATGCTTTTTCCAACTGGATAACGAAAGGACGGATTCGGAGCCTTTACAATACGTAATACAGTGTGGACTACTTCTTCTGGATCTCCAGAGTGCATGGCGTTGTGCCTAGCTTGCTGTTGCAAATACGTTAAAAGGGTATGATAGGGAGACTCGGGTGAGAAAGCTGCTGCTTCTAGGCTTTTTTCCCATATATGGGTTCGGTATGGTCCGGGTTCTATTAGAACAACCTTGATGCCAAATGGGAGCATTTCTAAGCGTAGAGATTCACTGAACCCTTCTAGTGCATGTTTGGAGGCGGTGTAGGGACCGAGCATAGGGAAACCAAATTGTCCGCAAATGCTGCTCATATTGATAATGAGACCGCTCCTTTGCTCACGCATGGATTTTAAAACCGCTTGAGTAGTGGCTACCGCTCCAAAAAAATTGGTTTCAAACTGATTGCGCCAGTCTTCTAGGGGGATTTCTTCAGTAAAACCTCCAGTCGCATAGCCAGCATTGTTAATTAAGATGTCTATCTTGCCGAATAGCTGTAGCGTTTGGTCGATGGCCTGCGCAATACTATCTTGTTTCGCAACATCTAAGGGGATAACGTGTAAATGATCCTCAATGCCACGGGCTGAAGCCTCTTGAAGAAGAGGCTTTTTTTTTGTTACGTCACGCATTGTGGCGATTACTTGATAGCCAGCTTCTGCAAGAGCTATACTAATTTGTTTTCCAAAGCCGCTTGAGCAACCAGTGATAAGAACCACAGACGAGGCAGATTTCGACTTTAAATGTACGGAGGAAGGAGTTTTATTGTCCGTGTTAGCCTCGGTTTGGTTCTGCAAGGTTGTATTATCTTTCATTAGAAAGCCTCCTTTCATGTCCTTTTAAAAAGATACGAAAACTATGCTCATTGTATCACGCGAATATCTTCCTACATCCCTTAACAAAAAGAATTGTAACTGGCAAAGTAACGTGATATAATTCTGAATAATCTCATAAGCAACAACCTCACTTCCCTATACAGGAGTGAGGTAGAGGCGCAAAAACCAAGAGTACCCTCCGGAGATATGGGAATCTATGATGGAGCTGGGAAAGGGGAATTTGCCGAAGTGTGCACGCGACACCCAAGCGGTGCATGCTGGGCTTACGTTGAATAAGCGTAAGACTGTCATTTGCATGTCCTACCCGTCATGCAAATGGAGAGCTATCTCACCGGGCTGCTAGAGCTATTATTACTTGCTTTGGCATTTCCGTGAATCAGGGGAAGGAGGGACCGTGTATGTCCAGTTAGGGCAACGACTAGGAATTTCCTTTGTCGTTGCCTTTTTTGTACTTCAATTAGTCAAAAGCTTTCATTATAAATAAACTAAAGGAAGGCATATGATCCAGACTAGCAGAATATACCAGAGGAGAGATTCGGAATGGAAATTGTGGTGCAAAAATACGGGGGAACATCCGTAGGCTCTGCGGAGCGGATTCAAGAGGTGGCACAGAGAGTTATCCGTTATAAGGATGCCGGGTATGCCATGGTGGTTGTGGTATCTGCTATGGGAAAAACAACAGATGTGCTGGTCGATTTAGCAAAGGAATTACATGAGAACCCATCTGCTCGTGAAATGGATATGCTGCTTGCAACAGGCGAACAGGTTTCTATTGCGTTGCTTAGTATGGCTCTACAGAGCAGAGGGTACGAGGCTGTGTCCATGACAGGCTGGCAAGCGGGCATTTTAACTGAAGAGAAGCATGGAAAGGCACGCATTAGTACGATTAACAGTCAACGGATTGAGCAAGAATTACAGCAGGGGAAAATTGTCATCGTAGCAGGTTTTCAAGGAGCTAGCGAAAACGGAGAAATTACAACATTGGGACGGGGCGGGTCTGATACTACAGCTGTAACAATAGCGGCTAGTCTACAGGCTACATGCTGTGAAATCTACACAGATGTATCAGGGGTATTTACAGCCGATCCGCGCATTGTTGCCCGTGCACAAAAGTTAAGCTCCGTTTCATATGATGAGATGCTAGAATTAGCAACTCTAGGAGCTGGCGTATTGCATCCGCGTTCTGTGGAAAGTGCAAAAAAACATCGAGTTCGTCTTGTGGTTCGTTCCAGTTTTACAGAAGAAGAGGGAACATTGGTTGAGGAGGAGACAAACATGGAGTTAGGCAAAGTAATTAGCGGAATAGCTCATGATAAAGATGTGGCTTCTATAACGGTTATCGGAATGCCTGTAAAAGTAGGCATGTTATCCTTGTTATTTAAAGCATTGGCGGACGCTTCTATTAATGTAGATATCATTATTCAAAGCACCTATCATGACAAAGCAAATAATGTTTCCTTTACGATCTCCGCTGATGATTTACATAGAACGCTGGAGACCTTGGCGGTTCATCAGGAGGAGTTAGGCTTTGAGCATGTGGAATATGAATCTGGTCTTGCAAAAGTTTCAATTGTAGGAGCCGGAATGATAACCAATCCGGGGGTTGCAGCCGATATGTTTAGTCATTTATCCAGCCAGGATATTCTCATTCGGATGGTATCTACCTCTGATATTAAGGTATCTTGTGTTATCCCGGCAGAAAAAGTGGCGCAAGCTGTAGCTACACTGCATACGGCGTTTGGATTGGATGTTTCTGCGGATGCTGTCGTGCACGCTTAATTTGCTTTAGATAAAACAGAATGTAGATTTGCTTCAAATGGACAGGGATAGGATTGGATTAATCAAGGAGCCTGGTGGGGAGACTTCCACCGGGCTTTATGTGTTTTTACTGAATTTTATTGACAAATAGTACAAACTTTCAAATAATGGAGGGAAAAACTTTTTGAAAGGGAATTGCCAAATGATCCGAAAACTAACAGAATCAGATTATGAAGCATTTATGGAATTGGTATCAAAAGAGAGAAGCTTGAACTTATTTCTTATTGGTGATGTAGAAAATTTTGGCTTCTCTACCCCTTTTCAAGAATTATGGGGGGAATGGTCAGCGAGTGACCAGACCAAACTCTCTGCTGTACTTTTGCGGTATTATCACTCGTATGTATTTTATGCTTCGGATAAGTTTGATATCGAAGGATTCAGTGAAATTTTACTTGCTGACAAGAAGCTGGAGGTTTTATCAGGGAAACAAGATTGTTTACAAGCCTTTGCAAGTCATCTGCCGAAGCATGAGGTCAAAACTACCTATTTTGCAGAATTAGAAGATGACTCTCGATTGCCTCAGGATGAAATCAAAGGATTTGAGATAAAAAAAGCCACAGTCCATGATGTAAAAAGAATCGTCAGCCTGCGCGATCAGATTAAAGAGTTTGGCAGATCTGCTGATGCAGAAGAAGCGTTGAAACACACACTGGAAAGCGGTACAGGGAGAACCTACTATGTAGAGGTGAACACAGAAACGGTAGCCTGTGCTTCGACAACAGCCGAGTGTTCGATGGCTGCCATGATTGTTGGTGTTTGTACTCATCCCATTTATCGCAAGCGGGGGTATGCTAGTGCTTGCATGGCAGCGCTGTGCAGGGATGCTTTAGCGGAAGGGCGAAGCTTGTGCTTGTTTTATGATAATCCAGAGGCTGGAGCTATTTATAAACGTTTGGGCTTTCAGGACATTGGAATCTGGTCAATGTATCAAATAAAAAGAGAAGAATCCTTTTCGTTGAAATAGATTGACAATTCTTACTCGAAAGAAGTATGATAAACAAAATTATATAGAAATCTCTTATCAAGAGTGGTGGAGGGACTGGCCCGAAGAAACCCGGCAACCCCGCAAGAAGCGGAGAGGTGCTAAATCCAGCAGGCACACATGAAGTAGTCTGGCAGATAAGAGCGGGTCTAGTCGATACGATCAAACCCCTCTTCTCCGGAAGAGGGGTTTTTTAGCATATAAATACCTGCACTTTAGGGCATCAAGTGGAAATGGGAGGAATTGCATTGAGAAAAGCAACGATTCACAATCTGGAGTTGGAATGTGGCGAGGTGCTCCGTCAAGTGGAAATCGGTTATACAACAAGCGGTACGTACAACTCTGAGCAATCAAATGCAATTTTGGTTTGCCACGCGTTAACTGGAGACAGTCAAGTGGTAGGTGATGGTGAAAAGCCAGGCTGGTGGGATGGGCTGATTGGGCCAGGAAAAGCAATTGATACCAATTATTATTACGTGATTTGCACAAACGTATTAGGTGGCTGCTACGGAACAACAGGTCCTGCAAGTATGAATCCAGAGACAAAAGAGCCATATGCCACTCATTTTCCTGTTGTGACGATCCGAGACATGGTGCGCGCCCAATACAAGCTCATCGAACAACTGGGAATTTCTCATCTTTATGCGGTTATTGGCGGTTCGATGGGTGGTATGCAGGTGTATGAGTGGGCGGTTGAATATCCCCAGATGATGGATGTAGTGATCCCGGTGGCTACCTGCGCTCAGCTATCAGCTATGGCCATTGCTTATAATGATGTGGCAAGGCAAGCGATCTGTAATGATCCGGATTGGAATAATGGACATTATTATCCACAGTTAGGTCCTATTCGCGGGTTGGCAACAGCACGTATGGTTGGCATGATTACATACCGGACAGCCGAATTATTTGAAGAACGATTTGGCAGGGCTCATCAAGGCACCGTGCATGCCGACTTAGTGGATACCACATTTGAAGTGGAAAGCTATTTACGTTATCAAGGCGATAAGCTCGTGCAGCGCTTTGATGCAAATAGCTATCTCTATCTCCTAAAAGCAATGGATACCCACGATATTGGCAGGGGAAGGAATGGGATTGAAAACGCATTGTCACGCATCAAAGCCAAGGTAGTCTGTATAGCTATTTCCAACGATTTATTGTATCCAATTCCTCATCAGCTTTGGCTATCCTCTACATTAAAACAACAGGGGAAGAATGTTGACTTTTTTGCAATTGACTCCGTATTTGGGCACGATGGTTTTTTAGTTGAAATGGATAAAATGGCTCAGCTAGTGGGGCCTTATTTTCCTGTAAGGGTAGTAGAGCAACAAACATCCCAATTGATTGGATAACCAGCTTATCAGACGATAAAGCGGAAGCAGACAGGCAGGAAACCATGACAATGACACCTAGTAATTATGTAAACGTATATAAGAACTCTGCACGTAAAAACAGGTTGTTACCCTGAGATAACAACCTGAATGTGTGCAGTTGGTTCTTTTTTTTTGTCCTTTCCCAGAAGAGTGAGCGTGGCATTTGACTCACGCTCTAACCACTTGCCAATAGATCCGGCAATAAAGCCTGTCTCAAACTGTAGGGTGCGTTCTAGTCGATTTGTACTCTGCATGGTAAGATGAGGATGTGTCAGGAGATATTCAATTTGTGTAGCTGTACACAAGGTTAATTCCAGCTTTCCTAAGCCGAGCTGGATGAAGGCTAATATCAGATCTTCTGCCGCATGTATATGATAGGTTTCACCTATCTCTTTCCCCATCCAATAAAGAATAGGAGCTTCACAATCTCCCAGTAATTCCTGAGTGACTACATTTCGAAAAAAGAGATGACCGGCAAAAGGCATGTTCATTTGCTGCATACGCTGACGATCATAAGCTGAAAACTCGGGTAAAAGCTGTTGTAGGATATCAGTAGCTTGTCTCACGTTAGCTCGTCCTCCTTTTGTGCATGATTTCTATTCTATGAAAGAAAAAAACAATTATGCTAAGACCAGGAAAATGACAGGAGTAAATGGGGATGAGAGAGAGTATAGCTGATAGATGCGTGGTCATAATAAGAATAAATAACAAGAAAAGCTAGAAATGATATAGATTACAATTAATCTAAGAATGTATTAAGTCTATTCAATTGCTTGACGCTACTAAGAGGTAGGAGTACAATTGGTTTTGGTCACATAATTTCCAATCTTTATTCTTTATTTAGACACAACTCGTTTGCGCCCGCGGTTTTTTTATGCTTTGGATTGACAGACTTTTGAAACCATTTCGCAAACTGGAAACATTTTGTGTTTCTATATTGAGGGACTGGTTTTTCGTGAATAGAGGATGTTCTTCCAAAGTGGAAGCGGAGCGGAACATGTGTCTTGCTTGAGCCTATACGGTGAAAGCATAGGTATTGTAAGATAACATTTTCCACACATCAATGAAGGGGGGACCCAAGGCATGGCAAGTAAGAAAAACTTCGCTTTGCACAAGCTTCACACTCTGCTCGGGTTGTTTCCGATCGGGTTGTTTTTACTGTTCCATTTAACGGCGAACTTTCAAGCAACCAAAGGGCCGGAAGCATTTAACGAAGCGGTTGGCCTAATTGAAAAGGCACCGTTCTTATTGTTTTTGGAATTTGCATTCATTTATCTCCCGCTGTTGTTCCACGCCATTTACGGTCTATATCTTGCATTTCAAGCAAAACCGAACAATGGCAACTACTCGTTTTTCCGCAATCAAATGTATCTCTGGCAGCGCGTTACAGGTGTTTTCACGCTGATTTTCGTAGCGTGGCATGTATGGCAAACACGTATTGCCAAAGCACTTGGTACTGTCGAAATTAACTATGACCTGATGCATGATATTTTCACTAATCCCGTAATGATAGCGTTTTACGCTGTAGGTGTTCTATCCGCTGTGTTCCACCTTTGCAATGGCGTATGGTCGTTCTTAGTGCATTGGGGCATTACAGTAGGGCCGCGTTCACAACGTATGGCAACTTATTTCACCATGATCCTGTTCGTAGCATTATCCTACGTAGGCTTGCGTGCCGTATTCGCATTCGTGTAAGAGAAGGGGGAATAAAACATGGCGAAGGGTAAATTAATTATTGTCGGCGGTGGCCTAGCTGGACTAATGGCGACAATTAAAGCAGCAGAAAAAGGGGTAGCCGTAGAACTTTTTTCCCTAGTTCCGGTTAAGCGCTCTCACTCAGTCTGTGCGCAGGGCGGTATTAATGGAGCTGTTAATACCAAAGGGGAAGGCGACTCTACTTGGGAACACTTTGATGACACGATTTATGGCGGTGACTTCCTGGCGAACCAACCACCAGTAAAAGCAATGTGTGATGCTGCACCTGGTATCATTTATATGCTAGACCGTATGGGAGTTATGTTCAACCGTACTCCGGAAGGATTGCTAGACTTCCGCCGCTTTGGGGGAACGAAGCATCACCGTACTGCATTTGCTGGAGCAACGACAGGACAGCAATTACTGTATGCACTAGATGAGCAAGTGCGCCGTTATGAGACGGAAGGACTTGTGAAAAAATATGAGTACTGGGATTTCCTCGGTGCTGTTCTTGATGATGCTGGTGTCTGTCGTGGGATAACTGCACAGAGCATGCGTTCAGGTGAAATTAAAGCCTTCCATGCGGATGCAGTTATCATGGCGACTGGTGGCCCCGGTATTATCTTTGGTAAATCTACTAACTCTATTATTAACACAGGTACAGCGGCATCTGCGTTGTATCAGCAGGGTGTTATTTATGCAAACGGAGAATTTATCCAAATTCATCCAACTGCTATCCCAGGCGATGACAAACTGCGCCTCATGTCTGAATCAGCGCGTGGAGAAGGCGGCCGCATTTGGACGTATAAAGATGGGAAACCATGGTACTTCTTAGAGGAAAAATATCCTGCATACGGAAACCTCGTGCCACGCGACATTGCGACTCGCGAAATTTTCCATGTCTGTGTAGATATGAAGTTGGGTATCAACGGCGAAAACATGGTGTATTTGGATCTGTCTCATAAAGATCCAAAGGAATTGGATGTAAAACTAGGCGGTATCATTGAAATTTATGAAAAATTTGTTGGGGAAGATCCACGAAAAGTACCAATGCGCATATTCCCGGCAGTTCACTATTCCATGGGCGGTATGTGGGTAGATTACAACCAAATGACAAATATCCCGGGTCTATTTGCTGCAGGTGAGTGCGATTATTCTCAACATGGCGGTAATCGTCTGGGTGCGAACTCGCTGTTGTCAGCTATTTACGGCGGTATGGTTGCTGGTCCAAATGCAATCAATTACATCAACTCGTTGGATAAGCTCTCAGATGATCTTCCAAGTAGCTTATTTGACAGCTATTCCAAGCAAGAACAAGAGAAATACGACAACATCTTAAAAATGGACGGTACGGAAAATGCGTACGTAATCCATAAAGAATTGGGCGAGTGGATGACTGATAACGTAACAGTGGTTCGCTACAATGATCGATTGCAAAAAACAGATGATAAGATTTTGGAGCTCATGGAGCGCTACAAAAACATCAACATTCAAGATACGCAGCAATGGAGCAACTCCGGAGCACAGTTTACACGTCATTTGTGGAACATGCTTGTTCTAGCTCGTGCTATTACAATCAGTGCCCTAAAACGTGATGAAAGTCGCGGCGCACACTACAAGCCTGAATTCCCTGAGCGTGATGATGAACGCTTCATGAAAACGACAATGGCGAAGTATAATTCAGAAACAACAGCGCCAGAAATCTATTATGAGGATGTAGACGTTTCCTTAATCAAACCACGTAAGCGTGACTATACCAGTGATAAAAAAGGAGGGAAATGATCATGGCTGATCGTTTAATCCATCTGATCGTTACCCGACAAGACACACCTGATTCCACGCCTTATAAAGAAGAGTTTAAAATTCCGTATCGTCCAAATATGAACGTAATTTCAGCGTTAATGGAAATTCAACGCAACCCGGTTAACTCTCAAGGACAAAAGACTAAACCTGTCATTTGGGAATCTAACTGTTTAGAAGAGGTGTGCGGTGCTTGCTCGATGGTCATTAACGGAAAACCACGCCAAGCCTGTTCCGCTCTTATTGATAAGTTAGAACAACCAGTGCGTATCGAGCCGATGAAAACGTTCTCTGTACAACGCGACTTAACTGTAGATCGCAGCCGTATGTTCGATGCTTTAAAACGGGTGAAAGCATGGATTCCGATCGATGGTACCCATGATTTAGGACCAGGACCACGAATGGCAGAAGTAGATCGTCAATGGGCATACGAACTATCTAAATGTATGACCTGCGGTGTGTGTTTAGAAGCATGTCCGAACGTAAATGATAAATCACCGTTTATTGGTGCATTTGCCATTTCTCAGGTGCGTCTGTTTAATGAGCATCCGACAGGAAAAATGAACAAGCATGAGCGTTTAGAGTCCTTGATGGAGGAGGGTGGAATTAGCTACTGCGGTAACTCGCAAAACTGCGTACAGTCTTGCCCGAAAGGCATCCCGCTTACTACTTCCATTGCTCATATGAACAAAGAAACAACGAAGCATGCTATTAAATCCTTCTTCTTCTCGTAAGAAGATACCTACTTTCCTTTTTATACGACATGAATTAAGAAAAAGCCTTCTCGATAGTGAGAAGGCTTTTTTGTTTTTGAAAAAATTGGTAGTATGCTTTCCTTCCCTTGTAATGGTACGGGTGTATACCCATAAGCTTCCTTTGGCAAACTGATGAAGATACTACATGAAGAATTTTCACCAGGAGGGGGCTGCGTATATGAAGAAACAAATGATCAAGGTGCTTTGTGCCGGTGCAGTTGTACCGTTGCTATATTATCCGGTCAGTTACGTTGGAGCCGATAGCGTTTTACATAATTACAAGACGATTGATATCACGCAGCAAAACATTTCTCGTGAGCAAATTCAAAAGGATATTCGAGAGGCGACTAGTGCATCTTTTCCCAAAAAAGCAGGCGGTCATTCCCCGGGCAATCTTTTTAACTTGCTTCATAATCAAGCAAACGAATGGAATGCCTTGAAGCATGTGATAAAAGGAGAGTCCGTGGCTAAGGCTGGAAAATCTACTCTGTCGATGATCGAGGCAGATAGAGCTTGGCAGGAGTTGGGGGTAAAAGGGGAAGGGATGCTGATTTCCATTGTGGATACAGGCATTAATCATAAACACCCTGATTTTCCAGCACCTCACGATAAACAAGCAGCACAAAAAAAGTCTGGAACATCGCAAAAGGTTATTACAGGATATAATTGGGCTGATCGCAATCAAATAACTCAAGATGTAGGGGAATCTCAGCATGGTGTGCATGTGGCGGGAATAGTAGCAGGAAATGGTAAAGTAAAAGGAGTTGCACCCGAAGCTCAATTGCTTAGCGAAAAGGTTTTTAGCAATTATCAAGGTAGCATTTCCGGGCTTAGTGAATCCATTTTATTTGCAATGACCGATTCTATTGCTAAAAAAGCAGATGTGATTAATCTTAGTCTGGGGTCTTCCGCTGGATATGTAGATGAGACGAATACCGAACAGTATGCGGTCAAAAATGCTGTCGACAGTGGTGTTATCGTTGTCGCAGCAGCTGGCAATGATTCTTATTTTGGTAGTGATAAAGTAAAACAAGTCAATCCCGATTACGCCATGATCGGGTCACCTGGACTCGCTCCAGATGCTTTTAGCATTGCATCGGTTAATGCCACTACGTTTGCTGGCAATAGTTTTGCACTTGAGGGTGTCGATCAGTTGCCGCGTGTGGTTTATTTGACGGGAGTTCCAATCAGTGGAAGCCCGTTGCAACCTGAGCAGTATTTATCACAGACACATGAGATGGCGTATGTTGGGAAAGGGAAGAAAGAGGATTACAATGTTAGTGTTAAAAATAAAGTCGTTTTAATTGAACGCGGGGATATAACCTTTGATGAAAAGCTGCGTCTAGCTAAGGAAGCGGGTGCGGCTGGAGCTCTTATTTATAACAATCAAGCAGGCCCTTTTTTGATGAGTGGAAATGAAAGTAAAAATATACCAAGTGCATCTATTTTAAAATCAATGGGCGAAGCAATAGCAGAGAAATTGAAAAAGGGAAAAAAGGTAAAAATCACCTTTGATGGCCAGTTTGCGCAAAATGAATTGCCATATCCAGAAGGTGGAACAATGTCCTCCTTTTCCTCATGGGGACCTACGCCGGACTTACAATTTAAACCGGAGATATCTGCACCTGGTGGCGGGATTTTGTCCACTGTTTCGCAAGACGGATATGGGGTGAAAAGTGGTACATCAATGGCAACTCCGCACGTTGCAGGAGCAATGGCCTTACTCAAGCAGTATTATCAAAAACAAGGATATTCCTTAGAAGGACGAGAGCTGGTTGAAACTCTAAAAGCAGTAGCCATGAACACGGCTCAGCCCGTACTTGATCCGCGTACATCTAAGACAAAAAATGAAAAGCTACCGCCCCTTCCTTATTCGCCTCGTGTGCAAGGGGCAGGCATCATGCAGGTGGTAAAAGCCGCAAAAACTCCCGTTGTTATTACAAATAAAGGGGGAAAAGCAGGTGTATCCTTAGGGCAAATCGGTGAGAAACGAACGTTTAGCCTCATCATTTCTAACAAATTCGGCAAAGAGCCACTCACGTACACACTAAGTGATGAATTCGGTGTGTTAACTGATCAGATAGAGAATGGATACTTTAGCATGAAGGAGACGCGGTTGCCTGGGGCCAAGGTTCAATTCCAAACCCCAAGCGTTACAGTAGCTCCCGGCCAAAAACAAGAAGTTCAGGTAACCGTAACAGTGCCAAAGAATGCTCCTAAACAAAGGTTTGTGGAAGGATACTTGCTATTTACCCCCAAACAAGCTCAGGTACCTGCTTTGCGGGTTCCATATTATGGTTTTTATGGAGAATGGAATGAACCAAGAATCATGGACGCTCCTATGTGGAGCGTTGAGAGTCAGGAAAAGCTCACCAGTGTCAAAACAACTTGGTATCACGATAAAGAAAGTGACAAATGGCGTTTCCGGGATGCACTGGGTGTGAATGGTGTAGATGAGAATGGTCATGTATTAATCAACCCAGACCATATTGCGTTTTCACCCAATGGAGATGGTCATTATGATAAGGCAGCACCATCTATTACGTTCTTACGTAATGCGCGAGAGCTCTCTATTAATGTTACAGATTCAACAGGTCAAGTTGTTCGATCTCTCGTCAAAGATGGTAAGGTAAATAAATTTGACCAGTCAAGAAAAGGCGATTCCTTTTTCTTCACGGAGAAAGAAGAGTGGGCTTGGGACGGAATGATTTATTCCTCAGATAAAGGGGCCTATGTACCAGCGCCTGACGGGGCGTATCGATTTGTCATCCGTGCGAAAAATGATGGGAGCAACGCCAAGTGGCAGACGCTTACCCTGCCTGTGCGCGTGGATCGTCAAGCACCGCAAATCACAGCGCAGTTAAATAAAAATAAACTTCAGTGGCAGACAAAAGATAAAGATATTCAAGGCTATCTGCTGTATGTGGATGGAAAAAAAACAGGTGGACCTTATGCCCCGACGATTACACAAGCAGTAGTGAGTCAGCCACACAAAAAAATGACGCTGGTTGCCTATGATTACGCGGGTAACTTTTCCTATACGCATATCAATGGACAAAGTGATTTAACCCCGCCGGGAATTGAGTTTCCTGATCAGATTTTTCACCAAATCATGGTAAGCAATCAAAATCATGTGGCTATTCGCGGCAAGGTGACAGGCGAAGACATGATGGATCGGGTTAAGCTTACGATCAAAGAGCAATCGGTAAAAGTGGAACCGGACGGTCGATTCCAGATTGTCCTAGACCTCCCAGAGGGGATACAATATGTCCCCTATAAAGTGACAGATGCATTTGGAAACACCCGTGAATTTACACAGCGGATTATCGTGGATAAAACGCCGCCTATTTTGCAATTTGTAAACGATGGTAACGAGGATATTGTGTTTGACGCGACCAGTAAAAAGATCGTGGTCCCTCTGCGCTGGATGTATCGTGATATGAATTATAAAGGAAGATTGAAGGTTAATGGTGAAATAATTGCAAGCTGGGAAGAGGATCAGATTGAGAAGCCTGTTCAGAAATACTTTTCCCATCAAATTGGTCTTAAGCATGGTGAAAATAAGGTTTTAGTTGAGGCGATAGACGAAGCGAAGAACCTGACAACACAGTCTGTTATATGCTATGCCGATGCAACGACAGGTTCGGTGGTTGTCATGCAGGATCAAAAACGGATTACGTACAAGGGGCTTCCTGCCAAGCCGCTTTCTGTGGGTTTTGCAAAGCCGAGCTATGATGATACAGCAGGCTCTACTCTTCAGGTGAGAGGACGGGTCATTAAACAATCTAATACAGAGCTGTCCTTTTACTATGGAGATCAGCGCTTGTACGGTGATGTAAGCGATCAGGGAGATTTTCTGCTAGAAATTCCACGGGTAAAAGAGGGCAGAGAAACGATCACCGTAGTGGCGCACGATCTATTAGGGCGAGAGACAAAGGCTCAGGCTATAGTGACAGGAATTAAATTACAATCAAAACGGCTAAAGCCTAATCTGCAAGAATAAGTGAATGTTTTTATACCAATAAAAAAGAGTGGCCATCAAAGAAATGGCCGCTCTTTCTTTCATAATGAAGAGGTGAGGCTTTTGTTTTATCATGGCATTCATGACAAATATGTTATTGAGCATTACCCAATCCTATCGCCGCGACGGACGGCTCCCTATAAGCATGGCAAGGATTTAGCCGACAGAATGCATTTGATTGAGCAGTTTGGTCTTGAACCAATTCATTTATTAGAAGAGAGCAAGGAGTATTCTCAAGACATTTGCTTACAAGAGTGTCGCCGCTTCGGAAATATGGTGTTCTCCTTCCAATCTTTACCCACCCCCGCATGGCAATTAAGTAAGCATGAAATAGGGGTTCCCATTCTTGATTTACGAAAAACAGTAGCTATTTATGCTACACAAGAGCATGAGTCAATCAAAAATTTATTTCCCTCTATCCCTTATTTGATCATGTAATTCATAGTAAAAGCTTGTTATTACTAGGAATTACCGTTTGTCAAGAGCCTTTGAAAATGAGAGCAAAAAAGTTATTGATAATGATTATCATTCGTATTATAATGTGGTTCGAACTTATTTCTATTTCTAACAATTAAGGGGAGTACTTCATGAAAAAGTCTATTTTTACACTATCAACAATATTTTTAGTGGGGGCATCACTTCTGGGATGCACACAGCAATCTCAACCAACACAAGCAGATAAGCAGGTTGCCCAAACAGATGCTGCACCAAAGGCAGAAAAGAAAAAAGATGCTTTAAAAGGTGTAGCTGAAGCATATCGAACATATTCTATTGACCAGATCGATCAATTTGTGGTTTCTACTGAAAAATTCGTAACTGCAGTAAAAACAGGGGATATGGAAACAGCGAAGAAATTATATGCTCCATCCCGCATGTACTACGAGCGCATTGAGCCAATTGCAGAATCCCTAGGAGATTTGGACCCTAAAATTGACGCTCGTGACGGCGATGTGCCAAAAGAAGAATGGGGCGGCTTCCATAAGATCGAGCAAGGCCTGTGGGTAGACAAAACAACAAAAGGATCTGAAAAAGTGGCTGATCAGTTGCTAAATGATGTAAAGCTATTGCGTGCTAAGGTAGAAACAGTAGAAGTTACACCGGAGCTTCTGGTAACAGGTGCGGTGGATTTGTTAAACGAGGTATCATCCTCTAAGGTAACAGGAGAAGAAGAGCGTTATTCTCACACTGACTTGTATGACTTCGCTGCCAACGTAGAAGGAGCCCAAAAAATATATGAGCTATTACAACCAGCTTTGCTAGCAAAGGATCAGAAGTTATCAGATGAAATCAAAAAACGTTTTGATGATGTATTTGGATTATTGGCCCCTTTCAAAAAAGGGAAGGAGTATGCTTCTTATACGGAATTAAAACCAGATCAGGTCAAAAAACTTAGCCAAGCCATTGATGCACTTGCCGAGCCACTGTCTAAAATTGGTGTTGTGCTGGAGGGATAGGCATCTATGAAAGAAGAACGTGAGAAAAAACAACACGAGCAACAACAGAACACAACTCCTGATCAAAATGAAACAAAGCTTTCGCGCCGAGATATGCTTAAAATGGTTGGGGTTGGAGGACTTGGACTTTTAGTCGGAGCTAGTGGAATGGGCGGTGTCATTGCTGCAGCTAACCACTTACAAGGTAAATCAGACAAGACAAAAGATAAATCAGGCCGTATGAAAGCTGATACTGTCCCTTTTTACGGAGAATATCAAGCAGGTATTACTACAGAAACTCAAAACTTTGTCTATGTAGCAGCTTTTGATTTAACGACCACTAAACGTTCTGATGTAATAGCACTTTTTAAAGATTGGACCAAAGCTACAGAAAATATGACACAGGGTCTGCCAGTGGAGGATACGAAAACAAGTCAGTATCTCCCGCCAGTGGATACGGGGGAAGCAGAAGGTCTTTCTGCTTCCCAGCTTACCATTACATTTGGTGTTAGCGCTCAGTTTTTTGTCAAGGACGGTATTGATCGTTTTGGGATTAAAGCGAAACGTCCCCAAGCTTTAATCGAGCTGCCACACTTTGCACAGGATGCTCTTCAGCCCGAATGGACGGGAGGAGATATTGTTGTACAGGTATGTGCAGATGACCAGCAGGTAGCATTTCATGCATTGCGCAATCTGATTAGACGAGCGAGAGGAGTCGCGACGATGCGTTGGAATCAAGCCGGCTTCCAGCGTACCAAGCAGGCTGATCTAAAGGGTGAAACGGTGCGTAACCTGTTTGGTTTTAAGGATGGCACAGGTAATCCTAATGTGAAAGACCCGGCACAGCTTAATCAACATGTTTGGGTACAGCCTAGTGATGGACCAGATTGGATGGTAGGCGGTTCCTATATGGTTTATCGCCGTATTCAGATGCGTCTTGAAGTTTGGGATCGTACTAATTTGAGTGATCAAGAACTGACATTTGGCCGACATCGAGATAGTGGTGCTCCCCTAGGAGGAACAGACGAGTTCGAACCGCTACAGCCTGAGAAATTACCGGATGTTTCCCATGCTCGAATTGCGCATGGAGATGGTTCCGTCAAAATTTTACGCAGATCCTATTCCTATGCAGATGGTATGGATTCGAAAACGGGAACTCTCAACGCCGGTCTCTTGTTTATATGCTACCAGCGAGACCCGATTAAGCAATTTATTCCGATGCAGCACCGTTTGGCGAAGAATGATAAGTTAAACGAGTATATTGTTCATCGCGGAAGCGGGTTGTTTGCTTGCTTCCCGGGGGTAAAAAAAGGAAGCTATATAGGTGAGGGCTTGTTCCGGTAGCAACATAGATCTATAAGGAGTAGGAGTTGTGAGCCCTATGTGGTTTTTAAAGAGTAAACAGCGTATGATAGCCATGTTAATGGTGGTTGCTTTTTTGACGGCTGTAAGTATGCCAGCTTGGGCTACAGAAGCGACAGACCGGCTTTTTGTGACGATGTCTGATGCTTTCTTGAAGACAAAGGAGCAGGATTGGCCTCATGTACAAGCGACGATCACCACTTTTGCGGGGGAATGGACGAAAGAGAGAACCGATATTCCTCAAGCCAAAGAGGTTGACAATGCAATAGGGCACGTGCAGGCACAGTTGCAGAAAGAAACAAAGGATGATAAGGCCATTTATGCTGGTCTGCAACAACTGTCCAAAGCCCTGAGAACGTACGAAGAAACGATTGCTCCTCCCAAACAGGAGAATCAACAGAAGCTAAAGGATGTCCTTGCCCAACTGGAAAAATGGCAAAAGGAGGTTAACCAGCAAAGCCAACCAGAGATGCTTAAGGCCTATCAAGCCTTGGATAGAAATTGGACGAGAGCGGAATTAATTGTCCGTAATAAAAGCATCGTGGCATACGGTGATATTGAGAAACAAATGGCTTTTGTACGCATTGCGTTAAATGCCGAAACGCTAGATTTGAAAAAGGTAGCTGAAAAAATGGACGGACTTCACCAATCTATCCAGGCATTTTTAGATGGAAAAACAAGTGGAGACGCCCCGGCAGAAGGGACTTATTCCGTTCAAAGCTTGTTAGATTTGCTTTCGACCACAATCTCTGCTATAGGGGCCAATGATAATGCTGCTGCCATTGATACCCTTAATCAATTTTTAACGATTTGGCCACTGGTCGAAGGTGAAATTATGACGAGAGCACCTAGCTTATATGCAAAAGTGGAGAATGAAATTCCATTAGCCATTAGTGAACTTAGCTCTAAGGTTCCCAAGACTTCACAGGCTACTGATCGCTTGACTCAGCTACAGACTGATCTTGCTCCCTATGTATCGAGCGGCTCTTATCATATGTGGGATGCAGCGGTGATTTTATTGCGCGAAGGATTTGAGGCTTTAGTGATTGTAGCAGCCTTGCTTTCCTTTTTGAAAAAAACCAACCACGCCCATCAACAAAAATGGATTTGGGCAGGTGTGGTTGTCGGAATGATATGTAGTGGTTTGTTGGCTGTTGGTATCCAGCTGTTCTTTTCTCAAGCGACAGCCGGTGCTAGCCGTGAATACCTAGAAGGTGTATTCGGAATTGCGGCTGTTATCATGATGGTGCTGGTAGGGAATTGGTTACACAATAAGTCCAACATTCAAAATTGGAATGTTTATCTTAAAGGTCAGGTAGAATCGGCAGTTGCTAAAGGCGGGCTATGGGCTATGGCAACCGTTAGCTTTCTAGCAATCTTCCGTGAAGGTGCGGAAACCGTTATTTTCTATATCGGTTTAGCTCCATCCATTACGACGCAGGAATTGTTAGCAGGGATTGCCCTTGCGTTAGCGATCTTGTTGGTTGTCGGATTTGTGCTGATTCGTTACAGTGTAAAACTGCCGATTCGCTTGTTCTTTACGACGGCCACAGTTGTTATTTATGCGCTAGCCTTCAAAATTGTCGGAGTCAGTGTGCATGCATTGCAAATCACGAAATCCTTGCCTGTTCATCCGATAAGCCAACTGCCATTGTGGGAAGGAATTGGATTATTCCCAACCATGGAAACTGTGCTGTCACAGGCTGTTTTATTGATCGTTGTATTTGGAGTGTTTGCTTGGACTCACAAACGAGCGAAAAAAACCGTGATTCCTGCATAAGATCAATATCGCAAAAAAGAGTCCGATCAAATTGATGATCGGGCTTTTTTCTCTCTTTTCATTTTCCATTGACCTCTGCTGAAAAGAAAGGTACGATCAAAAAAAGATCAGGACGATTGTAAGCAAGCATTTGGTTAACCCTAAGGGAGGATCGTCAGCATGAAAATAGCCAAGGTTATTAACAACAATGTGATCAGTGTATACAACGATCAAAATAAAGAACTGGTGATAATGGGCAGAGGAATTGCTTTTCAGAAGCGACCAGGCGATAAGGTTGAAGAAGACAAGATCGAAAAAATCTTCAAATTAGAAAATAAGGATATCTCCGAGAAGTTTAAAACACTGCTTTATGAAATTCCGATGGAGTATATGGAGATCTCTGAGAATATCATTAACTATGCCAAAATGAGCTTGGGAAAAAAGCTAAATGAAAGCATTTACGTTTCCCTAACAGATCATATTTATTTTGCCATTCAGCGTAACAAGGACGGATTAGATATTAAAAATGCCTTGCTTTGGGAGATCAAAAGGTTGTATCAAGATGAATTTTCTGTTGGTCAAAAGGCAATCAAACAGATCAATCAGAAATTAGGAATTACATTACCAGAAGATGAGGCTGGTTTTATCGCTTTACACATTGTAAATGCGGAATTAAACGAGGAAATGCCAACGATTGTTACTATTACGAAGGTAATGCAAGAGATTTTAAACATCGTTAAATATCATTTCAATATTGAAGTGGACGAGGAATCCTTGCATTATTACCGGTTTATTACCCATTTAAAATTTTTCGCTCAACGCTTGTGCAAGGAAACCCATATGGAGAGCGGAGACGATTTCTTATACGAGATGGTTAAAAGCAAGTATAAGGAAGCTTATGAGTGTACCAAGAAAATCAAACGATACATTCAAAAGGAATATAAGCATGAGCTAACAAATGAAGAAGTGCTTTATCTAACGATCCACATTCATAGAGTGGTAAATAAAAAGTGAAAATGAAAGCGTTGACATTATCAAAAGGACATGATATTTTATAAGTAACTTAATAAGACAAGTTCTTATTGATTAGGATTGTTACTGGTTAAGCAGGCAAAACCTAAATGGTTGTCTATTTATATGGACAGCGATTTAGGTTTTTTTTAATTTCATACTACTAGGATTGTTACTGGTAAGCAGGCAAAACCTAAATGTTTATTCATGTACAGACATGGTTGTCGATACGTGGGTAGATATTTGGGTTTTTTTTATGAGATGATGCAAAACTTTTGATCAATTGGGCCCATTTGAACAAGTGCGTTGCTTTTATCTCAGTCATGTTAGGTAAAGGATGTGTTTTTCTATGGATCAAGAAAAAGTAGCAAAAGAAATAGTAGCGCTTGTTGGAGGAAAAGAAAATATTGCACACGTTACCCACTGTATGACCAGATTACGCTTTAACCTGCATGACGATCAGCTTGCTGATAAAGAGAGGCTTGAGAAGACTAAGGGTGTCATGGGGACCATGAAAAGTGGAGGTCAGTTTCAGGTCATCATTGGAAACGATGTGGCGCAGGTTTATAAAGAGATAATGAAGAGCACCGATATAGCTGCAAAGATACAAGGAAAAGAGAAGGGGATGCAAAAGAAGCAAAATCCGATAAGTGCTATTTTTGATATCATTGCAGGGGTATTTACGCCGATTTTACCAGCGATAGCTGGAGCAGGGATGATTAAAGGTCTCTTGTCCTTAGCAGCAACGTTTGGCTGGATGTTGCCAGAGGATAGTACCTATCAGATACTAAATGCGATCGGAGACGGTGCTTTCTACTTCCTGCCGCTCATCTTGGCTTTTAGTGCAGCAAATAAATTTGGAAATAATCCTTTTGTTGCTGTAGCTGTCGCAGCCGCCGTTCTCCATCCGCAATTGACAGTCCTGTTAGGTACAGGGCAAAGCACGAGTTTTATGGGGATACCGGTAACAGCCGTTACCTATGCTTCGTCGGTTATTCCTATCGTCATTACGATCTGGCTGGCATCTTATGTGGAAAAATTCGTAGATAACCTCATTCATAAATCAATGAAATTGATTTTGGTACCCATGATTACCTTACTCATTGTAGTACCGCTTATGCTTATTGCCATTGGACCAATTGGAACTATTATCGGAAATGGACTTGCCACAGGAATTATAGGGTTGTTCGATCATGCAGGTTTGTTTGCGGGAGTGCTGCTTGGAGGAACAATGTCTCTTATCATCATTACCGGCATGCACTATGCGCTGATACCTATTATGATTGGTTCCGTAGCTCAGCTTGGCTACGATTACATTCTTCCGATTATGTTCGTAGCTAACTTAGCTCAAGCAGGCGCAGCCTTTGGAGTATTCTTAAAGTCACGGAACAAGGAATTTAAATCAATTGCCATTTCTACAAGTATAACGGCAACGATGGGTATTACCGAGCCGGCGATGTATGGGGTCAATATGAGATTGAAGAAACCGTTCATCGCGGCGTTAATCGGTGGTGCAGTCAGTGGTGCCTTTATCAGCTTATTTAAAACGAAGGCTTATATTGTAGGCGGAAATGCGGGATTGCCTGGTTTGCCGATCCTCGTTGGGGAAACGTTCTGGTATGCGATTATTGGTCTTATCATTGCTTTTATCGTTGGAGCAGTCATGACATATATTCTAGGCTTCATTGATATTCCAACTAATGAAGCTCAGGAAGAGTCGAAAGAAACAGAAGAAATCATAGCAGTAGAAAAAGAAGCAGCAACAGAAAATACGCATGTTCAAAATGAACAGATTTTCAGTCCGATAGCTGGAGCTGTTCATCCTCTCCAAGCAGTCAGCGATCCTACCTTTTCTCGAGAGATTATGGGAAAAGGACTAGCGATTGAACCCACAGAGGGACGTGTTGTTTCGCCAGTGAATGGAACTGTCGTCTCGATTTTTAATACGAAGCATGCTATAGGGTTAATCAGTGATGCGGGAGCAGAGGTACTGATTCATATTGGAATCGATACCGTTAAATTGGGAGGCAAACACTTTACCGCCCATGTAGAGACAGGTCAGCAGGTCAAGGTAGGGGAGCTGCTTATTGAATTCGATTTACAGGAAATTAGACAGGCAGGCTTTGAAACGATTACACCTGTAATCATCACGAATACAGATCAATATCCAGAGATCGAACTTTCGAGTTTAGCTGAAGTAAAAGAAAAAGAGCTTTTGCTTACCTTGCGTGTCTAAGGAATATGAGTTGTTGATCCATCACCTATGTTTATATCGAAATTTTGCATAGATGCAATTCTACTTATAAGGAGGAAACAAGTTATGACGCAAATCGTGAAGAAATTTCCAGAAGGCTTTCTATGGGGAGGAGCGGTCGCAGCTAATCAGCTAGAGGGCGCTTATCAAGAGGGTGGCAAAGGTCTTTCAACAGCAGATGTGTCACCGAGAGGCATTATGTACCCGCATGATGAATCAATGGAAGGCTATTATCCTTATCATGAAGCGATTGATTTTTATCATCGCTATAAAGAAGATATTGCCTTGTTTGCAGAAATGGGCTTTAAATGCTTCCGGACCTCGATTGCTTGGACAAGAATTTTTCCGAATGGTGACGAGCTTGAACCAAACGAAGAAGGCTTGAAATTCTATGATCAGTTGTTTGATGAAATTAGAAAATACGGTATTGAGCCGGTAGTAACGATCTCACATTATGAGATGCCGCTTTATCTGGTGAAGCAGTATGGAGGTTGGAGAAATCGGAAGTTAGTTGAATTCTATGAGCGTTTTGCCAAAACTGTCTTTAAACGCTACAAGGATAAAGTGAAATACTGGATGACGTTTAATGAGATTAACGTTGTGCTGCATGCACCATTTACGGGCGGTGGACTTGTATTTACTGAAGGCGAGAACGAGAAGAACGCGATGTATCAAGCGGCTCATCATCAGTTCGTGGCAAGCGCTTTGGCCGTAAAAGCATGCCATGAAATCATTCCAGATGCTAAGATTGGTTGCATGCTTGCGTATTTGCCAACCTACCCGCTAACAAGTCATCCAGAAGATGTATGGAAAGCATTTACTACAGATCGCGAGACCTTATTCTTTACCGATATTCAAGTGAGAGGCTATTATCCATCCTATACGAAGCGATATTTTGCTGAAAATGATATTCAAATCGTCATAGAGGAAGGCGACGAAGAGCTATTGCGCACGTACAAAGTAGACTATCTGGGCTTTAGCTACTATGTAAGCAGAACAGCAACAGTAACCCCTGAAAAAGCTGGAGAGACAAATGGAAATCTCATCATGGGTGGCGTAAAAAACCCGTATTTGAAAGCAACGGATTGGGGATGGGAAATCGACCCGAAAGGTCTGCGCATTGCCCTTAATATCTTGTACGATCGTTATCAGGTACCACTCTTTATTGTGGAAAATGGATTAGGGGCAGTTGATGTTGTAGAAGAGGGCGACGTCATTGCGGATGATTACCGCATTGCATACTTAAAGGATCACATTGCGGAAATGAAAGAAGCGGTTGCAGATGGTGTTGACCTGATTGGTTACACAACATGGGGGCCGATTGATTTAGTTAGTGCTTCCACTGCAGAGATGAAGAAGCGTTACGGATTCATTTATGTAGATAAGGATAATGAAGGAAAGGGAACTCTGCGAAGATTGAAAAAGAAAAGCTTCTACTGGTATAAAAATGTCATTGCGAGTAATGGAAAAGTATTAGATTAAAATGATAGAGGCGCTAGGTTTTTTATAACCTTTGCGCCTTTTTTATTTTGATAGAAAAGTCATAAATAAAAATAAAATATAAAGAGTGGTCTGGAAGTTTCGAGCATGATATAGTACGCTCTTTACATAACGGAGGTGTTCGAATTGTTCAAATTTTTAAAACAAATAATAACCATGCTTATTCTGGTAGTTATATTGGCAGGATTACCACAGATGCTTGCCATTAATGAGGACGGATTGTTGTTCATAACCCCAGAAAACGTCATCTTACAAACAGGGGCCCTTATCCACGATGTTTCACAAGGCACCTTAGGACAATATATATCAGGTTTCAATACGCGCAGTATTTCAGAGGATATTCTTCCATTTGCCAAACAATCATTTATTCTTCTACTATCCAGTTTACTTGTCGCCATCATTGTTAGCATCCTGTTCGGGTTGTTTCTTCACAGATGGCGTGTCATTACGTGGATAAAGAAAATGCTGGATTTTATCTCCATTATTCCCGATTTTATTTTAATTTTGTTCTGTTTATTTTTAACAGTAACGATCTATAAAACAACAGGTGTACGTCTACTTACCATCTCCCCGTTAAGTAATGATCTTTCAAGAATCTGGTTTCCGATCCTGATCTTATCGATTGGCCCCATGCTGTATTTAGTGAAGCTAGTCGATTTGACATACAAGCAGGTGGGAGGAGAAGATTACATACGAACTGCTGTTGCTAAGGGATTCGGCGGATTCCATGTTCAATTGCATCACATGTATAAAAATATAAAGCCGTTTTTTATTGCTGATCTTAAGAAGGCAATTTCGATTTCCGTAACTAATTTGTTTATTGTGGAATACCTACTAAATGTATCTGGAATCACAAGATTTATTTTCGGTGCTTACCAATTTAATATAGTTGTGATTGGATTGTGTACGTTATTGCTGATTACCGGTCTGGTCTATGCGATGATTCGTTTACTCCTATATCTGTTCGAGCGAGGGTTTATCTATGAATAAGCAAAAAGGAAGAATTTCATTATGGTTAGGTTTCATTCTTGTATCTGCTTTATTCATCGTTGCCATTTTTGGACCGATGATTGCTCCTTATGATAAAGACTTTCAGGTAAAAGCTGAATATGTGGAAATAAACGGTTCGCAAGTCATCGTCTCACCGCCACTGCCGCCCTCAGAAAAATATCTAATAGGGACAGATAAATGGGGCCATGATATGCTGACAATTCTGCTGTATGGCGCGAGATATACGCTGTTTGTTACAATTGCGTGTGCGCTGTTACGAGTTGTGTTGGGGGTGATTATAGGGCTTAAAATAGGGATGGCGGATCGTCCGCAGAGATGGTGGACCAGCCTAGAAAGTGCCTGGGGGCATGTGCCGGTGTTTTTACCAGTATATTTTTTACTGTATCGGATCAATATAAATTCTCCATTATCTTCATTTGATTTAGCGATGATATTTATCATTGTTGTATCGGTGCTGGGTACTCCAAGTGTAGTATCCTCTATACGTCAAAAAACAGAGGAGGTTAGAAAAGCGCATTTTGTGACCGCAGCCATTTCTATTGGGGCTAGCAAAAATCATATTTTGCTTAGGCATATCCTTCCGCAAATAAAAGAGCAGGTCATGATGCTTTTTGTAATCGAAATTACCGCGGTCATGGCTTTGATGGGACAATTGGGAATTTTTAACCTGTTTATCGGTGGAACGATTGAGCAGTTTGATCAGTTTGATTCCAGTATTTTTTTGACAAAAACCTATGAATGGGCTGGATTAATCGGACAATCACGCTCTTTCCTGCAAACAAAGCAGTGGATTTTCTTTGCGCCACTAACCGCCTTTATGCTTGCGGTTTTAGGTTTTACTCTAATTGCAAACGCTATGAAGAAGCGATATGAAGAGGTTTATAATCGGGCACCTTATGTCTAAAGAGATGAAAAAATCCCCCCTTCTCTTCAAGTATTTGAAGAAAAGGGAGGCAGTTCACCTGAGCGGTCAAATTTTTAATTCGCCAAGCCTTACCAATTCTACTACGGCTTGTGACCGCCCTTTCACGCCCAATTTCTGCATGACGTTACTAATGTGATTTCTGACTGTTTTTTCGCTAATGAAGAGCTGTCCTGCTATCTCTTTTGTGGTCTTGTCTTGGACCAGGAGTTCAAACACTTCTCTTTCGCGATTAGTTAATAACGGTTTACTTTGGTCGCTACTCTTCAAAACGTGCCACCCCTCCTTGTGGGCTCTACAGGAACAAGGTTGAGGGATACAGTCACCTTATCCTATGTCAGGGGGAGTGTGTTGGTGCCGAAGTAGCAGGCTTTTTAGGCTTTTGCCTTACATACTATTCAAAGGATAAGAGGGGGGTACCTCGACCCACTCAATTTCTGCTTTTCCCCTACATCTTGTAAAAGCTGTAGCTTGTTTCAACTGATTTTTCGCTTTTGTTTAGATGCAAGGTCATAGAACTTACCATTGAAAAAATAATTATAATGAAACAAATAACGCTTCAAAGAAGTACTTTGCAAAATAGTTGTAATATGTTATGGTATTATTTGAAATTTGTAACATTGAAAAACGAAATAAGCATGTACTAAACGGGGGCCGGGCAAATGCGGCTGAGATTGTAACAGAATGCGTTACTAACCGTAGAACCTGAACTGGGTAATGCCAGCGGAGGGAGAGGTAGCTGACTTCAAGTGCGAAAGCTGTAGCTCTATCATTGAGATAGGGTTGTACCGCCGAGTTGACAACCATCCGTCTAGGGTGGTTTTTTTGTGTGTGAAACATGAAAAACACGCTTCAAATCGACTGGGTGATACAATTTGCTCTAATTTGTATTTATAATCTATATCAGCTTGAGTTGGACCCTTTCTGTTCTGCTGCTTACATACATACTGCATCAGAATGAGGAGGAATAGAAATGTCACGAACACGACTGGTTATCATGATGGAAATAGCTATCATGGCAGCAATTGCTGTGATTTTAAGTAAGGTAAAGCTGTTTGCCATGCCTCAAGGGGGGAGCGTATCTCTGGTAATGGTACCGATAGCTCTCTTGGCGTTTCGCCGCGGTTGGGTAGCAGGCTTGATCACAGGTGCGCTAGTAGGCATGGTTAAATTCTTTTTTGGTGGCGAGATGGTTCATCCGATTCAAATGGTGTTAGATTATCCTCTATCCTATGCCGTGCTAGGCTTTGGTGCGTTCCTGTACGCTAGTAAGACGCAAAGCAAAGCAACAAAAATTGCCTCTATCTGGGGAGGATTGCTAGTTGGAATTGCGCTATGCTTGGCTATTCGCACGACTTCAGGAGCTGTTTGGTTTGGGAGCTATGCTCCGGAAGGAATACCTGCAACACTTTATTCCTTCGGCTATAATGCAACTTATTTGATACCTGAATATGTGATTACGGCTTTGGTAGTTACATTACTGGCAAATGGAGCACCTCAACTGTTTCAGCAGAATGCGGGCGCTTATCGACGTGCATAATAAAGTGAGTTAAAAAAAGCTAAGAGAAGGGGTTTCTTCCTCTCTTGGCTCTTTTTGTATTAATGAGAATAAAAGTGATTGGTTGCAAAAATATATTCATAAAAACGTAAAAAGGCACAATTTTTTTGTTATGGAGAAAGTTACATAATTGTGAAATTAAGAAAAAACTATCGAAATTTTGCTCTTTCATTCCCAGTTGCTTACTAGAAGTAAAAATATTACGTTATACTGAGGATTGAAGGCTAGGAGGGATCGTGGATGAAAGAGGAGTTCTGGAAGGCGATAGTAGAATGCGATCCAAGTTATGATCAACTATTCTTTTATGGCCTTAGCACGACGGGTATCTTTTGCAAGCCGTCATGCAAATCAAGGACACCCAAAAGAGAGCATGTGAAGATTTATTATGCGGCGTCCGATGCCATTGCTGCAGGTTTTCGTCCTTGCAAGCGCTGTAGACCATCAGAACCGACCTGGAAATCAGCGGAAGAAGATGCGGCGACTCGTTTGCTAGAGATGATTCACGATTGCTACAACCAACCCGTAACTCTGCGTGAAATGGCGTCACGTCTCTATGTGAGTCCTTTTTATTTGCAGCGTTGTTTTTCTCGTTGTATGAAGATAACGCCAGGAAAATATTTAACGCGCATCCGAATAGATGAAGCGAAGAAGCAACTACTAGAAACAGATCGAAATGTTTCAATGATTGCAAGCAGAGTAGGTTTTCGTAATAGTGCCTATTTTGCCGCTGTTTTTCAAAAAGAAACAGGTTGTACACCTACTCAATACCGCTTACAGCAGAAGAAACAGGGAAAAACAGGGACGACGCGCTAAGTGTATCTGCTGTAAAACGTGAGAACATACATATAAAAAAGAACAAAAGTACAGTTGAAGCGTTTCTGTATGCTGGCAGAAACGCCTTTTTGTACGAGGAAAAGACAAATAAAAAGCACCTCCTGTCATGTTGCGAAATTCGCAAACAAAGTGGTGCTTTTTGCCGTGTCTACGTTTTTACCTTCTCTCACCCATGATGCGTTCTAAAAAATAATCGACTGTTACAGCTAATAGGCCGATAAATAAGGGAGTTAATGGTGTTAACAAGACACCAGGAATCCATGTGGTATGCACGAGATAAAAAATGAAGGTCGTTGCTAAAATTTCAGGTATCAATTTCCAATTTCTTGAGATATGTAGTCTTTGCATTATGTATAAAAGGACTGGTTCAAGAATTAGTTCGTACAGCATTAACATGAAAAAGGAGACGACTGCAAAGGAAACGAGTGTCCAGAAATCAGATTTGTCGACAAACATAGGAAATAGAGTGCCGACTGTCCAGAGAATCGCAACCAATAGAAACACGACGATGGCGCTTGAGAATAAAACCAGCAAAGTTGCAATAGCGATAGCTAGACCATTAATCCAGAATCCACCTTGCTGTCGATCCTCACTCGTCACAGCCCGTCGAAATAAAAAAAGTCCCGCTGTCGCACACAAGCCCACCAATATGGCAAAAGTCATGTGATTTGTCATATGTATCATCACCTACTATAAAAATAATACGTAGCAGGTGAGGAAAATGTTACAACAAAACGGGGAAAAATGTAACCTTTTTGTAACCTTTCGAAATATGCCAAAGCTTTACTCGACCCAGGTTGTTTTTTGAGTGAAAGGCTTTCGAGCAGTTCGAGGTGTGGCTTCATCAGTTGGATAGCCAATAAATAGGGAACCAATCACTTTTTCTTGGTCAGACAGGGACAAGAAGGCTTTGAGACGTTCATCTCTAGCTAAACCTACACCGCGCGTACGCCACACAAAACCTAACCCTAGCTCAGAAGCCATCAGCCACATCGAATGAATAGCGCAGCTTACAGCATAATCATTATCAAGCGAAGAAGCCTCGTCACCTTCTATGATTTGTGATGTAGCGACTATAATGAGAGGGGTAGCCAGAACATTCTTCATGGACTCTTCTACTAAATGAGGTTTGGTAGGAAAGCGTTCAAGCAAGAAATCCTGAGCTAGCTGGTTAAACCGTTCCTTGGCAGCACCTTGAATGACATAGAAGTGCCAAGGCTCTCGCAAGCGATCATTGGGTGCTAATATAGCTGCTTCTAGTAATTGCTCAATTTTTTCTTTTTCTACAGGGCGGCCATCGTAGGCGCGTATCGCTTGACGCTGTTGTAATGTGTGTAAGAGGGACATGTTTTAACAACCTTTCTATAATATGTTAATTATGATACTGTATATTCAAATATATTTTCCTCTATGCATAAAAATAGAAGATTTCTAATAGTATGTCAGTATACGATCTTCTTTCACCTCTTGTCCAGTCTCGTGTGGGCTAGATAGAAAAGTATGGACAATAAAATGCAAATTGGATTATGATAGAAGTAATCACATAAGCTTGGGAATAAAGGAATTGTTACATGAGAAACGATTCACAAGGGGAAGTTGGTGAAAATCCAACACGGTCCCGCCACTGTAATTGGAGAGCCCGTTTTTGTCACTGGATATTACAAATTTTCAGAAGGACGAAAAGGAGCAGATATTCCAAGAGTCAGGCTACCCTCTTTATTCTAACAACACCGTCAGACCTACGGTAGATGGGGAGGTGTTATGAGAGCAGTTTTGCTGCAGAAGGGGATTCCCTTTTCAAAAAATAACAAGCTCATCATAACAGCACTTCTCACGTAAGTCAGACGGGGAAGCGCTGTTTTTTTTATTGTATAAAAATGTAAGGTCGATTGCAAATAAGGATAGGGGGCTTGGAGTAGATGGAGAAAGGAAAAATTCTACTAATTGGCTTTGGACCAGGACATCATGATCACATTACGCATCGGGCAAAAGAGGCTATCCTAGAATGCGAAGTGATAATTGGCTACAACACTTATGTAGATTTGATTAGAGAGCTAATTTCAGACAAAAGTGTCGTTCGTACTGGAATGACAGAAGAGGTTAGCCGTGCTCAAGAAGCGGTAAGATTGGCTGAGTTAGGTAAAGTTGTTGGCGTTATTTCTAGTGGGGATGCCGGGGTATACGGCATGGCCGGACTAGTTTATGAAGTCCTAGTAGAAAAAGGCTGGACGGAATCTGCTGGGGTGAAGGTAGAGGTTGTACCTGGTATTTCATCCATTCAGTCTTGCGCGTCTTTATTGGGTGCTCCAATCATGCATGACGCTTGCACAATCAGCTTGAGTGACCATCTTACACCGTGGGAAACGATCGCTAAGCGTGTAGAAGCAGCCGCTTCTGCTGATTTTGTCATTGCGCTTTATAACCCGCGCAGTGGTCGCCGTACACGACAAATTGTAGAAACACAGCAAATATTATTAAAATATCGTTCTCCAAAAACGCCTGTAGGAATCGTAAAAAGCGCCTATAGAGATCGAGAGCATGTTGTAATTACAACACTCGAAGACATGCTGCAGCATGAAATTGGAATGCTGACAACAGTAATCATCGGGAACTCGACTACTTTTGTTTACGACCAAAAAATTATTACACCGCGCGGATATCAACGTAAATATACGTTAAATCGCATGGAACAACCGTTAAAACCTCATGAACGCTTACAGGAGAAGGCAGAGCCTTGGGCGCTTCACAGTCAGCCGCAGAGTGGGAATCCGGTATCTGAGTCATCTTCTGTGCAAGAAGCGGCTGTAGCGACGTCACCGCAGGCTACAATACAAGAAGCCCAGGTTTCTGATTCCGCACCATCAGCGGCAATGGAAGCCCTTTCAAATCCCAGGCAATTCTCAGGAGAAGTAGAACAGAATTCTTTTCAGGCAGAGAGCTTTCAAGCTCCTAAACAAGCAGTGAAGGCCTTTCAATTAGCGATGGAAGCGCTTGCGTGCGTTGATGAAAAGACAGCCTTAGAACTAAATCAAGGTATCACTCCACCACCTCGCCCTTTTAGTGGAGTTGTTGATATTTTAGAGCTAGGCGTTTCGCCTGGTGTAGCTCGTAAGAATTTTACCTCTGAGCAAATGCGTCTACTGGCTGATTTGACCAAGGATGGCGGAGAAATGATGTACAGCATTGAGCATCAAATTATTCTTCGCTTACCACAGGTAGACCCAGAGCAGGTCACGCAACAATTAAGAGCAGTCGGCTTTCAATTGTTTCCGATCGGGGCTAGTGTGCAGGTGAAAGCTTGTGATTTTTGTGATTTAGAAAAGGATGAATCGATCCCTGTAGCTGAGGAATTAGGCAGAAGATTAGATGGTCTGGCTGTGCCAAAGGATTTAAAAATTGGCTTTAACGGCTGCGGAATGGCTTGCTACGGTGCAGTTATGGAAGACATTGGTCTTGTATACCGGCGTGGCGCATATGATGTGTTTTTAGGTGGGAAGCGTATCGGACGTAACGCCCATCCTGGACAACGTATAGCTGAGGGAGTTCCAGAAGATCAAATTATTGGACTTGTAGAACGGATCGTGGATGAGTATAAGGCAAAAGGTCATATCGAGGAACGATTCCATAAATTCTTTAAACGCACAGGGCAGGTGCTTGAATACCGCTATCAGGAATTCGTAGCTCCATTGCAGATCGAAGAACCGTGTGGAGATTAAGGGGGGGAATTTTTTGAACGGAATACTTTTTATCGGTCATGGTAGCAGAGATGCCGAGGGAAACGAGCATCTTCTACAGTTTACACAGCGAGTTACTGAATTGTTACAGGAACAAACAGACGTGAAGCTGTATGAGACTTGTTTCTTGGAGTTGACCAGACCAACCATTATGCAGGGTGTTCAAAAAATAGTAGAACGTGGAGCTACCACTGTAGCAATGGTACCTTTAATGCTGTTTCAAGCAGCCCATGCTAAATTGCACATCCCGCATGAAATAGACGAAGCTAAAGCGAAATATCCTCATGTAGAATTTCGTTATGGGCGCCCCATAGGTGTTCACGAGGATATGGTGCAAATTTTGCGGGATCGTCTGCAAAATACAACTACCTATACACCGCTAGAACCGGCTAACAAGGATAGTGCCATTCTTTTAGTAGGTCGTGGTAGCAGTGATTCAGATGCAAACAGTGATCTTTGTAAAATAGCCCGCTTGCTGTGGGAGAGCACGGGGGTAGGTAACGTTGAAGTGGCGTACATGGGCGTTACCTATCCAACAGTGGAAGAAGGATTAGTCCGTTGTGTAAGACAGGGAGCTAAGCAGATTTATGTCCTTCCTTATTTGCTATTTACGGGTATCCTGTTAAAACGTCTAGAAGAGAACTTACAACAGTTTCATCAGGACTTTCCGGATATACCTGCCTCAATGAGCGAGGCATTAGGCTTCCATGAACTGCTAGAACAAATTGTAGTAGATCGTTCTAAAGAAGCACTGCAGGGACGGGCATTAGCCAACTGTGATCTTTGTCAATTTAGAAAACTTGCTGTATTCGATCATCACCACCACCATGACCATGATCACCACCATGACCATGATCACCATCATGACCATGATCATCACCATGCAAACGGACATAGCCATACCTCTGTATCCCAAAAGGAGCAGGCAACCTGTAGCAAGGAGTCTCAGGCTACAGAAGCTGACGTTAAACGGGGGGTACGTGTATGATCCTGTTTTTAGCAGGGACAAGTGATGCACGCGAATTGGCTGTCCTTTTGAAATCGACTGGTGCTGATCTGCTGGCAACGGTTGTTACCGATTCTGCCGCTAAAAGCTTAGAGGACGAGGGAATTACGACGCGAGTAGGAAGACTGCCATTAGCGGATATGATTGCCTTAGCCAAAGAACAGAAGGCGACAACCATTGTGGATGCAAGTCATCCTTTTGCAGAAGAAGCATCTAAAAATGCTATGGCCTGCGCAGAAGAATTACAGCTTCCTTACATTCGGTATGAGA
This sequence comes from Brevibacillus laterosporus, assembly GCF_030489605.1. GTDB lineage: Bacteria > Bacillota > Bacilli > Brevibacillales > Brevibacillaceae > Brevibacillus_B > Brevibacillus_B laterosporus_E. The sequence goes on from NZ_JAUKFY010000001.1 coordinate 430,760, forward strand.
GGGAGACCCGTAGTTATGTTGACCATCCTAATGTGCTCATAGTGGAAAATTATGAACAAGCCGCATTGGAAGCAAAACAAAGAAAAGGCGTAGTGATGCTAACCACAGGAAGCAAAACGCTTGGCACGTTTACAAAGCATTTGCTAGGTGATCCTGAAATTCGTTTGATTGCACGAATGCTGCCACGTAAAGACAATATGGAAAAATGTGAAGAGTTAGGCGTAGAGCAAAAAAATATTATTGCCATGCAAGGTCCTTTCTCTAAAGAATTGAATGCCGCTTTGTATACACAATATGGTGTTACTACAATGATTACAAAAGAAAGCGGTAAGGTAGGCGCTGTAGACGAGAAGTTGGCGGCAGCCCTAGAGCTTGGCATCTATACTATTATGATCGACAGACCGAAACTCGTGTATGGAGAGACGCATCACACATTTGATAGCGTTTTGAAAGCGTTAAGAACACAGGCTACGGTCTAAAAAATAACGGAACCAAAGAGGAGAGAAATCATATGTCATCGCAATTTCATACGGAGTTTAAACCAATCACGATTCAACCACAAGAAATTGAATCAAAAAGTTTTGAAATGATTACAGAGGAGCTAGGTCCGCATCCTTTTACGGATGATCAGTATCGCGTAGTCCAACGCGTTATTCACGCAACAGCCGACTTTGATTTAGGGCGTAGCATGAAGTTTCATCCTGATGCAGTAGAAGCGGGCATTCGCGCTATTCAAGCCGGTGAACCAATTATTGCAGATGTTCAAATGGTTCAAGTAGGGATCAGTAAGCCGCGTCTAAAGGCGTTTGGTGGAGACGTGCATGTTTATATTTCTGATGCGGATGTCATGGAAAAAGCGAAAGCCGAGAATACAACTCGTGCCATTATCTCTATTCGCAAAGCTACGAGCCAAATTAAAGGTGGTATTTACGCGATTGGGAATGCTCCTACTGCTTTGCTTGAATTGATTCGTCTTGTAAAAGAGGGGAAGGCCAACCCTTCATTGGTTATTGGCGTACCAGTTGGATTTGTATCTGCAGCCGAATCCAAAGAGGAATTAGCAAAGCTAGATATTCCATTTATCACGAACTTGGATCGCAAAGGCGGTAGCCCAGTTGCCGTGGCCGCGGTTAATGCGTTGTCCATTCTAGCAACAGAACGGAGCGAGCGTGCATGACTAATGCTAAGGTAGCGGAGGCAGAAAACGAGAAGCCACTTCGTCACGGATATACAACAGGTTCCAACGCTACCGCCGCCACGAAAGCTTCCCTGCTAGCCTTACTTAGCGGGGAAGAAGTTTCGGAGGTGGAAATTCTTTTGCCTAATAAGGATCGGGTTACGTTTCAAATGGTATCTCAGGAACGAGGAGACAATTGGGTGGAGACTGGTATCATCAAGGATGGTGGAGATGATCCAGATGCCACTCATAAGGCCCTAATTTTGTCACGTGTTTCTTGGCATGCAGATAGCGGTATTCATTTGGATGGCGGAATAGGTGTCGGTAGAGTTACAAAGCCCGGATTGCCGATTCCGGTAGGTGAAGCAGCGATTAATCCTGTTCCGCGGAAAATGATTAAGGGCGTTGTCCAAGAGCTTTTAGATCAATATGAAATAGAGGATCGTGGAGTCAGCGTTGTCATTTCAGTGCCGAATGGAGAAGAGATTGCTAAGAAAACGCTGAATGGACGGTTAGGAATCGTTGGAGGTATCTCCATTTTGGGGACTCGAGGAACGGTCGTACCATTTTCAACGGCTGCTTACAAAGCATCGGTAGCTCAAGCTATTCAAGTAGCGAAGGCAAGCAACTGCCAAGCTATTGCCATTACAACAGGTGGACGCAGCGAAAAAACAGCGATGGAACTGTATCCGGATTGGCCAGAAGAATCATTTATTCAAATGGGAGATTTCGTGGGCTTTAGTGCGCTTATTGGCAAAAAACAAGGATTTACCCACATTTCCATGGTTGGAATGATGGGAAAACTCTCTAAGGTTGCACAAGGAGCAATGATGGTGCATTCCAAGGGATCTTCTGTTGATTTTGAATTTTTGGCGGAGGTAGCCAGAGAAGTCGGTGCAAGTGAAGAACATATTGCAGAAATACAGAGAGCCAACACGGCCATGCAGGTGGGCGAAATCATGAGCCAAGCGGGACACTCTGCTTTTTTTAACTTATTGGCATACAAATGCTCCGAACAAATCAATAAGCACGTCGGCGGAGGCATGGTTATAGAAACGGTGCTCACCACATTGAAAGGCGAACTGTTGGGAAAGGCGGTAGTAAATGACACAGGTAACGATAATCGGGATCGGGGATGACGGTGCTCAAGGTTTATTTCCCCAAGCTATTGAACTGGTCAAACAAGCGCAATTGCTGGTAGGGGGAGAGCGACATTTAGCCTTTTTCCCAGACCTTGACTGTGAACGCTTTGCTTTGAAAAGTGGTGTGCTAGCGGCAATTGGCGAAATAAAACAAGCGGTAGCAGCAGGTAAAGAGGTGGTAGTGCTTGCTTCTGGAGATCCGTTGTTTTATGGGATAGGAGGTTTACTCACCCGCAAACTCGGTCGTGATGTCGTGCAAGTAATACCGCATTTGAGCAGCTTACAGCTTGCTTTTAGCAAAATGAAGGAAGCGTGGCAAGACGCTCATATTGACAGTGTACACGGTCGTCCAATGCTTGGATTAGCACAACGTCTGAATGGCAAGTCTAAGGTGGCTCTATTAACGGACAAGGAAAATACTCCGGCAAAAGTAGCTCAGTATTTACTGCGTTTTGGTATGGATGAATATGAAGCGTTTGTAGCGGAGCGGTTGGGAAATAAAGAAGAACGTTGTCGGTGGTTTACGCTTGTGGAATTGGCAGAGACAGAGTGCGACCCTTTAAATGTCATGATTCTAAAAAGAAAAGAGAATGCCTCACCTGTGAATTGGACCTTGGGCATTCCTGATGAAGAGTTTGCTCAACGTAAACCGGATAAGGGACTGATTACGAAAAAAGAAGTGCGGGTAGCCAGCCTTGCTGAGCTGCAAATAAAACCTGATAGCATCGTTTGGGATATCGGAACAGCGACTGGTTCGGTAGCGATCGAAGCAGCGAAACTAGCCCCTTTAGGAGCTGTGTATGCTGTTGAAAAGAATGAGCCAGATTTAGAAAATGCTCGCGCGAATATGTACAAGTTTCGCACGGATATCACTTTTGTCCATGCGAAGGCCCCTGTTGGATTGGATGAATTCCCTGATCCGGATGCGATCTTTGTTGGAGGAAGCGGAGGCGAGCTGACAGAGCTAGTTCAGTTATTTGCTAAGCGCCTGCGTCCAGGTGGGCGTGTCGTAATCAATGCTGTTACCATCGAAAATTTAGCAGATGCCATGCAGGCTTGCAAAGCAGCGGGTTTTGACGTGTCAGTCACAATGCTGCAGGTGTCGCGCAGTAAACCAATTTTGCATTTGACTCGACTTGAAGGGTTAAATCCTGTCTATATCATAACTGCTAAACACAAAGCCAAGGAGGAGAATAAAGATGAGCAACATGACTAATACAACTCTTGAAAATCATGAAAATACACTGACAAATAATCCGGTGAATGCCTCTGTTGGGACTTTATATGGAATTGGAATTGGACCTGGGGACCCTGAGCTTATCACAGTCAAAGCGTTTCGTCTGATGAAGGAAGCGGATGTCATCGCGTATCCTAAAAAGCGCAAAGGCGGCAAAAGCTATGCACTAACAATCGTGGAGCAGTATACGGATGGTCTTGCAAAAGAGCTGTTAGGATTAGTGTTCCCGATGACGAAAGAGGAAAGCGTTCTGAAGAAACAATGGGCTCAGACAGTAGCTCAGGTGTGGGAGAAGCTTTCTCAGGGGAAAAATGTTGTATTTGTCACAGAGGGCGATCCAAATTTATACAGTACGTTTATTCATATGGCTCGCTTAATGAATCAATTGCATCCAGAAGTGCCAGTGGTATCGGTTCCAGGTATTTCCTCAGTGCTGGGAGCGGCTGCCCAATTAGGCATTCCATTGGCTGATGGAGATGAGCAGGTTGGTATCATACCGGCAACTGAAGATCGGGAATCGATGCGTAGAGTCTTGGAGCATCATGATACTGTCATTTTCTTGAAAGTAGCTAAGGTGTTAGATATGATGATTGGCTTGCTAGAGGAGCTAGGTATGGCAGACTGTGCGTCTGTAATTACCAAGGTGACATCCGGTGAAGAGACGATCTGGAAGGACGTTCGCCAGTTAAAAGGAAAAGAGCTTGAATATCTAACACTAATGGTAGTACGGAAGGGATGAATGACATGAACAAAGCTAGCGAACATCTGACAAATACAGGGCTTGAGCCTATAGTTTATATTGTAGGAGCAGGACCAGGCGATCCAGATCTAATCACTGTAAAAGGATTAAATATTCTTCAAAAAGCAGATGTAGTAATTTATACCGACTCTTTAGTAAACGATGAATTAATTGCTCGTGCCAAACCGGAAGCGGAAGTAATCAAAAGCGCGGGACTTGCGCTTGATGAAATGGTAGAGATAATGGTAGAGCGAGTTCGGGCAGGAAAAAGCGTTGCTCGCGTTCATACAGGTGATCCTGCAGTGTACGGAGCAATTTTGGAACAGATGGTGCTAATGAAAAAGGCGGAGGTTTCCTTTACCATCGTTCCGGGAGTAAGTTCTGTATTTGCTGCGGCGGCAGCGCTGCAAGCAGAGTTAACGGTTCCTGAATTAACGCAAACACTGATTTTAACACGAGCAGAAGGACGCACACCTGTACCGGATCGAGAGCAGCTAAAGGATTTGGCTAGTCACCACTGTACAATTGCACTGTATTTAAGTGCTACGCTGACCAAAAAGGTTGTACGTGAGCTGGTTGAAGCTGGCTGGAGTGAACAAACTCCTGTAGCTGTTGTACAAAGAGCATCATGGCCGGATCAAAAAATTGTCCGTACAACGCTTGAGCATTTAGACAAAGATATGGCGGCAAATGGAATTCGTAGTCATGCCATGATCTTAGCTGGCTGGGCACTTGATCCGATGCTTCATGACTCCTCTGAGCATCGTTCCAAGCTATATGATAAGACCTTTACGCATCGATTCCGTAAAGGAGTGACTAACGGATGAGTGAGGGTACAGGAGTAGGAAGGCAGACAGGAGTTGAGGTAAACACCACCGTACCTGCTGGACGTACCCCGAGCGAGATCGTGCAAAATCCGGAGCAACTACCATACGCTATAGTTGCGATTACCAAGCATGGGGTGGAGAAAGCTCGTCACTTGCATCAGGTATTACCTGGTTCACATTTATACTACATGGAAAAATTCATGGTAGGAGATGAGCAAGAGCGAAATATTCGTACGTTTACAGGGTCTGTGCGTCTATTGTTTGCTGATTTTTTTAAGAAATATAACGGTCTCATCTTTTTCATCTCGCTCGGCGCTGTTGTCCGAATGATGGCTCCGGTATTGCAGGATAAAAAAGTAGATCCAGGTGTTGTAGTCGTAGATGACCGAGGAGAGAGCGTCATCAGCGTATTATCAGGACACCTGGGCGGAGCAAATGAGCTAACTCGTGAGATTGCGAGATTGCTAGATGCTAATCCAGTGATTACTACGGCATCAGATGTGCAAAAAACGATTCCTGTAGACTTATTTGGTCGTGGCTTTGGCTGGGAGTTAGACAGCTTTGAAAAGGTAACCCCCGTAAGTGCCAGTGTCGTCAATGAAGAAAGGGTAGCCATTATTCAAGAAGCAGGAGAAAGCGGTTGGTGGCCTTATCCAGATAAACCACTGCCGGGGCATTTTCAAGTGTATCATTCCATGACCGAGGCTTGGAATGGTACCTTTCAGGCAGCTTTGGTCATTACGCCACGCGTATTAACACCAGAAGAGCAGACCCGCTTTTTAAACAATGGAGTTGTCTACCGTCCAAAAACCATTGTACTTGGCGTTGGTTGCAATCGTGGGACATCTGCGGAGGAAATCGAACAGGTCATTTTACAAACTTTAGAGCAACAGAATCTTTCGGTCAAAAGCGTGCGCAATATCGCAACCATTACATTAAAACAGGACGAAGAAGGACTTTTGGCTGTTTGTCAAAAATATGGCTGGGAGTTAATCGCCTACACACCGGAGCAATTAAACGAGATGCCAATGACAGAACGTTCGGAAACAGTGTATAAATTTACTGGTGCCTATGGTGTCAGTGAGCCTGCCGCATTACGTTCCGCTAAGGCAGAGGCTCCCCTCTTAGCGAAACAAAAAAGCGGAAATGTAACCTTGTCCATCGCTTTGGTTAACGGAGGAGGTATTTTACATGGAGAGTAAAGAACAGACTCATCAACGTCCGCGAATCGTATTGGGAGGAACCAGTAGCGGCGCAGGGAAAACAACATTGTCGATCGGATTAATGGCGGCCTTGCGCAAGCGCGGGCTCCAGGTTCAAGGATTTAAGGTTGGTCCTGACTACATTGACCCTACGTACCATACGGCTGCAACTGGCAGAATATCTCGTAATCTCGATACATGGATGATGCCGCCGCAAGTTATGCATGAGGTGTTTCTGCGTGGCAGCCAGTCAGCAGATATCAGCTTGATTGAAGGGGTCATGGGTTTTTACGACGGCAAAGATCCACTTAGCAATCAAGGCAGTACAGCCGAAATAAGTCTATTATTACAGGCGCCGGTCATCCTTGTTCTTGATGTAAAAGCTATGGCTCGCAGTGCGGCGGCGATTGTCAAAGGCTTTCAAGAGTTAGAACCATCTGTAAAAATCGCCGGTGTCATTGCGAACCGATGTGGAAGCGCGAATCATTTTAAGCTAGTAAAAGCGGCTGTTGAGCAGATGTGCAATGTACCCGTTATTGGATATTTACCTAATGATCCGTCCTTGAAAGTGCCTGAACGACATCTTGGGCTAATTCCTGCGATTGAGCGTGGGGAGATGGAACCTTGGTTTGATCTGTTAGCCCAGAAAATTGAAGCGACAGTTGATTTAGAGTTATTACTAGCACTGGCAAATGGCGCACCAGCCCTCGCAGAGCCTGCAGAAAAATTGTTAGCAGCTCCATCTGCTACGTCATCCGATCTATCCCCAGTGAAATTAGCTGTGGCAAAGGATGAAGCGTTTAACTTTTATTATCAGGAAAATTTAGAGCTACTAGAAGCGTATGGAGCCGAGCTCTGTTATTTCAGCCCGTTACATGGAGAGCTTCCCCCTATGGATGCTGATGGACTGTATATCGGTGGCGGTTTTCCTGAAGAATTTGCTGAACGCTTGTCACAATGGACGAACGAACGGCAAACCTTGCATGGCATGATAGAAGCTGGATTGCCTACTTTTGCAGAATGTGGCGGCTTCATGTATCTATGCCAGTCGATTACAGATCGTGCAGGACAACAACATGAGATGGTAGGCGTCATCCCTTATAAAGTAGAGATGCAACAGAAGTTGGCTGCGCTAGGTTATCGAGAAGCGCTGGCTGAACGGGATTCTCTGTTACTTGTAGCAGGTGAAACTGCTCGTGGGCATGAGTTCCACTACTCCAAAATAACAGAGGAGACTACTGAGAATCATGCTTATCAGGTAAAGGGAATGCGAGGAGTGAAAAAGGAAGGCTACACCAAAGGCAACTTATTGGCCGGCTATACACACTTGCATTTTGCTTCTCAACCAGGAATGATTAAGCGTTGGCTGGATTCATGCAGGGAGTACGCAGCGCATAGATCAGCAGTGAACAAAGCTTTTCATTAAGTCAGTCTTCTTACATTGTAAAGGACTTGCTACTGTGTAAAGGTTGGAAGCGAATCATCAGGAGGGAAGCAAAGCATGTCACATCGAAATGACGTGAATCAAGGGCAGGCACACAGTCAAGAGCAAAAAGAAAATGGGTCAACTGCAGCGGTTCCAGTGGAATCTCTTGATGAATTGCAGCAAAAGGACAGTCCAAAAGAAAGAGCGGAGCGACGTGGTTTGTTTTTAATGTATACCGGTGACGGTAAAGGGAAAACAACAGCGGCTTTGGGTGTTAGTCTGCGCGCCTTGGGACGGGGGATGAAAGTGACATTTTTACAATTTATCAAGTCCCCGCAGCGATCCTATGGTGAGTCATTGTCTATGCGTAAATTAGGAATGGAGATGCAACAGCTAGGAATAGGATTTACTTGGACCAAAACCCCAGAAGAGCATCGAGAAGCCTTAAAAAAAGCATGGTCATTGACGAAAGAGAAACTAAGCGACCCAACTATTGATTTATTAGTATTGGATGAATTAAATAATGCCTTGGCGATCTCTACATTTCCGATTGAAGATGTTCTACCTTTAGCAGAGGTAGTAGAAGCGATCAAAAATCGCCCAACCAATATGCATTTGGTAATCACAGGTCGCAGTGCGAAAACGGAACTGATCGAACTAGCAGATTTGGTCTCTACCATTGAGCCGTCTAAGCACTATTATAATGAAGGAATTCCGGCAGTAAAAGGTTTGGAATTTTAGAGAGGAAGTGCTTACATGCAAGGAAAAGCCATCATGGTAGTCGGCACAGCCTCAGATGTAGGGAAAAGTTTAATTTGTACAGCTTTGTGCCGTATCTTTGCCAATCGAGGATATCGGGTAGCACCGTTTAAATCACAGAATATGGCGCTTAATTCTTATGTAACAAAGGATGGGAAGGAAATAGGGCGTGCTCAGGGCGTACAGGCAGAAGCAGCACGAACAATAGCCACTACAGACATGAATCCTATCCTGTTAAAACCAAAGCAGGATATGGTTGCCGAAATCATTGTTCATGGTAAGCGTTACGCTGATATGGATGCAAGAGAGTATCGAGAAAATTATGTAGAACAAGCTATCCCAATTGTAAAGGAAGCCTTAGAACGTCTACAAAGTGAGTACGATGTTCTTATTTTAGAGGGCGCGGGAAGTCCGGCAGAGATAAATCTGAAAGATCGAGATATTGCCAACATGCGCATGGCTCATTTAGCAGATGCCGATGTCATTTTAGTGGCAGATATTGAACGCGGTGGAGTATTTGCCTCTATTATCGGGACACTGGAGCTGCTCGATGATGAAGAGCGGGCAAGAATTAAGGGATTTATCATTAATAAATTCAGAGGAAGACGCGATTTGTTAGACGATGGAGTGGAATGGCTGGAAAAAAGAACGGGAATACCTGTTTTGGCTGTTTTGCCCTATATGGCTGTTGAAATTGAGGCGGAAGATTCACTAGCACTGTCATCGCTTCGCTTTAAACAACCCCAATTAGCTGAATTCCCTATTGATATTGCAATTCTTCGTTTGCCGCGTATTTCGAACTTTACTGATTTTGATCCATTGTTTGATGAACCAGAAACAGGCGTTCGATATGTACGTAACCGACATGAGCTAGGAAACCCTGATCTGGTTATTATTCCTGGTACAAAAAATACCTTAGACGACCTGGCATGGCTTGAACAGGAAGGGCTTGTAGATGTCCTGCGCCAGTTGCATCGCTTTGGTACAAGATTGTTTGGCATTTGTGGAGGCTTTCAAATGCTGGGCGAGAAGTTGCTCGACCCTGACGGCGTAGAAGGAGACGGAACAGTACAAGAACGTGCTGGGCTGGGCTTCCTGCCTGTTGAAACCACATTTTGTCAGGAGAAACGAACTGTACAGGTCACCGGAGAGCTGCATCCAAAGGCACAGGAAATGCTGGGATTGTCGAGTGATAAAGCAGACCAGCAGCAAGAACACACTATGGAACCGACAAAGGACAATCAGAATTCGCAGACTGAGGTAACAGGATATGAAATCCATCTAGGAGAGACCTGTATGACTGATCACTCTGGTTCTCCGTTCATTGTCTTACAGGATGGAAAACAGGATGGTGCCATTTCAAAAGATGGAAGAGCTAGTGGAACGTACCTGCATGGGATTTTCCATAATCGACATTTTACCAGACAGCTTATTAATCTGTTGCGCCAGGAAAAAGGGTTACCGATCTTTACAGAAGAGGTAGTCACTGAACAGATGAGACGAGAAAAAGCTTATGATCAATTAGCACATCACGTGGAAAGTCACTTAAATATTAGTCATCTTGAAGCATGGTTTCAAAAGAAGGATACTAATTAATTTCCAAAGGATGATGAAAATGAATCGGAAATGGATTGCAAGCAGTCGTTTGTTATGGTTACTTCCTGTGTTTGCTCTGTATTTTCTAGTGAACACGCCCGAAAGTGCCTACGCCATGCATATTGCAGAAGGTTTTTTACCTTTCGGATGGGCGATCTTTTGGTGGGTAGTGTTTGTGCCATTCTTTGTCTGGGGACTTCGTTCTTTAATACGTTTGACGAATGATAAACCGCAAGTGAAGCTGTTGCTAGCGTTAGCTGGTGCGTTTAGCTTTGTATTGTCGGCGCTTAAAATACCGTCTGTTACAGGCAGTAGCTCGCATCCTACAGGTACAGGACTTGGAGCAGTGCTATTCGGACCACAAATTATGAGCGTTTTAGGTAGTATCGTTTTGTTATTTCAAGCGATTTTACTTGCCCATGGAGGATTAACCACACTAGGAGCCAATGCTTTTTCTATGGCAGTTGTAGGGCCGTTTGTAGGCTATGGGATTTATCGTCTATTAAGCGGTATGCAGGTAAAGCAAGGAGTCAGCATTTTCTTCGCGGCTGCTTTGGCTGATTTAGCTACTTATATCACTACATCTGTTCAATTAGCCTTAGCTTTTCCAGCGGCATCTGGTGGTTTTGCTGCTGCGTTCATGAAGTTTGGAACCATTTTTGCAGTCACCCAGATTCCGCTAGCTATTTGCGAGGGATTACTGACTGTAGTTGTTTGGAACTGGATTAGCGCGTATAACCGTCAAGAATTGCAAATGTTGCTTAGCTTGCGGGGAGGTGCCAAATAATGAAAAGAGCAGCGAAATGGAAAAACTTGTTGTTACTTGCTCTTGTGGTAGTGATTGCGGTCATCCCGCTGATGTTGATCAAGGACTCTGAATTTGGTGGAGCAGATGGCCAAGCCGAAGAAGCGATTCAGGAGCTGGCTCCGGAATATGAACCATGGTTTCAGCCGTTAATGGAAGTGCCAGGCTCTGAAACAGAGAGCTTGTTGTTCGCAGTTCAGGCAGCTATTGGAGCAGGTGTGATTGGTTACGCAATTGGATTTTTTAAAGGTCGCAAAAAAAATGAAGCGACACACGAAGTACAAGAATGAATCTCTGGATAGACCGAATAGCGTATCAAAATCGATTGCGTGATGTATCTGCTCGTTTCAAGGCTGGTTTTGCAGCAGGAATGCTCACTCTTGCTTTATGTGCAGATATGGAAATCCAAATTGGCATTTTTCTTTGGATGAGTATCTGGATTGTAGGGTATGCCAGTGTTCCCTTGCGTAGCTATCTTATGTTTATCGGGGTAGCCTGCTTGTTTTTCATTAGCAGCACACCTGCCCTGCTAATCGACGTACACCGTTTGTCAGGTTCAGTCAGCAACGGGCTGGAATCGAGCTGGAAATTACTTACGATAGGTGATTGGTATGTCTATATTGATCAACGTAATTTGTTTGTGATCGGTAAGCTGTTTTGCCGCACATTGGGTGCCAGTGCTTGTTTTGCTTTTTTGCTGCTAACGACCCCTTTAGTTCAATTGCTTGACGTATTACGCGCATTACGAGTGCCTCCCATCATTGTTGAACTTATTATGTTGATGTATCGATTTTTATTTGTATTTTTCCAAACGGCACATGATTTATGGATTGCGCAAAAAGCACGCGGTGGGCATGGGAGTTTTTCTGCCCAATTGAAGGACATGGGTCAACTGGTCAGCTTGTTGTTTGCAAAAAGTATGCAACGGTATCAGCAATTAAACCATGGTCTACTAGCGCGTGGATTCGACGGAGATCTGCAAGTGGTTACTATGGAAAAAGAGAGATATATAAAGCGTTATCTCATCGAAGCTACGATGGGGGGAGCTTGCTGTATAGCACTAATCTTTTGGCACTCCCTTTTATAAGAAATCAGAACCGATAACCTGAGAGACTTGGCAATCGCCAAGTTTCTTTATTACTAGGAAGGGGGCGTGGCTCTTGTGGAAACCTTGATCAGCCTGGAAAAAGTAAGTTATGCCTACGAACACAAGACAAATAGCCTCGCTCTAAAGGAAATAAATTTACGTATCCCAAAAGGTAAAAAGATCGTACTTCTCGGACATAATGGTTCGGGGAAATCTACGTTGTTTTTGCAGGCAAATGGTATTTATCGTCCAACAGAAGGAAAGTTGTACTACAAGGGAGAACCATACCGCTATGATCGCCGATTTTTACAAGAGCTACGCAGCAAAGTAGGATTGGTGATGCAAGACCCAGAGCATCAATTATTGGCGGCTACGGTGGCTGAGGATCTCTCCTATGGTTTATGTAATCAAGGACTATCTGCAGATAAGGTTCGTGAATGCGTATTGGCCACAGCAGAAGCTTTTCAAATAAAAGAGTGGTTACACCTACCATTACACCAGTTAAGCTTAGGACAAAAAAAGCTAGTGACTTTAGCTGGAGTTGTTGTATTGCAACCGGAATTACTCCTGCTTGATGAGCCAACAGCTTATCTGGATAGCTACCATACAAAGCTATTTCTGACACAATTGGAACAAATTTATCAGCAGGGTACGACCGTTGTTATGTCTACACATGATTTGGAGCTTGCTTACGCTTGGGCAGATTGGGTTTTTATTATGCATAATGGCTCGCTTCTTTTAGAAGGAACTCCTCAAGAGGTTTTTTGTCAGAAGGAGCTTTTAAACCGAGTGCAGCTTGGGGTTCCTCTGCTCTACAGCGTCTGGGAAAGTATTCAGCCACTTTTAAATGAGGAGCAGCGTGCAACGTGGACAGCACCTAGAACTGTGCAAGAATGGTATGGTTATGCAGAACGAATGGGTGTCAAGGAAAAGGAACTGATGCTCGTAACGAAAAATTAACGGGCATAGAACATAGAGGATGGCGTGTAGATAGGGATTTCTTCAGCAGGGAGCAATTTGATTGTTATTTCATTAGAAAAAGGCTAGCAAACAACCTTGGGTCATTTGCTAGCCTTATTTGTCTCTTCTTATGTAGGAAGAATGATTACTTAACAGCTTCTTTTAGTTCTTTACCTGCTTTGAAAGCTGGTAGCTTGCTTGCTGGGATTTCGATTTCTTCGCCAGATTGAGGATTGCGTCCTTTGCGAGCAGCGCGTTCGCGTACTTCAAAAGTACCAAAGCCCATCAATTGAACTTTTTCTCCGCCTTTTAGTGCGCCAGTGATTGCTTCGAATACGGCGTCAACCACTTGTCCAGCATCTTTTTTTGTTAATTCAGCTGTTTCAGCTACTTTTGCAATCAATTCTGTCTTGTTCATTTTCTTACCTCTTTTCTTTAAAAAACTACTACTCATCATACCAAAAAATCCTTTATTAGAACAGTAAAAAAGAAGAGAAACCCTTAAAAAATCCCCTTTTTTTTCGAAAAGGGACAAAACAAAGGATAAAATTTTTTGTTTGCTCCTATATTTGCCAAATTTTACTTTTTCCAAACCTAAAAATCAACGAAAAGAAAACCAAATCAAGAAAGAAGAACGGTAGAAAACAATTGGGAAGAGCTTACTTTCGCTACAAGAATCATTTTAGGTTCCAGATATCTATCCCTACTTGAAGCAAACAAAATTAAAGATGGTAAAGAGCAAGCGGGTCATCCGCACTCGCATGCTCTTTTTGCATACTTGATAGAATCATCCCCATATTTGAATATGTCATATATTTCTCATGCATTTGATATGTTTTTCTCAAGGACTGGGGAGTATCATCATAGACAGTAGAGTGCAGCCCCACAGGTTAATATGGTTTCCAGCGAAGACGGCTTGCTTGGCGGAAGCGATTTTCTACCTCTTCCCAGTTGACGACGTTCCACCATGCTTTGATATAATCAGCTCTTTGGCTGTGGTAGGAAAGAAAGTAGGCATGCTCCCATACATCTAAGACTAGTAATGGAACTACATCCCACTGCGATAAATTTTGGTGTTTTTCTGCTTGTAAAATTTCCAAGCGGTGGGAGCGCGGAGACCAAACAAGAATAGCCCAGCCACCGCCTTCAACTTTTTCAGCAGCTTGTGAGAAATGTTGCTTGAATTTATCAAAGGAACCGAAAGAGCTATTAATATGGGAAGCTAGTTCTCCAGTTGGCATACCGCCACCATCTGGACGCATAACAAACCAAAAAATGGTATGCAGGTAGTGCCCAGCACCATTAAAGGCTGCCTCCCCTTCCCAGAACTTAATCAGCTCAAAATTTCCTGTTTCACGAGCTTGAGCCATCATTTTTTCAGCCTTGTTTAAGTTGTTCACATAATTGCGATGTAGGATATCATGGTGAATACGCATTGTTTCTTCATCAATGTATGGTTCTAATGCATCATAAGAATAGGGAAGGGGTGGAAGGGTATGACCACCAATCGGAACGGCTTTATTAGAATAATTTGCTTCTGACATTACAGGAATGATAGCTGGTGTCGAGGGTTGCTCTACTTTAGGATGCCGTTGAAAGCGACCTCTTGTCTTCGAGTTAGCTTGCTTTTCTTCCTCTTTGTTCTCTTCCTCTGTTTTTCGATTTTGGACGAGACGGAGTAGGGCATGGAAGTGCCGCTGAATATCTTCAGCTTGGGAGGCTAATTTCGAAATTTGTTCCTCGCGATCCTCTTTATCCTGGTAATAGTTGGCTTTGCGCCCTACTTCGCTAAAGGCCACATGGAATTTGTGCAAATCCCGCTTCATTTCAGCACAATGAGGATTTTGACGCAGGTAATCGACCCATTGCCGGCCCCATTCGCTCCAATCTAGGAGATGCTGTATTCGGTGGTTCAAGGTAATTCCTCCTTCAACTTTCCTGCTGTATACTTTATGATGATAAATGCCTACAGGTTCAAAATTTTTTAGCTGGTTCATCCTCTTTGTCTTTACATAGGGTCTGGGAACAGCATATGGTAAACAAGGGACTCTGACTTCAAAGGAGCTAACATCAATGAATGGAAAAGAAACCATCGGGATTATAGATTCAGGAGTAGGTGGATTGACCGTAGTAAAAGAAGTAATGCGGCAATTACCGCGTGAAAAAATTGTCTATTTTGGCGACAATGCCCGTTGTCCATATGGTTCACGCGATTCCGAAGAAATTCGCACATATACGAATCAAATGATTCAATTTGTTTCTCAATTTCAACTAAAGGCGCTGGTAATTGCTTGTAATACGGCTGCATCAGTGGTGTTGCATGAAGCGAAGGAACGGATGAATTCGCCCGTTATCGGTGTAATTGAACCAGGAGCACGTGCCGCCATTTCGGCATCTCGCACGGGGCGCATTGGTGTTATTGGTACAGAAATGACGATTCGTACAGGGGCTTATCTACAAGCGATGCATCGTATTAATCCAGAACTGTACACAGTGGCCATGGCATGTCCGGCGTTTGTTCCATTAGTTGAACAACAGCGCCTACATACAGAAGAGGCCCGGCGAATCGTAAGCAAGACCTTAGAGCCTTTCCGTCATGAAGAACTGGATACATTGATTTTGGGCTGCACCCATTATCCTTTGCTTGCCCCACTCATTCAGGAGGCAATGGGAGATAGCATCACCTTGATTAATTCAGCAGAAGAAACGGCGCGTGAACTCAGTGCTATGCTGTCTATGCAGGGGCTATTAAATGAATTGCAAGAAATCGAGCCCAAGCATCATTTGTTTTATACAAGTGGCAGTAAACAGGTATTCCAGCAAATTGGCGAAGAGTGGCTGGAGTGCCCATTGAATGTACAGCAGCAGGTGCTTGAGCATGCGACCCCATTATTTTAGAAATTGTGGATAAGTTATGATCGTGCATGTAACGAGTCAGTTCCTTGAATTACAGGGAACTGACTTTTTAATGATAGGTATTTTTTAAAAAAGTTCTCTCTCCCTTGACAAAAAGCTTACGTTAACGTAAATTGTTACTTGTTAAATATAGTTGTATATCAAACTATTTGAAAGGAGGAGATGCCATGACGTTCTTTAAAATCGATGAGGTAACCAAGCAGATTGGAGTAACGAAACGAACATTGCGTTATTACGAGGAAATCGGGTTGATTAAACCCCCAATTCGTACGGAAGGTAAAATTCGGCTGTATTCCTCAGACGATATACGTGATATCAAAAAAATTTTGGAGGCACGCGAGGTACTCGGCTTTTCCCTAACAGAGCTTCAACATTTTATTAGTTTAAAGGAAGAGATGGAACAGGCGTATGAAAATGAAGATGTGCAAGCATCAATCCATGCTGATCGACTCCATACACTACTAGAGGAGCAGGTGGATATGTTAACAAAGAAAATGAAACGTATGCAGTCTTTTCGTCAAGACCTACAGGATATGCTTCTCGAAATAGAAAAGCTCCGGCAGAAAGACAAATGGACAACATAAATTCCATAAAAGGTGTATATGCAACTTAATGGCAGGAACAAGATTAAAAATAGGGGTGTATGGTAAAATGCAGCTTAATTCGAATAATCGAAAACGTGCACGGATCATTACGGTGCTAGCCACTTTTTTTGCGTTTATGGGAATAGGAGTAGTTGATCCTATTCTTCCGGTCATTGCCGAACAAATCCATGCGACTCATTGGCAAGTAGAGATGTTATTTACTGCTTATATATTTACCATGGCGATTATGATGCTGCCATCTGGAATTTTAGCCGTGCGTTTAGGGGATAAAAAATTAATGACGATCGGGCTAGCGATTGTTACTGTTTTTTCATTGTTATGTGCTATGTCCTCATCTATTGTAGGATTATCTTGGTTTCGCGCAGGATGGGGATTGGGAAACTCCATGTTTTTTGCCACAGCGATGACGTTGTTGATCGCCCTATCTGATGAGGTTAGCGGCGCTGTTGGGATGTATGAAGCGGCCATTGGGTTAGGCATGGCAGGAGGTCCCTTAGTAGGTGGACTTTTAGGTGGATTTGCATGGAATTATCCATTTTTCGCTACTTCTTTCTTTATTTTTTGTGCATTGCTTCTTGTTATTTTCTTTGTCCATGAACCATCAAAAAAACAAGAACGCCAAACAGCAGGTCTAAAAGAACTTTTCAGTCTCTTAACCTACAGACCATTTATGCAAGGCGCTTTGTCTGGCATGCTGTATTATTATTGTTTCTTTGTTATTTTGGCATACTCGCCACTCATCTTACACTTAACTGCTATCCAATTAGGTTTTGTGTTTTTTGGGTGGGGATTAATGCTGGCGTATGGGTCAGCGGTTCTTTCCCATAAGCTAGAAGCGCGACTTCCTTATAAAGTGTTGATACGCTATGGATTACTTGCTTTAGTGGTTATTTTACTCGGCTTATTTGCTATCCCTAGCAGTACGGCAAAAATAATACTGATTATCGTCTCAGGCCTGGTACTTGGTTTAAATAATGCTGTATATTCAAGCTATGTCATGGAAATCTCTCCATATGAACGAGCAATTACTTCTGGCGTGTATAACTTTGTACGCTGGCTAGGAGCAGCGCTAGCTCCCTTATTATCAGGAGTAATTGGTCACGCAATTGCTCCACAAGCTCCATTTGCAGTGGCTGTTCTTCTGTCGCTTGCTGCGATTATCATCATTAGTATAAATATTCCCTCTAAAGAGAGAGCAGTCTAAGACAGCTTGCTGGATTTCAGATTTCTTTTACTCTGGAGGAATAAACCCAAGCCCTGCTCGTATACATGGTAGTACAAAGTGTCAACGAGGAGGAGATGGGATGAAAAAAAGACCTATCGGTAAAATGACAGCGGTTGTTGGGCTGAGTGCGATACTCATGGCAGGATGCGGGCTGTTTGGTCCATCCAAAGAAACGAGTGCCCCTATGCAGACTCCATCCATTACAGGTGCAGATCCTAATCCATTACAGATAACGGGAGAACAGACGGAAGAAGAGACACAAGGGGCGGTTACCCAAACGACAAAGCGTACTGTTTATCTGCAAGATACCAATGGTTTTGTCGTTCCAGTCTCCTTGATTGTACCCAAAGCAGAAGGACCCGCTAAACAAGTGCTAAGCTATATGGTTAAGGGCGGTCCTGTGGAGACGCTGAAGCCGCAGGGATTTGAGGCTCTGTTGCCCGAGGGCACGAAAATTCTGGGGATGTCTATTAAAGAAGGAAAAGCAACAATAGAATTCTCATCTGAATTTAAAAATTATAAAGCGGCCGATGAACAAAAAATTCTTGATGCAATTACTCGTTCTATGACAGAGTTTGATACGGTGAAGGATATTGCGATTTGGGTAAACGGGCAACCGTTAAGCGAGATGCCGGCAAACGGTACACCTGTCTCATTGTTAAACCGTGAACAGGGCATTAATACGGAACTGGTTGAAGGGGCGCATCCTGGCAGAACTTCTGCAGTAACGATTTATTTTCAAAGTCAGCTAGATGATAAACGAACCTATTTTGTACCGGTGACACGGTTGATTCCAGAGACGCAGGATATGTCGAAAGCTGTTGTTGAAGAGCTGATAAAAGGGCCGAAAGAAGGCTCACCATTATTTAGCTCCTTACTGCGCACTACAAAGGTACTTGGCGTTGAGCAACAAAAAGATACGGTGGTTGTTAATTTAAGCAACGATATTTTACAGTATGATAAGGGAAAAGAAGCAAACCCTGAAGCCATGGAATCACTTGTGCTGTCTTTAACGGAGAATACAGGTATAAAGAAGGTGCAGGTTCAGGTAGAGGGTAAACCGTTAACTCAAGCAGGTTCAATGAAATTTGACCAGCCTGTATCAAGACCGCTTCAAATTAATGCCTTTGAATTGTAAGCTAACATCCACGTCTAGGGGCGTGGATGTTTATTTATAGTGCATGTCTATATGGTCTACAGCCTTCAGAGGTGGTTATTTGGTATGATTCGCGGTGCTTTTTGGTAAAATGAACACGTCCTTGTAAGAAACAGGTTGAAAAACTAGCAGTTCATGGTGTGCCTTGGTATACTAGTTGAAGGCTTTGTGATTAAACGTTACCATTGCGGAGACAACAGCAAACAAGCACAGCGACATAATAACGAATTTGAAAATATGTAGGAGGTCTTTTATGAGATTGGATGGACGTTCGAGCGATCAATTGCGTCCCGTTAAAATTACCCGCAATTACATTAAGCATGCAGAGGGTTCTTGCTTGATTGAAGTAGGAGATACCAAGGTAATTTGTACAGCGACGTTAGAAGAAAAAGTACCTCCGTTTATGCGGAACGGTGGAAAAGGCTGGGTTACAGCTGAATACTCTATGCTACCGCGTGCCACAGAAACACGAAATGCCCGGGAATCCTCCAGAGGCAAGGTCGGAGGACGTACGATGGAGATTCAACGTCTGATTGGCCGCGCCCTTCGTTCGGTTGTAAAACTAGAGGCGATGGGAGAACGCACAATTTGGTTGGATTGTGACGTTATTCAAGCAGATGGAGGTACGCGTACCGCGTCTATTACGGGTGCATTCGTAGCGATGGTGGATGCTATGAATACATTAGTAACGGCTGGGACATGGAAGGAATTGCCGATCACGGATTTCTTAGCCGCTACTTCCGTAGGAGTAGTAGAGGGAGTACCAGTATTGGACCTGAATTATAAAGAGGATTCTACCGCAATTGTTGATATGAATGTAATTATGACAGGCGCCGGCAAATATGTAGAGCTGCAAGGGACAGGGGAAGAATCTCCATTCAGCACAGATGAGCTAATGCAATTACTGGCGTTGGGGCAAAAAGGGATTCAAGACCTTATTGGCCTACAAAAAGAAGTGCTAGGAGAAGTGAAGCTTTATAGCAAGGCGTAACTTATTAGCTCCCAACAGGCCTACATAGGTGGTAAAACCCGAAAGCGGACATCTTCATATGTCTGTTGTTCGGGTTTTATCATGATTCGTACTTAAAAATCGGCATGGATGAAACATCAATAAGGTTAACTGCGTCTAAGATTTACCAGAGGTACATAGGAAAGGTGAATTTTTACAATGCTTGCGTTATAATGTGGGATAATGCATAAGCCTATACATAAATTTGTTTGTAAAGTAGCTTTTATCACGAAAGCGAGGGACGAGCATGAGTGAACAAACAGCAAAGAAAAAAGTGGTATTAGCCACTAGAAATCAAGGGAAAGTTCGCGAATTTAATAAATTGTTTGAGGCATTGAATCTGGAGGCAGTCAGTGTTTCTGAATTTCCAGATGCACCCGAGGTGGAAGAAGACGGCGAAACCTTTGAAGCCAATGCACTCAAAAAAGCGAAAACAATCTCAGAGGTGTTGGGACTGCCAGCAATCGGCGATGATTCTGGTTTAGAGGTAGATGCTTTACATGGTGCTCCAGGAGTTTATTCTGCACGGTTTGCAGGAGAAAAGGCTACAGATGAAGAAAACTATCAAAAACTATTAACCAAACTGGCAGATGTTCCGATGAAGGAGCGAACAGCCCGATTCCGTTGTACACTCGCTTATGTTGAACCAGGACAAGAGCCCGTGATTGCGACAGGGGCTTGCGAAGGTGCTATCGCACATGCTCCATCTGGTTCCAACGGCTTTGGTTATGATCCAGTCTTTTTTGTACCAAGTCAATTATGCTCCATGGCAGAGTTATCACCAGAACAGAAGAACACGATTAGTCACCGCGCCATGGCGATGAAGGATTTGCTAGAAAAACTGAAGGGGAGATAGGCGTGAGCATTCTCATCATCAGCGATACACATGGGCAAATCAAAGAGGTACAAGAAGTAGTGGATCGTCACCCAGCAGATTTCATCTTGCATTGTGGAGACTTCTGCGTCGACCAGAAGCAAGCACCATTTTCAAACATGCAACTCGTACAAGGAAACTGTGATTTTGAGCCAGTTGCTAAAGATCGGGTTACACGCTGGAAAGATTTAATCATTTACCAAACACATGGACATCTGTACGATGTTAAAAGCTCACTTATGAAGTTGCACTATCGTGCTGAAGAAGTTGGAGCGAACGTTGTGTTGTTTGGACATTCTCATTTTCCGGTATGTGAAGTCGAGAGAGATATTTTGTTCATTAACCCAGGCAGTTTGATGATGCCGCGCGGTTTTAGAACTCCTACATACGCTGTTTTGGATCAAATAGGTACTGATGATTTCCATATTAAGGTACAGGTGCGCTTCTACGATCGACAAGGACAAGAAATTTCTGAACGTGGTGGTCAATTTTTGGTACGACGGTGATTTCTTGAAATTTATTTGTTATGTGATATACTGAAATGGTTATAATGGCAGGTAAATTGCTTCTTAATGACATAGATTGTTTCTGTGTGGGTGAGGCAATGTTTTCTGGATTTAATCTAGGAGGGGAAGTTTAAGTGGTAGCAAAATGGGAAAAGTTAGAGAATAACCAGGGGGTTTTGACGGTAGAGGTTGATGCCGATCAAGTAAACCTTGCTCTGGATGAAGCATTTAAAAAGGTAGTAAAAAAAGTAAACGTACCTGGATTCCGTAAAGGTAAAGTGCCTCGTAAAATGTTCGAAAATCGCTTCGGCGTTGAGTCTTTGTACCAAGATGCATTGGATATTATTCTTCCAAAGGCATACGGACAAGCTGTTCGTGAAACAGGTATCGAGCCTGTTGATCGTCCAGAAGTTGACGTAGAACAAATGGAAGCTGGTCAAAAATTAGTGTTCAAAGCAACTGTTACTGTAAAGCCTGAAGTAAAACTAGGCGACTACAAAGGTCTTTCTGTAGAAGAGAAGGATTTCACTGTAGGCGAAGAACAAGTTGCAGAAGAACTAAAACGTATGCAAACTCGCCACGCTGAATTGGTAACAGTTGAAGAAGGCCCAGCTGAAAACGGCGACTCTGCAAACATCGATTTCGAAGGATTCCAAGATGGAGTTGCTTTCGAAGGCGGTAAAGCAGAAGACTACTCTTTGGAGCTTGGAACTGGCACATTCATCGCTGGTTTTGAAGAGCAAGTAGTAGGTATGAAAATCGGGGAAGAAAAAGAAATCACTGTTACTTTCCCTGAAGAATACCACTCTCCGAACCTTGCAGGTAAAGAAGCTATGTTCAAAGTGAAATTGAACGGCTTAAAACGTAAAAACCTACCTGAGTTGGATGATGAGTTCGCAAAAGATGTAAGCGAATTTGACACTTTGGAAGAATACAAAGCTGATCTGAAAGCTAAATTAGAAGAAAAAGCTGAAGCGGAAAAGAAAAACTACATCCGCGAGCAATTGGTTCTAAAAGCTACGGAGAATGCTGAGATCGATATTCCAGATGTTATGGTAGAGTCAGAGCTTGATCAAATGGTTAAAGAATTTGAGCAACGCCTGCAAATGCAAGGTATGAACCTAGAGTTGTACTACCAATTCTCTGGTACAGACGAATCTGCTCTTCGCGATCAAATGCGTAAGGATGCAGTGTTGCGTGTTCGCACAGCATTGGTTCTTGAAGCGATTGCAAAAACGGAAAACCTTGAAGTAAAAGAAGAAGATGTAGATCAAGAGCTTGAGCAATATGCGAAGATGTATGGCCGTCCTGCTGACGAGCTTAAGAAAATCTTTGCTGCACAAGACGGGCTTGCTGGTTTGTACCGTGAAATCTTGACTCGTAAAGTTGTAGATTTGTTGGTTGCAGAAAGCAAATAAACTGCATAACCTTAGATATGGGCGCAAGGCACGAACGTTTTTTCGTGCCTTGTTTTCTCAGATAAAGAAAGCAGAAATTAGTGAAGGAGGCCATCCATTATGCTGATCCCTATGGTCGTAGAGCAAACTAACCGCGGAGAACGTGCGTACGATATTTATTCCCGTCTGTTAAAAGACCGTATCATATTTCTGGGAAGCGAGATTGATGATGAAATAGCAAATGCTGTAGTAGCGCAATTGTTATTCCTTGAATCCGAAGAGCCAGGAAAAGACATTAGCCTATACATAAATTCTCCAGGCGGTTCTGTAACCGCTGGCATGGCGATTTATGACACCATGCAATATATCAAATCGGACGTTTCCACGATTTGCATCGGCATGGCGGCCAGCATGGGTGCGGTACTTTTGGCTGCAGGCGCGAAAGGTAAGCGTTTTGCATTGCCAAACAGTGAAGTGATGATTCATCAACCGCTGGGTGGTGTTCGTGGTCAGGCAGAGGATATTCGTATTCACGCTGACTGGATTATTAAAACAAAGCGTCAATTAAATGAGATTTTGGCAGAAAGAACAGGTCAACCTTATGAAGTGATTGACCGCGATACAGATCGCGATAACTTCATGTCTGCTGAGGAAGCGAAAAACTACGGGTTAATTGACAGTGTGATCGAACGCCGTTAAGGGGCCATCCTGTGCTTGGCTGAAAAAATCATCGACGTGAGGTGAAAAACATGTTCAAGTTTAATGACGATAAAGGTCAATTAAAGTGCTCTTTCTGCGGAAAATCTCAAGAGCAGGTTCGCAAGCTTGTAGCTGGTCCAGGTGTTTACATTTGTGATGAGTGCATTGAGCTTTGCAATGAGATCGTACAAGAAGAGCTAGGGACCGATGAAGAAATCGATATGAAGGAAATTCCAAAACCATTGGAAATCCGTAATATCCTAGATGATTATGTTATTGGACAAAATCAAGCTAAGAAATCCTTGGCTGTTGCTGTATATAATCACTACAAACGAATCAATTCAGGTGCGAAGATTGAGGATGTGGAATTATCCAAATCCAATATCGTACTAATTGGACCAACAGGTAGCGGTAAAACGTTGTTAGCCCAAACGCTAGCCCGTATCCTAAATGTACCGTTTGCGATTGCTGATGCTACATCGCTGACTGAAGCTGGATATGTTGGGGAAGATGTTGAAAATATCTTGCTGAAGCTTATCCAAGCTGCTGATTATGATGTAGAAAAAGCGGAGAAGGGGATTATCTATATTGACGAGATTGATAAAGTTGCTCGTAAATCTGAGAACCCTTCTATCACGCGCGATGTATCAGGTGAGGGTGTACAACAAGCATTGTTGAAAATTCTAGAGGGCACAGTAGCGAGTGTGCCACCTCAAGGTGGACGCAAGCATCCGCATCAGGAATTTATCCAAATCGATACCTCCAATATCTTGTTCATTTGCGGTGGTGCATTTGACGGCATCGAGCAAATTATCAAGCGCCGCATTGGTAAAAAGGTAATCGGTTTCGGTTCTGAAATGGTGGAAGGCGTTAAGTCCGACTTAAAACAAGGCGAATACCTAAAATACGTATTGCCTGAAGACCTGCTCAAATTCGGTTTGATTCCGGAATTTGTAGGTCGATTGCCGGTGCATGCAACACTTGAACCATTAGATGAAGAGACGCTGGTACGAATTTTGACAGAGCCAAAAAATGCTTTGATCAAACAATACCAAAAGCTACTTAGTCTAGATGGAGTAGAACTTGAGTTTACAGAAGGCGCTTTGACTCAAATTGCAAAAGAAGCAATTAAGCGTAACACTGGTGCTCGTGGTCTGCGTGCAATTATTGAACAAATCATGCTGGATATGATGTATGAGCTTCCTTCCCGTGAGGACGTGGAGAAGTGCCTAATTACTGAGGAAGTGGTTACCGAAAAGGTGAAGCCACAACTAAAGAATAAAGAAGGCGACATCATCCAATCAGCGTAAAAAACTCTTGATCAAGCAGGCTCTAACACCTGTTTGGTGAAAAGGATAAGAAAAAGGTGCTTCGTTCTTTGGAACAAGCGCCTTTTTTTGTGTCAAATAATAAGTTTACTCTATAACAAGGATTGAGGGTGATCCAGATTTCGATGAATATAGGGATGTAGATAAAAAACGAGGTGCTCGATCCATAAGTGCTTACAGATACCCAAAGGTTGTGCAATGATCCTTGTTTACTCTCCCATGCACTAGGTAATACTACTTTTATATCGTTTTGGAGGTATTACCAGCATTACTTGGGAGGGTATAGAATTGGAATATACAACAGTCATAATAGGGGCTATTGAGCTTGTCGTTGGGATCATTATAGGCATCTACTTTTTTAATCTGTTAAAGATGCAAAGAACAACAAAGGTTTCAACGGAAAAGGAATCCCGTAAAGAGGTAGATCATTTACGTAAAATGAAAATGGTCGCATTGACTGAGCCATTATCTGAGAAAACACGACCTAGTAAGCTAGAAGATATTGTTGGACAGCAGGACGGTTTAAAAGCATTACGAGCAGCGTTATGCGGACCTAACCCGCAGCATGTTATTATTTATGGCCCCCCAGGGGTAGGGAAGACAGCTGCTGCCCGTGTAGTGTTGGAAGCTGCCAAAAAAAGCTCACTTTCCCCCTTTAAACTGGACGCTAAATTTGTGGAGATTGATGCAACTATTGCCAGATTTGATGAACGCGGCATTGCTGATCCGCTGATTGGCTCCGTTCATGATCCAATTTATCAAGGAGCGGGTTCTATGGGGCAAGCTGGTATTCCACAACCCAAGCCGGGTGCCGTTACCAAGGCGCATGGAGGGATTTTATTTCTAGATGAAATAGGCGAGCTACATACGGTACAGATGAATAAACTGCTAAAAGTCTTAGAAGACCGAAAAGTAATGCTGGAGAGCGCTTATTACAGCGAAGAGAACACTCAGATACCTGCCCATATCCATGAGATTTTTCAATATGGACTGCCGGCTGATTTTCGTTTAGTCGGAGCTACAACACGCACACCGGAAGAAATTCCCCCCGCCTTGCGTTCGCGGTGTTTAGAGATATTTTTCCGTCCTCTTCAGCCTAATGAGATTGGAAGTATTGTTTCTAAGGCCATGAAAAAAATGCAAATTAAGGTGGAGAATGACGCGATTGCAGTGATAGAGCGTTATGCTACCAATGGACGTGAAGCAATTAATACATTACAGATAGCCGCAGGAATATGTATGACAGAAGGACGTGAGATCGTAACCACTCAGGACGTGGAATGGGTGGTACATAGCAGTCAAAAATCGCCTCGTCAAGAAAAACAAGTACACGAGCAAGCTCAAATTGGCGTCATCAACGGGCTAGCTGTCTATGGTCCTAACATGGGCACCGTGATGGAAGTGGAGGTAACCGCCTCATTAGCCCCTATTAAAGGTGCAGGTAAACTTACGCTGACTGGTTTAGTGGAGGAAGAGGAGTTAGGGGGTCCGAGCCGAACCATTCGCCGTAAATCTATGGCGAAAGGCTCTATTGATAATGTGTTAACTGTTCTTCACCGCTTAGGCATTCAGCCATATGACTATGATTTACACATTAATTTTCCCGGTGGTGTGCCCGTGGATGGCCCTTCCGCAGGCTTAACAATCGCAATCGCTATCTATTCGGCTATCAAAGAAAGACTAATTGACAATTTATTGGCAGTTACAGGCGAGGTCAGTATCCATGGAAAGGTAAAGCCGGTGGGCGGAGTGGTTGCTAAAGTAGAAGCAGCTCGTCAAGCAGGGGCTAAACGTGTTTTCATTCCAGCGGAGAACTGGCAGACGATCTTTGCGGATATAGAAGGAATTGAAGTAATCGCAATCCATCATGTAGAGGAAGCGATCCGAATGGCGTTTGTAGACCAAGGCGTTGTAACTCAAGTTGACGAGACTGAACAGGCCGAAGACACTTACTTGCCGCCGTTTAGTGTACCTGTACAAGTGGAAGGCATTCAGCCAGGCACTTTACCGCTGTAGCATTAGATGATAGATGCATTTGTTTTACACATAGGCTCCGTTCCTATATGGCTAGGCGGAGCCTATCTCTATCCCATATTTTTTAATCAAAGTGTACAAAGAAGCAGAAGCTTCTATGAAAGATTAGGAATTTTTGGGTATAATAAAAACGGCTTCATCATCGTATGTGTTACAAATGTCTCAATTTAAACGGCATGCAATGTGAGTAAATGCATGTGGTCATTAGACATTGGGTATCATTTTGCGATACAATGAGACGATACCGTCTTTCAGACATTATAAAAGAGAGATATCGTGGCCTTAGAAATGGGAGGTGCTTGGTCATGAGTGAACATACAGGATCCCGTGAAATACCGCTGCTGCCGCTTCGTGGTTTATTGGTTTATCCAAGCATGGTGTTGCATTTGGATGTAGGACGTGAGAAATCCGTAAGGGCTCTTGAAAGAGCGATGGTAGATGATAATTATATTCTGCTATCAACGCAAGAGGATGTGCAGGTGGAGGAACCGGATGCAGAACAAATTTATTCGGTGGGTACAGTTGCACGAGTGAAGCAGATGTTAAAGTTGCCTAATGGAACAATTCGTGTACTAGTGGAAGGCTTAGAGCGTGCCTCTATTAACGAATATCTGCAAAAAGATGATTATTACTACGTTTCGATTACATATTTACCTGAAACCAGGAAAAATGAAAATGAAATCGAAGCTATGGTGCGAACTGTTTTACAGCAGTTCGAGCAATATATCAAAATTTCTAAGAAAGTATCCCCTGAGACGCTAAGCTCAGTTAGTGATATTGAAGAAGCGGGGCGTATGGCGGATGTCATTGCATCCCATCTACCGCTTAAAATAAAGGATAAGCAAGATGTATTAGAAGCAGTAGATGTTCATCGTCGTCTAGAAATCTTGCTCAATATCTTAAACAACGAACGAGAAGTACTGGAGCTAGAACGACGTATTGGTCAGCGAGTTAAAAAGCAAATGGAAAAAACGCAAAAGGAATATTACCTTCGCGAACAGATGAAGGCCATACAAAAGGAGTTAGGTGAGCGTGACGGGCGCAATGGGGAAATGGATGATTTACGTGAGCAATTGCTCCAATCCGACGCCCCAGAGCGTATCAAGGTTAAGCTGGAGAAAGAACTCGATCGCCTAGATAAGATGCCAGCTACTTCTGCAGAAAGCAGCGTGGTTCGCACTTATATTGATACATTACTCTCCTTGCCATGGACGAAAAAGACAGAGGATAATCTAGATATTGCCCATGCTGAAACGATTTTAAATGAAGACCACTACGGCCTTGAAAAACCAAAAGAGCGTATTCTGGAGTATCTTGCTGTACAAAAATTAGTAAGTGATTTAAAAGGCCCGATTCTATGCCTTGTAGGTCCTCCAGGTGTCGGTAAGACCTCCTTGGGCAGATCTATTGCAAGAGCGATGGGCCGGAAGTTTATCCGTATCTCGCTTGGTGGTGTGCGTGATGAAGCAGAAATTCGTGGACACCGTCGCACCTATGTAGGAGCGATGCCAGGCCGAATTATCCAATCCATGCGTCAAGCAGGTACTGTTAATCCTGTTATTTTGCTTGATGAGATCGATAAGCTCGCGAGTGATTTCCGCGGAGATCCAGCGTCGGCATTATTGGAAGTGCTTGATCCAAATCAGAACGAAAAATTTAGTGATCATTATGTAGAAGAAGTTTATGATTTGTCCAATGTTATCTTCTTAACAACGGCAAATACGCTTCATACCATACCAAGACCATTGCTTGATCGAATGGAGACAATCGAAATTTCCGGCTATACCGAGCTGGAGAAATTCCATATTATGCAGGATTATCTCCTTCCTAAAAATATAAAGTCCCACGGTATCACAAAAGAGAAACTCCAAGTGGCTGATGAAGCCATGATGAAGGTGATTCGCCAGTATACAAGAGAAGCAGGGGTGCGCAACCTGAACCGTGAAGCAGCGAATTTGTGCCGTAAAGCTGCTAAAATCATTGTCAGTGGAGAAAAGAAACGCGTGGTTGTAACACCTAAGACCTTGGAAAATCTGCTAGGTAAACCACGATTCCGCTATGGTCTAGCAGAGAAGGAAGACCAGGTTGGTTCTGTTACAGGATTAGCATGGACCCAAGTGGGAGGAGATACCTTAAATGTTGAAGTAAGTGTTTATCCTGGTAAAGGTACTCTCACATTAACTGGTCAATTAGGCGACGTTATGAAGGAGTCAGCGCAAGCTGCCCTCAGCTATATTCGTTCCCGTGCTGGTCAATGGGATATTACTCAGGATTTACTGGAGAAAAATGATATTCATATTCACGTGCCGGAAGGAGCAATTCCAAAGGATGGTCCTTCCGCAGGGATTACGATGGCAACAGCCTTGTTATCTGCTTTGACAAATATTCCTGTGCGTAAAGAAGTGGGTATGACGGGTGAGATTACATTACGTGGCCGTGTATTGCCGATTGGCGGTTTGAAAGAAAAGGTGCTGTCTGCCCATCGTGCCGGCCTAACAACCATTATCTTGCCAATTGAAAACGAGAAGGACTTAGAAGATATTCCAGACAGTGTGAAAAATGATATGGCGTTCCATCCTGTAGAGCACATGGATGACGTGATTAAATATGCTTTTGTGCAAGAGAAAATGGTGAAAAAGAAATGAAGATTACTTCAGCAGAATTTATTATCAGTGCCGTAGGGCCTCAACAATACCCGAAGGATCGCCTGCCAGAGATTGCTCTGGTGGGTCGTTCCAATGTTGGAAAATCATCTTTAATCAATAAAATGTTAAGTCGCAAAGCAATTGCTCGGACAAGCTCGCGTCCCGGAAAAACTCAGACACTTAACTATTTTAAAGTAAATAATCAAATGTACTTTGTGGATTTTCCCGGCTACGGATATGCGAAGGTTTCCAAGTCCATTAAGTCGACTTGGGGCAGTATGATTGATGCTTATCTGAGCCAGCGAGAGGAGCTTAAATTTGTTGTTCAGCTAGTGGATATTCGCCATGCTCCCTCTAAAGATGACGTCAGCATGTATGAATATTGCAAGGAGCTTGGAATCCCTACTATCGTGGTAGCAACGAAAGGCGATAAGATTTCTCGCGGAAGATGGCTACAGCATTTAAAAGTTATTCGTCAAACTTTGAATTTCCAGTCAACAGATGCTCTCATTGTTTTCTCTACAGAAATGGGACAAGGCAGGGATGAACTATGGGGAGAGATTTTACGCAGGCTAAAAGGCAAGCAAGAATCGCCCGAAGAATCCGCTCATATACTGGAAGGTAATGAGTAAAGAAATCAGGCTACGTTAGTAAGACACCAACAGCTTAGACAGAGAAACAGCTTCCCGAGGAGGAGAAAGGATGTCTTCACAAGGATTTGCATTACGGGGACTTATTGAAGGATTTTACGGTAAGCCGTGGTCGCATGAGGATCGGATTGATATGCTGCACTTTATCAGTCAGCATGGCTTTAATGCCTATTTTTATGCGCCCAAAGATGATGCGATCCTGCGGGATGATTGGCAGATGCATCATTCTCCCGCCCAAATGCGTCTCATTTCGGAGCTGATTTCAGAGGCACATTCGGTGGGATGTGCCTTTTACTATTGTCTTAGTCCGGGGATGAGTATGCAGTATGCCAGCTCGAAGCATGTAGATAGATTGATAGAAAAGTACGAGAAACTCCTTGCTTGCGGTGTGACGAAATTTGCTTTGTTGTTTGATGATATTCCACAGGAATTAATGCATAAAAGTGATCAAGAGACATTCATTCATTTAGCAGAGGCGCATGTACAGGTTACTCTTTTGGTCTGGAACAAGCTAAAAGAGACTAGTAAGGATGTTCATCTCGTGGTATGCCCTACGGTTTATCATGGCAGAGGTGATGAAGCGTATATTACCTATCTGGGACAACATTTGCCAACGGAAATAGATCTGTTTTGGACGGGGAGGTTTGTCTGTTCCCCTTATCTAACGGAAGCAGACTCCCGATACTTTTTTGAACAAACACGACACTACCCGCTCTATTGGGATAATTATCCAGTGAATGATTTGGCGATGTCGAGCGAGCTGCACATTGGTCCTTTGCAAAATAGAGATGCTGATCTGTTCCGTTTTGCTACTGGGTATGTAGCTAATGCAATGGAATATCCTGAAAGCTCCAAGATTTCTATCATGACAATCGGTGAATATTTAACCCATCCTGATTCCTATGATCCTGAGGAGGCCTTTCAACGCGCAGTGAAAGAGATAGTGGGACCTGAAGATTTTCATGCCTTTCTTTTGTTTGCCGATCATGTGCGCGCATCGTTTTTGTGTGACGAAGAAGCCCCGCAGCTACTGGAAAAATTGCATCAGTTTCGCTACCACTTTTTTCACGGCGATCAACAGAAGGCTGTGGAAATTCTGGAGCACACCTTTTCCGAAATGGAGAGTTCTGCAAGGCATCTATTGAACGGCATGCAAAATGAAAGGTTATATAAAGAAATAAAAGGCTGGCTGAAAAAATATGCATACTGGGCTAAATTAGGCAAAACGGCAACGCGTTTAATTGACGCTGGCCGGAAGGGGCAAACGATTCGGGCAATCTTTTATTTTTTACGAATGAGACGAAGGTTACGGCAAGCGGAAAAGCTTCCTGAGAAGGTAAGTAGCAATGTCATGCGGTTAATGGTAGAGGCGCTTAGCTTGGAAGTGCGAAATTACCGGACTTGGAAACGTCGTGTATAAGGGTGGAAGCAAAATCAAACAGGCACCTTTCTATTCGCAAGGAAGATGTCTGTTTGATTTTTTATGTATAAAAGCTGACTCTATAGACATAAGACTGTGGAAGGCTAAGCAGAGATTTTTGCTTTTAGATTGCGTAGCCAGAATAGAACAGGCAGTTCTGAAAACAGCATGCCACTTAGGATAAAAGCACAGCCGATCAATTGCTTCACCGTCAACAGCTCGTGAATCCATAGGTAGGAGGTGAATGCTGCAAAGACTGGTTCTAAGGCAAAGATCAGTGCCACATGCGTTGGAGAGGTGTCCTTTTGAAAAGAGGTTTGCACCAAGAATGCGAGGGCAGTAGCCGGAATTGCCGTGATAAATAGCGCCCATTGAACCTCAGAGTGACCTATGATGAAAGGATCATATATCGTTTGCCAATCCTCTAGGAGAAGGGCGTAGCACATACTGAAAAATGAGACAGTGAACAATTGAATGATTACTAAGGGCATCGTAGGAAACCGAGGAGAATACCGACCGGTCAACACAATCTGCATGGCAAAGCAAATTGCACAGCAAAGCACTAAAAAATCGCCAAATGTAAGAGAAAGAGTACCATTCATCGTTAATAAGTAAAGCCCAATTACGGCCATACAGACGCCGATAAAGGCAGAGGCTTTCACTTTATGCTTCAGTACAACAATCGACAGTAAGGGTACAAGCACAACGGACAGACCTGTAATAAAGCCTGCCTTTGATGGCGAAGTATACAAGAGTCCCACTGTTTGGGTTGCATAGCTGACAAACAGCCAAAAGCCTAGAAATATACCGCTGCGTACCAAAGAAAAGTTACAGGTTTGCCAAGCCCTTGGATTTCGAATAAAGTAGATAAGGGACAAGAATAACGAAGCGCTAAAAAAACGGATCGCATTAAACGTATTGGGAGGAAGCATGTGAACCGCATTCTGAACGACCACAAAGGTTGCTCCCCAGATAAAAACGATACATAACAATAAACAGTCAACCATCAATGCTTTTTTCACCCTACTACCTCGTTTCTAAAAAAATGTGTTGGCCGATTTCGAGCTATAGTACTCATTATAAGAGTAGATAAACAGGGAAGAAAGGAGTTTTTTGATAGTTCCGAAAGAAGCATGAACAAGTGAAAACGAGACAAACTAAGATAGTGAACATCTGGATAAAATTAACACGGCTAATAAATGTTAATTCATGGAAAATGATGTGAAATCTTGAAAGTAATTTGTCGAACCAGTGAATAGCACATTTGACAAGGTTTTTTGGATAACTTTAATGAAATTTTCACATTTTAAACTACTTGCTTACGGACATAATGTTATAATAAAGAAGCTAAAATCCGTATTTGAATGACACGGGAGGAAGGCTATGGAAATCTTACTGCTCGGCCTAAATTATAAGACAGCGCCTGTCGAAATTCGTGAAAAATTCACGTTTAATGACGACAGCACGCCGAGAGCACTTCATATTCTATCTCATACCAAAAGCATTCTAGAATGTATCATCGTGGGAACCTGTAACCGGACTGAAATCTATGTGGTTTGCGATCAGTTGCATACCGGTAGATTTTATACACGGAATTTTCTTGCAGAATGGTTTGGCGTAGAGAAAGAGTCGCTTCTCGATTATATGTACGTAAAGGAAAATGACGAAGCGATTGAGCACTTGTACCGTGTAACCTGTGGACTCGATTCCATGGTAATGGGAGAGACACAAATCATTGGTCAAATTCGCAACGCTTTTCTCCTAGCACAACAACATGAGACTACTGGAACTATTTTTAATACACTGTTTAAACAGGCTGTAACCCTTGCAAAACGGGCTCATACGGAGACTTCTGTAGGCCAAAATGCTGTATCGATCAGCTATGCTGCGATTGAGCTTGGCAAAAAGATTTTTGGAAGCTTTGCTGATAAGCATGTACTGATCTTAGGTGCAGGTAAGATGAGTTTATTAACAGCTAAGCATTTGCACGCAAACGGAGTGGCTCATGTGACAGTAGCAAACCGTACGCTGGAACGTGCACAGACCTTAGCTGAACAGTTCCGCGGTGAAGCCTGTACCATGGAGGATCTGCCCCAGAAGCTGGCTAAAGCAGACATCGTCATCAGTTCGACGGGAGCAACCGGTTTTGTCTTAACAAAAGCACAATTAAAGCCGATTATGAAGCAGCGTCCTCATAAGCCATTGTTTATGATTGATATCGCCGTGCCGCGAGATCTTGATCCTGATATTCATGGATTGGAAAATGTATTCTTGTATGACATAGATGATCTGGAGGGCATTGTTCAGAGCAATCTGGCTGAACGCTCCAAAGAAGCAGAGCGCATTGAACTTATGATTGAGGAAGAGAAGCAGGAGTTCATTAACTGGAAACAGACGCTGGGCGTTGTGCCTTTGATTGCGGCTTTGCGCGAAAAAGCATTTTCCATTCATGGAGAAGCAATCCGCAAAATTGAAAACAAATTGCCGCATTTAAATGAGAAGGAAATGCATATTATTCGTAAGCATACACGAGGAATTATTTCCCAATTACTGCATGATCCAATCGTTCAACTGAAGGAGTTGACCGTCCAAAAGAAAGGAGAAGAGGTACTCGATATCTTTTCTACAATTTTTGCTTTGGATGAAATATTGGAAGGTAAAAAACAGGAAGCATTATGGGAGCAACAAAAGCGTGAAAGCTTAAGACGGGAAAAAGCTGTTTCATTACAATCACGTGAACAGCGTTTCTAGCAAGAGGCGAGAAAGAAACGGATTTCTTCTTGCTCCGCCTGTTTTCACAGGCAATTGAGAAAATGGGCGTGATCTAGATAGTAGGGAAAGGTGAGCGTGTATGGCAAATGCAAGATGGCTCTATGACTTGACCATCTTTCTCTATGCAGCGGGTGTACTTTGTTACTTCAATGATTTTTTGCAGAGTAACCGGCGAATGAAGCAAATTGCGCTAGGACTACTCTCGATTGTCTGGTTGTTACAAACCATCTTTTTTGTTTACCAAATGATCGTAAAGTCATATTTGCCCGTTGTTACCTTTTTTGAAACCTTAGTTTTTTATTCTTGGGTACTGGTAACCCTTTCTCTGATCATACATGCTGTAGCTCGCATTGATTTCTTACTATTTTTTACTAATGTGATCGGGTTTGGAGTTCTCACCTTATCCATGTTCTTTTCAGAGCCAGCAACTCCGCAGCACAGCGGAGTTATCTCTGATTTTATTTTTATTCATGTGACTATTGCTATCATTAGCTACGCATTACTGGCTGTGTCCATGATATTCTCAGGTATGTATCTTGTGAATCTACATATGCTGAAGCAAAAAAAATGGACACCGCTGTGGCAACGGCTCCCGAGTTTGGAGAAATTGGATGCGTTTTCTTTTAAACTAAACATTTTTGGTGTGCCGCTGCTTTTGTTGTCCGTTATTTTAGGCAGTATTTGGGCACAATTGATTTTTTCACATGGATTTTGGATGGACGCGAAAGTATGTATGTCGATCGTCGTTCTGATTTTATATAGTATGCTGTTGTATCAAAGGGTTCGGAATCAATGGTTGGGAAAAGTGGCAGCATGGATAAACATCATTGCATTTGTATGTTTATTGCTTAATTTTTTGCTGATTGATCCCTACTCACAATTTCATCAATGGTCGTAGAGAGGTGGGGCAGATGAATCCGCATTATCCAATTCATGTTAAAATGGAGGGAATGCTCTGTGCAGTTATTGGTGGTGGAGAAGTAGCTCAGCGCAAGGTAGGTTCTCTACTCGAATGTGGGGCCAAAATCACCATTATTTCTCCTGAGATAACGCCATTGTTAGCTGAATGGACCGAGCAGGGGAAGATCAATTGGAAACGTGAGCTGTATCAGGGACAGGATTTAAGTCCGTATTTTTTTATCGTAGCTGCGACCAATCATCGGCATGTCAACTATTCGGTATATGAACAAGCGAAAAGAATCAAGGCTTTTATAAATATTGCAGACCGGCCAGACTTATGCAATTATATCGTTCCCTCTACGGTTAAGCGAGGTAGGCTGGTGATTTCTGTATCTACTTCGGGTGCAAGCCCCAGTTTGGCAAGTAAACTGCGTAGAAGGATAGAACAAGAGTTTGGTCAGGAATATGAGGGCTATGTTGACTTTTTAGCTCAGATGCGATTAAAGGTTTTACAGGAGATTAAAGATGCCACCGTGCGCAAACAAATCTTTCAAGAGTTGCTTGATGATAGATATGTAGAGGCGCCTTCCCTGCAAAGAGAGCAGATGGCAGATGCTTTACTACAACAGGTGAAACAAAGAGAGCAATTATAGGGAGGCAGACATGAAAGAGTGGAAAGTTGGATCGCGTAAAAGCATGCTGGCACTTACCCAAACAAAATGGGTGCTGGCTCGTTTGCGTGAAATAGACCCTGCATCAAGCTTCAGCATCACAGAGATTGTTACAAAGGGAGATCGCATTCTGGATGTTACACTTTCCAAAGTGGGCGGTAAAGGTCTGTTTGTAAAAGAAATCGAACAATCCCTGTTGGAAGAGCAAACTGATATGGCTGTCCATAGTTTAAAAGATATGCCTGCTGTCTTACCAGAAGGTTTGACGATCGGTGCCATTCCAAAAAGGGAAGACCCAAGGGATGTGCTGATTTCCAAGGACGGTAAGACGCTAGATGAGCTAAAACAAGGTGCTGTGGTGGGAACGAGCAGTTTGCGCCGTTCCTCCCAATTGCTGCATTACCGACCTGATCTAATTATTAAACCGATTCGAGGAAATATTGATACACGAATCCGCAAGCTAGAGGAAGAGGATTTTGATGCAATTATTCTGGCTGCCGCTGGTCTTAAACGTGTAGAGTGGAAAGGCACGATCACGCAGTATCTTGATCCGCAAATCAGTCTTCCTGCGGTGGGGCAGGGGGCGCTTGCTATTGAGTGTCGTACACATGATGCTGAAATGATGTCACTTTTACAACGGTTTGATCATCTGGAGACGCGTTATGCGGTCGAGGCGGAGCGAGCTTTTCTTCACAAGATGGAGGGAAGCTGTCAAGTGCCGATTGGTGCTTACGCAGAAGTACAGCTTGATGCAAATCAAAAGCCTTCCATTAGCATTACAGGGATGGTAGGGTCTCCTGATGGAAACCAATTGTTTAAAGCAACATTGACTGGAGACAATCCTCAAGCATTAGGTGAAAATTTGGCAGAAGAGCTGCTCCGTCAGGGGGCGCAAGAAGTGCTTGCTAAAGTATTGGAGGAGAACCGTCAATGAATAAAGGAAAAGTTTTCTTAGTAGGTGCTGGGCCTGGTGACCCTAAGCTAATTACGGTGCGTGGTTTGGAAACGATTCAAATGGCTGATTGCATCGTGTATGATCGGTTGGCAAGTCCACGATTGCTAGCTCATGCAAAATCGGACGTAGAGTTAATCTATTGTGGAAAACTGCCTGATCGTCATACCCTCACTCAGGAAGAGATCAATCAGGTATTAGTCGATAAAGCATTAGAAGGGAAAGTGGTTACTCGTCTAAAAGGTGGGGACCCGTCTATCTTTGGTCGTGTTGGAGAAGAAGCTGAAGAATTGGCTAAGCACGATATTTTATTTGAGATTGTACCAGGGATCACTTCAGGGATTGCTGCTCCGGCGTATGCAGGCATCCCAGTGACCCATCGCGATTTTAATTCCTCGTTAGCGATAGTGACGGGACATGAGCGTCCAGAGAAAACAGAATCAAGCATTAACTGGGAAAAATTAGCCACGGCTGTTGGCACGATTATCTTTTACATGGGAGTAGGCAATCTCCCTTATATTACGGAACAATTAATGAAGAATGGCCGCTCTCCACAAACACCGGTAGCTTTGGTGCGCTGGGGGACTTTGGTCGAACAGGAAACCTTGGTCGGTACCTTAGAGGACATCGTAGAGAAGCGTGAGCGGGCAGGCTTAACGAATCCTTCTATCATTGTAGTTGGTGAAGTGGTTACGCTTCGTGAAAAATTACAATGGTTTGAGAAAAAGCCGTTGTTTGGGAAGCGTGTACTCGTTACGCGTGCTAGAAGTCAAGCCAGTGAACTATCGAATCAAATCAATGAATTAGGCGGGGAGGCCTATGAATTCCCGCTGATAAAGATGGTTGAGCCACAGGCTCTGCCGCAATTGGATGTCGCACTGCAACAGCTATCAGCTTATGACTGGGTCATGTTTACCAGTCCAAATGGGGTTCAATTCTTCTTTAAACGCTTGCGTGAGTTAAAAATTGACATTCGCACCTTAACTGGTAAGATCGCGGCCGTTGGTCCGAAAACCGCCTCCATGCTAGAAGAAAGAGGCTTGACGGTAAATGTCTTACCTGGCGAGTTTCTTGCAGAGGGCTTGGTGGAATCACTTAAGGATGAGTTGCAGCCAGGCTCTAAAGTCTTGCTTCCACGTGCGGATATAGCGCGCGAAACATTGCCACGAGAGCTGAGAACTCTCGGCATGGAAGTGACGGAAGTAGATACCTATGATACAGTTATAGATGCACAGAACATTGGGGAAACGGTTTCCCTGTTGGAAGAAAAGGCGATACAGATCATTACATTTACCAGCTCCTCTACGGTCAAAAACTTTGTGGAAGCGCTGAAAGAATACGATCTTACCCAATTACTTCAAGGTGTTCAGATTGCTTGCATTGGACCGATTACAGCGGATACGGCAAGACAAGCAGGCTTGCAAGTGGATATCATGGCAAGTGAATATACAATTGAAGGACTAGTCAATGCACTAATTACCACGTAAAAGGGGAAGTAGACTATGATTAAATTTGACCGTCATCGTCGTTTGCGCCGAAGCCAAGCGATGCGTAACCTTGTACGAGAAAACCATGTGCGTGTAGAAGATTTGATCTATCCGCTGTTCATAGTAGAAGGCGAGAACATCAAAAAAGAAATTTCCTCTATGCCTGGCGTTTACCATTTTTCCTTGGATCGTCTTAATGAAGAAGTTGAAGAAATCGTTAGCCTAGGCATTCAGGCTGTTCTTTTGTTTGGGGTTCCAGAGCATAAGGATGCGCTTGGAACAGAAGCTTATGCAGACAATGGGATTGTACAGCAAGCGATTCGTCACATAAAAGCCTCTTTCCCTGATCTGCTTGTGATTGCGGATACATGCCTATGTGAATATACGGACCATGGCCACTGCGGTGTTTTGCATGAATGCGGAGAGCTGCTAAATGATGAGTCTCTTGTTTTATTAAGCCAAGCTGCTGTATCACAGGCTAAAGCTGGCGCCGACATCATCGCGCCATCTAATATGATGGACGGATTTGTTACCGCCATTCGTGAAGCTTTAGATGAAGCTGGATTTACACATATTCCGATTATGTCTTATGCGGTTAAATATGCTTCTGCATACTACGGCCCGTTCCGTGAAGCAGCTCAATCCGCTCCGAAGTTCGGTAACCGTAAGTCCTACCAAATGGACTATGCTAATGCGCGTGAAGGTTTGCGCGAAGCAGAATCTGATGTGATGGAAGGTGCGGATTTCTTAATGGTAAAACCGGGTCTTGCTTACATGGACATGGTTTTACGTTTGCGTCAAAGCTTTGATTTGCCGTTAGTTGTTTACAATATCAGCGGAGAGTACTCTATGGTAAAAGCGGCTAGTGCAAATGGCTGGATTGACGAGCAAGGCGTTGTTATGGAAACGATGATGGGATTCAAACGCGCAGGTGCTGATTTAATCATTACGTACCATGCTAAAGATGTTGCCAAGTGGCTACAAGGAGGTTCATAACATGTCGGTTGACTTATTAGATGCGTTAGATAAAGAGATTTTGGATGCCATTCAAAAAGAGATTCCATTGGTTCCTGAACCCTTTAAAGTTATGGCAGAAAATTTAGGGACAACAGAAGAGGAATTAATGGCTCGCCTGGAAAAAATGAAGGGTGATTCTATCCGTCAAATCTCAGCTATTTGTGATACAAAAGCATTAGGATATAAATCAAGTCTGGTAGCCGCTCGGATTGCTCCTGATAAATTAGATGAAATGGCTGTCAAGATTTTTAACTCCCACCCTGGTATTACACATAACTATAAACGCAACCATGACTTTAACCTGTGGTTTACGATTGCTCTACCTCCGAACAGTCGTTTTGGATTGGAAAAAACGGTTGAAATCTTAGGAGAATTGTCTAATGTGGAATCGATTCGCATTCTACCTACTCTTAAACTATTTAAAATCGGGGTACAACTAGATGTGAAAAAGGAGGCAGAAGCGAATACAAAATCTGCTCCTACTTACACAGAAGAAATGCGCCAGGCAGCAATTGATCTTGGCATCACTGATGAAGATATCAAGGTGATTATCGAACTGCAAAAGGATTTGCCAATTGTTTCGCGTCCATTTGATGAATGGGCAAAAAATGCTGGCATGACAACAGAGGAATTATTGAACCACGCAAAAGTATTGGTAGACCGTGGCCAAATGCGTCGTTTCTCTGCGGTACTAAACCACCGCAAAGCTGGATTCCGTGCAAATGGTATGGGTGTATGGAATGTACCAGCAGAACAAGCAGAGGAAATTGGAATGAAAATGGGCTCCTTCCGAGCGGTTAGCCATTGCTATTTACGTCCTACCTACCCAGATTGGAAGTACAGCATCTTTACGATGGTGCATGGCCGTGATAAAGAAGAGTGTGAATCAATCCTACAAGCTATTGAGGATGAAACGGGTATCACTGACCGTATTACATTGTACTCTACGAAGGAATACAAGAAAACACGCGTATCCTATTTTACACCTGAGATTTATGAATGGGAAAATGAGATGGCGGCAAAACTGGGATTGGATAAGTAATCGCTCACAATATCCGATAGCTTGGAATACATGCGCTGTTTCCTGATAAGGAGCATATTGTCATAACAGGAAAACGCTTGTTTGATCACTTTCAAACAAGCGTTTTTTCTACCAGTTTCACGATAACAGATACTAATGGGGTGAGTGGAATGACTCGACAATTCACGAAATCAATCGAATTACATAAAGAAGCGGTACAATACATTCCCGGCGGGGTTAATAGTCCTGTGCGTGCATTTAAAAGCGTAGGGGGCAATCCTATTTATATTGAAAAAGGGGAAGGGTCCCGTATTACAGATGTTGATGGACATACTTATATTGATTATATTGGCTCCTGGGGACCTTTGATTTTGGGGCATGCTCATCCAAAAGTATTGCAGGCGATTAGTGAAACTGCTTTACTGGGTACTAGCTTTGGAGCACCTACAGAACGTGAAACCACAATGGCAAAGCTGGTGTGTGACATTGTTCCTTCAGTAGAAGTTGTGAGAATGGTGAATTCAGGGACTGAAGCGACAATGAGTGCGCTTCGGTTGGCGCGTGGGTACACAAAGCGCGATAAAATTATGAAGTTTGAAGGCTGTTATCATGGCCACGCGGACAGTTTACTGATTAAGGCTGGTTCGGGTGTTGCTACCTTAGGCTTGCCGGATAGCCCTGGTGTGCCTGAAACAACTGCAGTAAATACAATTACGGTACCATATAATGACGTTGATAGTGTACGTCTTGCCTTTGAAAAATTCGGCTCAGAGCTAGCTGCTGTTATTGTAGAACCAGTTGGCGGAAACATGGGTGTAGTACCACCTCAGCCGGGCTTTCTCGAGGAACTGCGTAGCATTACGGAGAAACATGGTACAGTGCTGATTTTTGATGAAGTAATGACAGGCTTCCGTGTAGCTCGAGGCGGTGCGCAAGACTTGTATCGTATCACACCTGATTTAACCACGATGGGTAAGGTCATTGGTGGCGGCTTGCCAGTCGGTGCATACGGTGGGAAACGCGAAATTATGCAGCACGTAGCTCCAGCAGGCAATGTATATCAAGCAGGAACCTTATCGGGTAATCCTTTAGCAATGGCAGCGGGTATTGCTACATTATTGGAGCTTGGTAAACCAGGAGTCTACGAACAGCTTGATGCTCGTTCTGCCCGACTAGCAGAAGGCTTAGCCGCTAATGCGACTAAATTAGGAATTCCTCATACCGTAAACCGTGTTGGTTCCATGGTATGTTTATTCTTTACAGATACACCAGTAATCAACTATGAGACAGCTAAAACAGCAGATGTAGATAAATTTTCACGTTACTTCCAACAGTTGTTGCAAGAAGGGATTATGATTCCGCCTTCCCAATTCGAAGGAATGTTCGTCTCCGTTATGCATACTGATGAAGATATTGAAAAGACGATTCAAGCAAGCTATAAGGCAATGGCTACTTTAGTCTAGATGTGAAGTGCTCAAAGAAGAATATAGATAGTGAAGCAGGCAGATAAACTTATCTGTCTGTTTTTTTGTATTCATAAAACTTGCTGAAAAAAGTAAAGTTCACCTACTTTTCCTGGCAAGATGATATAATAAATGAGGGGGTTATAACAGAAAAAAAAGACACCAAGGGAGGAATGACATGGGAGGAGAGCGATTTACCGCACCAGTCACCGTACATATTTTTTTGCGAAAAGGTAATAACATTCTGCTGTTAAGACGATATCAGACCGGATACGAAGATGGTAATTACAGTGTTGTAGCCGGTCACCTTGATGGTGGTGAGCAGGTGATAGAAGCTGCGATTCGTGAAGCGCGTGAAGAAGCAGGCATTATCTTAAAGCCTGATCAAGTAACGATAACGGGCATTATGCATCGCTTGTCAAATGATGAGCGTATCGATTTTTTTGTAACGGCAACAGAATGGTCCGGAGAGATTTATAATGCAGAGCCTCATAAATGTGATGAACTAGCATGGTTCTCTATTCATGATCTTCCTCAGAATACCATTTCGTACATAAAAAAAGCGATTGAGCTTTCGGTCAGTCAATCTGAGATTTGGTTTAATAGCTATGGATTTGATAATAAGGAGGGATAATGTGCAAACAGCGCTTGTTTTAGGGGGAACTCGTTTTTTTGGAAAAAGGTTGGTTCAGGAGCTTTTGGATAAAGGTATAAAAGTCACCCTTGCAAACCGAGGGATTACCGAAGATCCATTTGGTAATCAGGTGGAGAGAATTATTGTCGACCGTTATGATGAGGAATCCATGCTGTCTGCATTTGAGGATTATGAATTCGATATGATTTTTGATAATATTTGCTATTCATCAGAGGATGCTCGGATTGCTATAAAGGTTTTTACCGATAAAGTGTCCCGTTATATTTTTACATCTACATTATCTGTCTATGACGAGGCAGACAGATTTGTAACGGAAGAGGATTTTGATCCCTATCATTACCCTATTGAATACGTGACGAGACAAGAAACATCCTATAAGGAAGGCAAACGTTTGGCTGAAGCGGTATTCTTTCAAGAAGCTCCTTTTCCTGTAGCAGCCATTCGATTTCCGATCGTTCTGGGGGATGATGATTATACGCGTCGCTTGCATTTTCACGTAGAACATGTAATGAAACAATGGCCGATCGGGATTCCGAACCTAGATGCGACCATTGGGTTTATTCCAGCTAACCAAGCTGCACGCTTTTTGCTGTGGGCTGCTGAAGAGGAGCTGGAAGGGACTTTTAACGCTTGCTCCCATGGGGGTATTACATTAAAAGGACTTATCAGTCTGATTGAAGAGAGTACAGGCAAACAAGCTATTATTATGTCAGAAGCAGCAGATGAACATATGTCCCCGTTCGGGGTAACCCAATCAGTATGGTGCATGAGTAATGAAAAGGCAAAAGAGACAGGCTTTTTATTTGTTCCTTTACAAGAATGGCTGCCATCACTTATTCAGAGAATCACGAAAACATTTGAAAAAGAAGAGATTTATGTAAGTAATCACGAATAAATACGTACAATCATCTAAATGAGGCTGATTGTACGTTTTGATAAGAAATCCCGGTTTACCTATCAAGGTAGAGCGGGATTTTTTTCAACACGACCAGGTAAGACGCATCCTTATGCCAAATCCTTCTCATATGTTCTATTTCCGTTGCTCTGTCCATATAGATATAGGGAAAGCTTGTGGAGCTGAAAGGAGGAGCAGGTGTGTCTGTACAAGATGGACTGTTATCGTTTCAAATGAAAGAGACTATATTTCTCTCATCAGATAAACCAGAAATTGAAGAGCTACGGGAACTGGAGTTATTACCCGATTTAGAGATAAGGGAAAATGATTATGAGATTACCATATGTGGGTCCTTACAACTGCGAGGCAAGTATGTGCCGACCAAGAACGCCAATGAAAATGGCGGAACGGACACCTTGGTTTCGGCAATGAGATTTACTCCGTTGCAGTTGGAACAAGGAGATGCTAGCGTTTTTTTCTCTGACGAAGAGGCTGAGATCTTGCATCGTATCCCATTAAGTATCTCTGTTCCTATTTCCAGAACCAAAGAGGTTTCTGATATTCACGGGATTATTGATAGTTTTGATTATGAGTTAAAAGGCCCTAAACAATTACTCATTACCGCTGACCTGATAATAGATGGAATCCAGCTAAAGAATGATCAGGAGATTCGTGCTGAGCAGCAATCGCAAAAATCAACTGACACTTGGGAATATATACAAGTAGCCGACGATGAGAGTGAAGAACAGGGATATCAGCATGTCACTATTGATGATCTAGAACGAAAGCTGGCGGCTTTAGAGAAAGAAGTAGAGGCTCAATTGGAACATCAAAACGAAGACGGACAAGAATTGATAGATGAGGTTGCCCATGCAGAGTACCAGCAAAATGAACAATATGAGCAATACGAGCAATATGGGCAAAATGATCAATATGGGCAATACGAGCAATATGGGCAAAATGAACAATATCATCAATATGAGCAATACGAGCAATACGAGCAATACGAGCAAAATGATCAACACCATCAATACGAGCAATATGGGCAGAATAATCAAAATGATCAATTTGAGAAAACCGAGCAATACCAGTCATATCAACCATTTCCGGGTTTTCAAATGCAGTCAGAAGATGTAGCTCAAAATAGCTGGGATCAAGATTCGGCAACACGGTTTCGTTATCAGCATCCACAATATGCAGCATATGAAGCAGAAGCTGATGAAGCAGAACGGGAAGAGATCGAGGAAATCCAGCAATCAAGCAATGTACCTTATCAAGCTTACTCAGATCTACAAGCAGATTCCATAGAACAGCAATCACCTTATGAGCATGGATTTCATCCAATTTCTGGGCCAGAACCCCCGCAGTATGCACCGCCGTTTGGTACACAACCATTTTATCAAACAAATTCTTACCAGCAGGGATCAGGTCACCAGGGACCGGGGCACGGACACGGAATGGTTGTAGACCCGAACCCTATTCCTTTTGCCCCACCACCTCCAAACCCATTTCAACCGATGGCAGGGCAGTTTTATCAACAGCAGCCACCACCACAATATCCGTTTGCCCAGATGCCGCCATATGCACC
Organism: Brevibacillus laterosporus; assembly: GCF_030489605.1. Taxonomy (GTDB): domain Bacteria; phylum Bacillota; class Bacilli; order Brevibacillales; family Brevibacillaceae; genus Brevibacillus_B; species Brevibacillus_B laterosporus_E. Next base: position 475,602 of record NZ_JAUKFY010000001.1, read on the forward strand.
ACAACAAATGTTTTATCAACCACCTCCGTATCCACCTAGTCCAGTCCCTCAACCTTTTGCTGGGATGCAGTACCAACCGGAGCGTATCGCTGAATCTCCATATCAAGCTACGTATCAGCCGCTCAATCCTAATGAATATGTGGAAGAGCCAGTGGAAGATCAGGAGGTACGGACTAATGGTGTATTTGCAGAACCTGTCTCCTATCATGAGCAGATTGAACCAGAAGTAGATATAGAGGAGAAGGAGAGGGAATCTTTTTGCGAAGAAGTTCCTTTTAAGGAGGAGTCATCTCACATTGAGCAATCTGAGCCATTTGAATTGATTGCAGAGCATCAGGAAGCATCTAGAGAACCAAAAGAGGCAGTAGCGAGACCGCAAGAGACAGTTGCCGAACCCAAAGAAGCCGTAGCAAGGCAGCAAGAGACAGTTTCTGAAGCGAA
>NZ_JAUKFY010000010.1 GCF_030489605.1 Brevibacillus laterosporus
AAAGAGAAAGGAAATTCCTTTCTCTTTTTTCATTGCATGGAATTATTTAATTGTTACCCCGAATGTTTCCTCCAAAAGACCAACTGGTAGGAATAGACGGTTTTTCACAATGTCGGAATTTGTTTCTAAGGTTTTACCGTTAGCAATTACCTCAGAAGCCCCAAGGACATAAACAAGTTTTGCATTTCCTTTAGTCAAAGTAACGCTTCTTGTTTTATTGTCGTAGGCTACTTGAATCCCTAGACCCTCAGCAGTTGCACGAACAGCAACTAGTTTATTCGGGTCTTTCTTAGGTTCTTCTTTTTTCACATCTTCTTTAGAAGCGTCGTCTTTCTTAGGTTCTTCTTTTTTCACATCTTCCTTAGAAGCGTCGTCTTTTTTAGGTTCTTCTTTTTTCACATCTTCTTTAGAAGCGTCGTCTTTTTTAGGTTCTTCTTTTTTCACATCTTCTTTAGAAGCGTCGTCATTCTTAGGTTCCTCTTTTTTCACGTCTTCTTTAGAAGCGTCGTCTTTTTTAGGTTCCTCTTTTTTCACATCTTCTTTAGAAGCGTCGTCATTCTTAGGTTCTTCTTTTTTCACGTCTTCTTTAGAAGCGTCAGCAGATTCAGCTACTTTTTGAGTTGTAGAAGAAAGGTCAATGCTATATTTAGCAAAACCGTTTTCTCCCTCACCAATATACTTGATGTAACCGAGCTTTTCAGCAACTTCTTTTGCTTTAGGAGAAGAGGTTAGCGTTACTTTAATGTCACCTTTGATAGGTGCAAAACCCCAGTTTCCATCAGCTGTTGGATTGAAGGATTTTTGCTCTTTAATGTAGTTAATTAATACTTCACGGTTTTCGTCTGGAGAATCGATGATGACATTAGAACCGTCAATACCAGGGAAGTTACCGCCACCGAAAGCACGATAGTTATTTGTTACCACGATGAATTTTTGTTTAGGATCGATAGGTTTACCGTTATATTGCAGGTTAATTACACGATTTGCTTTTTCATTAACCAAAGTACCCTTGATATCATAACGGGAAGGCTGAGTCAGATCGAATTGATACTCTACACCATCCAATGTATCAAAGTTATAAGTTGGGAAAGCATCATTAACTAATGCTTGCTCTTCCTTTTTGGTTGGATCGATTTGGTTAAATTGTCCAGCGGAACGCTCCAACCATTCTTTTACTTGGCTACCGTCGATTAATACAGCTTTAATTGTATTTGGGTAGATATATAGATCTGAAACGTTTTTAACAGCAATTGTTCCAGCTTTAATGTCTGTATAGTATTCAGCACCGTTACGTCCGCCTGCTTTAAATGGCGCAGCTGCAGACAAGATTGGAGTACCTTCATATTCTGTTCCTTGCGTTGCTTTTTCGGCCCACCATCTTTGTGCATTTGAAACGATTTGAACAGATGGATCGTCATTAACTAATGCAAAGAAACTGTTGATTGGAGCTTTTGTTTCGCCAACTGGTCCGCGAACATAGCCTAAGGTGTTTTCGTGGTCATCTTTTACAGCATTCACAATATCCTTATCAGCTTCCACTAGAGCTTTTTTGGTAGCAGCATCATAAATTGGACGTGCTTCAGTTGTGGAATCAATCACTTGCCATTTTCCATCTACTTGTTTAAGAGTTAGGTCGATAACGCCCAGATGATCGCCCCAGAAGCCTGGCATAACAGATGGGATACCATTGATTGTACCTTTTGCTGTGTCAACGCCTTCAATTCCATCAAAATCTTTGCTTGGGAATAGCTTGTGAGCATGACCAAACAGGATAGCATCAATGCCTTCTACTTTACTTAGGTAGTAAACGGCATTTTCGTCATTTCCTTTTGCTGGAGCTTTTTCAAATCCGGAATGAGGAATTGCTACAATGATGTCTGCCCCTTCTTTTTTCATTTGAGGAACGAATTTTTTCGCTGTTTCAATGATATCCTTAGCGATTACTTTACCTTCTAAGTGACCTTTGTCCCAAGCAGTTACTTGTGGAGGAGCAAATCCGATTGCACCGATTTTAATTGTTACTTCTTTTCCGCTTTCATCTTTTACTTTCTTTTCAAAGATGTGGTAAGGAGTGAAGTAGTTTTTATCGTTGTCAGGATTGTTATCCTTGTCATCGATATAGATGTTAGCGTTTACGTATGGGAATTTTGCGCCTTTAAGAGAAGCTTGAAGATAATCAAGGCCAAAGTTGAATTCATGGTTACCGATGTTGCCTACTTCATAGTCAAGTAGATTCATCGCTTTGTAAATTGGATGAACATCTCCATCTTTCAATCCTTTTTCATGAATGAAATCGCCAAGCGGATTTCCTTGGATCAAATCACCATTGTCAAACAAAACACTGTTTGTAACCTCTCCACGTGCTTTCTTGATCAAGGTAGCTGTTTTAGCTAGACCGAATTGGTCAGTCGGAGCATCCTTATAGTAGTCATAGTTCACGACATTTGTATGGATATCAGTTGTTTCCATCAAACGTAATTTCACAATGCTTTCTCCCTCTGCACCTACATGAGCTGTAGGAAGAGCAAACATACTTAGCACCATTGAGGTAGCCAGCACACTGTGTAGATGTGTCTTCTTCAAGTGAAAAGCCCCCTTAAAATATTATAAAATGATGAGAATTGGACAAGTTCGATCATATCACAAGTTTTTAATTTTCGACAGATAAATCGGGAGGAGCAACACAAAATTTACGAAGATTTTACGAGTCAAACGGGAAATGACTGACATAAAAAACGCTTACATTAACAATAATAACGAAATATATTACAACTCATTATAAAAACGTTCGTGATTTATCTGTTTATCTACTATTGTATAAAACTCGTTGCAGATGGAGAATAATAGGAGAAAAACGCCATCTAAAGGGGTTTTTCTGCTATGCTCAAATCATTGCGCCCAGCAAAACTGAAGTGGAAATGGCTAATGTTGTTTCTTATGTTAACAATAGGCTTAGTATTGGGGTTCTGGGTTTCTCGTCTTGAAATGAAGCTGACTAATCAAGTAGATAAAAATAGGATGTCATCGCAAATGGAAGGGAATGAAAGTGTCCCTGTATTCTCCATGCCAAGACAGGTCGTCTTAACCCGTACATACGTATGCGGAGTAACGGATGAGGAGAAAAAAGAAGTCAGAGAACAAACCTTAGAGCAAATATTGAAACCGTACGCCGGCTGGGAGCTGGTTTCGGTTCATCCAGATTATATTGTGTTACATAAAGAAGAGAATGACCTTGCTCCCATTTGTAAAGAGAAGGGTTACTTTGGTTTATCACCTGATGGTTTTTTAACCTTCTTTGAAGGGTTGCCGGATTATCAGAAAGTGATTCAAACCTTTTATCGAATTAACACGGATAGTATGAAAGCGAGCCTTTCTAAAGAAGAGATTGGTCATTTGTATAAAGGTATCCGTGTACATGATCTCGCTGAATATAACAGTATTTTATCTACTTTTAGCGAATTTCAGCGACAGATTGAGCCTCAGTAATCAAAAGCCCGCTCATTACCTAAGTAATAAAAAACAATCAGCTTCTCTTTTGCATTTCGATTGATGAGAAAAGCTGGTTGTTTTTTGTTGGGCTGATTTGTTTGAATGTTAGGAGGAGAAAGAGGAGATCAAATATTCTCTACTATGTAATCGCTTCCTATTTATAATGGGAAAATATTGTTTGGGAACGAGACGTGTTTCCTGCTTGTCGAAAAATAGTGGGTATGTTACAGTGTACCTATTCAATTTCAAATGACTCGTATAATTCTTGGGGATATGGCCCATAAGTTTCTACCAGATGACCGATAATCTCATCTGACTACGAGTGAAAGTGCATCTAGGGTTCCGTTTTTGTCATGCGTTTATTGACAGAAGGACTGGTCCAAGCGATGCAAGCTTTGTTATATACAAAGCTACACCTAAGGGATAAAAACCCAGAAGGACAGGTTTCACTTGAACATTGTTTTTCAAGTGCCTTGTCCTTTTGGGTTTTTTTGTTTTTTTAAAATACTTTGTTGAAAATGTGGAAAGGGGCTTTTGGCTACTCATGAAGGTATTACAGGAAAGAATTTGTCAGGACGGAAATGTATTGTCCGATACGGTTTTAAAGGTAGATGCTTTTTTAAATCATCAGGTGGACTCAAAGCTAGCCATGCTGATCGGGGAAGAATTTGCAAAGCGATTTGCTAAAGAAAACATTACGAAGGTTTTAACAATCGAGGCGAGTGGGATTCAATTTGCAATGGCAACAGGCTTTGCGCTACAGGTCCCTTTTGTTTATGCAAAAAAGAAAAAAGCAATTACGCAATCGGATGATGTATATACGGCATCTGTGCATTCTTTCACACGTAAAGAAACATACCAGATTAGTGTGGCTAAAGCCTATTTAAAGCCGGGTGAGCGCGTACTAATCGTAGATGATTTCCTAGCTACTGGAGCTGCATTAGTAGGATTGTGCGACATTGTGAAAGAAGCTGGTGCTGAATTGATTGGCGTAGGTGCTGTTATTGAAAAAAGCTTTCAGGAAGGTCGAGGCTTGCTTGAGGAAAGAGGGATTGCTATTCATTCGTTAGCTCGAATCAAATCGATGTCCCCAGAAACAGGTATTGAATTTATTGAGGAAATCGGCGCATGCAAATCGTAAGGCAAAAAGGGAGAGATAGAGGGCAATGTTAAGCAAGCAAAAGATATTTACCTTGGGCTTTCAACAGGTTCTAGCGATGTATGCAGGGGCTGTTATCGTTCCGCTTATTATCGGTAAAGAATTGGGATTAACACCACAACAGATGGCATATCTAATCGCAGCGGACCTCTTCACCAGCGGGCTTGCGACCTTGCTTCAAGTGTATGGCGGAAAGTACATTGGATCGGGGCTTCCCGTAATGCTTGGATGTACCTTTACGGCAGTAGGGCCCATTATTGCCGTGTCCCTTTCAGCAGGGAACAGCTTAACAACCGCATATGGTGCTATTATCGTATCTGGTATTTTTGTATTTTTATTTGCACCTTTATTTGGCAAATTACTACGTTTTTTTCCAACAGTGGTTACAGGCTCAGTCGTTACTATCATTGGGTTATCCTTAATTCCTGTTGCGATGAAGAATGCGGCTGGTGGGGAAGGTAGTGCATCTTTTGGTTCCCCTACCAATTTACTTCTAGCTCTTTTAACCTTGCTTTTAATCCTGTTGTTTAATCGTTTCTTTACAGGATTCATTCGATCGATTGCCGTATTGATTGGACTTGTGACGGGTACCATGATCGCCTTTTTCTTAGGCATGGTTGACTTCTCGCATGTGTGGACTGCCTCCTGGATTAGCATCGTACAACCATTCTATTTCGGGGCGCCGCGCTTTGATATAATGGCAATTCTAACCATGATCATTGTCAATATAATCAGTATGGTGGAATCTACGGGTGTCTATTTTGCAGTTGGAAAAGTAACGGACACCAAGATTGAACCCAAAACAGTAGTAAAAGGCTTACGTGCAGAAGGGCTTGCTATTACAATGGGCGGTGTCTTTAACGCTTTCCCATATACAGCTTTCTCGCAAAACGTCGGGCTCCTTTCATTGACAGGAATCAAAGGTCGAGAAGCCATTATGGGAGCGGGCGTAATTCTAGTTACCTTGGGAATGCTGCCAAAATTGGCTGCACTTACAACCGTTATTCCTGATGCTGTATTAGGCGGGGCTATGATTGCCATGTTTGGAATGGTAGTTGCATCAGGTATTAATATTTTATCTAGCGTCGATCTATCCAAAAATGAAAATCTTTTAATTGCAGCTTGTAGTATTGCAGTAGGCTTAGGTTCCGCTGTGGTTCCGCAAATGTTTGATCAACTACCGGGTATGGCGAAAATGATTATGCAAAATGGGATTGTTACAGGCTCTTTAACAGCGATTGTATTAAATATTTGTTTGGCTCGAACAGATAAGGCAGTCAATAGCACTTCTCAGACGACCTCTGAAACGGTATCTGTGTAAGAAAATAAACAATTTCAGGTTTAAAGGTAAGAAAGGATGTTCCAAACAGCAGGATTGCTTAGGGAACATCCTTTTTATCCAACCGTTCTTTGTTACTCTCCAACAAGCTCCAATTCGGCGATTCGCCAACGATCCCATTGTGATCCTCTAACTAAGGTAAAATAACAGACTCTTTGGTAGTTCTTTCCTTTAATGGCATAGGAGAGTTTAACAGGGATGGTGACTGAAAACATATCGCTGGTTTGCTCCTCCGCTGTCATCTTATCTAAAAGCGGGTGCAACCGTTCACGAACATACACCGGATCATTCATGGATGCCAGAGAGCTTGGTGATCCTGCAACCAGCAAGGAAGCAAGACGCTCCTCTTCCCGCAGACAGGTGAGATAATAATCAATAATTTGAAGGGGGCTAGCCTCCCGCAGAGCTGAATAGAGTGTTCCAGCCGCTTTTTGAATCATCAATTGGTGGCCAGCATCCGGCTCGTGACGCTTGTGAGTCGAGCTGCCTAAGAAGTGAATACAAAAATGCCCATTAAATTGATTTCCAGGAATTCCATCTCCACCGTGAGGCATACCGTGCATGGAAGCCGCATAATGTTTTCCGTTTACGGTCAATAAAATGGCGCGCCTTTTCCAGCTCCATTTTCCCTGATAGATCCTCTTCATAATGAGGGTATCCTGCTTGGTTAAAGGCTGTACGTCAGCATGACCACTGCCGGCTCGACGCTGTACACGGAATTGTTCACCTGATTCAATATCTGTGACAGTTCCGCAAGCCATACGTTTAAAGTTTTGTTGTACCTCGCTCCACGGCGATAATAAACCATAATGCTTTTGTTCTGTTAAAGAAACCCATTTTTCAAGATGTGTACGCAACGAATTCGTTACTAGTACTTCCCGATAGGAGTCAAATTCAAATAAACGCTGCTCATCACTATATAGATAACGATTTTTTTCCGTATAGATGATAGCCCGAACAAATTCTGGTTCTGAGCTTGAAATGCGCGGTCTGGCTTCAATTAGCTGTCCCCATTTTTCCTGGCCTGATATCGTCAGCTTCGATTGAAAAGCCGCATGAACAGAGGTTTTTACAATGATGGTTATGCCCCCTTGAGGGAGGGAACCCGGGGGAAATGGCACGAGTTTATCTGTTTTGCTTACGTACACATGATGTTTTCCAAAAGCAGCGGAGGGGGAAAATAGTAAACAAAAGCAGATTAGCAGAAAATAGAGACTGGAAAAGGATTTCGTCTTCATAAACATACCCCTCTTTAAAATGGACAAATGAAAGCGACTTCAGTTATAGAATGCTTCCAGAAATCCATTTCATTCTAAGCTTGTTCGCCTTTTCTGATCGAACGCAAATAGGTAAAATCGGGATACATACCGCAATCATCAACATCGCATACTGTAGGGGACGGCCATGTGAAGGAGGAGTTCTTGTATGTCTTCAATGCCTAGAGGAAGCTACAAAGACCAGTTCCATCAACGCTTGTATGTTCAGCTCAACCAAGGTCATAACAAATTGGACTATCGAAAAATAAATAGTATCGAGAATCAGATGCAGAACGAAGTGGACAATTACGCCCATATGCAGCATGACTTAGCTGATGAGCTTGGTATGAACAAACACTAATTGGCCGTCCCGCGTTATGAAACGAGGCAGAAGGAGTCTGTTGAGAACAATCTCAGCAGGCTTTTTCTGCGTGCTCTGTAATAAAGCAATGAAATGAGCTGAAGATTCATAATCGTAAAAGGGGTAGAAAAAAGCTAGGGTTCGATCTTATAGAAGGGGTTATCAAACTTTCAACGGAAATGCATGTTCGCAATCTGTCTGGTTTGTGTTACAGTTAAAGGAAGACTGGAAGAAGCGGAGAGAATGGAATGCGGATAGTCGGAATTGACCCGGGGATTGCAATTGTCGGGTTTGGGTTTGTAGATAAAGAAGGAAGTTCCTTAAAGCCTGTACAGTATGGTAGCATACAGACAGAAGCTCATACACCTGTGCCGCTGCGATTGCGACAAGTGTATGATGCTACCATCGAGCTTTTGGAAACGTATAAGCCTGATGAAATGGGCATAGAAAAATTGTTTTTTAACCGAAATGTGACCACAGCCTTTACTGTAGGGCAGGCTCGGGGTGTTATTATTTTGGCTGCGGAGCAAAAAGGGATCCCGGTTTTTGAATACACACCAATGCAAATCAAGCAGGCAGTGACTGGCTACGGTGGAGCTGAGAAAAAGCAAATTCAAGAAATGGTACGGATGTTATTGAGATTAAAGGAAGTGCCAAAACCAGACGACGTAGCAGACGCATTAGGTGTAGCGATTACGCATGCTCAAAGCCGCACGTATTATGATATATCGGAAGGTGCAAAGAAATGATTGATTTTGTAGAGGGAATTGTCACTTATATAGATACGGAATACGTTGTGGTGCAAGCAGGCGGGCTTGGTTACCGCATTTTTTGTCCTAATCCTTATTATTTTGTGAAAGATGAAGGGAAGTCTTGCCGTTTATTTACGCATCACCATGTACGTGAAGATGCGATTCATTTGTATGGATTTGCAACCAGAGATGAACGCGATTTATATCGCCGGCTGCTTGATGTGAATGGCATCGGACCAAAAGGCGCATTAGCTATCTTGGCTGGGGCTACACCTGACCAAATTGTTTCTGCTGTTCAACAAGAGAATGTGACTTATTTAACAAAGTTTCCTGGGATTGGGAAGAAGACGGCCCAGCGCATGATCTTAGACTTGAAAGATAAGCTGAAGGGCTTTACACCGTCTATGCTGGTTACATCTGCACCAGAATCTCTTTTGGTGAAGGGAAATTCCGACATGGCTGCTTTAGAAGAAGCAATGCAGGCGTTGATGGCTTTAGGCTATTCAGACAACGAAACACAAGGGATTCGTCCTAAATTGCTGGAATCAGCCAAATCGGGGGCTAGTGTAGAGCAATTGATTAAACAGGGGCTTGCGCTCTTTATGAGGGGATAAAAGAAGATGGACGATAATCGGATTATTACCACCCATATGCAGTGGGAAGAAGATGCTAATGAATTTAGTTTGCGTCCTCGCTTCTTATCCGAATACATCGGGCAAAAGCAGGTAAAAGAAAATTTAAAGGTCTTTATCGAAGCTGCTAAAATGAGAAAAGAGGCGTTGGACCATGTATTATTATATGGACCTCCAGGTTTAGGAAAGACAACTTTATCCCAGATTATAGCTAATGAACTAGGCGTTAATCTAAAAACAACCTCTGGACCCGCTATTGAACGACCAGGTGATTTAGCTGCCATCCTTACGAATCTTCAGGAGGGGGATGTGCTGTTTATTGACGAGATACATAGACTTAATCGCAGTGTAGAAGAGGTCTTGTATCCAGCAATGGAGGATTTTGCCCTGGATATCATCATCGGAAAAGGGCCGAGTGCTCGCAATGTCCGACTTGACCTTCCCCCCTTTACCTTAATAGGGGCTACGACGCGTGCGGGATTACTTTCGTCTCCGTTGCGTGATCGATTTGGGGTCGTTAATCGTTTGGAATTTTATACAATTGAAGAATTAGCTTTCATTGTTTCGCGTGCAGCAGACATCCTGCAAATTGGGATGCAAGAAGGTGGAGCTCTAGAAATTGCCAAGCGCTCCCGAGGGACACCGCGTATCGCCAATCGCTTATTAAAACGTGTCCGGGATTTTGCTCAGGTTCAGGGCGAAGGAATTATTACCCAAGAAATTGCCCATGAGGCTTTAGTCAGACTCCAGGTGGATGCTTGCGGACTCGATCATATTGACCATAAATTACTTCTTGCCATTATTGAAAAATTTGCAGGCGGACCAGTAGGACTGGATACGATTGCTGCTACCATTGGGGAAGAATCACAAACGATTGAAGATGTTTGTGAGCCTTATTTGTTACAAATTGGGTTCATTCAGCGAACACCGCGTGGACGTATTGCGACACCGGCATGCTACACGCATTTTCAACTTCCAATGCCTTCTGAGTCCTAGAAGGATTTGTCCAACAGCAATGAACCTGCAAAAAAGGAGATTAGAGAGACGTGGATGTAACTTTATTTGATTTTGACCTGCCTGAAGAGTTGATTGCCCAGCATCCACTTGAGGATCGCACAGGGTCTCGTTTGCTTGTTCTTGATAAACAAACAGGTGAAGTAACTCATCGGCAGTTTACGGACTTAATTACGTATTTAGAAGCGGGGGACGTGCTGGTTGTTAATGACAGTCGCGTGTTGCCCGCCCGTTTGATTGGCGTAAAAAGCGAGACAGGGGCTAAAATTGAGATTCTGCTGCTCAAGTCGCTTGGGGATGACCGTTGGGAAACCTTAGCACGTCCAGGGAAACGATTTAAAGTAGGGGCTGAGATAGAGTTTGGTGACGGTATGCTTCGCTGTGTTTGCGAAGAGATTACACCAACAGGAGGGCGGATTGTGCGATTCTCCTACGAGGGAATTTTCTATGAGATTTTAGATCGATTAGGCTCAATGCCCCTGCCGCCTTATATTCATGAACAACTAGATGATCGCGAACGCTATCAGACTGTTTACTCTAAGGAATTAGGCTCTGCGGCGGCACCGACAGCAGGCTTGCATTTTACACAGGAATATTTGGATAAGCTTCAGCAAAAGGGGATTAAATTGGCCTATGTCACTTTGCATGTGGGATTAGGAACATTCCGTCCGGTGGAAGCAGATGTAATTGAAGAGCATGTGATGCATGCTGAGTATTATCAATTGACACAGGAAATGGCTGATCTGATCAATGGCGCAAAAGAGGCAGGAAAGCGAGTCATTGCTGTCGGCACTACATCTTGTAGAACGCTGGAGACGATTGCGAAAGAACATGGTGGCAAGCTGGTTGCTCAGTCTGGTTGGACGGATATTTTTATGTATCCTGGCTATGAATTTGCGATTATTGACGGTCTTTTAACTAACTTCCATTTGCCTAAATCAACGCTGGTCATGCTAATTAGTGCTTTGGCCGGACGTGAAAATGTTCTTCGTGCTTATCAGGATGCGATTGCCCGCAAGTATCGTTTCTTTAGCTTTGGAGATGCGATGTTAATTAAATAAAAGAATTTTTATGCGTTTTCTTGTGATTCATGATCATACCTTTTATAATAGATAAGACGTAGGAAAAACATGCTAATAAAACAGATGGTGTTCACATCTGGTTATTGAGGAGTGCAGAAACTTTGGCAGTACGCTACGAATTAATTAAAACGTGCAAACAGACTGGCGCACGGCTGGGACGAGTTCATACCCCGCATGGTACTTTTGAAACCCCAGCATTCATGCCGGTTGGGACTCAAGCCACAGTTAAAACCATGTCCCCTGAAGAAATCAGCGGGATGGGCGCTAACATTATTTTGAGTAATACGTATCATCTATTCTTGCGTCCGGGTCACGAGATCGTTAAAGAAGCAGGTGGCTTGCATAAATTTATGAACTGGAACGGAGCTATTTTAACAGATAGTGGCGGTTTTCAGGTATTTAGTTTAAGCAATTTACGTAAGATTACAGAAGAGGGTGTATCTTTTCGCTCTCACTTAAATGGGGAAAAGCTGTTTATTGGCCCGGAAGAAGCGATGCAGATTCAAAACGCACTTGGTGCCGATATTATGATGGCTTTTGATGAGTGTGCCCCGTATCCGGCTGAGTACGATTATGTAAAAAAATCGATGGAGCGGACAACCCGTTGGGCAGAGCGTTGCTTACGTGCGCATGAGCGCAAGGAAGATCAAGCTTTATTCGGGATCGTACAGGGAGGCATGTATCAGGATTTACGGGAACAAAGTGCACGTGACCTTGTACAGATGGATTTCCCGGGGTATGCCATCGGTGGACTTAGCGTAGGTGAGCCATTCCCGTTAATGTATGAAGTGCTGGATTACACAGTTCCGTTGCTACCGGATAACAAACCTCGTTATTTGATGGGTGTAGGTTCTCCGGATGCCCTCATAGAAGGTGCGCTTCGTGGAATTGATATGTTTGACTGTGTGTTGCCTACTCGTATAGCTCGAAATGGGACATGCATGACGAGCCAAGGAAGGTTAGTCGTACGCAATGCAAAGTTTGCGCGCGATTTTACTCCACTTGACCCTAATTGCGACTGCTACACGTGTAAGAATTATACGCGTGCTTACATTCGTCATTTGATCAAAGCTGAAGAGACCTTTGGCATTCGTTTAACTACGCATCACAACCTGCACTTCCTCATTAAATTGATGGAGAAAGTGCGCCAAGCGATCCGTGAAGATCGTTTGAAAGATTTCAGAGACCAGTTTTTTGCCCAATATGGATTGGGTGAAAATAGATCTTTCTAAGAACTAAGGAGGATGAACCATGCAAGGTTTAGGTGGATTGTTGCCGATTATTATTATGTTTGTGATCTTTTACTTTTTGTTGATTCGCCCTCAACAAAAACGTAATAAAGAACGCAATGCAATGTTGGCAGCTATGAAAAAAGGGGATCGCGTTGTAACAATTGGAGGACTGCATGGCACTATCCAAGACATTACTGACGATACACTTATTTTGAAGGTTTCTCACAACGTACACATGACGTTCGACCGCGGTGCAGTAAATTCTGTTACAGTTCCTAGCCCTACAAAAGAAGTAGCGGAAACGAAAAAAGAGGAATTGGAAGCACCTGCAGAAGATACGAAATAAACATAAACACAAGAAAGCTGTTAGCGATATGCTAACAGCTTTTTTCCTTGTCAACAGATCAAGCCCCTTGATCTGCAAGCCGGAAATTACCGCCGATTAGTCGTATTTACACCAAAAACGCCGCCAATCCCTGCGATAAGAAAGGCAAAGAGAGTGTACAATAAGGTTGAAAAATTAAGCGGAGCATTAAAGCCTAAAAAACCGATCAGCAAGACGAGAAAGAAATAGCCTAAACCGGTTAAACCTCCGTAATACCAGCCGCGTGCACCGCATTTGCGCCCCGTTACGAAACCGCCAATCAACAAGCTGCAAATGTTAATGACATAGCTAAAGTAAGGTAGAGAGCTTTCCTTGACATTGGTAAAGGAAAGAAGTAATGCAGCAAAAATAGAACCTAGCAAGACAAGGCCAAGCGTTAGAAATAATCCCGTCATCACCGAGGCGGAATGACTGCGCATAACACGATCCCATCCTCTCTTTATGATTCATTTTCTTATTACCATCTATATGAGAGGCTTGACAGGCTTATTCATCTCTTGATTGAACATCGCCGCGAATTTTCGTATGATGGATAAGGGAAAAAGACGGGGGTGAGGATACCGATGATAAAAACCTATTTTTATAATCATTCCGAACAAAAGATGATCCACGATGTAGATTTAACAACCAAGGATCAATGGCTGAAATCTCCTGAGGATTTATTATGGATTGATCTGTATGATGTAGGCAATCAGGAGCTGCATTACATTGCGAAAATTTTTGAGTTTCATCCATTGGCCATTGAGGACTGTTTGCATGTCAGCCCGCGTGCAAAAGTGGATAAATATGATGACTACTATTTCTTCGTTTTTCACGCGCTCCGATATAATGAGGAAAGCGATAACGAGATTACTACAGTAGAGCTTAATGTTTTCCTTGGTCCGAACTACATTGTTACTATTCATAAATCACCAATGAATACGATTGGGCGCATTGCAGCTCAATGTCATCGAAGCAATTCCTTCTTAAATCGAGGTCCGGATTATTTGTTGTATGCAATTGTTGACGGGATTACCGATGAATACTTTCCAATTATGGATCGCTTAAGTGTCCGTATTGATGATTTAGAGGATGAAATCTACGAGCATCAAACTGAAGAAATTACAGAGGAATTCTTAGCGTTAAAGCGTACTTTGATTTTAATACGCCGCGTGATTTTGCCGCAAAAGCGGATTTTTGCCAATGTGAACGGTCGCTATTCGTTTGATATTTCAGAGGAAAATGTTCCTTTCTATGTGGACTTAACGGATCACTTGGAGCGAATCGTTGACTCAACAGAAACATTTCGGGATTTAGTAAACGGTGCACTAGATACTTATTATACGATTATTACGGGCAGAAGTAATGAAACAGTACGTATCCTGACTATTATCTCTACTGTTATTCTGCCACTAACCTTTATCACAGGGATCTTTGGAATGAACACCTTTGGATGGATGGGGGATAAGGCAGAGCCTGTCATGTTTGTCATCGCATTCGGTTCAATGATTTTATTGACATCGTGGATGCTCTATGTCTTTAAAAAGAAAAAATGGCTATAACAGAAAGGAAAAGAGAGGGACGCATAAGGTAGGATGGACCCGTGGACACTACTACATAAGGTAGATGAACATGTGGGAGGTCTTATACCGTGGAGCTACTAACCATACTTATGCGTACCCTCTTTAGTTATTTCCTCCTCCTACTCATCATGAGGCTGATGGGCAAAAGAGAACTGGGTCAAATGTCTTTGTTTGATGTTGTTATTTCTATCATGCTGGCAGAAATGGCAGTTCTTTCGATTGATCAGGTGAATAAACCACTTCTGCACATGTTTTCGCCCATGATCCTTATTATGCTGTTGGAAATTGGAATGGCGTATTTGTTTATGAAGAGCAAAAAGATCAGGAACTTCGTTAACGGAGAAGCAGATGTTTTGATTGCAAATGGTGAAATAAGAGAAGAAGCGTTGAAAAAAAATCGACTTAACCTAGATGACCTATTGATTCACCTGCGTCAGGAAAATATAAAAAACCTGGCCGATGTTGAATTTGCCATATTGGAAACGACAGGTAGGGTCAGTGTATTTACGAAACCGGGAAAAACACCTGTTACCTTGCAAGATTTAGGCCTGCAACAGAAGAAGCCTAAGCAATCCTTCACAGGTGTTACTGTGAAATTTCCTATTCCTTTAATTATGGATGGAGAGGTGCAGATGAATGCTTTGGAAAAAATTGGTAAAAATATATTTTGGCTCAAGCAGGAATTAAAAAAACTAGGTTTTCGTCATACGAACGAGATTATCTTTTGTAGCATTGATGAACAAGGAAAACTGTTTGTAAATAAAATCCAAAACCCCCGCAAATAATCACCTGCGGGGGAAAAACATGCTTAATTGCTGACCAATCCAAGGAATCCGCGCTACATCTTGTTTACCCAATACCCTCATGCTAACAAGTAATACTAAGTAGAGAAGCATAGAAGCAGAAGAGCATATTGTTAACATATGGAGTAAGCTAGTATCCTTGAACCAATGCTCAGACATATACGTGCTGCAATAGCCGATAGCCAGCATAGCAAAACCAATTTTTACAAATTCGCCAACCTGAATAGTAAAACCGATCCCTTTGACGAGGCTAGCAAAATGGAGCATGGTTACCAACGTAATGTTTAAATTCAGCGCAATGATCGCTCCATTGATTCCAAATTCAGGACGAGATGTCAGGATAAACATGGATGCGATTTTGACGACTGTTCCAATCAGGGTGTTACGGAATACAACATGTGCTTGATCCAAACCCTGTAGAGCAGCGGCTAATGGAGCCTGGAAAAACAAAAATACAGAAAATGGTGCCAATTGCTTCAATAATAGGCCAACCTCGGCCTGCTTGTATAATAGTTGACAGAGAGGCTCTGCAAATACATATAATAAAACAGCACAGGGAGCTCCGATAACCAGCGTTATACGCATGGCTTGATAAATGCGGCGATGAACCATCTTGCTGTTCTTCTCAAAAGCGGCTTCTGCAACAGCAGGAACCATTGAAATGGATAACGAATAGGTAAGAAAAGTAGGGAAAAGTAACAGAGGGACAGCCATTCCAGAAAATTGACCATATAAGGAGGTCGCCTGAACGGTTTTATACCCTGCTAATAAAAGCGCATAGGGGACAAGCATTGGTTCCATCACATAAGCAATAGAACCTACTACGCGGCTCATCGTGACTGGCAGGGATACATGCAAGAGCTGCTTAATAGCCGGGGAGCTTTTTTGAAACAATGCCCGACGTGAGCCAGGTCTCTTAAACAGATCGCCGAGTTCGCGACTGTTCTTTTTATAATTCCATATCATGTATAACAGGCCAGCTAGCTCACCTAGTAAAATGCTGCCGACTGCACCAATGGTAGCAATAAAAATTCCATAGGGGGCAAGTGTCAAGGTCATACCTATTACTATTAAAATACGGACTATTTGCTCAATCAATTGAGAGAGGGCTGTAGGCACCATATTTTGTTTTCCCTGGAAATAACCACGTAACACAGCCGAGAAACTAGCGATCGGTAGAATAGGTAAAGCTGTCAGCAATAACAGATGGGTGCGCGAGTCCGTAAAGAACAATTCCGTAAAAAAGCGAGCTCCAACAGCTAACAATAATGAGACTAACGTACTCAGTCCAATTGTAATAGCTAGGGCCAAATAGAGGAATCTTCTTGATTGCTGATGATTTTTGGCCGCTTCCGCTTCTGCAACCTGTTTAGCGATGGCAACAGGCAAACCAAATGTAGTAATGGTAATCAGAAAGTAGAGAAGTGGGACGATCATTTGATACAGCCCCATACCTTCTGAACCAATTAATTGGGAAAGAATAATACGATGGGCGAAACCAAAAATCTTAGTAATGGCGCCTGCTACGATGAGTACCATGGTACCGTAAAAAAAGGATTTTTTCATAGGGATAGCCCCTTCTCTTTAACATTTACCTTAAGCTTTACTTACTACACTATTACCATATGGACGTGCCACCTGGGGCATGACTAGATTTTATGTATGGGAGAAACATTTTATAACAACAAAGGTCACGTAAAGAGGTGTAGGAATATGGAAAATAAAGGGAATGTAGTGAGCTTTATTGAGGTAGACAAATATCAGGAAATGTTAGTTTTATGCAAAAGTAAGGCAGAGGAATTTTTGATTCTAGGTTACGATAACATTACTCCTGAAGAGATATGGGAGTGTGTGATATCAGCCTATAAAGGAGAAGAACGCCCCACTCTACATCGTCTTGTTAACGATATCCTCTCCTTAAAAATTAGCAAATATATGAACTATGTGATGATTAATATGTATAAAAATAACGGCGTAATTTGACATGCATTTTTCTACAAGTCTATAATGGGCATATTGATTCTTTGAATTGGGATATTTGCGTATGAACGCTTGGTATCCGTTGGGAAAGGGGCATTATGTTAGATGATAAAGTGGAGTAGATTTGTTCTCTTCCTACTGGTGATCGGACTCTTAGGTACGCTCATGGCCACTACTACCACAAAAGTAGCGGGCAATATCGTACTTGGTCTTGACTTAAGAGGCGGATTTGAGATTTTGTATGAAGTAGAACCGCTTGATGCAAAGCACAAAACAAACACTGAACTACTTGCAGCAACAGCTCAGATGATTGAGAAACGTGTTAATATCGGGGGAGTTTCTGAACCAGAGGTAACCATTGAAAATCCTAACCGCGTACGCGTTAAATTGGCAGGGGTTACTGATCCCGAGAAGCTGCGTTCATTGATCGGGAAACCAGCCGTATTGACGTTCCGTGACATGACAGGTGAAGTCGTTATGCGTGGAACAGACCTAGCGCCTGGTGGTGCTGCTGTTGGTTATGGTGAGCTAAATGAGCCGCTTGTTACCCTGAAATTTGCCGATGCAGAAAAATTTGCAGAAGTAACACGCAAAAATTTAGGAAAACCAGTTGCCATCTTCTTAGATGAAAACTTGTTAACAAATCCTACGATTCAAACTGTTATTACAGGCGGCAGCGCACAAATAACAGGTAAATACACAAAAGAAGAGGCACGTGAATTAGCAGAAACGTTAAATGCAGGTTCATTGCCGGCTAAATTAATTGAAAAGCAAGTAACGGCAGTAGGAGCAAGCCTTGGTGATCTTGCTTTGAAAAAGACTATTTATGCAGGCTATATCGGCGGAGCACTAATTTTCCTCTTTATGCTTTTTGTATACCGTGTTCCTGGTATGATTGCAAATATTACGTTAACAGCGTTTGTTTACGTATGTTTAGTAGTTTTGCAATGGATGCATGCTACGCTTACGCTGCCAGGTATTGCCGGCTTTATTTTGGCTGTAGGTATGGCGGTAGATGCTAACATTATCACCTATGAACGCATTCGAGAAGAAATCATGACAGGTAAGACCGTTCTGTCTTCTTTCCGTGCGGGTGAACGTCGCTCGTTGATTACAATCATTGACTCGCATGTTACTACTTTGATTGCGTGCGTCGTGCTCTTCTACTTTGGGACGAGCTCCATTCAAGGTTTCGCGATTATCCTAGCAATGACTCTAATTGTCAGCTTGATTACCAACGTGTTCGGCTCTCGCTTTTTGCTATGGTTGCTTCTTCGTTCCAATGCGTTTAAGAAGCCTCGCTGGTTTGGTGTAAAGGAGAGTGAAATCGGTGAACTCTAAAGAAAAAGATATTGTTAAATTTGATATTGTTAAAAACCGACACAAATTCTATTGGTTTTCAGGTATCTTACTAGTTCTAGGTTTAGCCTCGATGCTAATGTTTGGACTAAATAAAGGCGTTGATTTCACAGCAGGTACTCGTTTGGATTTATTTATTAACAAGCAGTTTAATGAAGCAGACGTCCAACAAATTATTGCAAAAGTAATTCCTGATGTTCACTTTAAAGATGTAACCAAATATGGTAATAATAAGGAATTTGCAACGACAACGTTTACAGAAACGATCACTCCAGAAAAGCTGAAAGAGATTGAGGCTGCTGTTAAAGCGAAATATGGTAATCAGGTAACGAAACAGGAATCTACAGTTGACCCCGTGATTGCCAATGAGCTCGTGAATAAAGCCATTATCGCTGTTTTAGTTGCTTCTGCGGGGATTGTTGTCTATATTGCGATTCGATTCCAATTCTTATTCGGGATTGCTTGCGTAATCTCCATCTTACATGATGCTTTTATCCCGATTGCTTTGTTCTCCTTGTTCCGTTTGGAAGTTGACTTAACATTTATTGCAGCGATTTTAACGATCGTTGGTTATTCCATCAATGATACGATTGTTATCTTTGACCGTATCCGTGAGAACATGCGGACAATGAAAACAAAAACCATTGAGGATTTAGAACATATGGTCAACGTGAGCTTATGGCAAAGTATGCGCCGCTCTATCTTTACTGTTTTGACCGTGTTCATTACGGCTGCTGCGATTGCTATTTTTGGTAGCGAAGGCATTCGTAACTTCTCCTTAGCTCTTATCTTTGGTCTGATCAGTGGTACGTATTCTTCCATCTTTATCGCTGCACAGATTTGGGTATCTATGAAAGAACGTGAGATGAAGAAAAAAGGATTAAAAGCTACTCCTAATGAGAGCTAAATTGGATAGAATAAACCGTGGGGGATAGCCCCTGCGGTTTTTTTATTCTCAAAAAAATACAATAAGTGGTGGATGGGCAAGCGAAGCGGTACAATAGGTTCATCCAACTGATAAAAGGAGGAAGAAACCAGGTGGAAAATCGTTTGGCAAAGGCTCAGTTTGCTGCATGGGTCGGTATTGTTGGCAATCTGTTGCTGGCACTTGTCAAATTACTTGTGGGCTTGGTAGCTGATTCGCGAGCGATGGTAGCCGATGCCGTTCATTCTGCATCTGATGTAATCGGGTCAGTTGCTGTTTTAATAGGGCTTCGCGCAGCAGAGGCGCCCCCAGATCAAGACCATCCGTATGGGCACGGAAAAGCAGAGTCAATTTCAGCTATTATCGTATCTATCCTACTCGCTATTGTAGGCTTTGAAATTGCTTATTCCTCGTATAAATCACTCTATGAGCCCCTTGAGCCTCCTGGCATGTTAGCCGTATGGGCGGCGTTAGGCTCCATGATAATAAAAGAATGGATGTTTCGATATAAGTATCATCTAGGGAAAAAATTGAATAGCCAATCATTAATTGCGAATGCCTGGGAGCATCGTTCTGATGTATATTCTTCCTTCGCTGCGTTAATTGGTGTTGGCGGGGCAATTCTTGGGGAGAAGCTAGGGGTAAGTTGGACCGTATATCTTGATCCCATTGCAGGGATTTTTGTATCCTTCCTTGTATTAAAAACAGCCTACCATATTTTAAAGGAATCAATTCATTCCGCGATGGATCATGTATTGCACGAGGAAGATACCTTGCCTTTGCGTAAAACCGTTATGGAGGTAGAGGGAGTATTGCGAATTGATGAGCTGTGGGCCAGAGAAACTGGTCACTATCAAATCGTGGATATTAAGGTTTCAGTTGATCCGTTTATAACGGTAGAGGATGGACATCGAATCGGGAAAAATGTTAAACGCAATTTAATGGAAAAACATCAGGATATTCGAAATGTGTTTGTTCACATTAATCCGTATGATGAAAAAGGAAAGTCATGGGATGAGGAACCTGTTAAGACGGATGAATAATGCAGTTATTATTGGACTTTTTCACAATTCAAGCTTATTTATGACAGGACGTTCTTAAAACATACGCTTTTTGCGTTTATAAGAAAGCTTGGCATGCCCTCTATTTCTTTATATAATGGATGAGGATTGGAGGGCTGCCTCATGCTACAAGCGAAATCGCGATGGCAACTCACCCCATATGACGAAGCAATAAGTGCAGAGATTGCCCAAGCGTGTGGAATATCGCCTTTGCTTGCACGTTTGCTCGTTCAAAGAGGGATGGATACGTCACAAAAGGCACGTGACTTTTTGAATGTCAGTCCAAAACAGCTACATGATCCATTTTTATTGGATGGCATGGACAAAAGCGTGCATCGAATCCAACAGGCGATTGAGCGACATGAACCGATTTGCATATATGGAGATTATGATGCGGATGGAGTTAGCTCCACTGCTTTAATGGTGCATTTGTTACGAAAATTGGGAGCCACATTTGATTATTATATACCGAATCGTTTTAAAGAAGGATACGGGTTAAACCAAACAGCGTTGTCATACATTTATGACAGCGGTTTTCGGCTTGTCGTGACTGTGGATACTGGCATAAGCGCGGTAGAGCAGGTAGCGCATGGAAATCAGTTGGGGCTTGATATCATCGTGACGGATCACCATGAACCACCTGAGCTTCTGCCTGATGCGTTTGCAGTAATGAATCCTAAAAAACCGGGCTGTTCCTATCCGTTTGACATGCTGGCTGGTGTAGGCGTTGCTTTTAAGCTGGCCCAAGCCTTGTTAAAAGAGCCTCCGATGGAGTTCGTCGATTTGGCCGCGATAGGAACGATTGCTGACCTTGTTCCTTTAGTGGATGAAAACAGGGTATTAGCTAGTTTAGGATTGCAACGATTGAATCGAACACAAAATGTAGGTATCCAAGCTTTACTTGATGTGTGCGGGCTTCAGGAGAAAGAAATTACTGCGGGACATGTGGGCTTTGCCATTGGACCACGAATTAATGCGGGCGGTCGTTTAGAAACAGCAGAAGCAGCGGTTAAATTGCTCGTGTCAGAGGATGTACAGGAAGCGAAGGAACAAGCGGAAGTACTTGATGAGTTGAACCGGGAGCGCCAAGAATTAGTTCAAGCTATGGCGGAAGAAGCCATTGAAATGGTTGAACAGCTATATCCGGCTGATCAGAGTGGAGTAATTGTTGTAGCCAAAGAGGGATGGAATGTCGGCGTTGTTGGTATTGTTGCCTCTCGTTTAGTGGAGAAATTCTATCGACCTGCTATTGTGCTTGGAATCGATCCTGAAAAAGGCACAGCAAAAGGCTCGGCCCGAAGCATTGCTGGCTTCGACATGTATGAGGCGTTGACGGCCTGCAAGGAGCTTCTACCACACTATGGTGGTCACACAATGGCAGCGGGTATGACATTGCCCATAGAGAATGTAGATCCGCTACGCAAGGCGTTGCATCGCATTTCACAGGAATGGCTGCAACCAGAAGACTTCATCCCCAAAACAAGAGTAGATCTTGAAGTGGCTTTTGATGAAATGAATCTAGATCTTGCTGTAGAACTGGAAGCTTTAGCTCCATTCGGCATGGGTAACCCTACTCCAATACTTGTCTGTGAAAAAGTCGGTCATCAGGGTATGCGTAAAATTGGGAAGGATGAGACACATCTAAAATGTGTATTGTCACATGAGAAATCGCAACTAGATGCAATCGGCTTTGGTTTTGCCCCAATTATGGAACAGGTAGCTCCAACATCAAAGCTTTCAGTGCTTGGTGAATTGCAGATTAATGAATGGAATGGGTTGCGAAAGCCTCAATTCTTGCTTCGTGATGTAGCGGTCAAGCATAAGCAGATTTTCGACTGGCGAGGCACCCGCGATAAAGAGAAAAAATGGTTAGATAAAATAGCAGCGGAAGAGTTGATTACCATCACATTCCAAGCAGCTAATCATCAACGTTTGCACTCTTTACTCGCAAGTCAGCAGCTTACCCAAAGGTCGCTTCTGTATGTAACGAATGCTGGAGAAATGCAAGGAGACTGGAAAGAAGGATGTCGCTCGATCATCTTATACGACCTTCCTTCCTCCAAAAAAGCATTGGGACAGGCGATGACTGCGTTACATGAAATGGACTCCATTTACTGTTTATTTGGAGAAGCGGATGAAGCCTTTGAATTGCTGCATGTACCGAGCCGAGAAGATTTTAAAGCGCTGTATCAAATTTTTCGACAATATGGTAAAATCAACAAGGCTCATCTCGATGCATTAGCTAAAAAATTGAAGCTAAAGCGTTCCATTGTGGAGCGAATGCTTACTATTTTTACAGAGCTTTGTTTTATTGAAGATAGCGAGCAAGCATACCTATTGCATCCAGAACCGGCTAAAGCGCCTTTGGATACATCTTCACGATATCTAGACTGGCGCGAGGAAGCCGAGCTACACGCCGAACTGCTCCTTTCTAATCATGATGGACTAGGAAAATATTTGGATATGCTTCATCAGTCTTAGAAGAAGAGCACCCAACTTACTTTGTTTTTATTCTTTTGTAGGAGGCATTCCTTAATGAACTTTAAAGATTATATTCGCGTGATTCCAGATTACCCACAACCGGGGATTCGTTTCAAAGATATTACTACCCTATTAAAAGATGGCCCTGTATATAAAGCGGCAATCAATGAATTGAAAACATTTGCTGATACCCTAAACGTGGATGTAATCGCAGGACCGGAAGCGCGCGGTTTTGTTGTAGGGGCACCATTGTCATATGCGATGAACGTCGGGTTTATTCCGATTCGCAAGGCAAACAAATTACCTTACAAATCTATTCAAGCTGATTATAGCTTAGAGTATGGCAGTGATGCATTAGCAATGCATGAAGATGCAATCAAGCCTGGTGATCGTGTATTGATTGCAGATGACCTGCTTGCAACGGGCGGTACGATTGAGACATCTATAAATCTTGTTGAACAATTGGGCGGAATCGTAGTAGGGGCTGTATTCCTGATTGAATTAAGCTATCTCGATGGTCGTGAAAAACTAGGTGACATCCCGGTTTCTTCGTTAATCACATATTAATCTGTTGGATAAAAACCTCTGTAAGCTCTGCGCTTGCGGAGGTTTTTTGCGGATTTACCTGAGAAACTCAAGTATAAAGTGTCTATTTTGTGTGTTTTAAGTAGAGAATGGAAGATTATTACCTTTACATTCTCCCCTTCATACCAGATAATAAAAGGTAATACGTTTAAGGGAAAGATAGACGGTTTTCATCTTCAGAGTGAAGATTAAGGAAGGGAAATATGACTACGGGCATCGAGGAAATTTTAAGCAAAGCGAATAGCTATATGTCAAGCGAGGACGTTACTATGCTGGAGCGGGCCTATGATTTAGCACGCAAGGCTCATGAGGGTCAAGTGCGTAAATCTGGGGTGCCTTACATTATGCATCCGATTGCGGTTGCAGGCATTTTAACGGATATGCACATGGATGCAGTAACTGTTGCTGCCGGTTTTCTCCATGATGTTGTGGAAGATACCGATATTACGCTGGATGATTTACGTAAGGAATTCGGATCAGAGGTAGCACATCTGGTAGACGGGGTCACAAAGCTAGAAAAAATTAAATACAAATCCAAAGAAGAGCAGTTAGCGGAAAATCATCGTAAAATGCTTGTAGCCATGGCACAAGATATTCGGGTCATTTTAATTAAATTGGCGGACCGATTGCATAATATGCGTACGTTACGCCATATGTCCGAGGAAAAACAACGTGAAATATCGGATGAAACGCTAGAAATCTTTGCGCCACTGGCTCATCGCTTGGGGATTGCATTTGTAAAGTGGGAGCTAGAGGATACAGCACTGCGCTATTTGAATCCGCAGCAATATTATCGGATTGTAAACCTCATGCAGAAGAAACGGACGGAGCGCGAGGAGTACATTTCAGAAGCAAAAGCAATGATTACTGATAAATTACATGAGTTGCATATTGAAGCGGAGATTGCGGGCAGACCTAAGCATATCTACAGCATCTATAAAAAGATGGTGTCACAAAATAAGCAGTTTAACGAAATCTACGACTTGCTGGCTTTACGCATCATTGTCAATGATATTCGTGATTGTTATGCTGTCCTTGGAATTGTGCACACGTTGTGGAAACCTATGCCAGGACGATTTAAAGATTATATTGCTATGCCAAAGGCCAATATGTATCAATCCCTGCATACCACTGTAATCGGGCCAAAGGGTGAACCATTAGAAGTACAAATTCGCACATGGGATATGCATCGAACAGCAGAGATTGGTATCGCTGCTCACTGGGCCTATAAAGAGGGAAAAGGAGGAGTGCAGGGCTCCTTTGAAGAGAAGATTGGTAATCTCCGTGAGATTATTCAGGGTGGACAAGAAGAGACACCAAATGCTCAGGAATTCATGGAATCCCTCAAACAGGATTTGTTTTCTGATACGGTATTTGTCTTTACGCCAAAAGGCGATGTGGTGGAGCTTCCAAAAGGCTCGGTTCCTTTGGACTTTGCATATCGGATACATTCGGCTGTCGGCAATCGAACCATTGGAGCTAAAGTGAACGGCAAGATCGTTCCGCTTGATTTTGCGTTGCGTACGGGCGACATTATGGAAATCTTGACTTCCAAGCATTCATATGGTCCAAGTCAAGATTGGCTCAAAATAGCAAAGTCTGCCCATGCCCGCAATAAGATCAAGCAATGGTTTAAGAAAGAAAAGCGCGAAGAAAATGTTGCTAAAGGGCTATCGATGATTGAAGCTGAGGTAAAAGCGCGTGGCTTTGATTTAAAAGAAACCATGACTGCCGAGAATTTAAAAGAAGCAGCAGCTAAGTTTAATTTCCAATCTGACGAAGATATGTTTTCTGCTGTCGGATATGGCGGGCTTACTTCAGCACAAGTAGCCAATCGATTGACGGAAAAAATACGTAGAGATCGAGAAGAGCAACAACAGCAACAGCAGCAAGCCATTCAGGAATTTAAATCTCATGCACCTACCCAGAAGCAGACTCGAAGCGACACGGGCATCCGCGTAGAAGGCGTAGACAATTTGTTGACTCGTATTTCTCGATGTTGTTCGCCGGTCCCAGGTGATGACATTATTGGTTTTATTACAAGAGGACGAGGGGTCTCCATTCATCGCAAGGATTGCCCGAATGTGACGGTGGAAGAGAGTGATCGGCTCATCCCTGTACAATGGGAAGGTGACCAGAAACAAAACTACAATGTAGATATAGAAATCACTGGCCATGATCGCACAGGCTTATTAAACGATGTACTACATGTAGTTGGGGAGACCAAAACCAATATAGCGGCTGTGAGTGGAAAAGCGGACCGCAATCGGGTAGCTACGATCAACATGACAATTTGTATTAACAACATAGATCATTTGCATCGTGTGGTAGAACGGATCAAGCGTATCAAAGATATTTATTCCGTTCGTCGAATTCTTAATACCTAGCATATCTTTATTATTATGTGACAGGCAGTGGTTCCTTGGGGACACTGCCTTTTCTTTCATAACCATAAGGGCATAAATTAAAAACAAGAGAACCGGAGTGATAAGTAGTGCGAGTCGTTGTCCAAAAAGCAAAAGCATCCAGTGTATCGGTAAATGGTGAGGTAGTCGGTAAAATTGAGCGAGGGCTGGTTTTATTAGTCGGTATTACCCATGAGGATACGATAAAAGATGTAGAGTTTGTAGCAGATAAGGTAGCCAATTTGCGGATTTTTGAAGACGAGGAGGGAAAGATGAATTACTCTGTTCAAGATACGAAGGGGCAAATCTTATCTGTTTCTCAATTTACATTATATGGAGATTGCAGGAAAGGCCGTCGACCTAATTTCATGGCGGCTGCCCGCCCAGAAGCCGCTGAACCATTATATGAGCAGTTTAATGAGGTGCTACGGAGTAAAGGGCTTCATGTAGAGACAGGGCGATTTGGTGCAATGATGGATGTGCAGATACATAATCATGGACCGGTGACATTAATTGTTGAAAGTTAATGACAGGTGAAACATAGGGCTAGTCAAATTGCCTAGCTAAACACCTAGAAAGAAAGCAGCTAGTCAAAAAATAGACTAGCTGCTTTTTGTGTAAAAAAACTAGTTTGGATAAACCTGGAAGTAACGCAGTATGCCTCGGAACAACCCTTCCGCCGCATTTTGCTGGTGCTGGTCGTCACGTATGTTAGCTTCTTCCTGCGGATTGGTTATAAAGCCGATTTCAGCAAGAATAGCTGGTTTTGGATTTTCGCGAATGACATGAAAATCACCAAATCTGGATGTTAAATCCTTATAGTGAGTTGTCGAGACGATCTCTTTTTGAGTCATTTGGGCTAATTCCATCGATTTTCCTTTGTGATAGTAAAAAATGATGGTACCATTGGTAGCTGCATTAGGATGTGTATTGTGATGGACACTTACAAACATATCCGCATTGTTTTGTACAGCAACCTGAACACGTTGATTCAACGTAAGAGTCGTATCATCGGAACGAGTCATGATCACACGTGCTCCAGAAGCCTCTAAGCGTTGTTTTAGCTTCAGAGCAACCTGTAAGTTAACTTCTTTTTCAAACGTCTTGTACGTCGTCCCTACAGCCCCGCTATCTGTTCCGCCGTGTCCTGGATCAACTACAATCAATTTGCCTCTCGCTTCATTACCGGTTAAAGGAGGCAGATTGGCTATATCTGTTGATTCGTTTTGAACGACCCAGCTCGCGATGTAGGCTGTTGAGTTATCTTTTAGGCGGATTTGATGCCAATCGCCCTCTGTTTTGATTACTGAATAGCTTTCGCCTGCTTGTACGGTACCTACCGGTTCATATTGGGTGCCAGGGCCAGAACGAATATTGGTGCCTTCGTTAATCACCTTGATTTTCATTTCTGATTGATTATTGCTTGGCACCGAGGGCTGAAGAGAGTTTTGGTTCTTATGTTCATTTGGATCAACTACTCCAAGTGTAGGGGGAGCTTCTGTTGATTTAGTTACTAACCAACTGGCAATCCAACCTGTTTTCCCATCCGGTGTTTTTACCTGAAACCAATTGTTGCTTTGAGACAATACCGGTAGAATCACTCCGTTATTTACTTGGGTGAGGACCTGGCTTGTTGTATTAGCTTCACTCCGAATGTTTACATTATTTGCCGTTACCTTCACCGTAGAGCCTGATGTAACAGGATTTTGTTGTGTCGGAGGAGGTGTTGCTTGTCCGGTTTTAGAAGCTTTGGGATTAGCAATCCAAGCTGTTGTTCCATTGTACAGGATTTGATCCCATCCATTTGACTCCGAATATTTACTTACCTGATCCCCTGCGCTTAACTGCCCGATAATCATGGCTGAGACATTAGGCTCTGCATACACGTTAGTTACTGCAGAGATTTTAATACTGCTGGTAGATGGTGGCTGTACAGTAGGTTCTACAGGTGGCAATACCTCAGCAGGTTGGTTATTCTGACCCGGTGGTGTTGTTCCTGGTAGGGGCGTTGATGTAGCAGGCGGAGTAGCATGTTTTACAAATTTAGCATTAATCCAGCCTGTTACCTTTTCAGACACCTGAATTTGTGCCCAGACGCCTTCCTTTTTAATCATTTTATAGCTTTTTGTCTTATCCATTACCTGAATGATTTGAGCATCAGACTTTGGTGCAGTCCGAATGTTTAACATATCAACCGTGCTTTGTAAATAAATTACCTTTGGTGGTTGAGGAGCTGCTTTGATCTCCTGAAGGTATGTATTCAATCCCCAGCCTTGTTTGCCATTCGGCAATTTTACCTGTATCCATTTATCCTTTTTTGATATAACGGTTAGTTTTGTCGACTTAGGCACGGAACTTACGAGTTGATAGTTGGTTCCTGGACCAGAGCGAATGTTTAAATTATCGGCAGTTACCTGCACCTGGCTGGCTGCCCAAACCATTTGGAAGGGGGCGACCAAGCTAGTGAGACACGTTGCAAGTCCGATAATCATCTTCTTGCGAGAAAACACGTTTGTCCCATCCTTTCTGTTTTTCATAATTCCTACGAGCGGAAAATCACATTTTCCACAAAACAATAATCTTCTTCATAGAGCTTGGACTTTCCTGCAACTTTCGACAATTTTTTCGAGATGCATGCAAATCTTCCCATGCGGAAACAATAGGGCAAGGAGGGATTAAGTATGCGCCAATCCAATAAAGAACGTTTCGCTCAAGAATTAAACCGTCGCATTTTTTCTGTCGATTTTCATGATTTCTTGCAAAAAGAAGCCATTTTAAACGATGTAGAAATGTCTCAGGAGTTTCATATAAGCATCCGAGAGGTACAAGAGCTGCGTCGGCGTGCTAAACAATAATTAATGGCGAAAAGCTATTAAAAGTATGCAGGAATCAAGCTGGTAGAGTTTGATAGGGTCGTAGCTTCATGTAGCGAAAAGTCAATGATCCATCAGGAAGTCTCATGTACCCCTTTTTCGCAATAATTATGCCAAATCGTTCTGATGAAACGAACGGCTTTCGAAATCCGTCCATTTTTGAAGTGAACAGTTGGTGCCTTCTCTGAAATTGACCCCCTTATGCTGGTAAGGTAAGATGAGAAGGATTGCGAAAGAAGCAGGTGAAGAACATGTTGCAAATAAAATGCGTGGGTCATCAGTTCGAACGTGAAATCGGCTTTATTGCCGCACTGTTCTACGAAGATCCCGCGATTCATTATGTACAAGATTGGGAAAATTGCTCCCATCAAGATATTAAGATAGAGCTTTGCTGTGAGTCACAAGCCGATGGTGTCCATGCTACTGGACAATTATTGTTTGCCGATCAAAAGCATTCATTTGAGTATGATCGTCCCTATAAGGAGCACTCCGAAAAAGGTATGCGCAAAACAGCAAAGCAAGCAATTAGCTATACGCTATTAACATTGCTGGAGCGTCATACGGGAATGGAACAGGGATGGGGCATTTTGACCGGTATTCGGCCGACTAAATTGCTTCACAAGATGCTACAATCTGGGTTGAGTCGCGAGGAGGCTCATCGCCAATTACGCGAGGACTATATGGTTCGCCCCCACAAACTACAGCTCTTACAAGAGATAGTGGATCGTCAGCTACATGTTGTTCCTGATTTATATCAAATAGATCGGGAAGTCTCTGTCTACATTGGAATCCCATTCTGCCCAACAAAATGTGCGTATTGTACGTTTCCAGCTTATGCGATTGGTGTGCATCGCCAGAATGTAAATCCATTTTTGGCAGGTTTACATGAGGAAATTCGCTCAATAGGTGATTGGTTGACCCGCCAAGACTTGGTAATCACCTCCATTTACTTTGGCGGAGGTACACCTACCAGTATTACTGCTGACGAGTTAGATGAGCTTTTTGTTACACTTTATAAGCATTTTCCTCATATGGATAAAGTGCGTGAACTGACAGTGGA
The DNA here is from genome assembly GCF_030489605.1 of Brevibacillus laterosporus. Classification (GTDB taxonomy): domain Bacteria; phylum Bacillota; class Bacilli; order Brevibacillales; family Brevibacillaceae; genus Brevibacillus_B; species Brevibacillus_B laterosporus_E. The sequence goes on from NZ_JAUKFY010000010.1 coordinate 29,796, forward strand.
AGCGGGAAGGCCCGATACGATCACTCCTGATAAAATTGAAATCATGAAAAAATGGAGGGTTGACCGTATCAGCATCAATCCGCAGTCGTTTACACAAGAAACCCTTCAAGCGATCGGTCGGCACCATACAGTCGAAGAAACAGTGGATAAATATAAATTGGCCATGGAGATGGGGATAACAAACATTAATATGGATTTGATCATAGGGCTGCCAAATGAAGGGATGCAGGAAATGAAGCATTCGCTTCAGGAGATTGAAAAGCTAATGCCTACTTCTCTAACAGTCCATACACTTTCATTTAAACGTGCTTCGGAAATGACCCAAAATAAAGATAGATATCAGGTGGCTAGCCGTGAAGAGATACTAAGCATGATGCAAAAGACCGAAGAGTGGGCCAAGAAGCAAGGATATGTCCCATATTATCTGTATCGGCAAAAAAACATTTTGGGCAATCTCGAAAATGTTGGCTATGCACTGCAAGATCAAGACTCTATCTATAACATCGTTATGATGGAGGAAGTTCAAACGGTTCTTGGCTTAGGCTGTGGGGCTGTCTCCAAATTGATGCGGCCTGGCAGCGGTCTATTATCACGTTGGCCAAATCCGAAAGATCCTAAAACCTATAATGATACGTATAAGCAGTTAATCGAGAAAAAGCTGAAGGATTTAGATGCACTTTACTCTGATAAATAATCGGGTGATTGCAGGTTGACGCTCACTCTCGATTTTGCTATGATCTGTAATATATTTTGATCTGATGACGGGACCAAGTAACCTTTAGACGGATAGCTAGAGAGGAAGCATCGTGGCTGAAAGTGCTTCTCTATTACGTTTAGGCGAATGACCTCCCTGAAGACCCCAGTGAAAGATAGCATTGCTATTAGTAACTGTAAGGCGCGGCATCGGCGTTACGATGAAAATGAAGTGGGATATGATTACATATATATCCAAGCAGGGTGGCACCACGGGAGAAGAATACAATCTCTCGTCCCTGACATGTACGTAAGTTGGGCATGTCAAGGACGGGAGATTTTTTGTGTTTTCTAACAATTATTTTTCCTGACTTGCCCTGTACGGATTCTTTTTATATAGCACGTAAATAAACAAAAAAGGAGAGACTCACATGGCGAAAATCCAAATTCCACGTGGTACACAAGACATTATGCCGGGCACAGTGGAGCTTTGGCAGCACATCGAAGGAAAGATGCGAGATCTTTGCACACGCTACAATTACCAAGAGATCCGGACGCCAATTTTTGAGCAGACAGAACTGTTTAGACGAGGCGTAGGTGAGACTACGGATGTAGTGGAAAAAGAGATGTATAGCGTTGAATCCCGTGGAGAAGGGGATTTCACCTTACGTCCAGAGGGCACAGCAGGGGTTGTGCGCTCTTATGTGGAGAAAAAATTGTATGGTGTTCCGAATCAACCTACGAAGCTGTATTACTTAGGGCCAATGTTCCGACATGAACGCCCGCAGGCAGGTCGATTCCGCCAGTTCGTTCAATTTGGAGTGGAAGCAATCGGTTCGGCTGATCCTGCAATTGATGCCGAAGTAATTGCTGTAGCAATGCGAATCTATCAAGAGTTAGGGCTTACAGGCTTGTCCGTAGAGTTAAACAGTGTAGGAACTCTGGAAGATCGCGCCCGTCACCGTGGAGCATTGCTTGAAGTATTAAATAGTGTACGAGACGAGCTTTGTGAAGATTGCCAATCACGAATTGATCGGAATCCTTTGCGAGTTTTGGATTGCAAAAACAAAAAATGTCAGACCCTTACAAAAGATGCACCTTCTATTTTAGATTATCTAAGTGACGAATCTAAAAAGCATTTTGAAGAGGTGCAGGCATATCTTACTGCAATCAACATTCCGTTCCACATTAATCCGCGTTTAGTCCGTGGTCTTGATTACTACACGCTGACTGCTTTTGAAATTAAAATGGCAGAGATCGGTGCAGTTGAAACGTTGTGCGGTGGCGGTCGTTATAATGGGTTGGTTGAGCAGATTGGCGGCGAAGATATGCCGGGCATTGGTTTTGCGATGAGTATTGAACGCTTGTTAATGGCTTTAGAATCACAAAATATTCAATTGCCAATTGAAACAGGGCTAGATGCTTACATTGTTTTACAATCTGAAACAGCAAAAACGAAGGCATTCCAGTTGTTAGATTCTCTGCGTGCCAAGGGTGTTAAGGCAGAGATGGACTATTTAGGCCGTAAAATGAAGGCTCAGTTAAAAGCAGCGGATCGTGTAGAAGCAAAGTATGCTGCTATCATTGGCGAATCAGAATTGGAAAAAGGCGTAGTCATGCTAAAAGAACTAGCGACCGGCGAACAGCAGGAAGTAACTTTTGCGGAAGTAAGCGATTGGCTATTGGCTAAACGTTAAGGATATAGAAAAGAGAACGAAATATTGACCTATTGGAGGGACCAACGATGAAATTTGATGTGCGCACTATCTATTGTGGCGAAGTAACCAAACAACATGTAGAACAAGAGATCATTTTAAATGGTTGGGTTCAAAAGCGCCGTGACCTTGGTGGGGTTATCTTTATTGATCTGCGTGATCGCTCAGGAATTTGCCAAGTGGTGTTTAACCCAGAAGTAAATAAAGAAGCATGGGAAAAAGCAGATTGTGTGCGTAGCGAGTACGTCTTATCTGTTAAAGGTAAGCTGATCAATCGTGAACCGGAAGCCGTGAATCCGAAAATTAAAACTGGCGAATTCGAATTGCTAGCAACGGAAATTACCATTTTAAACGATGCGAAAACTCCTCCGTTCTTAATTGAAGATGAGATTGATGTAGATGAGCAGGTTCGCCTAAAATATCGCTATTTGGACCTTCGTCGTCCTGAAATGCAAAAGGCATTCTACTTGCGTTCGAAAGCTACAAAAGCGTTCCGTGATTTCTTGGATCAAAAGGGCTTCTTAGATATTGAAACGCCAATGCTTACGAAGAGCACTCCAGAGGGAGCTCGTGATTACCTAGTACCATCTCGCGTACACCCAGGTGAGTTCTATGCATTGCCGCAGTCTCCTCAGATTTTTAAACAATTATTGATGGTTTCCGGATTCGAGCGCTACTATCAAATCGTACGTTGTTTCCGTGACGAGGACTTGCGCGCTGACCGTCAGCCAGAATTCACTCAAATCGACATTGAAACATCCTTCTTGCCAATGGAACAGCTATTGCCAATGATGGAGGAAATGGTTCAGCATGTATTTAAAGAAACAGTTGGTACGGATGTAGGGACATCATTCCCTCGCTTAACGTATGCAGAAGCGATGGATCGCTTTGGTTCTGACAAGCCAGATATTCGTTTTGGTATGGAGTTGACCAACGTATCCGATCTTGTAAAGGATAGCGGCTTTAAAGTATTTGCAAGCACAGTAGAAGCTGGTGGACAAGTAAAAGCGATTAATGCAAAAGGCTGCGGGCATTATTCACGCAAAGATGTCGATGATCTAGGTAAGTTCGCTTCACGCTATGGAGCAAAAGGTCTAGCATGGATTGCATTTAAAGATGGCGAAGTGAAAGGGCCAATCGCTAAATTCTTCTCTGAAGAAGAGATTACAGCAATTAAAGAGCGCTTGCTAGTAGAAGAAGGCGATCTATTGTTGTTCGTAGCTGATAAACCGAAAGTGGTAGCAGATTCTCTAGGTGCTCTACGCAGCAAGCTAGGTGCTGAATTAGGCTTAATTGACCACAGTAAGTTTGCTTTCCTGTGGGTAGTAGATTTCCCATTGGTAGAGTGGGATGAGGAGGCTAAACGTTATGTAGCTCTCCACCATCCATTCACTCGTCCAAAAGACGAAGATTTGCATCTGTTTGAAACAGACCCAGGTGCGATTCGCGCACAAGCTTACGACTTAGTTCTGAATGGTTATGAATTGGGCGGCGGTTCCATGCGTATTTACAAGCGTGACGTACAAGAGAAAATGTTTACTGCTCTTGGATTTAGTCCAGAAGAAGCAAGAGAGCAATTTGGCTTCTTAATGGATGCGTTTGAATATGGAACACCTCCACATGGTGGTATCGCACTAGGGTTAGACCGTTTGGTAATGTTGCTTGCTGGACGTACGAATTTACGCGAAGTAATTGCTTTCCCGAAAACAGCAAGCGCCAGTGACCTAATGGTTAACGCTCCAAGTGAAGTTGACGAAAGTCAATTGAAGCAGTTGTTTATTGCGACTATTGAAGAAGTGAAAAAAGAAGAAGTAACAAACAAATAACAAACAAGTAAATTTACTTGGGCAAATGGGTCCAACCGAGGCAAGAGGTCTTTTGGTTGGACCTGTTTTTTTGTTTGCTTTGCAGAATTCAATGTGCTAGCATATGTCTGATTCGTAAACGGCTTGGAGTCCTAGTGGAATAATAGGAATTGAATATCAGCCTATTGATAGGTATAATCGGAATGTCACTATTTTTATGATTGTATAAAAAGTATAAATCTGAGAAGATTACTGGGTCATATACGGATGACATGAAATTGTAATTATAGATGGAATGCTACTTACCAAATAGATGAATGTAGGAAAGGTTGTTATTGAATATGTTACATCAATTCTCGCGTTGTGAACTGGCATTTGGTCCAGAGGGCTTGGAGAAAATGAGAAACAGTACCGTTGCTGTGCTTGGTGTCGGTGGAGTAGGGTCCTTCACTGTAGAAGCTTTAGCGCGTACTGGCGTAGGAAAACTGATCCTGATTGATAAAGATGACGTTGACATCACAAACATTAACAGACAAATTCATGCTACTTTACACACGATTGGCCAACAAAAAACAGAGCTAATGAAAGAGCGTATCCACTCCATTAATCCAGAGTGCGAGGTAGTCACGCTTCAGATGTTCTATGACGATGAAACAGCTCCTCGTCTATTCGAGCATAAGCTGGACTATATTGTTGATGCTATGGATACCGTGTCTGCAAAAATTCATGTTATCCTGGAAGCAAAAAAACGCAATATCCCGATTATCTCTAGTATGGGGGCAGCTAATAAGATGGACCCAACGCGTTTTGAAGTGGAGGACATCTCTAAAACCAGCTATGACCCTATTGCCAAGGTAATTCGTCGTGAGCTTAAAAAGGCACGCATTTATAAGGGGGTTAAGGTGGTATATTCCAAGGAAATCCCTGTAACGATTCGTACGGATGTACGGGAACAGATTGTTCAAAATCCGGATTCCCCTATTCGTAAAGTAAAACAACCGCCGGCAAGCAATGCATTTGTGCCATCTGTGGCAGGCTTGATTTTAGCTAGTGTGGTTGTTCAAGATATAATTGGTTGGGTACCGAAAAAAGGGTAGCAAAAGAGTGCCCCGAATAGCGTAGTACGGTTTTACAAAAAAGTGATTAACAATGTTGAAAAGGATAGCGCAGAGGCCTTCGGGCTTTTCTGCGCTACTTTCTTTACGGAAGGAAAGCTCCCCTTTATGTCTTGAAGCACTTGTGATCGATACATGCTATTTAAGAGAATGATTTGATTGATGTTAATAAGCAATCAGCTTGCCTAGTTACTTGCCTTTTCGAAACTTGGCGAAGCCTGGTTTTCTAAGTAAAATGAACAGGGATGATAGCTCAAGGCTATGGTAACAAAAGACAGTTTATAGTTGCAAATAGTTTGAAGAAACCAGATTGGGGTTGAGAAGGATGGATTTATTTTCTTTCGCCCATGAACAGGAAGATTCCAAAGGGCGCACCAAGCCGCTTGCGGCACGAATGAGACCAAAAAACCTAGATGAAGTAGTTGGCCAACAACATATATTAGCTAAAGGATCACTGCTTCGAAGAGCCATTGAAGCGGATCAAATCTCTTCTTTAATTTTCTACGGACCTCCAGGCACAGGAAAAACAACTTTAGCAAAAGTCATAGCGCGTACAACTAAATCGCACTTCAGTGAATTAAATGCGGTGACCGCAGGAGTAGCAGACATTCGCCGTATCGTAGAGGAAGCGAAGGATCGCTTAGTAATGCATAACCAACGTACTACGTTATTTATTGATGAGATCCACCGTTTTAATAAATCTCAACAGGATGCGCTGTTGCCCTATGTAGAAGAGGGAACAGTCATTTTGATTGGAGCAACAACAGAAAATCCTTTTTTCGAAGTCAATGCAGCGTTGCTGTCTCGTTCACAAATTTTTTCCTTGCAATCCCTAACAGATGAGGATTTGGGGCAGGTTATAGATAGAGCATTAACGGATGAGCTTGAAGGGCTTGGAGAATTACGGGTTAAAATGACACCGGAAGCTAAGGAACATCTAATTCACTATGCAGAAGGGGACGCTCGTCGCTTATTAAATGCGTTGGAATTAGCAGCAACGACTACACCATTAAATGAAGCAGGAGAGATTGTCATCACGCTGGATGTGGCCGTAGAATCAATCCAGCGTAGAGCTGTCCGTTACGATAAAAGCGGAGATAATCATTACGATACCGTTTCTGCCTTTATTAAGTCTATTAGAGGATCCGATCCAGATGGCGCATTGTACTGGTTAGCAAGGATGATTGATGCAGGTGAAGATCCGCGTTTTATAGCGCGTCGCTTAATAATCTCTGCATCAGAGGATATCGGTAATGCTGATCCTCAAGCCTTATCCGTTGCGGTATCTTGCTTTCAGGCTCTTGAATTAATTGGTATGCCAGAGGGACGCATTGCTTTGGGACAAGCCACAACCTACCTTGCAACTGCCCCGAAAAGTAATGCAGCGTACATGGGCATTAATCAAGCACTTACGTATGTCCAAAAAGAGGGGCATAAGCCTGTACCTGTTCACTTGCGGGATCGACATTATAAAGGAGCTGCGAAGTTAGGTCACGGGGAAGGGTATCTATATCCGCATAATTATCCCGAAGGCTATGTGAAACAGCGTTATTTGCCTGAGGGTGTGGAAGAGAAATTTTATGAGCCTAAGCAGATAGGATATGAGGCAGAAATTCAAAAGCGTCAAGCATCTCGAAATTAACCCCGATTATTCCGATGCCTTTACATTCTTTTGGGAAAAGTTTATATTTATCGTAATAAAAAACAACTAGAGCGTACTGATCATTCTTTGTTTTGAATAAAAAGAAGAACTTCGACCCTCTGAGCAGGAGAGATCGAAGTAATAGCATGCGAGAAGGATTTCTTACAGAGTACACATGACTATGGGCGTTAAAATGCTACCTTACATGTAGGAACGAATATTTTTCAAAAAAAATAATGATAAAGGAATCTGTCGGGAAAGTACAAAGCTTTAGTAAGGCGAAAGAAGGCCAATTCATTCTTATTGTTTTTACGTCCGTACATTTCCGCCCGGTTTATTCGGTAAATCCCCGTTCTCATTTGGTTGCTTGCTGTTTTTGCTCGCACCAAATCTTGCTTTGTGAGCAATGGTTCCGGCTGGTACTTCATAAAGAACGTCAGATGGATGGTTTCGTCCACGTTCGGAACGCTTATTGGTTGCCATATAAGCTCACCTCCCTGACCATATTTTGACCGAAAGCAAGCAACTCATGTGCTACAAATTCAGGGAAGTTTGTCATAGACGTACAGTGAAACATAGAGGAGAGTTGTTAACGTTGAAAATTTCGACTAAGGGACGCTACGGCTTAACGATTATGATGGAGCTAGCCACCCGTCATGGGGACGGCCCTATTTCATTGAAAAGCATTGCTCAGAGGCATGAATTATCTGAGCATTATTTAGAGCAATTAATCGCTCCCCTGCGAAATGCAGGATTAGTGAAAAGCATTCGAGGGGCTTATGGTGGCTATGTGCTCTCCAAATCACCTGATGATATTACATCGGGAGATATTTTACGAGTATTAGAAGGACCGATTAGTCCTGTGGAGTTTGCGGAGGAAGAGGATCCGGCAAAGCGTTATCTATGGTTGCGCATTCGAGATAGTATAACGTCTGTAATAGACTCCACTACATTGCGTGATCTCATCAATTATCAAGATGATGGACGCACTGATAATTATATGTTCTACATTTAGGTTGTTAGATTACAAAGTAGGGGATTAGAACATGAACTCACACGTATATTTGGATAATGCAGCAACGACTCCTGTTCATCCGCAAGTGATAGCGGCCATGCAACCATATTTCACTGAGGTATATGGAAATCCATCCAGTATTCATGGATTTGGCCGTGAAGCACGTAAAGCATTGGAAAAAGCACGGGAGACAATCGCGGACTTTCTCGGGGCTGATCCCAGTCAAATCATTTTTACCAGTGGCGGAACAGAAGCTGATAATATGGCATTGATCGGTGGAGCGCTTGCTAATGAACAAAAAGGTAAGCATATTATTACAACTCAGATCGAGCATCATGCGGTATTGCATGCTTGTGAGCATTTAGAACGAATGGGATTTGAAGTAACGTATTTACCAGTGGATAAAACGGGAATGGTTAGTCTGGACGATGTTAAAAAAGCGATTCGTCCCGATACCATTTTGGTTTCTATTATGTATGGAAACAATGAGGTTGGGACAATTCAACCCATTCAAGAAATAGGGAGCTTTTTACAGGAGCAAGGAATTCTGTTTCATTCAGATTGTGTACAAGCCTTTGGTTTATTGCGCATTAAGGCAAATGAACTGCCTGTTGATTTAATTTCTTTATCTGCCCATAAAATCAATGGACCAAAAGGTGTCGGTGCCTTGTGCATGGGGCGTAAAACGACAATTACTCCGTATTTACACGGGGGAGCACAGGAGCGTAAGCGACGGGCGGGAACTGAAAATCTCGCTGGTATTGTAGGGTTTGCTCAAGCAATCGAGCTAATGCGCTCTGACCGGGAAGAGCGTCGGCAAAAATATTTAGATATGCGTCAAGCTATGCTACAGGTTTTTAGGGAAGCAGGTATTGCATTTGAGATAAATGGTCATGAGGAACATTTTTTGCCCCACATTCTAAATGTTAGTTTTTTAGGGGTAAATACTGAGACAATGCTGTTTAATCTAGATTTGGCTGGAATTGCAGCAGCAAGTGGTTCTGCTTGTACATCGGGTTCGTTGGAGCTATCTCATGTGCTTACAGCTATGAATTTACCTAAGGAGCGCTCACATACAGCTATTCGCTTTAGTTTTGGCATGACCAACACAACAGAAGAAGTGACAACAGCAGCTCAAAAAATTGTACAGATCGTAAAGCGCTTAGTAAAATAAAGAATAAATATACAGTTTGTTAGAAGCCTAATGAGTTGTGAAAGGTTTGGAACGCTTGTTCGAATCAAGTTGTCAAAACCCTTTTCAGCAAAGTACAATAAAGTAGCACACATCCACTATCATATCGGATAGTGGAATTTTTTTTACGATGAATATTTTCTTATAAAAAGCTCAATAAAGCAGTTCAGCTCAAGGCTTTGCTGGGCTCCAGAAGTCTTTTAAAGTCAAGGCTTTATAGAAAAAGGAGGCGTACTACCGTGCAGCAACAGGCCCTCCCGTTGTTTCGTGAGACCTACATCCGAGGACAAGTAAAACACGAAATTTTTTATAACGAAGAGAACTGGTATGCCATTATTCGTTTTAAAGTGGAAGAGACAACGGAACCGATTAAAGATAAAGAAGTCATTGTTGTAGGGCATTTTCCGCGTCCTCACGAGGATGAGACGTATACATTTTATGGTGAGTGGAAAGATCATCCTAAATACGGAAAGCAGTATGTGGCAGAACGCTACGAGCGTGAAACACCCAAAACAAAGTCGGGTGTTGAAAAGTATTTAGCAAGTGGACTTTTTAGTGGGATTGGTAAAAAGCTGGCAAAGCGGATCGTGGAACATTTAGGCGTCGATGCACTTACCATCATTGCTGAAAATCCCGATGATCTTGCCGCTATTCCAGGTATCTCTCCTAAACGAGCTAAGCAAATCTATGAATCAGTCCTAGAGCATCAATCATTAGAACGTACCATGGTTTTCTTATATGAATTTGGAATTGGTGTTCATTTGGCTTTACGTATTTATCAAGCCTACAAGCATAATACGATGACTGTTTTGACAGAAACTCCATATAAGCTTATTGAGGATGTGCAAGGCATCGGTTTTAAACGTGCAGACGAAATTGCTCTGTCGACAGGAATTGCGGCATCGTCCCAGGAACGAGTCATGGCAGCATGCCTGTATGTTTTACAAGAAGCCGGTTATAGTGAGGGGCATGTCTATTTTCCTCATGAAGAATTAATTACGCGGGCGATTTCGCTATTAACCGAATGCGGCGGACACGTTTTCGAGGCAGAGGATGTAAAGAGCGCGATTGAACAATTGGTAATGGATAACAAAGTACACTGGGAGGAAGAGCGCGTTTATCTTCCGTCCTTGTTTTTTGCAGAGATTGGTCTGGCAAAACGACTTCACTATTTTGCCTCAAGAGAAAATCCTGACAGCTATCCGGCCTCTGAGTTTTACCAAGCGATTGGAAAAGTAGAGGAAGAATTGGGGATTAGCTATGCATCTAAGCAGAGAGAAGCAGTAGAAAAAGCAATGGATTCGGGACTTATGCTGCTGACTGGAGGACCTGGTACGGGTAAAACAACAGTCATTAGGGGAATTTGCCATGTTTTTGCAAATTTGCAGGGAATTAGTTTGGACATGAAGAAATATGACACACAAGATAATCCTTTTCCTATTTTACTGGTAGCTCCTACTGGTCGGGCAGCAAAGCGAATGTCTGAGACAACAGGATTGCCAGCGATGACGATCCATCGTCTTCTTGGTTGGAAAGGAGAGAGCTTTGAGCACGATCAAGATAACCCTGTTCGCGGCAAAATGATTATTATTGATGAAATGTCGATGGTAGACGTTTGGCTAGCCAATCAGTTATTCCGCTGTCTCCCGAAGGATATAAATGTTGTGATGGTAGGAGACCCTGATCAATTGCCTTCTGTAGGCCCAGGCAATGTTTTGTTTGATATGCTGGAGTCCAATGTGATTCCGGTTGTCCAATTGACAGACATTTATCGGCAGGCAGAGGAATCCTCCATTATTCGTTTAGCTCACGACATTCGGGCGGGAAAAGTGCCGCAAGATTTACTTACTCCAACCCAGGATCGGAGATTTTTCACAACTTCGTCACAAAATGTTGTTGATGTTGTGAAACAAATCTGCTCCAGTTCCGTAAATAAAGGATATACAGCAAAAGATATACAGGTTCTTGCCCCAGTGTACAAAGGGGTAGCTGGTGTGAATCACATCAATGAAGAACTGCAGCTTCTATTCAACCCGCCTTCTGAACAGAAGCGAGAGGTAACCTTTGGTGAAACGGTTTTTCGGGTAAAAGACAAGGTGCTGCAATTGGTAAATAATGCGGACGAGCAGGTATTCAACGGAGACATGGGTGAAGTCGTAGCTATATTTCGCCCTACAGAAAATGAGGAAAATGAAGAACAGCTAGTGGTTTCCTTTGAAGGACGAGAGGTTGTATATCGCCGATCACAATATCACCAGCTTACTCTGGCTTATTGTTGCTCGGTACACAAATCACAGGGCAGTGAATTTCCAATTGTGATATTACCTTTAGTGCGTAACTATTATCGTATGTTACGCAGAAAATTAATTTACACGGGTGTAACACGTAGCAAGTCATTTTTGCTAATGTGTGGCGATCCAGATGCTTTTCGCATTGCGGTGCAAAATGATGAGGAAGGAATTCGTTATAGCTACCTGCAAGATCGGCTACGTTTGTACGGATAAAGGAAGGTTTGGCTTAGGTGGAACAGTTTTGGCAGGATATAAGGGCATCTCAACCGCAATACTAACATAACGGGAGGAGATGCCCATGAAGAGAGCATTGGACGTAGTAGGCTTGCCAGTTTTGGCCATGAACACCGGCGAAGAAATTGGGATTGTCCGAGATATCCTCTGTGATCTTCACTTGCAAGTCATTGGTCTGGTTTTGCAAGAAGCAGGCTGGTTCCAGCAGGGACGCTATATTCATTCCAACCATATCGGTACAATCGGGGACGATTTCATCACTGTAGAGGACAAGCACGTTGTGACCTCAATGCGCCATCTAGATACGAATCAAATGTTCTGCCTATTTACAGGTGAGCATGCACTAAAAGGAAAACAAGCTGTAACAGAGACCGGTGCTTGGCTAGGAAAAGTGGAAGATGTTTATTTTTCTGTTGACTGGGAAAGGATGGTAGGGTACGAGTTATCGGACGGTTGGATTGCCGATATTACCGAAGGACGGAAGCGAATTAATGCAACGTCGCCTGTATCAATCGGAAACGAACACCTTATTATCCCCATGCACACCGGATTTAAGGCGCATTAGCGTTTAGGAGGTTATTTTGCATGATGACTTGCCCCAATTGTTCATCAAAAGATATTGGTAAAATTGGAACGAATCAGTACTACTGCTGGAATTGCTATGTTGAGATGAGCATGTCTGGAGACCAGATTTCTTCTATTTATCAGGTAGAAGAAGACGGTTCATTGGAATCGTTAAATGACTTGTTCTTAGATGACCAAGAGCTAAGAGCACAAGCGTAACACCTCAATCTTACCCCATGAGAATCTGAAGGAGGCTGCTAAATGAGACGCGGAATTTTTCGAACTTTGATCATGAGCGGTATCGTAGCTGCTATTGGATATTTGATGAGGTCTAAGCGGAGTCAAAAATTCTTTAGCGGATGGGGGAAAATGAGGTTTTCCCAGCGAGATATTCAGAGACTAGGTCGTTTTGTGAAGCGTTCGTTTGCACGTTAATCCTCAATTCAAACTGGAATGCATTTGGCAGTAGATTTTTTACCCATAGAAAAATTAATGAAAAGCAACCTGTTTCCTTAGATGGAGCAGGTTGCTTTGTTTTGGATTCCAATAACAGTCCTCCCGCATTTTTCCTCTCTGTTTCGCACATCCTACCAAAAGGAGTTTTTAGAGAGGATATGGGGGATATGCCATGGAACAACTGAGAAAACAGCCAACACCACAGCAAAAACGCTATCGTTTTTATCATATCACTGTGTCAATTATCTTATTGCTTATTATAGCTAATCTGTTTGAGTTGCTACGCCCTGCATTGAAACCTCTGTATTTTTTGATTGAAGAGGTAACCCTTCCATTTTTTGCGGGGCTTATTATTGCTTATTTGCTGCATCCTGTCGTTGTGAGTTTAGAAAAAAGGAAGGTACCGCGCTTAACGGCTCTTCTTTTGATTTATTTGGGATTCGTACTGCTAGTAGTCATTACTGTCATGAATGCTATTCCTGTTTTTACGAAACAAATGATCGAACTATCAGACGACCTGCCCCGTTTAACGAGTTGGTATGAGACATGGATACAAGAGTGGGAGGCGCATAAATATTTCTTGCCGGATAGCATCCAGCACGGTGTCGATCGGGCTATTATTCAATCCCAGGAAAAAATGTCGCGGGATATCTCTTCATTTGTGGATGGCGCTAAAAGAACGCTGGGAAAGGTGTTGGGGTATGCGGTTGTTCCTTTTATTGCATTTTATTTATTAAAAGATATGAAAGAAATTCATCGGGGTCTCATCCTATGGGTCCCGCGGAGGTTCCGGCGACAAACCCAAGTAGCTTTGCGAGACATTAACGATTCGCTGGGAAAATATATTCATGGACAAATGGTTGTGTCTCTCATAGTAGGAGTACTGGTTTTTATTGGATATTGGGCAATTAAGATGCCCTATCCTTTTGTCTTAGCTTGCTTTGTGGCTTTAACCAACATCATTCCCTTTATTGGACCCTTGATTGGTGCTGTGCCTGCGTTGTTGATTGCCCTTACGATTTCTACTAAACAAGCCTTATTTGTTATTGTGATAAACATAGTAATTCAAATCATTGAAGGAAATATCATTTCGCCCCATGTTGTGGGAAAAACACTTCATCTTCATCCGCTCACGATTATTTTTGCTTTGCTTGCAGGAGAGGCGATAGCGGGAGTGGTCGGGATGATTTTGGCTGTACCCGTACTCGCTGTACTAAAAGTGATTATTCAACGCGTTATTTTGATTCGAACTCAAAGTTGACATGACTTAGAAAAAAACACTATAATGACGTTGAAACGTTATTCACTGTAATCAATTATATAGCGACTAGATCGTTGATGGAACGAGTAGGTTGAACCCTTTTCCAAGAGAGGACGCTCCCTGGCTGAAAGAGCATCCAAAAGAAGGACAACCGAAGGCTACTCCGAAGACCGGAAAAAAACCGGCGGCAGGACCCCGTTATGGTCATGAAAGCGACAGATTCTCTCATAAAAAAGCATCGTTTCTGTGTTGGGGAATGAGAGTTCTGTAAGCAGGGTGGTACCGCGAGACAATAGCTCTCGTCCCTGAGGGGATGAGGGCTTTTTTTATTTGTCTTCTGACCTTAAGCAAATGTATGCACAGACGATGGTGGACCGAATGAAAAAGAAGCTGGTCTTCCCTCGTGTTGAAAAATAAAGGAGGAAAACAGCATGAAGAAGTTGACAGGTAATCAGGTTCGTCAAATGTATTTAGATTTCTTTGTGAGCAAAGGACATCGAATTGAACCAAGTGCATCTTTAGTACCGGTGGATGACCCATCCTTGTTGTGGATTAACAGTGGGGTAGCTACGTTAAAGAAATATTTTGATGGACGAATTATCCCTGATAATCCACGCATTACGAATGCACAAAAATCCATTCGTACAAATGACATTGAAAACGTAGGACGTACAGCGCGTCATCATACCTTCTTTGAGATGCTGGGCAATTTCTCAATCGGGGATTATTTTAAAGTAGAATCTATTCATTGGGCGTGGGAGTTTTTGACAAGTCCTGAATGGATTGGTTTTGACCCAGAAAAATTGTCGGTTACAATTCATCCTGAAGATGATGAAGCATTTGAAATTTGGAATAAGGAAATTGGCATACCAGAAGAGAGAATCATTCGTTTAGAGGGTAACTTCTGGGATATCGGAGAAGGTCCGAGCGGTCCGAACACGGAGATTTTCTATGATCGCGGTGAAGCATTTGGGAATGACCCAAGCGATCCAGAATTGTATCCCGGTGGGGAAAATGAGCGCTATTTAGAAGTATGGAATCTAGTATTCTCCCAATTTAACCATAATCCTGATGGGACTTATACTCCATTGCCTAAGAAAAATATTGATACAGGTATGGGCTTGGAGCGTATGGTTTCTATTATCCAAAATGTTGATAACAACTATGAAACAGACCTGTTATTCCCGTTAATTGAACAGACTAGCAAAATTTCAGGTGTATCTTACAAAACCAATGATGAGCTGGATGTAGCACTAAAAGTTATTGCAGATCATGTGCGTACAGTAACGTTTGCTATTGGAGATGGGGCTTTGCCTTCGAATGAAGGCCGCGGTTACGTGCTTCGTCGCTTGCTTCGCCGTGCTGTTCGCATGGGTAAAATGCTTGGAATTCAGAAGCCATTCTTGTACACATTGACCAAAACAGTTGGCGATATGATGGGAGAATTCTACCCAGAAGTGGTTCAAAAGCGTGACTTTATCGAACGTGTAATTCGTGCTGAGGAAGAACGCTTCCATGAAACATTGGAGGAAGGTTTGTCCATTTTAGAGGGTATGGTAACAGCAACAAAGGCATCTGGTGGCAACCAGCTGAGCGGTCAGGATACCTTTAAATTGTACGACACATACGGCTTCCCGATCGACTTGACAGAGGATTTCGCAATGGAGCATGGCCTTTCTGTTGACCGTGATGGCTTCGAACAGGCAATGGAAGAGCAACGTGAACGCGCTCGTGCAGCTCGTCAGGATGTAGACAGCATGCAGACGCAGGGCGGGGCATTGTCGGAATTAACAGTAGCAAGTGAATTTATCGGGTATACAACATTATCTACTGACGCTAAAGTTGAAGCAATTATTATTGACAATCAGCTTGTAAATGAAGCACAAGAGGGCGTTACCTGCCAAGTGGTGCTCGATCGTACTCCTTTCTACGCAGAGAGCGGCGGGCAGATTAATGATGAGGGAACTTTAACAGCAGATACGGTTAAAGCACGCGTAATTGACGTACAAAAAGGGCCTCATGGTCAAAACGTTCACCAGGTACTGATTGAAGCCGGTACGTTACATGTAGGAGATCAGGTTGCGTCTGAGGTAGACCAACAAGGACGCAACGCTACGATTAAAAACCATACAGCGACGCATTTGTTGCACCAAGCTCTAAAAGATGTTCTAGGAACACATGTCAATCAAGCAGGTTCTTTGGTATCTCCTGAGCGACTTCGCTTTGACTTTACACATATCAGCTCCATTACAGCAGAAGAGCTGGAGCGTATCGAACAGATCGTGAATGAGCAAATTTGGAGAAACTTGCCTGTAAGCATTTCGAACATGAAGATTGCTGAAGCCAAAGAAATGGGTGCGATGGCGCTCTTTGGCGAAAAGTATGGAGACGTTGTACGCGTAGTTAATGTTGAGGGCTACAGCATTGAGCTGTGCGGTGGTTGCCATGTAGGAAACACAGCGGAGATCGGTCTCTTTAAAATTTTAAGCGAGAGCGGCATTGGTGCTGGCACACGCCGTATTGAAGCGGTGACGGGTCGCGGGGCTTATCAATATTTAAATCAACAGCTAACCACACTAAAAGAAGTGGCACAAGCGGTTAAGTCGCCGCAGCTGCATGAAACTCCTGCTCGCGTAGAAGGCGTGTTAGCTCAATTGAAGGAATCACAGCGCGAAGCTGAGTCACTACGTACAAAATTGGGCAATATTGAAGCTGGAACTCTCACAGAGCAGGTACAAGAAATTAAAGGTGTAAAGCTTCTGGCTACTCAAGTATCTGCAACGGATATGGATAACCTACGCGGTATGGTCGATGAACTTAAAAATAAATTAGGCTCTGCTGTAATTGTGCTTGGTTCGGTTGAAGGCGACAAGGTAAACATTGTAGCTGGTGTTACCAAAGACCTGATGAATCAAGGATTCCATGCTGGTAAAATCGTCAAGGAAGTTGCTGCACGTTGCGGCGGCGGCGGCGGCGGTCGCCCTGATATGGCACAAGCAGGTGGTAAGGAGCCTGCTAAGTTAGGCGAAGCACTTTCTATTGTTGCAAGTGTAGTAGAAGGACAGGCGGTTGCAAACCAATAGGTAAAACGTCTACAATATAGAGTAATAAGGTGAAATGGATTCATTCGCTTTGCGGGTGAATCCTTTGCCTTTCCGATAAACACGAAAAGTGAGTTACTCATTAATATGCTTATAAGAGGCTCATTTTTAAATAAAGCGAGGTGTCAGGCTATGTCTATGGACAATACCATGAAGTTTAGCGCTCCAAAGGAAGCAAGCGAAGCTGAAGTTCGTGCCACTTTGGAAGAAGTATACAGCGCTCTACAAGAAAAAGGCTATAATCCGATTACACAGATTGTAGGATATCTATTATCAGGAGATCCTGCATTTATTCCTCGCCATAACAATGCTCGCAGTTTGATTGGTAAAATTGAACGCGACAAGCTAATTGAAGAAATGGTGAAAGCTTATTTGTCACCAAAAGGTTCATAACATCATAGGAGATAATTATGCGTATACTTGGATTGGATGTGGGTGAAAAGACCATAGGCGTCGCAATAAGCGATGAGCTGGGTTGGACCGCTCAAGGAATCGAAACGATTAGACGCTCGTCCAAAGAAAATGATTTTGGGCGTATCGAAGAATGGATTGCGACGTACCAAGTACAAGCACTTGTGGTCGGTCTGCCGAAGAATATGAATGGCACGATTGGCCCTAAGGGTGAATACTGTCAAGCTTTTGCTGAGCAACTGAAGGAGCGGACAGGGTTGCCCGTTCATCTCTGGGATGAGCGATTGACGACGATGGCAGCGGAGAAAATGTTAATATCGGCTGATGTGAGTCGCCAAAAGCGCAAGAAAGTAATTGATAAAATGGCAGCCGTACTCATCCTTCAGGGGTATTTGGATGCTAATTCGAGGTGAAAACAATGAGTGAAGACATGCAAAATGACTATGAAGTAGGCGACGTGATCGCATTGGTGGAGGAAGGGGAAGACGATTCAGCTACCCGTGATTTCCGCATCATGTACATCCTAGAAGTGGAAGATCGTAAATATTTAGTGTTAGTTCCAGTTGATCAGGAGGATAACGAGGAGTATGAGGTTCACTTCTTGCGTTACGATGGAAGCGATATTCTTGAGCCGATTGAAGACGATGCTGAATGGGATGCTGTAGAAGCTACCTTTGAAACATTGATTGACGAATTGGAAAGTGAAGAGGACTAGTATTTGATCACGTAGTAAAAACTAGCATGGGTCCACTGGAGAAAAGGACGTCACAGGGATGATGACTTTTCTTCAGTAGCTCATGCTTTTTTTAATCAAGGATGGAAGAGGGAGCTTATGGCGACAAAAATGGTAAGTACCGTAATAGAACACGAAGATCAATTTTTACTGATTCGAGAAGATAAGGAAGAACTTGGAGGCTTATGGAACATCCCATCAGGAATTGTACAAGCAGGGGAAAAAATTATGGATGCTGCTGTGCAAAGAGTAGCTGAGAAAACGGGTCTACAAGTAGAGTTAACCAGTCTGTCAGGTATCTATCAATTTGTAGATGAAACGAAAGATTCGGTGGTGTGCAATGTTTTTACAGCGACGGTAAACGGAGGCACCATTCAGATAGACGGCATTAAAATCACGGAAGCAAGATGGTTTCGTTTAACTGAGATTGAGCAGTTGGATGATGATACTCTTTATCAGGCTCATTTGCTGAGAAGAATTTTTACAGATGTAAAAATTGATAGATAAACGGCAAGACTCTATCAATACGTGCAAGATATTTGATCTTTTTGTATAATGAATGGCGATGTAATGTGAGGAGGAGTGTGTGAGCTTGGCAAAAGGTAGTGAAGAGAGACAGGAATTCTTGAGAAATCAATCCCGATCGCGGAAAAAACGAAGCGGTGGGTTTATTGTAAAAGGATTGCTTTGGGCTACATTGCTTGTCCTAGTCGTAGGCGGCGTGGGAACCTATTATGCATATCAACAGCTGCAACCAAGCCCAATCACAGCTACAGTCGAAGTAGATATCCCTCCAGGTTCTAGTGTCAAGCAGATAGCTGCATTGCTAGAGCAGAATGGCATTATTAAGAATGCCGCTCTATTCTCGTATTATGTTCGCTATCAGGGAGTAGCTGGTGATCTGAAAGCAGGAACCTATCAGTTTGATCAGCAAGTGACCATCGATCAATTGATTAAAACGCTGAGCGAAGGAACTCAAGCAGAAGTGGCACGCTTTACCATACCAGAGGGCTGGAATGTAGGCCAGATTGCAGATGCGCTTGCTAAAAAAGGGCTAATTGAGAAAGATATTTTTATAAAGGAAATAAATGAGGGAGATTTCCCTGAATTTCCATTTGTCTCGTCTATTCCGAAGATAGAAGGGCGAAAATACCGGCTAGAGGGATATTTGTTCCCAGAAACCTATGAGGTTCGTAAGGGAGCAACTGAGCATGAGATTATCGCCAAAATGCTGGGGCAGTTTGAAAAAGAGTGGAAGCCGGAATGGAGCGAGCAAATAAAGAAGCACCAGTTAACAATGGATGAAGCTGTTAATTTGGCGGCGATTGTCGAGCGCGAAGTGGTAGTAGATCATGAAAGGCCAATTGTAGCCGGAATTTTTTATAATCGAATGCGTGATGGCTGGAAATTACAATCATGCGCCACTGTACAATTTGTCTTAGGCAAACAACGTGATCGCATTACATTTGATGATTTAAAGATAGCGAGTCCATATAACACGTATCTCCATGAGGGCCTGCCACCTGGACCTATTGCGAGCCCTGGCAGAGCGTCGCTTGAGTCGGTCGTAAATCCGCAAAAAAACGAATACTTCTTCTTTGTGACGAAAAAGGACGGGACACAGGAGCATTATTTCTCCAAAACATTTGCAGAGCATGCTTCCAAAAATGCGAAAAGTCAAGGAAGTTGGTAACAAAACGATAGTGGCTGTTTTGGCGAAATGTGTTATAATAGAACGGTTGTGAATTAGTTTATGACAGATTCTATACCAAAATGTATACTATCTGGTTGAAAGAGAACGGGGGACCTTCCACATGATTACGAACCCTGCGATAGATCATTATTTACAAAATCTCATTCCACAGCGCTCCCCGCTATTAACGCGACTAGAGCAGGAGGCACGTGAAGAGAATATCCCTATCATTCAATTGACTGGGGCCCAATTCTTACGTACCTTACTGTTAATCAAAAGACCCAAAAGCATCTTGGAAGTAGGTACAGCCATTGGTTATTCAACAATTTGGCTGGCTGAGGCTGCTCCTACGGCAAAAATAATAACAATGGAACTTGATGAAGAGCGGATCACCCGCGCGCGGACTTCTTTTAAGGAAGCTGGCCTAGAAGATCGGATTGAACTGATTGAGGGTGACGCGACAAAGGGTTTGTCTGGTTCATATGAGTTTGATTGTCTGTTTATTGATGCAGCCAAAGGACAATATCTCACCTTTTTACAATTATACCTTCCTCTTTTAAAAGAAGGAGGTTTAGTAATTACGGACAATGTTTTATACCGTGGTCTTGTTACCGATCCGCAAGCAGCGGGAAAACGGCAAAAGAAAATGGTTGAGAAGATTGATGGATTTAATAAGCATCTCATGGGACACCCCCAATTAGAAACTTCAATTGTACCTATAGGGGATGGGATCGCGGTTAGTGTAAAGCAGACGAGAGGAGAGGGCAGTGCGTGAAAAAGCCTGAACTATTGGTTACGGTAAAAAAATTAGCTGATGTCCTGCCGCTAATTGAGGCCGGTGCAGATGCTCTAAGCATTGGAGAAGCACGCTACGGACTACGCAATGCAGGAGACTTTACCGTTGAAGAAATAGACGAAGCGATTCGCTTGGCACATAGCAAGGGTGCTAAGGTGTACATCAATATAAATTCGTTATTGCACAATGAAGAATTAGATGGATTAGACGATTTTCTGGTTCATTTGGAAGCAGTAGGAGCAGATGCGGTAGTGTTCGGTGACCCTGCTGTGCTGGTTGCTGCTAAACAAGTGGCTCCGAAGCTAAAGCTGCACTGGAGCATGGAAATGCTATCCACAAGCTACGATACGATTAATTATTGGGCAGAAAAAGGGGCAAGCCGTGCTGTATTGGCACGTGAATTGACGATAGACGAGACGATCGAAAATCAGCAGGAAGCAAAATGTGAAATTCAAGCACAAGTACATGGACCAACCTGCATTTTCCAATCCAAGCGTGATCTTGTTTCGGCTTATTTTGGTCATCAAGGACGCGATCTGGAGCAGGAAGATACCAGTATGGAGCGCGGCATGTATGTGAAGGAAGAAAAACGCCGCAATATTAGCTATCCTGTGTATGAAGATGTCCATGGAACTCATATTATCAGTGCAGAAGATATTTGCATGATTGATGGTCTTGAGGACTTTGTGAATGGTGAATTGGACAGTTTGAAAATTGAAGGATTGCTGCATACATCTGAGTATGTCATCGCAGTGACGAAGCTATATCGTGAAGCATTAGATTTGTGCGTATCTGATGTAGAACAATATCGTGATAAAGCGGCTGAGTTTCTGCAAAGAGTAGAAGCTCTGCAACCAAAAAATCGACCTTTAAACACTGGATTTTATTATAAACCACCAATTCCTTACCATGCATAATTAGGAAAGAAGACTTGCGTAAATTGAAATGAGAGGTGAATCATCTTGAGCACGATTATAACTCCAAACCAAGCCGGA
This sequence comes from Brevibacillus laterosporus, assembly GCF_030489605.1. Classification (GTDB taxonomy): domain Bacteria; phylum Bacillota; class Bacilli; order Brevibacillales; family Brevibacillaceae; genus Brevibacillus_B; species Brevibacillus_B laterosporus_E. Next base: position 51,508 of record NZ_JAUKFY010000010.1, read on the forward strand.
TTGAAACCGGTGATTGCCAAGCCTGAGCTGCTGGCTCCAGCAGGTAACCTAGAAAAATTACAGTTTGCGATTCGCTATGGAGCTGACGCCGTATATATCGGAGGTCAAGTATACAGCTTGCGTGCGAATGCTGATAACTTCTCCTATGATGAAATGCGTGAAGGGGTTAAATTTGCCCATGCTCACGGAGCTAAAGTGTTTGTAGCGACCAATATTATTGCCCACAACGAAGATTTAGGCGGTATGGCCGAGTATTACCAGGAGCTGCAAAATATTGGTATTGATGCTGTTATCGTAGCAGACCCTGCTTTGATTCAGGCATGTAAGAAGGCGGCTCCTAAAATTGAAGTTCATTTGAGCACTCAGGCCTCCACAACGAACTGGCGCTCTGTTCAATTTTGGAAAGATGAAGGAATTTCCCGTGTCGTGCTAGCACGTGAAGTTTCCATGAAAGAAATTTATGATATAAAATCTCATGTTGATGTAGAAATCGAAGCGTTTATTCACGGCGCGATGTGTATTGCTTATTCCGGTCGATGCGTATTGTCTAATCATATGGCGATGCGTGATTCTAACCGTGGAGGCTGCGCACAATCCTGTCGTTGGAAATATGATCTATTCGAAGATGGATTTAACTTTGAAGAGGCGGAGAAAAACGGTGCCAAGACATTGTTTGCTGAAGGAGAAGAGCAATATACGATGTCTCCGAAGGATTTAAGCATGCTGCCATATATTGCAGATATGATTGAAGCCGGTGTCGATTCCTTAAAAGTGGAAGGCCGGATGAAATCTATCCATTATGTAGCGACCGTTTCCCGTGCATATCGCATGGCGATTGACTCTTACTTTGAAAATCCGAAAGACTTCAAGATCAAACAAGAATGGATCGACGAAGTGTATAAGGCTGCGCCGCGTACGCTGTCCACTGGATTCTTTTATGGAAGCCCAAGTACACAAGAACAAATCTTTGGTGAACCAGATCATCCGATCCCTTACGATTTTGCGGGATTGGTTATGGATTACGATCCGGCTACAAGCATTGCAACTGTTCAAGTGCGCAACCACTTTAAAGTGGGCTCAAAGGTAGAATTCTTTGGACCAGATACATTCTTTGCACAACAGGTAGAACAAATTTGGCACCATGTCACCGATGAAGCATTAGATGCAGCACGTCATCCAATGTCATTGGTCAAAATGAAGGTAAACCAACCGGTGAAGCCTTATGACATGATGAGGAAGGAGCTATAGAATGGGTCGCCCCGTACTGATTGGGGTAGCCGGGGGAAGCGGGTCCGGTAAAACCACCGTTGCAAGAGAATTATACCGCCAGTTTAAAGACGAGAGCGTCTTGATGATTGAGCAGGATTCTTATTACAAGGATCAAAGCTACATGACAATGGATGAGCGTGTAAAAACAAATTACGACCATCCTTTTGCTTTTGATAATGACCTGTTGCTAACACACCTCCATGAGCTACTCAACTATCGAGCAATCGAAAAACCGCAATATGATTTTAAGGAGCATACCAGAGCGGCAACGACAGTCTGTGTCCAGCCTGCCGATGTTATTATCCTTGAAGGTATGTTGATCCTAGAAGACCAACGTATTCGCGATATGATGGATATTAAGGTATTTGTTGATACAGATGCCGATGTTCGCATCGTGAGGCGTATTCAGCGCGATATTGAGGAGCGCGGACGCAGTTTAGACAGTGTTGTCCAACAATATTTAAATGTTGTTCGTCCTATGCATTTGCAATTTATCGAACCTACTAAGCGCTATGCAAATATCATTATTCCAGAGGGTGGCTATAACAAGGTAGCACTTGATCTGCTCTCTACGAAGATTCACAACATCTTACATGATAAGAACCAATGTTTTTTTGAATAAGCATAGCTGTTTCATGAATGAAAAAAGACTCATGCCATCTTTTGTATGGCGTGGGTCTTTTTGGTTTGAAAAAGTGCCTGAAGGGAGATACTGGTGAGAAAAACGAGAGGAGGTTAGAAAGAAAATGGACCTGCAAGTGCTGCATAAACGCAGAAGCTTTCTCATCCTATTAATCATTAGTTTGTTGTTTGGAGGCTTATTGGTTAGGCTTTGGTGGATTCAGGTAGCAGCAACTAATTCATTTTCCCCTCATAAAATTGATTTGGTTAAAGCGGCGGTTAGGCAAAGACAGCAAGCTATTACATTAAACAGCGGTCGAGGTGAAATCACAGATCGTCATGGAGAACCACTTACAGGCGTAGAAAAGAATGCGCTCATTATTTTTCCGTTGGCTCGTGGAAATGCGGAGGTAAATGAGAAAATCAGAAAGGTAGCTGAGATTGTGCAAAGCAGGGAGTCTGAAATCATGAAAATGATTCAGAATGGAAAAAATCCGGCTCCTTTGCGTGATTTTGCTGGAAATATTATTGAGCTAAATGAAAAACAGATGAAGCAAATTAATGATTTAAAAATTCCTGGCATTTTATCCGTAGCAATGACGGAACGCTATGCCCCAACAAGCATCGCTAAACAGGTGATCGGGTATGTAAGTCAAAATCCTGAGCGAATCGCACAATTATATCCAGATGATTTGCGCAATGGAAAAATGATGCCGGATACCCCAATTGGGTCTTCAGGACTGGAGAGAACGTTCGATCGATTTTTACAAGGAATGCAGCCCTCCATCCTCTCTTATTATGTAGATGGTCAAGGAAATCCCTTAAGTGGATTGGATACCAGATTTTCGATAGAGGATAATGCCTTTTACCCATTGACAGTCAAAACAACAATGGATCGCCAAATTCAAGCATTTATGGAACAGGCCATGGATATGGCAGGAATAGAAGCTGGGGCGATCGTAGTGCTGGATGTGAAAAATAGTGATATCCTGGCAATGGCTTCTCGTCCAAAGTTTGATCCAACAAAGGTGAATGTGGAAGAAGGAAATTGGAAAAACCAAGCATTGATTCAGATTTCACCAGGGTCGGTTTACAAAACAGTCGTAGCTGCTGCAGCACTAGAGGATGGGGTTGTATCCCCTAGTGAAACCTTTACCTGTGAAGGCAGCTATGGTAAATATGGATTCTCCTGCTGGAAAAAAGAAGGTCACGGACACTTAACGATGCTGGAGGCCTTTGCAGAGTCATGTAATATTACTTTTGCAGAAATCGCCAAGCGTTTAGGAGGAGAACGGCTCCTGAAGCAGGCAGAGAAAATGGGACTGACCAAGCAGGTTGGCTGGCAGATTGACCAGTTGTATAAAATGGAGAACTTTAAGCAGCTAGACGGAGAAGAAAGTGGACAAGTGTTTGCTAAAGGAGTTTCGCCAAATGATGAGGGTGTTCTCATTCAGACAGCAATTGGTCAGCGAGATGTGCAAATATCTCCTCTGCAAGCAGCAAATATGATGGCTATGATTGCCAGAGGCGGAACAGCAAAAGAAGCCCGCCTTGTCTCGGAAATTGAATATCGAAATGGAAGTCGCTTTTATGAGTTTTCACAGAAGGATTTAACTGGCGCAGGAGTGGATAAGGTTACTTCGCAAAAGCTCTCGCGTTTTCTACAGGAGGTTGTCCGACAAGGCACGGGCAGCTCCTTGAAAGACCTGCCGTTATCTGTTGCTGGTAAAAGCGGAACCGCACAGGTCTTGTATAAAGGAGAGCCTAAGGTGCATCAGTGGTTTGCTGGATTTGCTCCTGCTAATAGTCCGCGATACGCTATTGTAGTGGTAGCGAAAAATCAACAGATATCAGGGGCGAATAAAGCGACGCAAGCATTTAAATTAGCTATTGAGCGGCTTGCGACGTTTGAACTTCGATCCTAGAAAAAGAACGAATCCCTCTTTCTAGGAAGTATGCACGAGCCATTAGCTGTTTCTGTCGGTTATATCCGACTATCAACATGATAGGTGAATCCGAACGATATTCATTTTGATTACTTTTTTGAACAAACGTATTTTTGTCGGTTCGACTGGGCGTAAGACGCGGCATAGTATGACTGTGCCAGTCACCAATGTACTGAATTCTACTATTTGGTCGTGTTTTACGCTTAATGATACGTTGAAGATAATTATCATCAAATAAAATGGAATGCTGCATCCGTAGTGCATTAGGACCAGGCTCACTAGCAAATGTAATAATCCAACTCTTGGCATCTTGTTTATAGCCTAAAAGAATTCCACCTGTTTCTAATTCTGGATAATGTCCAACCGCCCTTCGTATCTGTGACCATGCGGTTTCTGTAAGGTATAAGGTTGTCATTCCAAGACCTCCTTTCCAAAATGACGGAACTGTTAACTATCTTGCCAGTATATGTGAGAGGCTGGGAGGACGTGTATTGGTCAAGTGGCTATACCAAAAACAAAAAAGAAGAATAACAGGACAAAATACCCTGTTCTTTTGTGTAAAAAGCTATAACCTCGAATTTTTTACAAACAGTAAGTAATTAGGCCTAAATTTTTTGATGTATATTGACGATATAGATAATGCATAGGTCTGTTCAAATCACTGAAAAATGTGGGGGGCGATACCATTTGAATCACAGAAGCCTTTCGTTTCGTGCGATAGCTTTCATCTCAGTCATCATTTTATTATTTGCCTCGGTTTCCATTGTCTTATCGTACGATCGGCAGAAACAGATGTTTATTCAAGTAATTTCGGCAATTTCAAAAACAGTCGATACCCAGCTTGAAACCTTATCTTCAGAAATAGATGCCGTGAAACGTCTACTCGCTGACGATTCAAGCACCTATTCGGGGTACACCAACGTGTTTATAAGTCTGTCCAATAAGTTGGATAATTCTTTAAAAGCGGAATATATAACAGATGGTTATCTATTTGCTCCAGACCTTATTGAAACAGATCAAAAGAGCCAGCTTAAGGTTATTTTAGCAAGCGATAAGCTTGTTGAGGCGGGTGTTAAGCCTAACACAGCGGTCGAGCTTAATCCTTCACAGCTTACCGCTTATCAAACAGCATTGGAAAAGGGAGAAAGTATTTCAAAAACCTTTTTTATGGAAGACAGAGAAATTTTAACGGTATTTACCACGATTAAGAACCGTTCTGATCAGGTTTCGGCAGTACTGGCTATTAACTTTGATTATGATTTGATGCAAAAGGATTTGTTGCAAAGCTTACAAATACCTGTATTAATAAGTTTATGCATGGGTGGTCTTTTACTTGGTGGCAGTATCTTTGCCATTCGTCATACGTTGAAGCGCATCAAAGATATATCTGACCTCTCTTTACAGACTGCACAAGGAGATCTTACTGTTCGTGTGCCAGTAACTTCTAAGGATGAGATAGGGGTATTGGCAGAGAACTTTAATGCGATGTTATGTAGCATTGAAGAGGTCGTAAAGGGGATTGATCGAACAACAGCAAGTATGGTCGACTCTTCCGAAAATCTCTTTGTTCACGCTGAACAGACCACGCAAGCCACGACACAAATTTCCGCCGATATTCAACAGGTAGCAGCCGGTTCGGAAACCCAGATGCAGGGGGCTATGGAAAGTGTACGTTCAATGGAAGAAATGGCTACAGGAATTCAACGTATTGCCCAATCTGCTTCTCAGGTTGCAGAAGTAGCTGTCGAAGCAACAAAAGAAGCCGAGCAAGGAAATATAGTGATCCAAAATACGATTGAACAAATGAAAGCATTAAGTCAAACGGTTAATGAAGCTGTAATGGTTATTAATATCTTAAATGAGGTTTCTGCTGAAATCGGACATATTACTGGAGCCATTACTACAATCTCTAATCAAACCAATCTACTTGCATTAAATGCAGCGATTGAAGCGGCACGTGCGGGTGAAGATGGAAAAGGCTTTGCTGTTGTAGCTAATGAAGTGCGCAAACTGGCTGAACAATCGAAAGAATCATCAGATCAAATCAGATTGCTGGTACAAGGCATTCAGGAGGGCACGCAACAAGCAATGGACTCCATGACAAAAGGAGAAAAAGAGGTAGTAGAAACGGTAGAAGCTGTTGAACAGGCTGGACAGGCTTTTGAAAGAATTGTTTCGTCCATTCAAAATATTACCGGACAAATTGAAGAGGTGTCCGCCTCCTCCGAGCAGATGTCAGCCAGTTCAGAGGAGGTCACGGCGACTATAGAGCAGTTATCACAAATTGCTCAAGGTGCTACACAATATACACAAAACGTAGCCTCCTCCTCTGAGCAGCAGTTAGCCGCCATAGAAGAAGTTGCCGCTTCTGCAAGTGAAGTGAACCGAACGGCAAAAGCTTTACAGACTGCGGTTGAACATTTTAAAGTGAGCAAAGAATAGTAAAATCAAAGGGATAGCGTAGTACACTTTTAAAATAGGGAAAATACCTACGCAAAGAAAAGACTAGAGGGCTGTAGGAACGAATCATGGTAGCCAAATAGATACATGCAGGTTCGAAATCATATGGCAAGACGGCAGGGAAGCATCCTGTCGTCTTTTTTTAGAATGGATACGTATATTCCTCTTTTTTAGAAAAGAAAGTTTAGTCATAAAGCACTTTGGAAATGGACAAAAATCAGGTATAATATAAAATTTAGGGGCCTTTAGAGGGGCCAATGAAAGTAGCAGAGAAAAGTCAGGAGCGGAGTATAGTATGAGTCATCAGTCAGAACAATGGACTTCACGAATTGGTTTTATTTTGGCAGCAGCCGGATCGGCAATCGGATTGGGAGCAATTTGGAAATTTCCATATGTAGCGGGAACCAGTGGGGGAGGAATCTTCTTTCTATTATTTCTATTCTTTACTCTACTGATAGGGTTGCCGCTGTTACTATGTGAATTTGTTATTGGCCGTAGTACAGGAAAGGAAGCGGTGTCTGCCTACCGAGAATTAGCTCCCGGAACGAAATGGTACTTCTTAGGTATCATGGGAGTCATCACGTGCTTCTTACTATTCTCTTTTTATAGTGTAGTAGGAGGCTGGATATTACTATATTTGGGAATGGCAGTCACAGGAAATCTAAGCCATCCTAATATGAATTACGAGCAATTATTTGGGCAAGTCATTTCCGAGCCTTATCTGGCGTTATTTGCCCAATTTATTTTTATCGTGCTAACGGTTATCATCATTGCCCGCGGCGTTCAAAATGGCATTGAAAAGGCAAATAAGTATATGTTTCCTGCTTTATTTATTTTGTTTATTGTACTTATGGGACGAGCCTTAACGTTACCTGGCGCATGGGAAGGAATCGTTTTCTTCTTAAAGCCTGATGTGAGCAAAATCGAATCTTCCACGATTTTAGCTGCGATGGGACAATCATTTTTTGCACTGAGTCTTGGGGCATCTGCGATGGCTACTTATACATCCTATCTGGATAAATCAGTAAGCTTAACACGATCAGCCGTTTCCATTGTTAGTCTAAATTTACTCATATCCTTGCTCGCAGGGTTAGCGATTTTTCCAGCCGTATTTGCACTTGGATTTGCACCCACACAAGGACCGGGACTACTCTTTCACGTGTTGCCTGCTGTGTTTAGCCAGATACCATTAGGGGGATTCTTTTTAGCATGTTTCCTGGCACTTTTCTTTTTTGCCACGATTACATCTGCTTTTTCCCTTTTAGAGATAACAGTAGCTTCTCTGACGCGAAAAGATTCAAGCAAACGTCGACGCTATTCTTGGATAGCTGGAATGGGGGTCTTTGTACTAGGAATACCATCCTGTTTGTCATTTGGAATTTGGTCAGATAAACTTTTTTTTGGCAAAAGTATTTTCGAAGCAGCAGATTATCTAGTTAGTAACTTGCTGCTACCATTAGGAGCCCTGCTCATTGCTTTGTTTGTTTCTACGAAAATGAAACGTGAGCTGCTGCAGGCCGAATTCGTACGCGGTTCCAAACTGGCAACAAGCTTCTTTGGAATTTGGTTTTTACTAGTCAGATACGTGTTACCTGTTCTTATTATTCTTGTGTTCCTAAATACGTTGGGAATTGTTACGTTCTCCTAAAATCAAGGGTTACATTTGTATTCGCCAGCTAATTAGCTGGCTTTTTTTGATAGTAGCAAGCTTATATTTCCATTTTATTGATAGGTAATACTATTTCAGGTTGTTTATTGTATTCGAGATTTTATTAGTTTTGATCCTGTACAGGCACGTATAGGCAATTGCCTACATATGGATAGGGAGAGGAGAAGACTGAAGGGGAGGTGGCAGACTTGTCAAGTGTCTTCGTGGCGCTTTCGCTACTGTTTAAGGAATTGGTTATGTTTGTGGCGTATGTGAAAAACAATGCGTTTCCGCAACCGCTGCCCGAGGTAGAAGAAGAAAAGTATCTTAAATTAATGGCAACGGGAGACCCCATCGCTCGAAATAAATTAATTGAGCATAATTTGCGATTGGTGGCGCACATCGTCAAAAAATTCGAAAACACCGGCGAGGACAGCGAGGATTTAATCTCTATCGGTACCATCGGACTAATTAAAGCCATTGAGAGTTACCAGGTGAATAAAGGAACGAAGCTTGCTACCTATGCAGCAAGATGTATTGAAAATGATATTCTACTGTCATTAGTCATGCGTATCCTTATTGATCAGGCTAAACGTGTTTGTTGTAGAACTGTGCTACTATTGTTGTCAATAAAAAGAAGCAACCGCCCTGAGCAGACATCAGCGGCTACGGTTACTTCTTCTTAAAAGGCGGACTCTCCGGTGTGGGAGAGACTATGTATGATTTGTAGGTGTTGGAAGCACCCGCGATTTTCAAGTATAATAGCTTTGGCCGTTTGGTTACATAAAGAAGTTATTAGGCCTTTTTAACAAATTGGGATTTTAATTTCATAGCCCCAAAGCCGTCAATTTTGCAATCAATATCATGATCCCCATCAACTAAGCGGATATTTTTTACTTTTGTACCTATTTTAATGACGGAAGAGCTTCCTGTTACTTTAAGGTCTTTGATTACTGTTACAGTATCACCATCGTTTAAAACATTTCCATTTGCATCCTTAATAACTTTTTTATCCTCACTATGTTCAGCTTCTGCTGCTAAAGTCCACTCGTGAGCACATTCAGGGCAAATAAACAAACTTCCATCCTGGTAGGTGTATTCTGAACTACACTTTGGGCAATTTGGCAAATCTACCATTATTCATTTCCTCCATTCGTTTCATGCTAAATGAATATATAAGAATAATTTTCAATTTCTGTTTGACAACTTCGAAGAAAAGCACGAGCTCGAAATCCACAAAAATATAGGCAGTTTCTTATATCCTTATATACTGCCATAGTCTTCTCTTATTGACAACCTTTCCCTTCATTATCCTCATAAAAACGCAGGTAATTCGAAATAATTATCACTCGTTATACATGTGAATGGGGTATAACTATTTTCCTATGTACGTGCAGAAAAAGTGATACCGCCCGGTTATCATGGGGACGGTATCGGAGTAATATCTAACAGAAGAAGCGACGACGACAGCAGCAACGACGACGACGTTTTTTGAAACAGCAACGACGGCGTCGGCGGAAGCAACATGACATGTACGCCACCTCCTTATCGTTTAATACTTTATAATAAGCAACAATACTGAAAAATGATTGGACGAACCTTCGGGGAAATGCGTTTGTTTATGCGGATTAAGAGCTATATCGATAAGTAAAGGGTATTAAAATGTTTATAGCCAAGCGAGGTTCAGAAATGTAATCCTGTTTTATCAGTAGCATGAACAGCTATTTGGATACTTGTTCTTGTTCTCTTTTCATTATGTTTTCATATGTCAGTTAGATGTTTTTGGCGTACCCACCATTCTTAATATTTTTTGTGTATGACAAGCAAACTGAATCAAGGCTTTTTAGAACGAGGACTGGACATTCCATAATCTGGGGGGATTGCCGATAAATAAAGAAGCTTTTTTCGAAAGCAGACAAGCACAACCCGCATAACCTTTATGGGGGGGATGCCTAGATGCATATCAAAGTGATTGAAGGTGATTCTACTAGCGAGATACGTCTATCCTGCTATGCTTATCTGGAAGAAAAGTACAGAAGGGAGAGGTTAGATGGTCGGAGTATATGCGAGGGTAAGTACAGAGGAGCAAGCCAGGAAGGGGTTCAGCCTGAAAGACCAGATAGCCGAATGCAAAAGAAAGGCCAAAACGGATAACGTTTTAGAATATGTGGATGAAGGAATTTCAGGGGAATTTCTAGATCGGCCTGCATTAACCAAAATGCGTCAGGATGCTCGAGACGGACTTATCAAAAAGATCGTATGTCTAGACCCGGATCGACTTTCGCGTAAACTGATGAATCAGTTGATTATTACAGACGAGCTGGATAAACGCGGTGTGGAATTGGTCTTTGTTAATGGGGAATATGCGAAAACTCCCGAGGGTAACCTGTTTTACAGTATGCGCGGTGCCATTGCTGAATTTGAGAAAGCAAAAATTACAGAACGCATGAGCAGGGGGCGCAGACAAAAAGCACGGCAGGGTAAAGTACTGCGAGATTTTCAAGTCTACGGCTACAACTTCGATAAAGAGCACGACCGAATGATTGTCAATGAAAACGAAGCGGAAATTGTGAGACTTATATTCGAATTATTTACAAAACCGAACAATCTCGTAAAGGGTATTAATGGAATTGCTCATTATCTTACAAAAAAAAATATACCGACAAAACGCGGAGCAAATGTCTGGCACCGTCAAGTAGTTCGACAGATCCTTCAAAATCGTGCATACATCGGAGAGTTTTATCAAAATCGTTGGAACACGGAGGGAATGTTAGGCAATAAGCATAGAGCTCCAGAGGAACGTATCCCAATGAGGGAACGCCCGAAAGAGGAGTGGATTCAAGTACAGTGTCCAGCCATTATCAGGAAAGAAACGTATGAACACGCACAACAGTTAATGAACGAGTCACGGCGCAGATGGGCGAAGGAGAGCAACCACAGATATCTTTTAAGTGGGCTGGTACGCTGTGGAAATTGCGAGAATACCATGACAGGTAGAAAATCAAATAACTGGGGAAAGCCCATACTTGAATATACGGATGTAAAAAATTTCTCTGGTGCGAAACATTTTGGTTGCGGCAGGAAAATAAAAGCAAAGGAGCTGGAGAATGAGGTATGGAGAACAATTCGGACCTGGCTGAATCAACCGAACGAAATTGCGGCAGCAAGTGAGATAGTGCAGCTTGATCAAAATTCTTCATTGGAGGAAGCTGAGATATCTCGATTGGAAAAAGAGGTCGTAAAGGCGAAGTCGGGGAGAAAACGGCTGCTTATGTTATTTTCTCAAGGGCTTGATATATCCCAAGAAGAGATTCAACAATCTATTCGCGAGCTTAAAGAAAGAGAAGCAGCATTAACAAAGGAACTAACTGCTCTTACAGCTTCTGTTTTGCATCAGGAAAGGAACAGGCATAGACAGAGCCAGCTTCAGGAGGCTGTCGAATATTACCTGAATAAAGGACGGGAGGAGCTTACCTTTGAAGAGAAACAGAAAATGATTCGTCACATCGTCCGTGAAGTAAGAGTTTTTGAGGACAGTGTAGAGATTTACACATTCTAACCATGTATCACTAATGACTTTAAAATGGAAATTCTGATGCACCTACGTAGTTTGAAAAAAACCAAAAAGGATGTATCTCTGCATGATCCGATTGGAATGGATAAAGAAGGAAATGAATTGACACTTAGATGTTATCCATCTGAGTGTCAATTTTTTATTGTGGTAATTTAGGATACAGGGTTATCTCAAACTGGTCGTTTCGTTGATGCTTTTCCTTCCGATAGATCACTTTATCGAGGACTGATTTTATCAGATGATTTTTTTTGGCAGGGTCATCTGTTTTTTCATATAAATCTATTACTGTTTCAACCCTAGGAATCATGTCATGCTGCGCTTTTTCTTTTTGTAGTTCCAGACGTAATTCTTCTTGTGCTTGGATAATAGCTGCTTTTGTAGCGTCTATGCGTGTTGTTAAGCGGTGTGATCTGTCTGTGTATGTTGTTTCGTCATAGATGCCGCGTTCCAAAAGGTCGTGTAATTTAGACTTTTGATTTTCTAATTTCTTTATTTCACGTGTCAGACTTTTTACAGCAAATTCCTTCAGTTTGATAGAGCTGGTACTTGCTTCAGGCTCTTTATATGCATCCCAATTGGCTTTATAATGTTTTAGCCATTTCTTCAAATTTTTTATGATGGCGTTTTCTACATAATCAAAGCGGCTGCTTTTATTTGTGCAAAGCTGGTTATAGCATTTCAAATGTGGTGCATGATCCCCATATGGACGGTAAACCATAGATGATCCGCATAGATCACATTTGATAACACCAGCGAATGGGTTCGTAATGCCATTTACCAATTGATAAGGAACATGGTATTTCTTTTTTAAGATTTCCTGCGCTTTATAAAATAACTCTTCCGAAACTAAAGGTGCATGCTTCCCCTTAGCATCAATCCATTCTTCTTGGGGGCGAAGTTTTTTTTCGCTCTTTTTTGTTACATCCGTGGATTTCTTGAAGCTTGTTTTTTTCCACTGTACACGCCCGATGTAGACAGCGTTTTTTAAGATGACTAGGACGGATGGGGCCGTCCATGGTTTTTCTGTATAAGTTTTATAGCCAAGCTTGTTTAACTGATTAGCAATATGACTTGTTCCGAGTCGTTTTTGGTAGTCATCATGTGCATACCATTCGAAAATCATTTTCACAACAGGTGCTTGTTCGGGATGGGGAATGAGGTATCGTTCTTTTCCCTTCTTTTCAATTAAATATCCATATGGTGGGCGAGTCCCTATGTAATTGCCGTCCTCAATGGAACGAATGCGTCCGCCCTGTAGCCGGCGATTGATGATTTTTAGCTCTTTTCGAGCCATAAATGCTTCGAATTCGCTGTACTCTTCGTCCCACTCATCCTCTAGGTCATAGATTTTTCGGGGGGTAATGATCTTAGTTTTAGATTGGCGGAATGTTTCAAGAATCAGGCCTTGCTCCTGCATATTACCGCGTCCAAGGCGATCCATATCCATCACCAGTACAGCATCATATGCATGTGCTTGAACTTCTTTTAAAAGCTCTTGCATTTCTGGGCGATAGAGGAGACTTTCTCCAGAGACGATTTCCTCACGAATTTTGACGATATTTAGTTGCAACTGCTTTGCCACCTTCAGCAAGGCTTTTTTGTGTTTTGCAAGGGTTTCCCCTTCGCCACGAGATTCTGCTTCGAGGTCTGCTCGGGATTTGCGCAGATAAATAGCAATGCGTTTCATACGATACCTCCCGAAAAGCAAGATCATGCCTATGATAAATGAAATCCATTGGCTTAAGCAAAATGAGTAGAAATAATTTGTAAAAAATCCTATATTGATGTGTTCGAATTAAGCAATAAAATCAGGATTGTCCCATTGCCATCACCTCATATAGATAAAGCGAGGAGGGATCATTACATGAAGTACGATATGTCCATTCAAGATGGCCAAACCATTGTGAATATCGTAGCTCCGTCCCCTATGACAGAGGAGGAAAAGCAAAAGGTTCTCCGTGATTATCACAACGCAGGCTGGGCCATTATCAAATCCCTTTATGCAAAAGATGCTTCGGTATGACCGCCCAATCTGGGCGTGATGGACAAGCTTGCAAATATTTCCTTCCTTTGCAGATATTATTGATCAAAAGGTAATCCGTTAGATGTAGAACGGACCGTACAAGATGGATTTCCCTATTTGTTATTTCAAACCGTCCTCTTTCTTTTATATAATCCAGAATATGCTTCTTAAGCTGGAGGTATGTTTGGAGATTGCCAAGAGTACAGCTTTGTTCCACTCTATATAATAAAAGACCTCTCTAATGAGAGGCCTGAGGATCATTAAAATATTAATTCACAACCTTGAGGGTATCCGCACATAGGTTTAGCTGCTGCATATGAACTAGTAGAAATAGAGAACACTAAAAATGCAGCAAATGCAATAGTCACAAACTTTTTCATTATGTCACCACCTTTTTGCAATATTCAGATATTAGCATAACACAGATTGAAATATTTGGATATAAATAATAAAACTTTTTTATCAGGAACAAATATGTGTTGCATATTCTTAAAGATTTGTTGTCACAAAATCCCTGGTGCTGGATCAAATGAATAGACAAAAAAATGAAAAAAGAGAGGATGACATTTTCGATGAAAAAGCAAGCATTCGCAGCAGTATGTATGATGACTTTCATGCTATCAACCACTGCCCCTTTTTGTCCAGTATTAGCAGAAGCCGTGAATAATAAAGCTAGTAAGGAAAAACAAACCTTACATATTGATCAAGTGATTGCAGAAATAAATCAAAAGAAGCCAATTTCTGTTTACTTTGAAGCAACAGACATTACTCATGATCTCAAAAACGGAAAGCTTCAGAAATCTACTAGTTATATAAAGAATTGGGATAATACAATAAAGGGTGAAGAGCGCATAGAAATAAGAGAGAATAGGAAAATACAGTATTCTGTCAGCAAAGCAGGTAAGACAACAAAGTATATAACAGGGGATAAGGAAGCCATCCTTTATCAAAAGGGATCAAATTCCGAAAATAATGTAATCAATAAAGTAAAAAAAGATTTGGACTTCCGAATCATAAATAAAAAACATACTTCTCCTGATACGAAAAAGACCGTTCAGGTTGTAGAAGAGTCATTACTTAATCGACCGGTTTATCATATCTCTTTAAAAACGGAAATAGCAAGAAACGGGAAATCCAATGTATCCTATCAAGACTGGTGGATTGATAAAGAAACGGGCTTTAAATTAAAGTCTACTGGAAACTGAAATAATAACAGACAAACCCATGAGTATACGGTAACCAACGTTAATTTTAAGCCTACATTTAGTGAAAAAGATTTTATATTTGAATTACCAGTAGGGGTAACATTAGTAAACGAGGAAAGATTGAAAAAGAAATTAGAATAAAAAGAAAGCATCCATCTTGGGTGCTTTTTACTTTTCTATCAAAGGGTACATTCTTCTTAGATAGACGAACACCTAATAAATGATAAATAGGCTACTCGAAATTACATAGATTTTTAAACCCATCAGAAAGGGAGTGAGCTCATGACTTACCCCCTTTCTGGTTGCTGTTAAGGGATTTTGTCTTGCTAATAATACATCGTACCTGAAAATTTTAGGTCGATTTTTTCTAACATACAAAAATGACAAGACAACAGTATGGTATTAATCGGCTACTCTTTCAATCGTAGGTGCTATTGCTATTGGTGGAATTGACAACGTCCACGCTTTTGCAAATACATTCAACTTTTCACCCAGAACATAATGGTCACCAGCAGATACAGGGACTCTTAAAATTTTGTTTTGAGAAGCTAATTCCCACCAATCATCTTGGTAAGAAAGTGCTTCTTCTTTTGTAGAAGTATTGGCTACAACCATGTATATATCATCAATCGAAATAACGTAGCCAGTGAAAGGCTGTTGCTCCTCCTGCTCAACAGAAGAAATAGAGGAGTTCTGTAAAGAGGATTGAGTTGAATCCGCAAAAGCAGGTGTTACCCCCATTGTGAATCCAAAGCCTAATGCAAGAGTGGTTACTGCCGTTACTAATTTGTTTTTTGAAATTTTCATAATCAAATATCCTCCTTTAAATTTTATCCTTACATAGTAGGGGTTCTATTTCTATGTCGCAAAACCTTTGTATATTCAAATATTTAACAAATTAGTCAAAATTTAGATATAAATCTAAAGCGATCAGGCAAGAGAAAGAGCTGGCGGAAATTGTTACAGAAATCTGATGCTCGGTAGTATGATTTCACACATGAATAATTAGTTAGTGAAGGTACAAAAAGAATAGGCGAAACGAAAAACGTTTGGGAGGAGGAAGGGAGGATTTGCTGGTTCAGTTCTTTTTTATCGGTCTAAAAGCTCATATTGCTACATGGGCTTTTTTTGCCATTTGGGTTAGGATAGTGCCAATTTTAAGGTAAGGTACTTTTTGCACAAAAATGTTCGTAGTGCATGGAATATCCTGATGTAAAAGGGAGGTGTGGAAAGTGAAAGAACATCATGAATTAAAAAGGATATGGGGTCAAATTACAAATACTGAACTTGAACAGTATTCTAGGAAAAATCCCGTAGAAATGAAGAGATCATGTTATATCTACTCTTCATCATCATCTACATTTTGTTGCACATTTATTACTGGAGTAATCAGAGTTACAGGAGCGACCGGAGCCACAGGAGCGACCGGAGCCACAGGAGCGACCGGGGCCACAGGAGCGACCGGGGCGACAGGAGCGACCGGGGCGACAGGAGCGACCGGGGCGACAGGAGCGACCGGAGCCACAGGAGCGACCGGGGCGACAGGAGCGACCGGGGCGACCGGGGCGACAGGAGCGACCGGGGCCACAGGAGCGACCGGGGCCACAGGAGCGACCGGGGCGACAGGAGCGACCGGGGCGACAGGAGCGACCGGGGCGACAGGAGCGACCGGAGCCACAGGAGCGACCGGGGCGACCGGGGCCACAGGAACAACGGGGGCGACAGGAGCGACGGGAGATCCAGGAGCGACCGGGGCGACAGGAGCGACCGGGGCGACAGGAGCGACCGGGGCGACAGGAGCGACCGGAGCCACAGGAGCGACCGGAGCCACCGGAGCGACGGGAGATCCAGGAGCCACAGGAGCCACGGGAGCCACAGGAGCCACAGGAGCCACGGGAGCTACGGGAGCCACCGGAGTCACCGGAGCGACCGGAGCCACGGGAGCCACAGGAGCGACAGGAGCGACAGGAGCGACGGGAGATCCAGGAGCGACCGGAGCCACAGGAGCGACGGGAGCCACAGGAGCGACGGGAGCTACGGGAGCGACAGGAGCGACAGGAGCTACGGGAGCCACAGGAGCTACGGGAGCCACGGGAGCGACAGGAGCGACAGGAGCGACAGGAGCGACGGGAGATCCAGGAGCCACAGGAGCTACGGGAGCTACGGGAGCGACGGGAGCTACGGGAGCCACGGGAGCCACGGGAGCTACGGGAGCTACGGGAGCCACGGGAGCGACGGGAGCCACGGGAGCCACGGGAGCGACGGGAGCGACAGGAGCCACGGGAGCCACGGGAGCTACGGGAGCGACAGGAGCCACGGGAGCTACGGGAGCCACGGGAGCTACGGGAGCTACGGGAGCTACGGGAGCGACGGGAGCTACGGGAGCCACCGGAGGCACCGGAGCCACGGGAGCTACGGGAGCCACAGGAGCGACTGGAGCTACGGGAGCCACCGGCCCAACCGGCCCAACCGGTCCGACCGGCCCAACCGGCCCAACCGGCCCAAACTTAACAGTCTTGGGTGGATATGCTGCTCAAGCTCCACAAACAGTAGCCGCTGGGGCTCTAATAAGCTTTGCTGATCCGTCGACAACCAGTATTTTTGTTAATACAGCACCAAATGCAGCAGTGGATGGAATCGTTATACAAATACCAGGACAGTATTTTGCTATAGCGAACATTGACATTTCCCCAGTACAAGCAGGTTCACCAGTAATTATTGGAATTGCATTAAATGGCAATACAACTGAAACCTTAGCTTCAGCGATATATGTAAATCCAGCAGGTCAAGAACTTACAACATTTGGTTTCACTGGCCCGCTAGTAGCAGGAGATTTTCTGCAAGTATTCAATTTAAGTGCAGTACCGATTTTGATAGGAAGTCCGGCATTAGGACCAGCAGCACGGTTTAATGTATTTAGACTTGGACCATAAAAAAATGAGTTACCTATCTTATCATACAAACAAACTGCACTATTAAGCGCTCTTAGGCTGTCGAGGAAACTCGACAGCTTTTATACGTTTTCATAGGGTATGAACGGAGAGAACAGTGAAAAGCACATCACTGTGAAAACTGGTTCCCGTTTGATGATAAGAACGCTAAAGGCAGGACTTTCATGAACTGATACGCTGTAAAACGGATAAAAAACGAAAAGTCCCCCATCGCTTTTGATGATAACAAATGAACTAATAAGAAATGAAATACCTGTAGGAAACAAATCAACCACAAAATTTGCCAGTAAACTGACGGATGGTCTTTTGCTATATTTCGGATGATTTATGGCAATCTTATCACATGCGGAATAGACTGAAATAAAAAGCGATAGTGGAGGGAAAGAAATAAATGGCTTCAAAGTCAGATGATTCCCTTTCAGCGGAGGATTTAGGGATAATAGCTGCTGTAATTGTTCTTATTGGAGACCTTGTAGCTCTCTATAGTTTACTGAAAGCAAAACAGGAGAAAAAATGAAAAGCCTTTATTTTTATTTGGAAGGCCATGCATATCTACAAGGACTTTTATACCGAAATATTTAGGTTCTCTTTAAAGATTTAACGAAGGTTGCAGTAAAGTGCTATTCAACACCAGATTTAAGGTCTCCGATAAACTCCTGGTTGTTGTTTTTGTTGGATCATTCCGTTAGACAGCCCTTATTGTGGTATAAAAATACATTCATTACATCTGGTTGTATCTTTATAATTAATTCCATTACTCTTTATTCTTTTTACTGATAGCTCCATATCTACAAACCTTATCATCCATTAATTAAATTTTTTAAAACAAACCTATTTTATTAATATAGTCAATTATTACTATTCTGTTCAGCATCCTTTATAAGGAAAGCCGGTTCTACTATCTAATGTAGTAAAACCGGTAATTTTTGCTTGTATGGAGTCTGATAGTAAAACTGCGTGATAAGATCCAATATAAGTAAAGACTTAAAAACTTGTACAGAGCAAAGCGGGGGCTTAGTCTATGATGAATAAATCAATAGATTTGCATTAAACTTGAGTGGTATTGTGCTATAATCACCTTCCATATTTGGTTGGAATAAGTTGACTGCTAGCAATGTTCCGCAGGCTTCATAGTCGAAGCGGATGCTCACATGTAAGCCTTTCTTCCCCTTGTATTCACCCTGGCGTGCATAGATTTCGTGCACAAATGGAAAACCGTTGTTGTCTGAGAGGACAGACAATCGGAGCTTCAAGGGATCCAGTTACAATGAAGTATTCAAGATTACTGCCAACTTTGCCCCTTTCAGATTGGAAGTTATGACGCTAATGCTATGCTTTGAAATATGTAAATGCAAGTGAAAACAGCCACCCGCGATTGAATGGCTGCTTGATAATGCTTTCGACTATAATAAAGCTCCAGTAAAGGTGATCCCTCCAATTATTGCTGTTGCCAGACCTATTTACCCGAAAATAAAAACCGAATGATAAAAGAAGAAGAAGTATTCAAAAGCTTGTTTAGAGAGCTGAATAATAAAGCACGTTAAATTACACAAATAAGGCTTTAAAGGGATACTTACAGAAGGGAATAGTGGATAAAAGTATGCATGCTACTCGAATGTTCTACCTATTACAAAAAACATCTGATCATATAGATAACCTCAAGGGGTGAATGAAATTACCCTGATAGATGTTCTGGGCACAGAAACAGATGAGGTAGTAGATGCAGTGCAACTGAAGCTGGAAAGCAACAAGATTTATCAACATATTCATATTTTAGATGAACGTGAAAAAGAGGTCATCATCGGTCGTTTTGGCCTTGATCAAGACAAGGAAAAAACACAACGGGAAATAGCGCGTGAATTGGGTATTTCTCGCTCATATGTATCTCGTATTGAAAAAAGAGCATTGATGAAGCTGTTTCATGAGTTTTATCGAACGAAACAGACGCAGGGCGGGAGATGATTTGATCATGGGGGAGTACAAGAGACACATCAATCGAACACTCCCCCAAAAATTACATCATTGATCCGTACCTTTGTTATCTAAATGCTTAGAACCAATACATAGAAAAGTTCAAGTATTGAAACTTTTTTTATTGATGGTTTACTTAACGTATAAGGAAAAGAACATAAGGGATGTGGCATATGATTACGAATCTTCATGTAAGCGACGAAGAAATAGCTAAAAAAATTCTTAACGTACAAATTCCTGCATATAAAATAGAGGCAGAGATCATTCATTTTTACGGAATTCCTCAATTAAAAGACACAGTTGAAACCATTCGGACATGCAATGAAAATTTTTTAGGCTATATGATTGAGCAGGAATTGGCAGGGGTTATTTCTTATACGGCGGATCAAAATCATATTGAGATCTGTCGATTAGTGGTTCACCCCTACCATTTTCGAAAAGGCATAGCCAGAAGCTTGGTGGGTTATGTAATAGAGAATGTAGCCAAAGGAAAGAAAATAACGGTTAGTACTGGGGCAAAGAATATTCCGGCGAAAAAACTCTATTCGATGTTTGGATTTATAGAAGTAAAAGACATTGAAGTTGCCCCTAATGTCTTTATTACATTATTGGAAAAATAGACAAATACGTAATAATCATGGATCATGATGAACGTATGAAATCTCGTTCGAGAGGAACCTACGACTATTTCATGGGCTAGTCTTGGTCAGTCTGAAAATCTTGTAACTGTGATGTGTAGATAAAGATGTTAAAGGTCATTACATTTACTTTAGGATGATTGGAGAAAAAGTGATATAATTTGATTATTCAGTCATTTATCCAATAATAAGGAAGTGTTCAGAATGCCTGTTCAAACATTCAAAGCAACTTCGCATTTACAGGATGGAATGGTCGTTAAGGCTCGTTCCAGAAATTTTGAGTTGACCATTGATGAACCAAAAAGCTTAGGTGGGACTGATACCGGGATGAATCCTGTAGAAGTGGTGCTTTCCGCATTAGGTGCCTGCCAATCTATCGTTGCTAGAGTATATGCCAAAAAATTTGACATTCGTCTTGATGATTTTTGGGTAGAGGTAGAAGGTGATCTTGATACAGATGGTTTCATGAATAAATCTGATGTTCGTCGTGGATATTCTGAGATCAGGTACACATTTCATGTCAAAACAGATGCTCCAAAAGAACGAGTAGAATCATTCGTAGAATTTTTAGAGCAAACTTGTCCAGTTGGAGATACAATTGCTAATCCGGTGAATCTAAAATTAAACGGAATTATTATTGAATCCTGATCTATAAGATACGTAAATGATATTAGCGGTTGTAAAGCACCTCTTGCAGGTGCTTTTTCATTTTTATAAAATATAACGATAGGATTATATCCATACGGGAATCGACTTATTTTTAGGATGCAATTCTTCTGAATAGTAAGAAGATATTGCATGTAACAAAAGAAATTACAATTAGGTTTACTTTTGATAGTAGATTAAAATAAAATAGAATATAAACTTTCAATTAAATACTTCGATGAGGAGTGTGGTTACTTAATGAATGTTTACACCGAACCTCCTAAAAGATGCCCAGTTTGTAAGAACCAAAAGCTTCACAAAACCGAAAGCCGCATTCAGGTATTCGATGATATTGTAGACGGAGAGCCAAGAAAAATAGAGGTAAAACGTCAAAGGTACAGATGTCCGAATTGTCTGACTAAGATGTGGGACAAGGTTCACGGAGCATGCTCATATCGAAGGAAAACGTACACATTTATGGAAAGAGAGCAAAATATCCGCAAAGAAAAAAACATTAGATAACATAATTGTATGTTGAGAAAGAAGATATTCTGGACTACTCGATGGCTTTAAGATCACTCTCTACGTATATAGACAGGTGTACCGATTGGCACAAGTTTGGCAAGGGCCTCTACGTCACGATTATACATACGAATACATCCGCGTGATACATATTTTCCGATGGAGGCTGGATTGTTGGTGCCGTGGATTCCATAGTGAGGTTTGCTTAGACCCAGCCAATATGTACCAAACACACTTAGGGGACCGCCTGGGTAAGAATTCGGATAAGGGACTTTGCTAATAATGGTAAAATTCCCGCGCGGTGTAGCTGTAGCGATTTTGCCTAAAGCTACCGGGTATGATCGAACAAGCCGGTTTCCATTGAATAGATATAATTTTCGCTTGGATATGGAAACATGAATGTGATAAGCCAAAAGACATCACCCTCTACATTAAGCGTCATTACATCTTATGCGTAAGAAGTGAAAGGGTAACAAATCCTTGTGTCTGATTAAGGAGTAGCCCCTGCCAAGACAGGGTTTGGTTCGCGGTATGAACGAGAAATAGGGTAAGCTTATGAAAGCTTGCCCTATTTCAGAGTCTATTTATGAGGAGTGATTTGTTTTCTTCGATGCATCTAGCTGTGTGACATAAGCAGCTTTACCTGCACCTAGACCCACGAGTAGCTGTAGGAAGATAACTACAATAATCCCCAGGAGAGAAGGATTCCACTCCTTCGTGACATCGTGTAAAAATCCAAACAAAATAGGACCGCAAGCTGCCAGTGCATAACCTATTGACTGGGCCATACCAGATAGCTCAGCTGATACCATAACATTGGGAGCGCGAAGAGCAAACATAGTGAGAGCCAGACTGATACTTCCGCCCTGCCCTAATCCAATAAACATAATCCATAGAAACAGCAAAGCATTATTACCTGAAAGAAGCCCAGTAAAGCCAATCATGCCAAGCAGAGAAACGAGAGCCGCCAGACCACTCTGACTCCTACTGCGACCAGCTATCATTGGAACAATAAAGCTAACTGGTAAACTGACAAATTGCATGAGAGACAAAATCCATCCTGCTGATTCGGCACTATAGCCACGATCGATTAAGATAGCCGGTAACCATGAAATGCTTACGTAAAAAGCTAATGACTGCAAGCCCATAAAGAGTGTGACCTGCCACGCAAGGGGACAACGCCAAATGCTTTTTATAGACGCTTTATTTATTGATGATTTTTTTGGAATATGCAGAGATTGAAGCTGAGGAATCCATATCAATGTAGCTGCAAGGCTCAGAAAGACCACACTTAATAGCGAGGCCCTCCACCCAAACTCTAGTCCGTGTGCAATCGGTACACTAAGTCCAGATGCTAGTGCCGCGAAGATACCCATTGATAGAGAATAAGCGCCAGTCATAATTCCAATGTTATGAGCGAAATCACGTTTGATTAGGCTAGGTAACAAGACGTTTCCGACTGCGATTGCTGCCCCAATCAAAGCTGTACCGACAAATAGAAAAATAGTTGAAGGAAAGTAGCGTAAGAGAATGCCTAGGCTAAGTACAAGTAGCCCAATAAATAAAGTTTTTTCCATACCAAATCGACGGGCTAGTTTTGGGGTAACAGGAGATAAGACTGCAAAAGCAATTAAAGGCAGGGTAGTTAACATTCCAGCAGTTGTCCCAGATAGACCTGTTGTATTACGGATATCGCCAATCAGAGGGCCAACTGATGTTATGGCAGCACGGAGATTGGCGGCAATTAAAATAATTCCGAGAACGGTAAGGATTGTCCGAAATTTGGACTTATGCGCATGGATACGATTCGACTTATATGGCTGCGTATTCATTTTTTCCTGTCTCCTTCCCAAGCATATAGGATCTGCTGTGGTCTAGTTATAGATGAGCAGACGATTGCCTCCGTGGCGTCTGTTCTGGCTGTTTCATTGCTTCAATTAAAATGTTACTGATGAGCTAGAGTGGGTGATTTAGTCAATGATGCCAGTTACCGTACAAGTTAACGCAAAATGTCTTTTTTTGTACAATTCCTTCTAAAAAGCATACAGTCAATCATGGGATGATAGTATAATGTAGATGGTACCATATAATGGATATTCGCTCAAAGAGAAAGGTTCTTACATGTGTAAGCCATTTTTTTTAGTGCTTCAAAAAAATATAAAAAAATTTTATTTCACTATTGCTAAATAAATTTACATCAGGTATAATAGATTTTGTTGAGAGATTATTACCAACATTTACTACACGGAGGGATACCGAAGTGGTCATAACGGGGCGGTCTTGAAAACCGTTAGGCGGCAACGTCACGGGGGTTCGAATCCCTCTCCCTCCGCCATACTTTATAGAAAAGCCGATGAAGAAAAATCATCGGCTTTTTTGTGTGTTTTATATGGTAAGTGTCTGTCATGCAGCGGGAAGCATTTAGGGCTGGATCTGACGATAAAAATAGGTGACGGCGACCGTTCCTGCCAGAATCACTAAACTCTCAGATTTAAAGAAAAAAGGGTAAAAAGCTGCTTGCGATTACCAGAAATGTCTCCCAGAACAAATACTCACCCATCTACATAGCATGATGAGCATAAAGACAAGAAAGAGATAATGAGTATTTTGATGCTCCTGACACAGATCAAGAAATTGGTGCTTGGTTGGATCTGCATCATCAGAGGGAGAAATAGAAAAGTTGAGGATAATACCAGCTTTATATATAACAAAACGCTCCCTTGCTAAATAAAAGGGAGCGTTTCATTGGTCATATGCTGTTGACAACATGTTGTGGATCACCTGCCATATCTATTGCAAAGAAGATAGCTTCTTATACTGCTCGAACGTGATAAAAGGAGAACATAATTTTGGTCGCTAGGGCTTTTGATTTTTCAATAGCCAATACCTTTGCTTTGCGAGCGGCGTCCAACATGCTGTTCGCTTCAACACGTTCTTCCCATCTGTTCGTTTTTGTTTCGAACAAAAATGTGTACGTCCTCATTACTCTTTCAACTCCTATTTATATTCTTACTTGTTTATACGATGCAGAAACAAATAAGTTTCAAAAAGTTTGGTAATGCAAGAGGTTTTCTACTTCCTATTATGATCCAAAATAAGGAAAAAGATAGGAGGTAATTGTTAATTATTTTTGAACATTTAGAAAAAATATCATGAATGGTAAAAGGGAGATAACTAGGTGTGATAATAAAAACAGCACGAACTATTCTATTCCAAAAAAAGAAAAAGGATACCATTTACGACCTGATTTTTTAAAAAAGGCAAAAAAGATAATCGAACCTCGCCATCTGCCGTTTCGCTTCATGTGCTTTGAAATAAGATAAGGTAGGAGGTGAAATCAATGAGTCACGAGCTTATTGTTGACCCGCGGGTCTTTCCTCCGACTTCGCAGCCGTCTTATAAAAGTTATAGTGATTGGGCGATAGAATGGTGGCAATGGGCTTTTTCCATTCCAAAGGCTATTCATCCATTATTGGACCTAACTGGCGACTACTCAGAAGTGTATCAAATGAAACAACACGAAAGACCCGTTTGGTTTTTGGCTGGAAGTTACAGTGGACGCCCGGCGGTTCGTACATGTACGATTCCACATACAAAGCCGATCTTTTTCCCCGTATGTAGTGCAGTCAGTAATGACATTTTTTTACCCAAAATAACAGGAATGCCTCTAGATTTACCCGGTGGTGCAAAATATCTAGCAGACCATATTGTAGAAGCAAACGTCATTTTGGATGGATATCCAATTAAAACGGAAGTGTATCGTGTTTCTTCTCCAATTTTCCCCATTCAGCTACCTTATGATAATCTTCTTGACATAGAGGTTCCTGTTGGCGCATGTAAAAAGGCTAACGCAGCTACCGATGGTTTTTGGCTCATGCTAAAACCATTAAGAATGGGAGTTCATCAATTACAAATACGTGGTAAAATGAAGCTTCCTGATACGCCAGAACCATATGTGACAGAGGTAACATACGAATTGCTAGTTCAATAGGGAGAATAACAACAGTAAAAATGGGTGAGAAACTGACCCATTTTTGTCTTACATAAAACAGTCAAAAACAAGGGAGATTCCCCAAACTGTCAGTGAAGTTTTATTGGCTGGATTATCCTATGCTATACTAGCGAAAAGCATACGTAGCGCTGGAAACATCGCGTACCTTAAGACAATCACCTATAATGAAAAAAGGGAGTTGAGCTAATGAAAATACGCTCCATTGAACCAACACCAAGCCCTAATACCATGAAGCTGACGTTAGATGAACAGCTTCCGAATGGTGTTCAACATAATTTTACCCAAAAAACAAAAGGACAGGCCCCGCAGTATATCCAAAAGCTGTTAGCTATTGAAGGAGTGAAAGGGGTTTTTCAGGTTGTAGACTTTATTGCATTAGAACGATTGTCAAATGCAGCTTGGCAACCAATACTAGCAGAAGCTAAAGAGATATTGGGTGCTGAAGAAATGAGTAGCAATGATTGGGCTCATAATCAGGAAGAGGCACCCGCCTTTGGAGAATTACAAGTATATGTGCAAATGTTTAGAGACATTCCTATGCAGGTAAAGGTTATTGCAAATGGAGAGGAAACCCGTACGGGACTTCCAGAACGGTTTGCAAAAATGGCCATGCAGGCCGGAGTTAGTTCCCCGAACTTAATTACAGAGCGTCAATGGGTTGAACAGGGCGCAAGATATGGAAATGCAAAGGAAGTCGGTGAGGAAGTAGCGCAGGAATTGGATGCTGCTTATGACGAGGCGCGTCTGCAAGCGTTACTGCAAGTAGCATTAGCTCAAGGGGGGCAACAGGAGCTGCCAAAACCACGACCGCCGCAAAAAGTGACGATAGAAATGTTTACCGATCCTGATTGGCGTAAACGCTATGCGGTTTTAGAGCGAATGGAGCCAACGGAAGAAGACCTTCCTCTTATGAAAAAAGCATTGGAGGATGAGAAAGCGTCTATACGTCGCTTAGCTGTTGTTTATTTAGGGATGATCGGGACAGAAGAAGTTCTTCCTTTGTTGTATCTAGCCTTACGGGATGCTTCTCCTTCCGTTAGAAGAACTGCAGGTGACACCTTATCTGACTTAGGAAATCCTAAAGCGATCCCAGCTATGATCGAAGCTTTGCGTGATTCAAATAAATTGGTTCGTTGGCGTGCTGCTCGTTTTCTATATGAAGTAGGCGACGAATCAGCCTTGCCGGCTCTACACCAAGCTGAAGAGGATAGGGAGTTTGAAATTAGCTTGCAAATTAAATTAGCTATTGAACGAATCGAGGGTGGAGAAGAAGCAAGCGGGACAGTGTGGCAACAAATGACGAACCGCTCTAGAGAGTAGAGGATGGAGATCATATGGGGAAAAAAGGGTTAGCAATCGGGCATAAAGCTCCAGAATTTGAACTGGAATCCACCGAAGGAACGATCAGGCTAGATCAATATGCGGGTAAGCCCTTGCTTCTCTTATTTATTCGGGGAACCTGGTGTCCAAATTGTCGTAAACAGTTGGAAGCCTTACAGACTGCCTGTACTCGTTTTGATAAGCTAGGTGTGCCGATTGTTATTATTGCGGGTCAAAAATTACAAAATCTGATTCAGTATGCCGAAAGCACCAATATGCCATTTCCCTTGCTCTCAGATTCAACTCGTGAAGTAATAAAAGCGTATGAGGTGTTTACTCCAATCAAATGGGATTCTTTTCGGATTGCTGTTCCGAGTGCGTATTTATTGGACAAGGAGCAGGTTATCCGCTATGCCTATATCGGTAGTTCTCAGTTTGACAGACCAGGCATAGAGGAATTGCTAGAGGAAGTGCAAAGACTTATAGCAGAGCCATAGCAAGCCTCAAGCATAAGTAGAAAAATCGGTAGTAGTAAAAGGCGTTTGTGTTGTTACGGACGTCTTTTTGTGTTGAAATAAGTTTAATCTTTTACACGTTGAATCAATCAAAGACCATTTTACCTAGCTTAACAATAGTTGTATTTAGCGATATTCTTCACTAATTAAATGACTAGCTGGATAGGAAAGATTGTTTTTCTTTATGCATAAATTATTCACCCGTAGAAAGTTACTCGATATAGATTCCTCATTGGCCGCCAGCCTTTTCCGTCATTTCCAGCATCTGTGCTTTAAGTGATCTTATCATGAAAATCTCACCGCCGTTTGATTACATTTGTATATACATGAATAAACGAATCCACTATAATAGTAAAAAGTTTTCACTGAGGGCATGAGCCAAAAAGCGCATAGGGCAAGGAAATATACCGTTGATGGTATGAATGATTATGCAAAAATTCGATTTCTTCATCTAATGGAAAAGTGCTTTTCCTTGTGAACCTTGTGAAGAAAGATCGAAGTGATTTTTTGTTATTTGAATAATGAGGAGTGTAAACCGATGAAGCGATTTCCCGTCCGTTCCCTCTGCACGATCCTACTTCTGTCTTCCATGCTAGCGGGATGTGGTGTAGTTAGTACAAACAGTTCCGATTCAACTTCTAAACCTGAAACGACAGCAAATGCTGGGACGAAGGAACAGAAATTACGCCTCAATATTAAGACTGAACCGCCAACTGCTGACCCAGGTTTAGCACAGGACGCAATTTCAATGGCTGTTGCCCGCTCCGCCTTTGATGGCTTGTTCCGGTTGGGCGAGGATGGCAAGCTGCATGAATCAGTAGCAGAGAGCTACACGATTTCAGATGATTTGAAAACCTATACATTCAAATTGCGCAACTCTTCATGGTCAAATGGCGATGCGGTTACTGCTAAGGATTTTGAATATGCTTGGAAACGTGTCTTAGATCCGAAAACAGGCTCTGAGTATGCCTACCAGCTTTATTATATTAAAAATGGTCAAAAGGCTAATGCCAAAGAGGTAACACTGGATCAAGTAGGTGTAAAAGCGCTTGATGATAAGACTCTGGAGGTAAAGCTGGAAAATCCAACTCCATTCTTCCTGGAGTTACTGTCCTCCGTGACCTACTATCCAGTCAATCAAAAGGTGGTAGAGGCTAATGAGAAATGGGCAAATAATGCGTCCACACTAGTTGGAAACGGTCCATTTATTATGAAAGAATGGCAGCATAAATCTAAGATTACATTTGAAAAGAATCCTGCCTATTGGGATAAAGAAAATGTAAAACTGGAAAAGTTAGAGTTTAACATGATTGAGGATTCTACAACAGAATTAAGCATGTATGATAACAATGAACTAGATTGGTCTGGTTCTCCACTGGGAGATATTCCGTCTGATGCGATTGGTGCATTGAAAGATAAATTGCATACCCAAGCGACAGCGGGTACGTACTGGTATGTATTTAACACCAAAAAAGCTCCATTTAACAATAAAAAAATACGTCAAGCATTTGCCTATGCGATCAATCGTCAGGCACTAATTGATAACATTGTCCAAACCGGTGGAACAGCGGCACTTGGTATCTTGCCTCCATCGATGTCACTAAACCCTAATGGTTATTTTACAGATAATAATATCGCAAAAGCGAAACAACTGTTGGCTGAAGGCTTAAGAGAAGAGAAGCTGACAAAATTACCGGAAATCGAGCTTTTGTATAATACGGATGAGTTACATGCAAAGCTTGCGCAAGCTATTCAGGATCAATGGCGCAAAACCTTGAACGTAGAAGTGAAACTGAAAAACATGGAGTTAAAAGTAGTGCGCGAAGCGATGAAGGAAGGCTCCTTCCAAATTGCACGTGCTAGTTGGATTGGTGATTTTAATGATCCCATTAATTTCTTGGAGGTATTTAAAGCAGAAGGTGGCAGCAACAAGTCAGGTTGGTCTAACCCAACATATACCGAGCTTTTAGCCAAGTCTTCAGCGGAAGGCAATCAGGAGAAACGCAGGGAGCTGTTAAAACAAGCTGATTCGATGCTCATGAATGAAATGCCAGTCACTCCGATCTACTATTACACATATAAATGGTTACAAAAGGATGACGTGAAAGGCGTAGTCATCGACGCACTAGGCTTTGTCGATTATAAATACGCCCGCCGCGAGTAGAAAGGGAGCGAGAGGCTTGCGTCCGGTTATCGGAATCGCTAGTTCCAAAATGTATGTTTCAGACAATCGGGTGGATCATTTTTTCTACACGAGTCATTGTTACGTGGAAGGGATTATCAGAAGCGGAGGAATACCGCTTCTTTTGCCGTTAATACACGAAGAAGTCTATCCAATTGATGAGATGCTTGAGGCTGTGGACGCTGTGCTTTTGACTGGTGGCGTTGACCCTGCCCCTCATCTCTATGGAGAAGCTCCTCATCAGCGGCTTGGTGAAGTAGACTACGAACGTGACCAAGCCGAGCTTCGACTAATCCGTACTGTAATACGTACACGTAAGCCGATGCTTGGAATATGCAGAGGGGCACAAATGATAGCGGTAACAGTCGGGGGCAGCCTGATTCAGGATATCGAGAGTGCATATCCAAACGCGTTGCAACATCAGCAAATCGGTTCAAAGCAGTACGGCTCTCACTACATTCAGGTGTCAGATGGCTTTTTAAAGGGGGCCTTACGATCTGAAACAGTTTTAGTCAATAGCTCTCATCATCAGGCTGTTAAAACATTGCCTGCAGGTTATCGTGTGACGGCTGTGGCTCCTGACGGGGTGGTTGAAGGCTTTGAAAGCGAAGATGGTCGTACAATTGCAGTCCAATGGCATCCTGAACGCATGTGGATGCATGACGAACAAATGCTAGGGATTTGTAAGGCGTTTGTACAGCTAGTGAACCAGCACACAGATTAATAAGGAAAACGAAAGCGTGTGAACAAGGAATGAGGACTCCTTTGTTTACGCGCTTTTTTGCTAACGATAAAGCGTAACATTAGGGGGAAGTTTGTTAGATTCTATGCACAAATCGACTAATTTTGGGCAATCTAAAAAAAACATTTGACAAAAGGTTTAGTTGTAACTAAAATAGTTACAAGAAGAGCGGTTGTCCAATGACTTGATCTGATCTGATTTATTCAAATGAGCACCGTGTTTGATATTTTAATTCCTAAATAAGGAGGCCTATCATATGAAAATCGCTATTATTGGAGCAACAGGAAGAGCAGGAAAATTGATCATGCAAGAGGCATTGCAAAGAGGTCATGAAGTGACAGCTATTGTACGCGATGCATCCAAGCTTGATCAAAATCAAAAGGTAGCTGTACTGCAAAAAGATATATTTGACCTAACTACTCAGGATTTAAATAAATTTGATGTTGTTGTTAATTCCTTTGGTGCAAAACCAGGAGAAGAACATTTACATGTAGAAGCAGGAAATGTTTTGATTGAAGCGCTAAAAAATGCTCCACAAACAAAGTTATTTGTAGTTGGAGGAGCGGGAAGCTTGTTTGTAGATGAAGCAAAAACTGTTCGTCTATTTGAAACACCGGAATTCCCGAAAGAATATTTGGCTACAGCAACAAATCAAGGTAAAAATCTAGAAATTCTAAAGCAATCCAATCTGCCTCAATGGACTTTCTTGAGCCCATCTGCAATGTTTGAACCAGGTGAGCGCACAGGGCGTTATCAAAAAGGGGAAGACAATTTATTGGTAAATGCAAAAGGTGAAAGCTCTATTAGCATGGAGGATTATGCAATCGCAGTACTTGACGAGCTTGAAAATCCACAATTTGTAAACAAACGTTTCACTGTTGCGTCTGTATAACTTGACGCCAATAGGGCAATGTTTTGAGTAGCATTATTTTTTCTAACAACAGGGAGGTATCTACCATGGCAAAAGATTTCTACACAGCAGTTGAAGGAAGACGTTCTATTTATGGTATCAGCAAAGAAGTGAGCATCTCAGATGATAAAATCAAAGAAATCATCGAATTTGCTCTAAAGCATACACCGTCTTCATTTAATTCCCAAACAGCTCGCATTGTGCTTCTATTAGGAGAACAACATGATAAATTGTGGAATTTGACAGAAGCAGCTTTGCGTAAGGTAGTTGGGGATAACAACTTTGCTCCAACTGAAGAAAAAATGAAATCTTTCCGTAATGGTTACGGAACAGTACTTTTCTTTGAAGACCAACAAGTAGTAGAGCAATTGCAAAAGGATTTTGCGCTTTATAAAGATAACTTCCCAATTTGGTCTCAACAATCTTCTGGTATGCATCAATTTGTTATCTGGACTGCTCTTGAAATGGAAGGCTTAGGAGCTACCTTGCAACATTACAATCCATTAATTGATGAAGACGTTAGAAAAGAGTGGAATGTTCCAGCTCATTGGAAACTAATTGCGCAAATGCCATTTGGTCAACCAACAATGGCTCCTAAGGAAAAAGAATACAAACCACTAGATGAGCGTTTTAAAACATTTAAATAAGCAACACAGCAACATGTAAGACTTGTAGGATTTCCTTGATCGTAATGAACAGTGTAGTGGAGAAAAACTGAAAAATAGATAAATTGGAGCTACCTAACCTTGTGGGTAGCTCATTTTTTTGTCTGCATACTTATCTCTATTCCCATCCACCTGACATCGCGTTATAATGAACAAATCTTTTAGAATGAATCGATGTCAATGGAGTAAAGAAGGGTGAATGTGAACACAGAAACAAACAAATACCAACATCAAACTCTATTTCAAATTACGTGGCCGATTTTTTTTGAACTAGCGCTACATATGGGGATGGGGATTATTGCAACTCTGATGCTGAGTCATTATTCCGATGACGCAGCTACAGGTGTAGGCGTGGCAAATCAGCTCTTAAATATTTTTATTTTAATTTTTAACGTGACGTCAATTGGTGCGACTATTTTGATTGGTCAAAGACTTGGAGCTAATCAATTCGATCAAGCAAGACAGCTAGCACGGTCTGCATTTGGCTTAAATTTTTGGTTTGGAATGGCTGTTGCTGTAATTGTGGTAATATTTGGAAAACAATTTCTTAGTCTTTTTGAGCTTGAAGGAGATGTTCTTGCCTATGGACTTTTGTTTGTACAAATTTGTGGGGCGTCCTTGTTTTTAGAATCAATTGCTTTAGCTTTAAGCGCTGTGCTTCGCAGTCACGGATATACGAAGGACTCTTTAATGGTTACCCTGTTGATGGACATGATCAGTGTAGGCGGTAATATTATCGCGATTACAGGCATTTTTGGATTGCCTATTACGGGAGTGACTGGCGTAGCTTGGGCAATGGTGGTCGCACGTGCCTTTGCAGTGGGTGCTTTGTTATATTTGGTTTTTCGTCAGCTTGCTTTACGTATTCAAGCTAAAGATATCTTCATTGTGAGAAAAAAGGATATCCAAGGACTTTTATCCATTGGGATTCCTTCGGCTGGTGAAAATTTGTCCTATCAGCTTTCACAAGTAATCATTACAGGATTTATTGCGATGATGGGAACTGCATCGCTGGCAGCACGTGTCTATGTCTTGAATATTTCTATGGTCTGCTACCTGTTTACACTAGCAATTGCACAAGGTACACAGTTGCTGGTGGCCCGCTATATTGGTGGAAAACAATACGACAAGGCCTTACGCCGAGGGATGCGTACTTTAAAAATTTCAATGTGCGCTTCATTTGCCACGACACTGATTATTGCATTATTAGGCTCGCCGATTTTACAAATGTTTACGACTGACCCAGCTATTATTGCTGTAGCCCTTCCTGTTTTGTGGGTTATGGTCATTACCGAAACAGGCAGAGCGATGAACATTGTTTTAATGGGTTCGTTAAAGTCGGCTGGTGATGTTCGGTTTCCAGTAATTATCGGCATTTTTGCAATGTGGGGGATTGCGGTAGTCTTTAGCTATACGCTTGGTATCTATTTTGGACTTGGTTTGCTTGGGGTATGGATTGCACAAGGAATGGATGAATGGTTCCGCGGGTGCTTTGCTATGCGTAGATGGGTAAACAAACCCTGGGATACCACTCAAAATGTAAATAGGTCAACGAAGTGAATTGAATCGTTACACCCAGTGTTCTATAATAACAATAGAATCAGATGAGAATATATGTTTGGATGAAGCGGCTATGAAAAAATTTATTCATGTGGACATCGATGCATTTTATGCTAGCGTAGAACAACTGGATCATCCGGAATGGCGGAATCAGCCTGTCATTGTGGGAGGTACCGGTAATCGGGGCGTAGTAGCTACCTGCAGCTACGAGGCCCGTTCGTTTGGTGTGCGTTCTGCTATGCCAGTTGCTCTTGCACGAAAAAAATGTCCACAGGGGATTTTTGTTCCATGCCGCTTCGCTCGTTATCATGAAAAATCCGAGGAAATTAGACGGATTTATACCGAGTATGCAGAATTGTATCAGCCCATCGGACTAGATGAAGCTTACTTAGATGTGTCTCATTATGAAAACGCAGTTCCCATTGCCAAAGAGTTGAAAAGACGCATTAAACAAGAAACGGGCCTTACCTGTAGTATCGGTTTATCCTACAATATGTCTCTTGCCAAAATCGCCAGTGATTTGAAAAAACCAGATGCTTTTGTCATTATTCGTGCAGAAAATGCTTTGGATGTTCTGGCTCCGTTACCAATTAGTGTTTTACATGGTGTAGGTAGAAAATCGCAGGAGGTTTTATCTAAAAAGGGGATTGAGACTGTTCGAGATTTGTGGGAGCTGTCTGTAGAGGACATGGTTCAACTATTTGGCAAGTGGGGACATGCGCTATACGGGCGTGCACGCGGAATTGATGAACGAGAAATTGAAATGGATCGTCCTGTTAAATCAATTAGCAGAGAAACCACACTTGTGTACGATTTGCAGGAACGTGACCGAATTGCTGAAATTGCCCGTGAATTACTTGCTCATATAAAAGAAGAAGCAGAGCAAGAGGGGGTACATCCTCAAACCCTCACGTTGAAAGTAAGATTAACTGACTTCACAACAAAAACTAAACAGCGTAAAGTAATGTCAGGAACATCCTGGGAGGAATGGTTAGAATTTTTATTGGATGAATTTGATTTCTCACGCGGCGTTAGGTTGATTGGTGTCGGCTTTTCTAATTTTCTGCGGGAAGACGAACAGAAGGAAAGATTTGAACAGCTTAGTATTTTTTCACTCCCCGCCTGGAAAGAAGGAATGTAACATGAGTAAGACTATCGTTTATTATGATGAGCATTGCAATATGTGCTGTTTTATTCGTGAACGGTTAACTAGTTTATTGTTACCTGGGAAAAAGCATCAGATAGAGTGGCGTCATTACGCGGAAGCGCCTGCTTGTGATTTACAGGATAAAGCATGCGGAGAAGCAATGGAGGTTCTTCTTCCCTCAGGAGAACGTCTGCGAGCATTTTATGCAGTGAGAAAATTGCTCGCACTTACTTATTTTTGTTGGTTATCCCCGTTTTTTTATTTGCCAGGTGCTGCTTATTTTGGTGAAAAAACATATGCTTGGGTTGCCCGAAATCGATATCATTGGTTTGGAAGAACAGAGGAATGAACGCGATGACAGATACGAATCGGTTTCATTGCTGTGCGACGTGTCAGCATTTTTGCGTGCACAAGGGCGGTCAGGGTGCTAAAACCACATACACCTGTGGGAGGCTCGGGTATGAGACGAAGCCATCCTATCGTTTTAATTGTTGGCGGCCAACAGAGCGGGTTTGCAAATTAATTGAAAAAGAGAACCTTTCTTTATAGCAGATTTGATTTTGTTTTGCAACAAGCCTTCCAAATATGGTATAGTTAGT
The DNA here is from genome assembly GCF_030489605.1 of Brevibacillus laterosporus. Classification (GTDB taxonomy): domain Bacteria; phylum Bacillota; class Bacilli; order Brevibacillales; family Brevibacillaceae; genus Brevibacillus_B; species Brevibacillus_B laterosporus_E. The sequence goes on from NZ_JAUKFY010000010.1 coordinate 86,633, forward strand.
CCCGATATCTCGTTCGTGGTGCATGCAAAACCAGTGAACGGTGAACGGGAGGTACGGGCAATTGCTTTTACAGAAGTTAACCCCAAATGAGTATGTGGAATCCATCTTTTCCATTAATATAGATGAACTCCGAAAACGTAATATCAAAGCAGTGATTACTGATTTGGATAACACGTTAGTTGGATGGGATACACCTGATGCTACTCCAGAGGTAATGAATTGGTTTAAGCGTTTGGATGAAGCAGGAATTCAAGTGACGGTTGTATCCAATAATAATAAGGCACGGGTTTTACACTTTTGTGAACCCTTGCAATGCCACTATATTCCGGCTGCGCGAAAACCTACCAATCAAGCGTTTAAACGTGCGATTGAAATTATGAAAGTTCGCATTGAGGAGACAGTAGTTATTGGAGATCAATTGTTTACAGATGTGTTGGGCGGCAACCTTTTAGGGTTTCATACTATTTTGGTTGTTCCAGTTAAAAATTCAGATGGTTTTTTTACGCGATTTAATCGGAAAATGGAACGACTTGCCCTGCACTGGATGAGCAAGAAAGGAATGATTTCGTGGTACAACAACAAGAAGTAAATCAGGACTTCGAGGGCCCGGTTAGCTGTGCGGGTTGTGGAGTTGAAATACAGACAGAAAATAAAGCGAAGCCAGGCTATGCACCAGCTTCTGCATTGAAGCGTGAAGTAGTGATTTGTCAGCGTTGTTTTCGCATTAAACACTATAATGAAGTAGCGCCTGTAGAAATGCATGATGATGATTTTCTCCGTATTTTAAATGGAATTGGTTCCACAAAATGCTTAGTGGTTATGGTAGTTGATTTATTTGACTTCCAGGGCTCCTGGCTACGGGGATTGCCTCGCTTTGTCGGACAAAATCCAATTCTGCTGGTCGGAAATAAAGTAGATTTATTACCTCGCAATATTAATCTTAATCGTGTGAAAAACTGGATTCAGCATGAAGCGAAAGAACGTGGTTTAAAGCCAAATGAAGTGGTTCTCGTGAGTGCGCAAAAAGGAATAGGTATTGATGAGCTGCTTGCTCGAATAGGAGAATTCCGCAAAGGACGAGATGTTTATATTGTAGGGGTAACGAATGTTGGTAAATCCACGCTGATTAATCGGATTTTACACGATTACGGTGCAGCGGACATGGAAATCACCACCTCGCCCTTCCCAGGAACTACCTTAGATAAGATCGAAATTCCTCTAGAGGATGGACGTTCTATATTTGATACACCTGGTATTATTAATCGTGATCAGATCGGTCATCTTGTGTCACCTGAGGATTTACGCAAACTTACTCCGAAATCACGGATTAATCCGCGCGTTTTCCAATTAAACGATAAACAGACGTTGTTCTTCGGTGGATTGGCTCGCGTTGACTATGTAAGGGGGGAACGTCAGCCATTTGCTTGCTACTTGGCTAATGACCTGTACATTCACCGTACAAAATTAGATAATGCGGAAGAAGTGTTGGCGAAGCATCATGGGGAGATGCTTGCCCCGCCTTCAGGAGAAGCGGCTAAAGCGTTATTGCCATTTACCCGCTATACGCTAAAAATTGATTCAAATGTACCTACTGATATCGTTATTGCTGGGCTTGGCTGGATTGCGCTTCAGGGAAAAGTAAAAGGGGTCGTAGAAGTACATGTGCCTAAGGGTGTAAGTGTCGGATTACGAAAAGGCTTAATTTAACCAAGTCTGTGTCGATCACTTGAACAACAAGCAAGCCCCTTCTTTGCGGAGGGGCTTTTCTAACTTACTTGGGGGAGGGGTCTTCCTGTTACATAGTAAAACGACAATGGTTGGGCTGTTTGGACGTCCTGTAGGACATTCCTTATCTCCAGTGATGCATAATACGGCTTTTGAACAAAAACAATTGCCATTTGCTTATGCAGCTTTCGAAGTTAATGATGATCAGATTAAAGAAGCGGTCGAGGCTATTCGAGCTTTAGGCATGCGAGGCGCTAACGTCACCATACCGCATAAAGTAGCCGTTATTCCGTATTTGGATAAAATTGATCCCTTGGCAGAACGGATTGGAGCCGTTAATACTATTGTAAATGAAGATGGCACCCTGATTGGATATAATACGGATGGGACAGGGTATGTTCGCTCGTTATTAGAAGAAACAGGGATTGATTTAACAGAGCAGACGGTTGCGCTGCTAGGTGCTGGCGGTGCCGCTCGCGCAGTTGCATGTACATTGGTGGAACGTGGAGTAAAGGAAATTCGGATTGTTAATCGCTCGCTTGAGCGTGCAGAATTATTGGCGATGGCACTGGGTTCACAAATCCCTATACGTGTATATTCATTTTCTCAAGCGGAGCAAGCGATTCTAGATAGCACTCTTTTAATCAATACGACTTCTATTGGAATGTACCCTCATATCCATGAAATGCCTGTAGATAGGAAATGCTTACGGCCTGATTTAATCGTAAGCGATTTAATCTATAATCCATTAGAAACACAATTGTTACAGTGTGCCAAAGAAATCGGAGCAACCCATCACTCAGGTCTTGGCATGTTTATAAATCAAGGGGCGCTGGCTTACGAACTGTGGACTGGTGAAGCGGCGCCTACTGACAAAATGAGAGAAATAGTGTTGCAGCATTTGCAACAAGGAGGAAATTAAATGCTAACTGGTAAACAAAAACGTTATTTGCGCTCTATGGCCCACCACCTTACGCCTATTTTTCAAGTAGGGAAGGGCGGAGTAAATGAAAATATGGTAAAGCAGATTCAAGAGGCTCTAGAGGTACGCGAGCTCATCAAAGTCTCCATTTTGCAAAATAATATGGATGACAAGCATGCAGTGGCAGAAGATTTGGCAACTGGAGCAGGTGCGGAAATGGTACAATTAATCGGTCATACCGTTGTTTTGTACAAAGAGTCAAAAGAAAATAAAACGATCGTGCTGCCATAGGGACTAAAGAAGGCATATGAAACGTATTGGAATAATGGGTGGCACATTTGATCCAATTCATAATGCACATTTATTAATCGCCGAGCAGGCGAGAGAGCAGGCAAAGCTTGATGAGGTTTGGTTTATGCCTGCTCATATTCCACCCCATAAACAAAAGAAAAAAAGTGTAGCAAACGCTATTCACCGAGCAGAAATGGTACAACTAGCAATACGTAATCGTCCGCAGTTTCGGATTACGACGGTAGAGTTGGATCGAGAAGGTCCTTCTTACACTGTTGACACGATGCAACAATTAGTTACGTTACATCCTACTTACGAGTTCTCATTTATTATTGGAGGAGACATGGTAGAGATGCTACCACAGTGGCATGGCATAGAAGATTTGGTAAAGCTGGTACGTTTTATTGGATTTCATCGTCCACACTTCGCACCACAGCCTTCGAAATGGACCACCTATGTGGATTTTATCGAGATTCCGCTTTGGGACCTTTCTTCTACGTATGTCCGCGAACAGATCCAGATTGGAAAAAGTATTCGCTATCTTGTTCCTTCAGCGGTGGAATGCTATATAAAGGAGAGCGGGTTATATGGAGCAGATCCAACATAGAGAAGCCTTGCTTAATCAGGTTAGAGCTCAAATGCATGAAAAGCGTTACCAGCATACCTTAGGCGTAGCAGAATCAGCCAAAAAGCTGGCCGTTCGTTACGGAGCAGATCCGATAAAAGCTGAGTTGGCGGGACTGCTGCATGATTACTGCAAATGCTGGGAAATTTCTCGGCTGCGAGATTACCTTCTTCGTTATGATTTGCCTCAGGATCTGCTTTCTGGGGATAAAGAATTATGGCATTCTTTTGTAGGAGCGATTGTGGTGCAACAGGAGCTACAGATACAGGATGCTGAGATATTGCAAGCGATTCGTTATCATACGACAGGCCGTGAGAACATGTCCTTGCTGGAGAAAGTTGTTTGTCTGGCTGATTACATTGAACCCAATCGCAATTATCCTGGTGTAGAGGATATTAGAGGCCTGGCAGAGCAAGATTTGAATCAGGCGTTAGCACTTGCCCTCGGAGGAACAATACGTTTTTTAATTGAAAAAAAACAGCGGGTATATCCGCTCACTTTGCTTGCTTATAATGATCTTGTAATAGAATGAGGAGGCCTTTCATGGTACAAATAGACAATCAATTGCTTCAACTAGCATATAAAGCGTGTGAAGATAAAAAAGCAGAAAATATTGTGGTTCTTGACATCCACACCATCTCAGTTATGGCAGACCGTTTTATCATTTGTCACGGTAACAATGAGCGTCAAGTACAGGCGATTGTTCGTGAAATTCGTGATCAGGTGCATAAAAATGGGTATAATATTCGTGGTATTGAAGGGGAAGAACAAGGTCGTTGGGTATTAGTTGACTGTGGAGATGTAGTTGTTCACGTTTTCCATAAAGAAGAACGCGACTTCTATAATCTTGAAAAGCTATGGTCTGATGCACCTCGCGTCACTGTAGAAGTGTAGGAAACGGCTATGTCATATACGCATTTAGCTACAGTCTACGATGCGTTGATGGCGGATACGCCTTATCAGGACTGGCTGGTTTGGGCGGAGGATTATTGGCAGCTACACGGTAAGCCACAGACAATTCTTGACTTGGGATGTGGTACAGGCAGTATTGCCATTCCTCTGGCCCAAAAAGGCTACCAGGTAACTGGTGTTGATTTATCGCCAGAGATGCTCGCAATTGCCTATGAAAAAATGAAAACAGCACATGTTGATATTAATTGGGTTGAACAAGATATGACAGAGCTTTCTGTCAGCCCGATTGATTCGGTTATTTCCTTCTGTGACTGCCTTAGTTATATTACGGAAAAGGAAGCTGTACAAGCTACGTTTCAGCGTGTGTACCAGCATTTAAAACCAGGTGGAACCTTCCTTTTTGATGTACATAGTCCTTATAAAATTCTCACCTTTTTTGGAAATAACACATTTACACATGTAGATGAAGAGATTAACTACATCTGGCAATGCTATACGGATGAAGAGCGAATAGAAGTAGAGCATGATCTTACTTTCTTTATTCGTTTAGAAAATGGATGCTATCAAAAACGGGAAGAAACACAATACCAACGAGCTTATCAGCCGACAGAGATCATTTTGTGGCTGCGAGAAGCCGGCTTTGAAGAAATTAAGCTAACTGCTGATTTTGTGAATCTTCCTCCTGTTGCTGAAAGCGAACGGCTATTTTTTTCTGCCAAACGTCCTCATGATTGACATGTTCCGGTAAAAACGACTATAATCGATTCATATATGAACAAAGCGAAAATGAGGCCTAGTACAAAAACTAGATCTGGCAAAGAGAGTTGACGGTAGGTGCGAGTCAACCCGATTCTTTTTGGAACTCCCCTCATTGCTTTTTTGCTGAAGACTTTCGTTGTGTAGGCAAAAGCGTCTGTCCACGTTACGGAAAAGGAAGGGAGTAGGGCACTGGGTAACGTTTCATCGTGTTAAACAGTTGCTTTGCTAACTAGGGTGGTACCGCGAGAAGAAAACAACCTCTCGTCCCTAGCAGCTTTTTCGGCTGTTAGAGATGTGAGGTTTTTTGTGTGTCTTAGGGGCTAGACGTTTTTTGTCTGCTGATCATAAGACGCGGGTAACCTTTTAAATATGTTACCAATGTGAAGAAGGATTTGTGAAAGAGTAGAAGGAGGATGTAGCAAATGTCTATGCCGTATAATCCACAAGAGCTGGAAGTCAAATGGCAGAAAAAATGGAACGAACAAAAAACAAACAAAACGGTGGAGGATTCCTCTAAGCCAAAATTTTACTGCCTTGAGCAATTTCCGTATCCATCTGGGCGTTTGCACATGGGCCATATGCGTGTATATTCAATCGGGGATGTTATTGCTCGTTTGAAGCGTATGAGCGGTTTTCAAGTATTGCACCCAATGGGCTGGGATGCATTTGGTTTGCCGGCTGAGAATGCTGCGGTTAAATTCGGAGCACAACCAGCTAAATGGACATATGAAAATATTGATTTTATGAAAATGCAATTAAACCGTCTGGGTGTAAGTATTGACTGGAGTCGTGAAGTGGCGACTTGCTCCCCAGATTATTATAAATGGACGCAATGGCTATTTTTAACTTTCCTAGAACAAGGTCTTGCATATCGCAAGCGTGCTTTTGTAAATTGGTGCCCAGAATGCTCAACTGTACTTGCGAATGAGCAGGTAATTGATGGATTATGCTGGCGTTGCGATTCAGAAGTAACTAAGAAGGATCTGGAACAATGGTTCTTTAGTATTACTGATTATGCAGAACGTCTTTTGACGGATTTAGACAAATTGTCAGGTTGGCCGGAAAAAGTACGCACGATGCAAAAAAACTGGATTGGGAAAAGCGAAGGAGCTAATGTTACTTTCACAATTCCAGAGCTCAATGACGAGCAGGTAAAAGTATTTACAACTCGTCCTGACACGCTTTATGGCGTAAGTTATTTGGTATTGGCACCGGAACATCCATTGGTACCAAAATTGATCGCTGGTAAAGAGCAAGAAGCCCCTGTTCTTGCTTTTGTCGAAGAAATGAAGAAAGAAAGCGACATTACTCGTACAGCGACTGATGCTGAAAAAGTGGGATTCTTCACAGGAGCATACGCGAAGCATCCTCTGACAGGGGAGCAATTGCCGATCTGGGTAGCTAACTATGTGCTACTTGATTACGGTACAGGTGCTGTAATGGGTGTGCCAGCCCATGATGAACGTGATTTTGCATTCGCGAAAAAGTATGATTTAGCGATGAAAGTAGTTATCAATCCGGAAAATCCAGAAATTCTAGCTGATGAAATTGGGGTCGATGCCGCTTACACAGAAGACGGTACCTTAATAAACTCTGCTCAATTTGATGGAATGCCAAACCGTGAAGCGATTAAAGCAATTGCTGATGTACTTGAGCAGCAAGGTAAAGGCGGATTGTCTACCACTTATCGTCTACGCGACTGGCTGGTTTCTCGACAACGCTATTGGGGCGCTCCAATTCCAATCATTTATTGCGATAGCTGTGGCGTAGTACCAGTGCCAAAAGAACAACTGCCTGTGTTATTACCAGAAGATGTAGTTATCGATGGAAAACGGAATCCATTGACTAGCTCTGAGGAATTCATGAAAACCACGTGCCCTACATGTGGTGGAGCAGCAAAACGCGAGACGGATACAATGGATACCTTCATCGATTCTTCTTGGTATTATTTACGATATACGGATGCAAGCAACAATGAACTGCCTTTCTCTAAAGAGAACGCAGACAAATGGATGCAAGTCGATGAATACATTGGCGGTATTGAGCACGCAATCCTGCACTTGTTGTATTCCCGATTCTTTACCAAAGTGCTGCATGATGCAGGTATGCTGTCCTTCGATGAGCCGTTCCGCAGCTTGTTAACACAAGGCATGGTATTAAAAGACGGGGCTAAAATGTCTAAATCAAAAGGCAATGTGGTAAGCCCGGATGAAATGATTGAGAAGTATGGAGCGGATACGGTTCGTTTGTTTATTCTGTTTGCGGCTCCGCCTGAACGGGATCTAGACTGGACGGATACTGGAGTAGAAGGAAGCTTCCGTTTCTTGAACCGTGTATGGCGCTTGGTAGAGAGCAATCAGGAATTATTCCAGGCTCCTTATCAAATAGCTGCGAATGATGATGCAGCCAAAGATTTGTATCGTACTACGCATCATACCATTAAGAAGGTAACAGAAGATATTGGTGAGCGTTATACCTTTAATACAGCGATCAGTACGATTATGGAGCTAGTTAATAAGATGTACAGCTATCCAGCAGAATCAGACCGCGGTACCTTTGCTTTTGCAATGGAGACCCTTATCATTCTGCTTGCACCAATCGCACCACATATCTCTGAGGAAATGTGGCAACAATTGATCGGTAAGACTAGCAGCGTACACATGCAGGAATGGCCAACGTTTGATCCTAAAGCATTGGTACTGGATGAAGTAGAAATCGTAATCCAAATCAATGGTAAAGTACGTGAAAAGCTGGTAGTCGCTAACGGACTTAGCAAAGATGAGCTAGAGAAGCATGTACTTGCTCATGAAAAAGGAATTGCACTTATTGACGGTAAAACCGTTCGTAAGGTAATTGCTGTCCCAGGTAAGCTGGTTAATATTGTAGTAGGTTAATCATCTGTTTCGAGTAAAAAAGACAGCCTCTTCTCCTAATGCTAGAAATTAGCTATAGGAGGGGGGCTTTTTTCTTTTGCGGATTATCGACACTCTTTTATTCTCCTGTATTTTACTTATGTACATGTATTAAGTAGTTCATATAAGTCATATTGAATTTTAGATGAATAATCGAGGTCATGAAATCATCTTCCACATAATAAAGCCCCATCTATTGGAGTAAGGATAAACGTAATAGGTAAGAACAGCCATGTCTATAAAATCATTCTTTCATGATTCATTCTAATACTGACTACCAATTTTCCAACAGTTCCTTCAATTCGCGTTGATCCTCTTCAAATTTCTTTTGTGTGATGCGGAATACATGATGAAATACTCCAGGTAGAGAACCTTGTAAAATTCGCAGTCCTTCTCCTGTAATTCCTCCTGGTACGCAGACACGCGCCTGTAGCTCTGGTAAGGTAAAGTGTCCTTGTTTTAATAATTCAGCTACTCCAATTAGCATTTGGGTTGTTAAATGAACGGCTGTTTCGTGGGGAAGACCCGTTTCTTCTTCCGCAGACCGAATTATTTGTTGCAGTGTATAACTGAGAAAAGCAGGTCCACAACTAGCGATATCTGCTGAGATTCGCAAAAATGAAGCTTGAATTTCCAAGGGAAGCCCGATATGTGATAGAAGGTGGAGTAAACGTTCCCTTGACTCGTCTGTGGCAGAACGACCGTATTCAAGCAAAATGAGTCCACTCAAAGCTTGATTAGTGATGCTTGGAACTGCACGTATAACCTGACAAGAGACTAATTTTTCCAGTTCTTCTACTACTATGGGACTTGTAATTGTAACCAAGACCTGTTCATTGGAAAGAGAAGATGCGAATTCAGCTAATGCTGATCGATATTCTTTTGGCTTGACACATAAAAAAATCAGATCGCTGTTTGTAACGACATCAACATTACTCGTAGCGATTTGCAATTCTGGAAATTGTTCTTGTAGAAGTGACAATTTGCTTGAAGTTCGATTATAGGCTCTAATTTGGTTGGGCAACACAGCCTGAGAACGAATAAAAGATTGTATGAGCATGCCCCCCATACTTCCAGTTCCAATAAACCCAAGTTGCATGAAAATCCCTCCATACTTTTTTTGTAAAGAACTGTACAGGCGATACCATTTTCGTTCTAAAAGAGGTCTTTACATCTTATGTGTTAAAGGAGGGGTTCATGTTTTTTTGGAAGAGTAACGTTTTTATTTTCGGAACAAACTTACCCAATAAAATAACAAAAATATCTTTATTCCCCGGGGCAATAAGCTTACGAAGCTGATAAATTTTCCTTCATAATCAAACTGCTTGGAAAAATTCTTTGTTATACTCCCAGTGCTATTTCTTTTTGAGCCTCGTCCCGTCTAATTCACATATCTAAATATTTGGGTTCAATTTATTCACAGGTTGCAATCTTTTTTATTTTTTCAAAGGTCTTCTTACCTATACCCGAAATTTTCATCAAATCTTCTAATTTAGTGAAACCCTTCTTATCGCGATAGGCCATTATATCCTCTGCTCGTGTTTTCCCGATTCCCGGTAATTTCATAAGTTGCTCCAATGTAGCGGTTTTAATATTGATTTTAGTAGCAGAAGCTTGGGGTGAAGAAGGTGGCAAACTGCTTTGAATTGGCAAGCTGGGGTGAAGGAATGAATTAGTAAACTGGTTAGGAAAAGAAGTAGCTGACTCTTGCAGGGTAGGAACATATAAAACCATTCCATCCGTTAGCTTTTGTGCCAAATTAACTCGCTTTTGATCAGCCTGTGCTAAGAAACCACCGGCTTTCTGAATCACATGCATGACTCGTTCATTTGAGTCAAAAGAATATAAGCCCGGATGTGTGACAGCCCCCTTTACATCAATATAAAAGGAATGATTCATATTGCTGATTGGCTCATCTTTAGCAAGGGGGGAATCTATGGATACAGAAGATCTAGTATCAGAAAGGGTCTTTTCTTTAGAATCATCATTTTTATGTGAGCCTGTATTAGTGTTCACAGTAGAATTTTTTTGTTCGAATTCTGCAAGCTTAGTTGTTTGCAATTCGGTCGTAGCAGTGCTTTCCTTTTCAGCGAAGGCAACAGGAGTAAGTCCGGACATAGTGGTGGATTCAGCGGCGGGGTATATCCAGAAGCTAAGTCCAATAAATAAAAGAGCAGCACTCACAAAAATCCATTTTCGATAACGATCCCACAATTCCATAACCATTATTTATCCCTCCATCAGATCTTTAAAAATATCGTATAAAAAGATAGAGGGGAGTGCAAAAAAACCTTTCAATCACTTAGATTGAAAGGTTTTCAGGTAATTACTATCTTGCTATGCTTGAAGCGTTATTTTGCTTGCGAATTTGAACAGCAGGACTTACATAAGGCTGGAAGGAATACTTCTGCTCGATAAATATCTGATGCCATAGCATAAAGATTAAAATGGTCCAGATCTTACGGCTATAATCACCGTGACCTTCCTTATGCTCATCAAGCATGTACAACACATAAGCTTTATTAATTAAATGATCTACTTTCGCTTCAAAAATCAATTCTTTCGCCCATTTGTAGAATTCATTCTTCAACCAATGACGGGTTGGAACTGGGAAGCCAAGCTTTGGACGAGTCTTGATTTCAGGAGGCAAAAATTCCTTCATAGCTTCCCTTAAAACATGCTTGGTTGTACCTTCCGCAATCTTGTATTTGGTCGGAATAGTTGCTGCGAATTCAAATACCTTTGGATCAATGAACGGTACACGTAACTCCAGAGAGTTTGCCATGGTCATTTTGTCAGCTTTCATCAAAATGTTGCCGCGAAGCCAAGTATGGATATCCAAATACTGCATTTTGGTTACATCATCATAGCCTTGGACTCGCTGATAAATTTGTTGCGTGATATCGAATGGAGATTTGTAATGACCAGCATGTTTAATATTCTCCATCACTACTTTTTCCTTGATCTCTTCACTGAAGATCATGGCATTTCCAAAGAAACGCTCCTCAACTGTTTTAGAGCCGCGAATCAAGAAGTTTTTCCCTTTCATGCTATCTGGCAAATGTTCAGCAACACTGCGCATGGAGGATTTCATCCAACCTGGCATATGCTTAAACATCCGAAGGGAGTGTGGCTCACGATATATGTTATATCCGCCAAAGAATTCATCTGCCCCTTCACCAGATAGAACAACCGTAACGTGCTCGCTAGCCATTTCTGCTACGAAATATAGGAGAATAGCTGATGGATCTGCTACTGGTTCGTCCTGATGCCAGATGAGACGAGGCAATTCCTGCAGATAACGCTCTGCATTCATGGTGACTTCGTGATGCTCTGTACCTAGATATTCTGCTGTACGGCGCGCGTAATCGAGTTCGCTGTATCCCGGGATATCAGAGCCAATTGAAAAGGTTTTAACTGGTTCAAACTTACGTAACATCCCTACGATGCTGCTGGAGTCTACACCACTGGATAAAAATGCTCCGCGGGAAACCTCACTAACTCTGTGTTTATCTACGGAATCTAGCAAAATAGAGCGGGTACCTTCTACAAAATATGAGAATGGCTTACTTTCATCCGGTTCAAAGTGAACATCCCAATATTGTTCAATTGTCAGCTTATCATCCTGAATGACAAAGAAATGACCTGGAGGGATGCGATATATTCCTTCATACATTGTCTCAGGGTCAGGGACATATTGAAAGGTTAGATAATGATAAAAGCCTTGTTGATTGACTGCTCGAGGCACGCCTGGCAGTTCAAGCAAGCTCTTAATTTCACTAGCTACAGCAATTGAATCGGCCGTTTCCGTATAGTAGAGCGGTTTAATTCCAAAATGATCGCGTGCTCCAAACAGTAGGCGTTTACGGCTATCATAAATAGTGAAACCAAACATACCGCGAAGTTTTTTCGGTGCATCAAAGCCAACCTCTTCATACAAGTGAAGAATGGTCTCAATATCTGAATCGGTCTGGAACACGTGACCCTGTTCCTTTAACCATGTCTGTAGTTCTTTGTAGTTATAAACTTCCCCGTTACCGATAATCCAGATATCTTTTGTTTCATTAAACAAAGGCTGATGACCGCCAGCAACGTCAATGATGCTAAGACGGCGGAAGCCTAATGCAATATTATCTTCTACATGGAAACCATCGTCGTCAGGACCGCGGTGCAAAATCACGTCGGTCATTGCTTTTATCGTTTCTAGTTGTGCAGGTGCTTGATGCTTATTGAAGAACGAAACAATTCCACACATTCTCTTAGACTCTTCCTCTCACAGGGTGGTCCCCTGAAAATACACTATCTTAATCTAACATGGATTCCAAGCAAGCGCAATGCGGCAGTTGACTCGATTAAAGCAGGGCGAGTGGACAACAAAATGTAAACGATTAACGTAAAATGTTTTTTCGCCTCGTCTACAAGACAGCTCTCTTGCCCGATTCAGGTAACCCTTTGCATCTTATTATAAACAAATAAGAGGTCCTCTTGTGCGAAAGAGAACCCATGTCGACAGCGTATTTTAGTTAGTTGTTCCTTACATCCGAAAAAGGTATGTGAACGACCTCTATACCTTTTAGGAAATGCTCATTCCATTTATTTGGATAGGCATTACGGTACACGATCCGTGAAATCCCTGATTGAGCGAGTGTCTTAGCGCAATTTTCACAAGGTTCGTGTGTAACGTAGGCCGTAGCTCCCTTTAGACTGTCTCGATCTGCGTGTAAAACACTATTCACTTCGGCATGCACTGTTCGTACACAACGTCCAGCTTCATTAATTAAACAGCCTCCATCATCACAATGATCGTGACCATGGATGGAGCCATTGTAGCCCGTTGCAATAATATGTTTATCCTTCACAATTACGCTACCCACATGAAGGCGGGGGCAGGTAGAACGGGTGGATACCTGGTCGGCAATATCTAGGAAATATTCATCCCAACTTTTTCTCGCCATGTTGCTTCTCTCCTTTGACACCGAACACTGTTCTTACTACTATGTATTATAATTTTGCTTTATTATACTATAACCCTCTTCGCTTTCTCTATTATTTTTGTCCATATTCTTGCTCCTATAATGGATTGAGGAATAGAGAGAAAGGTGGAGAACGGGTGGCAGCCTATCATTTTTTTCTGACATCACTATGTTGGATTGCCGGGATTGGGCTTAGTAATTTGGGTAGGCTCAAGCTCTTTTCACCTTCTTTTTATTTATGGAGCGGATTTGTTCTATTAATATTGGCCGCGATTGGGTTGAAGGGCAGGGCGAGGAAATGGAGCTTGCTCTTAATGGGTTCTCTCCTTGCCGGTGCATGCTATTTTAGCTGGTACGATAGTCGCTATGTTTCTGATTTAGTGCATTATGCAGAGGGAGAGGAGCTTGTTTTCCTACAGGGAAAAATTGATTCTCCTGTAGAGCGAGATGGGGATTTGGTGAGGTTCTATGCACGAATTAACAACGTGAACAGTAAACAGAGAATGAACACCGCATCCCAGACGACAGATTTAAATGAGAGAGTTCTTATTCGTCTTAAGCTACAGCATGAGGAACAAATTAATACTATAGAAGGCTGGCATTCGGGTAATTCCTTTCAGGCACATGCTACAATAAAGCTCCCAGGTGCAGCTCGTAATCCGCATGCTTTCGACTACAGATCCTATCTTCGGTATCAAAAAGTAGCAGTAATAGTTGATATAGATGTTACGGATATAGAGGTTGAGGAGGGAGAAGGGGATTGGCGGGCCATTTTTACTAGATGGCAAAAAGCGGAATCCAGACAATTAGAAAAGCTAAACTTGGGGCCTGAAAACATCGGGTTTTTCAAATCGCTTCTATTAGGTCTGCAATCAGAGGTAGGAGCTGATCTTCAAACAGTTTATGCTGATTTAGGATTTATTCATGTGCTTGCCATTTCCGGCTTACATATCACAATCGTGTCTAGCGGCTTTCTATGGATTGTACAAAAGATTGGTGTTCCTACAAAGATTTCTTATGTGATAGGGATACTATTTATTTTGGTGTATGTAGGGCTAGTGGGTATGGGTGTATCAGCCGTACGATCAGGCTGTATGGGGATTCTTGGGTTGTTAGCACGATCTCGGGAAAAATCTGCGCAGGGTCTAGAAATACTTGGTGCCACAGGGCTTATTATGTTAATCTACGATCCGTATCAATTATTTCATCTAGGATTTCAATTATCTTTTTTTATTACGATGGGATTATTAGTCTTTGTACCGTTGCTAGTCCAATTGGAATGGCCCATGCCTAAATGGTTGGTTTCTACTCTAGCAGTCACACTGGTTTCGCAACTAATTTCATTTCCCTTTCTTATTCATTATTTTCATTTGTTTTCACCGATTTCATGGCTGGTTAATCTATTATTGGTGCCTGTCTATTCATATATTATTTTGCCGCTTGGCTACATCCTGCTACTTTTTTCTCATATTCATATTGCATTAACTTACATACCTTCTGTTGTAGCTGATTATCTTTTAACCTTTGTTCATTCCTTTCTTTCATTTCTCCACCAAACAAAATTTCCATTGAGGCATTGGGCACATCCTGTTTGGTGGTGGCACGTACTATATATAGGTTTTTTGGTAGGGTTTTGGGCAATGTGGCATTTAGGCTATCACCGTAAAAAGGACCTTTTCATGGCGACCTTTATCCTCATTTTATTGGTGATGATTGCTCGCGATCCATGGGGAAAAAAGGGCGAGGTAGAAATTACCATTATTGACGTGGGGCAAGGAGACTCTATAATAGTTGAGATAGACGATTCTTTTGTATATGTAATAGATACAGGAGGAACGGTCTTCTTTGAAAGAGAGCCTTGGCAAAAACGTAGAAATCCATTTGAAGTCGGAAAGGATGTTGTAGTGCCTTATTTGCGCTCTAAAGGAGTGGAACGCATCAACTGTCTTGTGCTGACACACGGGGACCATGATCATGTAGGAGGGGTAAAAGCACTGTTGCCTGCTCTGAAGGTGGATCGTGTCCTTACCAATGGTAGACAACCTAAGGCTGAGGCAGAATGGTTTCAAGCTTTACATAGTGAACAAATCAAAGTGCATACCGGATATTCAGGCTATACCTGGCAGGATAATCCGCAGGTTACGTGGACTTGGCTATCCCCGGATCCTAAAAGGACACAAGGGAGCTCTGAAAATAATGCTTCTGTTGTGCTGCTCTTGTCTGCATACGGTGTAAACATATTGTTAACAGGCGATTTGGAAGAATCGGGAGAACAAGAATTGTTACGGCGCTATGCATTACCTCCTATTGATCTTTTAAAGGTAGGGCATCACGGGAGCAAGACTTCTAGTAGTGAGGAATTCTTACATGCTGTTACTCCTAGTGTCTCATTGATTTCAGTAGGAACTAACAATCGATACCATCATCCATCTGAGCAAGTAATAGAGCGTTTTAAACAACGGAATACACAGATTTATCGCACGGATCACCATGGAGCGATTACTGTTACAATTAATGAAAATGGATACAAAGTTACTCCTACATTACAACCAGAATAATTACAATGATGGATTATGTTTGCAACTTTCATGAAGTTGCCTACGTCTGAAAGGAAGGAGAGAGCGCTAATGATTGAAGCTGACCTGATCAAAAAGGCGCAGGCAGGAGATCAAGAAGCTTTGGTGGAACTGCTTCGCTCCATTGAAAACACCGTGTATCGGAGCGCTTTCTATATTACAGGTAATGAACACGATGCAATGGATGTAGCCCAGGAAGCTTTATTACGCGTCTTTAGAAAAATTGGCACCTTTCAGGAAAAAGCCAAATTTACCACATGGGTTCAACGTATTGTCAGCAACATTTGCATGGATCGCTTTCGGGCAAAAAAGGAGACATTATCTATCGATGAATATGAACTGACGCTACAAGACAAACAAAATGTTGAAGATACGATTTTGTTGCATAGCATGTCAGAGGATGTTCATCGAGCAATTGCCAAATTACCGGAGCATTATCGAGTAGTTGTTGTGCTTCGCTATTTGCAGGATTTTTCCTATCAAGAAATTGCTGATACCTTGGACGTACCGCTCAATACGGTAAAATCTTATCTGTTTAGGGCTAGACATCAATTGCAGACACTGCTGCAGGAATATGAGAAGGGGGGGATAAGAGGATGACGCAGGATGACATTCATGAATGGATGCAAAGAGATTTGGACGATGATTTATCTGAGGAAGAAAAACGAATTTTACAAGCTAAGTTAGCTGAAAATCCAGAGTATATGCTCCAGTACGAACGTTTAAAAAAGGTATCTGATGGATTGGCAAATCTGCCAAGAGTTACACCACCGTTTAGTATTGTTGATGCGCTCTTACCTCAATTGGAGCAGTCCCGAGAAACCCCTGAACCAGCGGCTGTTACACAGACGGAACTACCTCGTCTAGAGTTAAAACAGACAGAAGACAAATCAGTAGGGAAAAAACGCCGGTTGCCATTGTGGGTGGCTAAGGTAGGAAGCGGTGTTGCGGCAGCTTGTTTGCTGCTGGGAATTTTTGTTATGGCCAATAAGGACAAAAATGAACCAATTGCTCTTACGAATGGAGCTTCTGGTCATGTACAAGAGGACGTATCAAAAAATTCAGCAGGTGACCCGACCGTTAAGGAAACACGAAAAACAGAAAAACCTAAATCTACACCTACTGATAAAAAAACATCTGACAATGAGAAGGGCCAAAGTTCGCAAGAGGCTTCAAAAGAGGTGCCAGTTGTTCCACAAAATGACACCTCGACTGAATTAAAAGGAGAGCAAAAGCAAAAAGAGAACAAACCGGATCACCACCAGAGCGGACCTAGCGATAGTAAGTCTGATACTGAAACTAGTGTAGCAATGGCACAGACGGATGGTCGTTTGAAGGATGGCAACCAAACGGATGAAAATCAAACACAGCACGAGATTGCTATTTCTCCTAAAATAAAGGATAATCACACTTCGGCTTCTGGCAAACAAGCATCTGCCCATGAGCAGTCGATATCAGAAGGAGCACTTTTCTCCTTGATTCCTGATCAGGTGGACAACTACAATAAGCTGGATCAAGAGGGCAAGGTTCAAGCATGGGAGGAAGCGTCTAAAGAAGTGCAGGAATTTTTGCAGGAGCATCCTGATCTGCAAAATGTCAAAAATCAGAAGGATTTAGAGAAGGTTATTCAAAATGCCATTGAGCGGGCGCTGAAGGAACAGAAAAAACGAGAAGAAGAAAAAAAGCAAAGAGCGGAGCAGCAAGCTAAAGATAAGCAAAAAGAATTAGAGAAGAAGCAAAAAGAACTACAAAAAGAATGGGAAAAACAGATGAAGGAATGGGAGAAGCAGCAGGAAAAGCAACGAAAAGACACAGAAAAGCACCTAGAAGAGTGGACCAATCCACAAAATGGCTGGAATTGGCAGAAATAATGATTGGGAATCAATAGCCAGCAGCTACTGGAAATCAGGAGGCACCGTTTCAAGAATGCTAATAAAAAAAGAGCAGAGTATATTCTTGCATTCAGGGGCCATTGGGTGAAAGAGAACGGGCTAAAAAAACAACCCTCAATTATAACAATAGGCTGTTTTTCATTAATGAACGATAAGTATTTCGAAGCTTGGGGATAGCATAGGCTTCCTTCCTGGATCTTAGGCTGACTCATCATGCGCAGATAGGACGAACGCCAAATTTTGCAGAAGACTGACACCAAAAAGTGCGTTTTGCGTAAGATAAAGTATCAAGCACCCCCTGCTTCCCGTATAGAGAGAAAACATCCGGGGTTTTCTCTCTAGCGTTTACATAAAAGCGAATGTTGCTTGGTTAAACCATGGCTGAAGAGGTCGTGGTTTTTTTGCGTGCAAGCCTAAGCGTGTTATAATTAAAGTAAGGAAAAAATAGAAGAAATAGCGAGTAACAAAGGAGAGATCGGAATGCCGTTACGCACGGCGATGCGGGAGATTAAACAGAAGCGATTTGCTCCGGTTTATGTACTTTATGGGCCGGAGACGTATCTAAAAGAGGAATTTATGACCTTGCTTCGTAAAGAAATGATTGACCCGACATACGCTGATTTAAATATAGGAATGTACGATTGTGCTCAGACACCTTTAGAAGATATGTTAGTAGAAGCCAACACCTTGCCGTTTTTGTCCGACTATCGTTTGGTAATTGCCAGTAATGCCTATTTTTTAACCGGGGCAAAACCACCAAGTAAAATCGAGCATAACACAGATGTTCTTCTGGATTACTTAAAGGACCCGACTCCAAGCAGTTCTCTCGTGTTGGATGTACATGCCGATAAGCTGGATGAACGGAAAAAGTTAACAAAGCAATTGCAACAACGCGCTGTTGTTCTAGGATTTCAAACATTGCAGGATGCCGATTTATATGGATGGATTGAACGGACTGCACAACGCTTTGGCGCACTGATTGAACGAGAAAATGCTATGTTGCTGGCAGAGCGTGTTGGTTCAGAATTACGGTTATTAGTTAAAGAGATCGAAAAAATGGCGCTCTATGTAAAGAAAAGTGATAATCAAACGGGAGAAATCACTCGTGAGACAATTGAGCTTTTGGCCTCACGAACGTTAGAGCAGGATGTCTTTTTTCTTGTTGAAGCCGTTGTTACTGGAAGGGTAACAGATGCGTTTCGCACTCTGTATGATTGCTTGAAAATGGGAGAAGAGCCGATTAAGTTGATGGCGTTATTAGCGAGACAGTTTAGATTGATATACCATGTGAAGACGCGTGCTCCACTAGGCTATACGCAGCAACAGCTAGCTGGTATGCTAAAAATGCATCCGTATGCGGTTAAAAAGGCGCTGGAGCAAGCAAGACATTTTTCGGAGGCTAGTTTACGCCGGCTGCTAGGAATCCTTGCAGAAGAGGATTACCGGATGAAATCAGGGCAGACCCACAAGAGATTAGCTCTGGAGGTATTTATTGCGAAAGTAGGACAAGAGTTGCAACGATAAAGACTAGACAGCTTTTCCAGGCATGAGGGACTCGTCTATTAGCAAATCGTAATGACAGGTACAGTGCTTTATGTCAGCAGAAAATAAGATAGCTCTACAGGGTGCAGACACTCGATGTAGGGCTTTTTTATTATGCCTGGACTACAGCAAGATTACGTAAGTTTTCAGGAGATGAGAAAGGGAAGATTGGTAAAATGTCCGTGATGTTAGATGTGTCGCATTGGAGAATAAAATCCTTGCTAGTTGTGAATTATGATTTCGGCCTGGCAATCCATTTGCTGGAAGCCGCTAACTGAAGGAGGTAGGGTAATGGGGAATTATCAGTAAGGCAAACAAAACAAAATTTCCTATGCTAATGGAGCTTGCGTTGTATGCTATGCGGACGTGGTTCGATCATCAAATGCAACATGACAGAAGGGGGCATGCTTAGCTCTAAAATAAAAAACCCTGCAAACCTAAGGTTGCGGGGTTTTTTGGCCTGTCAAAACGAATTATGCTACAGGAGCAGTAAGAACGTTAAGTTTTTTCATCAGGCGAGATTTTTGACGATTAGCTGCGTTTTTATGAATAAGACCTTTCGTAGCAGCCTTGTCAATTTTCTTAACAGCTGCAAGAAGGGTTGTTTTAGCTAATTCCACGTCAGAAGCAAGAACTGCTTTTTCAAAGTTCTTGATTGTTGTACGAAGATCAGATTTTTGAGAAGCGCGTTGAGCACGGCGTTTTTCGATCGTCTTTGTACGTTTGATAGCGGATTTAATGTTTGGCATACTTTCACCTCCTTAAAACAATAGAAAAGACCATAGCAAAAGAAATGCAACAAATAGTATTCTAGCATGCGTTTGGTGCATTTGCAAGGAATGATTTTGCGAATAAAAATGACAGAAGCAAGCAACCTAGTATTAAGAAATAAGAACAGAACACATGATAATCTGGTTCTTAATCGGAAGGAAAGAGAAATGAGCCAAATTAGCTTGTCGCACGGTTATTTTTCTCTACTTGGAGGCGAATAGAATGGATGTACATAACATTGATCTAGCTAAGTATACAATCCGCACTGATCTGGCAGTAGAAGCACATGAGGCAGCTCGTGAACAGAATCAAAGCGATATTCCAGGGGTTTTCCTAGCAACAGATAACTCTGAGCCGGGTATTACCGTTACCAGAGTACAGGTTGAGAATGAGGAGGCAGGTAAACAAATCGGAAAGCTCCCGGGAAATTATGTGACAATTGAGGTGCCAAAGCTCAGAGATAACGATTCAGAGCTGGAAGGGATAGTAACCAAGCGATTTGCCCGGGAATTTGCTAGATTTTTGCAGGAACTCGGATTAACAGAGGACAAAAAGGCGTTGGTTATTGGTCTTGGAAATTGGAATGTAACGCCTGATGCACTAGGCCCTCAAGTTGTTGAAAATTTATTGGTGACACGTCATTTATTTGAACTAGCACCTGAATCAGTTCAGGAGGGATATCGTGAGGTTAGCGCACTCTCTCCCGGTGTATTAGGGATTACGGGTATTGAGACTAGTGAAATTGTGTTTGGCGTGGTAGAAAAGAGCAAGCCGGACTTTGTAATTGCGATTGATGCCCTTGCATCCCGAGCCCTACATCGTGTCAATACAACGATTCAGATTGCTGATTCGGGTATCCATCCAGGTTCGGGGGTAGGAAATAAGCGTAAATCTATTGACCAAGCCACATTAGGAGTTCCTGTCATCTCTATAGGGGTTCCAACGGTGGTATTTGCTTCTACCATTGTAAATGATGCGATTACTTATTTATTAGGTCATTTTAATCAGTCGATGCAGGAGCAAAATCGAGCATTTAATCGACTCACTGCTTCGGATATGCCGGAGCGTAAAGAACCTTACACAGAGGAAGACTTGCCTGATATGGAAAAAAGGGGAACCTTCATGGGATTAGTAGGGCAGCTATCTGAGGATGAAAAGCGACAGTTAATTCATGAGGTCCTGCGTCCGCTAGGGCAAGAGCTAGTAGTGACACCTAAGGAAATAGACGATTTTATGGAGGGGATTTCTAATATAGTAGCTACAGGACTTAACCAAGCGTTGCATAGAGCCGTCTCTGAGGAGAATGTGAGTGCCTATACACATTAAAGAAAAGTAGACTGCTTCGCCATAAACAATCAATAAAAAACCTCAAAAATCGAAGCGTTATTTTACTAGGGTGATCGTTCTATCTACTCTATGACATGCATACTATAAAGCATATGCAAAAGAAGCGTCAGAGGAGGAGAAATGAAAATGATCACCCTATTACAACGCTATTTTTTTGCGCTCTCTGCCGGCACAGCTCTGTTATTTTTGCTTGTGAGTCTTTTGCTTGTAAACCCCAATCATCAGGATTTTCTCTACTCTAGCAGCATTCAACGAGCTGCTTCCAACGTGTCAAGTATTACGTTTCTAGATGCGATGGGCATGGAAATCCCTAGCTTGCATCGGATTGTTCAAGCGCAGGGAGAGCCTGAGAGCTCCACGATGCAAAGCTTCTTCTTTCAACTCATTACCGGTATTTATCCTGGTGATTTACGCAGTCTGTTAGGCAGAGAACTGCCGGGCTTGCTTACCTACGATGATGCTCGAATTATTGTGCCAGGTCAAGGATTAGAGCTAGTGGATTTGTACGTGGAATCTGCCGCACCGAATGCAGTCGTTCAGGATATGAATAGAGAAGAAAATACAAAAGTAAGGGACATAATACAGCCGGGACAAGTCGAAAAGGATGAAACGAAGACGCCAAGTCCTTCTAGCATAGCTGGGGAGAAGCGTGTTTTTATTTACAATACACATAATCGGGAATCATGGACGCATGTAGCACCTACTGTAGGGACGTCAGTTGATCATCCAACAAAAAATATTCAGCTCGTTGGCAAACGATTCGGAAAGCTTTTGCAAGAAAAAGGGGTAAATAACATTGTAAGTGAAAATGATTTCATTCAGCAATTAATCGACCAGAAAAAGACATATCCGATGGCATATGCCGAGTCATATAAAGCTGTCAAAGCTGCCGCTCAAAAAAATCCTGCTTTACAGTATTATTTTGATATCCATCGCGATGGTGATGTGCCCCGTAGTAAAACGGCAATCACTATAAACGGAAAAACATATGCCCGCATCCTATTTGTCATCGGAACACGCAATCGTAATTTCATGCAAAATGAACGGATGGCCAAAGAATTGAACGCTTTGGTAGAGAAAAAATACCCGGGACTATCTCGTGGTGTAATCGCAAAAGGTGCTCATGAGGGAAATGCCGAGTATAACCAGTCTATCTCTCCGGGTAGTCTATTACTAGAATTTGGTGGAATCAACAATACGCTTGAGGAATCTTACAATACAGCAGAAGCATTTGCTGATGTTTTTGCGGAGTATTACCAAAAAGCAGAGAAAGTGAACAAGGAGCAAACACCAAAGAGTAGTAAGAGTAAGGAGTGAGAGCTTGGATGGCGCATACGATACGATTTATCGGTATGGTGATTCTTTTGTTAATTGGCATTGTACTGGGCATGCAAACCGCTGAACGGGGTATCAATAAAGTGGACGGAAGTTTACGTGAACAATCCCAGACCTTTGCTATTACCAAGGTTGATAATAATCAGGTAGAGATAGCGGTTATGGGGAAACAAGTAAGAACAGAGCCAAAACGTGTCGTTAATTATGTGAGTGAAGCCGGGGAATCGGTAGGAAGATGGATTAAAAAAGGGACGGAAGCTACAGTAAATTGGATTTCTGGATTTTTTGAACCATAAAGCCAGTAATGAAACAAGGTAAGAATAAATTAGGTAGATTGGGAAAGGCAATTTGTGCTGAAGTGTTCGCAAGTTGCCTTTTTAGCTGGAGTACAGGTTTTTGTGGAAAAAAATAACTGGTTTATTTATACAAAATTAATTTTTATTCATACTATATTATTTTAATGTTGCTAGTTTTATAAATAAATGCAATAATTATCTAAGTTATCAAAAAATAACCCATAAGAACAATGGTATAGAGAGGTGCGGTCCCTTTGACGCAAAAGATTTTGCACATTGAGAATCTAGAGACCCATTTTTTTACTGATCGTGGACGAGTTCCGGCCGTTGATCGAGTTAATTTATCTATCAACAAAGGTGAAGTGTTAGGCATTGTAGGTGAGTCAGGATGTGGCAAGAGCGTTACGTCACTATCTGTCATGCGATTAGTACCTAATCCTCCAGGGAAAATTGTGGGCGGCAACATTTTGTTTAAGGGAGAAAACCTGCTAACTGCCAGCGAAAAGCGAATGCGAGAGATTCGAGGGAACGAAATCGCAATGATTTTTCAGGAGCCAATGACTTCTCTGAATCCCGTTTACAAAATTGGTGACCAGATTAGAGAAGCTGTTATCCTGCACAAAAAAGCTTCTAAAAAAGAAGCAACAAAGCGTGCCGTTGAGATGCTACATTGTGTGGGCATTCCGCGTGCTGAGGAAATTATTCATGAGTATCCACATCAATTATCTGGCGGAATGCGTCAGCGTGTCATGATTGCGATGGCGATGGCCTGTAGTCCGCAATTATTGATTGCAGATGAGCCAACTACAGCTCTTGATGTTACCATTCAAGCCCAAATACTTGACTTGATGCGCAGTCTAAATGAGGATATGGGGACCGCTATCATGTTGATCACCCACGATCTAGGGGTGGTGGCAGAAATGTGCCACAGAGTGGTTGTGATGTATAGCGGAAATGTGGTGGAAGAAGGGGATGTCAGGAATATTCTGAAGAATCCCAAACATCCATATACGCAAGGCTTACTCCAATCCATTCCACACTTAGAAGAAAAGAAGGAGCGGCTTTACTCCATCCCAGGCAATGTTCCACTGCCAGGAACTATTAAAGAAGGCTGTCGATTTGCACCGCGTTGTGAATATGTGACAGACAAATGCCGGATAACGATGCCGCAGCTAGTGCAAGTGGGCACAGGACATCGGGCTCGTTGTTTTCTACATGAACAATAACATCTGAAGGGAGGCAGATTGGTGGAGGATTTATTAGCAGTGAATCGTTTGAAAAAATACTTCCCTATCACGGGGGGAGTTTTTGCCAAGGAAATCGGCGCAGTAAAAGCGGTTGATGATGTCTCTTTTCGCGTTAAGAGGGGGGAGACCTTAGGATTGGTGGGAGAAAGCGGTTGTGGCAAGTCTACAACAGGTAGGTCCATACTCCGATTAATAGAACCAACAAGTGGTGAAGTGCTGTTTGAAGGAAAAAATGTGGCCCGGATGAAAAGAGAGGAAGTACGGGAGATTCGTAAGGATATGCAGATTATTTTTCAGGACCCGTTTGCGTCTTTAAATCCGCGCCATACAGTCGGAAAAATTTTAGAAGAGCCTCTGATTGTTCATGGGATCAATTCCTCCAAAGAACGGAGTCAGCGTGTTCATGAATTACTAGAGGTAGTCGGACTATCTAGCTATCATGCGGGACGTTATCCTCATCAATTTAGCGGAGGACAGCGTCAGCGAATCGGAATTGCTCGTGCACTGATTTTAAATCCCAAATTAATTGTGGCTGACGAGCCAGTATCCGCCTTGGATGTATCTGTTCAATCACAGGTGCTTAATCTCATGCAGGATTTGCAAAAAGAATTTAACCTGACGTATTTATTCATTGCTCATGATCTAAGTGTGGTTCGGCACATTAGTGATCGTGTAGGTGTTATGTATTTGGGCCGCATTGCAGAGCTTGCGGATAAAGACGAGCTGTATGCTAACCCTCTGCACCCGTATACAAAAGCATTGCTGTCAGCCGTACCTGTAGCAGATCCTGATAAAAAGCAGGAAAGGATTATTTTGAAGGGTGATTTACCAAGCCCAGCTAATCCGCCGGCAGGATGTACATTTCATACGCGATGTCCTCATGTGATGGATGTATGCAGAGAAAAACGTCCTGAGATGCTTGAATCGAGAGAAAATCATTTGGTAGCCTGTCACTTATATAGTTAATATTCAAAATTTTACGAAAATAAATGGGCATATTTTTATAAAAAGAACGTACTGTTTTGACAAAACCTCTTTTTTAAGTGATTTGTTACAGGCTGAAAACATCAAGAATGCATGAAGCAAGGAAGCGCTGGCTATACGTTGCTTTCTGTTCATGAAAATAGAAAACAAGGGGGATTAAAATATGAAGAAAAGGAAGCTGGCAGCAGCTCTTTGCGGAATAATGGCTTTTTCTGCAGCTTTGACTGGCTGTGGAGGCAATGTAAACGAACCCGCCAAACAAGGAGAAACAAAGACAGCAGAAACCAAAAAAGGCGGAAAAACCCTAATTGTGGGGCGCGGTGGAGATTCTGTAGGCCTTGACCCAATCACGATTACGGATGGAGAGTCGGCGCGGGTTACAGAAAACATTATGGAAACACTAGTAAAATACAAAAAAGACAATACAGAGGTGATACCAGGACTTGCTGAAAAGTGGGATATTACTCCAGATGGTAAGAAATACACCTTCTATTTGCGAAAAGGCGTTACCTTCCATGATGGTACACCTTTTAATGCAGAGGCTGTTAAATTTAACTTTGAGCGTTGGATGGATAAAAGCAATCCATACCACGATAAAGAAGGCTATGAATATTACAATGACATGTTTGGCGGCTATAAAGGTGACAAGGACCATGTCATCGCTTCTGTAGATGTGAAAGATGAGTACACGATCGTCCTTACATTAAATCGCCCTCTGGCACCTCTTATGCAGAATCTGGGTATGTTCCCGTTTGCTATCGCTTCGCCAGATGCTGTGAAGAAGGGGACTAAGGAATTTAATGAGAAGCCTGTTGGAACTGGTCCATTCAAATTTGAGAAATGGAATCGAAATGATAGTATTACGATTATAAAAAATCCAGATTATTGGCAAAAAGGTCTTCCTAAGTTAGACAAAGTTATTTTTAAGGTGATTCCAGACAACTCCGCTCGTTTAACAGCGCTTACATCTGGTGAGATAGACATTATGGACGGTTTAAATCCTGATGATGCGAAACCTGTGAAGGAAAATAAAGATCTGCAGTTATTTATCCGTCCTTCTATGAATGCTGGCTGGCTTGGTTTTAACATTGAGAAAAAACCTTTAGACAATGTGAAGGTACGCCAAGCAATGGGGCATGCCATAGATAAGCAAGGTATGATTGAAGCTTTCTACAGCGGTTTTGCCCAGCCTGCTACTAATCCGTTGCCCCCCTCTATTTGGAGTCATAATGATCAAATTAAGGATCGCGACTATAACCTAGAAAAAGCAAAGCAGTTACTGACTGAGGCAGGTTATCCAAATGGTTTCAAAGTGAAATTCTGGGCAATGCCAGTACCACGTCCATACATTATTAATGGTCAAAAAATGGCTGAAGCAATACAACAGGACTTTAAGAAAATTGGTATTGATGCTGAGATCGTTTCCATGGATTGGGCGACTTATTTGGATAAAACCAGAAAAGGGGAACAGGAGCTTTATCTCCTTGGCTGGACTGGAGATAATGGTGACCCCGATAACTTCCTAAACAACCACTTTAATAAAAATAACATAGGTGGCAGTAACCGTTCCTTCTACAAAGATGAGAAGGTTACTGACCTGCTGGTGAAGGCGCAATCTGAGGTAGATGTTGCAAAACGTGCTGCAATTTACAATGAGATTCAACAAATCATCTTTGATCAAGCAATTCTCATCCCATTGGTGCATTCGACACCTCCAATCGCAGCGAAAGCGACCGTTAAGGGCTATGTGCCACATCCAAAAGGTAGTGAAAGCTTAGAAGAGGTGGATATTGAATAGGTTTTCATATGTAAAAGGGTAGGAGCTGAGCTTTCCTCTTACCCTTTTCTTTTACCATTCATTTATCCGCTATCGTTTATGAATAAACAAGCAAGGAAAGCGAGGAGACGGTATTTGCTAGCTTACACTATACGACGATTGCTCATGCTGATCCCTGTATTTTTGGGCATGTCTATTATCGTGTTTTCCATTATTCACGCCATCCCCGGGGACCCAGCCTTAACGATTTTAGGAGAGAAGGCTAGTCCGAGTGCCGTTGAAGAGCTCCGGGAACAACTAGGATTAAATCATCCATGGTACATTCAATATTTTTCTTATCTCAAAGATGTAATGACAGGTAATTTAGGTGTATCACTTCATACCAAAGCAGCTATTGCCAAGGAGATCGTTCCTTATTTATCTGCTACTACGGAGTTAGCTATTGTCAGCTTGTTGTTTGCGCTTGTTGTAGGGATTAATGCTGGAATCATTTCTGCTTGGAAACAAAATTCTTGGTTTGATTATGTATGCATGCTCATTGCTTTGATTGGTGTTTCTATGCCCGTTTTTTGGCTAGGGCTAATGGAACAGTGGTATTTTGCACAGGAATTAAAATGGTTACCTTCAGTAGGGCGGGATAATCCGCGTGATGCTGTAGAAGCGATTACCCATTTCTACCTGCTCGATACGATCATTAGTGGGAGATGGGATCAATTCAAGGATGTGATCTTGCACCTTATCTTACCAGGCATTGCACTAGGAACCATTCCAATGGCCATCTTTGCACGAATTACGCGTTCAAGCATGCTGGAAGTGATGCGTTCTGATTACATTCGTACGGCCCGTGCCAAAGGACTGGCTCAGTTTTTCGTGGTGTACAAGCACGCGCTAAAAAATGCCTTAATTCCGATTTTGACAGTGATTGGCTTACAGTTAGGAATGCTTTTAGGCGGAGCTATTCTTACCGAGACTATTTTTGGCTGGCCGGGGATCGGGCGTTACATTTATACAGCGATTGGTAACCGTGACTACCCAGTTATCCAATCCGGCATTCTTGTGATTGCCTTTCTTTTCGTATTGATCAACTTAATTGTGGATTTACTCTATGCCTATGTGGATCCACGTATTAAATATCGTTAAGGGGGGTCAACAGTGGCACAAGTAACTCCAGAGATGCAAGCTGTCTCTTCTAAAGAGCAGGTTGAAAAAACAACGTCTCCTTGGCAAGATGCCTGGCGAACGCTACGGAAGAATAAAATGGCTTTGTTAGGATTTGGGATCATCCTCTTCTTTATTCTTGTTGCGATTCTTGCTCCTGTTATTACTACGCATCCTTTTGATGAGGGTGCTTTAAAAGAGAGAAACATGCCTCCTTCTGCAAAACATTGGTTTGGAACTGATTATAATGGTCGGGACGTCTATACCCGCGTAGTATATGGGGCGCAAATCTCTTTATGGGTAGGGACATTTTCGGTTATAGGCTCTATTATCATAGGGACGCTGCTTGGACTGATTGCTGGCTATTATGGAAGATGGATTGACATGCTTATTTCTCGTACATTTGATATCATTTTAGCCTTCCCTAGCATTTTGCTAGCTATTGCAATCGTTGCCATTCTAGGTCCTTCTCTGCAGAATGCACTAATGGCTATTGCGATTATCAATGTGCCTACTTATGGGCGATTAGTGCGTTCGAAGGTGCTTAGTTTAAAAGAAGAGGAATTTATTATGGCTGCCAGGGCTATTGGAATGAAAGATGCCCGGATTATTTCACAGCACATATTGCCAAATAGCATTGCTCCTATTATTGTGACGGGGACCTTAGGGATCGCAACCGCTATCTTGGAAGCGGCTGCACTCGGATTCCTAGGACTTGGCGCACAACCACCGCAACCCGAATGGGGGAAAATGCTAGCTGACTCTCGTGAATACATCCAGCAGGCACCTTGGACGGTTATTTTTCCAGGTCTGTCCATTGTGCTGACCGTCCTTGGATTTAATCTGATAGGTGATGGACTAAGAGATGCCTTAGATCCGCGGATGAAGAATTAGAACGAAAGATTGCTCCTGCTCCTTGATGAGTTCAGTTATTATCCAGGGCAGGAGCTTGTTTATGTATTACGAATATCGGCGCGGAGAAAAACTAGCGTTCCTCTGGTTACTTTTTTCACGTGTTAGCAAAAAGATTTATTTTACATAAGGAGGATGTGTCAATACAACTCCTATGGTATCCTCAAGATAGGAAAGATAGCTAAAGAAAGGTATGGTGGGGGAAAGTGGATCAAAGACGTCTTACTCAACTTCGTTCGTTTATGGAAGAACAGCAAGCGGATGCTATTCTTGTAACTCTTCCTATGCATGTCTATTATTTGACTGGTTTTTTTACAAATCCGCATGAACGGTTTATGGGGCTTGTTATCCCTGCTAATGGAGAACCGGTCTTAATCGTACCTGCGTTAGACCGTAATGCAGCAGAAGCGGCTTCTAGCGTGCAAAACATTATGACACATACAGACATCGACAATCCGTATCAAATTTTAAAGCAGGCCCTCCCGCAGAATATGAAGAGCTTGGCTGTGGAGAAGAGCCATTTGACTGTTTCTATCTATGAAGCAATGGTTAAAGAATTAGACATTTCTACATACATAGATGTGGAAGAGCCGTTACGTCAAATGCGTTTAATAAAATCTGCTGATGAAGTGGCTCGGATAAAGCGAGCATGTGAGACAATCGAGGAAGTTCTTAGACAATGCCTGCCAAAAGTAAAGGTTGGCGTAACAGAAGCTGAGATTGTAGCAGAGCTGGAATTCCTGATGAAAAAGCTAGGCTCGAAGGGTCCATCGTTTTCTACGATGGTGCTAAGTGGCCCTAACTCAGCATTACCGCATGGGAAGCCAGGCAGCCGTAAGATTGCGAGCGGAGAGTTCCTATTGTTTGATATGGGTGTATTACAGGACGGCTATGTTTCTGATATTACGCGGACATTTGCCGTTGGAGAGATTAATGACAAGCAAAAGGACGTCTATGAAACGGTATTAGCGGCGAATCTAGCTGCGATTGAAGCTACGCGACCAGGTGTTGTGCTAGCAGATTTAGACCAGGTAGCCCGTCAGATTATTGCAAATAAGGGATATGGGGATTATTTTACCCATCGGTTAGGTCATGGCATGGGTATGGATGTACACGAATACCCTTCTGTCCATGGGGCTAATCAAGAAAAGTTAGTAAGCGGAATGGTGTTTACTATCGAACCGGGAATCTATTTGCCAGAGGTTGGCGGCGTACGTATCGAGGATGACGTACTTGTAACAGATACCGGAGTAGAAATTTTAACAAGCTATCCAAAAGAGCTTCAAATCATTGGTGTGTAAAAAAACTATTTTATTAAAAGTAAAAGACGAGCGAGAGGCTCGTCTTTTTTATAGGTGGGGGAGTATTTTGTCTGCTACTAGCAGGGAATCCTGTTTCATTTAGAAAGATACTCTGTTATAGAGTGAATGATACCTTTAAAATAAGCCTGCTCATGAGGAACGAAATCGTATTTGCCCACCATCCTGCGCAGCGGAATCCTTTCGCCTCTGGCATTCCCTTCGAAGCCCTCAACGAGCAGTTCCTGTTTGTCATGTAACCACAGCTCACAAAATCCGTTAAATTCAGCTTTTACCATGCCAGAAACCTCTTCTGACTGGAGTGTATAATCATTTATCGCATGCTTACTTTGGTAAAGAAAGACGTGACTTAATTCTTTATCAATAAATCCTTTTTGTATAATGCAGTTTTTGATGACTCCTAATGATACTAAATCATGGAAGGAAACACGTATGCCTAATTCTTCCTCTATTTCTCTGATTCCATCATAAATCGTTTCATGGGAAAGCAAATGACCAGCAGCTGTAATGTCTAACAGAGAAGGGAAGTCCTTTTTCTGCTCGCTTCTGATTTGAAAATGGATATAGTCAGTCCCATTTTCATTACTAATAAACCAACAATGAAACGTCTCGTGCCAAAGCCCCTTGCGATGAACCTCTGCACGTGAAGCTGAACCTAGATGATTGTGAGACTCGTCAAAAATGGCAAGCAATTCTGTTTCCATCATCTGTACCTCTTCTTTTATTTTCTGGATAACGATAACGTGACACGGATAGCCTTAGCCATTGAGAAGACAGCAGATCCTAAAGCTAGCATAATGATCAGCCCACCCACAGTAGCATTCCAATCAATGGAGGCTCTCTCAATGACGATTCCGCCGATCAAGGAGCCACAAGCAATCCCAAAGTGAAGAGCAGAATTGTTTAAGCTTTGTTGAATGTCAGAGGATTCTGGGGCTGACTCAATTAAATAGCTTTGTAATGCAGGTGTGATCGCCCAGCTTAACATACTCCAGATAATCATCACTACTAGGAATAGCGGTAAGGCAAAGGTAGTGTAGGGAATCATAAAGATTGTCAAAGCAAAGACAGAAATAACAGATAGAATGGTACGTTTTGTCCCAAAGCGATCTGATAGAAAGCCCCCAATGCCTCCGCCAAATACGGCAGCAATACCAAAAATAACGTAGACAATGCTTACCCAGGTTCCATCTAGCCCTAGCTTCATTTTTAAAAATGGTGTTAGATAAGCATATAACGTTAAATGACCGGCTAAAAATAAAAACGACGTTAATTGAGTAAATAATACGCTACGATTTTTCAATGTACCTAACTGCTTCCATACTGGAATGGCAGGCTTCGGCTCAATTCGACCCATGAAGAAATGAACACCAGTCATCGAAAGCACGGTCAAAATTGAGATTAGTATAAAAGGAGCTCGCCATCCAAAGGAATTACCTATCAGTAATCCAATGGGTACTCCAAGCACAAGAGAGGCGCTTATTCCCATAAAAACAACCCCGATAGCTCGGGCACGGTATGGGATAGCCACGATGCTTGATGCGATTGTAACACATAAAACAACCAGTAAAGAACCACTTGCAGCCGAGATGATGCGTGCAAGCAACAACATCGTATAGGACGGACTGATGACTGCGATTACGTTACCGATCAAAAATACTAATAAAGAAAGTATCGTTAACTGTTTTCGTTCTACGCCTGCGGTTAATGTTAATAGAATGGGAGCTGAGATGGCAAATACAAGAGAAAACATTGTAATCAGAAATCCTGCTTTACCAAGACTGACTCCTAAATCAGTGGCTACTAAATCTAAAATCCCGCCTATAATCAATTCAACCATTCCCACTACAAAAGAGACAATGGTCAGCAAATAAACTCTCCTATTCATATCCTAACAACCCTTCCTCTAAAAAGTTACCACTGCAATAGTAACTTTTTAGAGAGGAGAAAACAAGTGTAAATTTCATCATACATAATAAACCAAAGAATATGCTATGATGGTACTACTACCTACTAAATGGTTAAGCAAGGGGTCAAAGACTATGCTTCAACAATTCGGCTTCACACAATATGAAAGTCAAGTTTATCAAGCGCTGATAACCGTTGATCAGCCATTAGATGCCACAGGTATCGTCAAGAGGTCAGGTGTTCCTCGTTCAAAGGTATATGAAGTCCTTCATCGCTTGTCTGAAAAAGGGATGATTCTTGAAACGACTGTTGAAAAAAAGCGACTGTATACCGCGCTTCCTATTGAATCAATCATTGAAAAACTAAAAGCTGATTTTGAAACGAATGTTCAAAAATTAAGAAGCACGCAAAAAAAAGAAGCTCCCAAGGATGATCGAGTGTGGACCTTAAAAGACAACCATTCGATCCAAGCTTTGTTAAAGGATTTGCTGCAGCAAGCCAGTCAATCGATTTTTATTTCGGGATGGGCTGATGATTTGGCTGCTTTTCTCGCCATTTTAGAGCAAAAACATGCCGAGGGAATTACTGTTAATATTCATGTAATTGGTGAATTTCCAACCATGATACCTACAGTGTCCACCTTAATTCCTGATGTACAGCACGCGAGCTTGGAGAGAAGCCGCATCCTTATTGTTGACGAACAGGAATTGCTTTTTGCGGGGATAGAAGAGAGTAAGTGGCAAGCTATTCGCACAGGCTCGCGTCCTTTAGTAAAGTTCTTTACTGAGTTTTTCTATCATGATGTTGCCTTAACCGAAATTACTCAAAGATATCGAGATACCGTGATGAAAGATCAGGCTATTCGAGATGTATTGCTAAATTTAAGGTATTAGCTGAAGGACTAGCCTATGCCATATAAATAAAAGCCTCTCTCTTATCTAACCTAAGAGAGAGGCTTTGCTAGCTAGAGTTTTAAGCCAAAGCAACTATTCCTGCTCAGGTACAAGCAGGCTGCGACGGGCAAGCAGCTTAGAAATAAGCCCATATCGCGGTGAGAATATAAAAGCTAGGGCGAATAATAGCCCCGCGATAACTGTCATGGCGCCAGCGATGGAGCTATCCAACCAGGTTGCCAAAGCATAACCGAGTGCGGAGCATAGGACACCGATCAGCATGCTTAATCCTAGCATGACAGGCAGACGGTCTGTCAGCAGGTAGGCAGTCGCTCCGGGTACAACCAGCATAGCAACAACCAGGATAGCGCCAACACTTTCAAAAGAGGCGACAGTGGCCATAGAGACAAGCCCCATGAGAAGATAGTGGAACAAAGCGACTGGAATGCCAATAGCAGCCGCCATTGCAGGATCGAATGTGCAGAGCTTAAATTGCTTATAAAAGAGCGAGATAACCAACAGACTGACCAAGAAGACGATTCCAATTCCCCAGACTGCTCTTGGACCCAGCTCCAGATCGCCGATTGTAAGTGTATCCCACGGTACATAAGCGATTTCTCCATATAACACACAATCCAAATCTAAATCAACTTGCGAGCTAAACAAAGAGATGATCACAACCCCGATCGAAAATAGAGCGGTAAAAGTTACCCCGATGGCTGCATCTGATTTAACACCGCTGTTTCGAAAAAGCTGAATCAAAAAGACAGTAAGCAGACCAAATGCTCCGGCACCGATTAGCATAGGCAACGTTTCCCGGCTACTCGTAATGAGAAAAGCTAGGGCAATGCCAGGTAGAATCGCATGGCTAATCGCATCACCTAGCATAGCCATTCGTCTTAAAATGAGAAAACAACCGAGGAAGCCGCATGTAGCGGCTACCAATGATCCGGTTAAAATAATCCAAAAACTGTTCATACGGGAACACCTCCCTGTTCCGATTTTTTTCTGGAAGTAGGGGGGGACATATGCCCGAGCAGTAAAGGTGTCATATCATAGTGTTCTAGCTCAGCCAACATTTGTTTCAATTGTGGTTTGGTTAGCTGATCTACAATGAGCTCTTCATTTTGATCAACACCATAGCCCTGATACTTTTGTTCATTCATGAGGAATAAATCCCACAGGCGTTGATTCAAAATGAGATCGTGTGCTTTTTCGACACCTGTTTTCGTGAATGTCCAATGCTCCAGTCGGCTTTTTTCAAAGGCAACCCAGCCCTTCTTTTGTAAGCTAGATAAGGCTTTGACTACAGTTGCATGTGCTTTTCCACTTTTTTGACTGAGCCGCTCCACAGGTATATACACATTATGGGATATACGCCGTTGTTTAATTTCATGTTCCATACATTCGTAGAGGGAGCGCAAGACATCCTGCTGCAAAACCTGATTTCGCAAACGTAAAAAACGAATGAGTTTGAACAAGACGCCGCGACTTGGAGAAAAAATGAGTGAAAACAAGAATAGAGTTGTGGCACCGAGTACAATAATGGGACCAGTCGGTAAATTTTGAACCTGTGTGCTAAGCAATGTTCCAAATGCTCCGCTCAATGCTCCAAATACGCCGGAGAGTATAACCATTGACCCCAGTTTATTCGTCCAATAACGGGCTGTAACTGCTGGGGTAATCAGCATGGCTGCCATTAGAACAACTCCTACCGCTTGCAGACCAATTACCACAGACATCAGCAGCATAACCATTAATAATCCATCTAGCATACCCATAGGCAATCCCAATCCGCGGCCAAATCCGGCGTCAAAGGAGAGCAGTTTAAATTCTTTAAACAATAAGCTTGTTAACAAAATTAAAATAGCTCCTACAACAACCATTGTATTGACGTCGTTACCAACTAAAGAAGCAGCTTGACCAAACAAGAATTTATCCAGACCGCTTTGATTACCACTGGAGCTATGCTGAATATAAGTAAGCAAGACGATTCCGATTCCAAAGAACACGGATAAAATAAGCGCAAGGGCAGTATCTTCTTTAATTCGTGAGTGGCGTGAAATCATACTGATAAAGTAAGTAGCAACCAACCCGGATAGGCCTGCCCCAAGTAAAAATAAGCCAACTGATTTTGAGCCAGTAAGTAAAAAGACTAAACAAACGCCAGGTAATGCTGCATGAGCGAGAGCATCACCCATCAACGAACGGCCGCGGAGAAAGGCAAAGCAACCGAGTACCCCGCTGCTGATCCCAAGTAGAATGCAACCAGCCAGAACCCATTGCGTGTTGGGATCCTGCAAAGCCTGCCACCAACTCATTTTGACCCCTCCTGCTTGGACCTTTCTGTGGATAGGGCCAGCCGATCATTTAAGATTTGTAAGCGGCCTCCATAGGTTTTTTGTAAATTCTCTGTGGTAAAGGTTTCTTCTGTTGGACCGTTTACGATCATTCGCTTATTAATCATGACAATCCAATCAAAATATTCTGTAACGGTTTGAAGATCGTGGTGAACGACCAAAACCGTTTTATTCTGTTCCTTTAATTCGTTCAAAAGAAGAATGATTGCTTTCTCCGTAGCAGCATCAACACCGGCAAAGGGTTCATCCATGAAATAGATTTGAGCCTCCTGAGCCAAAGCTCGCGCTAGGAAGACACGCTGTTGTTGTCCACCCGAAAGCTGGCTGATTTGACGATCAGCAAAATCAGCCATACCTACTTTACGCAGGCATTCCATGGCCCATTCCTTATCGGTTTTGCCAGGTCTGCGGAACCAGCCAAGA
Source organism: Brevibacillus laterosporus (assembly GCF_030489605.1). Lineage (GTDB taxonomy): Bacteria > Bacillota > Bacilli > Brevibacillales > Brevibacillaceae > Brevibacillus_B > Brevibacillus_B laterosporus_E. The sequence goes on from NZ_JAUKFY010000010.1 coordinate 122,492, forward strand.
CGTCCATAACGCCCCATTAGGACAACATCCAGAGCATCTGTGGGGAAGTCCCAGTCAACGGTTTCACGTTGCGGGACATAGCCTACTAGCTTGCGTTGCTCGCGATAGGGTTTTCCATAGATGTGGACTTCGCCAGAGGCAGCAGGGATGAGCCCTTGAATGGCCTTGATAAACGTTGATTTCCCTGCACCATTGGGTCCAATAATTCCGATTAATTTGCCTTCAGGAATGGTAAGTGTGACATTTCGAAGGACTGGTTTTTTCTGATAGGCAACCGTCAAATCGCTGACGGAGAGTGGTTCGTATGATGTAACGGGATTCATTTAGGACCCTCCTTTTTTTATTTGAGAGCAGAGACAATTGTATCTACATTATGCTTTACCATACCGATATAGTTTCCCTCAGGCGTGCCTGGCGTGCCCATTGCATCAGAGAATAATTCACCGCCGATGACAACGTTGTGGTTTTTGGCAGAAGCCCCCTCAACTACAGCTTCAATCGAGCGCTTTGGAACTGAGGATTCTACGAAGACAGCTTTGATTTTTCGATCAACAAGGGTAGTTACCAGGTTCTGAACGTCCTTTAAACCATATTCAGAAGCTGTACTAATCCCTTGCAGGCCTACAACTTCAATATCATATGCCTTACCAAAATAAGCGAAAGCATCATGTGCGGTAACTAGGACACGTTGCTCTTTAGGAACAGTTGCAACCTGTTCTTTTGCATAATCATGCAATTCTTGCAATTGTTTTAAATAGTTTGTCGCATTTGTGTGATACATATCTTTATGTAAGGTATCAATTTCGGATAAGGAGTCGCGAACCTGCTCTACAGCTTTCATCCACAGGGATACATCGAACCAAACATGTGGATCTGGCTGATCTGGTGACTCAGGATCTGCGTGTAATAATTCTTTCGGGATTTGTTTCGTCACCGCAATGACTGGCTTCTTTTTGCTCATTTGTTCGAATATATCGACCATTTTTCCTTCAAGATGAAGGCCGGAATAAAAGACAATGTCGGCATCCTCAATTCGTTTGATATCCCCTTGAGATGCTTTGTATAAATGGGGGTCTACACCAGCACCCATTAATTGAGTAACCTCTACTTGATTTCCACCGACCTTTGCCACAATATCTGCGACCATACCCGTAGTGGTGGTGATTTTCCATGTCCCTTCGTGTTGGGATTTTTGTGTATCACCGCCAGTCGCTTGTGGTCCGCAGCCTGTCAGTACAAGTGATAAGGCTAAGACGGAAGCGCTAAGGAATGAAAACCAACGTTGTTTTTTCAATAGTTGCATAGTTGTCCTCCTGCAAGTTTTTTATCTTTATACTAAAAAGTTTCCTGAGGTCAACTTTATCACAAACATTTGCCCGAGTGCAACAATTTTACCATATGCTACCTCAACGGAATTGGTGCTTGATCATGTATTCATTCAGGAAGAAGGATACCTAAACTCTGTTAAATCTCGTAAAGATCGAGTTATGTGAGCCAATCGGAATTAGAGATGCGAAAGCATACAGGACTTGTTTGTAAACAATGATAAATGGGTAATTTGTTCGACAGGGTAGTGGGATGCAGGGAGAGAAGCGAGTGCTGAAGGATCTCTTTGGTGAATAAAAAACTCGGCTAGCACCGAGTCTGTCTCTATATAGAAATAAAAAAGTCAATTCGTTATCATCTGCATAAAGAGCTAAGAAGTATGTACCCGACTAAAGCTTTTTTAAAACTAGAGTCAGAGTCTTACACATATTTGGTATCATCTAGAAGCAGTACTTTTGGCTCAAAATAACTAAAGCTGTAAGCATCTGCTGACTCCAAGCGTAAGGAAGCATTGGCAAGCGGAGAAAACCTGTTTGCATATCTAGATATTGGCCCAGGGTTGCTGAAAAGCCAATCAATTTCTCCAGCAAATGTATATCCGCTGCCACGGTCTAACAATTGAACATAAATATCTCTCCTTCATGAACAATTCACAGTCAGCCAATAGCTTTGCACGTAATAAAAGTGGGATGCCGTTGCACTCAATGTATCACAAGTTCAATAGAAGAGGGAGCGAGAATCGAAATAGGCGGCGTTTATCAATAGCCATTTCTTGCTCAAATACTACCTTTTTGCTATTATTAATCTTAGTGTATTTTTTAGCGGATAGGAATGGGCAGATCATTCTATCCGTGGGAGGGAACGAAGAAATGGATCGTCTGGAAAGGCAGAAAAAAATTCGCAATTTCTCTATCATCGCTCATATTGACCATGGGAAATCTACCCTGGCAGACCGTATTCTTGAACTGACAGGAGCTTTGACTGCTCGTGAGATGGAAGCGCAGTTCCTGGATACGATGGATTTGGAAAGAGAGCGTGGCATTACGATTAAATTAAACGCTGTTCGCCTGAATTATAAAGCAGACGATGGCGAGGAGTATATTCTTCACTTGATCGACACACCAGGACACGTCGACTTCACCTATGAAGTATCACGTAGTTTGGCGGCTTGTGAAGGAGCGCTGCTAGTCGTGGATGCAGCGCAAGGTATTGAAGCACAGACTCTAGCAAACGTGTACCTGGCGCTTGATAACAATCTGGAAATCATTCCAATCATTAATAAGATTGATTTGCCAAGTGCGGAACCAGATCGTGTCAAACAAGAAGTAGAGGACGTTATCGGTCTTGATACGAGCGACGCTGTTCTTACTTCTGCAAAATCAGGAATTGGTATTAAAGATGTGCTGGAAGCTGTTGTACAAAAAGTCCCAGCTCCAACAGGAGACCCTGAGGCTCCATTGCAAGCACTAATTTTTGACTCTTATTTTGATGCGTATCGAGGTGTTATTGCTTCTGTGCGTATCGTCAATGGTACCTTGAAAAAAGGTATGAAAATTAAGATGATGGCAACCAACAAGACGTTTGAGGTTACGGAAGTAGGTACCTCTACGCCTCGCCAGACTCCGGTAGATGAATTGACGGTTGGGGATGTAGGGTACGTAGCCGCTTCCATTAAGACCGTTGGGGATACTAGAGTCGGTGATACGATTACAGATGCGAATCACCCGGCTGCGGAAGCACTGCCTGGTTATCGTAAAATTAATTCCATGGTATTTTGTGGACTGTATCCAATTGATACCAGCGATTACAATGATCTGCGTGATGCTCTTGATAAATTGCAGCTTAATGATGCTTCCCTGCAATTTGAACCAGAAACATCGCAAGCGCTTGGTTTTGGATTCCGTTGCGGATTCCTAGGACTTTTACACATGGAAATCATTCAGGAACGTATTGAGCGTGAATTCAATATTGATCTGATTACTACAGCACCGAGCGTAATTTATCGCATTACACAAACCAATGGCGAGGTTATTGAAATTGATAACCCATCCAAAATGCCTGAGATACAAAAAATCGAGCTAATTGAAGAGCCATATGTAACCTCCACCGTCATGGTGCCAAAGGATTATGTTGGAGATGTTATGCAGCTCTGCCAAGGCAAGCGCGGTGATTTCCTTGATATGCAATATCTAGGTGAAAATCGTGTTCAATTGAAATATGATATGCCATTGTCTGAGATCGTATATGATTTCTTTGATATGTTAAAATCAGGCACGAAAGGATACGCTTCCTTTGATTACGAAATGGCAGGCTATAAACCATCTAAGCTAGTGAAAATGGATATCCTCCTAAATGGCGAGATTGTCGATGCCCTGTCCTTTATCGTACACAAGGATACAGCTTATCCTCGCGGTAAAGTGATTTGTGAGAAGCTAAGAAAATTAATTCCTCGTCAGCAGTTTGAGGTGCCAATTCAAGCAGCTATCGGTCAAAAGATCGTAGCGCGTGAAACGATAAGCGCAATGCGTAAAAATGTATTGGCAAAATGTTACGGGGGGGACATTTCCCGTAAACGTAAGCTATTAGAGAAGCAAAAAGAAGGTAAAAAACGCATGAAAGCGGTAGGTTCCGTAGAAGTGCCACAAGAAGCATTTATGGCTGTTTTACGTATGGATGACAAGTAATAGCTGATAAATAAAAGGTTTTACAATTTGTGTCAATAGCAAAAAATCGTTTCCCCCACCATATAGCCACCGGATTGGTAAAATGGTGGGGGGGATTATATTGGAAGGTTCTAGGTAGTTTGTTATCTTTTTTATTGACGACATGGGCAGTGGCTTTACATCTGCTTCTGTCGTCTTTTTTATTTTTTGGCAGCTTGATATATTACATAGGGTTTTCATTTATAAGCTTAGAAGGATACACAGCTTGCTTTAATGCATTTTTCAAAAACGTGTAAATTTTTGTTAGTGTCCTTCAAGAGTATCCCTCTCTATGTTTATCGTTAATAAATTTTTGTAACAGTTCTGGCGAGAGCGATTTTAGTTTTATCATCCCGGTTGTCGGATTAATGTGTCTACCTATGCTAAACCCTGCATGGAGCCATTGGGCGGTCTTTTCAGTATTCCGATTGCGGGAAAGTGGCTGGTATTAACGGTAATGTGGACATGAACGGTATGGAAAAAGACTTTTGGAATGGAATTTTGAAGGGGGGAAACAGCGGTGGATAGAATGCTTGCAGATGAAATCATTTTAGTATTGAAAACACAATGGAAAGTTAGTGACGCAATGGGGATGAAGGAACAAGCCAAATACCTTGGGAAGCTTGCCGATAGGGTAAGGGCTGCTAGTGAACAGGAGCCGCAGAATAAGTAATTTTTCTTTCATGAAAAGGAATAAATAATGATAATAAAAGAACAAACGTCCGAATTTAGGTTCGGACGTTTGTTTACGTAATGCTTATATTCAGAATCAAATCTAGGGTTAACCTTGAATCCAATCTGTAACAGCTAAACTTGATCTTTTAGGAACCATAAATGTTCCGCTTCCAATATATCTTGAACCAAAAATAGAGTCATCGTAAAGCTTGAAAAAAGTAGATTTATATACTGGGTATCCTACAACAATCCAAGTCTTTTTAGCGGGGATTGATTCATTTTGTACATTTACTGTTGTTGAAACATCTACAGTACTTCCTACCGAATACCCGAACTCTGCAGATATTACATCATTATAGCTTGCTCCAAATGTTGCATTAAGTTCTACACTTACATCTTCATTTGCTGATAAAGCGATTTCTGCCTTGCAAGAACCTGACTTTTTATTACAAAAATATTTACCTCGAGCAATTTCGTCTGATCCATCTACATTTTTGGACGAATCTTTTTTAAAACGATATCCCCCAAAAGCTAATGCTTTATTTTTGTGTTCATTCTCTTGTTTTTGTTCCATTTCCGAAGGCGTATCAATTACTCTTATTGATTGTAACTTAGCTGTTTCGGAAGGTTTTTCCAAACCATATTTTTTTACTAGTTCTTCTTGATTTTCAGGAGTTGCGTAGATAACTTCATTAGTCTTAACTGGTTGCTCATTTAGGTAGACAAAATCTTCATTTGGTGTTTCATGTTTTTTCGCATTTACACCTGATAACCCTAACCCCGAAAAAGCTGTTACAGATAATACCAAAAGTGTTGCTAATGTAGCAAGAGTCTTTTTTTTCATACTATCATCCCCAACGATACTAATAAGCTAATATTAACATATTTTCTGAAATTTGGTTCTCTTTATGGATTTTTTAGGTTTACTATTTCTTATTTCGAGAAAAATGTCTACATCTCTGTCTTACTTTTCAGTCCTAGACGATGTGCTAATCACTTTGTCTTAGGTTTTTTTTATGATTCTTCTTGCATGACCACTGTCCCGATGGGAGTCACCCCCCATACGAACATGTTGTAAACCTCCTAGAAGCTCTTTTATGAATAGCTGAAAAACGGCCATTAAATTATTACCCCTACTGGGCTTTGTAAAGTTTCCCGTACAGCTTATTCATATTGGCCAACTAGCGTCTAAGCTTCTGTAAGATAACGATGTACTCATCTAGTTGCTGGCTCAGTTGTAGTACGGCTGGGTGTACGAACGAGCCTTTTTTGTAATACAACAACTCTAATTCTTGGCGGAGGATTTCTATAAGCTTCTATAGATCATCTTTCGATTGGGTATTTTCCATTTCACATCCTTTATTTGAGTGGTACAATTAATCCGCATAACAATTTTTGTTATTCATGACAGGGGCGTTCCAATTAGTTTGATGGCTAGGGGAACGTCCTTTTGAAGTGTAAACAAACCTAATTTTCAACCCCTCCTTTCTTCCTCTTATGCAATGTTTTACCAATTGTGTTGTTTTTTCTACAAAATAGAAAAATCGAAACGCTCAACAAAATTTGATAAATTTCAGCGTAAAGAAGTATCCAAATAGAAAACCAGTTTTACTGTCATAGACTTGTATTAATTTTATTTCTTCTATAATAATAGACTCCTTTATTCGATAGATTTCTTACATCTGACTACCGTGATGCCCATCATACTTAGTAGACAACGGCGAGTTGACGTGATAGATAAGAATACATTATGATGTTCTAGCAACCCTAAAGCTTTGCTTTATAATGTTTGTAGAATAAAACAGAATACAGTTCGATACAGGTAAATGTTCTATGTGAATCAAAAGTATCAAGGCTGTTTTAAGCATAGTTGATATGTTAGAGCCGTGGCCTGACACCATTCTGGCTGTCAGGTCTTCGCTTTGATAGACCCAATTTTGTAAACAAGGAGGGGTAGAGATGTCCCCAAATGCTGTATATATCCACATCCCTTTTTGTACTAATAAATGTTACTATTGTGATTTTAATTCTTTTGTTACCAATAATCCTCAGTTGGTCTGGGATTACTTAGAAGCTTTACGCCGTGAGATGACGTTAACGTTCCAGCAAAATCCTCCTGAGAAGATAGAGACAATCTTTGTTGGCGGAGGAACCCCGACGTATTTAAATCAGGAGCAAATGGCACTATTTTTGCATATGGTAAATGAACACCTTGCTCCTTATTTTAGTGCTGATTTGGAATGGACCATGGAAGCAAATCCAGGCACTACTGATCTTGAAAAATTAAAGCTGATGAGATCATCTGGAGTAAATCGAATTAGTTTTGGTGTTCAATCGTTCCAAAGTGATTTATTAAAGCGCATTGGCCGCATTCATGATGTAGATGAGGTTTATAAAAGTGTGGATAATGCGATTCAAGCTGGGTTTGACAACATCTCGATTGATTTAATGTTTGGTCTGCCGGATCAGACCATGGAGATGTTTGCTCAAAGCTTGCAAAAAGCGATGGAGCTGCCAATCACGCACTTATCCTCCTACGGTTTAAAGGTAGAGGAGAATACCTTATTTCACACTCTGTATCAAAAAGACCAATTACCACTGCCGACAGAAGACACAGAGCTAGAGATGTATCTTCTTTTAATAGAAACACTTGAGAAAAACGGGATGTCCATGTACGAGATTAGTAATTTTGCCAAGCCGGGTAAACAGAGCAAGCATAATAAGACTTATTGGCTAAACCAGGATTATTATGGTATTGGGGCTGGAGCACATGGATATATAAATGGAAGAAGACATGTTAATGCCGGTCCGCTAGCTATTTACACACGTATGGCAATGGAAGGTTCTCCGCGTGTAGAGGAATTTGAGGTAACGCAGAAGGAAGCGATGGAGGAGCAGATGATTCTGGGCTTACGTTTGCGTGAAGGAGTAGATATGGAGAGCTTTGCGAGCCGGTTTGGTCGAACTGTCCAAGAAGAATTCGGTGAAACATTGCAACAGGAACTTCAAAAGGGAATGATAGAAATCGTAGACCAGCATGTACGTCTAACCCCAAAGGGCTTACCGCTTGGCAACGAAGTGTTTGCTGCTTTTTTACGCGTGTAGATGGCGCAGCATGTGGATAAAGTAGGAAGGAAGAGACAAGTTATCAAATTTTAGAAAATGACATCAGGAAGCACTTTTATGCGGAGAAACCCGAAAAAAGTGCTTTTTTTCTCCTATTTTTTTGCATTTTTCATAGGAGAGAAGTTGACAAATCATCTGTCACTTGATAAGTTAATAGTATCCGTTAGCACTCGCTTGATCTGAGTGCTAACAAAATCCAACCAGAAGTTGCCAATCGACATAGCCAAACATTTTAGAAGGAGGGCGTTTAGGTATGTTAACGGAGCGACAAAAGCTTATTTTGCAAGCTATTATTGAAAATTATATTTATTCGGCAGAACCCGTTGGCTCCAGGACCATTTCAAAACGGCCTGAAATCACCTTCAGTTCGGCTACGATCCGCAACGAAATGTCTGATTTGGAGGATTTAGGTTATTTGGAGCAGCCGCATACCTCTGCGGGACGCGTCCCTTCCACGAAAGGCTATCGCTTCTACGTGGACCACATAGTGGAGCCTAATTTGTTGAAGAATAATGGAGATGTAAACACTTGGAAGCAAATGTTTGCTGATCGGATCTTGCATTTTGAAAATGCCGTGGAACAGACAGCATCGGTCTTATCACAATTGACTAACTACACGGCAGTTGTTCTTGGACCAGAAATCTTTGAACATCGCTTGAAACATCTGCAAATTATCCCTTTGAGTGACACACAAGCTGTAGCGATTATTGTAACTCAAACAGGGCGTGTAGAAAATAAGCGTATTGATTTGCCGGCGGGACTGTCACCGAGCGATATGGAGAAATTGGTTAATGTTTTAAACACAAGATTGCAAGATACACCATTATGGCAATTGCGCCAACGCTTGTATCAAGAAGTATCTGATGAATTGAAGCGTCATGTGGATCATTATGAAGAAATGCTCACGATGATTAGTAATGCTATTGAAAGTGATTCATCTGATCGCTTGTTGTTGCGAGGAACTACTAAGTTCATGGAGCAGCCAGAGTTTCAGGATGTAGAAAAAGTCAAAGAGATTTTGGAGCTATTTGAACGCAGCGACCAAATGACGCATCTGTTTGAAACCAATGAGAAGGGATTGCAGATACGGATTGGTCATGAAAATCATCTTGACGCCATGAAGAATTGTAGCATTGTTACGACCAATTATTCCTTTAACGGTAAGCCTGTAGGTACAATTGGTATACTTGGACCTACGCGTATGGAGTATGGTAAAGTGATTGCTGTCTTGGATTTCATTGCTTTGGGATTGTCGCAGATGTTAACTGCACAGATAGAAGGACGATCTTCAGAGGAGCAAGAGGATTCATGACGAACAAGGCGGGCGGGTTACAGTTGCTCGCTTACATAGATTATTAGTCACACAAGAGGAGGTAATCAGATTGAGCGAAGAGAAAGCAAAGGTTGAACTTGAGCAAGAAGAAATGGCTCAAGACCAAGCTGAGCAAAATGAGCAAGCTGAAACTGAGGCAACAGAAACAGGTGAAACATCTGAAACAACTGACCTAGCAATGGAAGTAGAGCGTCTTCAGGCTCAATTGCAAGAGCAAGAAAACCGTTTGCTGCGCAACTTAGCAGATATGGATAATATGCGTCGTCGCTCACGTAAAGAGCAAGAGGATTTACAAAAATATGCCTCTCAAAAGGTAGTGGAATCCTTACTGCCAGCCCTTGATAACTTTGAACGCGCTCTTGCTGTTGATCCTAATACTGCTACTGCTGAAAGCATTTTACAAGGGGTGCAAATGGTGTACCGCCAAGTAATGCAGGTATTCGAGCAAGAAGGCCTTCAAGCTATTGAATCAGTTGGTCATGCGTTTGATCCGCATGTGCATCAGGCTGTGATGCAAGTGGAAGATTCTAATTACGAAGCAAATGTTGTCGTAGAAGAATTACAAAAGGGTTATCAATTCAAGGACCGTGTTATCCGTCCTGCAATGGTTAAAGTAAACGCGTAAATGAAGATGTTTTAAGCACAAAAATCATTCACATATTGTAGATAATCGAGGAGGAAAAGATTTATGAGTCGTGTAATTGGTATTGACCTTGGTACAACTAACTCTTGTGTAGCGGTTATGGAAGGTAACGAGCCTATCGTTATTGCCAATGCTGAAGGAAACCGCACAACACCTTCTGTAGTTGCTTTCAAAAACGGAGAGCGCATTGTTGGTGAAACAGCAAAACGCCAAGCAATTACAAACGCTGATAATACGGTTATCTCCATCAAACGTTGGATGGGTACAGATCATAAAGAAACATTAGAAGGTAAAGATTATACGCCGCAAGAGGTTTCTGCAATGATTCTGCAAAAGCTTAAATCGGATGCAGAAGCTTATCTAGGACAACCGGTGACTCAAGCAGTTATCACAGTTCCAGCTTATTTCAATGACAGCCAACGTCAAGCTACTAAAGATGCGGGACGCATTGCTGGTTTGGAAGTATTACGTATTGTCAACGAGCCTACAGCGGCGGCGCTTGCGTATGGTTTAGAGAAAAATGAAGATCAAACAATCCTTGTTTATGACTTGGGCGGCGGTACATTCGACGTATCTATCCTTGAGTTGTCTGAAGGTTTCTTTGAAGTAAAAGCTACTTCTGGAGATAACAAACTGGGTGGAGACGACTTTGACCAAGTGATCATGGATTATTTGGTAGCTGAATTTAAGAAAGAAAACGGCATTGACCTATCTCAAGATCGCATGGCTATGCAGCGTTTGAAAGATGCGGCTGAGAAAGCGAAAAAAGATTTGTCCGGCGTTGTTACTACTACGATTTCTCTACCGTTTATCACAGCAGATGCTTCTGGTCCTAAGCATATGGAAATTAGTTTGTCCCGTGCGAAATTTGAAGAGATCTCTGCTGGTTTGGTAGAGCGTACGATGGGTCCTACTCGTCAAGCTTTATCCGATGCTGGTCTTTCTCCAAACCAAATTGACCGTGTCCTTCTTGTTGGTGGTTCTACTCGTATCCCCGCGGTACAAGAAGCAATCAAGAAGTTCATTGGTCAAGAACCTCATAAAGGTGTAAACCCAGACGAAGTAGTAGCTCTTGGTGCTGCTGTTCAAGCGGGTGTGTTAACTGGTGATGTTAAAGACGTAGTACTTCTTGACGTAACACCACTATCTCTTGGTATTGAAACATTGGGTGGAGTGTTCACGAAGTTGATCGATCGCAACACAACGATCCCAACAAGTAAATCTCAAGTGTTCTCTACAGCAGCGGACAACCAAACAGCGGTTGATATCCATGTTCTGCAAGGGGAGCGTCAAATGGCAGCAGACAACAAAACGTTGGGCCGTTTCCAATTGACTGATATCCCACCAGCACCACGCGGTGTTCCACAAGTAGAGGTTAGCTTCGACATTGATGCTAACGGTATCGTAAACGTTCGAGCTAAAGATTTGGGAACAGGTAAAGAACAAGCAATCACAATCACTTCTAGCTCCGGTCTTTCTGACGAGGAAATCGACCGCATGGTAAAAGAAGCGGAACTAAATTCCGAAGCAGATAAGAAACGCAAAGAAGAAGTAGAAATTCGCAACGAAGCAGATCAGTTAGTCTTTACTACCGAGAAAACATTAAAAGACCTTGAAGGTAAAGTAGAGCAAGCTGAGATCGACAAAGCTAACGAAGCGAAGGATAAAACGAAAAAAGCTCTAGAAGGCGGTAACATCGACGAGATTAAAGCTGCGAAGGAAGAGCTTTCTGGAATCGTTCAACAATTGTCTGTTAAATTGTATGAGCAAGCAGCACAAGCACAACAAGCAGCTCAAAATGCTGACGGTGAAGGTGCAGCTCAAGCAGGAAAAGACAACGTAGTAGATGCTGACTATGAAGTAGTTGACGAAGAAAAGAAACAATAAGAATAGATACAATGATGTTAAGAGGAGTCAAAGTCACACAATGTTGACTTTGACTCTTTTCCTTTACGGTATGGGGATTCTATTGAAGCTTGCAAGTATACATGCTAAGATTATCTTTGATTGTCTTGGATACGGGAGTGATAGACAAGTATGAAACGAGATTATTATGAGGTGCTGGGACTTGGAAAAGACGCCAGTGCAGATGATATAAAAAAGGCATATCGCAAGTTGGCAAGACAGTATCATCCGGACGTTAATAAAGAGGCAGATGCTGAACAGAAATTTAAAGAAGTAAAAGATGCATATGATGTGCTCTCCGATGACCAAAAACGTGCACAATACGATCGCTTTGGACATCAGGATCCGAACCAAGGCTTTGGCGGAGGCTTCGATGCTTCTGGTATGGGCGGCTTTGGTGATATCTTTGACATGTTTTTTGGTGGCGGCGGACGTCGTGCTAATCCAAATGCACCGCGCCGTGGAGCTGATTTGGAGTATGCAATCAACATTGACTTCTTGGATGCAGTATTTGGCAAAGAAAGAGACATTGAGATTCAACGTGAAGTAGAATGCGATACGTGTCACGGAAGTGGAGCCAAACCTGGTACAAAGGTAGAAACCTGCTCAAGATGTAATGGATCTGGACAGGAGGAGGTTCAGGCAAACACTCCATTTGGGCGCGTTGTTAATCGCCGTGTTTGCTCTGTTTGTCATGGTAAAGGAAAGCAGATCAAGGAAAGATGTACAACGTGCAGAGGCACTGGACGCAACAAAGTCAAACGCACGATCCACATTAACATCCCTGCTGGGGTGGATGATGGACAGCAAATGCGCATTACTGGCGAAGGTGAAGCTGGTGTGAACGGCGGTCCGGCGGGTGATGTTTATGTTATGTTCCGTGTACGTAAACATGATTTCTTCGAACGCGATGGCAACGACATTTATTGTGAGATGCCAATTAATTTTGCTCAAGCAGCTTTAGGTGATGAGATTGAGGTTCCTACTGTAGATGGACGTGTGAAGCTGAAAATCCCAGCAGGAACACAAACCAACACTTTCTTCCGCCTGCGTGGAAAAGGGGTGCCGCACTTACGTGGAAATGGACGGGGCGATCAGCACGTGAAAGTAAAAGTGGTGACACCTACGAAATTAACCGATCGTCAAAAAGAGCTGTTACGTGAACTAGGGGGACTCGAGGACGGTGCACCCCTGCATGAACAACCAGAAGAGAATTTTTTCGATAAAATCAAGCGTAAATTACGTGGTGAATAAGGCGAATAATATGTTGTGGAAAGCTAGATGGGGGATGGTAGAGCATGAATTGGTCAGAAGTTAGTATTCACACCACGGCAGAGGCGGTTGAGGCTGTCTCTAGTATTTTGTATGAAGCGGGAGCAGGTGGCGTTGTCATCGAAGATCCCGAAATTTTATCCCGTGAGTGGAGCACGCCTTTTGGCGAAATCTACCACCTCTCACCTGATGACTTTCCAACTGACGGTGTGATTGTAAAAGCTTATTTTCCTGTGAATAGCTATTTGGGCGAAACCGTTGAAGAGATTAAAACACAGGTAAATGAACTTCTGACCTTCGGATTGGATGTCGGTAAAGGAACCGTTACTATGACCGAGGTTCATGAAGATGATTGGGCATCTGCTTGGAAAAAATATTATAAGCCTGTTGCCATTTCAGAACACATCACGATTACACCGATCTGGGAGGATTACAAACCAAAGCGAGAAGGGGAGCTCATTATCGAAATGGACCCCGGCATGGCTTTCGGTACAGGTACACATCCTACTACTGTACTGTGCATTCGTGCGATTGAACGCTACCTGAAAAAAGGGGATCGCGTTTATGATGTGGGAACAGGCACAGGGATTTTAAGTATTGCTGCTGCTAAGCTAGGTGCATCTTCTCTGACGGCCATGGATTTAGATGAGATTGCGGTTCGTTCTGCTCAAGAGAACTGTAGCATTAACAAAGTAGCTGACAAGGTTTTGGTGAAACAGAACAATCTGCTCGATGGCATCAATGAAAAAGTTGAAGTCGTGGTTGCCAATATCTTAGCGGAAGTAATTATTCGTTTCACGGATGATGTTCATCGTGTATTATTGCCTGGCGGTACGTTTATTGCTTCAGGGATTATTGGAGCGCGTGAAAATGATGTAAAAGAGGCATTAGCTGCCTCGAATTTGGAAGTTATAGAAACAGTTTACATGGAAGACTGGGTAGCAATTATCGCGAAAAAACGTTAGAATAATGGGGTTAATAATCAGATGCAACGTTATTTTATAGATAGCCAACAATTTTTTGACAATCATGTGGTTATTACCGGGGACGACGTTCACCACATCGTGAAGGTTATGCGCTCAGAGATTGGCGATCATATTTTGGTTAGCGATGGGAGAGGACGGGTGGTTAAAGCCCGTCTTTCTGCCTTGGAGCCCAAAGAAGTGCGCGCTGAGATCGTGGAGCATATCACGAAACAAACAGAATTACCCGTATCAGTAACGATTGGTCAGGGGTTGCCAAAAGGAGATAAACTAGAGTGGATTTTACAAAAGGGAACGGAGCTTGGAGCGACTTCCTTTGTACCGTTTCAATCAGAGCGTACCATCGTTAAGTTAGATGCAAAGAAAGAAGCAAAAAAGCTGGAGCGTTGGTCAAAAATTGTAAAAGAAGCTGCTGAGCAATCACATCGGGCCTATTTACCTGAGGTGTTAACTCCGCTTTCCTTTAAGCAGGTGGTTGAACATGCGAAAAGCTATACAACTGCTGTTATTGCTTATGAAAAAGAAGATACCAAACGATTGGGCGAGGTGCTGTCAAACTTGTCTGTTGGCGACTCGCTTTTCGTCATGATTGGGCCAGAAGGTGGATTTTCTGAAAGTGAAATTCAGTATGCAGAAGAAAATGGTATCCATTCTGTTTCGCTTGGTCCCCGTATTTTACGCACGGAAACAGCTAGTCAGTATTTGCTAGCTGCCGTTTCCTATCAATTTGAATAAGTCATACGTAACAGTGAAAGGAGAGAGCAATGAATAAGGTTGCTTTCCATACATTGGGCTGTAAAGTAAACAGTTATGAAACAGAAGCGATTTGGAACCTGTTCAAGCAAAATGGCTATGAACGGGTAGACTTTGAGCAAGATGTAGCTGATGTATACATTATTAATACCTGCACAGTTACCAATACTGGTGACAAAAAAAGCCGTCAAGTAATTCGACGTGCGATCCGTCGTAACCCTGAGGCGATTGTTGCTGTTACAGGGTGCTATGCCCAAACCTCACCAAAAGAGATTGCTGAAATTCCAGGTGTTGACATCGTGGTAGGTACACAAGGCCGCGATCGTTTATTGGAGTATGTTGCACAGATTCGCGGAGAACGCACACCGATTAACGCGGTAGGAAATATCATGAAAACACGTGAATTTGAAGAGCTTGACGTACCGAATTTTTCCGATCGCACACGTGCTTCTCTTAAAATTCAAGAAGGCTGTAACAATTTCTGTACCTTCTGTATTATTCCCTGGGCACGTGGTCTCATGCGTTCCCGTAAGCCTGAAAGCGTGATTGAACAAGCCAAAAAGCTAGTAGCAGAAGGGTACCTCGAGATCGTTCTGACCGGTATTCACACAGGTGGATATGGAGAGGATTTAGAGGATTACAATCTGGCTAAATTACTAGTCGAATTGGAAAAGGTGGAAGGCTTAAAACGTATTCGCATTAGTTCTATTGAAGCGAGTCAAATTACGGATGAGGTTGTGGCAGTAATTGACCGCTCCGAGAAGATTTGCCGCCACCTGCACGTACCACTGCAAGCAGGCGATGATGCTGTATTAAAACGCATGCGCCGCAAGTATACGACGGCAGAATTTATGGAACGCATCCGTAAAGTTCGTAAGGCATTACCTGGGGTTGCTATCACAACGGACGTAATTGTTGGTTTCCCGGGTGAGACCGAGGAGCAATTTGTAACGGGCTATAACTTTATTAAAGAACTAGGCTTTGCAGAGCTGCATGTCTTCCCGTATTCTATGCGCACAGGAACCCCTGCTGCACGCATGGAAGATCAGGTGGATGAAGAAGTGAAGAAGGAACGTGTAGCGAAGCTTATTGAATTAAATCAACAGCTATCTGTGGAATATGCACAACCGTTTATCGGTGATGTTTTAGAGATCATTCCAGAGCGTCCGTATAAGGAAGATCCAACGAGCGGTAAGCTAATGGGCTATTCCGATAATTACTTGAACGTGGTGTTTGAGGGTACAGAGGATATGATCGGAAAAATTTGTAAGGTTCGTCTCGATGAGGTTGATGCTGAATATTGCGAAGGAACGTTCGTTCGAGTAATAGAATCTCTGCCTATCGAAATGGACAGCAAAGGAAAAGCAGTATGAAGGAAATCTCTGCAGGCGGTGTCGTCTACCGAAAACGAGATGGAGAGATTAGCTTATTGATGATCAAGGATCGTTTTGGCAAGGTAACGGTAGCGAAAGGTAAGCAAGAGCCAGGCGAGACCTTGATGCAGACCGCTATTCGAGAAATTGAAGAGGAAACGGGCATAAAAGGGGAACTAGGCCCATTGCTAGAGGTCGTTCACTACACCTATCAGCATCCGACTCAGCAAATTTTGATTGAAAAAGAAGTACACTATTATTTAGTCAAAGCGTTGACGGATCAAGTAACGGTTCAGGTAGAAGAAATCGATGCAGTGCAATGGCTTAAGCCAGAGGCTGCTTGGGAACTACACGAACAAGCCGGTTATGAGAACAACCGCAGTGTGTTACGAAAAGCTTTGCATACCTTGGGAATACAGGTTATATAGAACAATGAGAGCTCGACCAGAAATGGTTGGGCTTTTGTTGTCCAGTCGATTTAGTGGCGGGATGAACCTTGTATGGTTATGTGGACAGGAAGATATAGGCGATTGTGGACCTTGTCATTAGGGGGAACAGTAAAGGAAAGTTAAACACCAGAGTAAAACATCTAAGAAACCCCTTACAAAATTGAACAATTACGTATAGTGTTAAAAAAGGGTTTGTTCCGTAGCTCAACAGCGTTATGATAAAGAGCGACAAATAGAAAAGGGAGTGGTAGGAATGTACGGATGGATCATCCTGTTTGCCTTTTACGGTATAGGTGTTATCTTTCATAATTACCTGTATATTCCTCTTCCAGGCAGTCTCATTGGGCTTATACTTTTGACAACGAGTTTGGTAACAAAGTTGGTACCATTGCGATTAGTGGAAGGGGCAGCAGATTTTTTACTTAAAAACATGCTCTTGTTTTTTGTCCCTATTATCGTTGGAGTTACACCTTATTTTCATTATTTGGAGCAAAAACCGCTTGCCATCCTTGTGGCATTAGTGGCAGGTCCTGTAGCTGTCATGATGGTAACCGGAATTGTGGTCCAAAAATGGCGTGACTGGGAAAAACGAAAAGAGGATGTACTTCTACAGCAAAGTGAACAGGGGGACTGAGGAATATGTGGGAGGTTATCGCGATTCTCCTAACACTAGCTGGTTACATGGTAGCTAAAATGGCATCAAAAAAATATCCGTTTGTGCAGCCGATGATAGCAGCGTCAATTTTAGTGTGGTTAGTGTGGTGGCTCATTAATAGCGACTGGAAACTCTATGATAGAGGAGGCTCGTACATTTCTTTCTTTTTAGGGCCGGCAACAGTAGCGTTAGCCATCCCATTGGCAAAACAATTTAAACAGGTATTAGAGCTGTGGAAAGCTATTTTAGCTGGCGTCGCTAGCGGATGCATTGTTGCGATTTCTTCATCATGGTTCATGATTTGGATAATGGGAGGAGATCAAACCCTGATTCGTAGCATGATTTCTAAATCAGTCACGACTCCTATCTCGGTTGAATTAACCAATACAATCGGAGGAATACCTGCATTAGCAGCTTTATTTACAGCGGTAACAGGTATTGTCGGAAGCTTGCTATATCGGCTTGTAATACGTGTGGGACGTATCTCAGATGATTGGGCCATTGGATTAGCAGTAGGAACAAGCGCTCATGCAGTCGGTACAGCAGGTATGATGAATCAGAGTCAACGAAAAGCTGCGGCGTCTAGCTTGGCAATGATCTTAGCGGGAATTATTACATCTATTTATTTTATCCCGATTCAGATGCTGCTTTCTTAACTATCGTGCAGTTTATTTATTTTTGACACCTATTGTCCAGAAGAAGCTTTGCTTATAATGGCATTAGAACTACCTATGAGTATTTTTACATAGCAATAAATCTTCTTCTTGCGAGGTGTCTAATGGTTATTCGTCACGTTAATCCTTCAGATTATGCAATCGTATCGCCCCTTATTAATGAGTGGTGGGGTGGTAGACAGATGGCGGACATGCTACCTAAATTATTTTTTGAGCATTTTACTCATACCAGTTTCATTGCTGAAAAGAATGGCGAATTGATAGGCTTCTTAATCGGTTTTTTGTCTCAAACTCATGCAGATGAAGCTTATATTCACTTTGTAGGTATACATCCTGAGTATCGGAGAAATCAACTGGGGAAACGCTTGTATGAGCAATTTTTTCAAAAGGTGTTAGAAAGTAATCGCCATGTTGTGCGTTGCGTAACGTCGCCAGTCAACAAGGCTTCCATAGCCTATCACCTGAAAATGGAATTTGAAATTGAACAAGGGGATACAAAAGTAGATGGCATCCCTGTTTTTGCTGATTATGATGGAAAAAATGGGCATCGTGTTTTATTCGTGAAGCGGCTAACCTAATCAAATATCTGAAAAAAAGGTAAGTAATTATGCGGGAAAATCCGTTCGTACTTACCTTTTTATTTTGATTTTACTGGCAAAAAGGGTGGGAAGACAACGCTTATTTGTGTTCTGGGATTAACCACTGAATTCCTTTGGCTATGCTAGAAGCGAAGGGGAGAGCAATCACGGAGCATAATAAGTTAAAAATTGTTTGAGCATGGGCAATTTGCATAGAAGGATTGGTTGTCAATAATCCTGCTAAATAAGCTAGCATCGAAACAAACGGCAGGAAAACAAGTCCCCCGACTACATTAAATAGTGTGTGGCACCAAGCAACTTGCTTAGAAGCGGTGTTTGTACCGATGCTAGCAATGATGGCGGTAATACAGGTACCTATGTTACCACCTAATACGATGGAAATAGCTGTGTCCATGGAAAAGACTCCGTAGGATATTAATGTCATGGTAATGGCTGTTGTAGCAGCGCTGCTGTGAACCAGGGCTGAAAAGACCGTCCCAGTCAAAAGACCAATCCAAAGGGAGTGCTTGCTTTCAAGAAATAAGGTTCGGAACGTTTGTGAGTTTTCTAAAGGCTTGGCAATGACTTGCATCGTATCAATCCCTAGGAATATAAGGCCAAATCCCCCAATAATTAGTCCTATTGCTTTTGATCTACGCTTGGGCTGCAACCACATAGCCACTCCGATCAATAGCATAGGAACGGCAAAATCCTCGAGATGTAGAGCAATTAATTCTGTTGTAATAGTAGAACCTACATTGGTACCTAAAATTATTCCAATAGTCTGTGTGAAGCCAATAATGCCTGCTTGCGTCAGCCCGATTGTTAAGACCGTAACAGCCGTGGAGCTTTGCAAAACAAAGGTAGAAAAAAGACCAGAAAAAAAACTATGTGTTGTTGAACGGGTAAAACGTGTTATAATCAGTTCCATTCGCTGTCCTGCTAATTGATTGAAGCCAATTCGCATAGCGTACAGTCCAAGCAAAAAGAAACTGAGACCCATGAAAAACGGCAACAAGATGTAATATAACATGGACAATTCAATTCCCCCCATGAAGGTACCTTATAAATACGCTATGCTTGTACAGAGACAAGCATGACTAGGAGGATATAGAGAAGTGACGAAAGTATTATTGCAACGAAATCGTAAAAAGCGTTTGGAAGCAGGCCATCCTTGGGTGTTTCAATCCGAAGTATTGGAGATTCAGGGAGATTTTCAAGCTGGGGATATCGTAGAAATTTGTAATCATCAAGGACATTTTTTAGCAAAAGGCTATATTAACCCTGATTCCCAGATGATTGTGCGTGTAATGAGCTATAATCCAAAAGAAGAGATTGATTATGACTTTTTTGTCCGCCGGTTCCGCGAGGCAAAAGAAACACGTGAACGCTTTGTAGACAATCCTAGAGCTTGTCGTGTCATATATGGAGAGGCAGATTTTTTACCGGGTCTTATTGTTGACCGTTATAACGATGTTCTGGTTATGCAAGTCCTATCACTGGGAATGGATATCCGTCTTGATATGATTAAAATGGCTTTGATAGAAGTATTTGAGCCAGCCGGCATTTATTTGCGCAACGATGTGCCTGTGCGAGAACTGGAAGGCTTGGAACAAGGAAAAGGTGTTTTGTATGGAGAATGCCCGGCTGAGATTGAGATCGAGGAAAACGGTTTGAAATATGTCGTGGATATTGTGGAAGGGCAGAAAACAGGTTTTTTCTACGATCAGCGTGAAAACCGAGCAGCTGTTGCTCCGTTAATGACCGGTTGGGGAGAAAAACATGGTATCAAGGTTTTACCAATAGGTGAAGATGATGAGCCAATCTTCGACAAAAAAGGTAAAAAACGCGACGTGTTACCAAAACTGGATGAAGCCGGTCAGCCAATCCAACGCCCAGTAGATCGACGGGGTAAAGTGGTGAAAAATCCATTCTGGGATGGAGCAGAAGTATTGGAGTGCTTTACACATACGGGCTCCTTTACTCTAAATGCTTGCAAGCACGGTGCAAAGAAGGTAACAGCACTCGACATCTCGGAGCATGCTATCCAAACAGCAAAGCGGAATGTAGGGCTTAATGGATATTTACACCGAGTTGATTTTGTGGTGGCAAATGCCTTTGATTATCTGCGCGAAAATGTGGAAGCGGGTAAGAATTGGGACGTTGTCATCCTAGATCCTCCTGCCTTCGCAAAATCTCGTGGTGCGGTAAAAGGTGCTTGCCGTGGTTACAAGGATATTAATCTGCATGGCATGAAACTAGTACGCCCAGGGGGATACTTAGTAACAGCATCATGCTCGTATCATATGTCACCAGATTTATTTCTGGAAACCATTCAGCAAGCAGCATATGATGCGAAAAAGATTTTACGTTTAATAGAATGGCGTGGAGCCGGCAAAGACCATCCACAAATTAGTGGAGCGGATGAAGGTCACTATTTAAAATTTGCGATTTTTGAAGTAAGAGACCGTAAATAAGAGAAGCAACTCAGGCTTTTGTAAAGAAAACACGAAGCATCCTCTCACTAATTAAATGAAGTGAAAAGGGTGCTTTTTTACTTACACTCGCCTCTGGAAGTTGGGAATTAAAGGGAGTCTAAAGGTGATTAATAGTCATTTTTGCTTTTCTCTTGTCTCTTCAGGATGTTTCATTGAGGCTTCGTAACAAGTACTTGAAACCCTTTCTATTTTACCTTGTTGGACTATCCAAGAATTGTTCAACGTCTTCACCTGCTAACGTTGCAGCAACCTCCTGATAGTGACTGGAATATGGATTGCTAAAGCCGTGAAGGGCTGGATACTGCTTTAAGATAACCTCTGGGGTTCTGGCCAGTGTTTGCAATAAAGCAGAGAGATCAAATGCAGGCTCAGACTGTCCGTAAAGGAGAAGAATAGGGACTCTGGGAGTGATGTTCGTATATTGACGGATACGGGAACCGTAGTAACCAACGATACGATCGCATAAGCCTGTGTACCCTGCTAGTAACCAAGCGACTGTAGCGCCAACGCTGAAGCCCATCACAACAATTTGTTGATATAAAGGACGCTGATTTTGTAGTACTTCAGCTACTTGCCTGGAGGCTTGCTCAAAGCCAATAGACATAAAACATTGGTAAGCTTGCTCTTTTTCCTTTTGTAGAAAAAAAGGTGTTTCTTTGTACCAGGAGAAGCAGACCACATCCCACGATTGATTGGCATACTGTCGGCAAACATCAAGCATGTGCTGATTAAGCCCATATATCTCAGGTAAAATTACAAGTAATCTTTTTTCGCCGCTACGCAAGTAATACATAAGGACATAGCCTTCTTTCTCATCCAAATAATTTTGTTCATCATATCAAACGTAATATTATTCTGACAACAAGATTTATCTATAGGTTTTTGATGTATAATTTGTCATGGTATTTACTGGTTCTTTGCTACACGTGATTGTCTAGAACGTTGTATTTTTATTGAAAGGGAGCAAAATGGCACAAATTCGATGATGACCTGTGCAGGCATCTGATTTAAATACATTTTGTTGACTATCCCATTTACTATTCCTTTTTGCCCTGGAAGAATTGTAGCAGACTCAGCTATAAGTACTCAGAGCTGTATCTTTACTTTTTCTGTTAACGCACAATAATACGTTAGAACCAGGCTACTATAATTCATCTTAATTCATACAGGTAACATGATGGTGACGTACCCAATTCAACTCTCATTTTACTGGTGAGTACAAGATTTATAGATGAGTAGTACCAAGGTTAGTAACTATCTTAGCTAGTAAAGATTTGTGAGTCTTCTTAGAATTAACCTCATTCACCCTTGTCAGCCACAGTAACATTTTGTATGCTGAGAAAGGAAAATATGCGGCAAAAGCACTTTTTAGGCTGTGAGCATATGAATAAGAATTAAGCGAATCAGCCGTGTCGAACAGAAGGGAAAGGGGCATATACATGGGAAACAAAATCCGATTGGGCATTATTTACGGAGGAAAGACATCTGAGCATGAGGTATCGCTCTTAACGGCCCTTTCTATTATGAAGGCAGTAGATAAAAATAAATATGAAGTACAACCAATCTATGTACAAATGGATGGGACCTGGTTAAAAGGAGGACCTATCGCAGATCAAGCCCTTGAAAGTGTAAATGTGTTACGCTTAGATGGGGGAGTATCTTCTGGTAATAATGACAATGATCAAGAGAAGCAAGGGCAAATAACTCACGTGGGTAACCAATCACTAGTAGGCAAGCCAGCTAATGTGATGTCCATTCATCAGGAAGTAGATGTTATTTTTCCAGTGATTCATGGACCAAATGGTGAGGATGGTACCGTACAGGGTTTATTAGAATTAGCAGGTATTCCTTATGTAGGCACAGGAGTTATGGCATCTGCAGTGGGCATGGATAAATTGATGATGAAAAATGTTTTCGCCCAAGCAGGTCTTGATCAAGTTCAATACATGGGCTTCTTGCGTTCTCAAATCGAGCGTGATGTAGATAGTGTTATGAACCAGATTGAACAAAAGCTAGGCTATCCTTGTTTTGTAAAGCCAGCCAACATGGGGTCTAGCGTTGGAATTACTAAAGCTAAAGACCGAGACGATTTGCGTGGGGCTTTGGAACTTGCTTGCAAATTTGATCGTCGTATTATTGTTGAAGAATTCATAAAAGCCCGTGAAGTAGAAATTGGTGTATTAGGAAATGAAGAATTATGCACCTCCGTTATTGGCGAAGTTATTGCAGCGAAAGAATTTTACGATTATGAAGCGAAATATAAAGGTGGAGGCACTGATCTCAAAATCCCAGCTGATCTACCACAGCAAGTAGCCGATCGTATTGCTGAGATGGCAAAAACAGCATTTCAGGCATTGGATGGCTCCGGTTTATCACGTGTTGATTTCTTCTATGATGAGGAAAATGACCGTGTAGTAATTAATGAGGTTAATACGATGCCAGGCTTTACTCCATTTAGCATGTATCCAATGTTATTTGCAGAAGCAGGCATTCCGTATGCTGAACTAATCGATCGACTTGTCCAGCTAGGGTTAGAGCGTTATGAAGAAAAACAAAGAAATATTGTAGCAGCTGAAGAGCTAGAATAGAGTGGGAGCCTTCTCGTTTGGGAAGGCTTTTTTACGTCCTATAAGTAATAATAGCGATGCCTGCAATTTTACTCTAATTGAATTTTACCCTAAGTAGCATAATGTCCAAATTTTTTGCCATCTATTTTTTTGTTCATCGTTTTTAGGATAGCCAGGATATCTTGTGTTTGGTTTTCTTCAATACGCTGCAGCAGATGTGTATGATCAGTTTGGACAGCTTTTACATTATGAAGTTCGTTCTTAATAATACTCAAATTATTTTTGATGCCATATGATTCAGATTTGATCGTATCTAAATCTTTTTTGATACCACTTGATTCAGATTTGATCGTATCTAAATCTTTTTTGATACCACTTGATTCAGATTTGATCGTATCTAAATCTTTTTTGATACCACTTGATTCAGATTTGATCGTATCTAAATCTTTTTTAATGCCATTTGATTCAGATTTGATCACATCTATGTCTTTTTTGATACCATATGATTCAGATTTAATTGCGTCTAATTCTTTTTTTATACCATATGATTCAGATTTGATCGCGTCTAAATCTTTTTTAATACCACTTGATTCAGATTTAATTGAATCTAAATCTTTTTTGATGCCACTTGATTCGGTTTTAATCGCAACTATTTCTTTTTTGATACTATATGATTTGGATTTTAACCAGTCTATATCTTTTTTAATAAAGCTTGAATCTTGTTTTACAATGTTTAATTCTGTTTCGATACTACTCACTTTTGAATTAATCCCACTGACCTCTTTTTTTATCTCCTTAGTTTCTATCTGGGTAGCCTTAATATCATGGTTCATACTGTCCAGTTTAGCATTAATTCCTTGTAAAGCCTCCATTACTGATATATGAAATTCCATGCTCATCCCCCCTAAGTTTGATTCTAACATACAATATGTTAAGGGGTGCCTGCAAAAAAAAAAACGAGTAAAAAGCGTGATTTTCCTATTTTTTAGATGTTTCGGTTGATAAACTTTATTCCAATTACCGTCTTTTTAAAAGGATATAAAAAAAGCCTTCTTTAACACAAGAAGGCTTTATCGATCACTCTTATGTTTGAGGGATTTTATCCTAGCAGGTGTGATTCACAGATTTATTACAATCTCCTTGATTTAATCTGATCCGCAACCTCCAGAATCACTACTTCCGGAGTCACTACAGCTGTCCCAACTAGATGATACATCCCCGCAACCTGATTGAGTATCATTGTGAGGCAAATATGTGGAAGAGCTAGTTGAAAACGAATGATGATCTGTAGATCGTGAATGGGAGTGTCTGAGTTTTAGCAAGAGGGGGACAATGATTAAGAGTAGCATGATAAATATAATAATATCAAACAAATTATTTACCTCCGATCATCTATACTGAGGGTTGAGATTTTTTTCCTCACTAAGTATAACGTTTGTTTAGGAGGGAAGTTTCAGATAATGATTAGCTATCCAAGGATTAAAAATAAAAAGCACCTCTTCCGGCAATAAATAAGGTGCCAAAAGAAATGCTTTGCTCAACTAACTCGAACAACACGTAGGATAAATTAAGACTTAAAAAGCTTACATCTCCAATAAGGAAGGTAGCAGTGTTTCTAGCTTCATGCCTCGGGAAGCTTTTAGTAAAACGGCAGAATGTGGTTTTAATAAAGAACGGAGGTAGACGATCGCTTCTTCTTTAGAGCTAAAATGATGGCTTTCTCCCTTATAGTGCTCTCCAATAAATCGTGAATCCTCTCCGATAGTTACCATACAAGTAAAGCGGTCATTCCACTTTGATACGTATTCTCCTACTTCAGCGTGCAATGCTTGGCTATCTGAGCCTAATTCCAATAGATCAGCTACTATTAGTACTTTGGTTCGGTCTTGAAAAAGGTCTGCAAAGTTTTCAATAGATGCTTTCATGGATAAGGGATTGGCATTGTAGGCATCGTTGACGATAATCATACCATTTTGAGATGTATGAATTTCAAACCGCATACCTGAAATGCTAAGGGTAGCCATTGCTTGTTGAATCTCCTCAAAACTCATTCCTTGTTCGCGGGCAATTCCGATAGCTGGTAAGGCATTGGATACATTATAGGTCCCAAATAGCGGCATAAAGACACGCAGAGTTTGCTGATCTTCAAAGTGTACAGTGAAGTGCGTACCTTTATCATCTGTAAGTAAATCCGATGCCCATAGATCAGCAGGACCTTTCACGGAATAATAGCAAATCGGGCTATCAGATAAGTGTTTCACTTTCTGGAGGTATTCGTTATCTCCATTTAAATAAACACGTCCTGCTGGTGCAGTATGCGGCAATAGTTCGGCTTTTGCTAGAGCGATTTTTTCGAGCGACCCAAAATATTCCATATGCGCTTCGCCTATACTTGTAATCACGCTATAGGTCGGTCTTGTAATAGAAGCTAATAAATCAATCTCTCCGGCATGACTCATCCCGAGCTCTAGAACTGCGGCTTCATGACTATTGTCTACATGTAGGATGGAGAAGGGAAGACCAATATGATTGTTAAAGTTTTTATACGTACTACAAATAGGACGAGTACTAGCTAAAAGGTGGGAAATCATATCTTTCGTAGTTGTCTTTCCTGTACTGCCTGTAATTGCAATGAATGGAATCGTAAACTGATTTCGATATGCACTTGCTATTTTTTGGAATGCTGTCAAAGTGTCATTGACAAGAATCAGACCGAAATCTTTAGGAAGAGCAGCCGGAACTTTTGACAAGTGGGATACGAGTGCGGCGATCGCTCCAGCTTCCTGTGCCTGCTTGATAAAATCATGTCCGTCGCGTGTTTCGACCAGTGGTACAAATAAACTGTCGGGTTGTAAATGACGGCTGTCAAAGTGAGCGCTGGTTACATTGGCTTCGGGATTCCCTTGAACGAGTAACCCTTGAGCCATTTTAGTAATGGTATTTAAAGTAGTGGGTAGCATAGTTTTATTCTCTCCTTGTCATCATTTCTGCTGTGTCCGCAGATAACGATGGGTCTAACCGATATGGATAAAAAATAGCCTATATATAAGGCATCCCACGTCATGCTAACACGGTGGAGGAATTGCCGCAATAGCAAGAGCATGAAAAGTGGATAAAATGGAAATAGGAGTATGCTTCTATTGCGATAGCTGTTTCTATAAGGTATGATAATAATACGCCTTGCTTGAAGAATCTTTGTAAAAGATACTCAAGCAAGTTTTTGGGTTGAGGGTTGGAAAAAGGTTGACCTACCGCCCTTTCCTGATTTATAATGTAGTCTGACAGTCTGTAGAATAATGAACAGTTGTCCCACGGTTTCAAGCGGAGGGAGGGAAAATAGATGGCAGAAGTACGCGTTAGAAAAAATGAATCTTTGGAGAGCGCGCTTCGTCGTTTTAAGCGTGAAAATGCTAAAGCTGGAGTGTTGGCTGAGCTTCGTAAGCGTCGCCACTTTGAAAAGCCTAGCATTGCTCGCAAGAAAAAATCCGAAGCGGCTCGTAAACGTAAGTTCTAATTAACGGGAGGGCTCATCATGAGTGTAATGGAGCAACTCAATCACGATATGAAGCAAGCTATGAAGGACAAATCGGTCTTAAAGCTCTCCGTTATTCGCATGGTCAAAGCCACCATTAAAAACGAAGAGATTAAGTTGGGTCGAGATCTGTCCGACGATGAAGTGCTGACTATCTTGACCCGTGAGTTAAAGCAACGCCGTGACTCCCTCCATGAGTTTGAGAAAGCCGGTCGCGAGGATTTAGCGACAAAGACACGTGACGAGTTGGATATTATATTGGCTTATATGCCTGCTCAATTAAGCGAGGATGAGATTCGTCAAATCGTTCGCGAGGCTGTAGCTGCTGTTGGCGCTACTTCCAAGAAAGAGATGGGCAAAGTCATGGGAGCCATCATGCCTAAAGTAAAAGGCAAAGCTGACGGCAACCTTGTCCAACAAATCGTCTCTGAAGAATTACCTTCATAAGCAAATGAAATCCAGTCTCACGCAGGCTGGATTTTTTGCGGTACAGCAAAATAAGCAGCCTTGTCAAAAAGAGAATTCCCTCGTTGACAGGGCTTTTCTTTGCTTATAAGCAATTTATACAACTTAATGAAACTTCCTTCCTATCTACTCGTATACCTACATAAGATGTTACAAAACATGATAGGAAAGGAGGAATTCACACCTTGAGACAGCATCTAGCCTTTACTCTCATGTTTACCTGTATGCTTGCTCTTATGATGTTTGCTGGAGGGATGTTGGCTTGGACAGCTTGGTCTCAGCCTGTAGAAGCAGCAGATAAACGAGTTTTTTATGTGCCTGTTGAGCAAGACATTGAACGCGGTCTTGAAAGCTTTTTGCGGCGTGTTTTTCAACAAGCCAATGAACAACGTGCTGATGTCGTTATTCTTGACATTAATACTCCAGGTGGAGATGTGGTTTCGGCTGGTAATATTGGTGCATTGATTAGGAGTGCGCCTATGAAAGTCGTTGCATATATTAACAATCAGGCTTTTTCAGCAGGAACTTACATTGCTTTAAATGCAAACGAGATTGTAATGGAACCGGGAAGCAGTATCGGTGCTGCTGCACCCATTGATGTACAAGGTAATGCGGCTCCGGTAAAAATTACTTCTGGATGGGCTCAAATGATGGAGGAAGCAGCCAAGTTAAACGGCAGAGATGCTTCCGTAGCAAAAGCAATGGTCTATATTGATCAGGATTTTGCTGGGTTAAAAAAGAAGGGGGAAGTTTTATCCCTTGGTGCTGAAGAAGCACGGAAGCTAGGCTATGCAGATAAAATTGTTCGTAGCAAAGCAGAATTGTTTCAATATGTAGGGGTAAATGAGAGTGAGATTGTGCACATTTCTCCTACTCCTACCGAGAAGGTCGCAAGGTTTGTAACCAATCCGGTTGTTCTAAGCTGTCTCTTGTTAATTGGAATGCTTGGAGTCATTATTGAGTTGTTTGCTCCGGGGGTTGGAGTCGCGGGCATTATTGGTATTTTGTCCTTTACACTCTATTTCTTCGGGCATTTTGTGGCAGGCTTTGCCAATTGGCTGGATATTGGCCTATTTATTATTGGGGTCATTTTAATGATTCTAGAAATCTTTTTACCGGGTGGCATTGTAGGCTTTCTTGGATTTGCAAGCATGTCTACAGGTCTAGTATTAGCTGCTTACGATACAAAACAAGGCCTTACCTCTCTGGGAATTGCGGCGATTATTACGCTTATTGTAGCGTTTATACTGGCTAAATATTTCGGATTAAGAGGAACCTGGAGTAAATTTGTTCTAAAAGAGGAGCAGCATAAGGATACAGGATATGTCGCTCCTAAAAATCAAAATGATCTACTTGGTAAAACTGGTGTAGCATTAACCAATTTGCGCCCTGCTGGAGTAATCTTGATTGGTGAGCAACGTATTGATGCTGTAAGTGCAGGTGGATACATTACGGCAGGCAGCGAAATTAAAGTGGTTCAAGTAGAAGGAGCACGGATTGTCGTGCAAGATTGGAAAAATGAAAGTAAGGGGTAGGTTTAAATGGACACAAGCATGATATCTTTCGTGTTTATGATTGCGGTTGTCATTATTGTATTGTCTGTTTTCTTTTCATTTGTACCGGTAATGCTATGGATTTCTGCTTTAGCTTCAGGTGTGAACGTGAGTATTCTGACATTGGTAGCAATGCGCTTGCGTCGTGTAACACCGGCCCGTATCGTCAATCCGTTAATTAAGGCACGTAAGGCTGGACTTGACCTTAATACGAATCAATTAGAGAGTCACTTTCTAGCGGGGGGTAATGTTGATAGAGTCGTAGATGCTTTGGTAGCAGCTCAACGTGCAGATATTCCGCTAGGCTTCGAACGAGCAGCGGCGATTGATCTAGCTGGTCGTGATGTGTTGGAAGCAGTACAAATGAGCGTAAATCCGAAAGTGATTGAGACCCCAATAATTGCCGCAGTAGCGATGGATGGGATTGAGGTGCGCGCGAAGGCGAAAGTAACAGTGCGTGCGAATATTGATCGTTTAGTTGGTGGTGCTGGTGAAGAGACAATTATCGCTCGCGTTGGCGAAGGGATTGTCACTACTATTGGTTCGTCCAACAAACACAAAGATGTATTAGAAAACCCAGATCTTATTTCACAAACCGTATTAAACAAAGGTCTAGATGCAGGTACAGCCTTTGAAATTCTGTCGATCGATATTGCGGACGTAGATGTAGGTAAAAATATTGGCGCCCAATTACAAACAGACCAAGCAGAAGCTGACAAACGTATCGCGCAGGCAAAAGCAGAAGAACGTCGTGCTATGGCTGTAGCAACGGAGCAAGAGATGAAAGCGCGCGTTGAAGAGATGAAAGCGAAAGTAGTGGAATCCGAAGCGGAAGTACCACTTGCTTTGGCTGAGGCATTGCGTTCAGGTAAGCTAGGGGTTATGGATTATTACAACATGCAGAACATCATGGCTGATACCGCTATGCGAGAATCGTTTGGTGACCCTGAAGGTACGAAGAAAAACGACATAGATAAGAAATAGGTGATGAGGCAATGGAAACTCTCATCGAGCTGATCTTTGGTTTATTAACGGGTAAATTTAATCATAACAAGACACCCAAGGCGTATCCGATGCAACCTACGAATAGGGAACCAGGAGGAATGCTACCACCCTATCAACGTCAGGTAGTAAAGCGGAACCCAAGACAGGAAGCAAAACCAGGCGTGTTTGAATTTCCTTCAACGTCTCAAACGCAAAATCCAGTGCCATACAATACTGACTCGTCCAGTTCACCTGCAATGCCAACAGAATGGCAGGGGACTTATATGGAGGGGCAGTCTGCAACCTCCGTACATTCAGTAAACGGCTCAACGCGGGATGGAAGAACTGAACTGGAGAAGGAGCTCGAAGAAGGTCGATCAATGCTAGAAGAGCAATATGAACCCAATGCAGCTCAAATGGTACTAGCACCTATCGAGCATAAAAACAGTAAGCTATTGAACGTTGAATTGCATGGATCAACCATTCATACATCACAGGAGCAAACGGGAGCTACCTCTAAAAGACATTCGGTTAAATTAGCTGGAACAGCATTAGATGGTATGAGATGGGCGATTATTTTAGGAAAGCCTCGCAGTAAAGATCCTCATCCTACATCAGCCTTTGGTGGCTATAGAATGGGAAAGTACCGGTAACAGTTAATCATTGCTTCTCTAATAAAAGAACCTCGGGCATGATTGTTGCTTTGAGGTTCTTTTGTTGTTTCAGAGCTATCAAGTATATCTCAGCTCATGCATAAAAAGATATGCTCGTATGTAGACTTCCCGCATAAAAAGATAAGGGCAAGATTCCTATGTCGGATTTTTGTTACTATTGAATAGAAGATGCAAGTGTCCAGCGAATTGCACAACCTACTTGCGAAATAGCTAACGCTTGTATGCTCTTCAAGTGCTTCAAAGCTACGATCCATAGAAGGATTGAGGGAGTCTATCTTTTCAATAAGGAGGATACGATCTTGCAATCAGACATTACAATCTTAGAACGATGCTCCACACCACGCGGTGACATTCAACTTCAGTATCGAAATAACAATTATGAGATTATTAGCAATGGTACTTTTTTAATGGCAACTTATAATGGAGAATCCGAACGTCTGTTGGTTAAGGCATCGCTTAACAGCGTTCATCATCCCCGAAAAGTAATGATTGGCGGATTAGGTGTGGGATTTTCCCTTTCGGAAGCTTTAAAAAATAACAGAGTAGAAGAGGTGGTTGTTTTAGAAATAGAGGAAAAGATCATTGAATGGAATAACCGATATTTTGGCGAATATTCTAATCATCCACTCACTGACTCTCGAACCCGTGTTGTTAAAGCTGATCTTCTCCAATGGATTCAGGAAGCTAACGAAAAGTTTGATGTTATCTGTCTTGATATTGACAATGGGCCGGATTGGACTGTGACAGAAGCGAACAATTCACTTTATAAGGAATCAGGACTTAACACCTTACTTGGTTTGCTGAACCCAGGGGGTGTTATTGCATTTTGGAGCGCTAATTCTTCTGATGCTTTTGCTCTGCGATTATCTGAGTATTTTCATGAAGTAGAGGAGTATAAAGTAGAGGTAGAGCGAGGTGAGCCAGATATTGTCTATATCGCAAAATTACCGAAATGATTTAGAGGATTACATAAGATAGTGATAACAAAATAGTTAATTATATATCCCTCGAGGCTTTCAACCTTACAGTAATAGAATGTGAAATGCTTGGGGATAACCCTTAGCATCGTATCTAATCGTGCGACTTTATTAAAACATAAAACATAGTTAATGATGTATCAGAGTCATCTTCAATGGATCTATTTGTTTTACCTGCTTGAGTGTAATGACTAAAAATCAGTGAATACAAGGCCTGACTATGTTTTGTTATTTATGACAATGGGGGCTATTCTACGCTTGGATTTTTCCTTATAAAGGATTGGTCTGCATCTAAAACGCAATAACTGAGGACGTGCTATACTAGAAATAATTCTACCTACCAATAGATAGGCTAAGTGAACAAAGGAGAGAAAACATTATGGCCCTCTATGATAAGAAAGGTCCGATTGTTGTGAAGGAAGAACCAGGCGTTAGATTTTACTGTATGTGCGGCCTCACAGAAGATGCACCCTACTGTGATGGCTCTCATAATGGACAAGGAACAGGAAAAACCCCGTATATTGTTAAATTTAGCGAAGCCAAGACGGTAAGGATCTGCGGCTGTGGAAAGTCGGAAAAATTACCTTATTGTGATGGGGCACATGGAAAAGATGAGAAGTAAATGATGCAAGACCCGTATGTTGTACGAAGACATGCGGGTTTTTTTATTGAGAATAAGGAGGATTTTTTAGCCATGTAAATTCGTTTAGAGCATGCCCTTTAAACCGCTATCTGTAACCGTAGGCCATCAAGAGGATTTTTGCCGTTTTTTAACGTATGAAAATCCCCCTTCCCTTTTTCAAATTCCCGGCATGATAAGCCCTACCCTCTGCATAGGTATAAAAGAACGGATTTTGTTTTGCAAGCACACGGCTATCCCATTAAACAGACTCCGCTTAAGCATGTCTAATGCATATGCAAGGAAAAAGGGGGCTTACATATGAAGAAATGGAGCCGCCGACTGCGCCGAATGGCTGTGGGCGTGTTGGATTTACCTCAGGACGTGGTACTTGAAGTCCCGAGAATTACAATGATTGGTCATTTGCAAATGTATATAGAAAACCACCGAGGTGTCCTGCAATTTAGTGAGAACGAGCTTCGTTTATTACTTACAAACGGACAATTGCTTGTCATAGGGGAACAGCTGGTGATTCGTGCTATTTTGAAGGAAGAAGTGTTGTTGGAGGGGAGAATCGGCAAGATAACGTTCATTCAAAATACGTGACGAGTTTGAGGGGGATACAGATGCGAAACGTAGTAAAAGAATGGTACGAGGGTCATATAACAGTAACGATTCGCGGCAAACGGTTTGAACGTCTTATCAACCTAGCAGTCCGCGAAAACATTTCAATGTGGAATATCAAGCGTTTAGGGCCTGAGTTAGGACAGTGTGAGATGATGATTGCCGATTTCTATCGGCTTCGTCCCTTCTTAAAGGAGACAGGCTGCCGGGTGCATGTGACAAGTCGACAAGGTTTACCGTTTTTGTTGTTGCGAATGCGAATGAGGATGGGATTTGTTGCAGGTATTTTTATTTTTTTACTCGGATTGTACATGCTCTCTACGTTTGTATGGCAAGTAGAGGTGCAGGGAACGCATAATATTTCGCCGTATCAGGTGACACAGGCTGCCGAGAAGGTAGGGTTAAGGGCAGGTGCGTGGAAATTAAGAATTGGAGATCCCCAGGAATTACAGCGCCGTATTTTGGGGTATATTCCAGAAGCCTCATGGGTAGGGGTTGAGTTAAATGGTACGAAGGCCATTATTCAGGTCGTTGAAAAGGTTGATCCGGAAAAGATTGTTGCGCATGAACCTAAACATGTTGTGGCAAAGAAAAAAGCGGTCATTCACAGTATTTTTGCTGAAACAGGTAAGACTATGGTTAAAGCGAATCAATATGTTGATAAAGACCAGATTTTAATTTCAGGTATTATTGGCAATGAGGAACGCCAATCGATCGTTGCTGCCAGAGGGCAAGTGACAGGAGAGGTCTGGTATCGTTCTGATGTGACCGTTCCCTTAATCCAGAACCAGCTTCTTTATACAGGTGAAAAACAGAAGCAGCACTTTTTGATTTTTGGATCATCGGCAGTACGTCTTTGGCCGTTTGAAATTAAGTCGTACAAGCATGCCCGTAAAACAGAGAAACGTTTCCAAGCGGCTTTTTTTGATTATCAATTGCCGTTTGGCTGGAAGACAGAAATTGATCGGGAGCTGGAACCTAAGGTTATTCGAATGAGCGATCGGGATGCTTTAGAGGTAGCTAAACATTTTGCAAAAGCAGACATCTTGAAACGAGCTGGAGAAGATGCGAAGATAAAAGAAGAAAAAGTTTTGCACGTAAAACAAGAGAATGGTAAAGTTTATGTAAGTATCTATTTTTCCGTCATCGAAAATATAGCGATGGACCAACCGATTGTTGCTACGCCGCCCGCACTAGAAGGCACACCAAATCAAAATAACTGATTGCAAGGAGATGGACAAAGGTTGCAAGTACAAGAAGAAGTAGTGATCCAGTTTGCAGATGCACAGGAAGCATTGCTTTTGTTTGGACCTCATGATTCCTATTTAAAAAAGATCGAAGAAAAAACAACAGCTCAGATAGGAACCCGCACCGGCGCATTCGTCATCAGTGGGGAAAAGGCAGAAGTCGACAAGCTGGCAACGCTATTTGATACTTTATTGCAGCTGATCCGCAGGGGGATTACATTATCGGAACGTGATGTATACTATGCGATGCAGCTAACAGAAAAAGGAGAAGAGCAAGAGCTTCTGCATCTTTATGACGAAGAGGTAGCACGTTCTCACCGCGGTAAACTAGTCCGCGCTAAAACCTTAGGGCAACGCCATTATTTGTCTGCTATTAAACGAAATGATATCGTGTTTGGGATTGGTCCTGCTGGTACTGGTAAAACATATCTAGCGGTTGTAATGGCCGTACAGGCTCTCAAAAACGGTCGAGTAAAACGGATTGTTCTCACGCGCCCAGCGGTGGAAGCAGGCGAAAGTCTTGGCTTTTTACCAGGTGATTTGCAAGAAAAGGTAGACCCGTACCTACGGCCGCTCTATGATGCTTTGTATGATATGTTAGGAACCGAACAGGTTAGTAAAATGATGGAACGAGGTATCATCGAGGTAGCTCCGCTTGCTTATATGAGAGGGCGTACATTAGAAGACAGCTTTATCATTCTGGATGAAGCACAAAATACTACACCAGAACAAATGAAAATGTTCTTGACGCGCTTGGGTTTTGGCTCCAAAATGGTCATCACGGGGGATGTGACTCAAATTGACCTGCCAAAAGGCAAAAAGTCTGGGCTGCGAGAAGCAGAGCGCATTCTTTCCGTTATTTCTGACATTGCTTTTATCGAGTTTCAAGATACGGATGTTGTGCGTCATAGCCTAGTTCAAAAAATCATTACAGCGTATTCCAAAGAGGAGCAGCAGATCTAGGCTGGCTCCTCTTGGAGTCTCTTTATGTGATTATAAATGAGGAAAAGTTTCAGAAGAAAAAGAGGGAAGAACATTGCTGACGATTGAGATTGTAAATGAGCAAGACGAAGAAATTACGCAAGAGCACCAACAGCTTATTGAAAATTGCTTGCAAAAAGCGGCCCAATTTGAAGACATTAAGGGTGAAGTGGTTATCACGCTTGTAAACAATGAACGTATCCATGAGCTGAATCGCGATTATCGTGGAGTGGACCGTCCTACTGATGTGCTATCGTTTGCACTGAATGAAGAGGGCGAGGGTGACATGGAGATCTTTGTGGAAGAAAGTGAATTTGATGACTATCCAAATATGCTAGGCGATATTATCATCTCCATTCCGCGAACAAAAGAACAAGCACAGGATTATGGCCATTCTTTTGAACGTGAGCTTGGTTTTCTAGCGGTGCATGGATTTTTGCATCTGATTGGCTATGACCATGGGACACCTGAGGAAGAGAAAGACATGTTTACCCGTCAAGAAAAGATTCTGCAAGAAGTCGGATTGACGAGATAGGAGCGGTCAACGTGAAGGAATGGCTTCGTTTATGGCGCAGCTTTGGTTATGCTTTACAGGGAATTAACCATGCTGTACGCACCCAACGAAACATGCAAATACACGTAGCAGTTGCACTCAGTGTGGTTATTTTATCCATTTGGCTACAAATTACTCGCCTGGAGCTGAGCCTGTTGCTATTGGTTATTGCGATTGTTTGGGCGCTTGAATTACTTAATACCGCCATTGAAGCTTGCGTTGATCTGGTGACAAAAGAGTACCATCCACAGGCAAAAATAGCGAAGGATGTTGCAGCTGGAGCTGTCTTTGTATCTGCCATGTTTGCCGTCGTGATTGGAATCCTCATTCTTGGCCCACCTTTATATGCCTATTTCTTTACTCGCTAGACAAAAGAGACGCTATTCACGGCCAAGGAAACAGCTAGACGAACCTTCCAAAATGGGAACGGCCTCGTCTGGTCTGTTGGCATCTTCATTTTTATTTAGACACAGGAGAGGAAGAACTGTATGAACCAACAACAACTGATTGAACAAGCAAAAACAGCAAGAGAAACAGCTTATGTACCTTATTCTAAATTCCCGGTGGGTGCTGCATTGTTGTCCGAAACGGGCAAAGTATATCTAGGATGCAATATTGAAAATGCCGCTTATCCTCTGTGCAACTGCGCAGAAAGAACTGCCCTGTTTAAAGCGTATTCCGAGGGAGATAAGACCTATCAAGCCATCGCTGTGGTAGCGGATACTCCGAAGCCAGTGCCGCCATGTGGGGCGTGCCGCCAGGTAATGGCAGAAATGTGCCCGCCTGATATGAAGGTAATCTTGTCCAATCTGAATGGAGATGTTACGGTTACTACAGTGAGTGAACTATTGCCAGGTGCTTTTACAAAGGAGGATCTTCTTGGATAATCAAAAAAAGAAAGAAACGTTTAAATCAGGATTTGTCTCAATTATTGGCCGTCCCAATGTAGGGAAATCCACATTATTAAATCAGGTTGTTGGACAAAAGGTTGCCATCATGTCCAATAAACCGCAAACTACACGAAATCAGATTCGTGCTGTGTATACCTCTGACAAAGGTCAATTAATTTTTATTGATACACCGGGTATTCATAAAGCCAAGTCCAAATTGGGCGATTATATGGTAGCGGCTGCCGAAAATACACTTAATGAGGTAGACTTGGTACTGTTCGTCATTGATGCTACAGAGAAACGCGGGGCAGGAGAAGAGTATATTCTTGAACGTTTGAAAAAGGTTAATACTCCTGTCTTCTTGGTTATAAACAAAATTGATCAAATTCATCCAGAAGAATTGCTTCCTTTAATTGATGAATATCGAAAGCATCATGATTTTAAACAAATTGTTCCTATTTCTGCTTTGCAGGGTAACAACACTGATGCCCTGCTGCAATCCATTTTGCTGGAGATGCCAGAGGGGCCGATGTATTATCCAGCAGATCAAGTAACGGATCATCCAGAGCGCTTTATCGTAGCGGAACTGATTCGTGAAAAGGTTCTTCATCTGACACGTGAAGAAATTCCTCATTCCATCGCTGTAACGGTGGAAGAGATGAAGCGTGGAGAAAATGGCAAAACATTGTACATTTATGCTGCTATCTACGTAGAGCGTGATTCCCAAAAAGGAATTTTGATCGGCAAAAGAGGGGACATGCTAAAAGAAATTTCCAAACGTGCACGGATGGATATGGAGCGTTTATTAGGAGAGAAAATCTTTTTAGAAGTTTGGGTCAAAGTAAAGAAAGATTGGCGTAATCAGGAAAGAATGCTTCGTAATTTTGGTTTTTATGACGAAAAATAAACTTTTTCCTTACTATACGTGACAATTTTTCCAAGGCATAGAAATGGGGGCTACGGTGGATTCTATATAAAGAAAGTGGTGGCCGAAAAAAGGAAAGGATGATGCAACATGCTTCGCAACTTTTCTTGGAGTTATTTCGCTTCAACCGGTGATATCCACGCTTACCTTCTTTATAAGGAACATCATGAAGCGCAAAACGTTGCAGATGATGCAGGATCACTGGATCAAGCCCTATTGGAACAGGGTGATTCTCAGGTATGCTTGTAAAGTGGGAAGGTATTGTCATCCGTAGTGTTGATTACGGAGAAAGTAGTAAAGTGGTTACGCTTTACACTAGAGAATACGGTAAGGTCGGGGTAATGGCAAAGGGGGCAAAAAAACCTCGAAGTCGCCTGGCCGCCGTATCTCAATTGTTTACACATGGATACTATCTATGTAAAAAAGGAACAGGGACAGGAATGCCGGAGCTCACACAAGGGGACATTCTTCACTCTTTTAAGGATCTCCGTCAGGATTTAATGCTGACTGCCTACTCTGCTTATATGGCAGAAATGCTAGATCGCTTGACAGAGGAGCGTGAGCCCAATCCTTACCTGTTCCAATTATTAGTCCATACCCTCCAGTATTTGGATGAAGGCAAGGATGCAGAGATTCTTTGCCGTATTTTTGAAAGTAAAATGCTGGTTCTCGCAGGAATTCGACCGCATGTGGAAAGCTGCATTTCATGTGGTGCAGAGGGCGAGCCTTATACATTTAGTATCACGCAAGGCGGTCTTTTATGCCAGAGATGTGCACATACTGATCCTTATTCATTCCACATTTTGCCGGCGACCTGGAAATTGTTGCGGCTGTTTTTATTGTTCCCTCTCGAGCGTTTAGGTGAGATTGAAGTAAAAACATCTACACGAAACCAACTGAGGCTTTTGCTGCATAGATATCTAGATCAGCATATTGACCTCCGTCTTAAAAGCCGAAACTTTCTAGAACAAATGGAACGTCTTGAGTTTTCAGATGGATTTGACAAGGCATAGTTTTTTGGCTATCATGATCAATTGTGATCATATAAATACATATACAACGGCTTATTGGGACATGGCTCCCAGCCTCCTCTTGTGGAGGCTTTTTTCTACTTCCAGTACATTCCGGTAGCAGAAAAAAAGCTTTTTACGATTCTTTTGCAGGAATCTATCTCTTTATAGAGTAATACTAGGGATAGTAATTTATGAATCGGTGGTGATCCGTCATCGAATTGACCAAACGCCAAGAACAAATTTTGCAAATTGTAAAAGACGAAGGTCCGATTACAGGTGAAAATATTGCTGAACACCTGAATCTTACAAGGGCTACTCTTCGACCTGATTTATCCATCCTTACTATGTCGGGTTATTTAGATGCCAGACCGAGGGTTGGCTATTTTTATGCAGGTCGTCCTACATCGTCGGTAATTGCAGAACGATTGCACAAGCTAATAGTAAATGATTATAAAGCAGTGCCTATCGTCGTGGCTGAATCAGCGTCGGTGTATGATGCAATTGTGACATTATTCTTAGAGGATGTAGGTACATTGTTTGTTGTCAATCAAAAAGGTTTGTTAGCTGGTGTAGTTTCCCGAAAGGATTTACTCCGGGCTTCATTAGGTAACAAGGGATTGGAGAGCATTCCTGTCAGCATCATCATGACAAGAATGCCCAACATCGTCACGTGCACTCCAGAAGAAACCCTTCTGGATACCGCGCAAAAATTGATTGAATTCCAAATTGATTCACTGCCGGTCGTACGCCCCAACGAAGAAGATCCAAAAACCTTTGAATTGTTGGGCAGGATTACCAAAACAACAATTTCTAGAGCTTTTGTGGAGCTTGGCAAAGAGACGAATGTGTAGGGGGAAGTTGGATTGGAAATGAATACCCAATTAATTTATGTCGTATCGGATTCAATTGGAGAAACAGCAGAATTTGTCGTAAGGGCAGTAGCAAGTCAATTTAGCGGTAAAACGGTAGATATTCACAAGTATCCGTACATGGAGGATAAAGAGTCCATTGACGAAGTTATCCTCTCCGCCAAAGAATCAAAAGCTCTGGTGGTGTTTACTCTTGTTGTTCCTGAACTAAAAACGTATATTTTGGAACAGGCCAACAAACATCAGGTACCCATTGTGGATGTAATGGGTCCATTGCTGACCATTATGGAAGATCTGCTTCAGACCAAACAATCCGGAAAGCCTGGATTAGTACGTAAATTGGATGAAGATTATTTCCGAAAAGTGGAAGCCATCGAGTTCGCTGTAAAATACGATGATGGCAGAGACCCTCGTGGTTTACTTCGGGCAGATGTTGTACTTATTGGGGTATCGCGTACGTCAAAAACCCCGTTGTCCATGTACTTGGCTAACAAACGCTTAAAGGTCGCAAATGTGCCCTTGGTTCCAGAGGTTGAACCGCCAGAGGAATTATTCTTACTGCCGGCGGAAAAATGTATTGGACTTACCATAAATTCAGATCAATTAAACGGGATTCGTACAGAGCGGTTAAAAGCATTAGGTCTAACTGCCCAAGCGAATTATGCAACAATGGATCGAATTGAAACAGAATTGGAATACTCAAGAAAAATCATGGAGCGCGTAGGTTGTCCTGTGATTGATGTTTCTATCAAAGCGGTTGAGGAAACAGCTAATATTATCCTTGACATTATTCGACGTAATAAACTCAAAGCACGCCGATAAGTTCAGGAACAAAAAATAGTAGTTGGAAGAAGGATTTTGCCGAACTTTGACGAATAAAGTAATTTCATTGCTGTGAAAAGGTGGATGGCTATGGCTCAATCTGCACCCGAAGAGTTCGTCAACCAGGTTCGAGCAGCTGTTGACATCGTAGACGTGGTGGGAGAATACGTACAACTGAAGAAGAGGGGGCGCGCCTATCTGGGCTTGTGTCCGTTTCATTCGGAAAAAACCCCCTCCTTTAATGTGAACGCGGAGCGACAGTTTTATCATTGCTTCGGGTGTCATGCAGGGGGTGACGTATTCTCTTTCGTTATGCAAGTCGAACAGCTGTCGTTTCCCGAGGCCTTGCAAAAACTTGCAGACCGGGTGGGATT
Organism: Brevibacillus laterosporus; assembly: GCF_030489605.1. Taxonomy (GTDB): domain Bacteria; phylum Bacillota; class Bacilli; order Brevibacillales; family Brevibacillaceae; genus Brevibacillus_B; species Brevibacillus_B laterosporus_E. Next base: position 163,106 of record NZ_JAUKFY010000010.1, read on the forward strand.
AACCCCGCCAGCTCCCCTCACTCACGAAGATAATCCGATGCAGAGCGTGAAGGCGAAAATGTATGAAGCCTACCGTTTTGTGGCGAAACTATATCATTATGTTTTAACGTCCACTCCCTATGGATCGGAAGCTCTTCGCTATTTGGAGAATCGAGGCTTTACCAGAACGACCATTGACGAATACATGATTGGGTTTGCTCCGGAATCATGGGATTTCGTTAAGGATAATCTTGTAAAGCGTAACTTTCCGTTAGAGCTAATGGTCGAAGCAGGATTGCTATCCTCCAATGATCGTGGAAGAGTGTATGACAAATTTCGCAAGAGAGTTATCTTTCCGATTCATGATTCACAGGGAGAGGTTATCGGATTTGGAGGAAGGTCTATAGACGGCTCGGAACCCAAGTATTTAAATAGTCCAGAAACGCTCCTATTTAACAAAAGTCGCACTATATTTAACTTGCATCGCGCAAGAAGCCAAATACGCAAACGAAACCAAGCAATCCTTTTCGAAGGATATGCAGATGTAATTGCTGCGTGGCAGGCTGGCATCAGTAACGGAATCGCTACGCTAGGAACCGCTTTTACGGAGCAGCAAGCCCATCTGATCAGAAGAAATACAGATCAGGTAATCCTATGCTACGACGGCGACTTTGCCGGACAGGAGGCTACGGCAAAAGCGATCGACCAATTACAAAAAGCTGGTTGTACGGTGCGAATAGCTCCACTCCCCCAGGGTAGTGACCCTGATGATTATATACGGCAGTATGGCGCTGAACAATTTTCCCAGCAGGTATTATTACAAGCTATGCCGGTGACGTCCTTTCAATTGAAACATTTGCGGAGTAAAACCGTAATACAAGACGAAGCGGATAAAGCTGAGTATGTAAGACAGGCACTGGAATTCATCGTTACACTCCCGAACGCAATCGAGCGGGATATGTATGAACGGAAGCTGTCTGAAGAGTATTCTCTATCCCTTGAGGCTGTAAAGACAGAAGCGAAAAAGCTATACAAGCAACAAAAATTAATGAATCAAAGGGATAAAGTTACAGCACCATGGAATAATAGTATAAATAATGGAAAATTTATGGTTACAAAAGCACCTGCACACGAAAATGCAGAACGAATGTTGCTATACTATATGTTGCGTGATCCGGAAATTGCTTTACGTGTGCAACAGGAATGTAACGCAGATTTCCAAGTGGACGAACACAGTGCTCTAGCCGCTTACTTGTATGCTTATTATGCAGAGGGGCATCCGGCAGATCCTGGAGCCTTTATACACTATGTTGAAGATGAGAAGTGCAAGCAATTAGCCTCGGGATTAGCCATGATGGAATGCAGAGACGATGTATCTGATAAGGAAATTGAAGACTACATCAAGCAGGTGAACAATTACCCTGTTCGCGCGGAACTACAAAGGCTACGTGAACAACAAAAGCAACTAAATTTGCAAGCGGGAAGCACCATAGATGAGGAGCAGCGTAAAAAGCTTATTATTGAAGCCGCTTTACTAGGGATGAAGATCGCCGAATTGGAAAATGCTTTGAGGGAAGGGTAGTTATCAGCATCATTCCCGAGGAAGGAGGGAAAATAGATGAACAAGCAAAACTTGACATCAGACATGGAGACCCTGTCGGTGGATCAGGTGAAAGAACAATTGGTGGAACTAGGTAAGAAGAAGGGAAGCTTGACTTTCAAAGAAATTACAAATCGTCTATCTAACTTTGATCAGGATTCTGATCAGATGGATGAGTTCTTCGAGTTCCTAGGAGATCAAGGCATCGATGTCAATAATGATAATGAAGAAGACGAAGAAGCAGATGCTATGATGATCAAGGATGATGAGCAGGAAGGGTTTGAATATGATGACCTGTCTGTGCCGCCAGGAATCAAAATAAATGATCCTGTGCGTATGTACCTAAAAGAAATTGGGCGTGTTCCTCTACTTTCCGCTGAAGAGGAGATTAAACTTGCGCAACGCATTGAACAAGGCGATGAAGAAGCAAAACGCCGATTGGCTGAAGCTAACTTACGTCTCGTTGTAAGCATAGCAAAACGCTATGTGGGTCGTGGTATGCTATTCCTAGACCTGATACAGGAAGGTAATATGGGTCTTATTAAGGCCGTTGAGAAGTTTGATTACCAAAAAGGATACAAGTTTAGTACCTATGCAACCTGGTGGATTCGACAAGCTATCACTCGTGCTATTGCTGACCAAGCAAGAACCATCCGTATTCCAGTGCATATGGTTGAGACGATTAATAAACTAATCCGAGTTTCTCGCCAATTACTGCAAGAATTGGGACGTGAACCTGCTCCTGAAGAGATTGCTGAAAAGATGGATTTAACTCCGGAAAAAGTACGTGAGATCATGAAAATTGCTCAGGAGCCTGTATCATTAGAAACACCGATCGGGGAAGAAGATGATTCCCATCTGGGTGATTTTATTGAGGATCAGGAAGCGCTAGCTCCTTCTGATGCTGCTGCGTATGAGCTGTTGAAAGAACAATTAGAAGATGTGTTAGATACATTAACAGATCGTGAAGAAAACGTACTGCGTCTTCGTTTCGGATTAGATGACGGTCGTACAAGAACACTTGAGGAAGTAGGAAAAGTTTTCGGGGTAACTCGTGAGCGTATTCGTCAAATTGAGGCGAAAGCCCTACGTAAATTAAGACATCCTTCTCGTAGTAAACGTTTAAAAGATTTTTTGGAATAGCCGATAAAGATATAGTAAGCACTAAGCCTACGTTTTGCCACACACGCTGCGTAGGCTTTTTTGTTGGGAAGAAAGGGATGTTACTTCAAAAATAGTCCATTTCATTAATCAAAAAAGAAATGGCAGTAAGGAGGCGATGTCTACTTGGATGATCAACGTAGAAAAATCATTATTACTGAGATTGAAAATTGGCGACGTAATCATTTACTGCCAGAACATTATTGCATTTTTCTGTTAAATCTCTATACAGAAGGCAAGCACGCTCCAGACCAAGAGGAGCCCGTCACAAAAAAACGTTTCTTCTTTTTTCCCGACAGAAAAGCGAGAATGGATAAGCTTTATAAGCAGCAAGCCTTTATGCAAGGCGCAAACACTCAAGTTCAAGGCAACGGTAAAGAAGCACAAATCCTTTCCGTAAAACTGATGGGAGGAATATTTTTTATAGGACTTGTAATCGCTGTCATGCTTTTACTTGCTTTTTATTTTAACGCTTTTAGTATTCCAATGCAAATGAGCATATTGGTGTTCAGTTGGATGCTTGCATATGTGCTGGCTTTTGTATTTAAGCGAAAAATACCGTTATTATCCTATTTTTTCTTACTTGTTACGATCCTCATCGCTATAGCTAGTCTCTATCATTTTGGGGAAAAATGGAAAATAAGTCAAGTTACATATTTATGGTGGCTTCTTTTAATTGCCGGGTATTCTTTTTTACATGGTTTACTATTTCGTTATTCGTTGTTTATATTGGCAGGACTAACAGGTATAGGCATTTTATATGGAACAGCCATGCTAACACGCATGGGGGAATTTTTTAGTTGGACAAATATAGAATTGTATTGGGTACCCTTATCTTTCCTGATGATTGGATTGGGCTATTTGTTCCATGCTCGTCATCAGCAGCTTGCTTATACACTAGTCGCCAGTGGATTACTTTATTTTTTTGGTCCAGAGATTAGTTCATTGTGGGTTCCTGAAGCGTCACGTGAGATAATGCAAATTATATTGGGGATTAAGGTTTTACTGAGCGGTTTATTGCTAACCGTTACACGTCGCTACTGGCTTGAATGGCTTCGAGGACAGTAAGGATACATAGTCACGATCAAATGAATCATTACTTGCTTTGCAAAGGATTGAGGCTTCGTTAACACGGAGTCTCTTTATTTTGTTATGGAGACTATCCAAACATCTTTTGAATTGTATATAATAATAAATAAATTCTGAACAAACGCTCGGTCAGTCAAGGCGGATTTACAAGCTGTGGCGATTTGACATGATTTAGCACATAAAGGGGAGATTGACATGCATTTTGATCTTACATCAGAACAGCAGATGTTGCAGAAAATGATTCGGGAATTTGCGGATGAAGTAGTCGCACCAGGGGCGGAGCAACGCGATAAGGAAAAGCGGTTTCCTATTGAGATTATGAAACAGCTAGGGGAATTGGAATTGATGGGGCTGCCGTTTCCTGAAGAGTTTGGTGGAGCGGGGGCGGATACGATTAGCTTTGCTATTGTCACGGAGGAGCTTAGTCGGGCTTGTGCTTCTACAGGCATTACGTACTCAGCTCATATTTCCTTAGGCGGAGCTCCCTTGCATTTATTTGGAACACAGCAACAAAAAGAAGCCTATTTAACAAAAATCTGTAGCGGGGAGAGTATCGGCGCATTTGGACTAACAGAACCGCAGGCAGGCTCTGATGCAGGGGGCACCAAAACCCAGGCAGTATTAAAGAATGGACAATATGTTATTAACGGTTCTAAATGCTTTATCACAAATGCTTCCTATGCTAAATTTCTTGCTTTAACTGCTGTGACCGATAAAACGAAGGGTACAAAAGGAATTACAGCTCTTCTAGTCCCAACAGATGCCCCGGGATTTAAGATAGTCGATCGCTATGAAAAACTAGGATTAAACGCTTCGAATACTACAGAGTTAGTCTTAGAGGATGTTGTAGTTCCCCAAGAGGCAATTTTAGGCAAAGAGGGAGAGGGCTTCAAACAATTTTTAATCACATTGGATGGTGGTCGCATTGGTATTGGTGCCATGTCAGTCGGAATAGCTCAGGCAGCTTTTAATCGCGCCTTACAGTACGCCAAAGAAAGGAAAGCTTTTGGTTCTAGCTTATCGCATTTCCAAATGATTCAGCAGAAACTGGCGGATATGGCTACCCAGATCGAATTAGCTCGTACTTTGGTTTACAAAGCAGCGTGGCTTAAAGATCAAGGACGCAAATTCACCAAAGAGGCGGCGATGGCTAAGCTGTATGCTTCAGAGATCGCAATGTCTGCGACTCATCAGGCTATTCAGATTCACGGAGGATATGGCTATATGAAGGATTATCAGGTGGAACGTTATTTCCGAGATGCACGTCTATTAGAAATCGGTGAAGGTACTTCAGAAATTCTGCGAATGGTAATTGCACGCGAAATCAGTAAATAAGACCTATAACGATCTCTCCAGCTTTTAAGATGGAGGGATTTTTTGTTATGGGAAATCTAGGTGCAAAAACAGCAATCTGGGAATAGTATTCTTGTGTCATACTAGTCTTTTTAAAGGTTATTTGTTAATATCTGGTTACGTATTTGTTTTTCCTGATATCAGGCTAAAAATTACCATATTACTCATCCAGTTTCTTCATGTGTTTTTTTGGCAAGATGAGGTAAAATGGATGAACTGGAGGTAATAGGAACATGACATTAACTATTTCTAAACGATTACAAACAATTGCAGCATATTGCCCCAAAGATGCGCTTGTTGCTGATATTGGATCGGACCATGCCCTGCTGGCTTCCTATTTATTAGTCAACAATCAGGCTCGCTTTGTAATAGCAGGGGAATTAAATGAGGGGCCGTACCAAGCAGCACTTCGTCAAATTGCAACGTTAACAGCAAAAGATAGAGCTTCTGTCCGTAAAGGAGATGGATTAGCTGTACTGGCTCCAAACGAGGCAGAGGTCATTTGCATTGCTGGAATGGGTGGACAATTAATTGCTTCTATTTTGGAAGCCGGTCTTGATAAATTAGGAAAAGTACAGCGTTTGATCCTGCAACCAAATGTTGGAGAAGATATTCTGCGTAAATGGCTATATGACCATGGTTATCAATTAGTAGCTGAAGATATTCTAGAGGAAGATGGCATTATTTACGAAGTGCTTGTAGCCGAACCGGGCAATCCAGATAAGCCATATCAATCAGATAAATGGAGTCAAGCAGAGCTAATGGAAATCGGGCCTTTTTTATTGCAGCAACAATCGCCGATTTTGCTCACAAAATGGAAGTCTGAATTAGAAAAGTGGGAAAAAATTAAAGAGCGCATGATGGCATCCACTCGTGCGGAAACACAGGAAAAACTGTCGGAAATTGAGGATAAAATTATTTGGATTAAAGGAGTTTTGACATGCTTGCAAACGGACAAACCATCATACAATTAGTGGAGAGACTAGCACCAAAATCTCTAGCGATGGAATGGGATAAGATCGGATTGCAGGTCGGGACACTGCAAAAGCCTGTACAGAAAGTAATGACAGCGTTGGATGTAAATGAAGAGGTGGTTGATGAAGCGATTCAAAAAGGGGTTTCGCTTATAATAGCTCACCATCCTGTGATATTTCGCCCTTTAAAGCATTTGCGCACTGATTTGCCGGCTGGCCGCTTATTAGCGAAGTTGCTTGCTCACGATATCGCTGTCTATAGCATGCATACGAATCTGGATGTGGCAAACGGAGGCTTGAATGATTGGCTTGCAGAAGAACTGGAATTACAGCAAACCGAAATTCTGGATGTAACTTATCAGGATGAGCTGAAAAAGCTAGTAACTTTTGTACCAAAATCACATCATGAACAAGTGTTTCAGGCTATGGCGAATGCCGGTGCTGGTCATATTGGACAATACAGTCACTGTAGCTTCCAGATTGAGGGAACAGGAACGTTTCTACCACTTGAAGGGACGACACCTTTCATTGGGGAACAAGGAAAAGTGGAGCATGTAGAAGAGGTTCGAATTGAAACGGTTATAAAAAGCAGTCAACAAGCTTCTGTGATTAAGGCTATGAAAGCAGCGCACCCGTACGATGAGGTAGCTTATGATATCTATCCTCTTGACCTGCCACCATGTACGCTTGGGCTTGGGAGAATTGGCAAACTGGCAGAACCGATGACACTGGAGGAGTATGCCCAATTTGTCAAAAGTAAGCTTGGTTTAGAAGGAGTTCGTGTAGTCGGTCCTAAGGATCGCATCGTGAAAAAGGCGGCAGTTCTGGGAGGAAGCGGCGGTTCTTATTTGTTAAAAGCTGCTTTTCGTGGTGCAGATGTAATGGTAACTGGCGATGTCGGCTATCATGAAGCGCAGGACGCTTTCGTGGAAGGACTATCGATAATTGATGCTGGTCATAACATCGAAAAGATCATGAAGCCAAGATTAGCTAGTTTTTTACAAGAAAAGCTGCAGGAACAGAAATATAAAACCGAAGTAATTGCCTCAGAGATTCATACAGATCCGTTTCAATACCTCTAAGGCAAAAGAGCTACGGCATAACTAAGGGAGTGGGCAACTTGTCCTCGATTCGTGATTTCTATGAATGGCACCTATTACTTGGAAAAATAAAGCGAGCCGAGCGTGAATTGGCTGGTGTAAAAGAGCAAGAGAGTGAAAAAATGAAACACATCAGGGCTGTTGAACGTCAAATAGAAGGCATGCCTACTGACACCCCTGATCAACAAATTGAACGAATGCTAAAGGAGCAAGAGCTCTGGATGCTTAAAAAAGAGTGGGAACGTAATGGCAATGAGCTGATTGAAAAACGTTTCTCTTTAGAACAATTCCTGCAGCTCTCTCGTTTGGAAGCAGAAGAACGTCAAGCAAAATTAAACCCAGAATGGCTAAAAGAATATGACCGACTGCTGGAAACGAAAAAAAATCCAGTGGTTGAAGTAAAAAACAAGTCTTGTATGGGGTGCTTTATGCCATTATCAACAAGCAACTTTGATAAATGGCGGAGAGGGAAGGGGCTGGTATATTGTGACGAGTGTGAAAGAATTCTTGTGTAGGAGGAACTGGGGGAAAGTAATTCCTGCTGCTGTGGCTATTGCGATGGCTACCTGTGCATTTTTAGAACCTGTGCAAGCAGAAGAAATAGAGAATGATCTTTCGGCTCCATTACCTTTCATTGATATTTCTAATCATCCCGCTAAAGAGGCGATTGTGAAAGCCTATGAGGAAGGTTTGTTTAGCGATTCATCGAAAGCGATTAAGCAATTTTTCCCTGATAAAGCTATGACACGGGCAGAGTTCTTTTTATTGACCAGCCGTTTTTTGCAACTAAACCAAAATAAATTGTTTCCCTTGACCTTGTTGGAAGACAACGATGAATTCGGTCGGGGACAAGGAATGGACGAGCCGTATTTACCCTATAAGGATGTTCACTACATGACGTGGATGTATCCTGGTATCTTGCGAGTGTTTGTGTATCATGATCGGATTGCAGGAGCTAGGACTCTACATAAGATTTTTCCAGGCGATAAATTTTATCCGAACCAGCCTATTACAAATGCAGAGGCAGCTAAAGTGCTGTCCGTGCTATCCTTTGCCACGAAGCAATCTGAATGGGAATTAGAATTGCTAAAAAGAGGCTCAAGCACATTGACACGTGGAGAAGCTGCGGTTTTGATTGAAGAGGTTAGCGCTTCAATTCAATCACAGATGCTCTTGCCTTTAGCTGACGAAACACGTTCTCTGTACCCGCTTGTACCTGTTCAGAAGGAGATGTATCCGTTATTTGCGACGTATGATTCTCCAACGGAAACGGAGCAGAAATTCATAGATATCGTGGATTCAATCAAAAATTATCTTGAAGAAGAGGGAACCTTTAAGGAGCTGGAGGAGCTGCCATCTGATTTCTCTAACCAAGTGGGAGTTCATTACTACAAAAGCTGGAACTACTATAAGGAACCCGCAGATAATGCAAAAGAAGCCCTACTTGCATTAGACGCTTATCTGGAAAAAATGGAGCATGATCCAAAAATTCTAGGCCTTCTAACTGCGAATATCTATGATATTGGCTTACAAATGCTACGGACTAATCAAGATAAAGAATTTGAGGAGTTGCACCAAAAGTTACTTCGTTATGAATCAAAATTGGTTAAGGATTCAGAGGAATGGAAAGTATTTGGTCTTTATTTGGCAGCTATTGAAATTCATTTGGATCAATATGGAAATGCAATTAAACGTTATGAGGAAAGACCGGATATCAAGCTGGCTGTACAAAATGGCTTGTACTATTTGGTCAAAGAGAATCGGGTTTCTGATGCGGAAAATTTATTAAAACGTGCTAAAGCAGCAGATCAAGATCGTAAGCTTCAAGCTTTGTATGAACAAGCGGCTCACGAATTAGATCTGTTGTCCTCTACTAGACAAAATCTTTATGCCACTCTTTTAAGTGATGCTTATAAAAAGCTGGACGAAGCTCAAAGGATTATTGTCAAGACAGAGATGAATTACAGTGGTACGGTGCTTAAAACTACCGAAGAGATGGATGCCCAACGAGGAATCACGCATACAACAGGTATTTACCAAAAAGCGGATCAAGCCGTTTTAAATAAAATGGAAAGATATACAGATCATCGTAATCAAGTCAAGTACGATTTGGACAATGAAAAGGGGATCTGGACCAAAAAAGAAACTGGTAGCCAAATTGGGAAAAAGGCGTATCTGCATGAGTACGTGACTGATCTGCCGGTTGTAAGCCGTTTAAACAAGCTTCATGCTAGGTACTTAAAGCAAAGCTTCGGAGCATACGAGGTTATTACCGAATTTTATGAACCAAATGAACTTCAGCACTATGCTGAAACGCTTGATTTACAGGAGAAAAAGCTTTTATATGCTCCTACGTTTGTCGTGAAGTACTATTTGGATTCTGAAACGAAGCAATTATTACGCCAATCTTGGAAAATTACGGAGGTCTATGATAATGGGGAATACCTCAAGCTGGATGGCGATGAAGAATATGAATTCCCCGAGAGCCTGCAGCTGGATATTCCAAAAGAGGTGACAAAAGGAGCTGTTGTTATACATGAAACTTAGAAAAACGGGGATTCTGGCTCTTGCGCTCATGCTCTTGTGGCCTGGCTCGGGGGCTATGGCTTCTATGTCACAGTCCTTAAATCAAGCTTCGTCTTTTGATATCAACAGTACGAGTAACATCCCGCTTCTGGAGCTACAGCAGGTGTATTATATTTTGCAAGAAAACCACCTTGATAAACCAAGTGAAAAAAAACTTGTGCAAGGAGCCTTGCAAGGTGTTAAACAATATATAAAAGCTGAGAAACATGCTGAAGTTGTCGTGGACGAGAAGGATGATACCGTTACCGAAATGGTGGATCGTATAACACAATGGCAAGCCCAGCAAAAGCTGGATTGGTATACTGTAAGCTACTACGGGATTGAAGGAATGCTGGCCCAAGTAAACGATCCTTACACGACTTTGTTTACTGAAACACAATTGGATCAGTTCCAGAACAGTGTGAATAATAACTTTGTGGGCTTTGGGATTACGTTTCGCAAAACTGAGAACGGTTTTATTGTTCGCAAGGTAGTTGAAAACTCCCCAGCAGCTAAGGCAGGAATTCATTCAGGTGATAAGCTGGAAGCAGTAAATGGCAGTAAAATAACCGTACAGGGAATAGATGAGTTGATTAGGATCCTGCAAGGTGAAGAGGGGACGAGTGCAACACTTACTTTTTCCAAATCGGGGACCGCAAAAAAGAAGGATTACACTATCAAGCGCTCACCACTGGTTATACCAGAAGCAACAAGTCAACTTTTCGGTTCCCAATCCACAGCGATAGGGTATATTAAGTTGGATACGTTTGGAAGCGATGCTGGTGATCAGTTTAAAGAGCAATTAGATAAATTAGAAAATCAAAAGAATTTGACAGGCTTGATCATTGATTTACGTGATAACAGTGGGGGATATCTTAGTGCAGCGAAGGATATTGCCAGTTTATTTATGGAAAATGGCTTATTGATGTACACAACTAATCGTAATGATGTTGAAGTGGAAACTTGGGTGCGCAATGGCAGATCAGCTCCCTATCCTGTTACGGTGTTAGTAAACGGACAAACAGCATCAGCCTCAGAAATGCTATCTGGAGCGCTGCAAGATCATAAGATAGCCAAATTAATTGGAACCAAGACCTTTGGAAAAGGAGTTGCTCAAACAGTCTTACCTCTCGTTGATGGTGATGCATTAAAAGTGACATTGCAAGAATACAAGACACCGGCTCATCGTAAAGTCAACAAGATTGGCCTTGAACCTGATATTGTTATTGAAGACGATATTAGTCAAGTGGTGGGAGCGTTATATGAGCTGGGAGAAAAGCGCATTGAGGTAAGACAAAAAAGTGGTTTCGAGGTAGTGGTAAATGGAGTCAGCTTCTATAGCACTACTCCTTTACTCAAAAAGGTGGGGAATAGCTTAAATGTCCGTAGCACCTTTATGCAAAGTATGCTTCGGGAAAAAACGGCTGTTTCATCTGAGTATCGTCCTATAGTCTCAGTTACCAATCCTACTGTTACTTTTACTTGGAAAAAAGAAAATGATGAATATATTTTTATCAGTGAGCAGAAATAATAGCTATGCCCGAAACGGTGAAAAGTTTCGGGCGATTTTATTAATTAATTCATACTTGACAGGTCGGAATAGTGTGAATTAAACTTAAACTAACAATCTAGATAGGCTTAGCTGAATAGCAAAGGAAGAAGCGAATTTTCCTTTTTTGATAAGCAAGTAAGAGTGGTGAGAGGAAAAAGGAGATGTGTGACACGTGAAGAGACATGTGGAAATCAAATGGCAGGATGAAACATTGGCGGCTACCTTATATGTACCTGAAATCGAAAATCAAGCAGAAACATTTCCTCTGATTGTCATTTGTCATGGTTTTATCGGTTCGCGTATTGGTGTCAATCGATTGTTTGTTGAAACTGCTACTCAATTGATTAAGGATGGCTATGCAGTGTTATGCTTTGATTATGTGGGGTGTGGAGAAAGTACAGGCGAATATGGCCGTTCAAGTTTTGATCAATTAGTTGCCCAAACCAGGCATGTTCTACAAGAAGCAGCACATTTTCCGGAAATTGATCCACAACGAATTTCTTTGCTAGGTCATAGTTTAGGCGGTCCGGTTGCTTTGTATACAGCTATAAGCGAACCTGATATTCGCAAGCTTATGCTATGGTCTCCAGTTGCTCATCCCTATAAAGATATTGTTCGGATTGTTGGAGTAGATACCTATCAAAGGGCATGGCAGCATACATCTGTGGATTACATGGGCTATGGATTGACACTGGCATTCTTTGAGTCGCTGCATCCTTATGTCCCTCTTAAAGAGCTACAGAAATATACGGGAGATGTCTTTATTGCCCATGGCACGGCAGATATTGACATTCCAGTCGAGTATTGCTTTCATTATTATTATGCTTTTCGTTCACGTCCTACTGGTAAAAGTGACAAGGAGATTATTTTAGAAGCAGATCATACTTTTTCTGACGGTTGCAGACGAACGATGTTAATTGATAGTACACGGGAATGGCTTTCTGGCGAACGATATTATAAACAATCGGGGGGAGATGTTACGCGCATCCTAGGCTATTCCATATAGAGAAGAATTCTTATCGCTGCTATGCTTCTGCTTCTGCGGTTTCTCCCTACTTTCACATTCCATTCTACTTATGTTTTTTAGATCGAGGAAAAAGTCCCGTTTTTGAAAAAAGGGGCTTTTCTTTGTTAGTTTAGAGGGAAAATGTTCGGGTAAACTTTAATGAAAATACTAAGTGATTATTAAAAAGTAAATAAAATTAATGTTAAAATCCTAAATCATAAAGTGAAGGTTTATGGGCTGATGAGTATCTGGATAGCTTTCTTTTAAGTAGGTAACTTAGAGGAGATTTTTTTATTCTGATTAAACTTATTTCTATTTTATATGAATAGATATTAGTGTTGAAATTGTGGAAAACCTGAAGAGTTATTATGGAAATTAACAGGAACGTTTTTGATTTTATTGGCATATAGATGGGTACAGATGCCCTATATCTATAAATAAACAACATTCCAATGCTTGATCCAACTGTGAAGGTATGAGCATTTTCTAGCTTCTACAAGCAGAATTGCTATTTTTTTAGTTAAATTTAAAAAAGGTATTGCATTTATTTTTTTTATGTGGTACATTATTAAACGTTGCCGCTACTTGAAAGATAGAACGGCAGGGTTAGAAATTTTGTTCCTTGAAAACCAGATAGAATCTAACGTACCATAATTAAATTGATGAACCGACAGGTTCGCTGAAGCTTTGATCAAGAACTACTTTAATGGAGAGTTTGATC
>NZ_JAUKFY010000011.1 GCF_030489605.1 Brevibacillus laterosporus
GGATAGAGCGTTTGACTACGAATCAAAAGGTCGGGAGTTCGAATCTCTCAGGGCACGCCATATTACATATATCGGGAAGTAGCTCAGCTTGGTAGAGTACTTGGTTTGGGACCAAGGTGTCGCAGGTTCGAATCCTGTCTTCCCGACATTTTTATTTTGCCGGGGTGGCGGAATAGGCAGACGCAACAGACTTAAAATCTGTCGGGAGTAATCCCGTACCGGTTCAAGTCCGGTCCTCGGCACCAATATAATGTGCGGGTGTAGTTCAATGGTAGAACTCCAGCCTTCCAAGCTGGTCGCGTGGGTTCGATTCCCATCACCCGCTCCATTCCATAAGAAAAGAGTGTCCTTAAAGGACACTCTTTTCTTATATAGTGGACAATTAACCTAACTAATGGCAGATGATCATAGTCAATATCACAAATTTATTGAGTGAAAAATACTGATTACTGTCAAGCTCTTGGATATTAGATCATTGAAATAAAAAGCACATCAATTCCAGCTGTAAAAGAAAGAAGCTGAGATGATGTGCTTTTATAGAATGATTATGCATAAAATAAAGCAGATTATTCATTTTATGCATTGATTTGAGATTATCCATTTTATCTAGTGGTAATGCTAAAAGACTTCCTTATTATTGGGATTACAAAGGTAAGCGAATAAAAAAACGTGTAGATATACGATTCGATTCACAATAAATACTGCCATTATGTTTTTCAATAATGTTTTTGCAGATCGATAATCCGATGCCAGTGTTGTCGTCTTTAGTGGAAAAGAAGGGTTGGAAAAGCTTCTCTACAAGATCCTGAGGTATTTCTTCTCCATTGTTTTCGACCATGATAGTAAGACTATCTGTATGTCTGTATGTAGATACCTGTACATGCTTGTATGCGTTTGAACTAACGGCATCAATAGCATTGTTTAATAAGTGAATGAGTACCTGAGTCAAGCCTTCCTTGTAGCAATATAAATCACAAGGTTCTATTCGCATATTTAATGTAACATTCTCAGCATGCAAACGAGGTGTTATCAGTATTTCCACCTCATGAAGTAGATCAGGCAATGAAACCTTTTTATATATTTCATCTAATATAGGTTTCTTGCAGAAGCTTAGAAATCCTGTAATTTGCCGATGAAAGCTATCAAATTCATGCAAAACGACCTGTACATAATTCTCCAAAACACGGTTTCCATCTGTGCTTTCTAAAATTAATTTAAGAAAGCCTTCTATAGCACAAAGTGGGTTTCTTAACTCGTGAGCCATATTAGATGCAATCTTATCAAGCATTTCTAATTTATCATTGTGCAAATAAGAAATGGTTTCTTCCTTTTCACTTAATTCGTTTTGTACCAAATCCTCATAGTTTTGCACAGCTTGGTATAAGGCTTCATCAATCAATATCTTTAATCTTTTTTCCATTAAGGAGAGCTCTTGAGAAGAAATGAAATGGAGTGATATATTTGCTTGGATTTCACCCATATATACATGGTAGAGTATTTGGAATGTTTTTAAGGTTAAGGATAAAGGAAGCTTTTCAGACCAAAACCAGTTGCCTATTTCATAAGAGGATTCCCGGATGTCTTGTTCGTAAGCATCACGCATAAGTAAGAGTGAGATTAAGTAGCAAGGTTTCTCAGCCAATTCTCTAGGCAATGTTACCCGATAGGGATGAAAGAGATCTTCTAACTTATCTAACCATTTATCCGTAATTGTAGGTACTAGCGTTACTAAAAATTTAGAAATTTGCTCATATGTGAGCAATGTAACATGGACCATTACACCTTCACCCTCCTCCATCCTAATCAAGAATACAATTATTTTCAAGCAAAAAATACCCAATTCGTCATAAAATCGTAAGTCAAATTCCGACAAAAGGGAAAGACTTGCGTAAAATGAAGTCAGGTGGTATAACGTTGGCATGTGAGAGAAATGGAAGGAGAAACTAGAATAAAGAATGGGCAAATGACGTAATGATAGTAATAATAGTAAAAAAAGAAAAGTGCGAGTCAGATTCGACATTGATCTGCGTCACATTGCGTAATGGAGATAACCTCGAATGAAATTGACACTGCTGCTCACACTAGATGGGGAGAAACCATGGAAACAAATACTCTAGTCGCTTTATTTCATATTTTTATTATCGATGTGGTTCTAAGTGGAGACAATGCTGTTGTTATCGGGATGGCCTGTCGTGGGCTTTCGCCGATTGATCGAAAGAAGGCAATTCTGTATGGTACGTTAGGTGCTATCATCTTGCGTGTGTTACTTGCGGTTGTGGCTACTTGGATGCTTGCTATTCCTCTGGTAAAAGCAGTGGGAGGAATTATGCTGCTCTACATCTCTCTTAAATTGTTAGGAGGGGATGAGGACACAAACGAGGTTCAAGTTAGCAAAAACAGTGGACAGGCAATCAAAACGATTATTTTGGCAGATTTTATTATGAGTCTAGATAATGTATTAGCTGTAGGTGGTGCTGCCGGTGGCGATGTTATCTTAGTAGTGATCGGTCTTGCTCTGAGTATTCCCTTATTGATGTTTGGTAGCAATCTAATTGCTAATCTGCTGGATCGTTATCCCATCCTTTTATATGTAGGGACAGGTATTCTGGCTTATACAGCTTCTCATATGTTTTTGGAGGACCCTTTTGTCCACGAGAGAATAGCCTCTCATCTTGTTATTCCCAATCAGGCTATTGCAGGTATTATTGTCATAGTCGTATTATTGCTTGGAAAATGGCGTAGTAACCGAATATAGAAGGTCAGGCTAGGAGTGTTTTTATCCTAGCTTTTTTTTGTGCACAAAGAGTAGTGTATGCTGAGTAACATTAATTTTTCATTTTGAACTACGGGAAATTTTGATCTTTTGTAAGCATAAAAGTAAGGTTTGAAATACCTGAACTAGTAAAAATAGAAAAATAGCCCCAGATCATTGCCTTTAGTCATTTATTCCTGGAAATCGAACATATAAATGGTAGTATCACGGGACAAGTTGAGGCTTACCCAACCTAATAGGGAAACACCTTCGATACTTTTTGAGGGAAATGGTGATACTAACATAGATTTTGCGAAAAAATAGTGGAGAAAGTTGAAAAGGAGGCAGGTTCGTTGAATGTGACTATGCTCACCCTATGGGGAATATGGGATAAGATTTATCACTGTTGCAGAAGACTACATTATATTCAACGAGAGCAGAATATCTTTCGCTATATGATCCTTCCATACAGCGGAGAAAGGCTGGAAACGAAAAACGGCTATGTAATTCAAAAGGGAGACCTGGTTATCCGGCTGCATATCCATAATTATTTGTTAGCTAAACGCAGCAAAGGAATATACAGTGATGTACAAATTGGATTAGCATTAGTTCGTGAAGTCAAAAGGTCTTTGCCTCAATTAGCGAATGTGGTGAAGTCTCATCCTAAGGAGAGAGAGATTAAAGGTATTGTGGGTACAACATTGTTATTTAAAGGCAGCGGACAACTCGGATTTTCTATATCTCCTGTTCCAGACATTTGGTATTTTCGATTTAAACGCTGGTACCTCACTTGGTTAAAAATAGTGATGCATCCAAGTGGAAGAAAGGCACCTACTTCAATGGAGCCACTAACACGTGTATATATGTCAAAGGAAGAATTACTCGACCGATTTTAACCCATAGAGACTTATCAATCATTGTATAGCCATAATTTACTTTTTCTAATTCCTACAAAGATAGCTAAATGTTCATCTAAGAAAACATACCAGGTTGGGGAAAACTGCTAGTTTGAAATGAACGATTTTGTACCATTCTACCTCTTAGAAATGGCTAAATGAAATAACGAAAGCATCTGTTTACCTAAAAGTAAATGACAACATTTTTTAGTAATACTAAAATTTTCATTAAAGAGGAAGTATCGATGGACCAAGAAATTACCAAGCTTTCGGCTAAAAATTGGCAGGAATACAGCTAACGAAATTCACACATAGTAAACTTACAAAGCTGGCGAAACGACGTAACACTCACTTGGAAAAAAGATTATTTATTCCTACAGGTATGGTTAGTAGCATTGAAAATATAAGGGGAGTCTTTGCATTTTGAATGCTGCTAACGAAACGTTGGTAGCCAAAAATTTAGATTGGAGTGACTAGATATGCCAAACAACAACGGATCTAGCAACAACCTTCTGGTACCTCAAGCAAACCTAGCTCTTGACCAATTGAAATTCGAAATCGCTTCTGAATTTGGTGTTCAACTTGGCCCAGACACAACTTCTCGTCAAAACGGTTCTGTTGGTGGAGAGATCACAAAACGTCTTGTAAGCTTTGCTGAGCAACAATTGGCTGGACGTTAATAATTAAATAGCTGGATGAAGAAGGCGCCTAAATGGGCGTCTTTTTTTATAGAAATGTCATGGGATTTTTGATCAGGGGAATGGAAACATTTATGCATTGAAAAAGCTTAGGTATTTAATAGAATGGAAAATGAGGCTTATCAACACGGATTGCCACACTTACTTTTGGAGGTTGATGAATGTTACGGAAAATGGTAATTGCGTGTATGACATGTTTGCTCGGAATGCAAACAGGAGTTATACAGGCAGCAGAAAAAAATGAATCCCAGCAAGAAGCGACTTCTACAAATGAATATGAAACGAATACAGATAGATCTGAAGCATCAAAAGTAAATGATGAGTCTAATAAAATTGGGTCTGAAGATTCTGAACAAGCCTCGCTAAAGGACATTGCTGGTCACTCGGCTGAGAAGGAGATTACTTCTTTATATGATAACAAGGTTATTTCTGCCGCAGATGGACTTTTTCGTCCAGATGAAGAGATTACCATGGCCGAATTGATTGTCCTGATATTGAAGAGTAAACAAATTGAGCCGGCTACTGCTGGAAAAAGTAGCTTTGGTGACGTATCCTTGCAAAATTGGGTGTCTCCCTATGCAGAAACAGCTTTTCGTCTAGGTATCGTTCAGGGAACCGTAGAGAACGAAAGAAGAGTGCTTAATCCCAATGACTTAGTAGAAAGACAGGAATTGATTGCAATTCTAAATAGGGCAAGCGGTAAAAGCGGGGAAGTAAATAATGTAAAATGGTCAACAACCTATCATACATTAAAAAGCTATCCGGACAGCCAAGATGTACCTACATGGAGTCAAAGAGAATATGCATATGCCCTGCAAAATGAAAAAACTCAGGATGCCTTAAATGGAAAGCTGGAGCCTGAAAGAAAGGTAACTCGGGCAGAAGCGGCCAGCCAGGTTTATCACTCCGTATTTTTACCTGATAAACAAGAGGATTCAATAAAAAATACTGCTCCTGTAGAGTTTCCTTATAAACGCGTCCTACAAGTAAAAACTACGGCCTATGACTTCACGAATGGACCCACGAAGGGTTACCTTGGTTGGGACCTACGCGAGGGGATTGTCGCTGTTGATCCTGCTGTAATTCCGCTTGGAACCCACTTATTTATCGAGGGTTACGGATATGCTGTAGCGGCTGACATAGGATCGAAAGTAAAAAAGAATCATATTGATTTGTTCATGACTTCTCCTCAAAAGGCGAGAGATCATGGAATTAAGCAAGCAAAGGTGTATATCTTGAATTAACTGGTCATATTTGCCTCCCAAAACGCTCATACTACAAAAAGCGAAGGGGGGCTTTTTCATGAATTGGTTTTTAGGATTACTAGCTGTACTTTTTCTTCTATTGATCATAATAATGATTACCCCAATAAAAATTTTTCTTCATTATCATCGAAAACAGGAAAATGATGTTTTAATCATACATATCCGAGTTTGGAAATTGATTAAAATCAATTATGAGTTGCCCATGATTAACCTCACCCTCAATAAAAATAACCAGCCTGAAGTAGTAGCTAAAGTAAAGAAGAAGGGCGATGTTGTATCCAATACGGAAAATAAGAAAAGCTTTGATACAGAGGATGTCGATCGATGGGTGCATCGAGTCCATGAATTGATTGAACGTGTTCAGGATCTTTACCCAATCCTATGCCAAGCTCTTCGTCATGTGTATTGTGAAAAATTGCAATGGCAAACCACAATCGGGATAGGCGATGCAGCAGCAACGGGGACTCTGACCGGTGTCATTTTGGGGATTAAAAATATGCTGGCATCAATGCTCTCTTATTACATTTCTTTGCAGGAAATGCCTCGTATTAGCGTAGAGCCTATGTGGAATGCTACTATCATCCGAACCGAACTTTCTTGTGTTCTTTTCTTTCGGGTAGGACACGTTATTGTTGCGTTAGTTCGTATCATAATTAAAATGAAGAAAGGGAGTGCGAGGAAATGGCAGATCACCCCATACAGGGCTTAATGAAGACCACCATGGAAAATTTAAAGCATATGGTGGATGTCAATACCATTATTGGTGATCCGGTTGAAACACCGGATGGCAGCGTTATCTTACCCATTTCTAAAGTAGGCTTTGGTTTTGCTTCTGGGGGTAGTGAATTCAAGATTGCTGGAGACTATCATCCTGATCACAGCCATCCGTTTGGTGGAGGTAGTGGTGGAGGTGTGTCTATTACTCCAGTTGCGTTTTTGGTTGTGGGTAAACAAGGTGTTCGTTCTATCCCACTGGAGAATTCGACCCATTTATACGATCGTATCCTGGATTCGCTTCCGCAAATTGTGGATAAGTTCTCAGGCATGTGTAATAGCAAGAAAAATCAAGGCGAAGAAAGCTGTTCACATACCGGAACATACACACATCCAATGCATGAGGATCTAGGGGATTTGCTTGATAAGCAATAACATGTGGATAGTATCACTGATAAAAAAAGAGCCGTTGAGGAAGTATCCCTCAACAGCTCTTTTTTAACTGCATGATTATTGTTCTAATTCAACTAAAAGATCTCCTACTTCAATACTGTCTCCTTCGTTGACGTGAATAGCTTTAATTGTTCCGTCAGCAGGGGCCTGAAGGGTAGTCTCCATTTTCATTGCTTCACTTACAATTAAATTATGTCCTCGGGAGATGGAATCGCCTGGTTTTACTAATACTTTTAGGATTTTTCCTGGCATAGATGCTCCAATATGGCCTGGATTTTTGCGATCAGCCTTTAAGCGTACGGAGGCTGATACTTGTGCAGATAGATCACGTACTGTAATAATGCGGTTTTGACCGTTTAAATCAAAGTTTACTTTACGTGTTCCATCAGGCAGCACTTCTCCAATATTGTTTAGCTTAATGATCAGGGTTTTTCCTTGTTCAATCGTAACAGAGGTTTCTTCACCTAAAC
The DNA here is from genome assembly GCF_030489605.1 of Brevibacillus laterosporus. Lineage (GTDB taxonomy): Bacteria > Bacillota > Bacilli > Brevibacillales > Brevibacillaceae > Brevibacillus_B > Brevibacillus_B laterosporus_E. The sequence continues at coordinate 7,249 of NZ_JAUKFY010000011.1, forward strand.
GCAAGCCATAGAAGAAGGTTGATGTTTCTAAATTAGACAGGTCACCATATAGCTTGGAGGTTTGTTCATATTGTAGGAACACTTGTGGATACATGATGTATGATAACACTTCCAGATCATCCACCTTACGTTCCACTTTTTCCTCTACCTCTTGTTTTACTTTGTCAAAATCGATAGGGGAAAGCAATTCACCAGGTCGGCATGTAAATGCTTTTCGTCCCTTTAAAATAATTTTTTGCAGCTTTTCTGGGAACCCATTAGGCGGCTGCCCTAGATAGCCTTGGAAAAATTGAATGACACTGTCTGGGAAATCAATTCTATCTCCTTTTTCATAAATGTTTTCTTCATCCAAATCATTTTGGACCATAAACAGAGCCATATCGCCAACTACTTTGGAAGACGGTGTTACTTTTACAATATCGCCAAACATTTTATTGACAGTGCTGTACATTTTCTTCACTTCGTCCCAGCGACCTTCTAAGCCGACAGCCTTTGCTTGCTGTTCCAAGTTAGAATACTGGCCACCTGGCATTTCATGCTGGTAAACCTCAGCACTGGTGGATTTCATATCGCTGGCAAACCCTTGGTACATCGGACGAACATCTTCCCAGTAGTCGGATAGCTTATTGAAGCCGTCTAGATCAAGCTTTGTATCCCGTTCAGTCCCTTCAAGCAGGGCTACCAGGGCATTGAGGCTTGGCTGAGAGGTAAGACCAGACATTGAGCTTACGGAAGCATCTACAATATCTACCCCTGCTTCAATAGCTTTAACCAGCGTAGCACCGCCGTTACCGGAGCTGTCATGTGTATGCAGATGGATAGGAATGCCGATCTCCTGCTTTAGAGCATGGACAAGCTGATAAGCGGCATATGGTTTTAAGAGTCCTGCCATGTCCTTGATCGCAAGGATGTTAGCTCCTGCTTTTTCAAGCTGTTTGGCCAGCTCTACGTAATAGGATAAAGAGTATTTGGTGCGATTTGGATCAAGAATATCGCCTGTATAGCAAATTGCCGCTTCAGCGACCTTGCCTGATTCGCGTACAGAATCAATGGCCAGCTCCATGCCTGGGAGCCAGTTCAGGCTGTCGAATATACGGAATACATCAATACCATTCTCAGCAGATGCTTTAATAAATGCCTTAACCGCATTGTCTGGGTAATTGGTGTAGCCTACCGCATTTGCTCCGCGCAACAGCATTTGGAATAGGACATTTGGAATTTTTTCGCGTAATAGACGCAAGCGTTCCCATGGTGATTCACTTAAGAAGCGCATGCTGGTATCGAATGTTGCACCGCCCCACATTTCCAAGGAGAATAAATCTCCGCCCAATTTACCCGTTGCTTCGGCAATCGCAAGCATATCGTAGGTACGCACCCTTGTGGCAAATAGGGACTGATGGGCATCACGGAAGGTGGTATCTGTCAGTAAAACCTTATTTTGGGCCTGAATCCATTTAGTTAAGCCTTCAACGCCTTCAAGCTCCAAAATTTGTTTTGTACCGGCTGGATAAGGCTGATCAAACGGTGTTTTTGGCACGCGAGGAGAATGAAACAGCGGCTTCTCCTCCTTTGATAGCCCAGGGTAACCATTAACTGAGATATTTCCAATGTAATTAAGCAATCGTGTACCACGGTCCTGCACACCTGGGAATTTGAATAATTCCGGCTTGGAATCAATAAAGGATGTATTGTAATTACCTGATAAGAAATCAGGATGTGTTACCACGTTTTTCAAGAATGGCAGATTGGTTTTAACACCGCGAATCCGAAACTCTCGCAAGCTACGGAGCATTTTGCGCGAGGCTTGCTCAAATGTATTTGCATAGGTACAAATTTTAACCAGCAGGGAGTCGTAGTATGGTGTAATGACAGCTCCAGGATACCCGTTGTTTCCGTCTAAGCGCACGCCAAATCCTTCGCCAGAACGCCACGCCAGCAATTTTCCGGCATCAGGGATAAAGCCGTTTTCTGGATCTTCTGTTGTAACGCGACATTGGATGGCATAGCCGCTCATTTTAATGTCATTTTGCGAAGTAATGCCTATTTGCGGATCGCTTAAATGTAAGCCCTCTGCTACACGAATTTGGGTTTGCACGATATCAATGCCAGTAATCAGCTCTGTAATCGTATGTTCTACCTGAATCCGTGGGTTTACCTCAATAAAATAGAACTTATTATCCGGTGTAAGTAAGAACTCAACGGTTCCTGCGTTTGAATAACCAGCCGTTTTCATTAAGGTTAGAGCAGCTTGACAGATTTCTTCACGCAGCTCATCAGAGAGTGTTGTACTAGGTGCTACTTCAACGACTTTTTGATGTCTGCGCTGGATAGAACAATCGCGCTCAAATAAGTGGACCAGGTTACCATACTGATCTCCTATGATTTGTACTTCAATATGTTTTGGATTTTCCAGATACCGTTCCAGATAAACCTCTGCATTGCCAAAAGAAGAGTTGGCTTCAGAACGGGCTCTTTCCAAGCCCTCCTGCAATTCCTCAGGTCCTCGAACAATTCGCATGCCTCGACCGCCGCCGCCAGATACCCCTTTAATAATGATAGGGAAACCTGCTTGACGCGAAAACTCCAAGGCTTCATCCAACGATTCAATGGACTCTTCTGTGCCTGGAATGACTGGGATACCAGCTTCAATTGCCAGTTTACGGGCTTCTACTTTATCGCCGAATTTCTTGATTAGATCGGAAGAGGGACCGATGAAAATAATTCCTTCTTCCTTACAACGACGTGCAAACTCTTCATTTTCCGATAAGAAGCCATAACCGGGATGGATAGCATCGATATTGTGTCTTTTCGCAATCTCAATGATTCCCTCGATATCCAGATAAGCTTCAATCGGGCCTTTTCCCTCACCAATTAAGTAAGATTCATCGGCTTTGAATCGGTGAAGTGAAATATTGTCTTGCTCAGAGTAAATGGCAACAGTACGGATTGATAACTCAGTAGCGGCACGGAAAATACGAATGGCAATTTCTCCGCGGTTGGCTACTAGCAGTCTTTTAATTTTTCTCTGCTCCATGATTTTTCTCCCCTATCGTTATGTAAGTGGCAGGTTAACATCTCTATCATGTGCTTTCTTTCCATGATACAGAAAAACACCTGTATTTACATTAATTTTCGTACCATTTTTCTTGCCTTTTCAGCTAATGAGACAAATTCGTGACTTTATCTACAACTATACCCAAAAAAGGGAGTTTTGAACAAAACGGTAAAGAAGTTAATTGTTTGATTTTAACATCATGATCAGAATAACCAAATTAGAGAGGAAACCTACTTTTCTTCTCCTACGAAACATTATAAAATAGGTTAGCGTTGAACGAAAGAATCATAGATTGCACAGTTATGGCAATGTGAATAGGAGAATACATAATATGAAACTAATGATCGTGGTGGTGGTTACCATGTTGATTAGCTGTGTAGAAACAGTCTCTTATGCTGCGAGGCTTTCTGGTGCGCGCACAGGAAAAATTGGCGCTTCTACTTCGCTTTTCAACATATTGGTGTTATTCGCCCGGTTTGCTGTTATGAGTCAGTCCATACTGTTGGCCTCTATGCTTGAAGCTGTTACACGCTTTAAGGATAAAATTCCCCTCATGAACTACGAGCAATTAATCAATGATTTGTTAATAAATTTTCGTATTGTTCTGTTCGGAATGAGTATGGGCATTGTGCTGGGGATGTTTCTGTTGCCTACCGTTACACGCGTGCTGGCCATTGGTACACGTAAATTGGATAAGCATGGCAGTGTCCCTAAAATTTTTCGTAGCGAAGGCATTCTGCGTCTATTTTGGAAAATGCCCTCTCAATTTTGGATTCCATCGTTTCGAAATAATTGGCAGATTATAAAAGAAACCCGCATCGGTGCTAATTTCTTTTGGATGAATGCCGTTATTTTTTCCTTTTATTCCATTGCTATCCTATCATCGCTGTATGCAGGGGTTCTTGTACCTGATCATCGCACGGTGGCAAACCAAATGGCTACGGTCATTAATGGAGTAGGAACCATCTTATTGGTTATTTTTGTTGATCCGATTTGTTCAAAGCTGCTTGATGATGTAGTTAGTGATGCCCGACCTTATAAGGACCTAAAGGTTACGGTTTTTCACCTCGGTGCTGGACGGTTAGTCGGTACGGTAATTGCACAAGTTTTACTATTTCCATTTGCTTACTTAATATCACTGATTGCACCACATATTTAAAAAAGAAGAGAACTGGCATATACATGTAGTCTGTAACGGCGCAATTCCTCTCGAAAAGGTGGGAATGCGCTTTTTTGTTGGTTTTATCTAGGGTGAATTCTGCGGGGGTACAGAGAAAATTCTGATAGACGTGAAAAAAGGCAGTCATCAGGGTAATTTTTAAAGAGTAAATAAATTCCTGCCTATGTTAGATGCTGTAAGACGGATGATAAAATTAAATTGATCTAATCCTGATATGGACGGTGTATTATGCATGAAACGGTTTACCGCTTCTTTTTTTTGTCCAAAATGGGGAGAGGAGGGAATCATATGGACCTGCTAAGAAGAGAGCCAGTGGAGATTTGGAGATTGCTTATTCCACGAAAACAGTGGTTATTTGCTCAAGATACTGATCCCAGTGAATTTATTTTCGGCTATCGAGATAAAGTATACGTGGTTAACGAGGATGGTTCTGTGATTTCACTGCCTAGACCCCTGCATATAGAGCGGATGAGCGTTGTTCAACTACTCGATTTAATGGTAATGGGATCAGGTACATTTGATTACGATGATAATGGTATTTTTGATGTTGGCGGAGTGTTAAAGGATATGGGGTATATGGCGGCCATTGGATCGGAAAAGCACGATTATCAGATAGAGATTGTTAATACTCTTGATCCTGATAAGATGAGTAGCAGCTATGTACTAAAGGGCGTAAGCTTCACTTTTGCCCTCTATCACGCTATTCTGCGATGTCATGAGTTAAATTTGAAAAGTGACGGGTTATTTGAACATGAGGTTAAGGAAATTGTAAAGATTGAACCTGGAAAATATAAAACCAAACGCTATTTACATTAAGAATTACATTTTTAAACGTTTTGATAGTGAAAAGTTTCAAAAAAACATGTATGATAATTGTACTACATAGTTACAAAGTTAGAGGAGGGTTATCTATGTCTGCAATTGAACGTCAAGGTGTCGTTACTTTTAAAGATCAACCAGTTACACTGCTAGGTCCAGAAATTAAAGTGGGAGATGCAGCTCCTGAGTTTTCCGTGCTTGCAAACAACCTAAGCCCAGTAACACTGGCTGATTCCAAAGGGACAATTCGTCTTATTTCTGTAGTGCCATCCTTAGATACAGGTGTTTGTGATCAACAAACTCGCCGTTTTAATGAAGAGGCAGCTAAGCTAGACAATGTGACAATTCTGACCGTTTCTGTTGATTTGCCATTTGCGCAGGCACGTTGGTGCGGAGCGGCTGGTATTGATAAAGTTCAAACAGTATCAGATCATCGTGATCTTTCCTTCGGTTTGGCTTATGGCGTAGTTATTAAGGAACTTCGTTTATTGTCCCGTGCAGTATTCGTTGTAGATTCTAATGATAAGGTTGTTTACGTAGAATATTTGCCGGCAGTAGGCCAGCATCCTAATTACGAAGCAGCAATTGAAGCGGTAAAAGCAGCAAAATAAGGAAAGAGCATGCGCGGTTTCTTTATTCATAAAGGAAATGAAAAGTCCTCTCACATTAGAGAGGGCTTTTTTATGTTTGGAAAAGTTAAGTACAGTAAAAAAATTTAGCATTTAAGAATAAAGCTTTTAAATGGTTTTTTTGCATGAGGAATTGATAACAATTGGTAAAATTATTGACTTTTATAGATGTGCTACCCCATAATATGGATAAAATTGTTTTTATAAAATTTCAATTTATCTCATAATTCATTCAACTACTCGTGCAAAGCAGGTGACGTATGGAGAAAAAGCAGACAGAACCTTTGCTGGAAGTCTCTAACCTAGAAGCTGGCTTCCGCATTAACAATCAATTTTATAATGCGGTGGATGGTGTTTCCTTTTCGGTTGATCCTGGCAAAGTGATTTGTATCGTTGGAGAATCAGGTTGTGGGAAAAGCGTCATGTCGTTATCCATTATGGGATTGCTGCCAAAGGAAACAGGAAGAGTGGCTAATGGAAGCATTCTTTTCCAAAATAAAAATTTGGTGGGACTCACAGCGGATGAATTGAATAAAATACGTGGGAAAGAGCTGGGGATGATCTTTCAGGAGCCTATGACAGCCTTAAATCCCGTGTTTACGATTGGATTCCAAATAGAAGAGGTTTTGTTCAATCATCTGAAAATTTCGAAAGATGAAGCGAGAAATCGTTCCATTGAATTGCTTTCACATGTTGGAATCCCGCGACCGGAAAAACTGGTGGACCAATATCCTCATCAGCTATCGGGAGGAATGAGGCAACGGGTCATGATCGCCATGGCCATTGCATGTCAGCCAAAGCTACTGATTGCCGATGAACCTACTACTGCCTTAGACGTTACGATTCAAGCCCAGATTTTAGAACTATTACGCGACATTCAATCAAAGAGCGGGATGTCTGTCATGCTGATTACGCACGACTTAGGAGTAGTAGCTGAAATGGCAGATGAAGTAATGGTCATGTATGCCGGTAAAATTGTGGAGCAAGGCAGTGTGGACCAAATTTTCTATGAGCCAAAGCACCCATACCTACAGCTCCTGTTGGAATCTATTCCCAAGCTCGATGAAGACAAAGATCGACTGTATTCCATAAAGGGGATAGTGCCGTCACTGGTCAACATGCCAAGGACAGGATGCAGATTTGCTTCCCGATGTCCAATGGTCATGCTAGAGTGTACCGCGGTCTCGCCAGAGCTAGGCGATATTGGTGATTCACATAAAGTACGTTGCCTACTTTACCCTCAAAGCCAACCTAACGAAATTGCGGAGGCGTCGCTATGAACCAAACCACTGCTGATACAAAAAGCAAGATGTTGTTAGAAGTCAAAAACCTTAAAAAATATTATCCCATCACAGGAGGATTATTTAAACGAAAAATTGGGGAAGTGAAGGCAGTAGACGATATTTCCTTTGTCCTAAGAGATGGAGAAACACTTGGACTGGTAGGGGAATCCGGCTGTGGAAAATCGACAGCAGGACGTACCATTTTGCGGTTAACCGAACCGACAGCAGGTAGCATTTACTTTGATAATAAGGACATTACAAGCATGAAAGGCAAACCGCTGTGGGATACCCGCCAACATATGCAGATGGTTTTTCAAGACCCCTATGCTTCCTTAAATCCTAAGATGATGGTGGGACATCTGGTAGCCGAACCAATTCGAAATTACACCAATCAACCGGAAAAAGATATAAAAGCTGAGGTAATGGAACTGCTTGTACGTGTCGGTTTACCAGAAGAGGCTTATTATAAATATCCTCACGAATTCTCTGGTGGTCAAAGGCAACGGGTTGGCATTGCAAGAGCATTAGCACTAAAGCCTAAATTAATATTGGCAGACGAGCCTGTTTCGGCTTTGGATGTATCAGTCCAATCACAGGTCTTGAATCTTTTGCAGGATTTACAAGAGGAATTTAAATTGTCCTATTTGTTTATCGCTCATAACTTAAGCGTTGTTAAGCATATCAGTGATCGGATAGGGGTTATGTATCTCGGTCGGTTGGTTGAAGTAACCGATAAGCACAGCTTGTATAAAGAGCCGTTGCATCCGTACACACAAGCGCTACTATCTACAATTCCTGTACCAGATCCGCGAGCTAGATTCAATCGGGAGCGAATTATTTTACAAGGGGATGTTCCTTCACCGGAGAAGCCGCCTAGTGGCTGTGCGTTTCATCTTCGCTGTCCATACGTGAAGCAGGAGTGCAAAGAGATAAAACCGAGCTTAAAGGAGGTGAGTGAAGGACATCAGGTTGCTTGCCATTTATATTAATCAAGGAACTCTAATCAAAATATAGCAAGGGGGATTATTACATGAAAAAGAAAAATATGATTGTCCTATCAGCTCTTTTAGCTTTATCGATGGGCGTAGTAGGTTGTTCTAAGCCAGCGAATACAACACAAACCAAATCAACTGAGCCAACACAAGCAACTGCTACTGAACAGCAGCCTAAGGATGGCGGAAAAATTGTTTACGCTTATGAAAGTCCGTTTCAAGGCTTATTGGATCGTAGCTTTTATGAAGGAGATGACGACGATCGCATCCTGCGTTTTATGACAGATTCTTTGCTGGATACAGGGGATGATTTAAAGACCTATCCGAAAATCGCTTCTTGGAAAGAAAGCCCCGATCATTTAACCTATACGTTTACCTTTAAAAAGGGTGTAAAATGGCACAATGGTGATGAGTTAACGGTAGAGGACTGGTTATATGCCTTTGAGGTAATCGGGCATAAGGATTATAAAGGCTCACGCTATTCTAATGTAAAAATGATTGCAGGAATGGATGAATACAATAAAGGAACTGCAAAAACCATTTCCGGCGTAAAAATTATTGATCCGTATAATATTGAAATCAAACTGAAAAAGCCGATGGTGAATTTCTTAGATAATATTTGGTCGAATCCAATGCCCAAAAAATATTATGCAGGCATTGCTGTAAAAGACCTCCCAAATTCTCCAAAAGTTCGTCAGCAACCGATCGGACTTGGACCCTTTAAAGTGAAAAAAATTCAACCAGGTGAGTTTGTTGAATTAGAACGCTTTGATGATTACTGGCAAGGCAAACCTCATTTGGATGGGATTATATATAAAATTATTGATGGAAAATTAGCAAATAGCTTGTTGAAAAAAGGCGAAGTTGACATTATGGCAATTCCGCGTTCCCAGGTTAAAGAGATAGAAAAAAATGATAATTTAATATTGAAGGAAGTGGATGAGCTTGCGTATAGCTATATTGGATTTAAGCTAGGTCACTGGGATGAAAAGCAAAGGAAAAATGTAATGGATAATCCGAAATTTGCTGATAAGCGGTTACGTCAAGCAATGGCCTATGCACTGGATCGTAAGGCATTGGCTGAGGCATTTGAAAATGGCAAGGCTGAACCGCTTAACTCACCAATGCCACCTGTAAGCTGGGCGAAGGTTCCGGCTGATCAAATTAATGCGTACGAATATAATCCTGAGAAAGCAAAGCAATTGCTGGACGAGGCAGGATATAAAGATATTAATGGGGACGGATTCCGTGAAGATCCTCAAGGTAAGAAATTCACAATTAATTATGATGCGATGACACGCGATGAGACTGCTGAGCCTCGAGCACAAGCAGTCATGCAATTCTGGAAAGATGTAGGCTTGGATGCAAAACTAAATGGTGGAGCATTAAAAGAATTCAACTTATTTTATCGAACAGTCGAAAAAGATGAGCCAAGTGTTGAGGTGTTCGCCGGAGCTTGGTCTTTAGCGAATGATCCTGATCCAACAGGCTTATGGAAAGCAGATGATCTCTGGAATTTTCCTCGATGGGTAAATCCAGAATCAGATAAATTGATTGAAGAAGGAATCAGTGAAAAAGCTTTTGATGAAAAGTATCGCAAAGAGGTTTATTATAAATGGCAAAAACTGGTTAACGAAGAAGTGCCGATGATTATCATGCACGCCAGAAAGGATATCACTGCAGTCAACAAACGTCTACAAGGTGTTCACATCAACTCCTTTACCAATCAAATAGATACTCATAAATGGTGGGTTACCAACTAAAACAGCTGTAGAACAAGGGGAGTGTACGAATGGTTGCGTTTGCGCTGCGGAGATTTTTAACCATGATTCCAATTCTGATTCTGATCTCCATTGCGGTGTTCACCCTGGCAAAATTAATGCCAGGGGACGCCCTTTCGGGGAAGATTGACCCTAATAATGCCAATCCCGAGTATATAGCCAAAATGCGAGAATCGCTAGGATTTAACGATCCCATTCCTGTTCAATATGGCCGTTGGGTTAGTGGTTTTTTACGGGGAGATTTAGGTGACTCGTTTAATCATAAAATGCCAGTTACTCAACTGATCGGCGAGCGGTTACCGAATACTATTTTTTTAATGAGCATGTCTTTGGTTTTTACTTATATGGGTGCTTTGGTGATGGGGATGATTGCAGCTCGGCGTCGATTTACGTGGATAGATAATATTATTGTGACGATGAATTATATTGGATATGCCATTCCATCGTTCTTTGCAGCTATTGTATGCATATATGTGTTTGCTATTTTATTGGGGTGGGTGCCTGCGAGCGGTTCTATCGGTGTGGATGTCGAGCAGGGAACCTTATCTTACTATTTGAGCAAAGTAGGGCATACGATCCTGCCTGCTGCTGTGCTTGGCCTGTTTAATACAGCCGCCTACACTCAATTTTTGCGCAACGACATTATTGAAGGCAGCGGTAAGGATTATGTACGTACGGCCATGGCAAAGGGTACAGGTGAATCTGCTATTTATAACAAGCATATTTTGCGTAATTCTCTGATCCCGATGGTAACATTTCTAGGACTTGACATCGGTAATCTGCTCGGGGGAGCGGTAATAGTCGAAACCATCTTTACCTATCCTGGACTGGGACAACTCTTTATCAATTCCATTAACAACCGAGATTATTCTGTCGTTATGTCGATCACCATGCTGTTAACCTTTATGGCGTTATTAGGTAATCTGATCGCGGATTGGTTGTACAGTGTTGTTGATCCACGGATACGATTGAAATAGGGAGGAAAGAGATATGGAACCCGTTATTACACCCAACAGTCCAGAAGCTTCTGCTCAGCAGGAGAAACGCCGGGGAACTTCACCATGGGCGATCGGAATGCGCAAATTTGCAAAAAATAAACTAGCAATCGCTAGTATTATTTTCTTAGCAGTGATCTTTTTGATTTGTTTTTCAGCAGATTTTTTAACTCATTACGATCCCATTAAAATTGATATCCGCAATTTGAACCAAGCCCCTAGTTCTGAGCATTGGTTAGGTACAGATAAGGGGGGACGCGATGTTTATACACGGCTTTTATATGGCGGGCAAATTTCGCTGACAATAGGTCTTTCCATTACATTCTTTGTCGTTATCTTCGGTACTCTGATAGGGTCTGTGGCTGGTTATTTTGGCGGATTGGTAGATAATTTACTGATGCGTTTTACGGATTTTATCATTACATTTCCGTTTCTCATATTTGTTATTGTATTGAACTCGGTCTTTACGGCCTCGGGAGTACTAACACTTATTACAGTAGTCAGTGTACTTAGCTGGGGCTCTACTGCGAGGATGGTACGTGGCAAGATTTTAGCGGAAAAAGAGAATGAATATGTGCATAGCGCTATCTCAATTGGATGTACGCCTGCACAGGTTATTATCAAGCATATTTTACCTAATGTTATCTCCACTATCATTGTACAGGGGGTTTATTTGTTGGCTTCCATGATCGTAGTAGAGACAGGACTTAGCTTTTTAGGCTTTGGTGTTCCTTCTAACGTACCGTCTTGGGGGAATATCATGTCAGATGCGGTCTCTCCGGAAGTCATTGAACAACAATGGTGGATTTGGCTGCCAGCAGGAGCTTGTATTACATTGACAATTTTAGCGATTAATTTCGTAGGAGAAGGCCTGAAGGACGCTTTTAATCCAAAATCTCTGCGTTAGCCTAAAATAAAAATTTCTTCGGATGAAGCCTTTCTTACTCTGTTTCTCTCTAGAGGACGCAGAGTGAGAAGGGCTTTTGTGCTATACTAACGGTAATCATTTCTCAGAGCGAGGATACAAATATGAAAGAGCTGTTATTACGTTTTCATGCAAGTGAGCAACAAGCAGGGCGCAGTTTACGGGAGGTCCTACAAAAAGACTATGAGATATCTCGCAAACTGTTGATCCGGGCTAAATTCAGCGGTGAGATACAAATAAATGGAGAACTTGCTTTTGTAACACGAATTGTAGAAGCAGGGGATATTATTACAATCTGGATGGATGAGGAAGAGTCTGAAAACCTTGAGCCTGAGGCAATGGATTTACAGATTCGATATGAGGACGAGGATGTTTTGGTACTAGCAAAGCCTCCTGGAATAGTAGTCCACCCAACCGGCATGCATGTGACAGGAACCTTGGCAAATGGTGTCATCCATTACTGGCAGCAAAAGGGAGAACGCCGTAAATTTCGGCCAGTGAGCCGATTGGATAAGGATACGACTGGGCTAATTATTATTGCTAAAAATCAGTGGGCCCATGACCGGTTCTCACGGATGCAAAAAAATCGAAGCCTAAAAAGACGTTACCAAGCCCTCGTTCATGGATGTGTAACTCCGCAAAGCGGAGTAATCGACGCACCTATTGGGCGCAAAGAGGAATCCATTGTAGAGCGTGAGGTTCGCCCTGATGGACAGCAGGCGGTAACACATTATCAGGTGTTGAAAAGCACAGATGAATTAAGTCATATTCAGCTGCAATTAGAAACAGGACGAACCCATCAGATACGTGTCCATATGAGTTATTTAGGTTATCCATTGCTTGGAGATGATCTATATGGAGGAAGGCGTGAGCTTATTGGCAGACAAGCGTTACATGCCTTTGAGCTACGTTTTCAACATCCGCGTACTGGCGAGGAAATATGTCTAACAGAGCCACTTCCAGAAGATATGCAGAAAATCGTAGAATGTTCAGAATAGTTCTGGTCAAAATGATTCGTTTGCTTTATTATGGAAGAAGGAGTGAAAGGGATCATGACAAATGTGCCCCTGCCTCGTTATACAGACGATGCTTACATTTTAGCCACAGGATTTGCCCAACTGCCTAAGGGAACACCTTTGACGGATACCCAAAAGATGTTTGCCTGTTCTTTAGTGATTGATAGTCGAACAGACCAGGTGGTTGATGCGTCATTTACTTTTTTAATGGGGTTAAATGAAGAATTTATTCGGGGCTTGGTGATCGGTGCATACCTGCCATCAGAATGGGAGAAGCTGCAGGCAACCATTCGTAAGCGTGCTTTGGTACCGACACAAGGAACAGTGCTTCAAGCTCTCCGCTCTGCATTGGATCGATATTTGGAAGGTAAACAGCAGGTTTAAGATACCTTGGTATGGAAAAAGATAGCAGAGTGACACTGGGTGTTTATGGGGAATAATCCTAAGAAGATTTTTCTCGATGAAGTAAACATAAGCCAGTTGTTCATACTGCCATACAATAAGTGACTTGAAAGGAGTATTCCTTTTGGTTTTTTCTTGTGTGGCTTTATGTGCAACTGGTTTTTTTGTTCATGGAAAAAAGGTGGGAGGTGAAGTCATGAAGCTAGTTAGCTATCAACGAAAAAAAGAGATTACAGCGTTAGAAAATCGGGTAGAATGGCGGGCCGGTTTATATGTTGGAAAGGGTGTTATGGATGTAGCCGAGACAGTGGAAGGGGCTCCAGCAACCATGCAGGGCTTATTAAACGAATGGGACAAATGGTACCCCTGTTTACTTGAACAACAGCTAATCGAGCATGAAGATATGATTCCTTTGGAAGAGATACAATTAGGTGCTCCTATTCCTCGCCCGCCCAGCTTTCGAGACTTTTATGCATTTGAACAGCATGTAAAGACGTGCCGAAAGCGCAGAGGCCTTGAAATGGTTCCAGAGTGGTATCAGTTACCTGTCTTTTATTTTTCAAATCCGGCTGCATTTATCGGAACAGAAGCCAATATCACTAAACCAAAGCAAACAAAGTCTCTTGATTACGAGTTAGAGATTGCCTGTGTCATTAGTAAAAAAGGAATAGATATCCCCATAGAAAGGGCAGATGAGTATATCGCCGGCTTTATGATTCTAAATGATTGGAGTGCGCGCGACCTTCAACGCGAGGAAGTGAAAGTGGGACTTGGACCTGCTAAGGCTAAGGATTTTGCAACCTCCACAGGTCCTTGGTTGGTGACCGCTGATGAACTAAGCGATCATATTATTCCCTCCTCAAATGGAAATCGTTATGATCTGCAAATGACAGCAAGAATAAATGGCGAGCAGTACTCGCGCGGGAATTTTGCAGATATCTATTATACATTTGCTCAAATGATTGCGCGTGCTTCCGAAGATTGTTTTTTGTACCCTGGAGATGTTATCGGCTCCGGTACGGTAGGCAGTGGATGCTTATTAGAATTAGGTGGTGGAGAACAGCACAATTGGCTGCAGCCAGGAGATGTTGTTGAATTGGAAATCGATCATCTGGGTATTCTGCGAAATACCATTATAGAAGCATAAGAGGAGGAATGTTTCATGCCATTTTACGTAAAAATGGGCGAAGTGCCACGGAAACGCCATACCAGATTTTTTAAGCCCAATGGTGAGCTGTACCGTGAGCAACTGATGGGCACAAAAGGTTTTTCTGGGATTCAATCCATTTTGTATCATCACAACCCTCCAACACAAGTGACGGAAGTAAAGAAAATTGCTACCATCGATATGCAATATGTGGAGCGCGAGGAGTTACGTCATCAGCACTTTCTGAGCTTCGATGCTCCAAAAGGGGGAGACCCTATAGTAGGACGTCGGTACTTATTGGGAAATGATGATGTGGTAATGGCTGTCTGTTCCCCCACTGAGGAAATGGATTATTATTATCGTAACTCGGAAGGAGACGAGGTCGTCTTCGTTCATAAGGGCGAGGGAGAACTTCAAACCATCTTTGGTACAATTACGTATCGACCGGGCGATTATTTAGTTATCCCGATTGGTACGACTTACCGAATTGTACCATCAACGGAGGATACGCGTTTTCTTGTAATTGAATCTCAAAATGAAATAGTTCCGCCTAAGCGTTATCGAAACGAGCATGGACAATTGTTGGAACATTCTCCGTTTTGTGAGCGGGATATACGTTTGCCGGAACGATTGGATACACATGTGGAGGAAGGGAGCTTTGAAGTTCGAGTCAAACAAAATCATACATTATATAGCTATACATTTGATTTTCATCCGTTTGATGTGGTTGGATGGGATGGCTATTTATTCCCCTATGCGCTGAGTATTCATGATTTTGAACCGATAACGGGCCGCGTGCATCAGCCACCTCCAGTTCATCAGACATTTGCCGGTCAGAATTTTGTGATTTGTTCCTTTGTCCCCCGTTTATACGACTATCATCCTCAGGCTATTCCAGCACCGTATTACCACAGTAACGTAGAGAGCGATGAGGTTCTGTATTATGTGGATGGCAACTTTATGAGTCGAAAAGGTGTGGTAGAAGGTTCCATAACCCTGCATCCCATGGGAATTCCGCATGGACCTCATCCAGGTAAAATCGAGGCAAGCATTGGGAAAAAAGAGACGAAAGAGCTGGCGGTCATGCTGGATACTTTCCGTCCGTTAAAAGCAACAAAGCAGGCGCTCGCAATAGAAGATACGGCTTATATGTATAGCTGGCTACCTGTAAAGAAATAGGGGAAAAAGGAGGCATGGCGTGTGGAGCTACGAATAAGCGAGTTAGAGAGACAGGAAAAATATAAACTATTGATAGGTGGCATCATTCCGCGTCCCATTGCCTGGGTTACGTCGCATAATCCAGAAGGTGTGGTAAATGCAGCACCGTTTAGTTATTTTAATGTTGCTTGCATTGACCCGATGATGATTTCCATAGCGGTTGCGCGAAAACCAGGGCAGGTGATGAAAGATACAGCTCGGAATATCTCGGAAACAAAGGAATTTGTCGTTAACACAGTAGATGTGCATAATGTTGCGTTGGTAAATGAGACCTCAGCCGACTTTCCAGCAGATCAAAGTGAGGTAGAGGCGCTAGGACTTGATCTGACCCCTTCTCAAGCAATCAAAGTACCGAGGTTAGCATTATCTCGAATTCATTTTGAATGCAAGCTACATCAGATTGTTACATTAGGTGAGCCGGCCGCTTCTGATTTAATCATTGGCGAGGTTGTACATGTGCATATAGATGATTCCATGTACTTTAATGGAAAAATTGATGCTGAAAAATTTGCTCCTGTCAGCCGTTTAGCTGGGCATACGTACGCCACGTTAGGTGAATTGTTTGATCATCCTCGACCTGTATACGATCCTAAAAAATATTAATAAACAGGAAAAAGGCACCCTCTATAGTGAGGGTGCCTTTTGTATTATTGCTTGAGTTCAATACCTGCTAGCCATTTTTCTACTATTTCTGGGTGAGCGTCAATCCATTCCTTGGCAGCATCATCAGGCTCCACGCCTTCCTGAATGCGAACCATTACTTGCGCCATATCTTCTGGAGTCCATTTAAACTGGCGCAGGAATTGATAAGCATCTGGTAAATCCTCTTGCAATCCTAATCGGACGATCGTGTGGATTTGTTCGTCTTCTCCAAATGATTTTTTAGGATCGTCAAGATACTTTAATTTCATTTTGGCGAACATCCAATGTGGTGTCCAGCCTGTAACAACAATTGGCTTTTGCTGGCTGTACGCTTTTTGCAGCTCAGTAGCCATTGCCGCGGATGAAGCCTCCATCAGAGTCCAGTCCGTTAGTTGATAATCCTGCAGCATTTTAGTAGCTGCTGACATCAGACCAGCTCCAGGCTCAATCCCGATAATTGTTGTTTTCATAGCATTTTTTATATCAGAACGTCTTAAGTCATCAATAGACGTGATATTCATATATTCTGGAACAACCAAACCAAGTCGTGTACCTTCTAAATTTGCTCCTAGGTCTTCTACATGATCCTTGTTTTTAGCGTAGAAGCTAGCATGCGTTTTAGGCAGCCAAGCAGCAACAAGGGCATCAGCACTCTTGGTCGCAACACCTGTCCACATTGGACCTGCTTCAACCTGTAACATATTAACCTGATAACCTAACTTTTGTTCTAAAACTTGTTTTACTACATGTGTGCTAGCAATTTCAGAATCCCATGCTACATAGGAAAGAGTAATGTTTTTGGCATTGCCGCCACCATTACCAGCAACACCATTTACAATGCTAGAAATAACCAAAATGGCGATTGAGGCTAAAATAAATGGTTTACGATATTTTAGAGCAGGCTTTGCTGATTTCTTCTCTCGTCCTTTAATGAGTGTTTGGGTAAATCGATCCAAAATTATCGCTAGAATAACAACAGCAATCCCTGCTTCAAAGCCTACACCGGTTTTTGTTTGTGTAACGGCACGGTAAACATCCGAACCCAAGCCTTGTGCTCCGATCATGGATGAAATAACAACCATCGATAGCGACAGCATAATAGTTTGGTTAATCCCAGCCATAATGGAAGGGATGGCTAATGGCAATTGCAGCTTGATTAATTTTTGCATAGGTGTAGAACCAAATGCATCTGCTGCCTCTACTAAATCCTCAGGTACTTGTCGAATCCCTAAGTTTGTTAGTCGAATAGTTGGAGGAATCGCAAAGATAACGGAAGCAATTACACCTGGTACCACGCCGAGTGAGAAGAACGTAACCGCTGGCAGCAGATATACGAATGCTGGCATGGTCTGCATGAAATCTAAAATAGGTGTGACGATGCTTTGAGCCGTATTTTTCTTTGCGCACCAAATCCCAATCGGCACCCCAAGAAGAATGGAAATCATGGCCGCTGTTAGGACCTGAGCTAATGTCATCATTGTTTGTGGCCAATAGCCAAGGTTATAGATAAGGAGTAAGCCCAATAAAGAAAAGAGAGCCATTCTCCAGCGTGCTACAAAATAAATGATCAGGGAGAACAACACGATAAAGAGCAGAGCAGGAATATTCATAAATAGCCACTCAAAACCGCTAACCAACCCGCCGATAATAGCACTAATTACTGCAAATAAGGGACCTAAGGAAGCATCAAACCATGCTTCTAATGATTCAATCCATGAACCTAAAGGAATTTTAAACATATTCATTATACTGTTTCACCGCCTTCTGTGTTACCGGAGAGTGCGGCTAGTACGGCTCCGCGGATGATAATTCCCTGCAAGCGATTTCCCTCATCTACGACTGCTACAGGGACTCGGGTAGAGCTTACGATATCAAATAGTTCATTGAGCACTGTATCGGGGGCGACAGTAGGAACCTCTTCCTTTATCAGAATATCCGCTAGCTTTTTCCCCTCTTTAACTGCCTGAACGGCATCATCAGCAGTGATGGCTCCAAGTAAACGTTTATGGGTGTCTACCACATATAAAGTCGATACCCCGCGTTCTTGCATAAATTGCAGGGCAACACGCGGCCCGCGTTCCAAGGTAATAGTTTCAGGGCGTTTCATAACTTGAGTAGCTGTAAGCACCTTGGACAGGTCTACGTCCTCTACAAAGCGTTCTACATATTTATTAGCCGGGTTGGTCAAAATTTCTTCCGGTGTTCCAACCTGGACGACATTTCCATCCTTCATTAAGGCAATACGGTCACCAATCCGTAATGCTTCATCCAAATCATGCGTGATAAAAATAATGGTTTTTTTCATTTTTGTTTGTAATTCTAAGAGCTCATCTTGCATCTCTTTGCGTATCAAAGGATCAAGAGCACTAAACGCTTCGTCCATCAGCAAAACATCGGGATCATTGGCTAAGCCGCGAGCAAGACCGACACGTTGCTGCATACCGCCGCTAAGCTGATCAGGCAAGGAGTATTCCCAGCCTTTTAAACCAACCAATTCAAGAGATTTCATCGCTTTTTTTTGTCTTTCGGCTTTAGGTATTCCCGATACTTCTAAGCCGTACTCTACATTTTCCAAGACTGTACGATGTGGAAAAAGAGCAAATTTTTGGAAAACCATTGTGATATTTTTACGTCGCACTTCCCGAAGATCTTCTTGATTTAAGGATACGATATCCTTTCCATTAATAAACACATGGCCATCTGTCGGCTCAATGAGACGGTTCAATAGTCGCACTAAGGTGGATTTGCCGCTGCCCGACAGCCCCATTATAACGAATATCTCTCCAGCCTCTATTGAAAAAGAAGCTTGATTTACCCCAACAGTCATTTTTGTCTCTTTGAGGATTTTTTCTTTGGTCCAGCCCTCTTTGAGCAGAGGTATTGCTTTTTTTGGATCACGTCCAAATACTTTTGTTAAATTTTTGACTTCAATAATTGGCATGAAGACACTCCCTTCTTCTGGTAATTTCTTCTTTTGCTCCCAGAGAAAACGTTCAATTTCGTAATGAAACGCTCCGGTAAGTGTATGAAAAATGTATGAACATGAGCAAACAGGAAATAACTTGATCAAGTACGTACAGAAAAAACTTTACGCACTTTATGTACAGTATACTCCATTTTTCGTAAAATTTCACCTATACCCAGTCCTTTACTGGGGTATGGTTGCCTTCTACAATAAAATCGATATAATGAATGATGAAGTTTGACCTGTCCTAGGAGGTAAGCAACAATGGATGAATTTGAAGGACTTCCTGAAGAGCTTCAGGTTGCCGTTCAAAAGACGCGCCATCGTATGATTGAAACGGTTGGTAAAAACATGGATTTATTTGGAGTGACCCAATCTGTTGGTCATTTGTATGGCATGATGTACTTTTCGCAAGGTCCAGTTACTCTTGACGAAATGGGCAAGAAAATGGGGATGAGCAAAACCAGTATGAGCACTGGAATGCGCACCCTGATTGATCTGAAAATGGTTAACAAAGTTTGGAGCAAAGGTTCTCGTAAAGATCTTTATGAAACGGAACCAGATTGGCATCAAAATCTGGGTGATTACTTTTCGATACGTTGGCGCAAATCAATGGAAAGCAATGTGCATCATTTGCACAAGTCCCTCAGAGAACTACAAGTTCTGTTAGATAAGT
The DNA here is from genome assembly GCF_030489605.1 of Brevibacillus laterosporus. Taxonomy (GTDB): domain Bacteria; phylum Bacillota; class Bacilli; order Brevibacillales; family Brevibacillaceae; genus Brevibacillus_B; species Brevibacillus_B laterosporus_E. The sequence goes on from NZ_JAUKFY010000011.1 coordinate 26,974, forward strand.
ACGGAGACAATCCCCAAGCCTACAATTTAATTAAGGGTGACATGCTTAAAATGCAGCATGCGCTGTCTTACTATAAGTGGTTAGAAAAATTGATCCGTTCCTTTGAAACAGGTGAGATATTTACTTTCATACCTAAAGAAGAATAATACGCCAAAACAAGTGTAGCGCTGAGGGAGTCCTTAGCGTTTTTTGTTTGTGCAAAAAATACTAATTTATTTGTACCCATGTATGGCTTATTAAAACACCCTTACGCACAGTTTTTTCTAAAGCCTGCTGTTATTTTTGATAAGGTGAATTTGAATTATTCGTCAAAATGATTTGTTTTTTCCCAAACAGACCTCCGTAATCGGACACGGATTCAGGTCTAACAACCAGATCATAATCTGTGCCGCTCCCTGAATTAACCGGCATTCCATACGGGGTAAGGTTATTTTGATTTGTTGCTGTTTGTGGATGGCTTTGTAAAAAATAGACGTGCGGATTCGATTTAATGCTAGTTGGTACGCCTTGAATTTGACTTGAATGATTCCTAGTACAACCAGCTATAGACAACAATCCTAACGTACCAATAAGCAATACGGTTATCGTTTTTCTCTTACTCACATTGATCACCTCTTCAATAGCGTGAGCAACCTGATTCTTTTTATGCAAGCCTGTCTCCGCCTGTAGACGGAGGAAAAATCCCACTCCAGCCAGTTTTGAACAAAAGCTGATTTAGATATCCTAGTATTATCAAGAACAGGTATATATATTGAGAGGGGATGCGCCTATTATGAATCGTATCTATCGATCCCAATCTGATAAAAAAATCTTTGGGGTTTGTGGCGGTTTCGCTGCTTATCTAGGAATTGATGCGACATTGCTTCGTTTGGTAACAGCTGTTGTCACCTTTTTTACAGGGGTACCACTCTTGCTGTACTTCTTGCTCGCTTTCATCATGCCGAAGGAGCCCATGTGGGAGCAGGCACGCTATCAGCGTCCACAGCCTGAATTTGCATCAGGATTTTATCAAGAACCTTTCTATGAAAAAGCAACCTATGATAAAGGTTTAGATCAGGAAATGGAACGACTGGAAAAAGCCGCAATGCGTCAAGAAATAAAACGGTTGCGTGCGGAATTAGAAAAATATCAGTCCTGATGACAAAGAAAATGGAAACAATATGCTGTCGTTGCATATGATGTAAGGTGATTCGTTTGATCTTACATAGGGAGGGAAACGATAGTGTATATCGGTGTTTTTGATATGCAAGAGCGCCTGGATCAAACACGAAAAATGCTTCGGGATAAAAAGCATCTGCTTAAAATGCTAGAGGAAGATATTCGTGGTTTAGAAAATGATGTTCAGGTGTTAGAAGAGATGCTGACAACATGTCCATCGGATACAGCCAAATAATGACATGCAAAAGAGGCACAAGAAATTATGTGGCCTCTTTTGGGTTTAAAGAGAAGTATATATTTCATTTAAAGCTGGCAATACATAAGGTTATGGACAGAAGGTTGATTCCTTGGGCAGTTTGGGAGATAATAGTTTCTATACTGTAGGATGAGGTGGAAGGTAATGTCAACGACTGAACTATTGTTAAAGACCCATTTTGAAGGGCGTGTATTGCGAACGTTGCAATCCTATTTCCGTCGCAATAACGACGTTCTTTTAAAAGAAAGTCTAATCGCGACCGGTTTAGAAAAAGAAGACGTTGAACATGTCATGGCGATGATTTATAACAAACATACGGTTAGCGAAATTATGGTAGTTCTCCGTGAACGTAATGCATTTGCTCGTGACCAACAAGCGGAATAAACTCAGAAAAGGAACCAGCGCATCATGGAGCGTGGTTCCTTTCTTTTTTAGTAGAACCCAATAAGAACAAGGCAGGTTGAGCATTTGTATGCAACCAATAGTGGGCAAGGACGTCATATTGGGTAGAAAAGATAACTTGAACTTACTTGCTATGATCTGGCGCGATATATAGAGAAAGGAAAGGGAAGACCTGAATGGATGAATTTATTAATCATTTTGGCGGATATATCTCACAATATGGATACTTTGCTCTATATGGACTATTCTTTTTTGGCTTGATTGGCTTGCCTGTTCCTGAGGAGACGCTTTTGGTGTTTTCGGGGTTTTTGGTATCTAGGGGAGATCTGTATTTTCTACCAACCTTTTTAGTCTGCTATCTCGGCTCCATAAGTGCGATGACAGCAGCTTATTGGATTGGATTTAAATTGGGGCATCCTTTTATAGAAAAATACCTGAAGCGTTTCGAAAAAGGGTATCGAATGTATAAAAAAACGGAGGAATGGTTTCAACGTTTTGGGAAGTGGGCCATTCCCATTGGCTATTTTTTGCCAGGGATTCGTCAATATACCGCTTATTTTGCGGGTATCACAGAGCTGCGCTTTCGTACTTTTGCCATTTTAGCCTATGCAGGAGGAGCATTTTGGACGGCTTTGTTTGTTAGCTTGGGCTTCATCTTAGGTGAGAGCTGGGAGAGAGTCTTTCAATTGGCTATTAAAAAAGTGACCATTTGGATTCTTCTTATCTTTATCGCAGCGGTTCTTGTGGCATATGTGTATCAACGCGTTCGGAAAAAAAGAGCAGGAGGAAAACCAAATGAATGAGGAGCAAATTATACTGATACCGAAAAATCATCAGCGATTTTATGATAAGCTAAGAGAAAAAGTGGAGAAGTTCATTCGTAGCAAAGGTATGCCGGAGGGGGTTACTCCATATATTTTAATGGCTCCTGATCTATTTGTGCTTTTGGCCAGATTGCTGGTGGACAAGCGAGTGGCTACGGGAGCGAAGGCTATAGCAGCGGTTGCCGTTGCTTACTTTATTTCGCCTGTAGATTTAATTCCTGAGGCTTTGACAGGCCCTGTTGGTTATTTAGATGATATAGTGCTGGCTGTATATGCCTTACACAAGATTCTTAGCAGCACGGAGCAGGTCATCGTACAGGAGCATTGGAACGGGAAAGATAACCTGCTACAGGTGATTAGGGATGTTATTTCGAAAGCGGATGAATTAGTAGGGACTCATATCCTGAAGAGGATTGATGCCCTCCTATTCCACAAAACAAAGGGGAATTAGGTATGAAATTTTTGGCTGATTATGTGGAGGGAGAACGCGTAATCGCCTTTTGTCTCGTTAAAAGTAGAGAGATTGGCGTTGCTAGTAACCAGAGCGAATATATGAATCTAGAGATTGGTGACAGATCCGGCAGCTTGCCTGCAAAGATTTGGGATGTTACCGACGAGCTTAAAGAAAATCTTCAAGTAAAATCGATTATTAAAATTGATGCACAGGTACAGATGTATCGCGGTAAAAAGCAATTAGTCATTCAACGTGTACGTCATGCTACTCCTGCGGACGAGGTTTTAATGGAATCGCTAGTCCCCGCTTCCAAATATGCTGTAGATGAATTATGGGGACGGCTGGAGAGTCATATATCAGATATTCAAAGCCCTACGCTGAGAGCGATTATCTCACATCTGATCGGGAAGGAAGACGTGTATGAACGGATGCGCTCTTTTCCGGCGGGTGTTCGAATGCATCATCATTATTATTCAGGCTTATTAGAGCATATAGTCTCTTTATTAGATTTGGGCAAACGCTTGCTGCCGTTATATCCGCAGGTAGACCGTGACGTGCTGCTTGCCACCTGCATCTTGCACGATATTGGCAAGCTGTATGAGTTATCTGATCCGGTAGCTCCAGAATATACCACTCCAGGACAGTTGATTGGGCATTTGGTTATGGGAGTAGAAATGGTGACGAAAGCATGCACAGACTTAGCTATTCCATTGGATGATAGTGAAGTACTGCATCTGAAGCATTGCATTTTAAGTCATCATGGCGATTTGGAAATGGGATGGGGAAGCGCTGTGTCCGGTAAGACGCCTACCGCAGTCATTTTCCACTATCTTGATCAAATTGACAGTAAAATGAACGCGTTAGGCAATACCTTACAGGAGATGACAGAAGAGCAGGAATGGCATTATGCACCTGTGTTAAAGCGGAAGGTGTGGAGAGGCTTTTAAGCAATTCTCCAATTAAGTGCGTCTGTTTATTAAAAAAGCTGAGTGTAGGCTGGTTCCTACCTCAGCTTTTTTGATGACGAACGGATACGGGAGGTTGAAGCAATACCTCCTCTTCTATCCTTCCTGAGCGTAAGCGTAAGATTCTATTTCCTAGCTTGTACGCTTCTGCCTCATCATGTGTGACTAATAAAACGGGAATATTCCAGAGCTGATGCAGGCGAAGCAACTCGTCCTGACACTCTGCTCTTGTTGCAGGATCCAGGGCTGAGAGAGGCTCATCTAAAAGCAATAAAGCTGGTTTGACTGCTAGAGCACGGGCCAATGCTACCCGTTGCTTTTCACCGCCTGAGATATGATTAGGAAAGCTTTTCCACAGATGACGAATCCCGAGCGTTTCGCAGATTTGCTCTAGGAAGGCCTTGTCAACAGCCTGTTTTTTGGAATCAATCCCGTAATAAATATTTTTTTCAACAGTCATGTGAGGAAACAAGGCATAGTCCTGAAAGACATAGCCGATATTTCGTTTTTGAGGAGGAACGCTGCTTACAGGAGTGGATAGTTCCTGTCCGTGTAATGAAATTAGAGCCGCATCCGGTGTAAGCAATCCAGCGATACATTCCAGAATGCTGGTTTTACCTGAACCAGACGGGCCAAATAGAACTACAATTTCGTTATGTACAGTAAATGACACTTCTAATGTGAAATGCGTACGTTGTTTCATGATCTGGACCTGTAGCATGGAAATACCTCATCTACGAAAGTGACTTTTTTAATCTTTAAACTGTGCGTGACGATTTAATGTATGTTTACTCCACCAGTTAAGCCAGAGTATGGTGCTAAAGCCGATGGCAACGATAATAGCTACCCAAAAGGCCGCGATTTCCATGCGTCCACCCTCAACCGCAAAATAGATGGCGATCGGTAGCGTTTCTGTTTTCCCGGGAATATTACCGGCAAGCATGAGTGTTGCTCCGAATTCACCAAGCGCTCTGGCAAAGGAAAGTACAAGTCCAGCCAAAAGCCCGGGCCAGCATAACGGAAACGTGACCGTCCAAAAGACCCTCCAAGCGGAAGCGCCAAGCATAACAGCTGCTTGCTCATAGCGCCGATTCATATTTTGAAAGGCAGCATGGGCGGCTTGATACATCAAGGGAAAGGAGACGACAGCAGAAGCGATCACCGCTCCTACCCAAGTAAATACAATTTGAAATTGAAAAGCCTCCAATAAAAATTTTCCGATTAACCCGTTTTTACCAAACAATAGAAGCAGACCAAAGCCTACTACAGTGGGAGGAAGCACGAGGGGCAATAGAAACAATGCTTCCAGAATGCTTTTGCCAAAAAATTGACGACGCGAAAACCAATAGGCGATAAATAATCCGCTGATAAATACAACAATAGTTGAAATCCCCGCTACCTTTAACGACAGGTAGAGCGGGGAATAAGAGATGTCAGGCATAAACAAGCACCCTCACTTTTAATTTGCTTTGCCCCATATGTAAGCTTGAAAATCGCTTATTTTACAGGATGAAAGCCGTATTTCTCAAAGGCAGCCTTCGAAAAATCAGTGGTTAGGAATGTTAAAAATTCTTGAGCTTCCTTTTGATGCTGTGTAGCTTTTACCAAGGCGGCCGGGTAGACAATAGGGGTATGCCAATCCTGCTTGGCAGTTGCTAGGATTTTGATCTTGTCAGATGTAAGTGCATCGCTTTTATATACGACTCCCAACTCTGCGTTACCGGATTCGACATAGGTCAGAACTTGCCGAACATCTTTTGCATAAACCATGTTCGGCTTCATTTTTTCCCACAGACCTAATTTTGTCAAGGCTTCCTCTGTGTAACGGCCGACTGGGACAGAGCTTGGTTCGCCAATCGCAAATTGCTTACCTGTATCAGGTGTTATTTTCTCAAATGAATCAATGGAGATGGTACTTTCTTTAGGAGCAATTAATACCATTTCATTCGTAACTAATTCGGTTTGGGAATCCTCGATGATCAGGCTTTTCTCCTTTAACGTCTTCATATCCTTGGAACTAGCGGAGATGAAGAGATCGCTTGGAGCTCCCTGTTCAATTTGTTGGGCAAGTTTACCTGATCCACCGAAGTTATAAGTCAATGTAATTTCAGGATGCTTGGTTTCATACTCTTTTTTTACATCTTGTAGCACATCGGTCATGCTTGCTGCAGCAGACACAAAGATTTCTGTTTTGGCTTGCGGAGATTTCGAATCAGCAGCAGGTTGAGTAGCTGATGGAGCGGGAGTAGAACAGCCTACAGTAGCAAGTACTAAGGAGAAGCTGACCAAACTGCTCAGAAAGCTTCTTTTCTTACGTGATGTTAACATGAAAGACTCTCCTTTAATATAAATAGTTATAATTGGTTATATTTAGATATAACTAATTAAGAACATTATAGCTTGGATTACTAGTTATGATAAGATATTTTTACTAGGAAAGATTTAATACTTGAAAAGGAGGCTATCAATGACGCAAAACATCTCCTATACGACTGAAGAGGTTGCTAATATTTTGCGAGTATCCAAGCTGACAGTATATGACCTCATAAAAAAGGGAGAGCTGTCTGCTTATCGTGTTGGTAGACAGATGCGAGTAGATGCAAGCGATCTGGAATCCTACAAGCTAAAAACAAAATCGAAAAAAGCTGCTAACACCACCTCCTTTTCACAAGCGGAAAAACCTATCGCAGCTGATAAACCGTCGTCTGGTGGGATTCAATCCATTATTATTAGTGGACAGGATATGGCACTAGATTTGTTAGCCTCTCAGCTAGAAAACCAAACAGGCAGTATAAGAGCGCTTCGGTCCTACCAAGGAAGCTTGAATAGCTTGGTTTCCCTTTATCGGGGAGAAGCGCAGATTGTGAGTACACATCTATTTGATGGTGACAGCGGGACCTACAATTTGCCTTATGTACAGCGTGTATTAACAGGCCGACCATATCTGATTGTTCATATGATGGCTCGCCAAGCAGGTCTATATGTAGCAAAGGGGAATCCCTTACAGCTACGGACGTGGTCTGATTTACAAAAGTCAGGAGTCAGAATAGTCAATCGAGAGGTTGGTTCGGGAACAAGGGTTTTGTTAGATGAGCAACTGCGTCTTCATCAGATTGATCCAGCTCGACTATCTGGCTATTTTAATCATGTAGAGCATAGTCATCTAGCAGTTGCAACTGCAGTCGCGAGGGGAGCCGCAGATGTAGGGATAGGCATTGAAAAAGCTGCAAGAATCGTAGACGTGGAGTTTATTCCGTTAATTCAAGAGCACTATGATCTAGTTATGCTGGTTACACCACAAAGTCATTATTGGATAAATAGTCTCCTGAAATTGCTGCAAAGTGAGGCTTTTAAACAAGAACTACAGGCTATCGGGGGCTATGATGTAACGCTCACGGGTCAGATCAAGCTGAAGGGGCCTATTCATTCTTGGTGATAAATTACTTTACAAATGATCAAAATCCCGTTATTCTATAGGGTATAAACTTGATAAGAATGTGTTATGGAGGAGCCTGTCATTTGATGGGCTCTTTTTGTCGTTTTTTACATCCAGCTTTTGGATAATATAACAAAATAAACTTCAGGGGAAAGAAAGAGAGGTTATCAAGTGGATAATCAAGCATTACTTGCAATTGCGATTTTTCTCATTACCTACGCTTTTATTATCAGCGAAAAACTGCACCGCACTATTGTTGCGATGGCAGGAGGATTGCTCATGATCCTCACGGGTATCGTTACCCAGGAGGAAGGAATTCATCACATCGACTTTAATACATTAGGTTTATTAATCGGAATGATGATCATCGTGAGCATAACAGCCCAAACGGGTGTGTTCACCTTCGTAGCCATTAAGGCCGCTAAAGCGGTAAAGGGCGATCCGGTTAAAATCCTGATTGCACTAAGCTTAATTACAGCTTTGGCGTCTGCTTTGCTGGATAACGTAACAACCGTTTTACTCATGGTGCCTATCACATTTAGTATTGCACGTCAGTTGAATGTAAACCCGATTCCTTATCTGATTAGTGAGATCATTTGCTCCAATGTAGGAGGGGCCGCAACACTGATTGGTGACCCGCCAAATATCATGATTGGGAGCGCTGTACCGGAATTGACCTTTATGGCTTTCCTTATACACATGGCTCCAGTCATAGCTATTATTTTAGTAGTCGTCATTATTTATTTGTTACTCGTTTATCGAAAAGGATTACAAACAACTCCAGAATTACAGCAAAAACTAATGCTACTAGATGAAAAGCAGGAGCTAACGAATCCTACTTTATTAAAAAAATCATTAACAGTACTTGCCTTAACGATTATTGGCTTCGGCCTGCATGGTGTCTTTCATCTAGAATCAGCCACGATTGCATTAGTAGGCGCGTTCTTGTTACTTCTATTAACAGGAGAGCATTATTTAGAGGAAGCTTTGCTGAAAGTAGAATGGAATACAATTTTCTTCTTTGCAGGATTATTCGTATTGGTATCTGGTCTGGTAAACACAGGTGTTATAGCTTCCCTAGCTGAAAAAGCAATCGAATTTACACAGGGCGATACATTGAAAACATCTATTATCATACTGTGGATGAGTGGAATTGCTTCTGCCTTTGTTGATAACATTCCATTTGTAGCAACAATGATCCCTATGATTAAAGAGATGGGAAGCCTTGGGATTACGAATTTGGAGCCACTATGGTGGAGTCTTGCCCTTGGCGCTTGCTTAGGGGGGAACGGTACGATTATCGGAGCCAGTGCTAACGTAATTGTTGTAGGAATGGCTTCGAAAGAGAAATACCCAATAAGCTTTGGGATGTTTTTCAAGGTTGCTTTCCCGATTACGATTATTACATTGATCATATCTCACTTATATGTCTATCTACGTTATTTCTTCTTTGCTTAATATTATGTAAATATGTTTAAAAAACCATCGAAAGAGGCGAAAGCCTTAGCCGGTGGTTTTTTGCTACTAGTCTTCCTTTATAAGATAATATATGGAACAAAAACATCGATTAGGTAAGGAAGTGGCCGGAGTGTTGCAAGTCACACAAGAGCTCGCGCAGGATATTGTTACTCGGATGATGAAGGTCATTGGTTATAACGTAAATGTAATGGATGAGCGTGGATACATTATTGCCTCTGGAGATAAAAATAGGCTGCATCAGAAACATGAAGGTGCGGTTATTGCCATTGAGCGCCGAGGCCGCTTTGAGGTGTATCCGGAAGATGTAAGGCGACTGGCTGGTGTGCAGGCTGGAACCAATTTAGTTATCCAATTTCAAAGTGAAATAGTGGGCGTGATTGGTATTACCGGTGATCCACGTGAGGTGACGAAGTATGGAGAGCTTGTCAAAATGACAGCAGAGATGTTTCTGGAGCAATCCTACTTACTAGAGCAGGCCAAGCTGGATAAACGATTACGGGAAGATTTTTTGTTGTCCATCATACATGCAGACCATCAGGATAGTTCTTTATGGAAGGAACAGGCAAGGCGGCTGCAAATCGATCTATCCACTAAGAGAGTGGCGGTTATTATTGAATTAGTGGATATCGGGATTTCTGACGATAGTGCCTACACGACCTTACGCCAAATGGTTGGCTTATTGGAGCTGCGTGATACCATTGAAATGATGGCCATTAAGAATTCAAAACAGATTGTTTTAGTAAAGGAATCACGCCATTATCGGGATAAGGAAGCGATTTGTGAAGGTGTTGAGCAAATATTACAATTGCTAAAAAATCAACTCATTGCGCCTATTAAAATATCAGTTGGAAAAGCCTTTTCCGGTGCAGAGGGGCTGCGCTATTGCTATGAGTCTGCTCGGGATACATTACTCGCTGGTAAAGCAATGGCTCCGGAATTAACCGTTTATTATTATGATGATTTTTTAAATGAAACGCTGATGGTCTCCGTACAGGAATCTTGGAAATCAGAAGAGCTGATCAAGGTGTATAAAAATCTCATTACACAGGATAAAAGTGGAGAGCTTCAGCAAACTCTTCACGTTTATATGGAGGAAGAGGGAGAACTGCATCGGATTGCAAAGCGGCTTGTCATTCACCGTAATACGCTTAGATACCGACTGCAACGCATTTATGACATCACAGGTAAGGACCCCAAAAGAATCAGTGACTTCCTATCATTACAATTTGCTATGTGGCTTTATAAGCTTAAAAATAAACAAACATAAAAAAGGAACAAATTCCAATTCTACCAATTGAAAGGAACCTATTGTGCAAATGAACAAAAACTCCCTGTCCGTAAGGCGGGAGTTTTGTTTTCGCGGCTGATGAATCCGCTTACATGAAAGCGCTATGATATAGACGAGAGATAGAAAGCATACAAATAGAGCTGAAGTCAGAAGGAGGAGTCACACATGGATGTTACCGTAAGCGTTTTTGGGGCATTAGCGGCGTTGATTGTAGCCATTGTTCTTATTTTGCGCAAAGTGCCGCCTGCTTATGGAATGATTGCTGGTGCCTTAATTGGTGGTGTCATCGGCGGAGTTACTTTGCCGGATACCGTTACCCTCATGATTGAGGGAACCAAGGGTGTTATACCGGCTGTCTTACGTATCCTTGCAGCAGGTGTTTTGGCTGGGGTACTCATTGAATCGGGAGCAGCATCCACAATCGCTGAGACTATTGTAAAAAAAGTAGGCGAAACAAGAGCGTTGCTAGCTCTTGCCATTGCAACGATGATTTTGACAGCGGTGGGTGTCTTTATTGACGTAGCAGTAATTACCGTAGCTCCGATTGCTTTGGCGATCGCGCAGCGAGCTGATATATCGAAGATGGGTATTTTGCTTGCGATGATTGGAGGGGGGAAAGCTGGTAATATCATGTCGCCTAACCCTAATACTATCGCGGCGGCCGATACATTCCACGTACCATTGACCTCTGTGATGGCAGCAGGAATTATTCCCGCTCTCATTGGAGTGGCTGTGACCTACATGATTGCAAAAAGACTGTCGCAAAAAGGAAGCAAAGTAGCGGCAAACGAAAGCAGTGAAGTTGATAGAAGCCAGCTTCCGAGCTTTGGAACAGCAATTTTAGCACCCCTTACAGCCATTGTTTTACTGGCTTTGCGACCTCTATTTGATATCAATATAGATCCGTTAATTGCTTTGCCTGTGGGGGGACTTGTAGGAGCAATTGCTATGGGACGCCTCAAAAAAGTGAATCAGTACGCAATATATGGGTTGGGTAAGATGTCAGGTGTAGCCATTATGCTGATTGGAACGGGAACACTTGCCGGAATTATCGCCAATTCAGAACTAAAAGGTGTCATTATTTCTGCCTTGACTGCTTCCGGTCTCCCTGCGTACCTGTTGGCACCGATTAGCGGTGCATTAATGTCTTTGGCTACGGCTTCTACAACCGCTGGTACGGTGGTAGCGAGCTCTGTATTTGGTAGTACGATCGTTGAGCTTGGTGTAAGCTCACTAGCGGCGGCAGCAATGATACATGCGGGTGCGACTGTGTTTGATCATATGCCGCACGGAAGCTTTTTCCACGCTACGGGTGGTAGCATTAACATGGCAATGAAAGAACGGCTACGCTTAATTCCTTATGAGACAGTGATTGGTTTTGTACTTGCTATCATTTCTACTCTGTTATTCGGTATTTTTCAAATTATGGTATGAAAATAGCTAGTACAGAACACGAGAGGAGAGACAACGATGAAATTCGTTATTGCACCGGATTCTTTTAAAGAAAGTCTGACGGCTATGCAGGCAGCATTGGCAATTGAAAAAGGAGTAAAAGAAGTCTTCCCTACCGCTGAGTGTGTCCTGATACCGATGGCAGACGGCGGTGAAGGAACGGTTCAATCGCTGGTGGATGCTACGGGTGGAGAGATTGTTACTTGCCAAGTGACGGGCCCAATTGGACAGCCTGTAGAAGCATTCTATGGATTATTAGGCGATAAAAAAACAGCGGTAATTGAAATGGCAGCGGCTTCAGGCCTGCATCTGGTGCCGCGCGAAGAGAGAAATCCGCTTATTACAACTACAAGGGGGACTGGGGAATTAATTCTCCGTGCCTTGGATTCAGGCGTCACACATATCATATTAGGTCTAGGGGGAAGCGCAACGAATGATGGTGGTGCTGGTGTAGCACAGGCGCTAGGTGTAAGGCTGTTAGATCAAAATGGCGAGGAGCTTGGCGACGGCGGCGGAGAGCTTCACAAGCTTGTTGAAATCGACATAAGCTCTCTGGACCCTCGCATCCAGCAGGTAACCTTTGAGGTGGCTTGTGACGTCGATAATCCTTTGACAGGACCAAAGGGAGCTTCTGCCGTATTTGGACCGCAAAAAGGAGCGACGCCTGAACAAGTCGCTCTGCTCGATCAAAATTTAGCCCATTATGCGAAAAAATTAAAAGAATACCTCGGTAAGGATGTTGATAAGATCGAGGGAGCTGGGGCTGCAGGCGGTCTAGGAGCAGGTGTGCTAGCTTTCTTTCAATGTGAATTAAAACGCGGGATTCAAATTGTAATAGAGGCAACGGAGTTAAGTAAACATGTACAGGATGCTGACTTTGTGATCACGGGGGAAGGGCGCGTAGATTTTCAGACCATTCATGGAAAAACTCCGATTGGTGTAGCCAAGACGGCTAAGCTCTACAATGTTCCAGTAATCGGCATTGCGGGTTGTGTGACTGAGGAGAGTAAGATTGTACACGAGCATGGAATTGATCTTTTATTCCCGATTATTCCTCACTTAGCTCCCTTGGAAGAGATTTTGCAAGAAGGAGCCCAAAATATGGAGCGGACGGCGCGCAATGTGGCAATGTCCTTGAAACTAGGTGCAGCGTGGCAGAAGAGTAAATAGAAAAACAAAAAGCCCTTCTTATCAGGAAACTTGCTCAAGTTTCAAGTGATGAAAAGGGCTTTTTATTAGACGATTATTCAATCGTGTGATGTTTTTTGCGCGCAGCTGATTTTTTAGGCGGTATGATGGCACTCTCGATTTTTTCATACAAAAGAATACCTTCATCGATTAAGCCTACTACACGAGGGAATCTTGGAAGGATGCTATGAATAGCATAAGCGCAACTCATTCCAAGCACCATGCCGGACAAAACGTCTGTTGGATAATGCACGCCAATGAACACGCGGGAAAGGGATACACCAACCGCAAGAACCATCCAGAAGCGTTTCCCCTTTGGTTTGATATAGTACCAGTAGGTAGCTGCGATAGCTAGTGCTGCTGTCGCATGGTCGCTTGGAAAAGAAGCATCCGCATCATGCGGTACCAATGGTGTCAGTGGCAGCGTAACGAACGGACGATCACGATAGATGAGATGTCCTAGCACCCAGCTTATTCCCATGGAAATACAACAGACAATGATTGTTTGGATAATCATCCGTTTGTTTTTGCGATTTCCAAAAAACCAATAAACGGGGATGCTCAGATAAAAGAGGTATTCTGCATATTTAGCTAGAAAAATGCTAATCCAGCCGACAACTGAATAGGAACCAGCAAAGGAGCTGAGGGCCTGTACAACAGTAGAATCCAAGGTTATTTCCTCCAGTTCATAAACTCTGACAAAAATTCTTTCCCCATTATATACCGTAAAGGTAGTAAATCCACCACCAATCCTTACTAAAATTAATCTCTATCTAAGATCACAAGCAGAAGAAGCCTTTCCATAGACTATTTACCATTACGTTTAAGGGAGGAAAAAGGTTACGGGGCAAGCAGGTTGTTATGAAAAATGATTGAAACCTAGATAGGATAGGCATGTATGCGATTACAATGATGGCTGGGCTGTTACAAAATCACATTCAGTCATAAAAAAACAATAGTAAATGTAGGATTTTCTGCTTTGATGTAGAATATAGGTTACTATTCCGTCTTGTGGAAAGTCTTTGCAATGCAGAAGGAGAATGTTTCATGAATAGGCCAACATATACCATCGCTAGTTACATCAAGAAGGTTTTTCGGCCAGGGGAGCGTTCACTTCCAAGAACTGATATCATTGCGCGCTTAGAAGAGCAATTACACTTTATGCCAAATGGAAAAAGCGCGGAAGAAACCCTCTCCGAAGCCATGCAGCTTACTGATTCGCCCATAAAGGTTGGCAGAACCGAAGCGATCCTAGAGCTTACATACCAACCACATCAATTATTTGATCAGGCATATCGTTTTGTGAGAAAATCTCATTCTCCCAAAAATTTAGACCAAATGATGCGTGAATTGCGTCAACATACCCATTTTTCCTGGAATCAGATCACCAAATTGCTGATACTGGATAAAGACCCGCGCTTCGTTCAATACGTCGGAGATGAACGCTGGTATCTTGCTGAATGGAAACTGGCTAATGACTCCATTTATGAATTTTTGGTTAGCAAGGAAATCGACAGACTCTCTATCCGCCTTTTGTTCCACATGGTGGAAAATGAGTTGAAGCTGTCTATCAAAGAAAGCATGTTTGTACCGGAATTGGACGGCCGCTTTACAGTTAGTGGCGAAAACATTTACGTAAATGGCCAAGACGATAAAGCAAAAGCTGTACATGAAATGCAAACTGCGCTGGCACAAGTAGCTACGGCAGAGACTGTGATCGAAAACGATCAGCTAGCACTTGACCAAACCGAGCCACAAGCAAAAAATTTAGAGGCCGTACAGGAGGAAAAAATCATGATCACAACGCAAACAAAAAACGTTTTAGCAGAAGTAGAACAGCTATTAAATAAGGCAGTTTCCCTTTTGGATCAGCGTAATGCCGAAATGTCCCAAGAGGTAATTTCTCATTTCCAAGAGAGTAACATGGATGCCATTGAAATTTTGATGAAGGAAAAACATAAAAACGAACAGGTAGTTGCCGACATTAAAAATATTGTGACTACACTTGATCAAGAATAATGAAGGCAGAAGAGTCCATTTGCATGGAAAAGAGATTTTATGTGATCCGTGAGATCATTTTGCAGTATGAGGCTCGCTTAAAGCATATGGAAATGATGGTGGTACAATTTTTTTCCACCAATCAATTAGAAGCCATATCTGAATGTATTGCTGAACGTGAGAGAATTGAGAAGCTGATTAAAAAGCTACAACATTTTGTTGAAAAATGGGAAGCATACACGGATATGAGTATTGATTACTAGGCATTCGGGTAGAATAACTTGCAATCAATTCGGGAAATGCGATATAACTAGAAGGATTGTGGCAATTCCTAGCTGAAGGTTAGCTGGGTCGAAAGGAGAAACAACCCCCCATGTCAGTCGGTAGAAATGAACTGTGTCCATGTGGCAGCGGTAAGAAATATAAAAAGTGCTGTGGTGTTGTGACGGACATTGCTCAGGTACGCATGGCTCGCGAGCAAAAGCTCCGCAAAGAGTTTGCTACTTGGACAGAACGTCTAACGAAATATGTGGTGCAGCATGTCAACGATATAGAAATAAGCAGGGCTAGAGACCGTTTTGCACAAGAAACGGGCCTTACCCTAAAAGAGCTGTTCCAACCACGCTGGATGGACCATTTTATGAATTGGTATGTGTTCGATGTGAAAAACGAGGGTGTTTCTGTCCTTGAAGATTTCATCGCTCAATACGGTAAACGAATGGATCAAGAGATAAAAGAAGGTTTATTACATCTTCAATTAGGTCTTTACGAGATTACATCCGTTACAGAGGATAAGACTGTTGTTACTGATTTGTACACCAATCAGGAGCACAATCTAATCTCTTCCCAATCTGTTGTGCTAAAGCCAGGCCAACTCTTGCTTGCTAGATTAATTCCGCTAGGCTATCGTGATTCTATCTTCTCAGGCAGTCTCATGGTAAGCGCTACGCTTAAAAATGAATTGCTAACGATAGCGAAAAAAATGGAAAGCTCCGGTAGAGAAGCTGTATCACTCGCTCTTTACAAGCGTTTAAATGAACAGGGTGTAAGCTATGAGCAGGAGCCTGAGGAAGAGAGTATGGTTCGCTTTGTTTATGAAGGCGTGCATGCTCCTGAAATCAGACGCTTATTAAAAACACACGGGTCCTTTGAATCCAAAAAGCAAGAGCCTTCTCAAGAGACTTGGGTATATGCTTCGCAAAAGGATGAATTCCTGATTCGCTCTCTAGATAGTGCATTGTTGGAACTTCATGAAATTGCAGCAGAATTGATTTTAGAACAAAAACGACTAACGATTGAAGGCTATAAATCAGGCGTTGAACAGGCAAGCGATGCACTTCAGCTAGGTGCCCCAACTGAAGAAATAGCGATTAATGGATTAAGCTCGACAGGAACAAAGCTGACGAAGGGTACATTATTCATCACAAGTGCGCCTACATTACCGCCTAAAGTATTACAATGGGCAGTTCAGAGTTACTTTACAGAGAAGTGGTTGCAGACGTCTCAGATAGAGCTTCAGGATGTACCACCATTGCTGGTAGCCGCTTCTGATAAACAAGAGTTAAAAAATGTCCTTACTCAAATCTTAGACAAGCTAGAGCATGAGGAAGCGATGGGACAAGGCATTGCGCGCTTTATGAATATTGAAGTGCTAAAGACCAAACTGTCCATGCCGAATCATTTGCATCATATTGCTAATCTGTTGGATCGTCCGTTAATCGAAGGTTTACCGGAGAGTATTTTTACGGTTCGCCCAGAAGTGCTGGCTGACATAGCTTCTTTCGTAGAGGAAATGACAGCAGGAAAATCTGAGCTAACGATGAAAAAATACGATGAGACGATGAACCTGTTCCGCACATTTATTCGTAATGCTTTTGGTCCTACTTTTGATTGGAACGCATTACGTATTCAGCATGTTGCTTATTTCTTAGCGCATGATGTGTTGGAACGTGTTGATACGCCGTCCAAAACTTTAGCGAATAATCTGCTTTCCGTTCTAACAGCGTTCTTCAAATGGCTAGATAAAAAGCATCAGACCTTATTAACTGCTGATATGCTGAACTTAATTAGTCAGCTTAAAGAGGATCTGCCTGAGGCATATCGTATGCGCACGTTGTTATCCAAGGAGGCGAATCATTCTCTACACCAATCCTCTCTGCAACCGCAGGTGGTGCTGGAAGAAATGTTAGCTTATGCCGGGAAGAAACAACCTGAGCATGCCTTGATGCGTCAAAATGGTGAACAACTATCATTTGTAACAGAACAAGAAATAGTGATGAGCGAGGGCTGGAGCATATCTGCTATCGCTGGGCTTGTAGAGGATGGTACACTCCGTCTCTATGGTGCCCCAGAGATTTATCCACCCGCTATTACTGAATTGGTGATAGCTGCTACTAAACAAAAAGCGTAATTCATATTCATCCCGTCTTGCTAGCTGAGTGAGGCGGGATGTTTTGCTTATTGGCCCCTATGAATGGAGAAGCAAGGATACTCACACAATAAAGAGAGCAAGATAAAAGGAGGAGAACAGATGGCAAAGCAAATCAAAGGCAAAAGCGATAAGTATCATATTCGTCATGGCGGAGATGCGCACCATACTGGACAAAATGCAAAGCATGAGAATGAAAGCAAGCCGGTAAAAGGCTTTAGCCAAGCACCCCACGGGATGCAATAGTTCATCTGTTGACTCCAAATCATATCTCGCTGTCTTCACTTTTCCGATCCCCTTTCGTTTCCTATTAGCGAAAGGGGTTTCTGATTTCATAGACATTTTTCTACAAAATCCCACATGCTTGTGATATGATAGAGGATGTAGTTTTTAGCAAAAATAGGTGAAAAGCTCTATTTCACTTCCCGAAATCTCAATTTATAATGATGGGAATTGTGAGACAAGAGGCTTGGGTTGTAAAAGTTAAGTGTAACCTTTCTGAGGTGTTGGCTGTCTTAACAAAGGAACATAGATTGCGAGTGACAAGATTATTTGTCACATAAGGAGACTGATTACATATGCAAGAAACGGTTGCGAACACGAGTAAGCGCACCGCTTCCAAACCGAAGAAACCTAAGAAAAAGAAGACAAAGCTACGCATAATTCTTCTCACCCTGGTAGCCTTATTCATTTTGGGTGGAGGGGCCTATGCCTATTATGTGTACCAGACAATTGATAAAGCTATGGAAAAGGCAACGGAAGACCCTTATCAAGATGTAAACAATGTGTTGCCTGTTGATACGAGCTATAGTTCAAACAAACCTATCTCTGTTGTGCTGTTGGGACGAGATTCGAGGCCGGAGACAGGCTCGGCTAATACCGATGTAATGATTGTAGGGGTTATTGATCCTGATACGAAAAAGGTGACAATGATCTCCATTCCCCGAGATACCCGAGTCAAAATTCCAGGCTACCGCGGATATCATAAGGTGAATGCTGTATTTGCCAACGGAGAGGCTGAGCGCCGTCAGGCGAAAGCAAAGGGGGAAACACCTACTGAAAATGGGATCACCCTAACGAAAAAAACGCTTGAGCAGGTGCTGGGCATTCCGATCAACCACTATGTTGAGGTTGATTTTAATGGATTTAAAGCGGTCGTGGATGCGGTAGGTGGAGTGGAAGTCAACATAGACCGCCGACTTGTATATGACGATCCTACTGATAACACCCATATTAACCTTAATCCGGGGCGGCAGGTGCTGAATGGTAAGAATGCACTTGATTATGTGCGGCATCGTCACGATAATCGCGGTACCAAGTATTATTCCAATGACTTTGAACGAAACCAACGTCAGCAGGAAGTAATTAAGGCGATTATGAATAATATGCTGTCGATTGAAGGCTTTGCTAAATTGCCTAAAGTGATAGAAACAACTGGTGATCATATCCACACTGATTTTAGCAAGGAACAAATACTAGGCATTGCAAATGATTTTAAAAGCTTTAACATGGATAATTTTGTCGTAGTAGACAGTGGGGCCTTTTGGAGCTCAAGTACAAGCTACACATTGCTACCAACGAGCAAAAAAGATGAGATTCGCCAAACCTTACAAGCTGCTATGAGGCTGGACAGCAGCGAGGTGGCTAAAATTGATTACAATGACTCTCCGTTTGATAATCAAGTAGTGGAATTTGTAAATAATTCCAAATCAAAAAAGAAGCAGCAATCAACGAAACCTAAGCAATCCACTAACAAAGTCCAATCGGAAACGAAAGAATCCGATACAATCAAAAATGGGAATGAGCAGCAAGGTAACGAGCAGGACCTGTTAAATGGTCACGGACAAAATGGTGCAAATGATTCTGGAAATAATGGATGGGATAACAATAATGGAAGCTCAGGACAGTCGGAGAGTAATTCACCGCCAGCCGATATTATTGACGCACCTAATTTCCAGCAAAATACCCCAGCTTCTAATCACGAAATGACGCCTCCACCGGTAAATATTACGCCACCATCAGGTGCTAGCTCACCTTCTGTTGGAAGGGGAACACTTCCGGAGAGCCAAGTATCCTAGAAGACTGGCAGCTAGTGAAAAACATTGTTTTTAGGATGCTCATAGCAACAATAATATAGTAGCGTAGCAGGCCAGCTGGAGAACTCCAGCTGGTTTTTTTGCTGATAAGGCAATGTAACTGTGTACAACCTATGCCTGAATCGTATTTATAGGCGAGATACCTTTGAAAAATGTTCACATTCTGGGAAAGTTTAAATAAGATTGTTTCGCTGATGGCTGGCTCTGATGCTTTGAATGAATCAATCATTTCCAAAATAAATTGTTTCAAAGGGATATGAGGTAGTTACCAAAGAGAAAAATCATGATAAAATAAAAGGAACAATCAGAATATTTTTAGGGTTGTATGTTTTGGACGAATGACATTGGCTGTAAGGGAAAGGGGAGATAGGTATGACACTTTTTTTGGTGAATACGGGCCTTGTTCTTTTATTCTTGTATTTTATTAGTCGTCAGAGCGATGATGAAATCCTGTATGATGAAGATTATTTCCTCGAACACCCTTCTGCGTTGGAAGAATATCAACAAATGCCAATTGAATTTCAGAATGCCTTCTTCCGTAAGCATAAGGAGTGGCTAAAAGAAAAGTATATGCTAGGAGATAGCTATCTGCTGGGATACTGTCCAAATAAAGATGTCAGGCGGATATGGCTGTCCGAATTTCTAAATAAAAAGGACTGCCACCCAACACCATGAATAAGTAAAGTAAAGTAAAAGCTATTGCTTTATGAAAGCGGTTTCTTTATGTCTAACTTTACGGCTTCCTCTGATTTCAGTATGATGGATGAAGTGCATCATGAGGAGGAAGAAAACTATGTTAGATATATTGGTGGCAAAAGTAGACGAAGAACTTTCAGCCTACGGTGTAACCACAGAGGTATTACTAAAAACAGAACGCTCGATTTTAGAAGGGGAAGAATACCACGAGGTTGAGATGCGGTTCATGAAGGATGAAGCAAAGGAAGGTGCACCAGTCGCTGTTATTCACTTATTTCCGCTCGAAGAAGCAAAAATGTGCGAAATTGAAGTAGAGGTTACTTATCTTGTAGAGGGACGAGATACCAATGCTTTGTGGCAAGCTGCTAAAGCCATTGTGCCGGAGATCGCCTTTACAAGCAAAAAACGCATGCTATCGCCAGAGCAGGACTCGCAGGTGGAATGGGTTGCCGATTTTCATTTTATGCTTCCGCTCAATCCAATGGATGAGCAGGATGAATGGAAGCCGGTGCTTACAAATATGGCAGCACATGTAGGAAAATTGGTGCGTATTGCTTATTAACCTATAAAGGCAAAAGGCTCTCAATCGAGAGCCTTTTCTTTTACCATAATTCCGGTCTTTTCCTCATAAATTTTAAATAAAGCGGCCATATCCTCCATTGGATATTTTTCGCTAGCTTGCTGATACATTTGTTCAGCCAGCTTATTGATCGGCATGTCCAGCTCGTAAGCTTTTGCTAATTCTCCAGCAATCCGCATGTCTTTGTATAACAATTGATTGCTAAAGCGTGCATCAAAATCACGTTGATGTACCAATGGAACGATCCGATGCAGCATTTTGCTGTCTCCCGTGCTTGCTGACAGCACCTCATACAACTGAGTTGTATCAACCCCTGCTTTGGTAGCCAAAATGAAGGTTTCTGCTAAAGCAGCCGTATGTACGCCAATCAAATAGTTATTCATCAGCTTAGCAATACTGCCATTACCGATTTTTCCCAAGTAAAACAAATTTGTTCCGAGTGCTTCAAATACTGGTTTAGCTCGCTCGTAATCGTTTTCTAATCCGCCACACATGATAGCTAGGGTACCGGCAGTAGCTCCCATCGGACCGCCGCTGATCGGAGCATCCATGTAAGATCCTCCCTTTGCTGTGATAGCGTCGTACACGCGTTGATTTAGTAACGGGCTTATTGTGGAGTGGTCAATCACCAATGTTCCTGTCAGATCAGCGCTTAGAATGCCATTTTCGCCAAAATAAACTTCTTCAATCGTAGAGGGAAGAGGTAAGCAGGTAAGTAAAATATCTACCTTTTCCGCCAGATCCGCAGGGTTTTTAGCTTCAACTGCACCTAGAGAAACAGCCTTATCTATAGGGCCGCGGCTTCTCGAAACAACATGCACAGGAAATCCAGCCTTTAGTAAATTTTGTACCATAGGTAATCCCATCGTACCTAGTCCAATAAATCCAATTGTCTCCAGTGTAATCTCCTCCAATTTTACAGAGCTCATGCTTACTCTTTATTATAACAGGGCAAAACAATCATAGTCAGAAAAAAAGGAATTTTTGAAGTGCGTAGAGAAATGAGTGAACATTCATTCAAAAATAGAAAGTGGGGATATCGGATGCTATCACATATTTTTCAACCAATTCAAATTGCTACACTACAGCTACCTAACCGTGTGATTATGGGGTCTATGCATGTGGGCTTGGAAGCATTAGATCATGGATATGAGCGCCTTACTGCTTTTTATGTAGAACGAGCAAAAGGAGAAGCAGGCTTAATTGTTACGGGAGGGGCCGCAGTGTTGCCAGAAGGAGGTGGCGGAGCAGGCTTTACGAACATTTATGCAGATGAGCATATTCCACCACTGTATAACATGACCCGTGCTGTCCATGAAGCTGGTGGAAGGATTGCGTTACAGCTTTTTCATGCGGGGCGTTATGCTTACAAGGAAATGACGGGACTTGACCCTGTAGCTCCTTCTCCGTTACAAGCACCTATTAATCGGACTGCCCCTATTGAAATGGATGAGGAATTAATTTTACATACCATTCAAGCTTTTGCAGATGCAGCCCGCCGAGCAAAGGAAGCAGGCTTTGATGCAGTTGAAATCATGGGCTCGGAGGGGTACTTAATTAATCAATTTTTGTCGCCTGTGACCAATCAGCGTTCAGATGGATGGGGTGGAGACTTAAAACGGCGTGCGCGATTTGGATTGGAGATAGCCAGGCAGGTTAAGAAAGCGGTTGGTCCAGAGTATCCTGTCCTTTTTCGAATGTCTGGGCTTGATGTTATGCCCAACAGTACGACATTAGAAGAAACTGTTCAATTTGCAGTATGGCTGGAGGAACTAGGCATTGATGCCTTAAATATTGGCATTGGCTGGCACGAGTCCCAAGTGCCCACCATTTCAATGATGGTTCCCCGAGCTTCATATGTTTGGGTAGCAAAGGAAATCAAAGCGGCGGTTGATATTCCAGTTATTGCCAGCAACCGCATAAACGATGTTCGTTTGGCAAATCAAATCATCGCAGAGGGACATAGTGATCTTGTTTCCATGGCTCGGCCTTTTTTGGCAGATCCGTATATTGTAGCCAAGAGCAGAGCAGGTCGTTTTGCTGAGGTTAATACATGCATCGCCTGTAATCAGGCTTGTCTCGACCATATTTTTGAAGGGAAAACAGCTTCTTGTTTAGTTAATCCATTAGCAGGTCGTGAATGGGACATCAGCATTACACCAGCGGAAAAGACCAAAAAGGTGGCAGTTATTGGAGCAGGTCCGGCTGGGCTGGAGGCAGCGCGTGTGCTAGCATTGCGCGGGCATGACGTGTCATTATGGGAGAGAAATAATCGCTTAGGGGGGCAGCTTAATTTTGCCAGTCAGGTTCCTGGGAAGAGTGAATTTAAGGAAACACTCCGCTACTACGAGAATGAGTTACGTAGACTAGGGGTAAAGGTACATCTGGGAGAAGAGGCCACCAGCGATAAGCTTGTCGCTGAAGGGGTAAGTGAAGTCGTCCTTGCTACCGGGGTAATACCACGATCGCCTGAGCTTCCGGGGATGGAGCTGCCGCATGTTGTAAGCTATGCTGATGTCTTTACAGGAAAGGTACCAGTGGGTCAGCAGGTAGTGATCATTGGAGCAGGGGGAATTGCCTGCGATTTATCACATCTACTGGTAACGAACACCACCCTTTCAGCGGAAGCAGGTCAATATTTAGCGGAGTATGGGATCGTGTCAGCGAAATCATATGGTAGCATGCAATATAACAAGCGTTCTATCACGCTTTTGCGTCGAGGTAAACATGTTGGCACGGGATTAGGCAAAACCACTCGCTGGGCCGTTCTAGCGTTGTTAAAGAGACACGGAGTAGTAATGAAAACGGAAATCGAGTACAAAGAAATTTTACCAAGTGGCGTTCGTATTATAGAGAAAGGGCAAGAAGTAATCATTCCGGCGGACACGGTGATAATAGCAGCTGGAAGCACACCGAATCGCATACTTGCGGATTCTTTGCCAGCAGAAATGAAGGTTCATTTGATTGGTGGAGCGAAGGAAGCAGGGGAATTGGATGCGAAACGAGCCATATGGGAGGGCATGAGCGTAGGGAGAGAAGTATAGCGTACCTGCTATACCGTTTCACGTATGACCCAGAACAGGTGTATTTTGCTGTACAAAAAGTAAATTAAGCCATACGTTATTTGATTTTTTGGCGCATACAAATCTGCAATGCTTTGCGTACAACTTAAATAAAGCCTCCCACCCATTTGTATTAATTACTGTGGGTGGAGAGGCTTTTTAGATGATAAGAAGGCCATAAATCCTTCTCCTTTTGGAATGTAAACGCAATAGTCGTCCCCTTCCCAAGTTCACTTGCCACCTGAATTTCTCCTCCATGTGCCAATGCTAATTCTTTGGCAATTGCCATGCCTAATCCCGTTCCCTGAGTCAGACGGTCTGTATTGGTTCCACGATAGTAGCGTTCAAATAATTGTTGGGCAACCTCGGGATTCATTCCTGTACCACCATCGCGAATTGTTAACGTGAAGCCTTCTGGATTTGGATCATCCGTTTTACAAGCTAGTAAACAAATCTCTATAGGTGTACCTGCAGGATTATGCAGGATGGCATTTTCAATCACATTATCAACCATGCGCTGAAAGGCGTACGAGTCTACAGGATAATGAATCGGTTGTAAAGCCGGATGAAAGGTAAGTGCTGCCTCCTGAAATTGAGGATGATTCAAAAAGGAAATAATAGAACGCCGAACAAGCTCATTAATATCTTGAGAGGTAAAAGTAAGCGAATAAGCTCCGTTTTTTAAACGATAGGTCATGCTCAAATCATTTATCAAGGCATCCATGTAAGCAGATTTTTCGCTCATAATTGAGCCGAAATCATGAATTTCCTCCGGTGTCCATTCATAGGTTTTATTCTCCAGCATTTTGGAATAACCCAGTATGGAGGAAAGAGGAGTCTTTAAATCATGCGAGACCCCAGCTATCCATTCCTCGCGAGTTTTTTCTAATTGATTCCGGATTTCGTTGTTACGTTGTAAGCATTCCACGAGATGGTGCATGGAGAGCATAACTTCCTGATAAATGCGGTAGTTGCGTTTATAGTGACCGGACTTGGTGAGACTTTTAGGTAAACCATTTCTGTCTTGGGGCTCCTTATAGGTTCCTTTTGCGATCTGATTCAGCCATTCTAACAAGTGTAGCATAGGCGTGCCAAAACGATGTCCGTACCAAAGAGATAATAATAAAAATACCGTAATAATAGTAATCAGTAGGACAATGATGGTGACCCCAGCAATCTGACCTTCGGAGGAAAGAGAAATCAAGCTTGTAGAAGTATCCGAAGCAGTGACAGGTGCATGGAGAATCCAGGTTTGTTTTGTTTGATCATCATAGGTGGAAAAAAGACGCTCCTGATAGCGTGCTGGATACTGCATCCTCAGAGTTAACTCTTGTACAGAATAGTGGCTCAGGGCATTAGGCGGTTTCAATAAGGAAGCCATTTCTGTTCCGTTTGCGTCAAGGAGTTGAAGCCACATATTGCTTTGAAGCAGGTCCTGCTCCAAGGAGGCGGGAATAGCTACACGGTCTGATTGAAGGGTTGCAGCTTTGCTAATTTGTTTAAGCAGCTCTGCCTCCTTATATTTAACCCCATATAACAGTGTGTAGGTTACGCCATCTTTTGGCTCGATCCAGATGTACAGGGAGTATGGAAACTGCTTTTCCCCGTTCCAAATTGCATGAATTTCTCCAGGCCTATAGTGATTCGGCACATCGGGAGGGGTCAAATAGCTGGAGGTCACCCTTCCATTTTCGTCAATGGTTTGCAGCCAGCCTCCTGACTTTTTCACCTGAGCCAGCATCTCGGGATCAAAAATAATGATTCCGTTCTCTAAGCGTAAGGTGGTTACTAAATTGGATAAACCTGCACGACTAAAATCCCGGCTCATCTCTAGCTCATTGATTTTAGAATGCATAAAGGAAAAAGCCACCGTGACGAAGCCAATCGAGATGAAGGAGGCGACCAATAATAAGGAAATGAATTGAAGAATGAGACGATTTTTCATATTCATACGGGTTTAGCCCCATGCTGAAGTAGCTTGTAACCAAGTCCTCTAATCGTAACTAGATAGATTGGATTACTTGGTGTTGGTTCAATTCGCTCACGAATCCGATGAATATGCACCATTACCGTATTGTCATCAGAAAAGGAGTTGTGCCCCCAGACATGCTCGTAAAGCTGTTGCTTGCTAAAAATCCGATTCGGATTCTGGCATAAAAATAGCAGGAGCTGATAAACCTGAGCGGGGAAATCGACAATCTTATTAGCGACTCTCACTTCCCCAGCTTGTTCATCTAATTGAAAGTGGCCAAAATCATAGACGGTAGTCGGATTTACTGATACGGGTTCTCGTTTCGTTGATGGCAGGTAACGACGTAGATGGGCTTTTATGCGGGCTACCACCTCTAAAGGATGAAAGGGTTTGGTAATGTAATCGTCTGCACCCACTGCAAAGCCGGATAATTTGTCTAAATCGGTATTTTTCGCCGTTAAAAACAGAATGGGAGCATTGGTATACACTCGCAGTAATGGACATATCTCTACGCCGCTTTTTCCAGGTAGCATGACATCCAATAGGATAAGATCGTAGGTTTTATTCTGACAGGCATTCAAGGCATCCTCGGCTGAGGTTGCCACATCTACATGCTCAAATCCTTCTTTCGAAAGAACGGTTCTTAGCATTTTACCGATGGTTAGCTCATCGTCCACCACCAAAAGTTGTGCATGAAGCATGCACCATTCCTCCTTTATGTATATATCTCCTTTCCGGACTGCTTCTATGGTTTATCATACCATGATTTTCTCGGGATTTTAGACACGCGATCTTAACTCAGTCTTAACGAATAAAGAAGAACTGGAAGAAGACAAGTGTACAAAGTAAGTTACTCGTAAGGAAGAGTTTCGAGAGAGATAATGTTCTTCTGATAAGGTTAAAAAAGAAAAATTTCGAGAGGAGTCTATTTATGAAACGATCTATTTACCCGCCTATCCTTTTAGTAGCCGCGCTGGGAGTCAGCCTCACTGCTTGCGGGCAGCAGGTGGTTCATCAGCCTGAGAAAACAGAAGCAGTGCAAAAAAAGGAGACGGGGAGCATCATGCAGCCGATCGAGCCGAAGCAATTAGGTGAGGTATTTTTACACGAGGAGTATGAACGAATCCATGCACAAATGACTAAGGAATTTCAGCAGAAAGTAAGCACAGAGGAATTGAAACAACTCGCCCATCCTTTCCAGGAGGGAATAACAGGCTATACATTACAGGCTGATGTACCAATAGGAAATGGTTATCAGCAATATCTATGGCTGGATCAAAGTGGTACAAAGGGACTAAGTGCTGTATTTGACCAGCAACAAAAAATTATTGGGCTAAAAATTATGCCGCTAAAGGCTTTTCCACAAACGGATCAGGCCTTTACAAAAAACGTCTTCACTCCCCCTGTCAAACAGGATTGGTTTGTCTTTTGGGGAGGGACAAATGAATTATTTAACTATCATTATGAGCAAGAAAATCAGCGCTATGCTTACGATCTGGTTATCATGAAGGATGGCAAGACCTATCAGGGTGACCCGTCTAAGAATGAAAGCTACTATGCTTACGGGCAGGAGGTGAGTGCTGCGGCGGACGGCAAGGTAGTGAAGGCGGAAAATAAAATCCCTGATAACGTACCCGTTGGCACAACGAATAAAAAAGAACTGCTTGGTAACCATGTGATTATAGACCATGGAAATGGCGAGTATAGTGTCACTGCACATTTAAAAACAGGCTCTCTTAAAGTAAAAGTAGGTGATAAGGTAAAACGAGGCGAGGTCATTGGATTGTGCGGAAATTCAGGGAATTCTAGTGAAGCACATATTCATTTTCAAGTTTCTAACTCACCTGATGTTATGAATAATAAGTCCATTCGAATTAAGTGGGAAGGGAATGTGAATCCGATTCGCGGCGAGTACATGAAAAAAGGCTCGTAGATTTTAACAAAGTAAGGGCTGAAGAAAATAACACCGCGTTTTAACGTTGATTGTAAGACAGAAGGAAAACGTAGCAAGAGGCATGAGTAAAAAGCTTCTTGCTACGTTTTTATTTACACAGCTCCTGTATGATTAGCTTCTATTATAAAGGGAGTAAGCGAAGTGATAGACACTGTCTACATTAGAACTTAGCTTCGTTGATCCACTAGCCACTACAAGCGGAATCACATCATAATAGTGAATAAACGAGTAGAGGTAGTGGGTGTTCTGACCGATAGCCGGACCAATTCCGTTCACGGCGATACTAAAGTTTCCGTTGGCATCGGCTGTTCCTGAATAGACCGTATTATTAAGACGTGTCACGACATACACCGTAATGGGAACATTATAGGCAGGGTAGCCATTGGCATCGTATGCTTTTCCATGTACGGTAATATTATTTTTAATTCTCCATTTTTTCCCTTGAGGATAATCGACTAAGCCTTCCACACCTCCATCTGAGTTGATGCTGCTGATTACTACAGAGCTCGCTACTGATTGGTCTTTCACACTTAACGTATAGGGCTGAGAATCACTATAGCCTGATGAAGAGAGAACGCGAATAAAGTAGTCACCTTTAGGGAAAGTAACGAGATACTGTTTGTTTTGATCGAGGTTCAGGAGTACATTTGCTGCTGCATCTAATATATCTGCGCGATAAACGGTACCTGGAATCTGATTTTGCAGGGTGACAGAGAGTGATTTTGGTTCTAGTACGTGGAAGTAGCTCCAATCTTCATCGAATGGATTATCAATCGTTTGGGTATTGGTAAAGGTGGTGGAGTCTTTTTCCTGAGCGAGCCATGCATTGTCATCAGGTTCAGATTTGTCGTAGGTAGTAGAGTGCTTGACTACGAGAGCAAAGGTATTAGCCGTATCAAAGCCTTTAACTGAATTTACGGCTATGTAGTAATATCCTTCAGGGGCGATGCGGGCAACCTGTTCGTTTTTTCCCGCTTGATAGGAGGAGATTGTTTCTTCTTCAAGCTTCATGGTTTGCTCATTTAATTTAAAGAGATGCAGATCATAATTCACGTCAGTGGAGCGAACTGTTTGAAGGAAGACGGTTAATTTTCCAGGCTTAGCATTATAGAAGGCATACCATCTGATCTCGCCTTCCTTATTGATGGTGCCAGAGTGAATGGAGTCGATGGCAATTGGCTTAGCATTACTTGCGTCCGTATTTTCTGCCTCAGCTTCGGCAGCAGCGGGTTTTTTCTTTTTGGGGGTGGAGAGAGAATCATCAATGTCCACTGTTTTTTCTTCAGGATCAAGTAGTTTTTCTGCACCTTCCTCAACAACTAGCTTTTCCCCTAAAGGTTTTCCTAGCTTTTCTGAGCCTAACTCAACTTCTTTAATCTGGGGCTTGTCCGGCTTTTTCTCCTCAATGACTTCCTTGGCAAAGCCTACACTGCTACTAAAAACGGTTGTAAAGAGGATAGCGACAGATAATAACACTTTTTTCACCATTTGAATAATAAACCTCCCTTTGTGATGAAGTTAATAACTTGATTGCTATATTATCAATAAATGTAATAATATTCCATATATTATTTCTTACTTTATTTGAATTTCATATAAAAATGTAATGATGATTTCTTCGAAGAGATTTTATGTTATGTGCGAAAAACGAAAATCTTACGGGTTTCTACTATTACAAACTAGGTAAGATGTGGTAAAACTAGAGGAGAACGGAGGCGAATGAGATGCATTCCATGATTATAAGCAAGATTGAAAGCCAATTAAGCAGCTTTACGCAGGCAGAGAAAAAAGTAGCCAGCTATATTGTGAATCATGCCGAATTAATTCCAACCATGACAACAAAACAAATTTCCAAGCAATCAGGCGCAAGCGAAGCTAGTGTCGTTCGGTTTTGTAAATCAATTGGGATGAGCAGCTTTCAGGCGTTTAAGCTGGCGCTGGTTCGGGACTTAACCCGCTCGGACATGAATATGAGCGACTTCTCCATCATTAAAAAGCAGGACGAGCCCTATGAATTATTTCAAAAAGTCCAGTATCACAATAAGACTGCTATAGAGGAAATATCCACTTCTCTTGACAGACGGGAATTAGAAAAAGCGGTAGATGCTATTTTACAGACGAAGAGTGTCATTTTTTATGGTGTAGGTGGCTCCTCGGTGGTGTCCTTGGATGGTTGTCATAAATTTAGAAAAATTGGCTATTACTCCGAGATGACCACCGATTTTCATATGATGCTTCCTGTAGTGTCCAATATGAAAAAAGGAGGGATACTGATCGCTATTTCGGTAAGCGGCAATACCAAAGAGGTGCTGGAAATCGTACGTTTTGCTAAAAAGAAGCAGGTGACGGTTATCGCTATTACCAATTTAACGAAATCTGCGTTGTATAAAGAAGCTGATATTAAGCTGTGTACGCCAAATATTGAACAGGATTTTCGTGTAGGCAGTTTTGCTTCCAGAATTATGCACTTAACGATTGTGGATGCCTTATATGTCAGTGTGTTTAATCGAATAGGGGAAACGGTTATTGAGAACTTTAATGAAATTCGTGAAGAGGTATTAAGGTCTAGCAGGTAGGAGGGGAGATTAGGTGCGCGGATGCTTGCCTTTATGCTGCATCCTTGCTCTCTTACTACCTATTCTTTTATTTGTATTGAAATGTTGATTCATAAAATAAATAAAATAATTGACGTTTTATTTCAAAGTGGTAAAATGAAAGCGGAAACAAAATAGGAGCAGAAGGTGAGCGCATGCTGGAGAAATTGGTAACAGAGACACGTAATGATAGAACGACGAATTTGGACCAGATGACGATCCTAAACGTGTTGCAAATCATGAATGAGGAAGATCAAAAGGTACCACTTGCCATTGCTGCTGAACTGGAGCAGATTGAAAGAGCCATTCAGCTAGTGATTCGCTCTTTTAAACAAGGCGGGAGACTCATTTATATAGGGGCTGGTACCAGCGGACGATTAGGAATCCTGGATGCAGTGGAATGCCCTCCTACTTTTGGTACAGATTTTGAGATGGTACAAGGATTGATTGCTGGGGGAAAAGAGGCTTTTGTCGTTGCGGTGGAAGGTGCCGAGGATAATGCTGAGCTTGCTAAAAATGATTTGCAAGCTATTGGATTAACAGACAAAGACACCGTTATCGGGATTGCAGCCAGCGGACGTACACCTTATGTTATCGGCGCTCTCCAGTATGCGAGCAGTGCAGGAGCCAGCACAGCCAGTCTTGCTTGTAATAAGGATGCGGAGATTAGTCGTTTTGCTCATGTAGCTATCGAGGTAGTTCCAGGTCCTGAAATTTTGACGGGCTCCACCCGATTAAAGGCGGGAACGGCACAGAAGCTAGTATTAAATATGATTTCCACCTGCTCGATGATAGGCGTTGGCAAAGTGTATAAAAACCTGATGGTGGATGTTCAGCCAACTAATCTAAAGCTAGTGGAACGGTCCAAGCGAATTATTATGCAGGCTACAGAGGTTAGCTACGAGCAGGCTACTGAATTCTATGAAAAGGCCAACAAGAATGTAAAAGCAGCAATCGTGATGATATCAGCTGCATGTGAATATGAAGAGGCGCTGGAACGTTTGCAAAAGTATGAGGGATTTGTTCAGCACGCCCTGCAACAATCATCAGAATAGTATCGCAAGTGAAAATACAACCATTATAAACAAATAGATTCGACAACATGCATAGTGGGGTGTAACACTAAAGACAGATACAAAGCAGGTATCAAAACAGCATTTCGTTAATTGCGCTTGTTTAAAACCTACCTGCTGGTGTCCAAGGGCTTCCCCCGCTCTTGAAAGCTAGTGCTTTATTTTTGTAAAGGTTGCAAAAAAACTTTCATACATGCAAAAGGAGGAATCAATAATGAAGGTATTATTCGTATGTTCCGCAGGGATGTCCAGTGCAATTGTGGTAAACGCTCTCAAAAAAGAGGCAGATAAGCATGGGATAGAAATGGAAGTGAAGGCTGTCAGTACACAAGAATTTGCTGAGGAAGTGAAAAATGGCTGGAATGTAGCCATGGTAGCTCCTCAGGTACGTCATCGTTTTGAACAGTTAAAACAAGAAGCGGATGCAGCAGGAGTGCCGTGCGAACTGATTCCGCCTCAGGGCTACACACCGCTTGGTGGAGCAACATTATTTAAAAAAGTACAGGAAGTAGCAAAGTAAAAAGACACCTAGAACATTTCTTGTAAAGAGGATGTCCGCAGGGAGTAAAGGGGGAAGTCAGACATGGACGCTTTTGTGCAATTTCTAGATAAACACTTGTCAGGTCCTATTGCTCGTATTGCTGAACAACGACATTTACGAGCAATCCGCGACGGGGTTATCTCCGCTTTACCGTTTATTATCGTAGGAAGTTTCTTCTTAATTATCGCTTTCCCGCCGTTGCCGCAGGATTGGGCAATCACAATGTGGGCAAAGGAAAATGCGGGTCAAATTCTTATTCCGTACCGGATGACGATGTTTATCATGTCACTCTACATTTCCTTTGGGATAGGGCATAATCTGGCGAAGAGCTACAATCTTGATCCTTTGGCAGGCTCACAATTAGCAATCATGGCATTTCTCATGACGCTTGCACCTAAAGTGATGGATGGAGTAGGCTTTGTTCTTCCAATGACCAATCTAGGTGGACACGGCTTGTTCGTAGCGATGCTTGCCTCTATTTTTGCTGTAGAGGTGTTGCGCTTCTGTAAACAGCGCAATTTGATGATCAAGCTTCCAGATCAGGTGCCGCCTTCCCTGCTGCGTTCCTTTGAAGCATTGATCCCGGTAGCAGTCGTGCTTCTGATCATGACAATCATTACGGTTGTTTTCAAAATTGATTTACATGGACTTGTTGATAAAATTATTGCACCTTTAGTAAAAGCAGGAGATAGCTTACCTGGTATACTAATTCCAGTTATTTTAATTACTTTCTTCTGGGCGTTTGGTATCCATGGAGTCTCTATTGTAGGTACGATTGCTCGTCCACTATGGGAAGTGTATTTGGCCAAAAATGCGGAGGCAGTAGCCGCTGGTCAAGCGATTCCGCACGTGGCACCTGAAACATTCTTTCAATGGTTTGTTTGGGTTGGGGGATCAGGTGCGACACTTGGTCTTGTCCTATGCATGCTGTTATTCGCCAAATCAAACTATCACAAGACACTGGGAAAAACTGTCATTGTGCCAGGGATCTTCAATATTAATGAACCCGTGATTTTCGGGATGCCGATTGTGTTAAATCCAGTGCTGATTATACCTTTTGTTATCGTTCCTGTTATTACGGCTTCCTTGTCGTACTATGCCACTGTGCTTGGCTTGGTGAATCCGACCTACATCATGGTACCGTGGACACTGCCAGCACCAATTGGAGCTTATCTGGCTACGGGCGGGGATTGGAGAGCCATTATTCTGGTCGTAATGAATATCCTGATTTCCTTTTTGATCTACATTCCATTCTTTAAAATGTATGATAAAAAAGTAGTGGACCAAGAAAGAGAAGCAGAGGAAACAGCGACAATCTAAACATGATGTAAGATAAAGAAAAGGGGGGACGTGGAGCAAAGAGAGCTTATGGCATTCTTTGTCCACGTCTCTTTTGTTGGAGAAGCATACATGGTGAATGAGTAACATTCATTTTGCATATAGGGGAGGAATGGACAATGGAGGAGAGCAACAAGCTTATTAAATTTCGTTGGAAAAGCGCTTTTTTCTTTTTTACATTTCTGGTGGGCTTAAATTTGCTGTTTACCCCGTTTCTGATGTGGTTGGGACTATCCCAGCGAGCTAGTCTATTTCTAGTAAATAGCTTGGCTGGAGGCGCAGGCGTCAGTATCGTTATGCTTTACTTTGAACGTAAATATAAAAGCCGTATGCAGGCTATCACATTTATCATCGGTTCATTAGCAGTTTGTACGGCGGCTAGTTATTATCTCGTGTACTTGTACTAAGCTTGCCATTATTTCCTCAAAAGACTAGAAATCTGCGGACAAGTATAGGAGAAATGGGACAGAGAGGAGAAAGGAAGATGAGTAAAAAAGGGATTAAGATTGTAACAATCGGAGGAGGGTCTAGCTATACTCCGGAGCTGGTGGAAGGCTTTATTAAGAGATACAATGAGATGCCAATCCGTGAATTATGGCTGGTCGATATCCAGGAAGGGCGAGAGAAGCTACACATTGTTGGTGAATTAGCTAAACGCATGGTCCAAAAAGCGGGTGTACCGATGGAGATTCATCTAACATTGGATCGCAGGGAAGCTCTGCGGGACGCCGATTTTGTTACGACACAAATGCGGGTTGGATTACTGGAAGCGCGGATTAAGGATGAACGGATTCCATTAATGCATGGAATGATTGGCCAGGAAACCAATGGAGCAGGTGGATTATTTAAGGGGCTGCGTACGATACCTGTGCTGCTACAAATCGCTGAGGATATGCAAGAGCTATGCCCGAATGCATGGCTGATTAACTTTACCAATCCGGCTGGCATGGTAACAGAAGCTCTATTGCGTTATGGTAAGCATTCTAAGGTCATTGGTATTTGTAACGTACCGATTACCACAAAGATGACGATAGCAAAGATGCTTGATATTGATGTAGGACGACTTCACATTGATTTTGCCGGACTAAACCATCTTGTATATGGACTTCGCGCTACAGCTGATGGGGAGGACGTAACCAAGCAGGTTCTGCATATGTTGGCTGACCCAGAGAAACAATTATCTATGCGCAATATCGCTCCAATGCCTTGGGAGCCAGCCTTCCTGCAAGCATTAGGTGTAATCCCATGCCCATATCATCGGTACTACTATAAGACACAGGATATTTTAGCTGAGGAATTAAAAGCATTTGAATCAGGAACCACGCGAGCAGAGGTGGTAAAACGATTGGAAGACGATCTCTTTGAGCTATACCGGGATGAACAGCTACAAATCAAACCTCCACAGTTGGAAAAACGCGGCGGTGCCTATTATAGTGATGCTGCATGTAGTCTTATCTCCTCTCTGTATAATGGAACAAATGATATTCAGACATTAAATGTTAGAAACAATGGAACCATTCAGGGGATTCCTAATGATTCAGCTATCGAAGTAAATTGCATTGTTACGAAGGAAGGTCCCAAACCAATCACAGTAGGCGAGTTACCTGCAGCTATAAATGGACTGGTTCAACAGATCAAATCGTTTGAGCGGGTAGGTGCAGAGGCGGCGGTGACTGGTTCTTATGAGAAAGCCTTGCTGGCATTGACTATTAATCCTTTAGTGCCAAGTGATGAAAAAGCCAAGGCTGTGCTAGATGATTTGTTAGAGGCACATCGTGATTATCTGCCTCAATTTTATAAAGAGGAGCAAGCTTAATTATGGCTTATGTGATCGGACTTATGTCAGGTACCTCTTTGGACGGCATTGATGTAGCACTGGTCGATATTCAGGGAAAGGGCTATGATTCACAGGTTAAGCTACTTGATTTTATGACGCTTCCATTTACTCAGTCTGTGCGTGACGAAATTATGGACAGCTTGTCACCTGACCGCTCGAACGTTCAGGTCGTTTGCAGCCTTAACTTTAAACTCGGAGAATTATTTGCTGACGCTGTAGAAGCCATTTGTAAACAAAATCAGCTTGATTTTTCCCGTATCGCTGTCATTGGTTCTCATGGTCAAACGATTTATCATCAGCCTCAGTCAGAGGGACCATATGTAGCGTCTACTTTGCAGATCGGTGAGCCTGCCGTAATTGCCTATCGTACCAATACAACCGTCATCTCCAATTTTCGCACCATGGACATGGCTGCAGGAGGACAGGGAGCTCCTCTGGTCCCCTACACCGAGCTGATCATGTACCGGGATCAGGAGAAGTCGCGGCTGTTGCAAAACATTGGTGGGATCGGCAATGTAACCGTCATTCCTAAAGCCGCTCAGTTACAGGATGTGTATGCCTTTGATACAGGCCCTGGTAACATGATTATCGACGAGCTGTGTAGAGTCCTATTCAATACAGCTTATGATCAGGGTGGAAAATGGGCGGCTCAAGGAGTAGTAAATGGGGATTTGCTTACACAATGCATGAGCATCGATTATATGAAACTGCAACCACCTAAATCCACGGGTAGAGAGCTATTTGGTAAGCAGTTTGTTGAGAAAATCATACGTGAAAATACTCATCTATCCCCATACGATTTACTTGCTACCATGACGATGTTTACAGCTAGCTCGATTGCTTATCATTACAAAAATTATATTTTTCCCACTTTGCAGGTGGATGAAGTGATTATTGGGGGTGGCGGCAGCTATAACAAAACGCTACTCTCCATGCTACAACAACAGTTGGGAAATACATGCAGGGTTATCACACAGGAGGATGTCGGATTGTCGTCCGAGGCTAAGGAAGCAGTTGCTTTTGCTTTATTGGCTCACGAAACATTACACCGCCTGCCAAGTAATGTGCCAACTGCAACAGGAGCTCGGGAGCCTGTTATATTGGGGAATGTAACCTATCCTCCTAGAAGCGTGTAAAGAAGAGGAATCATGATATGAATGGGAGTGGATCAGCATGCAAAACGAAATGAACAACGAGATCAATAACAATGAAACGGTCATTTTTGAAATTATTGTCCATAGTGGAAACGCTCGCGGTCTGGCTTTTGAAGCCTTGTCAGCAGCCGAAGAGTATAACTTTGAAAAAGCTGCTGAGCTGATGAAGCAGGCGCAGGAAGAATTAACACTTGCTCACCACACACAAACGGATTTGATTCAGGCTGAATTAAACGGCACACCGGCGGAAAAAACACTGCTAATGATTCATGCACAAGACCATCTTATGACCTCAATGAGTGAGCAAAAGCTGATTGAGCATATGATTCGTATTTTACAAAAAGTAAAAGCAGAAACCTCAAAATAGACAAAGGAGGGTTTGGTATGCATCAGCTAGGTATCTCTATTTACCCGGAACATAGTACAGTCGAGAACGACAAAGCGTATATTGCATTAGCGCATCAATATGGTTTTACGCGGATTTTTACTTGCCTATTGTCTGTTGAAGGGGATGCTGAGACTATTGTGCAGGAATTTAAAGAAACCATTGATTTCGCCAATAGCCTAGGTATGCAAGTCATCGTGGATATAGCGCCGCGTGTTTTTGGTAAACTGGGCATTTCCTATGATGATCTATCCTTTTTCCACCGTCTAGGGGCTTACGGCATCCGGCTTGATATGGGATTTACCGGTCATGAGGAAGCGATGATGACCTATAATCCGTATGGGTTAAAAATTGAATTAAATATGAGCAGTGGAACGAAGTATATCGACAATATTATGACGTACCAGCCTCAAGTAGATAATATACTTGGCTCACATAATTTTTATCCACATCGCTATTCAGGATTGTCATTGAAGCATTTTGAAGCTTGTAGCCGCCAATTTAAAGAAAAAGGAATTCGAACAGCAGCGTTTGTTACCTCGATGGCAGCTACATTTGGTCCATGGCCAGTCACCGAGGGGCTTTGCTCATTGGAAATGCACCGTACGCTTCCTATCGCTACACAGGTAAAGCACCTGTATTCAATGGGGCTAATTGACGATATCATTATTGCAAATGCTTATGCGTCAGAATCAGAGCTGCGTGAAGTAAGCGAAGTGAATCCTCATAAATTAACATTTACGGTCCAGTTACATGACAGCATTACGCCTCTTGAGAAAAAGATTGTATTAGAAGAGCCGCATTTCTACCGCGGGGACGTGTCCGATTACCTAATTCGCTCCACACAATCTCGCGTGAAATACAAGCAGGAGGATTTTCCACCATCAAATACACCTGATATCCGCCGTGGAGATATAGTAATAGAAAATAATCTATATGGGCAGTACAAGGGAGAATTGCAACTCGCTTTGCAGGATATGGAGAATTCAGGGAAAACAAATGTAGTTGGTCGTATTGCGGAAGAAGAAATTTTCTTATTGGATCAATTACAGCCATGGGGAAAATTTGCGTTTGTTGAAAAAGCGTAAATAAGGTGAGTGAAGAAAAGTGGCCTATATCATTGGAGTTGACGGCGGGGGAACGAAAACAATAGCGGTAGCCTACAATTTTCAAGGAGCAGAGCTGGCTAGGGCAGAAAGCGGATACGGCAATGTTCTGGTGCATAGAGAGACAGCTATCGCACATATCATAAAAGCCATTGAACAATGTCAGAGTGCAATCGTGGACGATTGTGAGTGTGCCTATTTATTTTTAGGGCTAGCCGGTATTCAGAGCGGAACACATCGAGAAGTAGTGGAAAATAGTCTACAGGAGCGTTTTGGAATACCTCTCACGATCACAAATGATGCCCGAATTGCTCATGCGGCTTGCTTGCAAGGGCAAGATGGTATTTTAACCATCGCAGGTACGGGAGCGGTAGCGCTTGGAGTACATCGGGGACAAAGCTTAATGACGGGAGGCTGGGGGCATCTATTGGGTGACGAGGGTAGCGGATATTGGATTGGAATGGAAGCTCTGCGTCAATTAATCCTAGAGGAAGAGTGTGGACTTGAACACAGCTTATTAGGACAGAAGCTGGTCGAATATTTGAAAATCCAAAAGACAGCACAGATCAAAGACTTTGTTTATTCTTCTTCAAAGGATAAAATAGCAGCCCTAACCCCCCTAGTTGTGAGTGAAGCGGAAGCTGGTGAACCAAATGCTCAACGAATTCTACAAAAGACGGGAGAGCATTTGGCCCAAATAACGATCCGTTTGTACCATAAATTCAGGTTTGAATCGCCTGTTTCCATTGCTTTAAAGGGCAGTGTCTTGACCAAAGCTGCGATGGTGCAAGAGGCGTTTTACGATGAGATAAAAAAATCGATACCAGACCCCGTATTTGTCATAGACGAGACTTGTTCTTCCAAAGGGGCTTATTATTTGGCCCTGCAAGCGATGAATGAGCAAAAACGGTAGAGCATGGGGGGCAAGGCTGCCGGGTAAGACCGAATATAGACCAAAATCAAGTAAAAAGCATGATAAGCCGGAGTAGTAGACAGGAATTTGTCCTTCTATCGCTCCGTTTTTATTTTCATTGGCCTATTTCAATTCTTACTTGTGTGTAATAGCTGCTCTCCCCTAAATGTTTCCATATTTTGTCTCTCTATAAATTACTCGATGTATTTCATCTGCTAAAGCCAGTAGAATATAAAAAAAATGAAATATTATTGAAATGTTCAGAATTATCCATCATAATGTTTGTATGATAGTTATCACTCCTATCATATGAATCTGGTTATAAGGAGGGTGAAATGATGAAAAAAGTAGTAAAAGTAGAACTCTCGGATAACAAGAATGTAAAGCAAATGAAAGAGTTAATGTGGCGTGTAGTTGTTGATGTTTGCTTGTAATGTATGGCTTTTTTAAAAGTAAAATGAACTTTCAATGTAAAGGAGGGTTTTGCTGTGAAAAAAGTTGTAAAAATTACGGTTAAAAATGAAAAAGTAGCTGAACTGAAAGGGATGGCACATCCAATTATTACCGGAGTTTGTAAGCTTTAATGTGTAAGGCAAGAGCACGTATGACATGACGCGTGCTCTTGTTTTGTTATCGGATCAAGGCATTTCTATCAATTTGAAGAAGGGATAGGATAAAATGAATTCCCCTCACATGCTAGAGCGTTTTGAGGAACTGCGTAAGCTAGCACATCATACGGATGAATGGTTGGAGTCGAAAATAGGATCGGACCTCTGGGTAGATGGAATTAATGTATTTTTGACGATCGAACACGAGGATTTTGTAGAGGGCCTTGAACAGTTTCAACAACAATATACATATGAAGCAGAAGGTGTCACGAATTGCCTTAGACAGCTACAGCTTTATGCACGGCATTCGGTGGCACAGGGTGAATTTGCGTTGTATCAGGCTTTGGCAGTAGGAATGACGTGGTTATCTTTGCAGGAAGAGACGAATGGTCTTCACTTTAATCTACCTGTACAAATTACCAACCATTCTATAGCCCTCCTGCTAAGTCCGACTTACCTAGCAATATGGGCAAATAGCTATAATGCGGGCATTGAACTCTTTTTAGATGAAGATTCCACCTTGCCTACACTGTTTCGTCCTGAGCACGGGAAAATCTATCAGAATGCGGGCTCCTATCTCCGTGGAGAAAATCTCAAGTTTCCATTTCAAAATTATTTTCATGAAATTGCTCATATCCTTTTATTTCATGATGTCTATCAAAGGGTATTGGGATCAGAGGCGGAATGCAGAAGCTACTGGACTCACATCGAGGGATGTATCTATGCTTTAGAAGAGCAGGTACTAAGTGAGCTAATGGAAGTACAGGCAGATTTGCATATTATTGATGATGGATACGGGAATCTGCAGGGCTTTGAAGAATTTGCCGCCTTCCGTATCCAGCTTTATCAAGAAAATGAGGATTCCTCTTTGACAGGTGATACATTGCGGACTTATGTGAAGAGAGGAATGCAATTGGGGGAAGGACATTCTCAGATTCCAGATAACATCGTCAAACAAACGATTTTGTCTACTCATGAGGTACGCGAGCGAGAATTGGAATTATTAGATCCACATTGTTCTTCTTTTGTGAAAGCTCTGCAAGCTCATAGCGATTGGGGAGTGAAAAGCTATGCGCGAAATACTTTACCTGCCTTCAGAGAAACGGTAGAACTGCTTCCTGCTAATCCGTATTGCATGAGAAAGCTGGAAGAATCACTTCTGAAAAAGCCGTGGCCCGACCTGCAAGCTCTACTATCCAGCGATCCGTTCCCGCTTCTGGATTCCAAGCAACGGAAGCGGCATAAGCAACTATGGAAATTAAGAGAATTACTGTCTCGCTTGGCGGAGATTCGCGGATATTTGGAACAGCGCTCTGAACAGCTTTTCGAACAAAATCATCACCAATTATCAATGAGCTATACGAAAATTCAGAAGGCCCTTTTCCCTGTAGCAAAGAAAGTAGCAGGTTGGATAACGGAGTATGAAGCTAATCCGGAATCAGAGCAGCAACACGAACTTCGGTATGAGTCTGTCCAAAAGGAGATCAGCGAAATTCTTCAAATGGTTCAGGAGGAAGAGGGGCAAAATCGTTTACTTTCCTTTTTACATGTGCCATATTCCTATGTTCTAGAACCGAATTAGAGGAGGGGTAGCTGCATATAGTCTGATTCTCTACACGAGAGTCAGATTTTTTGCTGTTTTTACTATGACACTGATCTGGTTTTAACGGACTACATATAAGGGTATAGAGAAGAGAGGGGGGATGACGATGGAATGGGAGTTACTCTTGCGTTTATTTGTGGGGGGCTTATGTGGGGCACTTATCGGATTTGAGCGTAAAAGCAGACAGAAAGCAGCGGGATTGCGTACGCATTTCCTCGTAGCGGTGGGCAGTTCATTGATCATGATTGTTTCTAAATATGCTTTTTTTGATGTTTTGGGGGATTCTGTCAAGCTAGACCCAAGTCGAATTGCAGCCAATGTGGTGAGCGGAATTGGCTTTCTGGGAGCGGGAACTATTTTAGTGCAAAAACAATCGATTCGTGGTTTAACAACAGCAGCAGGCTTGTGGGCAACAGCAGGCATTGGGCTTGCTATTGGTTCAGGTATGTATGGCATCGGATTTTGTGCCACAATCCTCGTATTGATTGGATTGGAAATTCTAGATCGCAGCTTGCAATTGCTATTTCCAAAAACAATGCGTCTCGTGGTTCATTTGCAAGGGCAAAATCACGTACGGGATGTGATTGATAAATTAGTGAATAATGGAGTTAAAATTACGGCCTATCAGGTCGAAATGCATGATGAAGAAGAGAACTCAAAAACAATGCTTGATTTGCAGATTCAGGCACAACTTTCTACAGAAATCAATCACATGCTACTAGAAATCCAAGATATGAGCGGGGTTACATTTGTACGTATGGATAAATAAACCTAGGAATAAAAAAATGCCCGCCGGTCTGCATGTTTTGGGCGGGCAAATACTTGCGGATATCAGACTATCCATGATTTAGTTTACTTGGTTATTCATATTTTCTCAAACGTAATAATTGGATTTTTTGAGAAAGTTATCAATATCCTTTTGTAGGTATGTCACGAGAGGAAGTAAGAAGAAGTGACGCTGGAAAAATATAATAGCAAAAAATTGATAATGAAAAAATGCTCGAAATTAGAGGAAAATGTCGAACGATAAAGAAAAAAATTGGTTAGAAAAAAGAAAAACAAGAATGAATTTTCAGTAAATGAAAACAAGCTTTCCTACAATACCCCCTTCCAAATGATTATGTATAGGAGATCATAAAAAAAACCCTTGCATAAATTTTGGAAATATATACATAAGATAGGGTTTACACTCCTGCAAGTAACAGATTCGATGAGCCAAGTAAGGAGTGATTGTTCATTTATTTCATAAATTTAGCTGTAAATGTAAAGTATTTACAGTGTTTTGCCTATGCTGTCGCTTTATTGGAGTTTTTGTCGAAGCACTTCCTTTTCTAACGATTTCATTGCACAATAAAAATAACTTTAATAGCCCTTTAGGGCGAAGGTGGCGTGGAAATGGGCGAGCACATGATATTATTAGGGAAGCGTCATTTTCTTCATGCACAACAGCAGAATATTCGGGTAAAAGGTTGGAGATTCTGTTTGCCTGCAGGTTGTCGATTCATAGCAACCAGGGATGGCTATCCAGAAAATGACCATGCTATCAGTTTGTTTAAGAAGTCAGAAAAAATAGCACAAATGATCTTGCGCAGATCAAATGGAGAATTTCAATTTATCATGGAAGCAGTATCTAGCGATTATGCAGTAGAAATAATTGGGTTATCAAAAACGGTTGTTTTTCAAGAAAAGTAGGTACAATAGTCTATATGCAACGTAGGCACCCCTCCATCGGGTGCCTTTCTTTTCGTGGATGTTTAACAGATAGGAATAATTCGATGATTGTGTCATAGGTTTTACTTTATCAGGCTTTCCTTACCTACAAAATTTTTCAGGTTTATCCACAAATCAATCTAATCAAGGAAGTTTTCTTTACCAGAAAGCTGTCTTGGTGTAACGTAGAGATAAGAGTTTTGCGTGAGAAATGGGATAGAGGAGGAGTAGCATGAATACACTGCAAATTGGTGATTGTAAACTAACGTGGATGAGAGGTGGAATGACCCAGTTAGACGGTGGAGCGATGTTTGGAGTTGTCCCGAAGGCTTTATGGAGTAAACGCTACCCTTCAAATGAACAGAATCAAATTCCACTTCGTTCTGATCCGATTCTTGTACAAGTCCACGGAAAAAATATACTGATCGAATCGGGAATGGGGAAAAATCGCTTAAATGAGAAGCAAAAACGTAATTTTGGACTGGTTGAAGAATCCGAATTGTCGGAATCCCTTCAAGAAGTCGGTTTACAATTTGAAGACATTGATTTGGTCCTAATGACCCACATGCACTATGATCATGCGAACGGATTAGTAAGTGTGGCAGAGGACGGCAGTCTCTATTCCACATTTACTAATGCTACTATTTTTATCAACGAAATTGAATGGAATGAAATGCGATCTCCTAATATCCGGTCTAAAAACACGTATTGGGAAGACAATTGGCGGCCCATCGAGAAGCAAGTTTGCACGTATGCCGACCAAAAAGAGATTGTTCCAGGCATAAAAATGGTGCATACGGGCGGTCACAGTGATGGACATGCTATTATTTTGGTCGAAAGTAAAGGCGAGAAGGCTTGCCATATGGCAGATATTATGCCTACGCATGCACATCAGAACCCGCTATGGGTCATGGCCTATGATGATTATCCAATGACCTCTATCTATGCTAAGGAAAAATGGTTGAAGGAAATGATAGCTCAACAAGCATGGTTTACGTTTTACCATGATGCCAAGTATCGAGCAGTGAAATGGAATGACCAAGGTGAGATGCTTCAATCCATACCGATCTAATGATCACTAGTTTTTCCCCCTCTAAAAGAATAGAGGCAGGTTTCTAATAGGAAGAATGGCGGTGAAACAACATGCAATTGCATCGTACGCAAAGAGTGTGGTATTGGCTTGATTTTATGCTGGTGCTGATCACTATGTCTCCAATTATTGCGGCGATCGGTTTTTACACCCAAATGCCCGATAAGCTGTTAGTAGCGATGAGGATAGGGAATGAGACCGGATACTATCAGGATAAGCTGCTGTTTCTCCTTATTTTTAGTCTTGTCCAAATCGTTGCTCCCATTTTGTTACGAGCCTTTATTACGATTTCTCGCCAACGTGAGCGACAGACGAGACAGATGGAGATTTGCTTTGATTTATTACGAATAGCTCAAGCAGTAATATTTAGTACAATGTATTGCTTATTGATATTGCAAAATTTATTTATTCCGATAGGCCTTGAAATGTATAGCATGATTATAGTAGGCATTATTTTGTTAGTTTATGGCTATTTATTGCCGTGGATATCGTATTTGCATCCGTTGGGTATGCGTACGTCCTGGACGAAAACGGAACAGGAGGTTTGGGTTCATACTCATCGTAAGCTGTCCGTATTCTGGATGCTGACAGGCGTAGTCTATCTGCTATGTCCGTATTTGCCAGGATGGTTGGGCTTATTGTTAATCGTTTCTTCCGTGTGCCTAACAATTCTGTCTACCTATATTTATTCCTATTTATATTTCCGGCGAGGTAAAGGAAAACAGAACAAGCCATCCCTAGAAGCTTAGGCTTCGAAGGGGATGGCTTTTTTACATCTCGCAACCATTAGGACTGACGTTTATCTAAAGTCAGACGCACAAGCGAAGCGGCTTGAACTAAACCGCCGCCAAAACCGTAAAGAATAGCCGTGTCGTTTTGTTTAATTTGGTCGTTTGATAAAGCCGCATCTAAAGCGAGCGGGATGGTAGCGCAGGAAGTATTTCCGAAATATTCCAAACTGTGCAACGTTCGCTCTAACGGAAATCCGCTTTTTTCGCATATCGACTCAATCATGCGTAAATTAGCGCTGTGTGGCACGAACCAATCTACATCCAATAATGAGAAATTACTTGCCCCAACCAGTTGGTGCATTCCCTGAGGCAATTGAGAGACTACCCACTTATATAATTCCCGACCATTTTGATAGATATTTCCCTTTCCAAGCAGCTCTACATCTCCCATTTGGTTAGAAAGACCTGAACGATATAAATGAATCCCGCCATTACCATTACTGCTCATAAAAGAATGCAGGAAGCTAGGATTCTGTTCATCACGTTCAACAAGCACTGCACCGGCGCCATCCCCAAACAAAAC
Organism: Brevibacillus laterosporus; assembly: GCF_030489605.1. Lineage (GTDB taxonomy): Bacteria > Bacillota > Bacilli > Brevibacillales > Brevibacillaceae > Brevibacillus_B > Brevibacillus_B laterosporus_E. Next base: position 71,928 of record NZ_JAUKFY010000011.1, read on the forward strand.
ACAGGTATTACGATCGGAGTAATCAGTCACCTTTGATAATGTCTCTCCGGCTACCACAAGTATTTTTTTATGCAGACCACTGCTTATCAGAGAATTAGCTAGATGTAATCCATAGACAAAACCAGCGCATGTGGCATTTATATCAAGCGCTCCCGCAAAACGAATCGATAGCTTAGCCTGTAATTGGCTAGCTACACTTGGAAAAGGATAGTCTGGGGTAGTTGTACATACAAGAATGAAATCAACATCCTCTATTTCTTTATCATATGCTTGCTGCAAATGCTGGACAGCTCGTAGGCAAAGATCGCTTGTAAATTGGTCGGGTTCAGCTATGCGTCGCTCTCGCATGCCAGTTCTTCTAACAATCCATTCATCGCTAGTCTCTACTAATTTTTCTAAATCAAAGTTAGTAAGTCGCTTGTCTGGAACGTACGACCCTATAGCCGTGATGCGGGCTTTAGACGACAAGGCAAGCGACCCAAAATCATGTGAAGTAGAATTGGAAAAAGGTTTCGAGTAAGTCGACATCAATATGACCCCATTTCTTACTTAAATAAAAATCTTTAGTATCTGATATTAGTATCAGATACTAAATAAAGAAAGTCAATAGTTTATCCCCATTACATATTTAGATAATCCTAATCAAATTTTTCATATAGAAGAATAGGGAGCTGTCATTGACTTTTCATTTGAATATTCCTACAATTTGATTTATCCAAAAAAGATAAATATAGATAAAGGGGAGTAAAAGATGAACAGACTACGAGCATACTGGCAAGAATTTCACCCTATAATACACTCCTTACTTATCGGTACGATTTTTGTGCGAGCCGCTAGTTCTATGAGTATGCCATTTTTGGCTATTCATTTATCCAAGACAACTGATCTGAGTCCGGTCATGATTGGAATTACTATTGGGGCTGGGCCTCTGGCATCTACAGTGGGAGGATTTATTGCAGGAACGCTGTCTGATGTATTTGGGCGAAGGAGAATTATGCTGTGGGCATTATATACCTGGGTACTTGTTTTTTTAGGATTTGCGATTGGAAAAAGCGCAATCTTTTTTATTTTGCTTAACATTTTGGCGGGATTTTGCCGTTCCTTTTACGAGCCTGTATCGCAAGCACTCATGGCAGACTTAACAGAGCCGGAGCGACGCTTTCGGGTATTTTCCATGCGTTATCTGGCTATTAACATCGGTGTTTCCGTTGGTCCTCTGCTTGGGGCTTATTTAGCATTACTAGGCGGGGCCCTCCCGTTTATTGTTACGGCCATGATATATTTGCTTTATGTCATCAGCCTGCAATATTTGTTACATAAATTTGGCATAAAACAAATTGAGGGTCAAAAGAAAGAAAAAATTACATTTGCTTCGGCCTGGAATGTGGTACGTCAGGATGTCGCGTTACGCTACTTTATTGTCGGCGGCATTCTGGTTTCCGTGGGCTATTCTCAAATGACTGTGACCCTATCTCAATTCGTTCAGGGAATGTTCGTTGACGGAGCCATCCTATTTTCATATCTGATGAGCTTAAATGCCATCGTGGTAGTTGCTTTGCAGCTTCCTTTATCCAGATGGGCTGAGAAAAAGACCCCGTTGTTTAGTCTTGTAACGGGAACAATCATGTATGCGATAGGTTTGTTCGGCTTCGGGATTTCATCGAATTGGCTGGCTTTTATGCTTTCCATGTGCATCTTTACCATAGGGGAGATTTTAACCTTCCCTGCTTCCACCGTTTTTATTGACTATTTAGCACCTGAGGGGATGAGAGGAACTTATTTTGGCGCCCAAAGCTTTCATAATTTAGGACAATTTTTAGGCCCGGTGCTAGGAGGATATATACTGGGAATATACAATGGAACGATTATGTTTACGGTTATCTCCTGTATCACGCTTTTCAGTATTTTGTTCTATACTTTAGGACGCAATTGTTATACTGCTCGTACAGGTCAAGCTATGACGATGACTCGGTAGGAAAATGAATACAAATAAAAAAACTGTCGGGGAGCAGGAGGCCTCGACAGTTTTTTATGTAAGTAAAATAGTCATCAATCGAATTATTTTATTGCCTGCATAATCCGATCGGCTATGCGCTCATATCCAGCATGATTCGGATGGAAATGGTCCGTGTATAAATAGGCTTTCTCCTTGTTCCAAAATAAGTCGTAGGAGGGGATCACCAACACGTTAGAATAACGGGCCGAGATAGTGGTAGCTTCATTATTCCACTCCTGAACATGGGTACTTGATTCTTGTTTGAACTCTGTATCGCCAAAGGGATTATAGAGAGAGGTATAAAAAATGGGTGCTTCTGGATTTATCGATCGAATTTGTTTTACAATGGCTTCATAATTGATAGTAAGCTGGGTTGAAGCGTCCAATAGTTTTTCAAGGTCAAATTCAAATATACCGCCGCTTTGACGAAACAAATCATTCCCTCCAATCGTAAACAATATGAGGTTGGCCTCGGAAATCAGGCGTTTAACATTCGTTTGTTTCAATTGATTCACTAAATCTCCTGATTCACTGCCGCTGATAGCCAGATTGCTTAGCTGAATGCTTTGATTACGCTCCTTTTCAGCCTTTTGCTTAAAGATTCCAATATAGCCTAATCCGCTTGAATCTCCTAACCCGCGTGTCAAGGAGTCACCCAACGCTACCACTTTTAATGTGCCTCTAGTGGGCAGGATAGCAGGAGGAGGAGCTTCTGGTGTTTGGTCGTCTTTGGGGGTTTGAAGCTCAGATGTGCTTTTATCAGCTAAATGCACTGGCGTAAACGCAAAGCAGAAGCCGGCTAATAAAGCAAAAAAAGATAAGCAAGCCAGTAGCAGAAGCCATTTCGTTAACGGATGTTTTTTAGTGCTTAGCACAGTGAACCTCCTTATCTTTGATGAGGTATTCTTGTTACGCTGTACTTCTATTGTACCATTCCGATTGGTGATCAAACCAGAGAGGCTTCTGTGGGAGAAAAAGCATGAGGAAGCTTTCCTTGTGAAAGAATAAGAAATCCTCTGCTTATAAATATAAAGAGAAAGGTGGGAGACATGTGGCAGACACTGTTCTTTCTGTTGCTCGTTTACAAAAATCAATAAAGAAAAAACGACTGATCCATGATATTACCTTTGATGTGCGAGCAGGGGAGGTTTTTGGTTTTCTTGGACCTAACGGAGCTGGAAAAACAACCACGATTCGCATGTTGGTCGGGCTTACCAAACCTGATGGGGGAGAGATAAAAATTGGTGGATACTCTTTGCAAAACCATTTTTTGAAGGCAATTGATCAGGTCGGATGTATTGTGGAGAACCCTGAATTATACCCCTTTCTAACAGGACAAGAGAACTTAGAAATGCTTGCCCGAATGAGTAAAAAGGTAAGCTCTGAAAGAATTCGTGAAGTTGTAGAGCAGGTGGAGCTGACGGAAGCGATTCACGAACGGGTAAAAACATATTCGTTAGGTATGCGTCAGCGTTTAGGAATTGCACAAGCATTGCTGCATCGTCCCCGCTTACTTATCTTAGATGAACCTACCAACGGATTGGACCCGGCAGGTATTCGTGAATTGAGGCAGTTTATACGCCGCTTAGCGCTAGAAGAGAGGATCAGCGTCTTTATATCCAGTCATATGCTTAGTGAGATTGAGCTTATGTGTGATAGGGTAGCCATTATTAATAAGGGACGAGTTATTTCAGTTGGCCACGTTAAAGAATTAATGGATCAATTTGCGGATCAGGTGAATTGGAAATTTAGAGATAATAATTTGCCGAAAGCTGTTGAGCTGATGCAGGCAAGCCCCTATGTATATGAACTTATGGCTTTGTCAGACGGCAGAGTGAAGTGTCGAATGGATACGGACAAAATTGCTGAGGTTAACCGTTCCCTTATCCATGCAGGAGTAGATGTTATTGGCATTGAAGAAAAGGCTGTTACATTGGAAGACCTTTTCCTTACGCTAACCCAAGATGAATCAGTAGATGAGGAGGGGAAGCATGGTTGATCTGGTATATAACGAGAGCCTAAAGCTAGTCAGACGCAAACGCTTCTATGTGGTGGTCCTCATATTGCTTATTTTGATTCCGTTGTTTACATATGCGCAATATCAATCAGTAGAGGTGGCTCGAGCACAAATTGGTACAGATGACTGGCGTACCATTCTTCAGCAAAAGATAGTAGATACCCAAAATAGATTGGCTTCCACTCGCATCCCTCCCGAATGGAAGGATTTTCTGAAAACCCAATTACAGTTGCAGCAGTACTATTTAGATCATGATATTGATCCTTCAGCACCAGGGGCAGTCACATTTGCACGTGGATTTATGGACCAATCTGTTGGACTGTTTCTACCGATGATTATTGTGATTTTAGCAGTTGATCTCGTATCTTCAGAATTTAGTGAAGGGACAATTAAACTGTTGCTGACAAGGCCGGTCAAACGTTGGAAAATCCTGACGAGTAAATATCTAACACTCCTCTTGTTCACTTCCTTGACCTTACTGTTATCTCTGGTACTAGCGTATCTTATCTCAGGACTCGTCTTTGGTTATGGAGGGTGGACAATGCCTGTTTTAACAGGCTTTAAAGCGACAGGAGAAGTCTTGCAAACCTCACAGGTATTTGTATTGGATCAATGGAAATATATTTTAATGCAATATGGATTAGGCTGGTTCGTTTGTGTAGTGGTGGGTACCATATCGTTGATGATCTCCGTCTTGGTGAGAAGCACAGCTGCTGGCATGGGGATTATGATGGCTGCTCTTATTAGCGGGGCTATTTTAACTCAAATGGCCTCTACGTGGGAACAAGCGAAGTATTTGTTTAATGTAAATTTACAGCTTACGACATATTTAGCGGGAAGCTTGCCACCGATTAAAGGGATGAGCCTGCCCTTTTCTCTTGGAGTATTATCTGTTTGGGGAGTTGCTTCTTTAGTGATTGCGTATGTAGTGTTTACTAGACAAGATGTTACATAATGAAGATATAATCAAAAACCCTCCAGCCATTTTTTTCCTGTGGCTAGAGGGTTCTTTTATTGGTTTTGGCAGACAGCATCAAGCTATGGCCAATTCATGGTTTTTACAGTATCCATTAAATCCTGCAGGCTCATTCCTTTTGCTGTTGCAATTACATAGAGCTGTTGGGTGGATTTCGTGGTAATAAGGTGCACTGCATGCTGCATTGTATTTTTTTCTTGAGAGTCGAAAGTTACCCCAATTGCTTTATCAGTACCGACATAGAAAATTTGCGGAGACCCAGAAAAGGTTCCTGGAATGGACAAAGTACGTTTTGGCGTGTCATTGCGCAGTACTTCTAGCTTAATCTGAGCGTCACCATGTCGATAGATAGATGTTTGAGAAGTAACATGTTTACTTGTTTCTGATTCGTAATGTATAGCAACAGAAGCGAGCTTAAAATCTGCTTTGACTATACCTGCAAGCGGCATATCCGAGGCTTGCTTTGCCTTTTCCAAGGAGGTGAAGCTGGAGAAGGTTTGCGGTTTCTCTTTTTCCTTCTCTGTCTCTTGGCTGAACATTTCGCTTGTTACTTCACCAATTGACTCTACCTCAGATTCGTATACGGACGGGGTTTCAGTCGCTGTTAAGGAATTATTTAGACTTGCTGCGCCCCCTTGATTTTCAGTGGGTGCTACTGCTATGTCATGTAGTTTTTCGGATTGATCAGAGGATGTAGACTCTGAGCCAGAATTTTGATCAGCTTTGTTCTCTGTTGTCCCAGAAGCTGTTACTGTATTCCCCTTGGATGCTGCTTGCATTGGAGATAGCGAGCGTGAAGCGAGCAGAGAAGACGGAGCTGACTTATTATTTTGTTCTTGTTGAACGGCTTGTTTACCATTATCAAGCATAGCGATTGTTGAGTCTGCGGAAGGGGCTTGGGATTTCTTGACCTGAGCTACCGCAGTATCTTTGGCGCTTCTAGCTGGTTTATTGTCTTTGCTCTCTGATGTTCCTTCGGCTTTTTTCAGGCTAGTTGCAGGAACTGCTTGTAATTTTTCTTGTGAGGCAGCTTTTGACTCAGATGCTTGTGCTGCAGTCTCAGGTGATCCGCTCTCGTTGGAAGGATGCTTAGCTTCCATTTGAGGTGTCTCTGCCATGTAGGAGGTTGACCCCTCAGGAATTGGTGCATAAGCTACCTGTGGAGATGGCAATTGCTCCGTACCAGTATTATCAGCGCTACCTGTAAAACCTCCATTTAAAGCTTGAATGCCTACAAGACCCATGACCAGAAGTACACTAGCGGCTCCCAAGACTGGATACGAAAAGAATCGAAAGCGTTTCGCTTTGAACGGCTTGCTGCTCACCTGAATTTCATCAGCTACTGCAAGCGGAATGATCCCCGGCTCTGTTTTTTCAGATTGACTAGAACCTCCATGATGTTGGGGAGAGGCGTATATTTTATTCATAATGCTATCTTCTAGGTCAATGGAAGGTTGTGTAATCTCTTTTAGGAACAGGTTTTCCTCTCTAGATGACCATTCATTCTCTAGCCAAGCCAAGCATTCATCACAGGTTTCTAAATGGGAAAGAGCGATATCGTCGTCAACAGTGTTAGTCCATTTTGCCTTAAATTCCTGGCAATTCATGTACGAGTCCTCCTTCCATTTTCGTTAACACTTTGGCAAATTCTTGCCTTGCTCGTAAATATCGAACCCGTGCTGTAGACTCTGCTACCCCAAGCAGGGAAGCTATTTTATCAAAGGGATATTCGTGCGTACAACGAAGCACAATAACTTCTTTATAGGAGTCAGATAGCTGTTCGAAAGCTTCGGCGATGGTCTTCTGTTGTTCTTTTCGCAAAAGCGATTCTTGTGGTAATTCATTCTGTACTCCTGAAGGGACGAAAGCCAATTGTTCATCCGTATCATGGAACTTCCGGCGCCGGAGAAAGTCAATGGTACGATTCCTTGCTAAAGTATGGAGCCACGTAGATAGTTGACTTTCACCTCGATAGGTGTTCAGCTTTTCGTAAGCTTTGATAAATACCTCTTGTGTCAGGTCTTCAGCGTCTGTCTTGTTGTTTACCATCTTATATATGAAGATATAGATCATATGCTGGTATTTTTGAATAATGTCACGAAAAGCTTCGACGTCCCCTTGCAAAACCTGTTGTACAATTTCACTGTCGGCTTGCATCGAAGTATTGCCTCCCTTCACTTCATCTGACGATACGTTGTTTTCAAACGTTTCAGTTAGTCTTTTTGAATTTTATCCATAAATATTTCCAGTGTTTTTCCATGATCGAACGGTATGGGTAGCCTTAATAAAAAGCTGATGCATGTACAGATTCCATCCCATTCTAACATTTTTTTAAGGAAAAAAACGTTACAAAAACTAGGAAAGGATTGGGACATGTCTTACGCTTTACTCTCCAATATTTTCAGGCTCTTCATCAGATTCGATGATTTGATAGTGATAACCTTGTTCTAATAGAAACATTTGGCGTTTGCTAGCAAATTCCTGTTCACGGGTATCCCGTGACACCAGTGTATAAAAATAGGCTTGGTTGGTTGCCTTAGGACGCAAGATACGACCCAATCGCTGTGCTTCTTCTTGTCTAGAACCAAATGTACCTGAGATTTGAATCGCAACATTGGCATCAGGTAAATCTACAGCAAAGTTGGCCACTTTAGATATTACTAACTGTTTGATTTCTCCACGCTTAAACATCTCATAATAGCGACCGCGGTCTTCCTCAGGTGTTTTACCTGTTATGAGCGGTAGGCCTAGTGAGTTGGCCACCGATTCTAATTGTTTGATGTACTGACCAATTATTAGGATATGATCGTCTTTATGCAGCCTCAGCAACTTTTGCACCCAGTCCACCTTAATCGGATTCTCCGCTGCCAGTCGATATTTCTCACGTGTGCCGGAAAAGGCGTAGGCCTCGCGATAAATAGAAGGAAGTGGCAGTCTGACTTCCTTACAGAGGGCCGTTGCAATCCAGCCCTGAGCTTCTAACGCTTTCCATGGCATTTCGTATTTTTTGGGACCGATCAGGGAAAAGACTTCATCTTCTTTTCCATCCTCACGTACTAGAGTAGCAGTTAGCCCTAACCGCCGTTTGGCTTGAATGCTTGAGGTCATTTTGAAAATGGGAGCAGGGAGCATGTGAACCTCGTCGTAAATGATTAGTCCCCAGTTATGATCCGTAAATAAATTCATATGGGGAAACTCTTCAGAGCCACGCTGTCTCGAAGTCACCATTTGATAGGTGGTAACGGTAACAGGCCGCACCTCTTTTTGTTCACCAGTATATTCGCCTACCATGTCAGCGGTCAGGGTGGTTTTTGTTATGATTTCGTTGATCCACTGTCGGACAGATGTTGTACTTGTTGTTAAGATGAGAGTCGCCGTCTCAAAGCGTGACATGGTACCGATTCCAATGATGGTTTTTCCAGCTCCGCAGGGCAAGCACAAAACACCACTGCCGCCATAAGCAGTACCATTGGCATAAAAGGCATCCACGGCAGCTAGCTGATAATCTCGCAGGGCAAAAGGAGTTCCTGCGCTATCGCAGGAGACAAGCTGCATCGGGCACGGTTCACCCTCCTGATAGCCGGCTAAATCCTGCACAGGATAGCCAAGTTTAATGAGAGCCTGTTTTACTAGTCCGCGTGAGTACGGCTTCAGGATATACAGACTCTCCGAACGTTTTTCTTCTATATAAGGCTGCATAGATTGGTAGCCCATAACTTCTGCCAGAATAAGTGGGTCAGTACTTGTCAGTCCGATTTGATCCTCGTAGGCATGCATCTGGATCAATCCGTATCTCGCAAAGGCTCTTTTAACCTCATCTGCAACAGAAGGGGGTAGTCCATATTTACTGTAGCGGCTGAGTGTTTCAAGGATTTGCTCTGCTTGTAGCTGACTTGCCGCCGCATTCCACAAAGAAAGTGGAGTTAGACGGTAGGTATGTATATATTCTGGGCTTTTGATAAGCTCAGCAAAGCCACTAATCGCTTGTCTTGCTTCATCAAATAAGGGGTTCTCCACTTCAACTAAAATGCTCCGATCGCTTTGTACAATTAGTGGTAAATGGGGTTGAAAAGACACGTTCGTCACCTCATAGCGGTATCAATATTGCCAATGGTACCATATTTGGGGACGAAAGGGAAAAGCAGGGGAAAACTCTCGTTTTTGATTCAAAATCAAGGGCTCAGGTTACAATAGAAGTACCTTTATAGAGATGGGAGGGAAGAATGTGGCATCAAGTAGCATTCTTGGGACAAGCATTAATTTATTGTTTGTTCTATTTCTTGTTTTCCTAAATGGGTTCTTTGTAGCAACCGAATTCGCTCTGGTAAAAATACGTGAATCTCGAATTACTCAGCTTGTAGCAGAAGGAAATGTAAAGGCCAGATTAGTTGATACATTATTACATCAGCTAGATGCTTATTTATCCGCAACTCAATTAGGAATTACGCTTGCTTCTCTGGGATTAGGGTGGATTGGAGAGCCAGCGATTGCGCACTTATTGCATCCCGTTTTTACATATGCAGGGATAACAGAGCCATGGATGAGCTCGATATCCGTTGTAATTGGATTTTTGATCATTACATTCTTACATATCGTATTAGGAGAGCTGGCGCCTAAATCATTAGCTATACAACGTGCTGAACAAGTTTCTCTAATTGTTGCGCGTCCCATGCAGTTGTTTTATAAGGTAATGTTTCCCTTTATTAAGCTGTTAAATGGAGCAGCCTCCAAAATTTTACGTTTGTTTGGTATTGAACCGGTATCTGAGCATGAAGCGGCACATACAGAAGAAGAAATTCGGATTTTAGTCAATGAAAGCCACAAAAGTGGATTAATTGATAACACCGAATTAATGCTGGTAGACAATATCTTTGAATTCTCGGAAACAACAGCTCGCGAAATCATGGTACCGCGAACAGATATGGTTGTTCTCGATATCAGGGACAGCTTTGAGGATAATTTAGATATTGTGAGTACAGGGAGATTTACCCGTTATCCAGTAGTAAATGGGGATAAGGATCATGTGGTTGGAATTTTGCATATTAAAGACATTTTAACCTATGCCTTAAAGGAAATAGAGAAGGAACGCCATTTGAGTGATTTATTACGACCTGTTTTATCTGTGCCAGAGACCATTTCTATCAGTCAATTGTTAACCATGCTACAAAAACAACGAAGTCAAGTCGCCATTTTAATAGATGAATATGGTGGGACTGCTGGATTACTTACACTTGAAGACATTGTAGAGGAAATTGTTGGGGACATTCAGGATGAATTTGATGATGAGCGACCTGAGATCGAGCAATTTAAACAGAAGGAGGAAAGCATCGTATCTTTTGATGGGCGTATGCTGCTTGAAGAAGTAAACGCATATCTCAACATACAGCTAGATACCGCAGAAGTAGATACGATCGCTGGCTGGATTTACACAAAAATTACCCATCCCCCGACCATAGGTATGAAAGTGGTAGAGGAAGGGCATGAATTTGAAGTTGGAGAAGTGAATCATTTACGTATTACTCGTGTCTTTGTTAAAAAATTGATAAAAGATAACAAGGAAGCATAAGCCATCAAGCAGGTCCCTGCATAGGATATCAAATAGACATGATATTCGTGGAGGGGCTTTTGTGTATAAGATTATTTCATTTCCCAAAACGCTTGGTTATAGTATCTGTGCCAAAAAATTAAAAGAAAATCAGTCCATCATGCCCTCAGTTAGGCATTGTGAATCTGTTGGTTGCTTGTTAGTAGCGCAGGATGAATTTGAAAAATTAACTAAATTAATTGGACGTGAAGGATATACCGTATCAAATGAAGTTCAGGTGCGATTGCACAGTAAGGAAAGTAAGAATAATAAGGGTAATAAGGATAATAAGGACGAAATTCCATGGGGGGTAGAGCATATTGGGGCTCCTGGCCTGTGGCATGTCACAAAAGGCAAGGGAATTAAAGTTGCCGTGATTGATACTGGTATTTCACAGTCTCATCCAGATTTGAAGGGACAGATAAAAGGAAAAGTGTCAGTGATAGCTGGGGCGGGACGATTTAATATGGGAGGACACGGTACGCATGTGGCGGGAACGATAGCGGCTGTAGCTAATAATCGGGGGATTGTTGGCATTGCTCCCGAGGTTGATCTTTATGATGTGCAAGCATTTGGAGCGGATGGAACAGCTAATATTAGTGACATCATAGCTGGGATCAATTGGGCTATTGAGCAGAAGGTGGATATTATTAACATGAGCTTTGGAACGAGTGAGGATCATCCTGCTTTCCATCAAGCCTTACGTGTAGCCTCCAGAAATGGAATCGTACTGGTAGCGTCTGCAGGGAATAATGGTGGAGGCCTGGAATATCCTGCTGCCTACCGTGAAGTGATTGCGGTAGGGGCGATTAACCAACAGGCAAAGCTAGCTGAATTTAGCGCGAGAGGTCGAGGAATGAATACAGTTGCCCCTGGTGTTGGTATTAAATCTACCTGGCTCAATAAAGGATATCGTACGTTGGACGGTACTTCTATGGCGGCTGCTCATATTTCGGGACTATATGCTTTACGTCTAGCACAACAACGTACCAGAGCCATGAATCGCTTCAATAAAAGAATGAATTTTCGCTGGAATAACCAAATAAATAAACAAGGAGAAGGACTTGAAAAAAATCAAGTAAAGAATCACGTAAAGAAACATAAAAAGAACCATGACAAGAATCTTGAAAAGGACCATGAAAAGAACCAAGCACATGCCTCCGAGACTAAATCTGCACCCAACCGTCAAAACAGATTCAATCTTCTTTCTTTATTTAAAAGACGCTGACATGCGAATGAAGGGATGGAAAAAGTGAATGCATTATGCGCTTGATTATTATGTAAAAACGGCTCCTTCTTATCAAACAGCAACTTCTATTTTTAAAAATGAGTGGATTAGTATTTTTCCTGCGGAATATCAGGTTGAGGGGGGCTTTGCTCCTTTATTTGAAGATGATCGTGCTATCTGGGCGATTGATAAATTAGGAGGAGTAGCAGGTAAATCGGTATTGGAGTTAGGACCGATGGAGGGGGCACACAGCTATCTGCTGGAAAAAAAGGGGGATGCCGCTAGCATTCTTGGAATTGAAGCCAATACGAAGTGCTTTTTACGTTGCTTGGTAACAAAAGAAGTAACGAATTTGCAACGTGTACGTTACCTATGCGGAGATTTTGTAGAATTTTTAAAACAGACAGATCAGACTTTTGATGTTTGCTTCGCCTCTGGTGTCTTGTACCATATGGTCAATCCGATTATGGTGCTGGGACTAATAAAGGAACGATGTAAGAAGATGTACTTATGGACGCACTATTTTGATGAAAATATCTTACAGCATTCAGTTGATTATCGTCTGCGATTTAGCGGGAGCCAATCTGCTTCAGAATATGGCTTTGCTCACACATTATATCAACATAATTATTTGCAAGCGCTCGATAGCAATCTGTTTATTGGGGGCACGCTCCCCTTTAGCAACTGGCTGAGTAGACAGGATTTACTGGCAGGCTTAAACCATGTTGGTTTCCAGATAGACGCAATCAGCTTTGACGATCCGACCTATCCTAACGGTCCGGCTCTTGCCGTAGTGGCAAGCGTTCGGGAGTAACGAAATGAATGAGCGATTCAAATTGATAACCGGGGGAAACAGCATAACTCGTATGGTAGTAAGGCATCATACGAGAGAGCTTACTTCCTCGGTTTTTTATATGAATGAAAGCAGGAAGGAGAGGTGAAACTTTCCAGTCATTTTGTTACAATTACTAGATCAGATGGTTAAAGGAGATTGGTATCATGCGTATTCTACTTACAAATGACGATGGCATCGAAGCATTAGGCATACGAACCCTTGCGGAAGCCCTTCTTCCTTTACAGGACCTTGAAATTTATGTGGTTGCCCCAAGCGAAGAGAGAAGCGGAGTGGGTCACGGTGTTACATTTCGTGAAGCATTAGCGCCTGCACCGCATGATTTTTATGGATTACCAGTAAAGGCCTGGAGCGTAAACGGCAATCCTGCCGATTGTGTAAAGGCGGCTTATTACCTCTTATTTAAAGATCAGGAGCGTCCCGATCTTGTGTTATCAGGAATTAATGTAGGGGCAAATTTAGGAAAAGATGTTTACTATTCAGGGACATGTAGTGCAGCTCGCGAGGCAGTAATTTTAGGCATCCCGGCAGTTGCGTTGTCCTATGATAATTACCATAACCCGGCAAGTTTTGGAGAAGTGGGAAAGATTATTGAACCTCTGCTAAAGCAATTTATGGAGCAAACGAAGCACAAACAAATGCCTCCGAAAGTGTTTTGGAATGTAAATGTGCCTGATTTGCCTAAAAGCCAGATAAAAGGCATCACTCCCGCTGTGTTAGCGTTTGATTTTTATCACGACGTGTACAGCCCATCAGATTCAGGTTATTTTCTGGGAAGAGAGTATCCCGAACGCTTGGAAAAACAAAGTACAGAAGAGGATTTTCAACTATTAAAAAAAGGATATACGACTGTTACCCCTATTCATATTGATTCCACGGATCGTAAATTATTGGAGCAAATGAAAGAGTGGCCACTTTTAAAAAAATAACCTAAGGGGAGAGTAAAAAATGGCAGAAATGCAGATGCAATCCTTACTTTCTTTCCCTGGACCGTCTCCTGATGCTCAAACATCAGGGGAGGTTCTCTCTACAGATTTTTATGCTTCCCTATATCAAGTTGTTCATGAGGAAGGCTACCCCTGTTTCGGGAGATTAAATGACCGGGGTGTAGCAGAGCTTTATCTGGTGTTTGAAGATATTGATGCTTTTAGTCAAGCAGTGGAGGGACTTAGTACGGTCGAGTTTCGCACGTATAAGGAGCAATTGCTTCTGATCGTATGGACAAAATATGATGAAAGTGCTCCACTAGGATTCCCGCTTTCGTTTCTACCGCATGTACCTGTTGAACGTACTTGGCTTCATGCATTGCTAGAGCAGCCCGATCTGGAGCTGTTTTTTTTAGCAAGGGAACAAGACCTGCTAATTCACATCTTCACGGAAGTACTGACTCTTTCATCTACTGAAAGATTAGATGTTTATCAAATGCTACAGGAACTAGATGAGCGCATTCACACCCCCCTTGTATTAGAAGGAGCAGATGAACAGGAAGGCAGGAATGAGATTATTTCAAAATCTGCACTAGAGTTGCCAGATGATCTATTAATACAACAGGGAGAAGCATATGATTTTCTTTATCAAATTCATCTGCAAAAGCATCAAGATCAAGCAGAGCATATCTTAATGGAGAGCTTGTATCAGGCCCTGCATATGCTAAGTCGGCATCCTGTCAGTCATATTCGAGAAGCGGACCTTCTTGTTTGGGTCTATGGGAATGAGCAAACGTTCTCCATCTATACAAGCCCTTCCTTGCGTTCCATGTACCAGACGCAGCAGGATGATCCGTTTTTGGAATTATTTCGTCGGTTTCCTGCTTTCCAAAGCATTCGGGAAATATCTCCATTAAAAGAAGGTGCGTTTCCGATTTTTCAACGAGAAGCGGGATGCTTTTACCACCTAGAATTAAATCATGAGATGCAAAATAAGCTGGCTCGACTTTTTTCTCATATAGATAAAACAAGCACGAATCCATTTGTCTAAACATACAGAAAACTAGACAGGTTTCAACAAAGGATTAGACAAGCCCAAATGCGAAAAAGAGAAAGATAAAAAGCGATGGGGGTGCAGGTAGTGAATTCTTCCCAGCAAGCTAGTATCGCACTTATTTCTCAATCCTTTCAAGGTCTACAAAAAGAGGTGGAGCAAATCGCTCAAGCCTTATCTCTTCGCACAGAGGGAGGAATACGACTTTCTATGCCAGGAGAGACGTTTGCAAATACCTTTTGTGCTGACTTTACTCTTTGGGATTTGGCCGGCGTCATTACGCTGAAAAGCAAGCCTGGTAGATATGGATTCAATCGTGACAACAGGCAAGATATTCCGTTAATGATGAGGTTTTCATTCTCTTACAATTCGCCTAGGGATGCAGAAACCATTAAACAAAGGATTAACGAATATTTCTCATACGAAGCAGAGGTTCATTGGAATGTCGCTTCGACCGAGCAAACGAAGCAGATGGATTTGGCAATTCATTTCGAGTATCAACCGCAACATGATATTCTAGATGCATATATTCGTTATGTATTGGGCATGATAACGGGACGAAATACGGCTGCCTAATTGTGGCTGGAAAAAGGGCGCTCTATTGAGAGGGTCCTCTTTTTTACGGATAGGAATAAGAAAGGACTGAATCTATTGGTAAAACGCCTGTTTATTGCCTTGCATGTTCCGACCGATGTCATTTCATATATCGAGGCCGCTCAGCAACAGGTGAAGCAGGAGCTTAGAGCTGAGCGATGGCAGCCTTTACATAATTTACATTTAACCTTGCATTTTCTCGGAGATGTGGATGAACAAAAAATTCCGGAGCTTCAGAAGGATATTCAGATTGTTAGTTCCATAATCCAACCTTTTTCCTTGTCTATTGAGCATTTTGGTTCGTTTCCCAAGGGAGGCAAGCCACGAGTATTGTGGCTAGGACTGCAAGGAAATATAGAGTCTTTGCAACAGATGCATCTCCTGTTGGGGAAACGCCTAGATCGTCATGAAGGCCTTCAATATGACAAACGACCATATGAGCCACATGTAACCATAGCCCGCAAGCCAAAGTTATATGAAGAGCTCTCCCTTCCATTAGCAGATTGGTCACACCGTTTTTTACCGCATCCCAAGCCAAGCTGGAAGGTAGAGGGAATTACCTTATTTCAGTCGGAGTTACGCCCGGAAGGAGCTATTCATACTCCGCTATTCACCAGTTTATTAGGCGAAACAACGAACTTATAGAAAAAAACGGCGTTTTGCCGTTCAAATTTTCTCACCATCTGAATAAACTTAATAAAAACAGAAGGTCGCGAATGTGTGCGATCACGATGAGATGTCAGATGCTGAGAAAGCGGTGGAAATTCAAAATGAGTGAGTTTACTACCGGGGTGTTATATCCAAGACGATATGAAAGCAAACTGATCAAACAACTACCCGCCTCAAAGCAACCGTATTTTCATAAGCGGCTAAACGATGAATGGAATGTGTTTTTTCTGGAAGATGAGTGGGTACAGACGGCGGAAACTCTTCAATACCTATTAGATTTATCTAGGCATGGGGTGGCTCTGCTGTGGTTTCATGATGCGGAGGACAGCGGTTGGGGCTTCCGATTGTTTGAGGGCGGCTACGAGGTATCGTCTGCTACGATTAGCTATGTTTTAGATATAGAATTAGCAGAAATGGAAATGAAGCGGAGATATCCAGATATAATAGATCCAGATGATTATATGAAAGAAGAAAAGCTACGCAAAGAGTACGATGAACTAATTGATACAATCATTACCTCACAGATATATCGCCAGGAAGTGCAGAAGGGATTATCTCGCTGTAAGCCACAGTTGTTCCGTTCCTTCTTGTCTCCCAAGCAAATTCAGCAACTCCATTCTTTGTTTGACACAAACATTCTAGTCGAAATCGATTATGAAACGGGTAGCAGTCTACTGTATGATTCAGTGGATTTGTTTAAGGAAATCTTAGGGATTGAAGAAATGATGTGGGTTAATTATTCTTATTTAGCAAGCGGCGGAAGAGATAGCGGGCTGGCATGATGCTGTATAAGAAAATAGGTATGAAGATGATAAACTACCCAGTAAAAAGCAAGGACAGAGGCTTTGCCGAGCAATACATGCAGGCAAGGTCTTTGTTGCGTTCACGTTTAACAATTTCGGCGACTCATTTTGATATGAACAAATGAGCCGCCGATAATCGTTTACGCCTCTGATGTAACAGGCTGAATCCATTGGGCAAAAATAGTTGGAAGATCAAGCAAGAGGAGCAGACGCTCTCCTTCTTGGGCAATTCCTGCTAAATTGGAACCATCCAATCCTGCAACTACCGGTGGGGCCGTTTTTATGGAGGAAGGTGCAATTTTGGCTACTTCTGATACCCCATCCACAACGATACCTGCTTCAAAGCCGTTTATTTTAAGCACGATAAAACGACTATCTTCAGTAAGCTGAATGGATGGCAGTCCAAACAGTTTACGGATTTGCAAGATAGCAAGGATATTCCCGCGCAAATTAATGACACCTTCTACATACTCTGGTGATTTAGGAACCTTTGTAATAGGCATTGGCTTAACAATCTCCAGGACATTCTCCAATGGAAAACCGAATGTTTCACTACCCATGGTAAATAAGATATAAGAAAGGGCCTCGACTTCGCTCTGAGATTGGTTGAGGCCTAGTTGATCTTGATTTAATTCCATGAGACTTCCCCCTTTCTATTTTTCCTTCTAAAAGTATGTTTATTATATCATCTCAGATGAAAACCGGAATTGTTGCTTTTAGAAAAGCACAGTTTTATGAGCGATGTATGATGTTCGATTTCATTAGGATTAAATACTTGTAGGATTGATTAAATAAACAATAATAAATATATATAAACATATTTCAACGTAATGAAAAAGTTGTTTTTCCGGTTTACAAGAAGATTGTCGTGAAATAGCTGAATCGCACGTTTTTGTCCCATTTCAGAAAAGGAAATTACCGAAAAATACATTATTTTCCTAATCTATTAAAATGGCATGCGGTTTTTTTCCAAGCATCAAATCGTTGCGAGACTCTTGCTGAAAAAGATACAACTACCTGTTTTTCGTTGTTTATTATTGTCGAAATATTTAAATATAAATAAAAGTTAATAAAGAATAAGTAAATACCATTTTTTTCAATTACAATATATGTATAATTAAATTATAAGATGATTGAAAAGTTAAAAGTGTTAGTTTTATTCTAGCGCAAAAAAGGAGGGGAGTAACGAGGGAAAATTGTAGCATTTTGTCTATTTTGCAAACAATGAATTGGAAAGCCCCGAACAAACAATCATGAGTGAAGCGTTCAAAATTGATTTAGGAGGGACTACTAGAATGTTTACAAAGAAGAATCTCGTGCGAGGAGAAAGGGAGCAACATTCGCCTGACCAACAAGCCCTTGAGCTAACGAATGCAGAAAAATCTCTTTGGATCGCACATCAGATGAAGCCAGCGTTATGCAATGAACCGCTTGGTGTTAAACTGAAGGGGGAAGTTTCTCTAATCCTCTTGCAGGAAGCTTTAGATCGAATTGTTCAACGGCATCCGGCTTTGCGTATGATCTTTATTTGCCAGGATGGAGAAAATCCACAAAAACTAATTTTGCCTCAAGTGAATGTTCCAATCACTCCGCACGATTCTACAACGATTTCGCCGATAGAGAAAGAAAATATGATTCAGGACACTTTAGAACTTTTACGCATAGAGCCCTTTTCGTTGGAGGAAGGACCATTATTACGCCCTTATTTACTTAAAATAAGTGATGAAGAATATCTATTTTATGTTGTTTTTCACCATATCATTTATGATGGCTGGAGCTCGGGTATTTTCTTGCGGGAACTATCTGCCTTCTATACAGCCTTAAAAAAGGAGGAAGAAATTGCTCAGGACAAGCAGGGAGATACAAGGATTGCCAAGATTATACAAGCCACTGAAACAGGAGCATTAGCTCATCATGAATCCGATACATACTGGACAAATAAGATGCAAGGCTCTATTCCTTACGTGGGATTTTCCTCAGATTATTCACCTGCTAAAGGCATGACCTATCAAGGAGATTACATAAGCTGTATAATTGACCCTGCATTGATGCGGAAGGTTGAAAAATTTTCAACAGACATGCAGATCAGTGTGTATCGTGTTATGCTAACGGCTTATTTTATCCTTTTGCATCAAATGACTATGGAAGAAGATATCGTAGTTGGTATGCCTGTGAATCTGAGACCTAGAAAAGACTTTGAAGACATTTTTGGCTATTATATTAACACTCTTCCTATACGTCTTTCTTTAACTGATGTGCAAGATTATAATCAATTGCTCAAGCGAGTTGATCAAAATGTTAGAGAGGCCTTGCAGCATCAACATTATCGAGGTGAATCTCTGAGAGAAAACGCCGATTCAACTGAAAAAGGAGAGAAACCGTTCGTCTCAACGGTATTTAATATGGTAGGTCTTCCTATCATTGAATTTGAGGGACTTGAAGCAGAGGTAACTTATCAATTTAAACGTACCACTCTTTTTGATATTGTGTGGCGAGTAGTTAAAAGCGAAGAGAAGCAATACATGATAGAGATAGATTTTAATACGGACTTATATCATTCGAATACTATTGAAAACCTACTTCAACGCTATATTTATGCATTAGAAACCTTGCTTCAAAACCCCGAAGCATCACTACATACATTGCCATTTCTTATTGAACAGGATTATGAAATTTATAAGAAAATAAATCGAAATAATTTGGATTTTCCGACTACAAAAACATTGGATCAGCTTATCGATGATCAAGCGTCTCAATTCCCAGACCGCCTAGCAATTACTATGGGAGAGGAAGCTATTACATATAAACAATTGCAGGATCGGAGTAATCAGCTTGCTCATTATCTTCTTCAACATCATCTGAAGAAAAGTGAGCGGGTTGCGTTAGTAATGGATCGTCATATTGATACCATTGTTGCCATGATAGCGATCTTAAAGGCAGGCGGAGCCTATGTTCCTATTGATCCAGATTTTCCTGCCGAGCGTATACAATATATGGTTGCGGATAGTGAAGCAACCCATCTTATTACTAGAAAGAAATGGGCTCATAAGCTTCGGAATGATTTTGGATGCTGTTTATTGTGGGAAGAGATTCCTGCAGATCTCCCTGTTGATTCAGTTGAAGCGTGCCATACCCCCGAGGATATTGCTTATATGATCTATACCTCAGGCTCAACAGGTAATCCAAAAGGTGTATTATTGTCCCATATTGGAGTTGTAAACTTAATTTATTCCTTAAAGAATAAGTATAAATATACAGAAAAAGATGTTTATTTACAGTTTGCTTCCCTTATTTTTGATGCCTCCGTGTGGGAAATTTACTCAAGTCTGGTATGTGGTGGAAGACTTCACCTGCTTTCAGACCTGGATCGAACATCTCCAGAAAATTTTGTTCTGACCGTAAACAGCATCAAAGCAAATTATTGTGTTCTTCCTGTTATTTACTTTAAACAGCTATCGCAACTGCCTGAGGAGACTTTAGAACAATTAGACTCCCTGAAAGCTATTTTTATTGGCGGTGAAACCTTATCCCCGGAAGCAGTACGCATGTGGCAGCGTAAGGTAGGAACGCGGATTCTGATAGCTAATGCTTATGGACCTACGGAGGCTACTGTTTGTAAAACAATCTATGATATTGCAGCAATGTTGCCAGAGGAGAAACAAAGCATTCCAATCGGTAAGCCTTTGGCAAACAGTGAAATCTTTATTTTGAATAAACAAGGCATGCTCTGCCCGATAAATGTCCCAGGAGAAATCATTCTTGGAGGCGTAGGACTAGCAAAGGGGTATTTAAATCAAGCCGATCAAACAAAGGCGGCTTTTGTTTCACTTGCTCTTCCTAACCAACCTGAGAAAAGGTTTTATCGCACCGGGGATATAGGGCGCATTCTACCAGATGGCAACTTGGAATTTATGGGGCGCATGGATCATCAGGTAAAAATTAGAGGCTATCGGATAGAACTAGACGAAATTGAAACCGTATTATTACAACATCCAAAGGTAAAGGATTCTGCCATTGTTGTCTATAAGGATGATCATGATCGTTCTAGATTAGTAGCCTTTTATATGACTGCTGATTCTGTTGGAGACCTACCAGTGGATGAACTAGTAACCTATCTGAATCAAAGGCTACCTGTATACATGGTACCGGAGCATTTCTATACCCTGTCATCAATGCCGCTCTCACCTAGCGGAAAAGTGGATCGTAAGTCATTAGCTCAACAAGCTAAATCACTCATGACCACGGAGAGTAGAATATATATATCACCCAATACGCCTACAGAAAAAGCTGTAATACAAATATGGGCGAAAGTGCTTCAAATAGAAGAGGCCAAAATCAGTATCAATGATGACTTTTTTGCACTAGGAGGTCACTCGTTAATAGCGATTAAGGTGATCAATCAGGTACAAAAGCAATTAGAAGCCAAAATCGAGCTTAAGGATTTATTCCAGTATCGTACGGCAGAACGCTTGGCAGTATTTATTGACGAGCAGGCTACTACAAATCCTGCTGATCAAGTAAGCAAGGATATAGATAGATTGCCGTACGTTATGGAACAAGAGCATTATACCTTGTCGAATGCTCAGAAAAGACTATGGTTCTTGGAAAAATGGAATAATAGTTCAGGCGTGTACCATGTTCCGATAGAGATGAAAATTAAACCAGGCCTTGATCCAGATTTGTTCAGACAGGCTCTAGAAATATTGATCAATCGACATGAGATCCTGCGTACTACATTTGTCGAGTTCCAGGGTGAACCTAGACAGGTTATACACAATTCTTTTGAGTTAGCATTTTATCAAAAGGACTTGTCTCATTTACGAGAAGAACAACAGAAAGCTTTTATCGAAGAAGAGATAAGAAATGATATGAAAGAGCCATTTGACTTGTCTAATGGACCTTTATTTAGAATCTCGTTATATTCGCTTTCGGATGAGCTAAGCCATCTCTATTTAAATTTTCATCACCTCATCACGGATGAATGGAGTATACAGCTACTCCTGCAAGAGTGCATGGAGGTTTATCAGGCTCAAGAGCAAGGGAAGAAACCAAGCTTACAGCCTATTGAGCATCGATATATTGATTATGCAGAATGGCAGGAACAAAAGCTTAAGGAGGGCTATTGGAAAGCGGAAGAGGAATACTGGCTTGAACAACTGAAAGGACCTTTGCCGGTTCTAGAACTGCCTCTGGATTTCATTCGACCTAAGGAACAGACCTTTGAAGGTGAAACCATTGATTTTCCTCTTACTAAAAAGCTCACTCAGCAGTTAAAAGAAGTGGGGAAAGCTGAAAGCGTTACGATGAATATGCTACTATTGTCTGCTTATTTCAAACTATTAAGCCATTTCTCTGGACAAGAGGATATCATTGTGGGAACCCCTATCGCTGGGCGAATACATGAATCGTTAGAGCATATTCAAGGCTTTTTTGTAAACACATTAGCTATTCGGGTGAATTTCCAAGGTGTGGATACCTTGCACCAGCTTATGCAAAAGGTAAAGGAGACCACCTTAGCAGCTTATCATCATCAGGCGTATCCTTTTGATAGTCTGATAGAGCTAATCAATCCTGATCGAATGGAAAATCAAACACCTATCTTTTCAACGATGTTTACCTATGAAAATAATCTAAATTTACAGCAGGGTGACTATCAATTAGAAGTGCTTCCATGCGATATCAATACGAGTAAATTTGATCTTTCGTTAGCCGTATATGAGAAGAATCAACAATTACATCTAGCGTTTGAATATAACAAAGATTTATTTACACAAGATACGATTTCTCGATTTGCTGGTAGCTTGGAGAAAATCCTGGAAGCATTCATCAACCAGCGTCTGTCTGCACCACATCTGCTAGATTTATTGACAGATGAGGAGAAACATCTGTATCAGGAAGTAAACGGTACAAAAGCCGCATTTCCTTTTGAGCAAACGATTCAGGAACGATTTTATGAACAGGCAAGCAAGTATCCTCATAAAATCGCAATTTCAATGGGAGAGCAGTCTCTTACTTATGAAGAGGTAAACCTAGCTTCCAATCAGGTAGCTCATTATTTACGTTTTACCGGGATGAGACCGCAAGAAAAGATAGCTATATTACTTGATAGAAGCATCGAGAGCATTATTGCTTTGCTAGGTATCTTAAAGGCAGGAGGAGCTTATGTTCCGATTGATACAGGCTATCCAAAGGATCGTATTGAATATATCTTAGAAGACAGTCAAACCTCATACATGATTACAAGAGATGCTCACATGAAGGGTTTATCACGTTATACAGGCGTCATCGTGCGCATGGAAGATGTGTATGAGCTTGGACAAACCAATCATGTGGAAACCTTAAGTACTGCAGAGGATATAGCTTACGTCATTTATACATCTGGCTCGACAGGGAAACCAAAGGGCACATTACTGCGCCATCGTGGGGTTCTTAATCTGATTCAGTGGAGGAAGGATCAGTTTCAGGTAAATTGCGAGGATATCTTTGTTCAGTTTGCTTCCTTTAGCTTTGACACCTCTGTTTCTGAGATCTTTTCAGCCTTGTTGCACGGAGCTAGATTGCACATTTTATCTGAAGATGAGAGATATTCTGTCAGTGCCTATGCTCTTGCAGTTCAAAAGGTTAAGGCTACAATCACGGATGTGCCAATCGTATTTTTCCATAACTTAATTGCTTCCCTGAATGATACAGAAGCACAAATGGTAAAAACGTTACGTATGATGATGGTTGGGGGAGAAGCTCTACCTGCTGAATCTGTACGAGCATGGCATAACAGATTTGGTCAGCAGACGTTGATTATCAACGAATACGGCCCGACAGAGGCTACTGTTTCTGCAACGTTTTATCCAATTCATCGGATCGAGCCTGAGCAAAAAAACGTTCCGATTGGAAAGCCGCTTGCCAATACCAAGATTCACATTCTCCATTCTAAAAAAATGCCGTGCCCAATTGGAGCAATTGGTGAGATTTATATCGAGAGTGTTGGACTTTCACCAGGGTATTGGAATCAGGAGAAGAAAAATGAAGAAGTATTTATCTCAAATCCGTTCACTCATGAGTTTGCAGATAGACTATATCGCACAGGTGATTTAGCTAGATGGTTACCTGACGGCAATATCGAATTCGTGGGCAGAAGGGATGATCAAATTAAAATTAGGGGTTACCGTGTAGAATTAGGTGAAATAGAAGAGACGCTTTTACAGCATCCATTGATTCATCAATCTGTTGTGCTGGCAGTAGATTCTGGAGCAGAGAAAGTTCTTGTTTCCTATTACACTACGAATAGTCAACAAGAAATCCAAGCCGGCGAATTAAATTCCTTTTTATCTGGAACACTTCCAGAATATATGCTTCCAAGGCACTATATTCATCTTGAGGAACTACCGTTAACTCCAAATGGTAAAATTGATCGAAAAAGCTTGATGCAGAACTCTCCACATTTCGTGAAAAAAGAAAGAAGCTTTACTAAGCCTGAGACGGAGTTGCAAATAGAAATTGCACAAATTTGGGAGCAGGTATTGGATGTGAAGCCTGTTGGCCTAGGGGATGATTTTTTTGAGCTAGGTGGACACTCCTTAAAAATCATGCCTGTTCTTGTACAATTAAAGCCTAAATATCCGATGATTCGAATTCAGGATTTTTTCAAATTCCGTACAGTAGCAAAGCTTGCTCAGTATTTAGAAGAAAAGCAAGAACAAAGCACATCAAGCGTAGAACAATCTTCAAAAGCTGCCAAACCTGCAACGAATCAGATGCAAAAGAAGAAACGCGAAAAAGTGTCTAACATCACTGTAAATGTACCAAAAGGAGTCTTTCTTACAGGTGCTACTGGTTTCTTGGGTGCCTATATTCTAAAGGAATTGCTTGAAATACCTTCAATTCCTATCCACTGTCTCGTGCGTAAAACAGGCGATGTCTCGATTGAAAGAAAACTAGAGGAAAAAATGGTGTTCTATTTTGGACAAGACGTTCTTTCGCAAATGAAGGGTAGAGTTTTCGCGGTGGAAGGTGATTTAAGCAGCAAAGGCCTAGGGATGGATTCTTTCGTATGGGATCATTTAGCAGGAAAGATTGATTCGGTTATTCACTGTGGAGGAGAGGTAAGACATTATGGAGATCGTGAGCATTTTCATAAAGTGAATCTTGATTCTACAAATGAACTAATTCAACTATCGAAAAAATTAAAAGCGCGGTTCCATTATATTTCCACATTAAGCGTGGTTGGGCACTCTATCCATGATCCAGCAGAATTTATGTTTTATGAAACCGATTTTGACCGTGGTCAAGAGATAGAAAATGTGTATGTGGAAAGTAAGTTTTTATCAGAGAAAAGTGTAAGACAAGCCATGCAAGAGGGATTGGATGCAACCATTTACCGAGTAGGTAATCTGGTTGGGCATTCTGTGACAGGTAAGTTTCAATATAACATTCATGAAAATGCATTTTATCGCTTGCTGAAAGCCATTTTCTTATTACGAGTTGCGCCTTCAATACCTGGCTACATGGATTTAACACCTATTGATTACGGAAGCAAGGCTATTGTACAGCTTTCGTGCCAGCTAGAGACAATCGGTGAGACGCTGCACATATGTAATCCGGCTCAAATTACCTGGGAGGATTTTATCCGTAATATACAACAAGCAGGATATCCGGTTTCTCTCATTCAGGCGGAGGAGTATATTCAGACTCTTTATCAGGGAGATCTTTCTGACGAGCAACAGCAGGCATTGGAGTTGATCCTGCCTTCCTTGGAAGCTAGTGAAGGAATGTCTATTTCGATGCCTGATTGTGCGCTTGCACAAGAATTTTTACAAAATACCCCCGTTGTTTGTCCAAAACCGACAGAACAACTTATAAGAGGTATGATCGAATATGCTGTAGAAGTAAACTTTTTTCCTGCAATACAGGAGACTATCTTAAAGTAACAGTTGCATAGTAAATTTTTACGGTCAATAAAAAGCGTGTAGACCTTTGTATCCGAGGGTGTCTACACGCTAAAGGCTTATCCATTTGTCAAAAAAAGATAAGCCTTTCTTTTTCTCTATAAATAGAGATTAGGTTCCACGGCAAAATCGAAGTCCTCAATATCATAAAATTGAATTGGAA
Organism: Brevibacillus laterosporus; assembly: GCF_030489605.1. Taxonomy (GTDB): domain Bacteria; phylum Bacillota; class Bacilli; order Brevibacillales; family Brevibacillaceae; genus Brevibacillus_B; species Brevibacillus_B laterosporus_E. The sequence goes on from NZ_JAUKFY010000011.1 coordinate 97,733, forward strand.
TCACATATTCCAGCAAACGATCCTGCCATTCGGTTTGATCAGTAATCAGAGGAACGTCCCATTTCATTGCTGTTAAGATTAATTCTGTTTCAATGGGGTCAAAAAGCTCTCCCCACATGGCGGTATCCTCCGCTTTCACAATTGTAAAGTGAACAGTATCACTATGTTCAAAGGTAACAGTAGACCATGGTGCTACCAATGATTTTTCCATCATTTTACGTCGAAACGGATTGTTGAAATATTGGATCATGTCGCCAATAATTTCCCTTACCCGTTGCTCTTCTTCCGGGTCATGCATGATGGGACTAGAACTTCCGATAAATTCGTCCAGTTCACGGAGAGTAGAGGAAGGGATGAGGTATTCGACAGGCTCGCTTGGCACTAGTAAATTGCCGTATATAGCTAGCATGATGGCTTCAATCACAAACGGTTTCTTCACTTTTGTCTCCTCCTCCTTACTCATCCATCATACTGAAAAGGATGCTTGACAACAAGTGGAGTTACTCGTATGATGACAATATAAAACTTAAAAGAACGCAACTCTCAGTCAAAGGGGAGTAGCTTTTACAGCAAAGTCGTCATTACAGGATGTATATCCTCGGCTTTGTTGGCAACTGACCGTTGTTAGCAAGACCTTTGCCTATGTACAGGATATGTACGTAGGTAAAGGTCTTTTTTGTTGTCAATCATGATGTTTTCATGAAGAACCAGCAAAGAGATCAAAGTAAGGCGTTCAGTAAGATGAGCCCACGGAGGGCAGGGAGGGAAGAGATTATGTTTGAGACAGAATTTATTATTCAGTTATTAATGATCATTGCTATTGACATTTTGCTTGGTGGAGACAATGCAGTAGTCATTGCCATGGCAAGCCGAAACCTGCCGCTGGAGCAAAAGAAAAAGGCGATTTTCTGGGGAACAGGGCTAGCAGTAGTTGTTCGTGTAATTGCAACGATTGCAGCAGCGTATTTGTTACAAATACCATTCTTATTTGTTATCGGAGGTCTTTTGCTGGTTTGGATTTCTTATAATCTATTGGTGGAAGATGGGCATGAAAAGGACATCAAAGCTGGAGATTCGTTAATGGCAGCGATTCGGACGATTGTAATCGCTGATGTAACAATGGGAATTGATAACGTTGTAGCAATTGCTGGTACTGCTCATGGTAATATGGTGCTCATTATTATTGGCTTGCTAATTAGTGTACCAATCATGGTATGGGGAAGCACATTAATCCTCAAGGCGATGGATCGCTATGCATGGATTCCTTATGTAGGGGCAGGAATTCTAGCCTTAGCAGCAGCTAAAATGATTACGCACGAAGCTCATCTACAACCATTCTTCGATGCTAATCCTTGGATAAGCTATCTATTGAAAGGTGTTATTATTGTGGGGGTAATCGTAGCTGGTTACTGGCAACGTAATCGGATGGCGAAAAAAGCCACGGCTAACCAAATTATGCATGAGGAAAAGAGCTCTCATCATGAAGTAAATATCGGATCGTAAAAAGAATGCCGGATCGTAAAAAGTAGCCACGGGAGCAGTCATGCTCCGTGGCTTTTCTATTTTAGAAAAAAGGAGTGTTGTCTAGGCTTTCCAAGCCTGCCATTCACTGCGTAAAATTCCCATTTTGATAGAATCATAATATGCACCACGGACGATTCTTGCTTGTCGTATTCGCCCTTCCTCTTGCATCCCGCATTTTTGGGCTAGACGCATCATCCGTTCGTTGCCTGACCATGTCGAGATTCCTAAACGAACCACATCCATTTCGGTAAACAAATAATCAATCCACGATTGAAAAGCAACGGTTCCGTACCCACCTGACCAATAAGATGAATCATAAATGACAATGCCTATCTCGCACCAATTAGTTGCTTGGTCTACCCAGTAACGACCTACCGTACCTTTTAGCTCGCCATTGATTTCAATCACAAGATTTCTGCGGGGAATAGTAGTGTTTACGAGGAGTAAATCCTCATGATACCGTTTTTCGTATTCCTCTACAGGTACATAGGCAACAGGCTGATAAGGCCCATTCCAATTTTGAAACTCCCGGTCCGCAGCCTCGTAGTTATAGTGCCAGATAAGGGGGATATCCTCTGGTTGAAGATCACGAAGAATAATATTTTGGAGGGCAGGATGTTTTATTTGTACATACATGGTTGTACCTCCTATCCAGCATTCGGAAAAAATATTTTTGCAAAAGTAATAATCTTTTATCATTATAAGATAGAGAGCTAATAGAGGAAAGTCAAAAAAAATACCGGCTTATGCCGGACCTGAACAAAGACAAAGGTCTTTACTCTGAAATTACTCTATGGTTGTTACTGCGAGTAAACCAGCGAAAAGGATTAAGTGACCATCTGCTTTCATAGCGGTTAGAGCGTTGTTTACGACGTGTCAGGCGCTGATGCATAAGATCCATTTCAAACGTCACACGGCGCATTTCTAAACGAAGAGCCTCTTGTTTATCTTCAATTTCAGCGATTTTTTCTAATATAGAAGCCTGCAGCTGTGGCAAAGTGGATAGTTGACTTATTTCTTTTTGGAATTGAAGGAGTGTATCCTGTACGGTTATTTCAACCTCTCGAAGGGCGTTTGTAAGAGGCTGACTAGGTAATGCTTTCGAGCCGCTAACCTGTGTCTCCCCGTTTGCTGCTACTTCATTATCTAAGATTTCAACAGGAAGGATGCCTTCTTCCAGCATGTCCCGCTGAATCTCTTTCAGGGAGCTGTTCCCGGAATCTTTGCGTTTTTTTGCCTCTTGCAGCAGCGTGAATCCATCTGTGCTTATTAAATAATGTCCTTGTGGATTTTTTTGTCTTTGGCTTGCCGGTACAAATAAGTCTAGCCAATTGCGCAAGGTGCGAACATGCAGGTCTAACTTTTCCGCTACTTCTTTAGAAGCCATCCAAGTATGCAGCATTTGCTTCATGTGATCACTCTCCAATCGTAATTCCTTAAAGCAGATTTTAGACATTTGTGACCAGCTAATACAACAGGACAAAGGCAAAGACGTTCTGAATAGATGTCGATTCCATTTTCTACAGGTATTATAGCACCTATTTTTCCCGGAAAAAGACAATCGACAAAGGTTCTAAAAACTAGTGGTCTTTCGGCGAATTTGGACAAGTGTAGGGATGGATGTCTAGCTTTGACAAGAACAGAGGAGCATAACTATCTATCAGTACGCGTAAAATGAATCAGATCAACAGTTTGTCCGATTGTGGATAAGGAAGGCAGGGCATGAAAAAATGTGGCATCCTCCAATATCAATTCTGTTGTTACTGGTTTGCGCTGCTAGTTTGCTTGGTAGCTTTACCATCTGTTTCCGCAAAAAGTGGTCTGAGCAGGCATTATTTGTGATGATTAGCCTAGGAGGCGGCATTTTACTTAGTTTAACCGTTTTGGATCTTCTGCCACATGCAATGGTAGAAGATGCACATCAATTTTTGCCACTGGTATTGGTAGGCTTTATGCTGCTATTCATACTAGAAAGCATTCGACACGACCAAGGAAGGCCACATATGAATAACCTGATCGGCATAAGCTTTGGATTTTTTATGCATGCCTTTTTTGAAGGTTTTTCGATCGCAGCAGGATTGGATAAGGATGCAGGCCTTGCTTTTCCATTACTCATAGCGCTTATTCTGCACCGATTGCCTGATGGAATTACGGTATCCTCGCTATTACTAGCAGCTACAGGAAAACGTGGAATAGCCTTGCTTGGGGGGCTTGGTTTATGTGGGGCTACCATTCTTGGAGCCATGACCTTGCGCTTAGCCGGACAATGGATTTCCGAAGCATGGACGAGTGCGGGACTAGCTTTGTCAGCGGGGGTATTTTTATATGTAGCAGCGAGTCACTTAGTCCCTCTTATACAAAATCGAAATTATCCTAAATTAAGCCTTTATTTTTGTGTATCTATGCTGCTTTACATGGTTTTTTCACTCTTTTTTCATACACATACTCACTAAATGACTAATCAAACTACTAGCGATAACTCGTAGAACAAGCTAATATAAGTTATAATGTTTGGAGTATGTTGGGAAAGAAAGGGGTTTTTACATATGAATTTATTGCAAGGTAAAAATATTTTGGTTATGGGTGTAGCGAATCATCGCAGTATCGCGTGGGGAATTGCCCAATCCTTGTCGAAAGCGGGAGCGAACCTGATTTTCACATATCAAGGAGAGCGATTGAAAAAGAATGTAGAGGATTTGGCTGCAACGTTGGATCAGCCTGAGCAACTATTGTACAACTGCGATGTGACCAAGGATGAAGAGGTAGCTGCATTATTCCAATCTATTAAAGAAAAAGTAGGAGTATTGCATGGCATCGCTCACTGTATCGCATTTGCTAAAGGGGAAGATCTAAGCGGTGAATTCGTTGATACCTCCCGTGACGGATTTGCGTTGGCACATGACATCAGTGCGTATTCTCTGGTAGCCGTAGCTCGCGAAGCTCGTCCGTTAATGACAGAGGGCGGTAGTATTGTTACGTTGACATATCTTGGCGGTGAGCGTGTAGTCTCCAATTACAACGTGATGGGTGTAGCAAAAGCGGCTCTCGATATGAGTGTACGTTATTTGGCAAGTGACCTTGGCAAAGATAACATTCGCGTAAATGCGATCTCTGCTGGTCCAATCCGTACATTAGCTGCAAAAGGGATTAGCGGCTTTAATGCGATCATCAAAGAAATTGAGGAAAAGGCTCCTTTGCGTCGTACGATTGATCAAACAGAAGTAGGCGACACTGCTTTATTCTTAATGAGCCATATGTCTCGTGGTATTACTGGTGAAGTACTGCATGTTGACGCTGGCTACAATATCATCGGTCGATAAGCCATACTACTAAAAGAACCCCCTATGGAGTGCCGCGAAAGTAAAGTTCAGTTCTGCTCTTAGAACGAAAATATTATGCCGGCAAGCATAGGGGGGATTCTTTATCGTACATGGTTCTATTCTGGTTCTTTTTTTCCTCGCCCCATCTCCGAAACAAAGCGGGACATACGTGTTTTTCGACCGAATCTCTCAGTTGGCACACCAATAAATAAATCATGTCTTGCTCGTGTAACAGCTACGTACATAAGACGACGCTCTTCCTCGATAGCGTCCTTGTTTCCTTGGCGTGCTTGATCCATAGCAAAATCATGAGGGATTGCTCCTTCTACCACATCCACTAAGAAGACAGTATCGAACTCTAAGCCCTTTGCTCGATGAATACTTAACATCTGTACGGCATTGTGATTGTTTTGTGGTTGCTTGCGCCATTCAGCTTCCTTTTTTACCATCTCGTCAATATAAATGAGAAAATCTAGAATGCTAGCATGACGTTTGGCTGACACCAATAATTGACGCAATTCATCTGTGGAGCGTTCCCGATCCCGTTCTGGCCGGTCTTTATCACGCTTTTTTACGTAATCACGTAGCTTAAGATCCTCATAAATTGTTTCAAGTGCATGAGCGGGAGTAGCGTTATATAAGCTATGTAGCGTATCTATTACTTTACGCATTTGCGCCCGTTGAAAGGTTTTTAGATGGGTTAATTCGGGAAGCACGGTTAACTGCGAACAATTATTTAAGATTGACTGACTTCGAATATCGTTCCAAATGGTTGGTGAGAGATAAAGCGTAGGCAGTATTTCTCGGAGTGCTGATTCATTTTCACGATCTACCACCAGTCGCAGGTAACCGAGTGCCCAGCGAACCACTTGCTTGGTATAGAAAGGCTCGTCCTCTCGTGTAAAGGAGAACGGAATATCTGCCTCACTCAGACGTTCTAGTAAAGGGCGTGTAGACTCGTAGGTACGAAACAACAGCGCAAATTGGTGAGGCTCAGCTCCATTTTCTATGCGTAGCTTAATTTCATCCACGATCCGGGATGCTTGTTCCTCTTCATCCGCCGGCTGGAAGAGGTAGCAAGAGCCTTCTTCCCGGTGAAAAGACTTTAGTTCTTTTTTCCAGCGAGTGCGATTGTTCCCGATCAGGGAATAGCCAAGACCTACGATAGAAGAACGAGAACGATAGTTTACTTCTAATGAAATGGTCTTTGCATTAGGATAGTCAGCGGTAAAACCAAGAATATAGCGCGGGTCACTTCCTCGAAAGCCATAAATAGACTGATCATCGTCTCCGATTACGCAGAGATTGTTTTCAGGAGCAGCCAGTAACTTTACTGTTTCATATTGAACACGGTTAATATCTTGGAACTCATCAATCATAATGTATCGGATGCGTCCCTGATACAACGACAAGATATGCGGATCGTCTTTTAGCATTTCATAACAGCCAATGAGCATATCATCAAAGTCAAACCAACCATGCTGTTTTTTTAGTTTTTCATAAAGGGGGTATAGCTCCTGTGCTTGCTTTTCTTCCGGACTGTCCACTGACAATAGCTGGGCATCGGAAGTGGTGATATATTCATTTTTCCAACGGCTTATGATACTCAAGACTGCCTCAAAATCCGACTCCTTGACTATCGGATTCTCCATCTGTGCAATAGCGCCCGTTTCACGTAAAAATTTACGCTTTTGCCATTCTTGCTTTAACAAACGTTGCTGATCCCAGCGATCAGGCTGATGAAATAATAGCATTCGGTAAAATAAGCTATGGAAGGTACCAGCAATCAAGGATGATGCCTGATGGGAAGGCAAAGATTTTATTAAACGATGTTTAATTTCTCCGGCTGCTTTGGTAGTAAAGGTGACCACCATGATCGAGCGCGGGTCAATATTCAGCTTTGTAATTAAATGGGCAGTACGTGCAGTCATAACGCGAGTTTTGCCACTGCCAGCACCTGCGAGAATTAATAAGGGCCCCTCGGTACAAGTAACAGCCTGCTCTTGTGCAGGATGCAGGTCCGAATGGTAGCGCTCTTCCAATACCTGTGTGCGTTGTTTGGGTGCAATCAGGGTACGGAAGCTTTTAACAGGTGCTGCGGGCGCTTGTGTCACAGCCGTTGCTGGGGACGTAATGCTGCGTCCTTTAGGTAACCGAAATCCACCGACTATGACATCGTTGGATTGATCGTGATTAGCAGAGGCTTGTACAGATTCCAGACCTGATGCAGACTGTTTGGCTTTAGCTGCACTATTGCTGCTTGTAGCTGCTAATTCTGTAGTGACTAACGCTTGTTGTAAGTAACTATCCAGTTCGTCTAGTGAACAGGGAGCAGTATGTACATGAGTAAAAAATGGCTTACGGCTTATGCCAGCAACAATTTGAACAGGTTGGCCGCAAACAGGGCATGAGAGTTCCCCTTGCTTCGCATACATGCGCCAAGTGGGAATCTTTGCATAGTTGTCTTTGCGTAACAAAAGCAACTCATTATTGTACTTGGCAATATTCAATATATATTCACTCCTATACAAACGGAAATGTCCCTCAATGATAGAGGGACATTCCAGTTATCAGGCTTGCAATAGGATATCGCCAGACGAATCTTCTTGTGCTGGCTCTACTTCAAGCTGTTCAATGGCAATTCTATTTATACGGTGGTTTTCGAATTCTGTAATGGTAAACTTAAAGTTATTATAGAGAACAGACTTCCCAGCCGCGACTTCTTCACTTAATTGGCTGTATACCCAACCTGCAATTGTATCCACATCATCGGAAACCAGCTCGATCGGCAAGATATCATTCAGGTCGGTAAGCAATGTTTTACCAGATACAGATAAAATATTTTCCGCTTTGGTCTCGATCTCAGGACGCTCGAATGCATCAAATTCATCCTGAATTTCGCCTACGATCTCTTCTAGGATATCTTCCATGGTAATGAATCCGGCAGTACCACCATATTCATCAATGACGATCGCGATCTGTGAACGGCGCTTTTGCATCAGTCGCAGAACGTGGCTCACTTCCATGGACTCCGGCACCGTTAAGATAGGACGCAAAAAGTCGTGCAAATTAGCTTTGCCTTCTGTGAGAGCTGCTAGATAGAAGTCTGAAGTATGCACAAAACCAATGATTCTGTCTTTGTCGTTATGAGCGACAGGAAAACGCGTATGGCGTTGATCACGAATCATTTGCAGGTTTTCTTCAAAGGTATTGTCATCATATAAGCAGATCATGTCAATTCGTGGAATCATGATTTCACGTGCAAGACGTTCGGAGAAATCAAAAACATTATCCACAAGCTCCATTTCTTCGACATCAATGTGACCGCTTTTGTGACTTTCATTTACCAACAAACGAATTTCTTCTTCTGTATGGGCTGTCTCATTTTCGGAGACTGGCTGAATGCCCAAACGGCGCAATAAAAAGGTTGCTGCACCATTCAGTACCCAAATGATTGGATAACTGATTTTGTAGAAGAACATGAGCGGAGCTGCAACCAGCAGTGAGGTTGATTCCGCTTTTTGAATGGCGACCGATTTTGGCGCCAATTCTCCAAGAACGATGTGCAAAAAGGTAATAATACCGAATGCAATCGCAATGGAAATGGAGTGTAAAAGAGCCTCAGACGCAATCCAGTGGCCAAGGAGTGGTTTGACAATCAGATTGCCTATCACTGGTTCCCCGACCCAGCCAAGTGCCAAGGATGCGAGTGTAATCCCCAATTGGCAGGCGGATAAATAAGAGTCTAGTTGTTGTGTTACCTTTTGCGCGTAAACGGCGCTTTTGCTACCTTCGTTCACCAATTGGGTTAAGCGCGTTTGACGCACTTTTACCAAGGAAAACTCGGCTGCAACGAAAAATCCGTTTAAAAGAACCAACAGGATAGCTACAAATACTTGGCCTGCTATTAACAGTAGGTTCGACGGATCTATCGGTATACTGTCCAAATGGTTTCTCCACCTTCTAGCTTGTAGAAAGGGAGAACTCACCTCCATCTTTCGTTGAATTTATATATGATGTTGTAGATTATGAACGTTTGGACAAAAGATGACATATTTATATGCCACGGAAAATAGAAAGTTTATATAGTTTACACATTAGTATACCAGCAGGAGAATTGGATAGTCAAAACCAGATATCTCTAATCTTGGCAGGAAAAAGCTCCAAGCATCGCTGTGGCTCCTTTTTTCTGGAAATCATGCATGTATTCATTCATTCTGCCCCATTTTTATGCATGGAGAGCAGATGCTCCAGCTATGGTGAGCAAAAACGTTAGATGCCCGTAGAGTGTGTTGGCATTAGGATTGTGATAACAAAGAACAGAGCAGGATTGACTGATTTAGTCTTGGATATATAACGGCAAAAAGCAAAGAAAGGGTTGGACGAATTGTCACAGCCCTTGTATGGCATTATACAAACATATTCACATGCAGCTCGATTTTGGGCAAGCATGATTGTCAGCGATGCTCTTATTTAAAATTGCTTACGCCGGTTTATAAAGAAGCTATATTCGAACAATAACGGTTAGAACCTATTTACCTAAATATAGGAGCATATGCATACCTGAACCGTGTAAGAAATGAAAGAGGTTGCCTACAGATTTGTAAACAGGAAGATTACCATACAAAATAAGTCTAGCTGGGTTAACTTCGTATGGTTTTCTGGAGATTGGACTGGTCTTTTATCCACATGGAAGGTTCGTATTTCTTTCGTAGAAAACATTTTGTTATTTTACTTTAAAACGGATACATACTTGCTTGATAAAATAGATGTGAAATGTGCTAAAATTCACCCCGCCTATGTAGAGTGAAATTCGTTTATGTTATGATAAAAGAGCTGGTTTAATGCCTTATTGAGCAGTTTGTTGATGAGGTTTGCTTAAATAATCGGCGATTTCAGCCAGTTTGTGTTCCGCTGCCGCCTTTATTGCCCGGGGAATCAAGAGATCTTCTTGGGATGTTCGTAAGGCCGTCTTCATTTTTAAATAGGGAGAACCAATTTTTATCGTTTCCTCTTTTTCACATTCCTTGGGGACAGTATGACGGGTGGGAATCCGCAGATTATAGGTCATGCCTGTTGATGAATCGTAGATGATTGCGTTATAGGTGGGTGAATCTTGGCTTTTGCTCCGATGAAAACCTTGCTCTAAAAGCGTTTTTTCTACATACCATAATGGCTGGATCATACCTACTAAAGTGTTACATTCAAGTTGCACGAAGACTCCCTCCTTGCTTACTTTCCGGTTTATAACTTCAGTTATATGTAAGCGCTCATTTTTTCAGACTGCTTTTTCTATAGATTAAGAGCCATTTAGGTTTTATCTATAGAAGGAAGTAAAATCAAGTTTAAGTTTTCTAAAATTGGGGTGATTAATGATGGAGATTTCATGTGATTTACATACCCATACGTTGGCATCTGATGGAACAACAACACCAGCAGAAAATGTACAGCTCGCTAAAGAGGCAGGCCTCAACGCAGTTGCTATTACAGACCACGATACAATAGCAGGAATAGCAGAAGCGATTCAAAAAGGGATTGAGCTAGGAGTAGAAGTGGTGCCCGGTGTTGAAATTAGTACTGCTCACGAGGGAAAGGACATTCATATCCTTGGCTATTTTATTCCGTTTGAAGACCCAGCCTTCCATGAAGCATTAACGCAGCTGCGTGATGTGCGTCATCTGCGTAATCTGAAATTGATTGCGCGTCTTCAGGAGATTGGAGTAGATATTACGGTAGAGGATGTCTATCGTCGCAAAACCTCTGATGATAAAAATATAGGTCGTCCACACATTGCAGAGGAATTGGTCGTAAAAGGGCTTGCTACATCGATTGATGATGCGTTTCAGAAGTATTTGGGAGAAGGTGGCGCTGCTTATGTAAATGTAGAGCGGATCGAGCCATTAGAAGCAATCAACATGATTAAGAAAGCTGGTGGTGTGGCTGTTATTGCTCATCCTGGCTTATATAAGAACAACGAATTGGTAGAAGAGCTGATTGTGTATGGGCTGGACGGCATCGAGATCAATCACCCTGACAATTCAGAAGAAGATAAGGCAGTGTATGGGCAATTAGCAGAAGAATATGGATTGATTGTGACGGGCGGATCTGATTTTCATGGATACCGTGGAAATCAGACATTCCATGCACCACTGGGGGCCTATGGCACATCTAGTGATGCTGTTTATAAAATGCGAAGACTAGCAGCGTTACGACAACAAAAATAAATCATATAGATGAAAATAAAAACACGCAGGAGAGCAAAGGATTGTCCCGCGTGTTTTTTTGTGCGGATAGTTCACTATCTACTCAACTGTTTCTTCATCATGATATGATCGATGCCGGCATCATCAAAAATTTCACCGTAACCCACATATCCCAATTTCTCATAAAAGGGCTGAGCGTGTAACTGAGCCGAAAGCTTGAGCTCAGAGTATCCTTGCTGGACAGCGATTTTTTCCAGGTGAATCATTAGTTCGCGGCCAAGGCCTGTCCCGCGGGTTTCTTGTTTAACTGCAACACGTTCCATTTTTCCCATTCCTTTTTCAGGAGAACGAAGGCGCCCAGTAGCTACTGGTTCGGTATCTCGATAGGCTATAACGTGTATGGTTGGATCAGAGAGCTGATCGTGCTTATCAATTTCCAGCTCCTCTGGTACCTGCTGTTCTTCTATAAAAACAACACGGCGCACATGCAATGCATCTTGCAATTCTTTGTCTGTGGTTACTTGACGAATTGTATACATCTGACTTTCCTCCAAAATGTAGTAAGAGTAATCTATGGTCTATAGATGATTAGTTGCTGGTAATACACCCGAATCAGTTTATAAAAGCAAACAAGGCCATAACGAGCATGGCCCTGTTTATCCAATCTCGTTTGAAAATAACAAGTTAGGCTAATGGAAAGCTTCTTACAATTGACCATTTACCATCAACTTCTTCTTTTAATAAATGTAGTTCTGTTATTTCAGAAGGAAGATCGAATTTCATCATGCCCAATTGATCGACAACATCCTTTAATTCAGACTCACTTAAATCACGTCCTATGGTCAGATGAGGGATGAAGGCAAACTCTTCCTGATGATCACCGAAGTATCTCATAATGCTGGCATGTAAGCTTTCAACAGCTTCTTTGTTCTGAAAGGATAGAAAAATAACGTTTGTAGTAGGATGGAACGTAGAAGCCCTGTGGAAATTAATAGAAAAAGATGAGGTTGATTTCGCGATGTCTTCCAATTGAGCAGACAAGGTAGCAATCTGCGTATCATCCGCTTCAAATGCCTCTTTTAACCGGATATATGGCTGAACCAAGGCATAGGCAGGGTCGTACCGTTTGCGGTATGAGTTAGCGACTTCTTGCACTTCTTTTGATGGGAAAAGTACGATACTATATTTCATGTGAAACCCTCCTCCTCATATAAAATACCCATTAAACGCTTTTCTCTATTTTAACAGAAAATTCTTTCGGTGTATAATGTTGCAGTTGCCTTGTATATACTTACCTTTTTCAGGAAACCCTACTGGAAAAGGGGGTGATACATATGAAAAGTGCTGTTTTGATGACGTATGCTTTTTTAGGAATTGCGATGCTACTTGTACTGCTCTTTACGATGCTTTGGGCTATTCTTAAAAGCGACAAAACCGTTATTACCAATGGAGCTACCCGCTCTCAATTACGTGACCCGACAGATCCTGCCACTAGAGAATAGAGCTATCATTTGGGCTTATCTATCTTTTTTGCTACGAGTAAAAATAACGAATAATCTGGGGCAGATGGGCTTGCCAATGTTCCCAAGTATGGTCGCCTTCGCTTATTTCTAAGTGAAAGGTGGCCTTTTTTTGTTGCAATAATTCTACAAAGCGTTGGTGTGGAGTAAATAGATCAATCGTTCCGGAGCTTGTAGAGACAGCCGTTTCTTTGATGCCAATCTCCAGATAAAGAGATAATTGCCCAAAGGACTGACTATTTGCCGCTAAGCTATAAAAGGATTCATACAGGGCTCCTGACTGGGAGGCTACATTACCAAATGTATGAGGATAACGGAAAGCGGCCGCTAAGGAAACCGTACCACCTAGTGAATCACCGATCAGTGTCCGTCCACCACTTAATGGCTCTGTAGCAAAATGCTGATCCATATACGGTACTACTTCTTCTGCCATGAAGCGTATATAGGCATCAAATTCCTCGCCATCAGGATGACAGCGTGAGCGTCTTTTTTCCTTTTCAACGGGAATAAACACCACGATGAGATTCTGAATCTCCCTTTTATCCAGCATACGGTCAAGCAAACCCGGCAGGCGTCCCAAGCTCAAGTAATCCCGTCCGTCCTGAGCGTATAAGACTGGATAAGAATACAGCGGTGAATAAAAGGGGGGTGTATAAATAAGCAGCGTTTCCGTGGTGCCCAGATACTGACTAGCGAGAGTCACTTCTGACAAGCTACCTTTTGGAGTCTGAGAAGTAGACATGGGATAACCTCCTTTGCTAGATAATCGTATTTTACTGCATAGAGGAGGGGAACGGCAAAAGGGAAATGGGCTTTAACTTTTAGAAGAGCATGCTGTATGAAGCCTAAAAAGCAGCGATTTGCTTGAAACGGGTAACCAATGGGGGCAAGACGGCCTGATCGAACAGTGCAGAGAGTCGCAACCCACACAGAATGTGATACTATATAAGATGTATTCATTATTTTGCCACTCATGTGTGTAAGGAGGTTGGCTTTATGAAAATCAACAGGGTACACAGTAAACAAGTTAGAGATGCAGCTTTAGCCAGCTTGACAGAACGAGGAGTATCCATTGAGGCTATTGCAGAAATTGTACACGCGATGCAATCGCCCTATTATCCTACTCTGGCCATGGAGGCTTGCATAGAAAGCGTTCAGGCTGTTTTGGAAAAACGTGAAATCCAACACGCCATTTTAGTGGGCATCGAACTGGATAAATTGGCTGAAAAAGGTTTGCTTTCAGAACCTTTGCAATCCATAATCGCAGGTGACGAGGGTCTTTTTGGTTGTGATGAAACATTGGCACTTGGTTCCGTTTTTGGCTATGGCAGTATTGCTGTAACAACGTTTGGGCATCTAGATAAACAAAAAATTGGCATTATTAAACAACTGGATAATAAAACAGAAGGGAAAGTAAATACCTTTCTGGACGACATGGTGTGTAGCATAGCCGCTAACGCATCAAGCCGAATGGCGCACCGCCTGCGTGATGAAGAAGAGACAGAGGCGGCGAGAAACAAAGAAGAATCCGATCAATTGCGAATCAACATTGGAATGGCAGGCCAGCAAGCAGCTTCCGATCAGGCTGGATAAGCTATTACGTATTACTTTTGAAGAGAGTAGAGAGTATAAAATTTCTCCCATGAAGGATAAAAGTAGAAGCACCTGGGCCAGTTTTGGCAGGGTGCTTTTTGTTGTGAGGAGAGTCAGTGCTTCACGCGAATTTGTCAAAAGCAGTGATAGAAGCTGACTTTTCAAAATGTAAATCAAAATAAATATTCAGTTTTCCTCCTTATTATCTAGGGCTAGCTGCTAGTTATAAGTGGGGGCATCTAGCTTAATAGCAGCTACCAATTTTGTCCTTCCACCTTGTTCATGAACGTATACCAATAAAAAAAGTGTCACAATACGACAGGTTTATTTGTTACATCTATTGAAGGGAGGATGAACGTTGGAAAAGGAGGACGTGGAACGATTATTAGAAGAAGTAAAAAATGGTTCGATTGAGAAGTATGGCGTTCTTATCAACCGCTTTCAACAGCAGATCTTTCGCTACTGTTATCATATGCTTGATCATACGCAGGAGGCTGAGGATGCTGTACAAGATGTTTTCCTTAAGGCTTATGAACATCTGGACCAATACACCTATTCACAATCGTTTTCTGCCTGGCTCTATAGAATTGCTTACAATCACTGCGTTAACGTGTTGAAGCGTAAGAAAATGAGACGCTTGCTTCCGTTTCTCTATCATTCGGAGAACGACGGTCGAAATTATGTAGAGGAGAAAATTGAACAAAATTATTTGAGTGAACCGTTGCAAAAGGTATGGAACAAGCTATCGACAGACGAACGAAACATCATGATTTTACGAGTGCTAGAAGAAAAAAGCTATGAAGAGATTTCTGAATTGACCAACAAAAAAACTGCTGCACTGCGTAAGCAATACGAGCGAATTTTGAAAAAGTGCAAGCGCTATTTAAACAGGACAGGAGGGATTATCAATGAAGGACAGAGATCCGTCTAGCGAGATGAAGGAGCTGTTACATTCAAAGAAAGTCCCACATGTCGACGTAACAGAAAAAGTATTGGATGCCATTTACGCGAAACAAAAACAAGCGGAGGTAGTTAAAGTGAAAAAGAAAATCGGATTCTTTCTAGCAGTTGGTTTATTGGTGGGGGCTTCGTCCGTGTTTGCGGCTGTAGAGGCTCTACAGTTGAAAAATGACAAAGGAGAGGTGGCCTATGAAGTTTCTAAATTGCCGAATCAACAGCAGATGTTAGAGAAATTAACTCCAAAGGAGCTTGATTGGCTCGATAAAAAGAAGAAAGAGTTAAAACGCATCAGTGATATTGTAAATAAGGTTCTACAAGGTGTTGAGGAAGGTAAGGCAGTAGCTATTTATACGGTACCTAAGTTTATTGATGAGTCATCAAAAATGACATATATCGAGGGCAAACACCCTAATATAGATGTAGTGGCAAAACCATACGAACTGACCAACCACAAGAATCTGCAGGAAAAGCTGGGCAAACAGCTTATTATGCCTGCGGAGCTTGCAGGTGGGTTCGGCTTCCAGGAAGCATTTGTGCATTTTAAACCAGTGCAGAACTATGATGCTAAGGCGATGAAGGAAGAAGCAGAGAAAAATCATAAAGAATATGTCGTGCATGAAGTTAAAATGAGTGAGGTTCTGGATCAGACCTTTGTACGTTATAAGTCAGCCAAAGGTGAGATTTCGGTGAACGTGCAGAATAGGGAAAATCTGAAAAAAAACGAACCGATCACTGAAGGCGGAGACCACGACCATGCTGAAAAAGTAAAAATTGGGGATAATGAAGCAGCTTATACAACCATGAAAACACCTGATGGCGATATGCATAAACGAATCAGTTGGATCAAAAACGGAACGAGTTTAGGCTATTCGGTGTGGACGTTCTCTAAAGATATTACAAAAGAGGACTTGATAAAAGCTGCAGAGACCCTTCAAACGGCAAAATAAAACGAAAACATCCTGCTTAACCAGTAAAGGTGAAGCAGGATATTTTTTTGCGTAAAGCATGTAAACAGAATGTTTTCTCTATGAAAGAAAAAAGAGATTGTACGAGAAAACATGAATAAAAAATAAAAAGCATGAATTTATGATTAAATATTCAAAAAATAATTGACAACCGCAGATAAAAGGTAGAATATGTAAATTAAGGTGACATTATGAATGAGGAGTGAAAATTAATGCGCATATCTAAGCTGTATCATGCTGTAATTTGTATTACTCTAACTTCTAGTTTACTACTGCCTAGTGCTATGTTTTCTAGCAAAGCCTTAGCCGCCGCCCCTGCCCCTACTCTGCATGACGAGAATCCCCATGGTGCTTTTGGTGATTGGTATACGGGAGCTATTCCGCCTAACGCTTCGCCGGACAAGCCTGTCATTTTATTCGTTCAAGGACTTCACGCTACCTACAAAAAGTTTTATCGAGACGGCGGATTATATGAAGCAGCCTACAACTCGGGGTACCGCACTGCTTTTGTGCAATTAAGAGATGCTGATGGTAATGGCGGCAACATGTATACCAATGGAGAAAAGCTGGCTGAAGTGATTAAAAAAGTAGCCGATTATTACAACGTAAAACAAATCGCAATTGTAGCTCATTCTAAAGGCGGCGTTGATACACAAGCAGCTCTTATCCATTATGGTGCGGCTCCTTATGTTCATACGGTTCATCAGCTTGCTACCCCTAATAAAGGCTCTGAGCTGGCAGACTTAGCCTATTCCTCGTGGTTCTCCTGGCTCGCCGAAATTCTAGGCAAAAAAGATGATGCAGTATACTCCTTACAAACCTCCTACATGGCTAATTTCCGCAAGCAAACAGATAATCATAGGGATATCAGCAAAACCAGAACCTATATGGCAGCAGGTACAGGGGATGATGGCGTATTTACAAAGTATTGGTTTGCCCATGCTGTTTTACCAGGTGAAGACGATGGAGCCGTTACCGTTGATTCCGCTTTTGGCTTACCCTATGGAATTAAAGCCTTTAAGAAAAACATCTCTCATACAGCTATTACCGATGCTAAACACGTATGGTCAGAAGTAGAATCGAATATAAGCAAAAGTGCGAAAGAACTACAACCCAATTTTGCGCCGGAAATAGACAGAGAATATCAATTGAACGAGGAGGAAAACACGCCAGCCTCAATCGTGAGCAATACAATTGTAAGAGGCGGTAAAATTAAAGGAAAAACGCAGGATACCTTCCTATTGGAAAGCGGAGTCAGTCAGATGATGGTAGATGTTATGACAGCGAATGAAAAGACAAAAGTTAAACTGATTAGCCCATCAGGCAAGGAGTATACGCCAAAGAAACTAGGAGACAGTGACTTTGACTTTGATACTGACGTGGATGGGGACGAGTCTCAGGAACTGTTTGCAAGTGCGATCCATCATGGATTTAAAATTGATGATCCGGAAAAAGGGAAATGGAAGCTTGTTGCGTCTGGGAAAAACGACGCCTACTTTATGTTTGCTCAGGTGGAAAGTGAACAACCAATGGAAGTAGTAAGTAAGAAAAAAATCTATGAACCGGGTGAGCGAGGAGAAATCCGAGTCGAATTACCTGAAGCTACTATTAAGAAACAGGCAATTGCTAATGTTAGCATGGTTGAAACAAAGAATAGACAGCTTTTGGCTGCAGATGATTATCTGAAAATTAAGGAAAAGGACGATGAGATTCAAGGAACTTTTAAAGCTCCTCGGAGACCAGGGATTTACAACATTTGCTTAGAAATCACTGGGGTTAATGAATTGGGGGAAGAGTTTTCACGGTCGGTCTGGTATAATTTTGCGGTCGTAGATGAGGATACAGAGGAAGAGCTATAGGTGCATTTTGTAATAAATTTTTCGTATTACGTTACAAGAATAGAGGAATGGCACAATTATGATATTTTTAGTAAAAAAGAAATACTGTATTGTATGCGCTTACATTGTGTGGTATTATTCATTATACAAAAATGAAAATCAGTTATACGCGTGTTACTAGTACGACTAGGCATGAGCTAAAGGGTGCGAAGGGAATGATTTCTGCTACCTTTTTAGTTCATGCTTTTTTGCTTATGAAAGCCATTTTCCTTAGGCATGAGGGATCGTGCAAACCCGTACTTCTGATTAACCTAACAACATAGAGCTGCTCATAAGGAGGAATTTTTTATGGTGTTACGCAACAAAAAATTACTAGCTAGTGTAATTCTAGCAGCATCCTTGGTAACAACGTCTAGTGTATTCGCGAACCCAAGTACCACTACTGTAAAAAATGATGAGCCTACAAGCTACCGTATTAACCAGCTAAAAGAAACAGCGATGTACTATTACTGGCACGGCGGAGATTTAAAGAAAGCAGAAGCGGAGATTTTTAAGGGGATTACCCTAAAAGGAAAATACGATGTTGTTGAAAACGCTTACTTAGAAGCGACTATGCTTGACCCTTTTGATAATGACCTGAAATTCGGACTTGCTTCTACTCAAATCATTCAAAAGAAGCTTCCTGAAGCATTAGAGACCTATAAGCAAATCCTGAATCTTGACCCTACTAATTTTAATGCTAATTTATTATACGGTGTTTATTCCAAGGTGAATGGCGATACCAAAACATATGATGCTCAAATGGCTAAATTAAAGAAATTAGATGAGAAAAAAGCAAACGAGTACGCAGCAAAGCTTGCCTCTGCTGAAGCATATATGCAGACTGTTTTTAACAAGGACGTACCAAAAGGCTTGCCGCAAAAAGATCATGCCATCGTCATTCTAGGCTATGCGCTAGCAGAGGATGGAACCATGCGAGAGCCATTAATTGAACGTCTAAAAGCAGGGCTTGCTCTAGCAAAGCAGTATCCACATTCTAAAATTATCGTGAGCGGCGGGGTACCGAAAAAGGGTGTAACGGAAGCGGACGCTATGAGCAAATGGCTCATGGAGCAAGGTATTGATAAGAGCCGCATTCTATTAGATAACAAAGCAACTGATACCGTTGAAAATGCGCTTTTTTCCATTGCAATCATGGAGCGTGAAGGCTTAAAGGATATGACA
This sequence comes from Brevibacillus laterosporus, assembly GCF_030489605.1. Taxonomy (GTDB): domain Bacteria; phylum Bacillota; class Bacilli; order Brevibacillales; family Brevibacillaceae; genus Brevibacillus_B; species Brevibacillus_B laterosporus_E. The sequence continues at coordinate 116,880 of NZ_JAUKFY010000011.1, forward strand.
CTGGTATCCAGTGCAAGTCATATGCGTCGTGGATTAAGTGTGTTTAAAGAAGCGAGCGAGCATTATGCGAAGCAATTAGGTAAAAAGAACGATCGCAACATCACCAATATGGTATATCTAGATTATAAATCCTTGGAAGAAGCCCATAAAGTAACAAAGGATGAGCAGTTAGTTATTTATCGTGATTTATTGAGAACAAGCGGAATTTGGGCGTACCCTGGTATGCAGCGTTAGGCTTTATTTTTCACTTATTGTAAGCTATTTAATATAATCTGAGACTTTTATTAGTAGAGTAATGCTGATGCTGCAAAACAGAATTGGACATACGGGTAGATGTAACTAGCAGAGAGCGCACACTGTATTTTATTTCTTCAAGTAAAAAAGTCAAAAGGCTGTGGAGCCGTCTTGTCTGCAAGTTTATCTGTGGATGAGACGGTTCTTTTTACGTGTTTTTTTGTGGTATTTACTATAATTAACTTTAATTACATTCAGAGGTATATATTCACAATAATGTTTTTTAAAAGAATTTTCCTAAATAGTTACATAAAAGTTGGAAAAAAACCGATGTAAGTAATAGATATAAAGTCCTAGTCAGCTATACTGTCAGGCTGATCTACTATCAAGGGAGGGCATAGCTAATGAAATGGCTAGACATACGAAATAGTATATTTAATCGAAAGACCTTGCGGAGTAGGCTGATGTTTCTGATTATTGTTGTCCTAATATTACAGGGAATCCTCATCGGCTATTCCTCCTACTACATTTCGAAATGGCAATTGGAACAAAAATTAGAGGAAACAGCTAAGTCGAATGTAAGCTTATTGAACCAAGCAATTGACCAGATTATCCAATTAGAGATTGCTAATCTCGATACTCTGGTCCTACAAATTACCTCTAGTCAAATCGACGCACAGAGTCCTGAGCTTCGAAAAATAATGGAGGACTTTGCAAAACAACATCCTGAGATCGAAATCGTAACAGTTGGGAATCAAAATGGTGCATGGATGAAAGCTCCTAACCCAGGTAAACAAGACTATGATCCACGAACACGAGATTGGTATAAACAGGTGATGAAGGATCCGAGCGCCATCGCTATCCATAATCCTGTCATTTCGATGACAACAAAAAATTACGTATTGAATATCGGTAAAGCGCTTCCAGATGGACAGGGTGCTGTAAGTATTAGTTTAAGCATTAATAAGCTTCACGAGTTAGTGGGAAGCGTAAAATTTGGTTCTGAAGGATATGCCTATCTGCTAGATCGTACGAACAAATTCATGTCCCATCCTACGCAACCCATGGGAAAACAGATAGATGGTGAGCAATACACTTACATACAGCAAAATGATAAGGGTTCGATCAGCTATGATTCCCCCGAGAACGGTAAAAAATTAAAAGCGGTGTTTGAGACCAACCCTTTAACAGGCTGGAAGATCGCAGGGGTCCTTTCAAATGAAGAATATGCAAAGGCTTCTGCCCCGATTCTGAACCAAACGGCATTCATTTTAGTTGTCTTTCTTGTAGCCGCTTCAATCTTAATATTTATCTGGACAAGTAAAATTACAAAACCATTAGAACTGCTGGCTGTCTCTGCCAAACGAGTCAGCGATGGTTATTTAGACGAAAAGGTGAATATTAATCAAAACGATGAGATTGGTCAATTAGCCGCCAACTTCAATGAAATGGTCGGTTCTCTGAGAGGGATTGTCACAGAGATGATGGAAACATCTAATCAATTGGCGGCGTCCAGTCAACAAATGACAGCTAGTACGCTGCAAAATTCTAAAGCGGTTGAATATGTGACTGAACTAATAGAGGAGTCGGCAAACGGATCAAAAGCGCAAGCAGTAGCTACATCTGAAAGCGCTCGGACCATGGAAGAAATGTCATCGGGTATTTTTAAAATCGCCGAGTCAGCAAATGCCATTGTAGATTCATCGGCTAAAACCTCAGAGGATGTACAGAATGGTAATCAAAAAGTAATAGTAGTGACAGAACAAATGGAAGCGATTCGTCAATCTGTGGAAGAATCCGCAAGTATTATGGAACAATTGCAAAAGCATAGCGGACAAATCGCTGAGATGAGTACGGCTATCGTCGATATTGCGGAGCAGACGAACCTTTTATCATTAAATGCAGCGATTGAAGCAGCACGGGCAGGAGAGCAGGGAAGAGGCTTTGCTGTTGTTGCGAATGAGGTCAGAAAGCTTGCAGATCAATCCAAGCAAACGGCAGATCGCATCCAAGAGATTATCATACAGGTAACCAGCTTGACCCAGAATGCATCAGAAGTCATGAAAAAGAAAGTTCATGCAGATGTTCAAAAGGGTATTGTGGTGACAACAGAAGCTAGAGAAGCTTTTACTAACATCCAAGCATCAACACAGCATATCGTTGAACAAATTCATGACGTATCAGCCATTACCGAACAAATGTCGGCAAGTGCACAAGAAGTCTCTGCCTCAATGCGCGAGATTGCCCAGATTGCCCAAGGCATGGCGGCCTCTTCACAGAGTGTTACCGGAGCATCTGAGGAACAGCTTGCCTCAATGGAGGAGATTACTTCATCTGCAACTGCATTGACTAAAATGGCAGAAGGAATGCGTCGTGCTGTTGAAAGATTTAAGATAAACGAGTAAGAGAAAAGCAGATAAGATAGATAAGATAGAGAAGCAATATGGAGTGCCTACCTGGCAGAAAAGTTCTGTTAGGTAGGCATTATTCATGTAGAAATAACTTTTATTATTACAAATTGATCTAGAGTATAATGTGAGAATGAACAGAACCAACAGAAACCAGAGCTCTGGTAGGATGGGCAGATCCTTACAGGGAAAAGCTTAGCTTAGTAAAGAAAATGATGAGTGTTACTATTACGATAAAAAATAAACGTTTGGGGAAAATTCACAAAAAAAAGCAGAAAAAGTTTTATTTAACTATTGAATCTTAGATGAAAATGAGTTATACTTATTTTTGTCAACAAACAATGCTTATATATGTTTTACATAACGTTTTAAGCACAAGGGCCCTTAGCTCAGTTGGTCAGAGCGGTCGGCTCATAACCGATTGGTCGTAGGTTCGAGTCCTACAGGGCCCACCAAATACATATTTCATTCCCAGAAAAGTTTGATCCGGTAGCTCAGCTGGGAGAGCACCATCTTGACAGGGTGGGGGTCGCTGGTTCGAACCCAGTCCGGATCACCATAAAATAAGCGCTAAAACCCTTGAGAAATCAGGGGTTTTTCTTATTTTATCAACTCCCGCCCTGACAACATGATCCCTCTTAACAGTCGCTTGACAACATTTTGACAACCTTTACTCAACTAAAGTCTTTTAGGTTGCTTTTGTTTCATCATTTTTTCAAAGTTGTCAGCTGCATCTTTTTGCATGTCTGGCATGACGTGACTATAAACGTCCATTGTGATACCAACTCGACTATGGCCTAATCGTTCAGATACTACTTTTGGATGCTCTCCCAGCTGTAGAAGCATTGTTGCGTGAGTATGTCGTAAATCATGAAATCGTATAGGCGGCAATTCGCATCCTTTGATTAAACGTTCATAATGTCTCAGGAGATTGCGAGGATCTTGTGGTCTTCCATCATCATAAGCAACAATCAAATCAAAATCTTGATACCCCTCACCATATTGCAGCTTGTTTTTATTTTGTCTTACCTTATGAGCTTTTAACTCATCTATCACAAAGTTAGGTATGGAAATTCTTCTTTTTGCGCTTTTAGTTTTAGGCTCTTGAAAAGTAATTCCTTGTTTAGCAGGTCGGTATAATGTTTGTTGAATGCTTATTTTTGCTTGTTCGAAATCAACGTCCTTCCACCTAAGACCAAGTATCTCCCCGCGTCTCATTCCTGTATATATTGCTAAAACAAAAGCAATAAAGTATTTGTCTTTCCTGGCATAATCTAAGAACTCATTTGCTTGTTCGGGGCTCCATGTAACAATTTCTTTTTGTTCTAATCGAGGTGGGTCAACATTGTCCATAACATTTTTTGAAATCAGTTGCCATTTCACTGCTTGATTCAATGCTTTTTTTAGTACAGAGTGAAGATATTTAATATAGTCAGCAGAGAGATTTTCTTTTTGAAGATCAGAAAGATATTTAGTCACCTTAATAGGGGTTAACTTATCCAAATCAACCGCACCAAGAACAGGCTTAATGCGACTATTTACAGCTATTTCATGGTTAGCATAAGTAGATGAGCGAAGTTTATTTTTTGCATAGTTCTCCAGCCAAAATTCCAGATAGCTCCCTAGAGATTGTTTCTTAGAAATAGTTAAATCACCATTTTCATATTTCGTTATCATTTCCGCACAAGCTGCTTCGGCTTCTTTTTTTGTTTTAAATCCTGATTTGGTAATCTGTTTTCGTTTTCCCGTTTCCGGATCAACTCCTAAAGAAATGGCAAATGACCACTTGCTTCCTCGTTTCCTGAAATGTCCCTTCAAAATCTAACTCCCCCTTTTTGAAAAATAAAAAATAATGAAGGCGTATCTGACTTGATACGCCTATTCACTTTTATCTGGAACATGCTCGATAATGTCCTCGATCTTGCAGTCCAAATGAGTACAGATCTTATCAAGTACTTCTAGTGCTACATATTCGTCCTTGCCCATCTTTGCAACGGTAGACGCAGAAAGGAAATCCCTTAAATCTCCTTTTTTAATGCCACGGTCAATCATCATCTTAAAAAGCGGCTTATAGGTGAAAGGCAATTTATTAACACCTCCTTAAAAGGTTTTAAGACCTTTTAAAGTATTCTAAAACAATATTTTGAGTTTGTACATGTTTTTTTGATTTCGCAAACATTTATATTGACATTTCATACTTCATAGAGATAATATTTGCATAGTAATATAAAAGTATGAGAAATCGAATAAAAAGGTGTGATTGCGTTGCTTACTTCTGATAAAATTATTGAGATGGCTAAGCATAGTCATTTCAAATCAAAGGTTCAGCTACGAGAGTCAATTCAAGACCATCTTATATCTCTTAAGGAGAAATTAGCTCCTTCAACGTTGAAAGTGCTAGATGTAATTAGAAAGCGTGCAATGAACTCCTCACAGGGAACTCTAGGTGTTGCCTATCTCTTAATTGATTCTATATGTAAGATGGCTAAAACCAGCCGCGCGAGCGTTGAAAGGGGGATAAGAAAGCTAGAGCAGTTGTGTATCATCAAGCGTATTACCACAGCTAGAAAAACGGGGCTTCAAGGAGCTAATATGTTTGTCTTTTTACCCTCAAATGACGGGGTTGGAATGAAGGGGTTAGATGATGGGAAGAAGCCAACAGTATCAAGCTCTGAGGCTGACAAAGGGAAGTCTAATACAGGTGTTTTTAATACTCCTAAAAACAAAAAAGAAATGAATAAAGATAACGTTAAAATAACACGGCTGGAGAAGGATTTCTCAGTTACTCCAAGCTACATTCCAGGAGATTTTGTCAAGGCAATCAAATCGGCATTCTCTTGTGGGACAGTTATTAAGCAGTTCTGGAGTAAGGTTGTGATGTTTAAACGCGTAACAGGCTGGGAAAGAAACAAGAATGTCGTACCTGTGGCCTTAGATGCCTGGGAATACACGAAAAATGAGTATAAACGGGATCAGAAGGAATGGGGGATAGACAGATTTTTGAAATGCTTCTACGGTACGATGAAGCGGATCGAGGAGAAGAGAACCAAAGAGTTGGTTGCTCAGTGGACATAAAAAAGTTATATACCGAATATTCCATTTACTGCTATAATTCACCTTAATACAATAGTTCGGCTCTCAAGGGTGGTCGGCTCACCTCGCTTACTGATTGTTGCCATACTGTCTTTCCACAAAAGGAAATAGACTTCCCTTGATACCTGACAAGTAGGGGAAGTCTATTCTTCTGAAAGTCATTGAGCCGACCCTTTGCAGGGACAAACTATTGTACCGACCGTGGGTGTTAGCAGCACCTGCGGTCTTTTTTATTATACGTATTTACGTTTAGTTTAACACAGAATCGGACTAAACTAAATTATCGCACAAAGAAAAATGGGTTTTTTATCTTTTTTAACAAAAAAATTTATGACGAGTAATATTTATAAGTAAAGATAAATCGTTCCGGGTTAATGGCTAGACCAAAACAGACAAAAAAACAATAAATCAATCCAATTAGCGCCATAATATGGAATTTAACAAATAACTATTCCAAAATTTTCATGGTTAGGTCTAGCCTAGAAAGTTAAATTTTGTTAAGATAAAGAAAAATTTAGTGAAAATAAAAAGCAAGCCAACATGCCTAACTAGATTGGCGAATCTAATTAGGTCTGACCACCGACCTCAGCTCGGTGAACAGAAGCACTTTTCGTACCCGTCGGCTTACTTGCTATCCATTGTAGCGAGTTTTCAAATTTTTGTCATTAGAAATAATTTAGTATGTGACAAAAGTTTAGTTGGTGGGCAAAAGTTTCCTTGCGGAAAAGCTCTGTCACCAGAAAGCAAACGGTGATGGAGCTTTTGTTTTCAGAAGGGGAGATTTTAGTGAATAGTTGTACTTTAGGTCAGTTAATTCACACTTATCGTAAGAAATGTGGAAAGTCTATAGCTGATATAAAAAATGAAACGAACATATCAGAGAAAGTTCTACGCAGACTAGAAAATGACCTGACAAATCACCCAAAACTAGAAACGATTGAAAAAGTTGCAGAATCATTAGTTATTCCATATACGGAGATTGCTGAAAAGGTTGTGCCGATACAAAGAAGCCAAGAATGTGTAAGAGAGATATTAATTCGAGTTTTACCTGAAGCATCTAAAAAGCTTTTAACTGAGGTTGTCCACCAATATGTGACGTTAAGTAATGATATACGAGAGGGATTGATTGAGGTCTTAAGTATTGCTAAGACAGCCAAAAATATTGATAATGCTGAAAAGCTATATTCAGTTTTGGGAAAACATGCGATGAATTACCAAGAAAATGACATTATGGCAATTGCTATGTTTGAGGAGTATCTTATTGCACGTGATAAAGATTTATCAAATAGTTATTATCTAGGAAAGCGATTATTTGAAGTTGCTCACTTTTTGCCAGAGGAAAATCGTATAATAGCGTACTATAAAGTAGGAGTCCATGCTCGTATTATTAAGAATTACCATGAGAGTAATGAATACTTAAAAAATATTATTGATAATCCTAAATCAAAAAATAAGCAGTTCCAAGAGAAAGCCTACCATGCTTACTACAATAACTTAATAACGCTAGAAAAGCTTGATGAAGCTGAGTTTTACTTGGAAAAGTACGCTAAGTTATTTAATAGATATAACAGTGCGTATTACAAGATTGATAAAGCTATTATTTATGCCAGAAGGAACCAAATTACTCTCGCGATAAGTCTACTTGAAAAATACCTAGAGGATTATGAAAATCACCATAATACAATTTTTGTGATCTGCGAATTAATGCAACTATACATCAAATGCAACAAAATATATGATGCCAGAGAAATGTATCGTTTTGAAAGTGTGTTCGATAAAATTTTAGAGAGTAATAACCTTAAAGGACCTTTTAACCAGCTTTACTATGGGTTATACTTACGTATTAAGGGACGTATAGAATTTCTATTAGGTAAAGTAAAAGAAGCTGTTAAGTTCCTTTTAGAGAGCATGCAGACTTTTGCAGATCTGGGGCATAAGCAAGAATTTTTAGAAACTATGAAATTATTATTTGATCTTAATGGATCGCAACTTATGGGAATCCAAGCTCCAGGAAAATCAATTATGGATACAAACGTACAACTAAGAATTTCGGAATTATTGCATGTAATTACAAGCAATGAAGAAAAGGGGTGTATGAGATGAAGAAAAAAATGGTGGTCTTTTCGCTTGCTCTAGTAACTTTAGTTGCTTTGACATCGGTAGCTGGTGCTGAGAAATCTATCAAGATGGTATCTAACAAACCGACTGCTATTCACTATATAACAGAGCCTGATTGGTGAAAACTGAAATATTTGTTAGTGAAACCCCTTGAAAAAGGGGTTTTTTCATGTCGAATTTCCATATAATTTGTCGAAAGCACAAAAACGTGTCCCTCATAATATAATGGTTTCAGGAATAACGTGTAAAAGAGAAAGGCTTTTTTAGAGGGGGAAAAGCAATTGAATTCAGACAGCAATGCCAAGATCGAGTTTGTTATTTGGGAGGTAGCAAAACTGTTAAAGCAATCAGAAACATGCGAGGAGTCAAAAGAAAAAATAGAAAAAATAAAAACCCTTCTCCATAACTAATTAGAAGAGGGCTTTATGATCTTAATTAAAGCATCCACGATATCTGGTCTATTTTTTATTTCTTCTAGAAGTTGTTTTTGATTGTCAGTCAAGGCAATATCTTTGTGGAAATCGTAATCGTTTGGTTGTTTATTATCTGTTCGACCGAGGATATAGTCAGTAGAGCAATGATAGAAATCCGCAAGCAGCTTGAGCGTATCTACATCTGGTTTTGATCTACCTATTTCGTAATGCCCAAGCCTTGCCCTTGATATACCTATTTTATCAGCTACTTCTTCTTGGGTCAGAGAGCCTCTAAGTTCTATCAACCTTTTACCGATCATAATGATCACCCTTTTTTTACCCATTTGTGTATCATTATAGATACTTCTTGTATCATTTTCTAGCATATTTCATAAATACGATTGACGTTTTTTGGTTTTGGGTGTATCTTGTGTATTATGAATGATACGTACGGTATCAAAAAAGGAGGTGCATGATGAGACGAATTGCATTAAAAGCAGCAAGGTTAGAGAAAAATAAGTTACAAAGGATTGCCGCAAAAGAGATAGGAATTTCTACTGTGTTTCTTGTAAAGTTGGAATCTGGAAAGCGTAAACCAGGTAGAGATACATTGATACGTATATCAAATTACTATCAAAAACCTGCTGAAGAGCTATTCCCCGATCTTTTTTGTGCCTTCGATGATACGTAGCGTATCAAAAAAAGAAGAGGAGCGAAATCAAATGAACCAATTGGTTTTCATTCAGAACAATCGGGTAGTTACGGATAGCTTAACAATTGCTGAGGTTTTCAATAAGGAGCATAAAAATGTAATGCGTGATATTGAAAATCAAATTGATAAGTTAACAGAAGCGGGAGAACAAGAATGGGGTCTGCTCAACTTTGAGCTTACCCAATACCAGCATCTACAGAACAAGCAAATGTACCCCAAATACGATTTAACAGAAGATGCTTTCGCAATTGTGGCAATGAGCTATGTAACACCTGAAGCCATGAAAATGAAGGTTAGATTTCTAGAAGAGTTTAAGCGGATGCGTGAGCAACTTCAGGAAACGGACAAGCCAAAAACACACCTCGAAATCCTACAAGCCTCTATATCGCAATTGGTTGATCAAGAGAGGCGTCTAGCTGCTGTGGAAGCCAGACAAGAGCATATTACAGAGGTTCTCAGCCTGAACCCAACAGAGTGGCGAAAGAAGGTCAATTCACTCATTAACAAAATGGCAAAAAAACTAGGCGGTTTTGGAGCTTACTCTGATATTCGGAACGAGAGTTATCAAAGGTTAGAGGAACGATCAAAATGTAAGCTCTCTATTCGTACAACCAATATACAGAAAAGAATGGCTTTAGAAGGTGTATCAAAATCAAAAATTGATAAGGTAAACGCTTTGGATGCTATCGCTGAAGATGCGCGCTTAACCGAAATTTATCTAGCAATTGTAAAAGAAATGGCTATTCACTACAAAGTGGGAATGGTCTCAGAAACGGACAAGCAAATTGCGAATTAAAAGGAGGGAGTTTTTATGCAAACATTTGAAGAGCTGCCACCGATTTTGACAGCCGTGCACATTGCGGCATATTTAGGAATCTCTAAACGTAGAGCATATGAATTAATGGATCTAAAGAACTTCCCGCTGATTAGATTGGGTAGAAGTAAAAGAGTTAATAGAGAAGGATTTATTCGCTGGCTTCAAGATCAAGAGGGGGCTAATCAAGTTCTTTCTTAGGGTAGTTAACAGCCTATGAAATCTGATCTATCAATAAAAAGGAGATGGTAATTTGAAAATCAACCACATCGTCCGTCGTGGTCACTGGCACTTGGTTGTTATTGGAAAGGCTAAGGACATCCAGAGATTTGCGAGGGAGAACATAAAGACTTTGAGGGGGATGAAGGAATAGATGAACATTCAGCCGATCAATTATTGGTTTGAATCCTTAAAGAATCAGGTTGTGGGATTAGATGAGTTAACAGTTAACACACAACCTGAAATATTTAAGGTAGAGATTGTAATGAAAGGTACTGTTGAAGCATGTACCTATGTAAAACGCGTGCTAGAGGAAAATAAATTAGCTCATATCTTTTTAAAATTCAATCACAAATAAGTTGTTAGCCCTTAAAAACTTTTACTTTAGCAGTAGCGTGAATAAGTTCTAATCCTAGAAGATGGATTTCTTCAATTCTTTCGGGGCTCACATCAGTATTAATTTCTATGCCAATGACGCCTGGTTCAAGAGGAGAGTGTAACTTGAAATCTCCTAGTTCAGGAAATGCCTCTTTAAATTTCATTTCAACACCATAAGCAGTGTTATCGGGATTCATAGCGAGTTCTCTAACTAACTCAGGTAGTATAGGTTCCTCGGGAATTTGATCTGTTTCTACCTCGGAATACGCTTTGTATCCATGTGCAGTTCCAGCGTCACGGTACTGCCCTAAATCAGGAATTACGACGTTATTTATATAATCATCAAGTTGACCATCTTCATTCCCTAAATAAAAATTCATAATCCAAGGCTCTTTTGGATCTGGATAGACTCTAACCTTACTTACCTGAGGAAATTTAGCTTTAACTAATTCTTGAAAAAATAATTTTGTGCTCATCTGAACAACTCCTTTTTCATATTTAAAGACCGACACTCGCCAAAGTTCACGGTCTTACGACATAGTTCTACATTCGTGAGTAAAATCCTGTAACAAATAGGTTTATTTACCTAAAAAATTAACTAGGAGGGATTAGTGTGAAAATGAATGTGGTCTTACAACGGATCTTTGCTGAAATGGATAAATGCATTGAGCAGCGTATTTCAGTCGCCAAAATGGAACTCGACTACGAGCTGGCTGTTTTATTTGACGCATTGGAAATCGGGGATCAGGAACAAGTTCAACGGTCAAAAGTAAAGCTAGCAGAATTAAGAGAGGAATTACTTGTATTAGAGAAGTGAGGAGGAGGTTGCTAATGAATATCCAAGAGATTGAGCGCAGGGAAGGGCTAATCAAAAAGGCTAGAGACATTTTGGAAAGAATCGAGGAACTAAAGGAACGTATCAATAAGGTTAAGGGATGCTTATTCGGACACATAGTGATTTATTTTGGAATAGAAGAGAGTAGTTTTTCTATGAGTGATTGGAGTTCCAAACAACGCTCAAATGATTACAACGATGAAGTTGAGGCGTACATGATTAACGCTTTTATTGATATCACCAAGGCTGAAATTGCACGTCTTGAAAGAGAACTAGCGGAGTTGTGGATATGGGGCTGAATAAACTGAAAAAGACCCTGCGTAGCACCGCAGAGTCCCCGTTCAAAACACTTATACACCCAGCCCTATAGTACCTTTTTCGGGTTGGAATTTCAAGTCGGATTAGTAGGAAACCAGAAATTCAAATATTTCTATAGGGGGACAAGCTTTTGACAATTGATCATCGATTGAGAGCTCTCGAAGCGGAAATGGATCGAATAGTAGCTATACAGGAGCAAACAAGGGAAGAGATCAAGCAACTTGTAACTAGCCTGGGAGCAAAATACTCAAAGCTTCAAGAGTTGCTAGCGTATGATGCTGAGTTGACAGAGCTCTTTCAGTTTAAACGGGCAGAGATCACCAGACTGAAGATAGATAAAAGCTAACTTCACTAGGTGTAGTTGAAATATAGGATCGGAATAAACCATTTAAAAATTGGAGGGGTTATTTATGAACGCTAAAGGTGTTGTAAGAAAAATCGATGATTTAGGAAGAATCGTTTTACCAAAGGAGCTTCGCGACTCAAACGGTTTACCTTCTGGTACACCTATGGAGATATTTGTTGATGGGGATCGAATCGTTTTAAGAAAATACGAGCCTGGTTGCGTCCTATGTGGAGATGTAGATGATCTGGATATGCACAAGAGCGGGAAGCTAGTTTGTAAGAGTTGCTTATAAGCTAAGGAGGTATTTTGATTATGGGGAAATTTTCTCAGATGGAACAAGAGGAGCAAGAAGTAGAGGTTTTTGATTATTGCGATAAATGCGAGAAGGAAATTTACGTAAATCAGAGAGCTTGGAAAGCTGGAGATGAATTGTTTTGCGATTGGGGGTGCTTAGTGAAAGGCTTGAATCTTGATTATGTGAGGCTCAGAACCAAGCGCAAGTAGTCGAAACCAGGAGTCGTCTCCTGGTCGCAGGGAGCTGACCTACCCTGCCTGATGAGACAGGTCTACATAGCGAGGCAGAAGCGTGGAGCATCCCAGGAGGTGCAACGGTCGGCAGAGAGGTTGGGCTGCTGGCGGCCTCGTGACTAATAGAAAGGGGTGAGAGTTGTGGATTTGCTAGAGAAAAGGTTGAAAGAAGAATTAGAAGCGCTAGACGACGATTCATTATTAGAACATTTCTGGATCTTCTGCATGAAATGTGCAGAGGGGCGGGTTGGGCACTGTTATGTGGAAAAAGTGAAGGATGTAATACTACGAAGACTTGAAAATAAAAATGACCCGTCTGCCAACGGGCCATCAGTAGAAAACACTTATCAGCCCTAGTCTACTACGACAGCAGTAAGGGCACAAGAGGGAGGTTGCATCGATGAATCTCTTCTGGAAGCTTTCTAACCAGAATGGAGGGTTCGCAGAATTACGGATAAACAACGCATCAGACGAACTAGGTAGACTTATGATCGAAAGAATGGAAGCTTTGCAGTTTGATAGGGGTATTTCAGATGTACCAGAGTTTAAATCTTCACCAGTTGTGGAGAAGACACCCCAGGAAGAGAAGCAAGAAAGCACTACAGATAAAGATGTAACGGTGGTACAGTCTCGACCGAAACAGCTTCCTTATGTCAATGGAACAAGCTCTCTAAGTCAAAACGTAGGCGAGAAGCTAAAAGAGGCTCTACAGAAACAAGTTGGTTCAGGGACCAGAGAGGTGGGCGGAGTCACGCTATACCAAACCGGTTATAGTTGTCCATCATGCAATCATACCGGTATTCGATATATGCAAGAGACGTGCGATTTTTGTAAATGTCACGAGTGCAAAACAGAGATCAGAATGCACAACGCTACCCCAGAGGGCTTCCCGTCTAGGGACGAAAAGGGAAATTACTTCATAGCAGAAACACCGTGGAATTAAACCACGATAAATAAGGAGGTTTCATATATGAACATCACTGTCACGATCAGCGCACCAGAGCTGGCAAACGCTATCCAAACATTAGCTCAAGCTCTTAGTACCGGTTCAGCTACAAAGGTTAGCCCATTCAGGATACCATCTGATTCAACTGAGAGCGTGGCTGATAAAAAGGGAAAGCCTACAGATGAGAAAAAAGCGGCTAACGAGGAGAAGGCAAAAGAAGAAGGGACCGGAGAGCAAATTATCCCTTTGGAGCCTGTGCGTGCAAAGCTGGCCGCGTTAGCTAAGTCAGGTAAACAAGCTGAAGTGAAAGAGTTAATTGCCTCGTTTGGTGCGTCTAAGCTAACCGATATTCCAGCAGATAAATATTTACAGCTCCTTATGCAAGCGGAGGCGATTAAATGAGTGTAGCCCACTCTGAACGCGCCCATGCTGTTTTATCAGCATCTGGCTCTAAACGGTGGATGTCATGCACACCAAGTGCCCAGCTGGAGCAGCTGTTCCCGAATTCCACCAGTGAATTTGCAGAGGAAGGGACAGCAGCGCATGAGTTATCAGAGCTACATTTGGGGCTTTATCTTGGAGAAATAAGTAAGAGGGCTTTTAACAAAAAACTGAAGGAACAACAGGCAGGGAAGTATTATTCACAGTCCATGAGTGATTACGTACATCAATACGTTGATGCGGTAGTTGAGAGAATCAATGAAGCGCGAAAGAGATCAAAAGACGCTACTGTCTTAATCGAACAGAGGTTAGACTACAGCGCTTGGGTTCCGGAAGGATTTGGGACGGGTGACGTGGTTATCATCTCAGACGGAATCATGGAAATTGTTGATTTGAAGTATGGGAAAGGCGTTCCTGTATCTGCAGAAAATAACACACAAATGCGTTTATACGGTCTTGGAGCGCTTAACTTGTTTAGCTTTCTTTATGATATCGAAACTGTTCGCATGACCATTGTTCAGCCAAGATTGGATAGCATTTCTACAGATGAAATCACTGCAGAAGATTTGCTTCTATGGGCCGAAAGTGAAGTAAAGCCTCTTGCTGAAAAGGCGAATGCAGGTGAGGGAGAATTCATTGCAGGAGAGCACTGCAGGTTTTGCCGTGCAAAAGCAATATGCCGAGCTCGAGCTGAAGCCAATCTCGAAATGGCCAGGTATGAATTTAGAGAGCCAACTCTATTAACCCCTGAAGAGATTGGAGAAATTTTGGCCCAGGCAGATGAATTGCAGAAGTGGGCCGCAGATGTGCAAGCTTATGCGTTTAACCAAGCGGAGAAACATGGGGTTAAGTTCCCAGGCTGGAAACTGGTTGAAGGCCGTAGCAATCGAAAATACGCAAATAAGGATATTGTGGCTGAAGTGTTACTCGCAGAAGGGTTAAGCAAGGATGTGATATACGAGCCTAAATCAATACTGGGGATCTCTGCTATGGAAAAAGCAATCGGTAAGAAGTTATTTAATCAACTACTTGGCGAGCATGTCATAAAACCAGTTGGGAAGCCTACCTTAGTTCCTGAGTCAGACAGTCGGCCAGAGCTTTCAACGGCTGCATCAGCAAAGGCGGATTTTGCAGATGATTAAACATTTAGCAATTCAGGGAGATTACCCTGGCGAGACCATCTATGTTTCTAAACGTGTGTTTGAAACGATTCAAAGAAAATCAGTTATTACCAATACCAAGATTATCGATAGAAAGATCGTTATCGAATATAAAGCCAAAAAGGGCGAGAGTTACGGTGTCATGGAGCTGTACGACATTGGACCCGCACCTATAAAAAAGGAGAAATCAAAATGACAACGACAAATAAAGACACAAAGGTAGTTACCGGAAAAGTTCGTTTCAGCTATGCCCATTTGTTTAAACCGACTGCAATTGATGATAACCAAGAACCTAAATATAGTGTTTGCCTACTGATTCCAAAATCGGATAAAGAAACACTGCGAAATATCAAAGCGGCAGTAGATGCAGCTAAACAGGCAGGTGCAGGTACGTGGGGTGGAAAGATACCAGCGAATTTAAAAACACCATTACGTGATGGGGATGAAGAGCGTCCAGATCAGCCTGAGTATGCAGGGCATTACTTCTTAAATGCAAACTCCAAACAGAAGCCTGGAATCGTAGATAAAAATTGCAGTGAAATCCTCGATTCTACTGAGGTGTATAGCGGTTGCTATGGACGTGCAAGTGTCAACTTCTATGCCTTTAATACAGCTGGTAACAAAGGGATTGCTTGCGGACTTAACAATGTTCAAAAGCTTGCAGATGGCGATTACCTAGGTGGTCGTTCCAGAGCTGAAGATGATTTCGATGCTGTTGAAGACGATGAAGAGGATTTTCTAGGGTAACTGGAAAGCGGGGGAGACGAAAGTTTCCCCTTTCTTATCCAAAAGGAGGAGTAATCGAATGGGCACCTACGTAAGAATAAAGCCTGAGACAGAAGCATGGGACTTGATGAATAAGATTTTCACCTTTCAAGAAAAGTGGGTAGAGCATCGTGAAGAGATTGAATCGTTTCTTGGATTTTCTATAGACGGCAATTTATATTTTGATATCAATGATCTAGTTATTGATCGCAAGATGGTCAAACCAGAATGGGAGAAGGAGTTCAAAAAGAACTCTCATCCAGCAGTAACAAAAGCCAGGTCGAAACTAGGAAAACAGTGGATTGATCTGTGTAAACGTCTAGGTCTTGAAGTTTATCGAACAAGTGATTTTTACATCAAATTTGGATTTTGGGGAACGTCTTCTAAATATCACAGTATTAACAGCGATTACTTCGTAGAGTTTGATAAAGATGTTGATCTAGGACCGCGCGAGTGGGCAGAAGAAATTAGCGAGCTGGAGTTTCTACGATTAAGAGCTGATTGGATAGAAAAGTCGAACAGCTCAAATGTGGAGAGTGGAAACATTGGGTGAACTAGCTGATTGGCATGTAGAACAAATGCAAGAAGGGCGGATTCCTAGCGGATATTTAAGCAGCTCAACCCGATCTGTAAGAGCTAACCCAAGAGAAGACTTTGACAAGTGGGACGGCACGACAACTTTAGCAATTGATATAGAAACATATAGCAGTGTAGACCTTAAAAAATCAGGGGTATATCCCTACACAGAGTCGTCAGATTTTGAAATTTTACTTTTCGCCTATGCCTTTAATGATGATCCTGTTGAGGTAGTTGATCTGACCAATTTTGAGTTTTTACCTGACCGCGTTGTTCACGCTTTACAAGATTCTTCCATCATCAAAACGGCATTTAATGCAAGCTTCGAACGGACATGTATTGCCAAACATTTTAAAATGCAAATGGCTCCAGAGCAGTGGCGTTGTACTGCTGTTCATGCTCTTACCCTTGGGCTCCCAGGTACTCTTGATGGCGTAGCCAAGGCACTCAAATTAACACAGCAAAAAAATAGCGCTGGTATGTCTTTGATTCGTTATTTTTCGATCCCTTGCAAACCAACAAAAAGAAATGGACAACGTACCAGGAACATGCCAGAACATGATTCAAAGAAGTGGGAGCAGTTCAAAGAGTATTGTATTCAAGACGTAGTGGTTGAAAGGGATATCCGTAGAAGACTTCTGCAGTATGAAATTCCTGAAAATGAACAAAAGTTATGGGAGTTAGATCAACGGATTAATGATAGAGGGATACGAGTAAATCCCCAGCTTGTTCAGAATGCAATCGCTTGTGATGTAGCAAACGAGGAGCGTCAGTTAGAAGAAGCTATCAACCTAACTGGATTAGAGAATCCAAACAGCGTGGCTCAGATAAAAAAATGGCTATCGGATGCAGCTGGTTTAGAAGTGGAAAGTTTGAATAAGGATGCCGTCCCTGATCTACTTGCACAGACGGATGATGAAACCGTTAAAAGGGTGCTTCAATTGCGTCAAGAGATGTCAAAAACCTCTGTGAAAAAGTATCAAGCCATGCAAAGAGGGCTTTGTTTAGATGAACGTGTGAGAGGGCTTCTGCAGTTTTACGGAGCCGGTCGAACAGGACGGTGGGCCGGTAGATTAGTCCAGGTTCAAAACCTTCCTAGAAATAAGCTGAAAGATTTGGATTTAGCCCGTAACCTTGTGCTTTCAAGTGATTACGAATTGCTTGAGCTATTGTTCGGAAATGTATCTGATACCCTTAGTCAATTAATACGGACAGCGTTTATTCCTTCGGAGGGTTGTCGCTTTATTGTATCGGACTTTTCAGCGATTGAGGCGCGGGTAATCGCTTGGCTGGCTAATGAGCAGTGGAGGCTAGACGTGTTCAACACCCATGGAAAGATTTATGAAGCGTCAGCTGCACAGATGTTTAAAGTGCCTATTGAAAGTATCGGTAAGGGTTCCGATCTGCGCCAACGCGGAAAGGTAGCAGAGCTCGCCCTTGGGTATCAAGGCGGTCCAAATGCATTGATCAATATGGGCGCTCTTGATATGGGGATTCCTGAAGAAGACTTACAGCCCCTTGTAGATGCTTGGAGAGCCGCTAATCCTGCAATTAAAAAGCTATGGTATGACGTTGGCAATGCGGCAATTAAGGCTGTAAACGAAAAACGGACTGTTAAGCTTCAGTATGGCCTTGCGATTTCATCAGAACCTGGTTACATGTTTATCCATCTTCCATCAGGTCGCCGTCTTGCCTACGTGAATCCACGATTAGAACAAGATAAGAAATTTAACAGGCTATCTCTCACCTATGAGGGTGTGGAACAGGGTCAGTGGCGTCGCCTTAAAACCTATGGCGGGAAACTCGTGGAGAATATCGTGCAAGCTGTAGCACGGGATTGTTTGGCCGTAGCAATGCTAAGGCTAGACGCCAACGGTTTTAATATGACCATGCATGTTCACGATGAGGTAGTTATCGATGAAAAGTGCGATTTAGATACGTTGGAAAAAGTGGAATCGATAATGGGCGAGCCGATTGAATGGGCTCCACGTCTTCCACTTCGAGCAGAAGCATTTGAAGCGAACTACTACATGAAAGATTAGATTAGGAGGATATCAATGCGTGAGATTACTCTCGTTTGCATGAGTTGCGGATCGGAAGAATCAAAAATACCAATTGGCAAACAAAATTCCTTTTATGACACTTTTTCAATTCAGTGTAAGTGCGGTAAATGGCTGATAGAAAATGGGGTGTTTGCGCAAAAAGAAAATCATATTCGTGCAGATTTCACTAGTAATCAGGCTCTTTAAAAACGTAGGGAGGGCGCGGAATGATCAGGGCTTGGAACCGCTTTTGGTGGAAGAGAAGAAGGAAAAGAGCGCTACGAAATATTAGGAGGGAATTTACTCTCTGGGGAATGTTTGTTGATGATATGTCCGATGACGAGCTGGAGAAGCGGATTGTTAATACATCCCGATTTTTGGTTAGGGGGATGCCGCACGTGTATAGGCTTAGCGTCTCAATCGAAGAAGTAGCTCACGCCCTTCAAAAAATGATGGGGGTTAAGACAGATGACGCGTGAAGAAATTGAAGCGATACGTAAGCGTGCGGAGAAGGCAACGGAAGGACCTTGGCGAGTGGTTCCTGGTAAGATGGTGTGTTTCGATATATACGACGTATACGATAAGTTGGATCGCTCGCTTATTCATCGGGAAGAAGACGCAAAGTTCATTGCCCATGCTCGGGAAGACATACCGAAGTTACTAGCGGAGATTGAACGATTGCAGAGGGGCTGGGGAAAAGCAATGACTTATTTGGAGCAAATAACTAAAATCACGGGACAACTACCACTAGAGGTATTAATAGACATTAATCAACGTATAGGAGACTGGCTTGCAAGTGGAGGAAAAGAGGACGATCCGTATATACAGCAACAACTAAGATTCGCAGAACGGTTTTTGAAATCGACTAGCAGGGGCTGAATGAAAGAGAGGGGTTCAATATGAATACATGCACTTGCGGAGGAACACCGTTTACAGATTCTAAATGTAAACCTTGCTTAGAGGCGCTTATCCAGAAAGGAAAGGCAAAGATTGTCGAATTGCAAGAACGGATCAGTGATATCGAAAACGATTTGGACGATGCTGAATATTATTCTGAACTTTGGAGCGAAGGGAAGCACCCTGAGCAGGAGGATGTGTAGACAAAATCATTGCTTGAGGAGGCTGACAGCATATGAACATTTCAGAGATTGATCAATTGGCTGCGACTTTTACCGATCATGCCAAGGTGTTATTCGAATATATGAAAAAGCTACAAGATGTAGGCTTTTCCAGAGAAGAAGCCTTACAACTAACTATAAACTTTCAAACAAACTTGGCAATGCTTAATCAGAAGTGAGGCGAGAGGATATGGAGGAGAAGGCTACAGAGTTATCGTTTGCTGAGTTTTATAAAAGGCTTAAACAGTCATTAAGTAATTTCTACAAACGTATCTCCGTGTTCTTCAAGAGGCCTTGGAAGGTTTTATTCGATAAGTCAGTGCCCATCACACGACAGCTTGCTGAGATAGAAATTAAAAGAGGGATACAAAGAAGGCTGTATTTCAGGAAAAAGCGTAGCCAAGCGAAACGAAAAGCGCGGAGGAAATGGGGGTAAGGGACAGGCCGTGTCAAAGACGCGAATAGATAACCCGCACCTTGGATGTAGGGACACGTTTATTAGAGAGAATAGAAAACTTGTGTATATGATTGTTCACAGATACTTTCTTGACGTTGCTAAGAGTACGGGAATTTCCCTGGATGATTTATATAGTGAAGGATTTGTCGGATTAATTAAAGCCTATGACTCATATGACCCTACAAAATTTCAGGGTGCCCCAAAGTTTTCTACGTATGCAGTACCTTCTATTATCGGGAGAATTAAAGAGTATCTAAAACGTGACGGCAGCCTTGTTCGTGGTCCAAATTATATCATTCGCATGCTGCCAAAAGTCGTAAAAATGGATGAAGAAGGAAAGTCGGTTAAAGAGATTTCAGAAGCACTACAGCGCAGTGAGCAAAAAGTGAAAGACACCCTTGAATATGTCAGTAAACAGATCCCATTTACTTTAGAGCAACAAATCACCGACCGTAACGGGGATCAAACAACCTTATTAGATTCTTTAGGGGTTCAAGATGATATCACTGAGATTTACGTCAACGAGTTTTTAGACAAATTGTCTGATCGTGACCGCATGATTGTTGATCTTGTGATGAAGGGCTTTTCTCAAAGTGAGATTGGAAAAAAGATGGGGGTGTTTCAAAGTCAAATAGCACGTCGGGTAGCGAAGATTAAAAAGGTATGGAAGAGTATCCGTGAAGGTACTGAGACCTCCAAAAATACAGGTACCGTCAATAAGAAGCGAAGTAAAGTGACAGAGTACAGGACTAAAAAAGCAGAGAGAAGGGATAGCGTGAAAGCACAGGAGGCAACGCCTGAAGGAATGAAAAAACACAATATTCAAACGATTGTTGATCTAGCTGACTGGTTTACAGATGTGAAGCTACCAGATGTGCCGTCTATTGGGATCAACCGTCATGGGATATCTTTCAACGCTTCAGCCGTGGAGATGATGGGATTAGCGAAAGGTATGAAACTAGAAATCGGCTTCTCATTAGATCATCTGTCTTTAGTCTTCAGGGTAGGTGATAAAGGTGCAAAAT
Organism: Brevibacillus laterosporus; assembly: GCF_030489605.1. Classification (GTDB taxonomy): domain Bacteria; phylum Bacillota; class Bacilli; order Brevibacillales; family Brevibacillaceae; genus Brevibacillus_B; species Brevibacillus_B laterosporus_E. Next base: position 137,826 of record NZ_JAUKFY010000011.1, read on the forward strand.
TAAAACAGCTAAGTGGCCAGAAGTCTTTAACGATTGTTAATAAAAGATTGATTAACTGGCTTTTAGCAAGATCGGTTATACAGAAACGGTATTCTCTTGAAGTTGATCAGCTTACAGGTGTTTGGATCTCGAAGGTTGAGCTTGGAATGAAAAAGGAGAAACCAAAGGGTAATGTGAGCTAATGGAAAAACACCCAAGCAAATTTAATGGTAAGCCTACAATACAGACGCGGGAAACCCAACTCGTTATCGATAAAACAGAAGAGGATTAATTAAGCATTTTATATAAAGCCTACCCCGTCGTTTTAGATGACCGGGTAGGCTCAAGGAGAAGTTAGCTAAAGAATTTTAATATTTAGTAGGGTTATGTAATTCTACTGTATCTGTAAAAGTTACTTTTTTGTTAATATCCAATATTCTTAACTGGCCTTTCAAGTTTTGAACTAACATGTGTTCGTAGAATAGACGTTTTGGTAGTTTAAAAATTAGTTCAACTCTAACTGCATCATTAGGAGCTATTTTTAAAAAATTTTCGTTACTGACGTTATGTGATGAGGCCATTTCTGAAGTTGAGAAAGATACTAAATTAAGTGTAAATATTTCCTTATCTCTATCGTCATAAACGATCAAAGATGTATCAGTAAGCATGTTTATCCTTGAACCGGTATTTAAAAGATTAATGGTGCATGACCACCAAAAGCCATCAGAAATTTTGGGATAAATAGCAAGAGGTGTACTTATAATAGAGGGCTCTAATCTATAAGGTGGAGTTACTTCTTTATCTTTCTCTGCATACATTTGATCTAAATCAAATTTATTCGCGGGCACCGTACGAGTACCCTTTCGAATAGGGATAAAGTTTTCTCTATTTTTATAGCGCCGTAGCATATGGGGTTTATTGTTTGAGCTAGGAATGTGAACAACTATGATGTTTATTCCATCTACATCTACTTCTAAAAACTCAACAGGAAAAGATTCTTGCACCTTATTAGCGATAATGTCTGAGAGTTGAGCTGCGTCTGTAGGGAGTGTGGTGTGTGTTAGTTCACCTGTATCGCCATCAATTCCTACAATGATATCACCGCCACCGTATGGCGAGTTAGCGAAGACAGTTAAATCCTTAGCAAATTCCTCCTTACCGTCGTTAGTTGATACATCCCAGAATTGCTTTTTTAATTCTAATTTTGGGTCTTCGTTTTGAACACCGGTTCTTATAGTGGTGCTAATTCGTAGTATTCTCTCAGGGGTAATTTTCGAAAAAGAATTAGGCAAGTCATACACTCCTTTTAGTAGTATTTACCTATTGATTATAGCAATTCTAAAAATTATCTGAAAGGGTGGCGGTTATTAAAAATCAAAGAAAGCAATCAGCCATCAAAGGATAATATGGGCTGATCAATCATCAAACGCTCGTATGGTAACAGTGTAATAAGAGAGTGAGGTCGTGTCGTGAAAACACAGGATAGCCGAAGAATAAACCTAAATCGGATAAAAAAAAGAAAGGCCAAACAAGCATTGAAGCGACTTTATTCGCTCCCTGGAATGGGATCTCTAAAAAGTCAGGTTGATGAGTTTATCTATTTCGCTAAGATTTCTAAGCTGCGTGAAGAGAACGGGCTAAAATCGGAGGCCCACTCCAATCATATGCTTTTTCTAGGAAATCCAGGTACAGGAAAGACAACGGCTGCAAGACTTATCGGAGAGGCTTTCGGCTATATGGGGCTATTGAAGACGAAACATGAAAATATCCCTTTTGTTGAAATGCACCATTCAGACATCTCATCTGAATTCGTAGGGAGAGCTGAAAAGAACGTTGCGGAAAAATTCGAAGAGGCTAGGGGCGGCGTATTGTTCATTGATGAAGCGTACACACTTATTGGAACAGATAGCCATAAATCCAGTGAGAAGGTAGTAGCGGCCATCGTTCAAATGTTGGAGGATATGCGTGACGAGGTGATGGTAATTGCGGCTGGTTATCCAAAGGAAATGGAAGACCTTATGGACTTTAATCCAGGACTCCGTTCACGTTTTCCAAACAAGGTTTATTTCCAAGACTACGGCATACCTGACTTGCTGAAAATAGCTGAATTCATTTGCGAGGAGCGAGATTACCGAATGTCTTCAGGGTTTACGGATCGGCTATCTGTTCACCTATTACAAGAAATAAATCAACCTAATTTTGGGAATGCCCGTTCCGTTCGAAATATTGTTGAGAGGTCTATAAAGCGTCAAGCGATACGTCTTTCAGAGGTGGAAGACCCACAGGTAAACGATCTCATGCTTTTAACTGATCAGGATCTGGAAGAGCCTACTACAACAAAAGAGGTACCTGAAAAAGAAGAGCTGATACATCAATTGAAGCTCATTCATAAACGATTAGAGGAGTTAGAATTACTAGAAATGTTGGGGTGACTAGCGTGCTTGAAATCTCATTCGGACGCAACCGAAGCGACATAAATTGGAAACCCGACTACTTAACGTGGGAAGAGTTCGTAGAGAAGCTACGTAAAATCCGTCGTACCAGTGAGTCGATGGCTGAATATGATCGAATGACAAAGGCTCAAAAAGGAAAAATCAAGGATGGACCTGCTTATGTGGGCGGGTTCATCCGAGGTGGTAGACGGAAGAAAGAGAACGTGGAGAATCGCTGGTTAATAACGCTAGATGTTGATCATGCAGATGAGGATTTCTGCTTTGCTGTGGATTTAATCTTAGGCGGTCAAGCCTATGTTATCTATTCCACACACAGCCATCGATCAAACGCTTGTAAGTATCGATTAGTAGCTCCTGTCTCCCGTCCCATGTCACCAGATGAGTACGCCGCAGTAAGTCGTAAACTGGCGGATCAAATTGGCATGACATCTTTTGATAAAACGACATTCGATGTTCATCGATTAATGTATCTACCTAGCTGCTCTAAAGACGCTAAACCGTTTTTGGAAGAGTCGGAAGGAGATCTGATAGACGTTGATGCCGTTCTAAACAGCTATGTGGATTGGCGAGATCCACTAGAGTGGCCACGACATCCAGGTGAAGAGGCAACAGAGAAGAAGCGCAGTAATCGGATGGAAGACCCACGTAGTAAAGCCGGTATTGTGGGGGCATTCTGCCGAGCGTATACCATTAGCGAAGCGATCGAAACCTACTTAGAAGGTGTATACGAGCCTACGGCTCATGATGGACGGTACACCTATGTAGGCTCTACATCCTACGGGGGTTTGGTTGTTTACGATGAGGATACGTTTGCCTTTTCACATCACGAATCTGACCCGATTAGTGGTCGAGAAGTAAACTCATTTGATCTAGTACGCCTTAATCGATTCGGGGCGCTGGACGACAACGCTAGTGACCGGACAAATGTGTCGAAGTTACCTTCTTACAAAGCAATGGTGGATCTGGCCATTAAAGATATAAAAGTAAAACGCGACATCATCTCCGAAGAGTTTGGAGAACGAGAAGAGATAGACGAATCAGACTTAGATTGGATGACCCAGCTGGAGATGCATCCGAAGAACCCAAAAGTGGTGTTGTCGAACGCATGGAATGCCGAGCTCATCTTAACACATGGGGATTTTGCAAACGTGCTTGCTTATGATGCGTTCGGGAATACAGAGGTAATCAGAAAGGATCTGCCTTGGCGAAAACGTGAGCGGGTTAACGCCGACTATGAACCGTGGCTGGGGGCTGATGATCGGAGACTGCAGCATTATTTCGGGAAGAGATACGGGTTCAAGTCGGAGGCCGTAATCAAGAATGCGCTAACGGAAGTGGTCCACCAAAACACCTTTCACCCTATTAAAGAGTATCTAGAGGAGCAACAATGGGATGGGGTAAAGCGGCTTGATACTTTGTTTATCGATTATTTAGGGGCAGAAGATTCTCCCTATACACGTAGCGTCACGCGGAAAATGTTTGTCGCAGCTGTGAAACGTTTATATGAGCCTGGGTGTAAGTTCGATCAAATGCTCGTTCTTGTAGGCCCTCAAGGATGCGGGAAAAGTAGTCTTCTGGCCATGATGGGCCGGCAGTGGTTTAGCGATTCTCTACGGACATTTGACAATAAAGAAGCGGGAGAACACCTACAAGGCTCTTGGATTTTTGAGATCGGCGAGCTGGCGGCCATGAAGAAAGCAGAAGTAGAAGAGATCAAACTATTTCTATCTAAGGAAAACGATAAATACCGAGTCGCTTATGATCGACAGGTATCAGAGTTTCCGCGTAAATGCGTTTTTTTCGGGACTACTAATAACCATAACTTCTTGAAGGATACGACAGGGAATCGCCGCTTTTGGCCTGTAACAGTTGAGCCTGAACGTCGAACGAGAAACCATTTTGAACAGCTGACAGACAAGGAAGTGGGGCAAATATGGGCGGAGGCCTTGAGCCTATACAGGGGCGGTGAATCCTTGAATCTTACGAGGGAAATAGCAGAGATGGCACAAAAGATTCAAGAGGGACACATGGATACTGATCCACGTGAGGGCTTGGTTCACGAATACCTAAACACCTTACTTCCAGACAACTGGGACGATATGGACTTATGGGCAAGAAGAAGTTACTTAGAGAAGCCTACAGGCATGATTCCAAGAACCCGTGTTTGTGCAGCTGAGATATGGGCAGAATGCCTTGGTAACGACCCTGCGAAAATGAATGCGTGGGAGGCTCGGAGCCTATATGACATCCTGAGAGGGGTGCCAAATTGGAAAGAAAGGGTACCAAGCAGAGGCCAATTTAAAATCTACGGCAAGCAAACCGTGTTTGAAAGGATTGGACAGTAACATCTATTTTCGTGGACATTGCGGACACTATGAAATTTTCACACGGACAGCATGGACAGTAAAACGGACAGTAGAATTAGGTGTACTGTCCGTGTGAAAAAGCTTAATCGTCAAGAGGTTAAGAGCTATCGGGACAGTAAGGACAGTAAATCTATTAAATATAAGAAATATATAAAAGAGCATATAAAAACGCGTATAGGTACACGCGAAACGCATGCTAACGCGTATATTTGCGCGCGTAAGGAAATTTAGAGTCATTCTGTCATGCTGGAAATTACCAAAAAGTTGAAGGTGATCAGATGAGAGAGTCAGCACTTGAGCGGAAATTAAAAATGGCTGTAGAAAGCCTTGGTGGGGAATGTATAAAATTCACTTCTCCTGGTAGGAGGGGCGTACCGGATCGCCTATGCCTTTTTAAAAATTCCCGAATGGCTTTCGTTGAAATGAAGGCGCCTGGAGGTAAACTTCATCCGTTGCAAGAGAAATGCAAAAGAGACTTTGAAAAGCTAGGCTTTCAGGTATGGGTGATTGATTCTGAGGTTGGCATAAGGGATTTTGTGGAGGGGTTCAGGTGAGATTCACACCGCATAAATATCAAAAATTTGCGATAGAAAAAATCTTAGATACACCTGCAGTTGGATTGTTCTTAGAAATGGGTTTAGGCAAAACTGTTATCACGTTAACGGCTCTTGAAAAACTTTTATTCGATTCTTTTGAAGCCTCTAAGATTTTGGTAATTGCCCCCTTACGGGTAGCAGAGGATACCTGGAGTCGAGAATCTCAAAAGTGGGCGCACACAAAGCATCTACGGATATCGAAAATACTAGGTGATCGTAAAAGACGTGAGAAAGCTATACAAGCCGATGCTGATATTTACGTGATTAATCGGGAGAACGTAGAATGGCTGGTTAGTACAACAGGTAAGGACTGGCCCTTTGATACAGTGGTAATCGATGAGCTTTCTTCTTTCAAGTCAAGTAATTCTAAGAGATTTCGAGCACTTCGACGAGTTAGACCGATGATGAACCGTGTTATTGGATTAACGGGAACACCGGCACCAAACGGGCTAATGGATCTGTGGGCGCAGATTTATTTACTTGATCAAGGTGAGCGACTAGGAAAAACAATTACCGGATATAGGGACCGATATTTCGATGCAGGAGCTCGAAAAGACCATATAGTGTATGAGTGGAGAGAGAAAAAAGAAGCGGAGAAGAATGTGTATGAAAAGATTGCAGACATATGCATGAGCATGAAAGCGGAAGACTGGTTGGACCTGCCTGAACGAATTGATCGAGTCGTTCCCGTAAAACTAACAGGTGATACACAATTACAATATCAAAAACTCGAGCGGGATCTACTACTACCTTTTGTAGATGGTGATGTGGTAGCTAATACGGCAGCTGTTCTTAGTAATAAACTACTTCAAATGGCAAACGGTGCGGTCTATAACGAAAAGAGCAGCATTCGAGAAATCCATTCGGCCAAGCTTGAGGCCTTACAAGATATTGTCGAGGCGGCCAACGGGAAACCCGTTCTTGTATTCTATGCCTATAAGCACGACCTGCAGAGAATAAAAAAGGCAATCCCTGAAGCACGAACACTAGATACCGCTGAGGATATTGCTGCATGGAATAAAGGGGAAATTCCTGTTTTATTGGCGCATCCCGCTAGTGCTGGCCACGGTTTAAATTTACAAGACGGTGGGAATCAAATTGTATGGTTCGGGTTAACATGGAGTTTAGAACTTTATCAACAAGCGAACGCCCGTCTTCACCGACAAGGGCAAATGCAAAAAGTAATTGTTCACCACATAGTAGCCGAGGGAACAATGGATGAGGACGTCATGTTGAGATTAGAAGGCAAAGCGGATGATCAAGACGCACTACTTGAAGCGGTAAAAGCAAGAATAGAACGAGTGAGTAGCGAAAACGAATCTGGAAAAGGGGAAACGTAAATGGGCACACCAATTCCAAAACGAGAAAACGAACTTATGTCTACGCGATCATCTCCAATGAAAACCTATATACTGTCTCCAGAAGAGCTTGAAGCAGAGCGAGCTAGACTAGCGATACTAACCAAAGACCAAATAGTAACCAAAGGGAAAAAACCAATCGAGTTGATAACTCAAAAGCAAGCAAAAGAGAGAAGAGACAGTGGGAAACTTCCTTCCCCACGTAAAAAACTTTCATAGGTTTAAAACTCAGGGGGTGCTAATAGAATGGATCAACAACTAATTGAACAAGTAACCAAGCTATCTGCTGAGATTGCTATTAAAGCAGCGATGGATCACCTTGAAAAAGAAAAAAGAAAACAAGAGAAAGTAAAGAAAGACTGGCGTTTACGGAACACTAGATTGCTACTTAAAAACTATCGATCTTTTGTAGTACATTGTGGAAAGATTGAAAAAGAGATTGAGCTTCTAGACATGGCTGAGGTTTTAGACGAGCTGTACACGGAAAACTTTGCCGTTGAATCAATTAGACGTAGTAAACAACGAACAAAAGCGATGATGAAATTTATAGGTCGTATGTTAAACGCCTATAAAGACATGTGTGAACAATCAGGGAAGACAGAAGAGATTCGACGGTATAAAATTATCCACGCTTTATACATCTCTGAGCAAAAACAAGAGATTGATGATGTAGCCAAATGTCACAAAATCGATATCAGAACAGTGTATAGGGACATAAACGAGGCGGTAAAAACCTTGTCAGTATTGATATTTGGCGTCGATGGCATCAGACTTGAGGCATAGCAATAGCGTTACAAAAATCCGCCCTATTAAAGACATACAATCCATGTTAATATGATAGTGTGCAATAAATAGGTAAACTATTAGAGCCACTCAAAGTGAGGTATCATGCGAAATGTATGACCTAGCAATGAGTGGCTTATTGATTAAAGTTTTAAGTAAAAAAGGGCGTAAGCCCCCTGTTACGTACCGAACTAAAAATCGAGAAATTAAAGGATAAAAAACACAAAATATAATATCTATTATCTTTTGAGTATGCTATACTAGCCTTACATTATATAAGGCTTTTTAGACTCGTTATAGCTCAAAAAACTCAAAAGATAATGGGTGATGATATGATAAATGAGTACCTTAATCGTTTGGCCGCTGTTGGCAAAAGTGATAACACGATAAAGACATATCGTAGACAGCTTACTAGTTTCTTTACCTGGCTTGAATCAAACAGTGATTGTAGCGATCCGAAAAGCATTACTTCTATCGATGCGGTAGAGTACAGAAGATACTTACAAGAAACTAAAAATCTAAAGCCCGCATCCATAAACACAGCTCTAGCAACCATTGAAGCTTTTTGCATCTGGATGCAGAAAGAAGGATACATAAACCACAACCCGCTAGCTGACGTGAAAAGAGTGGAGCAGGTACAAGAAGCACCAAAGTGGCTGAGTAAGAATGAAAAGTATCGGGTTATCCGTACAGCTCTTAACGAGAAAAACAAACGTAATGCGGCAATTATCCTTACCCTCCTAATGGCCGGACCTCGCGCGGAAGAGCTAATCAATCTTCAGCCTGAAGACGTGCTGATCAGTGAGCGCAAAGGCTCGCTCGTGATTAGATCAGGTAAGGGTAATAAACGGCGTGTCGTGCCAATCCCTAACGATTTACGTAAATGCTTAGGGGAGTATCTGGTGACAGAGAACGCTACAGGGAAATGGCTATTCAGAAGCCAACGCGCAGACCAGTTGACCTACGATGGACTGTATAACTTATGCGTAACCATTGGTAAAAAAGCTAATGTGGAAACCTTAACCCCTCACGTTCTGCGGCATACCTACGGACACGATTTAGTGGTTAGCGGGGTACGTATCGATATTGTTGCTAAGTTAATGGGCCATTCAAAGATTGATACAACACTTATCTACACCCAACCAGGCGAAGAAGAGTTGCAAAACGCCGTTGAAAAAATTAGTTTCACATAGACAGAAGTCACCTATCAGGTGGCTTTTTTGTTTACAGAAAGGAGGCGATTACATGCACGATGGAAAAAGCCAAGAAAACGGACCGCAACACATGGGAGAGCTTGATGAAGAATTTATCACAGCAACCAACGAGGATTATGAGAGTAAAGTAAATAGCGCTATGCTTGAAGTGGCGCAAGCCCAAGTGGAAGAAAAAAAGAAGAGGACGAGAACGTACCTTTCTTCAGAATTGCCCGTCAGACCTTGTACAGGGGATTGTCCTCATCGTACTACTTGTAAAGATTTCGTGAAAGGCAGGGTAAAAGATTTAGAACCGTGCAGGCCTGAACTACGAAATATCAAGAAGTGGCAACGGGCGTTCAGAAGCGGAAACCTTGACGAGCTGAAGGATGAGGCGGGAGCAGTAGCGGGTTCTATGGCCGTTCAGATCGGGAGGCTTCTGGAAGCAGTAGTGAGGGACGGGGTAGTAGTAGAATCTACAAGGTATACAAACAGTGGAATCCCATATATCGAAAAGACAGCTCATCCAGCTTTAGCCACGGCTACAAAAATGGCCAAGGATCTCGGTATTGATCTCAGTCAGTATCTCATGACACCAAAAGCCGCTAAGGATAATGGGACACAGGTTCAGGTGAATATAGGTATTTCTGCTGAAGAAGTACAAGCTAGGTTCTCAGCTAGATTTTCTAAAAAAGATGATAGCTCATGAGTAAAAAGAAAAAACCAACAGTTATCACTCCTAAAGAGATCACAAGCCAAACACTGCTCGATGCATTAGCAACCGAAACAGGCTATATTGAGCTCCTAAGTTCTGACGGGCTAATCTTTGAAGACTATCAGCGGGACTTTCTGGAATCCAATGATAGATTTCAGATATGGCTTAAAAATAGACAATCGGGTATGTCTTTTGGTTCAGCTGCTAGAGCATTAGCAAGGTCGCAGAACTTAGACGATTATACTTGCATCATAGCGTCGTATAAACAGGACGACTCTAAGGAAAAGATCAGGTATGCCAAACAAATATACGACTCGCTACCAGACAGTTACAAGAAGCGTAAGCTGGTCGACAATACTACCTCACTAGAATTTGTAAGCAGGTCTGGAAGACAATCCACAGGCACACGTATCATTGCGCAAGGGAAAGGGCCTATTCGGGGGAAGGGGTCTAATAACGTTCTCGATATCATTTTAGATGAATTTGCTTTCTTTGGTGGCTGGGACAGTACCGTATACACGTCAGCGGTCCCTGTTCTTACAAGGGTAAAACACGGGTCTTTAACGATCATTAGCACCCCGCTAGGGAAAGCAGGAAAGTTTTACGAGCTGTGGTCAGAGGATAAGAAATACCGGAATTACAAGCGTCGCACTATTTACTGGTGGGACTTTTCGTTGTTGTGTAAAGATGTTGCTAGGGCTCGCTTAGAGGCCCCTGGTATGCACACGTTACAACGGGTTGAAGAGTTTGGGACCGACCAGCTGCATGAGTTATTTAATGCCATGGACCTAGAAGCTTTCCAACAAGAATTTGAGTGTGCGTTTATCGACGATAGTACCTCCTACTTCCCTTTGGAGATGGTGTATAAGTGTGTAATGAACGATGAACGTACTGATAATAAACCAAGCCAACAAGAAGAGCTCATGGCGAAGGACTTCAATGCTTTACGTGAAAAAACAATAGGCTCACTTGGTGGTGGCTATGACGTAGGACGCCGTAAAGATGCATCCGAACTAACCTCACTAGACGGCACAGGAAACGGGAAGATTCTACGGTTTATGGAGACTTATAAGCAGTCAGATTTTGATTTACAAGAAAGGGAGCTTGGTAGATTCCTTGAAATAGCAAAACCGGTTAGGCTATGCATTGATGAAACCGGTCTGGGCATGCACATGGCAGAGAACTTGCAAAAGAAATACAGCGGCCAGGTTGAACCGATTCCTTTTACTAATGCTACAAAAGAGGCTATGGCCATTGCACTACACAAGGAATTCGAAAAAGGACCTAGCGGAATTCTAATTCCAAATGAACGGGATCTCATTACACAGATTGTGGCCATTAAACGTGAAGTCACGAGCACAGGGGCGTTCAGGTATAGTGTGGAGAGAAACAACAATCACCACGGGGATAAGTTCTGGTCCTTAGCATTAGCTAACTGGGCCATCAATGAGAATAAAGCATACAGCAAACCTGTTGGCTTTTCGATTATGGCGAATCCTGAATCGATACTTTTCCATTAGGAGGTGAACTTATTGAGTCGGATAACGCAATTGACAACGAAAATTTTCGATTACTTTGGATATGCAAAAAAAGAAGTAAGTAGCGACAGCAGAAAAACTGATCGGGTTTCTTATAGCGAGTCACCTCTAACACAAGTTTTTGATCAATATAAGGTTTCGACTGAACGTATACAGATCATTCGAGATGTAAGAAAACTATTTAAAACAGACGCTCGGTTCAAGATAACTAATTTACGTTTAGGAGCCGATGCAACCCGTGGGGGCTGTCAAGTCATTGTCCAGGGAAGCGAATCCCATCGCAAACATCTCAGAAAATTAGGCAAACCACAGCCAAAGAGATTAGTTCCTGGAGCCAATATAGCCCAGCAGGTAATAGATGATTTTATGCGTCGAACTAAGCTGTCTGCTAAATCTACCGAACATTTACAGGTACTTTTACGGGATGGTGATATCTTTCTCAACCCTATTGTGGATTTAGGCTCAGGGCTTGTTTTAGATGTGAAGAGAGGACCTGCAACAACAATTAAACGAAACAGTGATGAATTCGGCGATTTCCCTGATATAGAAAGAGCATTTAGTCAAATAGATCCCCAAACGCAGATACATTCGTTAATGGATATCGGACCGCCTAAGTCGTCCCGCGAAGACTTTGCCTTATATCAAATGAATCACATCCGATGGATGTCAGAAGAGACGGAACTATATGGGACCTCGCACTATGCAACGGCTCGACAGCTTCATAAAATTCTTTTGAAGATGGAGATTGCAGCCGCCATACGTCGGGAATTCCGATCGGTTCAAAAGGAGTATCACCGGCTACCTGACACTGCTGGGGAATCGGAGGTCGCTGAATACACAAGACGCGTAGGTTTGGTTGATGACAAAGGGAATCCCACAAAGAATGCTCATCTGCTATCGACTTTTGTTGGTAATGCGGATCTACAAACCATAAAAGCAGATGCAAATTTGTCAGAGATGGGCGACATCGAATATTTCGATGATCTTCTGTGGCTTAATCTTGGTGTACCCAAAGCCATACTTACCAGTGGACAGAATTTGAATAGGGACATTTTAAAAGTTCAATACCCCCAATACCTGCAATCACTGGATAGCATGACGGATTTACTAGAGTATGGGGATATAGGACAGTACAGCGGGTATCGCGCTTTAATAGATTTACAGCTAATGTTAGCGGGCATTAATCCTACCTCTATTGCCTATGACGTTGTTTGGAGTACGAAGACAACAGAGACAGCCTTAGAGCGCTTAGAGCGTGTTCAAAAAGCTCGTGGCGCTAATGGTGGCGATATCCTTATTACAAACGTCAAAGCTATTCAAAGCATTGCTGGAGACTTCGATATTGAAGATCCAGTGGAGATGGCTATGATGATTGAAGAGGAAAGAGCTCGAAACGCTGTTTTAGTGGCCAAGTCTCTGCCTCCAAAAGAAGAAGAGAATGCAGATGAAGAAGAGGACAAAGAACCGATTACAGACGTGGCGGCTGAAGATCGATCAAAACTTAAAAAAGAAGAGGTCGAGGCGGAGGAGGCAGTCCTTCGTTTTTTTAATGCCGTTAACAAGCGGTTCACCAATTATGAGTCTGATAATGAAGGTATAACGGACTTTGTTATCTTAGACTACGCTGAAGATGAGATCCTAAATGCTCTTGAAGAGACGTGGGAAGCTGAGCAAGGAAAGTTACAGCTTTCATTAGTCAAAGCAATGACCATAGCTGGGGCGATGGGTGCAGAAAAGGCGGCTTCCTTACTCGCAACAGAGATTAAACCACGTATTGCACGTAGCGATATCAGAGAAGATCTGCTTCAGCAATCTGCGCAGCGAATTAAAGGCATGAAAGAAACGACACTGAAAAAAATCCAAAAAGAATTAGCAACTGGCTTTGATAATAACCTTGGATGGCGCAAGATAGCAAAGCGACTGGAGCCTATTATTTTGGATGAAGTGCGAGCCAATTTGATTGCCCGCAATGAACTAAGCTGGGCTTACGATCGCATGCAAATCCGAACCTATAAAGGCGCTGGCGTTAAAAAAGTCCAATGTGATGAGGTTATAGACATGCGTACCTGCGATAAATGCCGATCTAGGCACGGTAATGTCTATGATATTGATGATTACCCTGGTCTTGCTCATCCGTTATGTAGGGTTAGCTGGTTGCCTGTAGATGAGTAGTAGTTGAAAGGTGGTGGTTTTGTGTGACCGGAATAGTATTCTCATCATAGATTCAATGAAAGGAGGAAAACGTGTGTTTACAAATTTACCGTTTGAAATGAATCTTCAATACTTCTCCAAAATAGGATTCGTATCAGGAGAAGAGCCCATCAAGGACGCCTTAAAGGACGATCAACTAATGCAACAGATTTTAGAGGCGAGTAGCGCCATTGCTCTTCTATCCATAAAGAGAAATTTGGCCAACACTCCACTCACTGAGGTGGATCGGCAAATCTACTATGAAGCAATTCATGCTAAATGTAGATCAGAATTTGGTTACTACGATGTCGAAGAAGCTGCACAAATAGAGAAGGTGAACTCAAAGCCAAACCTTGGTTTTGCGGTAGAAAGTGAAAAGATGACAATCGTAACAGATGCGTCTGAACCAGTCATGGGGGCCGTCACTGACTCAGCAGGAGAGGCGGTCGATGTTTGTGTCTCGAAAGCCGTTGCTATTGTGGATCAAGCAGGTAAAACTTCAGGGTGGTACAAACAAATTGTGGCCAAGGTAGATGCTATCAACGGCAATATGAGGCTGTACCCTAGAGGCACTTATGAACATGCTCTCAAAAAGCTAAAAAGTGCTGGCTTTCCATACGCTGGGGAACACCCACACCCAAGAAGCTATCTCACAGCACAGGGAAAGACCATGTTTGATTCGAAGATACCTAATCAATGTGTTAAGTTTCGAGACGCATATATCGATGATTCAGGATATGTTTGGGCGGAGTATAAAACCATTGATACCGATATGGGAAGACAGGTACAGACCATGATAGATGAAGGTCTTCCAATTGGTTTTAGCAATCGTATGACAGGAGTGATGGTACCGATTAATCTTCACGGTAAAACGGTTAAGGTACCAAAAAGCCTGGATATAAAAACGTGGGACGTACTTCTAAATCCTGCTGAAAGTGAGTCATATCACTCACCCATTGCGTTAACCGATTCAGCTATATGCGAAATTCTTGATTCATTAAAGGAGGAAGAACCATTGAACTTTTTTACAATGACACTCTCTGCACTGAAGGATTGGAAGAAACAAAATCCTGGCCACGCTGATATGGCGGTATGTGATGCCGCTATCGAAGCTAAGGAAAAAGAACAAGCATTAACAGATGAACTTGAAAAGTTAAGACTTGAAAAGCAAACACGTGAACAACAAGAAGAGGCAAATCGCAAGAAAAAGGAAGCACAAAAAGCTCTTGTTGATGCTGTTAACGAGCTTTCCTATGACAAACAAGTAAAAGACGGGCTACTTCAAAAAGGCGCTGCTATTACGGACGCTTCGGAAGTAGCCTCTTTTATTGACACCGAAAAAGCCTTTGTCGATGCTATCCAAATCGATAGACAAAAACAGAGCCTTGGGATTTCTTCTGGAAGAGCTGCTATTGTTAATCAAGAGGTTCAAGTCGGTGCAGAAGGTCAGCCTTGGAAGCCGATTATGGATAACTTGATGGCAGCATTTGATGATCGATTACGTTCAACAGAACGTAACTTCCACGTGGATACGGAAATGCGAAAAGCAAATACGGAGATCCTCGATCGTGTTATGGCTAAAATGGAACGCGACAATCATGAACAATACCGGCGACATATGCAAGATCTAACAGATTCGGCCCAATCCATTGAGAATGGAGCCATTACCGACAGTGCCATGAGTTCAACCGGAGACTTCGCACAAGCCGCTTTGATTTCACGAGCGTTCATGTATCAAGTATGGCAGGATTTAAAGTTTGCTCAATTAGCAATGGCAGAACCGTTCTCAGGTTCAACCTATAAAATTCCGGTTGAGTTCCAGGGACATGACCTGTACACACAGGATGATTTTGTAACGGGAGAATACGAGGGTATCGTAACCGAGGGTGTCGAAACCTTCTTCCTAGAATTTGCAGCGGAATGGTTCAAGCGAGGAACGCTACTTTCGAAAGAGGCTCTGACCGAACTACAAAGCGGCCCGATGAATTACGACTCACTTGCTCGCAATTTAGCCAATCTAGCAGCGCGTTTCCAACGAGTCAAAGATCAAAAATTAGGTTTGGAAATGATACATGTTTCCGATGAATACAATGCAAAAACAGTAACAGATGAGAAGGTAGAGGTTGCTGAATTTACTAAAGCCTCTGGCAACGTTCCTTCTGGTTCGAATGTTGCCTTTATCGCTACTATGCTTTGCGGGAACCCATCGGGAACCGTAACAAAACAGGTACCACCAATTGTACGTCCACGTACAAAAGTATGGCTTGACCAGTTTGGTAGAAAGCAATCCGCTATTGTAAACGATATCGTGGTTAAAGTTGGGTCAACGGTGCTTCAACGTGGAACATGGGACCCGATTAAAAAGTTAATTAATAACGGAGATTATGCGATTGATTTTGAAAATGCGAAAGCTTATTTTACAGAGTCTTCGAGAGTAAGCGAGTCTAAATTACCTACCCTTACTTACGCCTATGCAACAAACGTCTCCTTCTTTGATTTAACTGTCCCTACATCCTATAACGGTCGAAGCTCTTTGTATTACAACAAGCTCTTGGAGCAACTAGACTACGAAAAAGCCTATATGGGTAGCGCCCCTCGCTATGTAACACCTGACTTTGCACTTGGTAGCCTTAATGCGATGGTAAATCTTAAAAATGCAGAGCTGTTTTACAAGTGGGCAAGCCCAGAGGGTACGAATCTTTTAAAAGGTAAAATGTGGTTTGCAGATCGCAATGGTCTGGACATTGGAGAAATGAACACCCCTTGGGCTGCTGGAGATCAACGTATTCTCCTTGGTAAAGTTAACGCTACTCGTCTTGGTATTGGTAGCCCTATGGCAATTGAGGGGCCAGAAGCCTATTACGATCCAAAAACAACGAGAATAACTTCTGCCCGTCAATACTTTGCGACTGAACAAGTTGCAATTGCTACGCCTCTTGTAATTGACGATGCAGGTAATACGTATAACCCTCCTTATCGTACAATCAAACTGTTCAATAGCTAGGAGTTGATAACTGTGAAGATTAATACAGGATGCTCATTTCTTCATCCGTTAACTGGTCAGATGATTCACCCTGGCCAGTCTTACGATGAACATTATAGATATCCAGATCAAGATGAGTCGGTAGAAGTGATTGAAGATGAAACCGAGTTTGCCACTGAAGAAACTCCTGAGGAAGTAGTAGCCCAGGAGTTTCTTACGTTAGAGGAATTCGACAAATTGGAGGCAGTCAAACAAAAAGAAGTGTTAGTGGAGAATCTAGTTGTTTCTACCGAGGATGTAGACGCGGTTAGCAATAAAGAAAAACGTCTGCAATTGTATAAACAGTTTTTGGAGGCGAATGCACATGATGGAGCTGGTCAAGAAGTTACGCTTTGATCTAGGAGACATGGAAGAACCCTTTTTCTATTCTAACGATGACTTAATCAGTAGATTGACAGAAGCACTCTACGATTATTCTCGCTACCGTCCAAGAAGACGAAAGGGCTTAATCAAACTAGTACCAGGTGTGACAGAATACGAGCTTCCCGAAGATTACCAAACATGGATAGAAGGCTTAGCGGGGTATGAGATTCTTGATCGTACCCTGATAACTCCTGTCACACCTGCTGGCTATTCTAAACTAAGCTTTTATTACTACGCAGACCATACAATTGAAAGCCTATCAGTAAGAGATCACCGAATTTTACTAGATTACTGCATGGCGAAGATCCTATATGAGATTGTTCGTGAGGGCGCAGAGATCAGCGGCTTAAAACTGGGCAAAGGGCTACAAATTAACTTTGACAACTTTGATAAAATCGCACAAGAAGCAATTTTTCGTGAGAAACGCTATGAACAATCGGTGAAGAAGCCTATAGGGATGTGGTCATAATGAACGCCTCAAAGTTGGCCAAGAAAATCAAACGAATTATTGATCGGCACATCAAGCAAAAGGGCTACGAGGTAGAAGCTGTCTTGCAAACGTTGACGGAAGAACAAACATCTAGCGGGCTTTCAATTATCGATAGAAAACAGCCTGATCCTATAAAAGAAACCATCAAAATAGTTGTTACGGGCCATTCTATCGATGAGGAGGCTACTGCGTTAGGGGATAATCCTGTACAAAAACTAGAGTTTATCTCTATTGAAGATGGCACGGAGCCACCTGAAAAAAGAGTAGAAGAAGGAAAGGTTCTCGTTTATGACGGCAAGCAGTTTAATATCATATTAGCATCTCCTGCGACTTTAGCGGGTGAGCTAATTATTAAGGAATGTCAAGCGAGGTCGATGCCATAATGGGTGACTTTAACGACTTGTATCGTGTGCTAGGGAATATCCCGCATTTGATGGCGAAAGCAGAAAGGAATACGCTGAAAAAAGGCGCAGCCGTTGTCATGGGTGCAGCTAAAAAGAAACTGGGAACCTACCAAGGGGAATCCGGAGGGTATAAAGCGTGGGTAACATTAAAACCAGAAACGGTCCGTAAAAAGCACATGTCCAAAACAAAGGCAGGTGTCTTAACACGAGCAGGGAAAAGGTACAAAGAGAAACATGGAGCATGGGGAGCTGGTGGAAATGACGATTCGCCATTAGTTGATTCTGGTAGCTTGCGACAAGCAATTACTACGGACGAAAAACAGATTAACAAAGGCGTTGCATATGTAGGAGTGGCTTCTGGATCATCTGATAGTAAGAAGGGTGATCCAGGAAGCTACGCGGCTACCCATGAATTTGGATACGAACCCAAAAATATACCGGCACGTCCTTTCCTACGCCCAGCACTTCACGAAAATAAGGACCAGATTAAAGAGATTGCTAAAAAAGAAATCATTAAAAGCCTAAGGAGGCTCTGACAGTGAGAGATCCACTTGTGTCAGTCTACACCGCCTTAGAAAAAGCCATTAAGACTGTTCACGGCTCAAGTTACCTAGTGACTAATGATACACCGAACCCTATAGAGACTAAAAAAAGAGTCCTTCCTGCTGCTAATATCACGTATGTTAGCGGGACATCTGAAAAGGCCCTCATGAGGGAACACCAGCCACACGGAGTGCTTTCGAACGGGAATGGTACTTTTACTGTAGGGACGGAAGCAGTACGGTTTCATTATCTTATCCAGGTTTCCTTTTTTGCTGAACGGCCAAGCCAAGCGCAACAGTTATCTACCAAGTTTTTAGCTTACATCGAAACAGAAAATGAGATACCCATCCCTGAAGATAAGTGGGGGGACCTTGTACAGATTTTCATTGCTTCTCCACCTCTACCACCACGCGGTGAACCTAACCTATACCAAGTAGATGCAACCTATCAATGTCTGGGACAATTGATCATAGAGGAGCAAGTGAATGCGATTGATGTAAGTAAGTTCAAACCAAAAATAACGTAAGGGAGCTGGTCTTGTTGACCATATTACGCGGAGTAACTTCGCTACAGGATTATCCTCCTGGGCTATATGTGAATGAGCTACCTGTACCTCAAAGCGAAGAAATTAGTACACCACAATTTATCTTGGGTTTTGTAGGCGAATTTGATCGTGGCCCAATCAATAAATACATGTTGATTTCTGAAACACCGTCCAAACGGTTAATTGAAATAGCCGAGCCTATTCTCGGCTCATCTACCAAAAAACTTGCGGGCAATCAATTGCTAGACCATCTACACCATGCCCATATTAAAAAGGCAGCTTTCGTGCGAGTTTTAGGAAATGGACACCAAACAGCTAGTTTGCACTTGAAAGATCGACAAGACAAAGAGACAGCACATGTTTACCCAAAAGCCGGTCCTGGAGAGTACGCAAACATTTTTACTGTTGAGGTACAAGAAGGGACTAAAGCAAACACCTTTAAGCTGATCTTATGGTCAGACTTAGGCGGGTTTGAAACCTACGACAACCTTTCAAAAAACCCAGAGGATGCTCGTTATGTGGAGAAAGTAATTCAATCCACTAGCGAGCATTTTGTATTTGAAGATGTCAAAGCGGAAAAGGATTTCGACACAACACGTCCAGCAGTCATGGCCAGAACTCAATTGAAGAATGGATCAAATGGGGCTCCTTTAACGGATCAAGACCGTATAGGCTCCTTTGATCCAGGTACCGGTATCCGGACGGGCCAGAGGTTACTTGGTGTTATCGGGAACATTTTAACGGATGTAGCTCATATTAACTATTCGAGTCCAGAAGTAGACAAAGCATTGATTGCCCTAAGTGAGAAGTATAATTTTATTGCTTACATTGGGACAAACAAAGCTCAAGCTATTGCAGATACTTTCGAATATCGAGATCAGTTTGACAGCGACTTCGGTCAAATGGTCTACGGGTATTATAACTCTACGACTGGCCAACGGATCTCCGGAAGTTGTCTTTCAGCTATTGCGCACGTGAAAGGCCAAATAGAAGACTCTGGACTTGCTGTGGAGTGTAACTGGATTGCTGGTACTGACCAAGAACTTGAATTTGAGGACTACCAGGAGCTTTTTGCTCATCAAATAGCGGCTTTCCAACTCAAGCCTTCTGCTAAAGGGGATGGATCTTATGCTTGGCGCATGGCTAACGATTACACTCTTGCGAAAAACGATGTAGCGGGCGATCCAATTGCTGATAACAAGAATCGAAAAGTGAATCGTCGTCGCTTGAATAGCTGGATTGAGAAGCAATTGGAGGCTGTAGCCGCACCTTGGCAGGGAAAGGCTATGACCAAGCCGATGAAAGAAGCAGCAGACATGCGCATTCGTACTTTCTTCGATAACCTAGTTAAACCGACCAATCCATTAGAAACAAGTAAAATCGAAGCTTATTCCATTCGGTTTAATCAAAAAGCTCAATCAATCGATCAATTCGTGCAAGAGTTGAAAGTCAAACATTATAACACTGCTGAGTGGATTCTGCTGAATTATCAAGGCGGTACTAACGTGGAGGTGGAGGTTTAATGGCACAGGCGGGCTTACTTGGCAAAAAGTTAGTAATTGCAGTAACAGATTCGAACGGTAACGTCTTGAAAAAATCACCTGAGATACTGAAGTGGTCTGAAGAGGAAATTACGACCGAAGACAAAAAGCATCCTATTGGTGAGGAGACTGAATACAGCACCAGCACGATAGATGGATGGAAAGGCTCATTTAGCGGCCAAGACACGAACGGTGCTTATGACGACATTGTAGATGCTAGACTCAAATATCAAAAAGAGACAGGTGATACACTCTCTTTTTCGATGTTTACAACTAGAGTCTACAAAGATGGAACGGTAAAAAAATACAAGTTTACAGGCGTAACCTTTAGCGGATTTAAAGCTGATGTAGACGGCGGCAATAAAGCAATTAACAACTCAATCAATTGGCATGCGACCGAACGCATACCACTATAGGAGGCTTACAAATGGAATACACACTATCAACTGGTAAAAAAATTGTTATTCGTAAAAAGAAAGGCCCGCACCATTTTATTGAACGAAAGCTTCTTTCAGTCGTGCAAGGGGATGGTGGAGCAAATCTTGGTGGAGTTATACTAACAGTATTAGTTAAAGCAGTAGTAGGAATTGAAAGCGTAAATGGGGAGAAAGTTGAAATTCCTGAAAATCTTACTGGAATTTTGGAATTTATGGCTAGCTTTGAATATGAAGAGTGGGAGGAAGTAGAGAGAGTTGTACTAACACCGGAAGAAAAAGCTAAACTTGAGGAAGCGGCAAAAAACTTGCAGGAGAGTCCTGGTTCCGAAAAAGAGTAGAACTAGCTATGGGCTCAGGTGCAGGTATATCATATTCCGATACGATGGAAATGGACGACGAAACAGTAATGGCGACAACGATTATTGTTAACGAATGGAATGAGAAGAACCCTCGAATGTTTTAATTTGGGGGTTCTTCTCATTTTAGGAGGGAGGTCCTCTTATTAGTACGATTTTAGATTTAGCTATTGCTATTAGCTTAACTGACCGTGTTTCAAGTGCTTCTCAACGGATTGTTAGTCAATTCAAACTGATGGAGCACGCCACAGATCAAGTACAAAGCAAAATGAACCGTTTAAAAAACATGGCCTTTGGCGGCGGGGCTCTTGCGGTAGGTGGAGTCCTGGCATTTAATTCGATTGTAAACGCGGCAGACGAGGTTGTTACTAGAGCTGGTAACTTGCAGGAGATCATGACTGAGATTAAAGCACAGACATTTGGCAAGCAGTTGTTTGATCCATCAAGTGCCAACGAAATTACGCAGAAGATGAAAGAAATTGAAGACCTGTCTACCCGTTTAGGGCTAGAAACCACATTTTCAAATCTGGATGCTGGAGAGGTCATTCGAGATCTTCAAAAAGGTGGTTTGCAATATAAAGACATCATGGATGGTGCGGCAGAGGCGACTATCAAGTTTGCACAGCTAAACCAAATGGCGCCAACGGCTGCGGCTGAACTAATGGTACAAACACGAGCTGGTTTTCAACTCACTGGCCAGCAAATGTTAGAAGCAGCGGACACAGTAACGAAAGTGGCAGCGGCTTCAAGCGCTGGAGCTGAAGATATCAACCGTGGTCTTGGTAATATGGCGGGTGTAGCCTCTCAGATGTGGGGCACAAGAGGAAAGTTTGAACAGGTGATGGATTCCTCAGCCTTGGTAGCATTAACCCGAACGCAGACAGCAGAGGGCTCCAGTGCGGGTACATTTGTACGTAACTTCTTAGAGCGACTTGTACCTCAGACCAAACAACAAACCGCGTATATGGCTTCTGTAGGCTGGCTAGATAAAAACGACAAATCGCTTTTCTTGGATTACTCAAAAGACCCCCGTGGGCAATTAAAATCTGCCACAGAAATAGCAAAAATTCTAAGGAAAACAGTAGGTAGCAATAAAATTATTGCGGATGAAAAAGCTGTAGAGAAAGAATTCGCCTTAGTTGAACAAGGAATGGGAACAGATAAACTAATCAAGCTATTCCACAAGGTTTTTGGTGAGCAGGGCGGTCGTACTGCCTATACGTTACTTCGAACGGGAGAAGGATCTCTGGAGGAAATTCTTGATAACGTAGATAAACAACTGTCTTTAAACGATCGAGTCAAGATGCAGATGGAAAACTTTAATCAGGTAAAAGATACAGCGGGCGAGGCATGGAATACCTTCTTAACCTCTCTTGGCTCTCCTTTACTCGAATCAGGAACAAAGTTTTTTGCGTTTCTAAACGACCAGTTATCCGAGGCGGCTCTGTATTTCCAACAGCACCCTGAAGTAAGCAAGTACATGTTTGCAATTGCTGGTGGGGTTGCGGCTTTAGCTGGAATTGGCGGTATTATCACAGTGACGGCGGCTTCTTTTGGTGCCTTGTCGCTAGGATTAAGCGCAGCCGGTATCGGTTTAGGAACCATCGCTTTGGTAAGTGGCGGAGTCTTGCTTGCAATTGGGGCAATAGCAGGCGGGGCTTACCTGATCTACAAGAATTGGGATGAACTCCAGCCCTATGCAAAGGCTGTATGGGATGGGATTAAGGATGCCATATCACCAGTTGTGAATTGGGTGAAAGTTAACGTTATACCCGTCTTTACATCG
>NZ_JAUKFY010000012.1 GCF_030489605.1 Brevibacillus laterosporus
GAAAAGCGTGCAGACCTCTATACCTTTCGGTATTTTGTCTACACGCTGAAGCACTCCTGATAAAAGGAGTGCTTTCCAAATGAAAAACAAGAATCAACCGCCTACGCCATGTTCATAGGGAGCTACTGAATGTTCCGCTTTTGCTACTTCTACATCTGCTGCATGACTAAACATTCCAAAAGCCATTACTAGCGATAGCAAAAATCCCCTCATTATTTCTCACCTCCTCCATCAATTTTTTATACTCTCTTTTTTGTTGTTCTGTGGCGTGATATCTGTATGCTTCAAAAAGTGTTACACATTGGATGAACTTCTTCTGATTATTCATCACGATGGATAAATCCAGACATCGTAGAGTATCTATTATTCCACTTTCAAACCGTTCATTTTGAAAATGGTAAATAGCCAGATCATATCGAAACCGGAGATGTCGATCTACGCTAATGGAGTCATGGGAATGTTCAAAGGTACGTATTTCTGCCGAAAATTTCTCTAAAAGATGATCTATTAAAAAACCATGCTGGTTGGCTGATTTCATGATTGTTACTACGCCGGTTAATATTTCAGTAGGATGATCCTCAAGGAAGGCAATGTAGTCAGCAAGAACACTTGTATTTCCCATGAGCATGTCCAAGGTATACATGTTTGCGGTAGCCCACAGATTGAATTTTTCGACCTCTTCTTGTCCAGATTCGTCAAGCAGTTCAAACCAGCTAAGATCAGCGTAGCCAGAGACATATTCCTTGGCTTGTTCGTAATGCCCTTGTTTTTCCAGAGATACTGCCTTTAACAAATATCCCTGTCCATAATAAACGACCAAATGACGCTCGGTTTTAAGCGGCTGATAGTATCGATTATTCTTTAGCTTGGAAAGCTCCTTTTGATAAACCAGAGTCGCTAATTTCCTTAATTCATCTCCGTACTTCTCCACTTCTTTCCACTTATGTAATGTAAAACATACATTAGCTAGCTGTAGAAGTGCATCCAACTGATGACGCTCAGATAATCTTTTGCGATAAGCTTCAAATCGGATAACAGCCTTCCAATTTTCCTCCATATCGGTTTCCTGCAAGGAGCGAAATAAACGATAGTGACTCATAATAAATCGGTCTGAATAGCTGTCTTTTTCGTTATCAATCACTAACTGATAAAAGTAGATTGATTCTTCCTGCCTCCCATTTTGATATAGCTGTTCGGCTACATAAAAAAGGATTTCGATGTTCTTGCGTTGCTCCAATAAGACCGAGACAACTGGCTGAATGCAGTCATGTCTGCCCAGCTCGGCACATCTAATCAGATAGGGGCATACTCTTCTCCTAGATACTCTTCCCTTTGGAAAGCATTCATCAATATACAAGTCATACAGCCAGCCAGGAGGCTCATGAAACACATTTGCAATGGAATCTAATTGTGCAACCGTTAATGTCCTGGCAGGATTTCCATTCAAAAAACCGCTTAAATGTCCATTATTGATACGAGATAACTCACTTAATTTACTCAGAGTGTAGTCATGCATTTGGAGACGACGTTCAATTTCCGTACGTATGGTTCGCGCCCTAACATGATTACGATCAATCATGTAACCACCCCTTTTACGCAATCGTATCTATTTGTAGGCTAAAGCTGTTACCTCCTGTAGACCTCGTAAATTCGATCGGACTATATTCGGCCTTGGATAGCTGGACAACGGCCGCTCTTATCTACTTAGGTTTCCGTACAGCCTATCCTCATAACCGAAACGTCCATCTGCTGCTTGCCTCTTTACACAGGAGCGCTATCTGGCAAACGCTCCTGTGTTTCGCTGATTTACAGCTTTACAAAACTCAGTTCTTAATACCCTGGATCATAATCAGATGGTTGCACCTGAAGACTTGTCCCGCTTGGTGCTGGAACCACTGAATCAGTAAGTGTGACCGTCACAAGCATTGTTACAGACATCAGAAGCATGCCTATTACTTTTTTCATAGATTACGCACCCCTACTCTGATAGTTTTCAGAAACAATCTGTTGATACACACGTTGCAATTGTTCGATTTGCTTTACCGTAATAGCCTTCGAGCAAGCTACAAAATGAGTCAAGATATCATTGATGCATTCATTCATTTCCAAAAAAGCATTTAGTTTTGCATAAACCAGCAGACTCTTGCTGTAACTCTCAAGTCCCTCATCCACATAGCCTGCCTTGATTTGATGAAATCCTTTAAACCGATAATATTTCCCTACCGATAAATGCTTGTACGGTGTTTGCAGGTTCACATACAGCCACTCTTTTTCTTGATGAAATAACTCTTCGCAGGCTTTCACATTATTGATGGTAAGGAAAATATCCAGAAGCTCATTTACCACATGAATTTTCGAAGACGGACTGCTTGTGTCTAAACACTCTTTGAGTAATGGGATTGCCAATTGATACTCTTGTCGCCTTGCATGTAAAATCGCTCTTGTTAGTAAAGTTGCCTCAGCTACAAATGAATAAGGAAGTTGTTGAAATTGCTCTAGGTGCCGCTCTACAGCTTTGTATCGCCCTAATCGTGAAAGGGAATTAATCATTGCTAGATAGCCTCTCGCTTTTAATTCGCTACTGCCCTGATCCTCTCGAATCCCTGCTTGACTAAGGTCGATACATTTTTCGTACTTCTTTAATGCGTAGGCTTGCAGGGCTAATTTGTAAAGGAAATCAATCCTTTCCTCCTGCGCCAAAAATACAATGTAATGCAACACCTCCTCTCCAATTTGAAAAGATTCTTCCAGCTTCTTCAAATCCTGCCGCTGCACCAAATAGATCTGCAACAGACCTTTAGCCAGATATTTCTGCATCCCTCTTTCCCTGGCGTAGCTTACGATGAGATTGAATAAAGTGAGACGGCTGGGAAGATCATGAACCGAACAGGAGCGCTTATACAGCTTTTCCATAAGCTCGTAACTATCCTCAGTCGGCAGTTGAATAAAACGCAGCGCTACTTTTTTAATCAGTGGGGTTTGCCGTAATGAAATGGATTTGGAGAGCAAATCAAGTAAAATCTTAGGGCGCCGTTCCACATCTGCATAATAGCCAATGACTTCTTCCCACGGAATCTGTAGGGAAACAGCTAGCGGTTTAATGGTTCGCCATTCGGGTTTGCGGGTTTCCCCACACTCTATTTTTGATATCACCCCCTTGCTGACTCCTGTCATTTTGGATAGCTGTGACAGGCTTAAATTCCTGTCCTTTCTGCGTTTTCTCATTCCTTCCCCAAACGTTTGATATTGGAAAGCCAATCCTTTCATCCATTCCCCACCTTTGTAGCTTCTACCGTTATTTCTAACGATTCTTTCGCTCTCAAGCTGTTTTAGATTGGTTCATAGATTTTATAACCGAATCCGTTAGTTTATCATCAAAAAAAATGCCTGGTTCAACGTCTAATACATTTGCGATAATCTGCAAGCGTTCTACATCAAGCCTCACCTGCCCGCACGTAATATGTCT
This sequence comes from Brevibacillus laterosporus, assembly GCF_030489605.1. Lineage (GTDB taxonomy): Bacteria > Bacillota > Bacilli > Brevibacillales > Brevibacillaceae > Brevibacillus_B > Brevibacillus_B laterosporus_E. Next base: position 3,467 of record NZ_JAUKFY010000012.1, read on the forward strand.
GTATCCTTGTAATGAAAGACCTAATATTTTTGCCAAATGCGTCTTAGTGATTCCTTTTGCCCGCCTGATTCTCTCGACATTCTGATGAACCATATGTAGCACCTCGCATTCCAATTTTTAGGAGCCTATAGCAATATCATAATAACGTAACACGTTACTGTCAATGCTCTTTTTTCTTCACTTTCTCAAATTTCGTTAGTAAACTACCTTAATTCGTTAGTTGCTGATATTATTTTTGTAAAGAGGTGACGAGAATGCCGTTGATCGGTCAACGAATCAAAGAGCTGCGGAAAAAGAAAAAATGGACGCAGCAGGAATTGGCTGCTCGTGTAAACGTCTCAGCACAAGTCATTTCTAACTGGGAGAGAGCTTACACGAATCCCAATCATGATGATATTTATCGACTCTCTAAATCCTTAGACGTTTCTGCTGACTACATGCTTTTTGGCAACAAGCATACGAAGCTTGTTAAGGAAGCTTCTAGACCCTATTCTGATTTTGAAGCCTTATATTTATCCGAATTGGAACAGCTGTCAGAAGAAGATAGAAAAAAGGTGCTGGAACACATCCGTTACCTGCGCTATCTGGCAAACCAACAACAACAGGATCACGACAAATAGCTCGCATGTAATGTGCGGGCTTTTTTATTTTCAGGAGATGCCCTAGGCTTATTCCGCCTCAGATTTCTTCTCTTTTTGATACACCTCATAGACAGAGATAAGCAAAGATTCAGAAAAGTTCAATTAAAATAAATTCATTTCATTGCGGTTAAATACAAATATCGACAAATTACCCTATTTCAGGTTATATTATAAGCAATATAATTTCAAATAGTATGACCATTTGCTGTTTACTGAAATTATATGTATAGCACAATGCAAGCATTTCGTTCTTTCATCTAGCATAGGAGGGATACGACATAAGACAACAGCCTTAATGCAAACAAAAAGTATCGCTTGCGATCTTTCTTGAATCAAAATCTAAATGGTTGATTTATAAATCACAAGATAGGTAGCAGTTCCTTACTGGAGGTTTCGATATGATCAAAAACATAATGCCAGAAACAGAATTTTTACTTCCATACGAAGATAATGTAGAGACATTTTTCAATAAGACAGCCCTCCTTCAAAAACAGCTTCAGGCTACAAATCAACTAAATCCGAAATTTTCTGCCCAAGCCTTTCATTATAAGGAAGATCTAGAAAAAAGCTATATGCCGGAAACGGGAAAACATACAGAAGAGGTATTTACGAGCCTTTCTGAAATGTTTGAAGGCAGTATTCGTCCGCACTCCCCCTATTCGCTCTTTAATATGGTGCCCTCACCCTTGTTAGATACTGTAGCAGCGACAACAATGACGCAATTATATAATTCCAACAGTTTAATGGATGCCTTTGGCGGCAAAACAATATTATTTGAACAGCGCATAGCCAGAGCCATTGGCCGTTTAGTAGGCTGGGAGCAATCACATGGTATTTCTTGCAATGGTGGAAAATTAACTCTTTTCTACGCGATCAAATCAGCCATTTCCAAAATCGCTCCTGAATCAAGACGTGAGGGGATTCCCAATGATCTGGTGGTCTTAACAAATGAAGGCGCACACTATTGTGTTGAGCATGTTTGTTCCATACTTGGGTTGGGAGCAGATCAATGCATCCGCATTGGAACCACAGAGGATTGGCGCATGGATGTAACGAAACTAAAACAGGTTCTGCACGAGCAGCTCGCTAAAGGAAAGCGGATTGCCGCCGTTGTATGCTGCGGGGGAACCACGATTAACTTCGCTTGTGATGATACGAATGAGGTATATCAGTGCGTTGAGCAGGTATTTGCAGAAACGAAGCAAACCTATTTTCCCTATTTTCATTTAGATAGCGTAATTGGCTGGCTGTGGTTTACTTTTATGGGAGTAAGCGATAACGAATGGGAACAAAAAATCGAAAATGCTGAAATTCGCCGCAAAATTAAGCGAGTAGTAGAAAAGGTAAAAGGTGTTTCTCGATTTGATTCGTTTGGTGTGGATATGCACAAAAATGGTTTGTGCCCCTATTCGACAAGTTTTTTTGTTTCCAAAACGGATGAATGCTTTAACCGCTTAAATGAAGGCTCCTATACCTATGGAGATAACGACTATGAATTCGGTAATTTCCGCGCCTATCGCTATACCATCGAAAATTCTCGTCCTGCCAGCGGAATCGCCGCAGCTTGGGTGGCAATGAACCGGTTAGGAAGAGCAGGATTTCAGGAATATTTAGTCCAGCTGCATACGTTACATATGAAATTTAAGGATGCGCTTGAAAAAGTAAGCGGTATCTCTGTCATTAATGACGCTTCTTTAGGATGGGAGCTTGTGTTTCAGATTGCCTTTAATCGGATTCGCTTACATTCCTCCCACTTCGATACAAGCGAAATTGCGAAAACATTCATTCAATATTGTTGGAACGAAACCAATAAAGGACACCAGGTTCCTTTAATTAGCATTGTACCAGAATTTAAAGTGAATCCAGACGATAACATGAAGACTGCATTTTTACTTTATCCCATGTCATTATTTTCAGAGGACCATATCTCAGAGATTGTCAGTAAATTAGCCGCCTGCATCCATGAATTTGAAATGAAAGTGATTTCAGGAGAAATTGCAGTGGAGAATCGCCTCCTGGAAAAACCAATCCGCTAATTCTTTTATCAGGAAGGTTAAAAAGTGATCGGGAAAGGAGTATTTACATGGCAAGAACCTACATCCAAACCCTGCCAGAGGATGCATTTAGCTTTATTGAGGAGCAATTGCAAAGGCAAACACGCCCTGTTATTAACTTAGCCATCGGGAATCCAGACGGTTCCCCGAATCCGGAATTGATTGAAAAGCTAAAGGAATATATCTCAAATCCCAGTTATCATGGCTATGGTGATTTTACTCCAGACGTCGGGAAAAAGCTAAAAAAGGCGGCTGCCTCTTATTACGCACGCCGATTCAAAGTCAGCTTATGTGATAAAACAGAGGTTTTAGATGTATTGGGGACAAAAGAGGGAATCTATTATCTGCTGTCTGCCCTATTAGATGAAGGAGACAGCGTTCTTGTCCCCTCCCCTTCTTACAGCGTTTATACGAATTGTTTACATTTAGTAGGCGGAGTTCCTATTTATTTTCCATGTGAAAAAGAAACCTTTGTACCAGACTTATCACAAATTTCTCAGGAAGATTTGCACAAAGCCAAGGTGATGGTCCTTTGCTCGCCTGGGAATCCTACGGCAACTGTATTAACGAAAGAGTTTTTGACAGAAGCCATTGCTCTGGCAAAGGAATTTAATTTTGTGATCATCCATGATTTAGCCTATGCCGAAATCTCTTATGATGGTGTTGAAGTTCCCAGTATTCTTTCTTTACCGGGAGGAAGGGATGTCGCTGTTGAGCTATATAGCTTAAGTAAATCTTGTAATGTAGCAGGATGGCGTATTGGCTTTGCCTTAGGGAATAAGCACGTATTGCAGGGGCTTCGAACGATGAAATTCAATGTTGATTTTGGCATGTTCCTGCCCTTCCAATGTGTTGCCATAGATGCGCTTGAGCAGATGGAATACTACGCATCTGAGCAGACGAAACGCTATCAGGAGCGCATGGATTATTTTGTCCCGGAGCTGCAAAAGTTAGGCTGGGAGGTTAAAAAGTCGCCGGCATCCTTCTTTCTTTGGACAAAGATTCCTCGCGAGTATGAAGAAATGGGCGATCGGAATTTTGTAAGCTATCTCTTAGACCAAGCAGGCATTCTCCTTTCACCCGGCAGTGGATTTGGCGCTGGCGGTGCAGGATATGTGCGTATTGCACTGGTCAAGAACATCGAGGTGCTGCAAGAGGTAATTGCACGTCTGCAACAGCTAAAAGTAAGCGCAGCAACATAAGAAGGCTGACGCGGACGAGCACAGCACCGCTTAGCCGGCAGTCCGTGGCGCGGAAAGCTTTTTTCGCTTACATCCTACATTTATTCATTGATACGGAGGCTCGATTTGTTTCGTTATTCCTTTTTAGTGTTAGCAGGAGCTTGTAGCATTGGGGTATTAGCCATATTTGTAAAGTTTGCCTACCAGACGGGCTTTACATTAGGAGAGGTAATTGGCAGCCAATATCTGACCGGCTGGCTCTTACTGCTTGTCCTGACCTTATCATTTTTTCGACAGAGAGTTCCGCTGAAAAAAGCGATTGCGTTGTTTTTTGCCGGTACATCAGCCAGCTTCACCGGCATTTGTTATTATGCAGCATTGCAAACAATTCCCGCTTCTATCGGCATTGTGTTGCTTTTTCAGTTTGTCTGGATCGGTATCATTATTGAAGCCATCTCTACCAAGACATTACCGTCAAAAGAAAAAATCATTTCTGTGCTATTCTTGCTAGCCGGTACTGCTCTTTCCGGCGGCTTACTGGAGCAATCCATTCAAAGTCTGGAAATAAGCGGCATCCTTCTTGGATTATTGTCTGCTGTTTCGTTTGCTTGTTATCTTTTTGCGAGTGGAAAAGTGGCCGTGGAGGTTCCGCCTTTTCCTCGAAGTGTATTCCTGATAGCTGGCGCATTAGCACTTATACTCACGGTTTTCCCGCCAACCTTTCTCTACGATGGAGCGCTGGAAAAAGGTCTGTGGAAATATGCACTAGCCTTAGGAACCTTTAGTATTGTAATTCCTTCGATTGCTTTTTCCATTGGGATTCCAAAAATCGGCTCAGGACTTGCTACGATTTTAGCGACAGCCGAATTACCCGTTACCGTTATTTTATCTGTGCTGATTTTAAAAGAAGCGGTCTCTGCATCGCAATGGATAGGCGTAGGCTTCATTTTTGCAGGCATTGCCCTTCCGCAGCTAGCTCACTTTACAGCTCGTGCCAGATCAAGCATGTAAGCCACGACTGTAACGAAAGCTGGTTATAAGACAGTCCCCCTTCTCATAGAAAAGCATGCTTTATGCCTCTACGAGAAGGGGTTTTTAGGTTGGAATTTATAAATGATCCACAGCAAACAGCAACTGCTCTGCCGTAAGCAGTTGCTGTTTTCGTCAAACATATTTGGTAAATAGCTACAACAAAGTATTGGCAGCGATCACCAAAAGCATCGCTCCACTTATAATGGTGCCAAATTGACCTAAGCTGAAAGAAGCAATCCGGATTGAGGCTACTTTTTTTCCTAAGGCAACTCCTGCCCAGACTGTGATGAAGCTTCCTATCGCCGCAGTTATCGAAATAGCATGCGGAGATAAGCCCATTAGCCCTGCACTTAAACCATTGGTAACAGCATTTGCAGCAAGGGCTACTCCCAAAATAAACGCTTCCCCCACACCAATTTCTCCCGATTTGTCTACGTCTACCTTTTCAGGCTTTTGCAAGATGCCCTTGATGCTTCTGGTGTTCGCGCTGCCTTCGCTTGATACAGCACAAACGACTTCTTTACGAGGAAATGCCAATAAGATAATCCGTACGCCAATGACGAATAATAACAGAGCCCCTACTAGAACCGGAAGTATTCCAGGCAGGATAGCTGACAGTAGCTGACCGAAATAAATTCCAATCTCACTCAAAAGAAAGCATATACAAGCAATTACACAATTGGAAAGAAAACCGATGCGAATATTGCGTATTCCATACGATATTCCAACACCGAGATTATCGAGACTCGATGAAACAGCAAATCCTAGCACGAGAAGCCAATTCATTTTTAATTCCACTCCTAAACACTGTTTTTTGTATTGTATTAGGAATGTTGATAAAAAGTGTCATTTTGTTCCAAATCTGTTGAGAAAATATCAACACTGTTTGTTTCTTTTCGCTTCTATAATACTATTCCATGCCAATCACGTTAACGGATAATCATGTTTAGACATTTTGGCACGCTCCAAAAAAACAACTGCATTGTATCTAAAAGCTTATATCTATTCAAATAACGTAACTCGTTTTTTTAATTGTTATTTTTTGTCATTCTCTCAATTATCGTTAGTAAACTACCTAAATTCGTTAGTTCTTGCTATTATTTGGGTAAAGAGGTGACAAGAATGCCAACGATCGGACTACGAATCAAAGCTCTCCGAAAGCAGAAGAAATGGACGCAGCAGGAGTTGGCTGCACGTGTTAATGTTTCATCACAAGTGATTTCTAACTGGGAAAGATCCTATACAAATCCCAATCATGATGATATTTCCCGTCTAGCAGAAGCGCTAGAGGTATCTGCTGATTGCATTCTTTTTGACAACAGACGCCCCGGCCTGGTCAAAGAAACAGCCAGCCCTTATTCTGCATTTGAAGCACTATTTCTATCTGAATTGGATAAGCTTTCGGAAGAGGATAAACAAAAGGCACTAGAGCATGTCCGTTTTCTAGCATATCTAGCAGAACAAAAACAGAAAAATCATGATGAGTAGGGCTCGTATACTAGATACGGGCCTTTTGCTTCACCAGTCATTACTACAGGTCATACAAAATGCCCAAGACGATGTGTTGCCCGTCTTTTGTTCCAGAATTTTCTGATATATAATAGGGATGTAAATTTTTATCGTAATGATAAGTCTATTCCTTCTGCTTATCATCTACCTCCGTGTGTTGTTAAAACCAAGGTTCGGAAAAAACGATACAAGTATGCGGCTGCGGTTACTGTTTCGTAACTGGTATTTGATTGGCTAAGCTTATAGGAGCTGGAAAAATGGGTGGGGCTATGGGCCCGCAAGCATAACGCCACATATGTAAAAGAAGTGGGCGCCGACTAGGATTGGCACGGATCATTGCGGATTTTGTTTGACAAATAACTGATTGGAGCGTGAGAAAGGCGCCCATATGGTTTGGTTTCGATTTGCGGTGATGGTTCCGAAATAAGTATGGATTGTCTCGCCTCCTATGATAGACGCGTAGTTTTTGCCAACGAATGGGGGCTTGCTGGTTATCTTCTGCATAGAGGATCGGCATTCCTCATGATTTGCTTGCTGGTAGTTGCCTTGTACCTTGTCTTCATCTTTGGAGCTTAAAGTACGGCATCCGCAGCTTCTTCCCTGCAGCAGAAGGCGCACAAGATCATGCGCATGGGTACACAAACTAGACAAAGCGATAGCATAGCTTGATACGTGTTACAAAAACCGTAGACATTTGAACAGCAGCACTAGTGTTTATAGGATTTTATCCTTTTTTGCATATGGACAATATACTCATCTAGCTGTTGGCTCATCTCTAACACTGCTAGGCTTGAGAAAGTACCCTCTTTGCAGACAAGCTCAACTAATTTTTTCCTGAGATTCTCAGTATCTGTGTGGAGCTCATCCTCAGCCTGATAGCTTTGAATGCGTTTCCCGGATAAGGGATTACTGGATTTGATAGGAGCAGAGAATTTCACATTCGTTCTAGCCGTTCTTTTCCTATGGTAGAGTAGAACGTTCTCTACCTTTTTAAAGTCTTTAATATCGACCTCCTCCTTTTTAGATCAAATGTCTTATTTACACTATAACCTATTATTCCAAAAAACCCATTTTGAAAAATACTGTAAAAATAATCTATTTTACCCATTTTTTAACATAAAAAATTTTTTACTGATATTTTCCTAGAATTTTTCTTTGGTTACATGCAAAAAAAAAGCACCCTTCCTGATAGAAGGCGTGCTTTGTAGAAATAGGACAATGGGTATCTTTTATCCACCAATCCCATGATCGTATTGAATCACTCTATCTTTTGCCATTGCTTCTGCTACTGTCACCTGACTACACAACCCAAAGATCATTACCAGCGAAAGCAAAAAGACTCTCATCATTCCTTACCTCCTCCATAATTTTTTTGTACTCTTGTTTCTGTTGCTCTGTTGCGTGGTATCTATGTGCTTCAAAAAGTGTTACGCAGCGTATAAAATTCTTATGATCGTTCGTAGCAGTAGATAAAGTGAGACATCGCAGAATTTCAACTATTCCACTATGAAAACGTTCATTTTTGAACTGGTAAATAGCTAACTGATACCTGAAGCGCAGATGGCGTTCGACATTAATCGTATCTTTGTATTCATCAAAGCAGCTGATCTCGATTGAAAATTTCTCTATGATGTTGTCTATGGTAAAATTGTATTTATTTGCAGATTCAACAATGGTCACGAGACCGGCAGGAAGCTCCTTTGGGTTTTCCTCCAGAAAAGCAATATAATCTGGAAGAATATCCAATTGTCCCATAAGCAGGTCAAAGGTATATCTGTTTGCCCGGGCCCATAAGCGGAACTTCTGTACCTCCTTTTGACCGACTTCATCAAGATTGTCAAACCAGCCTAAATCAGCATAACCAGCAGCGTACTCATTTGCCTTTTTGTATAAGCCTTGCTTTTCTAAAGCTTCTGACTTTAATAAATAGGCCTGTCCATAATAGACAACCAAATGTCGCTCTGTTTTAAGAGGCTCACCTTTTCTATTACTTTTCTGCTTATTTCGTTCATTTTCGTATACTAAGGTGGCCAATTCTCTTAATTCGTCTGCATACTTCTCTACTTCTTTCCATTTATGCAAAGTAAAGCTCACATTGGCTAAATGCAATAACGCATCCAATTGGTGCCCTTCTGAGAGTCGCTTTCGAAACGGTTCAAAACGAATAACCGCTTTTCCATTTTCCTCGGCATTATTTCCAAGCAGAGCTCGAAATAAACGATATTGACTGATAACTGCCCTTTCTGAATGGCTATTTTTTTCGTTATCAACCACCAGCTGGTAAAAATAAGCGGATTCCTTCTGTTTTCCCTTATAGAAAAGCTGTTCTGCCACTGCAAAGAGAACCTCGATGTTTTTAGGGTCCTCCAACAATTGGGGGATTACCATTTGTATACAGTCATGCCTCCCTAGCTCTGCACATTGCACCAGATAGGGTCTTACTCGTCGCTTTGAAACCTTCCCTCTTTGAAAGCATTCCTCTACATACAAATCGTACAGCCATCCGGTAGGTTCTCCAAAGGCTCGTCCAATCGCATTTAATTGATCAATAGTTAATGCCCGAATAGGGTTTCCTTTCAAGAACCCACTCAAGTGCCCGGCATTGATATTAGTCAATTCACTGAGTTTACTAAGCGTGTAGTTATATGATTTGATGCGATATTCAATTTCCGACCGTATCGATCGCACCATCACATGATTACTCCCGACCATGTAAACACTCCTTTTTAACGAAATATCAATATTTTACTATATTTTACATTTATTTCAGAGAATCCGCTACTAAAATCTCAAAAAATGTAAAATTTTATATTTTTCGACAAATAAAAGAAGGCTTCCTTTCGGTGAAATCGGCCGATCCACCGCGAAGGAAGCCTTGATTTTATTGATGAGATGAGTTTTTTGGAATTACATCTTGCTGAATGCTTCTGTTAATACTGGTACAATTTGCTTCTTACGGGACACAACACCTTTTAGAAGCGCTTTGTTATCTTTCAATGGCACATTGAATGCCTGTTCGACAGCCTTTGCTGCACGACCTACCGCAAGACCAACGGAATCATTATTTAGAATATCTGTTACGACAAATAGGAACATATCTAACCCTTTTTTCTCAATGATAGAAGTGAGATGCGCTTCAATTTCAGCCTGGTTAGCTAGCACATCGTTCACATCAACTGCGTTTACCTGAGCGATTTCCACTTTGGTATTACCCATAGCGAATTCTTTTGAATCAAGAGAAATCAATTCGCTAATGGTTTTGTCGCTAAGGTCTGCACCTGCTTTTAACATTTCCAAGCCATAGCTTTGCAAATCAACGCCAGCAATCTCAGCTAGTTCATGAGCAGCTTTCACATCTTGTTCCGTGCAGGTTGGGGATTTAAGCAACAGAGTGTCAGAAATGATGGCGGAAAGCATAAGACCGGCAATCGTTTTCGTTACCTCTACACCGTTTTCTTTATACATTTTATTTAAAATAGTAGTCGTGCATCCAACCGGCTCAGCACGGAAATACAATGGATGGTTTGTCTCAAAGTTAGCGATACGGTGATGATCAATAACCTCAACCACGCGAACCTGATCGATGTCGTTGGCGCTTTGTTGACGCTCATTGTGGTCTACTAGGATTACATCTTGAACTTCTGTCGCTACTGTTTCTACTAAGCGAGGAGCCTCCACATTAAAATATTTAAGCACAAATTCTGTTTCCCCGTTCATGTTTCCTAAACGAACAGGCTCCACGTTTGCTCCCAATTTTGTTTTTAAATCTGCATAAACCAAAGCTGAACAAATCGTATCTGTGTCTGGGTTTTTATGTCCAAAAATTAATGTTTTTTCCATAATCGTTCTCCTTATTCGGTGTTTTAGATAAAATGATCATAGCATAGGAGTTATGATCCTCTCCCTTTTCATTATAAATATAAAATACATGTTTTTGAATCCTTCTGTAAAACTTTACACTTTTATTCCAATCTTTTTGGTGTGATATGTACGACTCCAATCCCATCGAAAACCTGAATCTCTGTTCCATATGGCTTTGATAGCTCTGCCACTCGTTTTACAATAGCTTCATTCCTGCTTAGCTTGGGAAACCCATTCTGATGGCGTTTTTTGCCGCATCCGAGTTCAATGGGGTACAAGGTAATTTCTTTTATTTGACCGTTCTCCATGTTCCATGAGGCGATGACAGACTCCATAACCTCAGGAATCGTCAGCAAGCCTTTTGTCCCCCGGTCGGTTTTCGCATCCATGGCCTGCATAATGGTCATGTCAGGCGGGAGTTGATTAGCATCATAAAATTCCTGTGGTAAAACTTCCAGCGTTTCATCCTGAAAAATAAAATTGCTTAGGCTATAAAAAATCGGTCGATTTTGATAAATCTCGATACCTCGTAACGTGTGCGGACCATGCCCGACTACCGCGTGGGCCCCAGCATCAATGAACATGCGACAAGCTATCTCTACAAAATCAGCCGGAAGCTGCTTATTTGTCCCTTTCATTTCATGAGAGTGAAAGCTTACGATAACATAATCCGCTTGACGTGAAGCATCGTCAATGCTGGCCTCCAGGCGTTTCATATCCTGCTCATGCGGCATTGTAAGCAACTTCTCTTTTTCCCCTGCATAAAAAATAGCCGGATATCCATACATATCATAGCCAAATGCTAAGACTCCCTTTGGCAAGGGGGACAAAAATGCCTCTTCCACCAGCATTTCGTATAAAGCATTTACCTCCGTCTGACTAGCGATTCGTTTCAATACCTCAAAATCAGCTTGCGAAACCAAATGTTTTTTCACATGCCTCAGTCCATTTACACCCGGTCGGCCTTTCCCGTCACGGCGCTGTTCGGAAGCAAGATGGGTTTGATGGAAGGATGAAGTCACAGAGATGAGCGCCGCTCGACCGGCAGGGGTATCCAAATAAACAGGTCGACCAGCTTCAAACAGATTTGCCCCCATGCCCGTGTGCAATATTCCTGCTTCCCGCAAATATTTGTTGGTAAGTAGCAGGCCATCGTGACTAAAATCCATGGAATGATTGTTGGCTGTTCCCACCAAATTAAAGCCGTATGCGACTAAATCCTTTAATCGATCAGGAGTTGTTTGCACATGAGTACCGCCAGAAATCGCATTAGGGGTACCTTCATTGTAAGAAACATGCATCTCTAGGTTGGTCAGGCGCACATCTGCTTGACCAATCAGCTTTGCAATCTCTTGAAAGCTATGCTCTTGATAGCTCGGCACCCGTCTGGTCTGAAGATAATCTCCTGTAGCTACGAAGGTCATGATTGAATTCAATTACTTTCCCTCCCCATTAGCGCTGTGAGATAATCGGGCCTGCTCCTTACGTTTTACAAATAAAAGGAACAGACAACCGCTAGTAACATAAATAAAAGCATTCAGAAGTAGGACCTGATGAAATCCATTCGTTAGATTAGCTCCGCAAGCTTCAACGATGGCTCCTGTCACAAGCGGAGAAATCATTCCTGCCAACGTAACTAGGCCAGACATGACTCCCATGATTAAACCTGTTCGCTCAGGTAACAGCGTACTTCCAATCACAGAAGCAAGACTGCCTGCTGTTGTCGTCAAGCCTATTCCAAGACAAAGGTTACACCCCACATCTGTGCAAAGTAGAGCAGAAAGGAAAATAAGAAGTCTTTTGAAAATAAGGTGTGTCGAACATCAGACCAATGCAAGGAGGAGGATTTCTTGGCGGACTGGATTATGGGAATTTGTACAGAATGGCTCTTTGAGGATACAGGATTTTTAGACACATCTATCTGATCCGGGTGCTCTTTTCCACCTACCAGCCAGAAAATGACCCAGACGAGGCTTACAGCTCCCAATGCAGCCCAAGCCCATCTGAATCCCCAGTGTTCTATAGAAGTTACCAAAGCAGGGGTAAACAAACTAGAACCAATGGACGCCCCCAGAGTTAACAAGGCAAAAATAAAGCCTCGCCGCTCTGCTCCGAAACCACTTGCTAATATGACTAACAATAACGGGCCATGTAGGGTTCTCCAATTCCTAGCAACACTCTCGCCATTATTAAGATAGGTAAGCTTGTAATGACAAGAAAGCCAGCCTGTATAACCGTCCAGCAAATCGCCAGGATTATCAGCATCTTTTTCGTGCCGATTCTGTCAGATATCCCCGCCCCAATGACACCAGCAACAGCAAAAAACCAGAAAAAACTGCTACCTACCAATCCCCATTCTGTTGGGCTAAGCGTCATCTCCTGAATAATTTGGGTAGCGGAATATCCAGCATTCGATTCATCCAGATAGTTAATCATGTATAAAACAAATAGAACACTACCGTTACCCATGCCATCAAAAGACTCCTCCTACACTTTTCTCTGGTCCCTTCGTGCTCTTCAGATTGTTGTGACTATTCCTCAGGCTTCGTCAGAAATAACGAAATGCTCAGCAAGTAAGCCCAAAAATAGCTTGCCGATCTGTAGCATCGAGCGTTCATCCACATCAAACATTGGATGATGGTGCGGATATGTAGCATTTATTTCACTATTACCGCCTCCTACACCGATAAAATTCCCCGGTGTTTTTTGTAAATAATAAGCAAAATCCTCCCCGCCCATCTGTGGCGGAACACGGAGAACTCGTTCATTCCCGACTAGCTGCTTCGCGATCGCCTCCACCCTCTTAGTCTCTGCTGGATCATTCCACACAGACGGATAGCCTCTGCGGTACGCAAATTGCGCAGTAGCGCCAGCCCCTTCAACCGTATGCTGGACGATCTTCTGCATAGCTTGTTCGATACCGGTACGGGTTTCCTCACTAAATGTTCGCACTGTTCCCAGGATCTGTGCAGTGTCTGGAATTACATTGTAAGTAGCGCCGCTTTGAAAGGAGCCTATCGTTAATACAGCAGGTTGCAGAGGATCTACACGTCTGCTTACCACTTGCTGCAAATTCAAGATAAGCTGGCTGCCAATCACTATGGGGTCAACAGACTCATGAGGACTTGCACCATGTCCGCCTTTGCCCCGAATTTCAATTTGAAATTCATCGCCTGCGGCCAGCATATATCCTTCCTGTACGCCAATCACTCCCAGTGGCAGCCCAGAGAATACATGGGCCCCATAAATAACATCCACTCCATTCAGGCAGCCATCCTCTATCATCGAGATCGCCCCGCCTGGGACTAATTCCTCTGCATGCTGAAAGATCAGAACCACCGTTCCACTAAATTCTTGCTCATACTCTTTTATTATCTTAGCTGTTCCCAACAAAGCCGCTGTATGTATATCATGACCACATGCATGCATGACTCCAGGAACCCTTGATTTATATTCCACCTGCTTCTCATCCTGAATCGGGAGCGCATCAAAATCGGCTCGAAACGCCACCGTTTTGCCTTGCTCTTCTGGACTCTTCTGTTTTTTCCCATAAATCTTAGCAACGATTCCCCGACCACCAACCCCTTCCTGTACCTCAATACCAAGCTTTCTCAAATAAGCTGCTATTTTTCTCGGCGTCTCCACCTCTTGAAAAGACAGCTCAGGATACATATGAAAATCCCGACGCAAGTCGACCATTTCTGAATACAGTTCTTCTAATTTGGTGCATGCCTGATGTAGCATCGGCTCTCCTCCTTTTTTAAAAAATACGCTATATTTTATCAGAATTATCAATTATTGCCTATTGTACTTTCTGTATGGATGCATCGCAAGGAAAGAAGTAGCAACATAGTATTGCGATACTTATTGTTTATTCCCAATATGTACGATAGTCTTGAAAGGAAAGATCATCACCCAAGGAGGTACATCTATGAAAAAAATTGTAGTTGCATTGTTTGCCCTTATGCTTCTGTTAACTGCTTGCGACCCCCTCCGTTCTACCGAAAATGACCCTATTTCGCAACAGGACATGATTTCTCTTTTACAGCCTAAACTAGAAAAAGCATCTACCTATGAAAAATTTACTCGCGTTTATGCCAAAGAAGCAGCAGGGGGGGAAAAAATTGCTACCATCACAAAAGATGGTGTAGAAACAGAAAATACCGCCGCGGCTAAGGATATGATTGTGAAAAACCAAACCGAAGCTAAAGAGATGTACATTTTAAAGCCGGACAAGTTCGCGAAAAGATATAAACAAATCGGGGAAGCAAAAGACGGATTTAAAGAGTATCAAGCAATCGGGGAAATCAAAGCGATTGAAGTGACCTCGGACCTGCTAAAAGAAGCCAATATCCCGACCAAGGAATTTTATTTTCTTGCAGCTTGGAAAGAGAAAATGATCGTTAAGGAAGGCGACTATCTCGTATCGCCGTTGGACTATTCAGAAGTATACCGCATCGCTAAAAAAGAGTTTTTCGAGACCTATCGATTGAAGGAAAAGCAGTAAGGCATTACAAATCACCCAACCTCGTGTGCAAGGAGAAAAAGGAGCCCGATCATGAAGAGTGGGCTCCTTTTTTCTTTTTTGATTACGAACAGATCACTGGTACCCCCAGATCATGCATAGCAAAGTTCCAAAGACTGTAACAAGCGCTATAAATAATGCGTAATAGAGATTGGTATAGATTGATATTTTATCTCCTGTCTCGCCTGTGTGCATAAAGACAACGAGCTGAACGGCAGCTTGAATGAACGCTGTTACCAGCAGAATGGTCATCCCAGCTGCAAATGACATGCTGAAGAAATACACTGTCAGGGCTAATGCAGTAAGAATCAGCGACAAACCAAAGCCGATTACTTGTTTGCGAGGGAATAATTCTCTCATGTTGCCATCATTCCTTTCAGATAGACGAAGCTAAAAATGAAGATCCACACAACGTCTAGGAAATGCCAGTACAGTGAGAAAATGAATGATTTATTCGCTGTTTGAGGAGTCAATCCTCGCTTTCTGACCTGCATGATGATAAATAATCCCCAAATTAATCCAAAAGAAACGTGGGCTCCATGAGTTCCCAATGTTGTTAATAAAATCGCTGTAAATGCGCTGGTTTGCAAGCCTGCTCCAATGTGGCCGTAATGAAGAAACTCGTAGATTTCAACACCTAAAAATCCAAGCCCAAGCAACAAGGTGATCGCAAAAAATGTAAGCATTGCTTTTTTGTTGCCGATACGCATGGCATGAATGCCAAGACCGATGATAAAGCTACTTGTTAAAAGCAGAATCGTTTCAACCAGTACGGGAGTAATTTTGAAAATTTCGGCTCCAGTAGGGCCGTTGCCAGTACGATCAACCAGGGTGAAATAAGAAGCAAACAGCGTTCCAAACAGTACAATCTCAGCTCCCAAGAAAATCCAGAATCCTAGAATGTTCAAGGAGTTTTGTTCAGTACTGTACTCAAGCGGTAGCGAGTGATCTATTTTCATTTTATTGCACCTCGCAATCTATTTTCGGTCTCTTCTATTTCTTCAACCGAGATGTAATAACCGTCATCCTGCTCAAACGATCGGTGACTCAGGCAAATAAAAATTCCAATGGTTGCAAGGATTACAACATTCCACACAGAAAAGACAAAGGCAAAGCCCCATACAAAAAAGATACAGCTCAAAATAAACGGAGCACCGCTGTTATTTCGCATATGAATCTTTTTATAGGTACCTGGAAACAGGCAACGGCCTTTTTTCTTAGCATCCCAGAATGCTTCTATTGAATGAGTTTGCGGTGTAATAGCAAAGTTATACGCTGGTACGGGATTATGAGTTGCCCATTCAAGAGAACGTGCATCCCATGGGTCGGCCTCTATATTTCTTGGAGCAAAGCGAATACTCCAGTACATGTTATAAACAAGCAGCACAAAGCCCACTAGCAGGCCTAGTGCTCCAATGAACGAAATAAAGTTCAAGGGTCCAAAGCCTGTTGATTCAGAATAGGTGTACATACGTCGAGCCTGTCCATCTAAACCAGAGAGAAACATCGGGAAAAATGCCACGTTAAAGCTAATGGCGATCACCCAGAACGCCCACTTACCAATCCTTTCATGCAGCATAAAACCAAACATTTTTGGCCACCAGTAAGTAAGACCAGCAATCATGGCAAATACAACACCAGGTATGATGACATAATGGAAGTGAGCTACTAAAAACATCGTATTATGATATTGGTAGTCGGCTGCTGACATCCCAAGCATAACCCCAGTTACCCCGCCAATTAAGAAAATCGGGATAAAGCCTAAAGAATAAAGCATCGGAACAGTGAAAACAATTTTGCCCCGCCAGAGAGTGAATAGCCAGTTAAATATTTTAATCCCCGTAGGAACAGCTATGGCCATTGTTGTAATGGAGAAGATACTGTTTGTTAACGCTCCCTGTCCCATTGTGAAGAAATGGTGTGTCCAAACTAAAAAGGAAAGCAGAGAGATGATCACCATAGAAGCAACCATTGATTTGTAACCATACAGATTGCGGCGTGCAAAGGTTGAAATAATCTCACTGTATACACCGAACGCGGGAAGTACTAGGATATAAACCTCAGGATGTCCCCACACCCAAAATAAATTCGCCCAAAGCATATCCATGCCGCCATTCGTCGATGCGAAGAAGTGTGTTCCGAATAGCCGATCCATTGTCATCATGATCAGTGCCACAGTTAATACAGGAAATGCAAATACTACGATTACGTTCGTAACGAAAGCAGACCATGTAAACATAGGCATTTTCATAAGGGTGATACCAGGTGCTCTCATTTTAAGAATCGTAGTGATAAAGTTAATACCGGATATCAAGGTACCAAGTCCAGAGATTTGAAGTGCTAGCGCATAATAGTTAGTACCAACCGATGGACTAAATTCATTACCTGCCAGCGGAAAATAAGCAGACCAGCCTGCATCCGGGGAACCTCCAATGACAAACGAAATGTTAAATAGCATCGCACCCATAAAAAACAGCCAAAAGCTCAGTGCATTCAACCTTGGGAACGCTACGTCACGAGCTCCGATTTGCAGGGGGACGACAAAGTTCATTAATGCATAAATGAATGGCATTGCCATAAAGATGAGCATCACAGTCCCATGTGTTGTAAATATTTCATTATAGTGCTGAGCATCGAGCAAGGTATTCTCTGGTACGGCTGTCTGAGCACGCATCATAATCGCATCAGCGCCACCTCTAAATAGCATCAACAAAGCCGATATGAGATACATAATGCCGATCCGTTTGTGGTCTACCGTTGTTAACCATTCCCGCCAGAGATAGCCCCATTTTTTATAATAGGTCAGCACTCCGATGATCCCGAGCATAGTCAGAATAATGGCAACCACCGATGCATAAATCGCAGGACTGGGATGAGGAACGGCGAATTTCGTAAAGTAATCCATACTATTGTGGCTCCTTTTTGAAAATAATTGTCTTATGGAAAAACGTAGGAAACTACTCGTCCCGAGCTGTACCATGATGGTGGTGATGACCGCCATTTGCACCTTCTGGAGCTGGTTTAAACTCTAAATGTGTTCCCGTATAGGTGGATTGTCCAACATGACCCGTCTCTAGTAATGTATTGAATTTTTGTTCCGTCAGAGGTTCGGCCGTTTTTTTCACCTCTTCCACCCATTTCTCATATTTCGCTACAGTCATTGCCTCGACATTGAATGTATTTTCAGCAAAGCCTTTGCCGCTAAAATTTGCATTTCGCCCCATATAATCACCTGGTACATCAGCGGCTAGATGTAAGGTTGTTACCATGTCTGCCATGGCATATTTTTGTCCTCCAAGTTGCGGAACCCAGAAACTGGTAATCGGCCCATAGGAATAAAGCTTAAATTCAATAGGTCGGTTTATTGGGATACGCAGGTAATTGACCGTTTCAATATTTTCTTGTGGATAGCTAAAATGCCACTTCCAATTAGAGCTTGAAGCATAAATAACTAACGGTTTTTTATCCTCATATCCCTGTGGTCTTGACTCTACAATATAATTGCTTTTCACAGAGATCACAGAAAGAATAATGACGATGAGTACTGGAATCCCCACGCAAACCATTTCTACAACCAGACTCCCTTCTATATAGGGAGGCTCATATTCTTCTTTTTGTTTGGAGGCTCGATATTTGGTGACCATAAATACGAAAAGAGCAATAACTACAACGACAATAAACAACATCGTCCAAATGGAGATCATAATTACGTCAGCTTGTGTTTGGGCTTGAGGTCCTTTTGGGTCTAAAACCAATAATCTGTCACCACAGCCCGTAAGCAATGAAATCGCAGCGAAAATGAAAGTATAAAGAGCCCATTTCATTTTTTATCGATTACCCCTTTCTTGTTGATTTTTAAAATTGATAACCGCCAATCCACATTCCTATCCTAATGAACGATCCTTAAAAAGTCGCCATCCAATCTGAAACCATTTCTCTCATCCATGTTCAACACTTTGCAACAATACCGACAAGAAATAGTCACAAAATTAACCTTTAACGGTAATACACAACACAAAAAAGCCTCAAAGACAGACATAGGAGAGCTCTCGTCAATCTTTGAGACTTGTTTTTTAGCTATATGATCATTTTGACAGATGTAGTCCGACCATCGCCATGTAGCGCCGCAACGTGTGCCGGGAGAGGCAACGTGAAAAAAATAAGTACCCTACTGTTTAGGAGCCGGCTTACTATTAGAATCGGATAGAGGTTGGCGTAAACGCTCGCCATATCCATTTACCCAGAGAAGCTCCAATTGCTCGTATTCTTCCTTGGAAAGTGGAGTAGTCTTTGAAGCTAGTGCAAACTCTCTTAGTTGCTCCTCACTCGTAATATTTGGTATTACAGAGAGAACAGAGGAGTGATAGAGTGAAAACTGGATCGCCAGTTGTCCCAATGTACGCTTTTCATGATCAAATATCCCTTTAGCCTTTAATTCATTCACTACTTCATTGCCCGCTCTCATCCACTCCACGGGACGATGGGCTCTGTGGTCTGATTTACTGAAATGCTGATTGGGATCATATGTGCCATCCAACAGTCCGGAAGCATGAGGAATGCGTATGATTAATGTCCGTGCCTCTTCTGCTGCCACCTGCAATAGGTCCCTAGCCGGCTCCTGCTCAACTATATTGTTGATGACTTGCACCGCTTCATATCCTCTTTTCCATGCCTCCAAGGATTCATTTTTCCAGCCTAGATCGGGCCCCATCGCCGTTCCATAATGACGGATTTTCCCTTGCGCTTTTAATTGTTCCAGAGCTTCTATGATCTCATCGTTTTGGATTGCCTCCATCCGCGGATTGTGAAGCTGGTAATAATCAATATAATCTGTGCGAAGTCGTTTCAAGCTCTGTTCACAGGCTAGCATAATATGCTTCGTAGACCAGTTTTGTGGAAGCTCTGCGTGCCCTTTTCTCTCCCCCGTATTTTGGTAGATATCATATCCAAATTTAGTAGCTATAAATATCCTGTCACGCACATTCCCTAATGTCTTTGCAATGATTTCTTCACCATAGCCGTCACCATAGACATCTGCCGTATCAAAAAAGGTGATTCCATAATCTTGGTAGGCAGACTGAAGAAGTCTCTCCCCCACACCTCGATCAGTTACCCCCCACCATTTGGTCGCTACCGTCCATACCCCAAAGCCAATTTCAGATACTAGAGAATCTGTACCCGGAAACTTGCGATATTTCATAATCTTCTCTCCCCTCAGCATGCCTGATAATTGTAAGAATAGGTATAATATGTTTTAGTAACATGAAGAGCTATTTTTTCATTATAAAAACGTATGATCTGAAAGGAACCGTCCAGTCCCGTCCTATTATGACCATCCACTACGCCTAAATGATTTGAAAGGAAGTGAAATCTTGCATGGAATGGCAGCCCAATCGTAAAAGTCGAATCCCAATATATAAGCAAATTTCACAATATCTTGAACAGCGTATTGCGAATGGAGAATATCCTTCAGGTACAATTCTTCCTTCCGAACGCTTACTTTCCAAGGAATTAGATGTAAATCGTTCGACAATTGTAGCTGCTTATGAAGAATTGCGCGCCTCCGGTATTGTGGAAAGCTTACGGGGGAAAGGGACGATTGTAAGCCGGGATATCTGGGGAGCATCTCGCAAGCGCATTCCAAACTGGGAGAAACTGATTGAAACAGGGTCATTTCTTCCAAACACAGCAATGATGCGTTCGATACGAAAAGAGACTTTTGGTCTTGATTTGATCGATCTGGCAAGCGGGGAGCTATCACCTGATTTGTCTGCTTCCTCCTATTTTCAAAGCATCATGTCCAATGAAACCTTCACTTATCACGTAGGTTATGACCATCCACAGGGTAATCTGAAGCTACGTGAAACCATCGCTTTACACTTAAAGGAATCGCGGAATATCTCTGCAACACCTTCATCTATATTAATTACTTCCGGGGCCCAGCAGGCTCTGTACCTGATTGTTCAGTGTTTATTGCAGCCAGGCGATGCAGTTGCAATTGAAGACCCCTCCTATTGCTATTCTTTGCCATTATTTAAATCAGCAGGACTAAGAACCTTCCTATTGCCTGTTGATGATAGCGGGATTAATCCAGATGATATTGTAGAGTTGCATAAACAGCATCGTATAAAGATGGTCTTTCTTAACCCCAATTTTCAAAATCCGAATGGGTCTTATTTAAGCTTAGAGCGTAGAAAGCGGGTTCTAGAAATCTCCTCTGACTTAGGCATCCCGATCATTGAGGATGATCCGTACAGTCTAACAGCTTTTGATAACACACAAGCTACAACATTAAAATCGCTGGATGAAAATGGTACGGTTCTCTATGTCAGTTCCTTAAGTAAAATTGTTGCATCTGGTCTGCGCATTGGCTGGATATTTGGCCCGCAAACCGTTATTGAACGTTTAGCAGACGCCAAACAGCAAATCGATTTTGGGCATAGCATTATACCGGAATGGATTGCAACCAAGTTTTTATCGTCCGAGGATTTCCCTGCCCATTTACGTAAGCTGCGGAATTTACTCGCGATTAACAAGGATAAAATGACGTTTTCCTTATATGATCAGCTTGAGGATCAGGTAGAGTTTCTGGCACCTGAGGGCGGGATTCATATTTGGTGCAGGATAAAGGAGAATGTTAACGAGCAACAATTAGTCAAGGAGGCGGTCAAACAAGGGGTTGTGTATGTTCCAGGAAGTGTATTCGGTACACAAAAGGGCTATGTTCGCTTTACGTTTGGTCGCGTGATGGATGACCAGATTCATGAGGCTATCTCTCGTTTTTCAACCGCCTTACATAATGTTAAAAAAGGTACATAATAAATTAGATAACGTCTGCTTTCTTCCATACAGATTATTATTTTGTATGTATTCACGCTGTCTTAGCATTCGTACATGCACACAAAAAACAGTCGGGGTAGAAGGTTAATCCTCCCCGACTGTCTCTAGCTTAGATAGAGATTTCGAATGCTTTCACATAAACGGCCGTACCTGTAATCTCAACATCATACGATTCATGATTTTTACTAATGGTTACCTCTACCCTACCGTCCTTTTGGATTTCCTGACCTTGTTCGATCACGAGACGCAGTTTTGTATCAAAATCATCGCTTATATATTGAGCATAATAGGCTCCCATCACGCCTGAAGCCGTGCCTGTCACAGGGTCCTCCCTTGTACCTGAAAACGGCGAGGAGAAATGGCGTCCATGCATTTGTGCTTGAGAATCATACGTTTCCAGACAAAATGGATGAACAGATGCTTTTGGCATCTCCTGTAACACACTTGGGAAACGTGCATTGTCAGGCTTCATTTTTTGAAAGGCACTCAGCTTTTTTATAGGGACTAGCAAGGTCCAAATACCTGTACTGCCGTATGTAATGGGTAAATCAGTTTCGATATCGTCGATTGTAAGACCGATTGAGTCTGCCAGCTCCTCCTGAGACCCTGTAAAATCCTCAAACTGCGGAGCTGCCTGCTTCATCGTAATATACCGTTTATCATCTGTACCCATCTCCATTTTTATTGGTAATATTCCTGCTTTTGTTTCGATGGTTAGATGATTTTTATCTCCTAATTGCCCTGTAGTCTTTAGCGCGTAAATAGCAGCAATGGTTGCATGACCGCAGAGATTATTTTCATGTCCTGGTGTAAAATAACGAATTCTAAGGTCAGCTACGTCTGAAGCGAGTACAAAAGCCGTTTCATTAAATCCTACCTTTTGTGCTACCTCTTGCATTTCTTTTTCCGTCAGTTCATTACCTGTAAAGACTACACCTGCCGGATTTCCTTTATCAGGTTGCGTGCTAAAGGCATCATAGTGATACACCTGTATTGTATTCATTGTAACAGCTCCTCAGGAATCAGTAAGAACATATATAATCCTGATTCTAACATGGGGCCTTCTTTGCGCCCAATAAAAATCTGTGCTATATTTCCAAGCTGAAAACAGCAATTTCAGGTCTACTTCCCATGCGAATTGGCAATCTAGTCGTCCCAAGGCCTCGATTCACGTACAATTGCATCGTGTGGTTCCCTTGGCGAAGCTGGTATAGACCCTCTTTATATTTTCGAGCTAACGAAGGCGTGATCACAGGCCCCAGCAGAGGAATCTGCACTTGTCCGCCATGGCTGTGGCCTGATAATTGCAGATCAACAGGGTAGCTAACGATCCGATCAGCAACATCAGGCTCATGAACGAGACAAATGACGAAACTCTCTGCAAGAGGTGAAGTAAAGCTGGGCAATTGATTCGAAAAAGTCTGTTCCTTCATGGAAGTAAGCTGCTCTCCCTGCTCAAGCAGTCCTAATGTCTCCTCTAGCTTTGGCTTGCCAAGTAAAAAGTCATCTAAACCAGCGATGGTAATCGATTTTTTATTTTTTAAGGCAATCGTTTTCACATCATTGACAAGTAACTCAAAGTTAGCTTGCTCCATCACCTGTCGGTAGTATTCACTCCCGCCACCGCCACGATCATGGTTTCCATACACTGCGAACTTGCCAAGGGGAGCATTCAATTCTGCTAGAATGGCTATCAATGCGTCCTTGCCTTCTTTAAAGCTCCTGACCCGATCCAAGAGATCACCTGTGAACACAATAAGATCAGGCTTCTGTTCATTAATGAGGGTAACAACCTCTTTTAGTTGTGCAAGCGAAAAGTGGGGACCTACGTGTGTATCGCTAAATTGGACGATTGTAAGCCCCTGCTTCTTATCGAGCAATCTTGAAATTTCTACCTGATGGCGAGTTATCACCACGGACTTGGGTTCCACGTAGGCAGCGTATATCAAACCAGCTACGCCTATGATGATCAGTATAAGTAATGTAGAGATGCTATATTTGACGATGGTTAGCGAAAGGATTTCTCCAAGCATATTCCCACCCCTTTCTCTATTACTCTACCAATCTTATGTTACACAGAGATGACAAAAGAACGAATCATGTGCTACCCAAGCTCTTTCTACTCCAACAAACCCCTGCTGTCATTCACTGAGTGGAATAACGGCGTCATGTATTACCTGCTCTAAACGTTTTTTGTGAGTAGCTGTTTCCTCTGCGCTCCACCCTAGCTTTTTAGCCATATAAGCAATAACGGGCTCCTTCCAATCTCTAACCCCTTGTATATGAAAATAAAGATCTCCTGTACGACGAACAAAGAAATCCTCTGGAGTGGCTGCCATCTCTTCTTCTATCGCATACATAAGAGGGCCAAAAATATGTGCAGGCAATCCCGCTTCCGCTCTCTCTGCCTCATATTCGCTTATTCGCGAGAAAATCCGAGATACATTTGACCCATAGCGAGCAACTAACTGCTCCGCTTCCCGCTCAGATAGGCCGATTGAGACGCCCTCTTTTATCTTATCCTTCTTGAATAACGCAAACTTGTCAGCTCCGCCTACGTCGCCGCCAGATAAACGAATTTTATCAGTTGTACAACGTGGATAATTGCCTTGCCCTTCTGTTTTGAATTGCTCAACTAGTAAATCAACAATTCTCTCAGCCATTTTACGATATCCAGTCAGCTTCCCTCCTGCAATTGTTAATAGACCTGATTCAGACAGGAAAATCTCGTCCTTACGCGAAAGCTCAGACGGGGATTTGCCATCCTCATGTATCAATGGACGTAAGCCTGCCCAGCTGGATTCTACATCTTCTCCTGTTAGTTTAAGTGACGGGAACATAAAATTAGCTGCACGAAGAATGTAGTCACGATCCTCTACAGTCATTTTGGGGTTAGCAATGTCTCCCTGATAGTTCGTATCCGTTGTTCCTACGTAGGTCTTATTATCTCGGGGAATGGCAAACACCATGCGGCCATCAGGTGTGTCAAAATAAATCGCTTGGTTTAATGGAAATCTTTTTTTGTCTATTACAAGATGAACACCCTTTGTGATATGCAGTCTCTTTCCTTTTTTCGAGCCATCAATTTCTCGAATGGTATCTACCCACGGACCCGCCGCATTAATGATTTTCTTAGCACGGATTGTAATTTTCTCACCGCTGATCTGGTCAATAGCCATCACTCCGTATACCCTGCCATTCTCATACAACAAGTCCTCTGCTTTCATATAATTAATAGCTGTTGCTCCCCGCCGAACCGCTTCCTTCATCACTTCCATCGTGAGGCGAGCGTCATCTGTCCGGTATTCTACGTAATAACCGCCGCCTTTTAGCTTATCCTTGGCTAGCAGCGGCTCTTTGGCCAGCGTCTGCTCCTTGTTGAGCATGATACGGCGTTCACTTTTCTTGACCCCTGCTAGTGCGTCATAAACTCGTAAGCCGACGGATGTAGCAAATTTACCATATGTTCCCCCTTCTATCATGGGAAGCAGCATCCATTCTGGCGTAGTGACATGGGGAGCATTTTCATACACGATTGCTCGTTCTCGTCCTACCTCGGCAACCAGCTTCAATTCCAGTTGCTTTAAATAACGCAAGCCTCCATGAACGAGCTTTGTCGAGCGGCTAGAGGTCCCGGCAGCAAAATCCTGCATTTCAATCAAAGCAGTATTGATCCCACGTACTTGTGCATCCAGCGCGATTCCAGCTCCAGTGATTCCGCCCCCGATCACCAGCAAATCATATTCCTGCATCTCCATATCCCGCAATATTTGTCTCTTAGA
Source organism: Brevibacillus laterosporus (assembly GCF_030489605.1). Classification (GTDB taxonomy): domain Bacteria; phylum Bacillota; class Bacilli; order Brevibacillales; family Brevibacillaceae; genus Brevibacillus_B; species Brevibacillus_B laterosporus_E. Next base: position 28,892 of record NZ_JAUKFY010000012.1, read on the forward strand.
TAAGCTTGAAAATGGCTTTGTCATCTCATTCACTCTCCTGTGCATAATAACGAACGTATTTTTTCGTCAGGTGAATAAAAAAAAGACCACAACAAGATCCTTCTTATTTAAAAGGACCTGCTGTGGTCTACTCCAATTCTCCGACCGATATTAACTTGTTCCATTTGATAATCAAAGTATAGCGTAGATTGCTACCTGCTTCAACCGATTGACGGTACCTGGAAGCCCATTGTTGCTTCTACTGCCTTTTTCCATCCGCGATATAATTTCCTTCTCTCCTCTTCCCCCATCTGTACCTCAAAGCGCTTATCAATCTGCCAAACAGAGGCAATCTCCTCACGACTTTCCCAGAATCCAACCGCTAGACCAGCTAGGTAAGCCGCTCCTAATGCTGTCGTTTCGCTATTAGTAGGTCGCTCTACTGGAACGCCAAGGATATCGCTTTGGAATTGCATCAAAAAATTATTTCTCACCGCCCCACCGTCTACACGCAAGGCTTTTAAAACAATCCCTGAATCCGCCTCCATGGCAGAAAGGACATCTTTTGTTTGATATGCAAGCGATTCAAGAATGGCCCGGATAAAATGCTCCTTTTCTGTCCCGCGCGTCAACCCAAATACAGCTCCTCGCACGTCACTCTTCCAATATGGTGTACCTAGTCCAACAAAGGCTGGCACCATATATACCCCTTCCGTCGATTCTACTCGTTGTGCATATTGCTCACTCTCAGCCGCTGACTTTAACATCCGAAGCCCATCACGCAGCCATTGGATAGCTGAGCCAGCAACAAAAATACTGCCCTCCAGCGCATACTCGACTTTACCATCGATGCCCCATGCGAGCGTCGTTAGTAGTCCACTTTCCGATTTTACTACCTTGTCTCCTGTGTTCATGAGCATGAAACAACCTGTTCCATAAGTATTTTTTGCCATCCCCATCTCGTAGCATGCCTGCCCGAATAAAGCCGCCTGCTGATCTCCCGCCGCGCCAGCAATCGGTACCTGTTCGCCAAAGAAATGATACGATGCTGTAAGCGCATACACTTCTGACGATGGTCGAACCTCAGGCAGCATGCACTTAGGAATATCGAGCATGGCTAACAACTCATCATCCCATTTTTGCTCATAGATATTATATAGAAGTGTTCGGGAAGCGTTCGAATAATCGGTCACATGACTCTCCCCACCTGACAGGCGCCAAATCAGCCATGTATCAATGGTTCCAAATAGCAAGTCACCCTTCTCCGCCTTCTCACGGGCTCCTTCTACATGATCCAAAATCCATTTTAATTTCGTCCCTGAAAAGTAGGCATCGATCACTAAGCCTGTTTTATCCCGTACTACATCTGAATAGCCCTTGGCTTTTAGCTCATCGCATATCTCGGATGTTTGACGGGATTGCCAAACAATCGCATTATATACTGGCTTGCCTGTATGCTTATCCCAAACAATCGTAGTTTCACGTTGATTTGTGATTCCAATAGCTGCTACTTCCTTTGGGCTAATATTGGAGGTGGACAGAACCTCTGCAATGACAGCTAAGATAGAACCCCATATTTCAAAGCCATTATGCTCCACCCAACCTGGCTGTGGAAAATATTGCGGAAATTCCCGTTGTGCCATGGAAACAATCTGTCCTTGCTTATTAAACAGAATGGCACGTGAGCTAGATGTGCCTTGATCTAATGACAAAATATATTTTTTCTCCATATGAAACTCATCCCTTTTCCCTGTTAGTCAGTATTTTTTCTCTAATCTAATCTAATCTAGTCTAAGCAAGAAATACGACTTTATAGAACAGCGCTGCCAATACTCCTCCTATGATGGGGCCCACCACCGGAATCCAAGCATAACTCCAATTGGATGTTCCTTTTCCAGCAATCGGTAACAGACAGTGGGCCAAACGTGGGCCTAAATCTCTTGCCGGGTTAATGGCATACCCTGTCGTGCCGCCCAGAGATACCCCGATGCTAATGATTAAAAGTCCTACGACAAACGGGTTTAATCCATCTACAAATTTATTCGCTCCAATCGCAAGAATACCAAAAACTAAAATAAAAGTACCTATGATTTCACTTAACAGGTTTCCTAGCGTATTTGGAATGGCAGGATCAGTTGCAAAAACAGCCAGTTTCGCCCCCTTGTCCTCTGTTTGCTTCCAGTGAGGCAGATAGTGCAGCCAGACAATCACGGCTCCCAGGAAGGCTCCGATCATTTGTGCCACGATATACAACGGTACGTCCGCCCAAGCAAATCTGTCAATGGCGGCCAATGCAATCGTAAGGGCTGGATTCAGATGGGCACCACTTATTCCCCCAACAGCATACGCTCCCATAGTCACTGCCAACCCCCAGCCAATCGTGATGACGATCCACCCTGAATGCTGAGCTTTTGATTTATTGAGAACAACCCCTCCTACTACACCGCCCCCCAAAATAATTAAAAGCATAGTCCCAACTAATTCACCTACAAATGGCGACATTCTCTGTATCCCCCTTTATGCTTGACAGACAACAAAAAACCCACAGGAAACAATCCCTATTATACGATAGGGAAGCCTCTGTGGGTCTCCGATTCTCCGTCACCTGATTAACTTTATAACCCATTTAAGCAAACAAAAGATAATTCTGTCAACAATGAATTATCAGGGAATCGAAAAAGTTTTATTTATTCTCATAATGGTGCCAAATCTCTTTTCGTGACGTTGTTACCGCAACAGCCCCGCCACTAAAGGCACACTCAGCATCCTCCACAGTTCTGATTAACCCACCAGCAAGCACAGGAATTTTCACACGCTCATATACTTCGGCAATAATATGCGGCATAATGCCAGGTAAAACCTCGATATAATCAGGCTGTGTCTGTTCCAAAAGACGGTAGCTTGTTTCAAGCGCCGTAGTGTCCAGCAAAAATAAACGTTGAATTGCTAGGACTTTATTTTTCTTGGCGGTTAATACAGCACTCTTGCGCGTGGAAATTACACCCGCTGGTCGAATTTCCTGACATAAAAATTCAGTTGCATATTCATCATTTCGTAAGCCATTGATAAGGTCAACATGTACAAGCATTTTTTTATTATGCTTTTTCGACATTTGGACAATATGCTTTAATTGCCCCACATGGCTATCCAACAATACTAAATATTCAAAACGACTTTTAAGCAATGCCTCGAAATCCTTCATCTGCCGAACTGCTGGTAAAACTTTCTGATGTAAAAAATCCATGTAAACACTTCACATCCTGTATCAAAAACTGTCATGCATCATTGTAGCAGGATTTTTCGATGATGCAACACTGGATTCACAGCACAACTCTTTCTCATCGCCTTTCACCGATTTAGCGATGAAAATCGTGTCTACATATGTACCGTCAGGATATTTGACTTCTGCAATCTTTCTTCCCTCTTCTACAAACCCAAAGCTCTTGAGTAAACGAAGGGATCTTTCATTATGTGCAAATGCTTCACCCGAAAGCTTTTCAATTACAGGATGTGCCTCTGCCCACTCTAGCATGACTTCAAAAAAAAGACCTCCAATTCTTTGACCCCGCCACTCTTCTTTAATTGTTAACGCGATCATGCCTACATGCTGTACTCTCTTCGTTTCTCTTGGCGTGACGGTCATAATTCCTATTAATTCATTCTCACATTCTGCGATAAAGGCCACTTTGTTAGGATCATTCCAGAAGGCATCAATACCGGCGGCGACTTGCTCATCATTAGCGATAAATTCCTCCCCAGAGGTGAGCATAAAGGGATTGTCGTGAAAGACTTGCTCGTAATGCTTGCGAACCTTCGAAGCATCCTTTGCTGTCGGTGAACGAAATGAAATGATACGCTCCGATTTGCTTTGTTTCGATACAGGTACGATCTGAGCCATAGCTATCTATCCTTCCTTTTCATCTGGTGTAAAATATGTTGAAGCAGTGTAGTGTTCCTTTGTAGAAAATGCCCATTAAACATACTGTAATGCATGCCTGCACCTTGATATTCTCTATATGCTCCTTTTGTAAATTTTCCCCACATTTGCAAATCCGCTGGCTGTGCAATATTATCCTCATCTGGCTCTGCCTGCACAAAGTGAATGGCCGCCTGTACTTGACCAACATGAGCCAACTGAAGGAAGTAAGCAACATAAGCCCTTGTTTTCTTGAGAACCCGCTCTTTGACAACCTCGTCGCCATGACTAAAGTCTAAGATTTCTCTGATATTTTCCAGTTGCAGGAAGCGTTCGATCTCATCCTCTTGCTCCTTGGGAGTCATTTTCATCTGTTCTGTTTTCATATAGGTGTCAAACATGATGATATCGGATACAGCGTGCCCCTTTTCTTCCATTGCTTTTGCCACTTCGAATGCTAGATTTCCACCAGCTGAATAACCGAGGAAAATGTACGGTCCTTCTGGCTCCGCATCCAAAATCTGTTGGACATACAGCTCGATGCGATTTTCCTCTTCTATATATTCAAATCCATAAAATGTAGCTTCCTGAGCCAGCAATTCCGCAATTCGTTTATAGATAAAGATGAAACCATTTATGGGAGGAAAACAAATCACTTTGAGATCGCCGGCTCTGTTTAATAGCGTCATGTGATGGTTACTCTCCTCCATATAAAAAGCAAAGGCCCGTTCTGCCATATATTCGATCGTTGGATTTTCATACAGTAATTTTAAGGGAATCTCAACGTTTAATTCTTGTGCCACCTGATTAATCATCTTGAGCATTTTGAGCGAATACCCGCCTAGCTCAAAGAAATTGTCCTTAATTCCGATCGGCTTGATTTCCAGAACATCCTCCCAGATGCTAACCAAGCTAGCTTCCAGAGACGTTCTGGGTTCTACATACTCTTGCTTGGATCGCAGGCTGTTCTCTGGCTTTGGCAAAGCTTTTCGATCAATTTTTCCATTAGGAGTCAGCGGGATTTTTTCTATCTGGATAACATACGTAGGAAGCATATAGTCAGGCAAAGAAACAGATAACGCTTTTCGTACATCTATAGCTCCTATGTCTTCTGTAGCCACCGCATAGGCGCATAGCTCATTGATTCCATCCTTGTTCGGTCTGGCTACTACTACTGCTTCCTGCACAAAGCCAAGTAACAGCAGTTGCCCTTCAATCTCACCCAATTCAATCCGATGCCCTCTAATTTTTACCTGATGATCCAGTCGTCCCATATATTCAAGAGTGCCGTCTGCCAGCCATCTAGCCAAGTCTCCAGTCTTATACATGCGTTCCCCAGCTATATAAGGATTGTCGATAAAGCGCTCCTGCGTCAGCTCCTGTCTGTTCAGATATCCTCTGGCAACGCCTGCCCCTGATACATACATTTCGCCAGGTACCCCGATTGGCAGCAGCTTTCTATCCTGATCCAATACATAGATGGACAGAGTCGGAATCGGTTGGCCTATGTTGCTTGCGTGCTGATGGAAATCCTCCTCGTTCAGCTCACGGAAGGTAGCATGGACTGTGATTTCGGTAATGCCATACATATTGATTAGTTTGGTCTGAGGATATTTTGCTTTCCACGGCTGCAGCTGTCTTGGCGTTAAGGCTTCTCCTCCGAAAATGACGTACCTCAGATGTAATTTCTGATCAGCGGATTTTAGCTCTTCATTTATGAGTTGATAAAAAGCGGTGGGTGTCTGATTAAGTATCGTTACTTGCTCACGCTGTAATAATCGTAAAAAGACCTTGGTGTCTTGAGCAACCAGCTTAGGAACCACTACCAGCTTTGCGCCAAACAGTAGGGCTCCAAAAATTTCCCATACCGAAAAATCAAAGCTAAAGGAATGAAATAACGTCCAGACGTCTTGATGGGTGAAGGAAAATAAGGGAGTGTCTGGAACCAATAAACGTACGACATGTCTGTGTTCAATCATGACACCCTTGGGGTGGCCAGTCGTCCCTGATGTATAGATGATGTACGCTAGGGCTTGCGGGGAAATCTCTACAGACAGGTTTTCACTAGCACACTTTTGCAGGGTTTCATCATGAACAAGAAGAATTGTTCCCGAATAGGTGGAAGCCGTTGGGCCGTGTCTATCTGTAAGCAAAAGCTTCGCCCCGCTATCTTCTAGCATATAAGTAATTCGATCCTGTGGATAAATCGGGTCAATAGGAAGATAGGCTGCTCCTGCTTTTAAAATGCCAAGTATACCCACAATCATTTCTACGGAACGTTCAACCATGATCCCGACGATATCGTTAGGCTGAATCCGACGATCTATTAGTGCTCTCGCTACCTGATTAGCACGTCTATTCAATTCCTCGTATGTCATACGCTGATCATCACATACCAAGGCTTCTCGTGCCGAATGCTTCTCGGCCTGTTCCTCGAATAGCTGAACAATTGTTTTGTCCTGCGGATAACCAGACTGTGTTTGATTAAAACCGAAGACGAGCTGGTGCCTTTCCTTCTCAGACAAGAACTCTATCTCCTGACTGGATTGTTTCGGATTGGACAGAGCCTGCTGAAGTAACCGTAGCATATGCTGAACAATGCGATGAATGGTCCCCTCCAGATAACATTCTGAATCGTAATGCAGCTCAATTTCCAGACTGTTTCCCCTATCCCGGAATAAAAAAAGCATGCTAGTCTGTATGGTATCAATCTCGTTCACGTCATGAACGCTATCAAGCAAAACGACCGTCTGCATAGTCAACTGAGATGGATCGTCTATCTCTGGATGCAGCATCCGTACGACCTCTGCAAAAGAAAGGTTGGGATGCTGATCTGCCTCCATAACTGTTTGTTTGATTTTTCCCGCCCATTCAGCAAAGCTGTCCTTCTTCGTCCCAACAGTTCGCAGAGCTAGAAGATGGTTGGCTGTCTTCTCCCTGCTTTTCAGATGAAAAGGGGGCATGCCAACCAGAATATCCTCACCCCCTGTATAATGGCTAAGCAACAGCTTCACACCGCTCACAAGTAAAACATACATTCCAAACGGTGATCCATTGCTGGCCGCTCTCACTTTTTCAGACAGGTCGGCAGGGAAAATCGCTTTATAGACACATCTAGTACTCTCCTTGCCTGTTCTGATCAAATCCTCCAAAAATCCGCTCGCGACTACATTTCCTTGTAATTTGTCTAGCCAGTATTGCTGCTCCTTTTGCCACTTTCCAGTCGTCATTGTACCTGATTGACTTAATGTGTCGCGCATCCTTTTTCTCTCCTTATCAGATCGAGTAGGGAGAGAATCCTCTCCCTTTTATACCAGAGAAAAATCTTTGCTATTAAAATGTAAACGTAAAGTCCTCTGTTATAGCACTCTCCAGCTTTTTCGCGCGAAGGAAGGGAATCTCATGAATGAGCATGTCCTTGTTCGCTGTCACCATCCGAAGAAGCTCCACGTAGTTCTGTCCCATCTGCTCAATGGTGTCTCGTTTAAATAACGCTGTTCGGTACTCCCATGTAAAATGAAACGCGTCTCCTTGCTCTATCGCCTGCAAAGTAAGGTCGAATTTTGCTGTTTGATGAGCATACGGATAGGGTGCTAGTGTTAGTTCACCTGCTTGATCTGCTTGCCAATCTGTGTTTTGAAGTACAAATACTGTATCAAAAAGAGGATTGCGATTAGGAGCTCGCTCAATCTTTACCTTTTCGATCAGCTCCTCAAATTGATAGTCCTGGTTTTCAAAAGCCGCTAATGAAGTCAATTTGACCTCGTCTAAATAAGCTGCAAACGATTTACTTCCAGCCGGATGCATTCGAAATACCACTGTATTAACAAACATTCCAATGATCCGTTGAAGATCGTCATCTCTCCTGCCAGCAATCGGTGATCCTATCAGGATTTCTTGCTGACCACTATATTGAGCGAGCAGCAAGCTGTACGCCGAAAGTAACAGCATAAAGGGGGTTGTTCCTGTTTCCTCTGCTACTTGGTGCACAAGACGAGATGTTTTTGAATCAAGAGGAATCCATACTTGATCACCTTCAAATGTAAGAGCTTCAGGACGTTTATAATCAAGCGGAAGCTGTAAAACAGGAAGCTCTCCTGCTAGCTGATGTAGCCAATATTCTTCCTGCTTCAAATAGGAGGAGGTTTGTTTCCAAGCATGCTGCCATACAGCGTAATCCTTGTACTGCAGGTGTAGTGCAGGCAGCTCTTCTCCTTGATAAAGGCGTACAAATTCAACCGTAAAGGTAGCCATGGAAACGGCATCTGAAATAATGTGATGAATGTCTACAAGCAAAAGGTGACGATCTGTCGCAAGCCGAATGAGAGCAACTCGAAGTAACGGCGGCATCTCTAAATCAAACGGCTGAATAAATGCTCGAATCAGTGACTGGATATCCTGCTCTGTTGTGTTGTTGTTTCCTAGATCTTCATATTGGACCGTAAAATCTGCCTTCTCATGTACGCGTTGCATCGGAGTTCCGTGTACCATTTCAAAGGAGGTTCGCAATGTAGCATGCCTTTGGACCAAATGCTGCAAAGCTATTTCCATGCGATCTCGGTCGACGGCTCCCTCCAACATCATTACAACTGGAATATTGTAGCTTAGGGTAGCCTTGTCTAATTGATGAAGCAGGAACAATCTTTTTTGGGCAGAAGAAAGCGGATAATAGTCGCTCTTTGGTGCAGGCTGAATACTCATCTGCACGCTTTTCTCCATTTCAGGAAGAAGCTTTGCCAACGATGCTACTGTGGGATTTTGGAAGACTTTTTCAATCGGCAATTGAACATGCCACTCCTTCTGGATCTTGGCGACCAGCATCATTACTTTTAAAGAATGTCCGCCCAATTCAAAAAAATCCTCATAGATACTAATCAGACTGATTCCTAGTAGGTCCTGCCATATGATTGCCAATTTAGCTTCCAGTTCATTGCGTGGAGCCACGTATTCTTGCGTGCGAAGCTCATTGCCGTCAGGGATGGATAATGATTTCCGGTCAACCTTGCCATTAGGTGTAAGCGGAATTTGATCGATCTGGCACATATGGGTAGGGATCATATATCCTGGTAAAATAGCTGCTAGTTCCTCCCGTACTCTGGCAAATGACAACGCTTCATCCGAGACGAGGTGAGCGGATAGCTCATGCTCCCCCTGAGAATTTGTCCAGACTGAGACCACGACTTCCCTGACGTATTCAAGCTTCCTGATGTTCGCCTCTATTTCCCCTGTTTCGATACGGTATCCACGTACCTTGACTTGATGATCCAGACGCCCTAAAAACTCTACATTTCCATCTGGCAGCCATCTGGCTTTATCTCCGGTTTTATACATCATTTCACCTGGTGCATACGGGTTTGGGACAAATTTTTGCAGAGTCAATTCCTGCTTTTTGTAATAGCCGCGCGCTACACCAACCCCTCCTATGCACAATTCCCCAGCAATTCCTACGGGCAATAGCTGATTCTGCTGATTGACAATATAGTAGCTGGTATTGGGCAACGGCTTGCCAATGGGGACTCGACTTTTGCCATTGAACCAATCCGCTTCCTCTTCAAAATAGCTGGATTCAATACTAGCCTCCGTTACTCCGTAAGTATTTAGAATACGTATGGTTGATCCAAATTTCTGTAATAAATAAGTGAAATCATTCATCGGCACAGTGTCGGCTCCAAGCAGGATTAGCTTCAGATCGGGAAGCTCCAAGCCCTCCTCTGCTACATATCGCATAATGGGTACAAATAAAGCCGGTGTCGTATCAACCGTGCTGATTTGATGCTTGCGCATAAATTCATATAAAGCGGGGGGATGAATCCGAATGTCTTCTGGACAAATGATGAGCTGACCACCTGTAAGGAGTGCCTTTGCCATATCCCCAGCAAATACATCAAAGGAAAAGCTGGCCATTTGCAACAAACGACAAGGAGATTGTTTCAGATCGTATTCCTGCATCCAGGCATAGGCCGCATTCACGTAGCCTCGGTGTTCAATCATTACACCTTTGGGATTACCGGTTGAGCCTGAAGTGTAAATCAGATATGCCATGTTGCCGGGCTTCGTCACAGCTACTACATTAGAGCTATCTGGGTGATAATTCGATTCATCCTCGACATACACGATTTCTTTCGTAAATTCTTCCTTCTCTAGCTGAATATGAGCCTCTGTCGCTCTCGTTGTCAGTAAAATCATCGAATCGCTATCCCTGAGCAGGTAGTAAATTCGCTCTCTAGGATACATAGGATCAATTGGCACATAGGCTCCACCTGCTTTGAATACCGCAAGCACGCTAACGAACATTTCAATGGAACGATCCATGAGAACACCCACGACAGTCTCTGCCTTCACGCCTTTTTCCCGCAATCTTCTTGCCAGTTGATTCGCTTTCTTGTTTAAGTCCCGATAGCTTATCGTTTGATCCTTCCATACGATCGCACATTCATTAGGTGTAGCTTCCACCTGCTCCTCGAACAACTGCGTAAATGTTTTCTCCTTTGGAAACGTCACTCTTGTATCATTGAATCGTTCTAGCAGTTCCTGTTTTTCTTTTGGCGAGGTTACTTCGATCTGATCTATCGGTTGATCTGCGTTCTCAACAATCCCCTGCAACAGGGTAAGAAAATGCTCCATCAAACGTTTTACGTACTTTTCAGCATAGCGTTCTCTATTGTAAATAAAGTGGAACTGCAAGCAATCCTCTGGAGTCACCTTTACGGTAAAGTCATAGTGTGTCTGTTCAAAATAAGCATGTAAATCCATTGTGTACCCTAGGGCTTGGGTAGTATGAGCAAGCCCCTCTACATCCAATGGATAGTTCTGAAAAATAAACAGATGGTCAATAAGCCCTTGCTTAACTGGACTTTGTGCTTGGATATCTGAGAAGGAACAATATTCATAGGCTTTCGCTTCAACAGCCTGCTGACTGACTCTTTTCAACAGCTCCAAAAACGTACTCTGCTCATCCCAGCTTACCCTGATAGGATTGGTGTTGATAAATAAACCAATGATCTTTTCTACACCTTCCACCTCAGACGGCCTTCCAGAAACCGTCTTTCCGAATACAACGTCTCGCTTGCCATTATATTTACCTAACAGGATACCCCATGCCGTTTGCAGGATAGCTCCCATAGTGGAGTGATATTTGCTAGCGATACGTTGCAGCTGTGATGTGAGCGTTTTTTCAATATACATGATCGTCTCATCTTGCTCGAACCCTATACTCTCCTGTCTGTGATCAACTCTTGGCTCTATATCCTTTTCTTCCTTCTTCGATCCAGTAACCATCATTTTCGGGAGAGGGGCAGAGTCTTCATATCCGTGAAGATACTGGCTCCAGAAACGAAGCGATTCCTCCTGATCCTGCTGTTCAATCCACCTCATATAGGTAGAAAACGGTACAGCCTCTTCTATTTCCAACGGGGCGTTGTTAAGCATAGCACGGTAATGCTCCATCCATTCCTGTAGCATAATCTGCAAGCTCCACCCATCGATTTGAATATGATGAGTGCTCACCAAAATATGATAGGAGTTGGCAGATAATGTGACTGCCGCTAAGCGCATCACATCTTGTGCGAGATCAAAACCACGTTGACGATCAGCCATCCGCAGGTTTTGTAAATAGTGACGTTGCTCCTGCTCGTCTAAGTGAGATACATCTGCCTGCAACAGTGGAATATCCCGATTTTTCAGAACACATTGCACAGGAACTTCTCTTTCCGTATACCGATAAATCGTACGCAGACCATCGTGCCGCTCCACTACACACTGGAGGCTAGTAGCTAGCAAATCAACGTCTACCCCTCCTTTTAGCACCAACTCCAATTGAATGAAAAAGGAGGAGGGCTGATTCATAGAGCTGTGAACATACATCCATTCTTGTGATGGCGTTAAGGGGTAGGCCTGATCCATGCACCCCATTGGAATTTCTTCTTCTACTTGTTTTTTCAATAAAGAAAGCTCCTCTACCGGAAGCGAAACTAAGGAAGCTGAAGCTTTTGGCAGTCGATGCTCTAGCTTTTGTTCCAGTAAGGAAATCTCTCGTGCCGCATCTGAAAGAATAGGGAACTGAAACAGACGCTTCATTTCTAAGGACATGCCCTTGGCACGCAGACGAGTCATCACTTGTATGGCCTTAATAGAGTCTCCGCCCAGGTAGAAAAAATTATCCCTAGCTCCTACTCTCTCCACTCGCAGCACATCTTCCCATATCGTTGCCAATAGCCTTTCTCTTTCGTTTTTTGGCTCAATATAAACCTCATCTGTGCCAAGTGTGTCTGTGCATCGCTTAGGTAATGGAAGTCCTTTGCGATCAACCTTACCATTTGGTGTTAGCGGCATATTCTCAAGAGGGATGAAATAGGTAGGGATCATATAGGTCGGTAATACATTTGCTAATTCCTCTCTCAATGCCCCAATCCGATGCTTACGCTCCGACACAATATATGCACACAGCTCCTGCACTCCCGGCCCATTCTCAACCGCCACTACTACTGCTTCTTTTAAGCCGTCTATTTTGACTAGCTGCGCTTCTATTTCCCCCAACTCGATACGATATCCCCGGATTTTCACCTGATGATCGATTCGTCCTAAATACTCCAATTGTCCATTGGGCAACCACCTAGCATAATCTCCTGTCTTGTACATCAGCTCCCCTTTATTTGTAAAGGGATTCGCGACAAAACGACTTGCCGTCATCTCTGGCAAATTGAGATACCCCCTTGCCAAACCTACACCTGACACACAAAGTTCTCCTGTCACTCCCACCGGCTGTTGCTCGCCATGCGGACCAACGATATAAATTTGTACATTATCGACCGGCCGACCTATCGGGACAAATGGCATGCTAGCTGTATCACAGTCATAATAGGTTACTTGAATGGTCGTCTCTGTAGGACCATATAAATTATGGAGGGAAATGCCGTACGGTTGCAGAATGTCATGAAATGTAGCAACATGCTGTGCCTTGAGCGCTTCCCCGCTAGCAAGTATCAGTCGGAGATTTTTGACATGCTCTGCTTTCCATGTCTCCGTAAGATAGGTAAGGAAAATATGAAGCATAGAGGGGACAAAATGTATGATTGATATGTGTTGCTTTTGGATGGTCTGAATAATCATCGCCGGGTCTTTTTCTGCTCCAGGCTGTAAGAAACAGACCTTGGCTCCTACGAAAGACCAGCCAAATAATTCATAAACGGAGACGTCAAATGTGAACGGTGTTTTTTGTAAAATCGTATCTTGCTCCGTAAGCGGATACTTTCTTTGCGACCAAGCATTGCGGCTGACAACAGATCGGTGTTCGATCATGACCCCTTTTGGATTTCCCGTCGAACCGGATGTGTAGATGATATACGCAAGATGATCTGCTTTTGCCAGTGGTTCTAGATTTGCCTCATCCTCATCCGCATAAAGCTCGGATTGTATGACGATCTCCTCCCCCTCAAATGGGAAATGCCCAGCAAAAGAAGGATGCACAAGCAATAAAGACGCTCCACTATCCTGTAGCATATACTGAATTCGTTCTGTCGGAAATTCCGGATCGATGGGTAAATAGGCCCCGCCTGCTTTCATAATGGCAAAAATACCGATTAGCATTTCTTTGGATCGTTCCGTAATTATGGCAACAGCCTGATCGGGTTCTACTCCTTTTTTTCTTAGTCTTCTTGCCAGACGGTTTGCCTGCTCATTTAATTCACGATAAGTGAGGTGCTTATTCTCAAAAATCACTGCTATATGCTCAGGGGTCCTTTCAACCTGTTCTTCAAACAACTGATGCACCGTTTTGTCCAAAGGAAACGCATTTGTCGTGTCATTAAAGGATAGAAGTAGCTGTCTTTCCTGCTCGGATAGAAGCCGTAGCTCACCGACCTTTTTCCCAGGCTCCATTACACCATCCTGTAGCAGAAGCAAAAGCTGCTCTGTCACCCTCATTATTTCTGACTTATCAAACATTTCAATCTGATAATCCAAGGTAAGCATGATCTGTCCACTGTCCAGATGCTCTTTTACGTGTACATACAACGGGTAGCCAGCATGGCCATTAAAGAGCCATTCCATGCTATATGTTAGCTGTCCCTTTTCTCCCCACTTCATCGGCTGATACTCCAGTACAATCGTAAAAAGCTCATCCATTCCGCGATGCTTCGCCCGTAATTCTTGCATGAGTAAATTATAAGGATACTTCTGATGGCGTAGGATAGAGACCTGTTTCTGAGTTATATGGCGGACATAGGCGGCAAAATCTAGCTGAGCATTCATCTGCGTGCGAAACGGCTGAGTGCTTACGAGCATGCCAAACATGTCAGCATCCGTGCGGTTCGTCCGATTCCCATAAAGCGTACCAATCGTACTATCATCTGACAGGGTCACTTTCTGGACATAAATGGAAAGAACAGCCAGGAATAAGGCATTTACGCTGACCTGATATTTTTTACAAAAGGAATGAACCGACGCTTGAAGTTCCTCTGGAATAGAAACAGATTCTCTCTCTGCCAAGGTACTCGACTGATAGGTAGGCACTTGTTTGATTCCATTTACGTCCGGGAGACTGGAAAAAGCCTCCTGCCAAAAGCTTTTATCCTTCTGAAAGCGAACGGATGACTCATATTCCCTTTCACTGTCCAAATAGCAGAGATAGGAGGGCTGTCTTTTCAGCTCGATTGCCTCTCCTGCAAGCAACTGAACATAGTTATCCATAAACTGATTACAGAACATATCTATCGACACACCATCGGCAATCAAATGATGGAATCGGCAATACACCCATATTTGCTCATCATCAATCAAATGAATGGAAATATCGTACAAGTCAGAGTGGAACAACTCCATAGGGATCTTTGCCTGATCTTCGGCCCATTCTACTACTTTATTTATCATTGACTGTTGTTCACGCTCTTGTATGATCGATACGTCGTCTTCAAGCTTTGAATGCGCTACCCTTTTGCTGTGATCCATGACAGGAAACTGCCGCTCCTGATAATCTGCTAGATATTGCCTTGGTTCTGCTTGTCCTTCATCTGTTAAACGAATTCGCAGGGCATCATGGGCATAAATCGCTGCGTTTATCGCCTGACATAGCTTTGAATAATCAGACTGCCCTGTGATTTTTATAAAACCTGCCATAATATTAACCGCCGTGTCAGGATGCATCATTTCCGTATACCAAATTCTCTTTTGGGGATTCGATAGCGCATAGGTTTTTTGCATCAGGTTTCTCCCTTTTTTGGTTTATTCACAAATAAACATTTATTCCCAGTAGAATTATAACAAAATTAGGAAAAGATGTTCCACGAAAATATTTTTTACAGTGGGTCGTGGGAGTAAAGAGTTTGGAAAATTGAAGGAAAGATATATGGATCCAAGTAAAAACCCGAGCAACGGACATTATGGTCTGTCCGTTACTCGGGTCATGTTTTTAGCGAAACTGTAATACATGTTCTTTTGAAAGTTTCTCTATTGTTGGCAAATCGGCTGGCGCCCATTCTAGTGAGTGTAGTTCGTTAGGAACAGTGTCACATCCCCTTACCATAAGGCCCCATCTGCTGCTTAGAAAAACTGTACCGCGTCCCTTTATCCTTCAACCATATATTGCCTTTAACGATCAGAACATACACGGCGGCGATAAAGTAGATCGTACCAGCTACCCAATCAACTGTAGTCACTAAGCTATGACTAACAATGTGATAGATATACCAGCAGCCAACCGGAATGTGAAGAAAGATAACAGCAAACAAGCCTGGATTATACAGTGTTTTTCCTTTTATATTGGCAAAAATGCCGTGCCAGATAAATTGAAAGAAGCCCATCAAAATAGGAGCAAGACCAAGCCAGATCACATCTGGAAACTGCACAGGAAGCAGATAAAAAACATAAGCGATAACTAGATTGATGATCATAGCCGATTGAGGGTTTAATGGATATCGTTGCGGATATTCACTTTTAAAAATAAGCACGTTGAACAATCCTCCGAAATATCCAGGCCAGCGGTATTCTTCAAATTGGTGGAATAGAATTGCCACAAAGCTAAGCCATAAAATAGAGCGTATTTCCGTGATATTCTGCCATTCCGCATACAAATAAAGCCCGACCATCAGAGCAACAGCCATACCTAAATCCTGCCAATATTTCCGTAGGAAGTTCATGTCTTCTTCTCCCCTGTTCGCTTATTTGTAAGAAAAATAGTGATCAAATAGGAATTTCACTTGCTCTTCGATTGGCGCAAAGGTTACCCCTGCTCCTGATTCCAGTATTGGCTTCATTAACGCAGGCAAAAAGATTGCGCCAAATAGCTGCGTCGTCATCATCATTAACTGGTTTGGGTCGCTTTCCTGCGTGATCTCTTGTAATGTCGCCTGAACCTTTTGAAAGCCCATTGTTTGTAGAAATTCTCCATATTCCTGCTGGGAAGCAAACGGTGCAGTCCCCATTGCAATAATCCTTGATACAAGCTCTGGGTATTGCAAGATGACCTGAACATAACGGATGAGGAAGGATTGCAAACGGTCCCTTGGTGATAAGCTGAGGTCATCTAAAATAGTGAAGGTATCCTGAAAGCTGTTTAGCAGAACTTTAACAGCCTCGCTTATCAGTCTTTCTTTTGATCCAAAATAGTAATTAATAAGCGCGATATTGGTTTCTGATTTCGTTGCAATTTTCCTGATGGTCACACTCTCAAAGCCCTCTTTTTTAATCAATTCCAAGGTTGTCTTAAGAATTTTTTCTTTTGTGCCCTGATTTGTTTCAGAATGTGTCATTTTCTACCTCCTCATCACGGTTTTTTAACCAAGATTTTAAACAAAGTTTTAAACGTCGTTTAATAAAATGATATCACCGTTCTATCGCTAAATCAATGCGTTTTTTGTTTACTAAATAAATAGCTCGAACGTATGCCTCTCCCACCACATGCTGCTGTGCTACATGGCGGCGGTCGGACTACATGGCGAGTATTGGTGCCCTCGTTGTCCAGAAGATAATGTGTTGAAATTAAAAAATAAGTATGATAAGATACGTGTAATTTAATGATTGGAGTTGAAAACATGGAGTAATTTTTCTTGCGAATATATAAATCAATAAAACTATAAAAGCGATATTTTTCGTATGTTTTATTCTTTATATGCAAGAAGGTTACTGCATCTTTTCACTCAAACAATATATCCTTATCTGACCCCATTCATTATGGGGTGGATTTGCTGTATTTATTTGAGCTGCAAGAAGGTAACTTTCTTGTAGCTTTTATTTTTTTATACAGGAGGATATCTTATGTCATTAATCAATGTTACAAACCTGACGTTTGCCTATGATGGCAGTTTCGATAACATATTTGAAAACGTAAGCTTCCAGATCGATACGGATTGGAAATTGGGATTTACCGGAAGAAACGGCAAAGGGAAGACAACTTTTCTTAACCTATTGCTTGGGAAATATGAATACAGCGGAAATATTTCTGCTGCGGTCAGCTTTGAATATTTTCCTTTCCCTGTCGAAAATAAGGCAAATAATACCCTTGATGTAATCGACGATATTTATCCAGACTATGTCCACTGGAAATTGATGCGTGAGCTTTCATTGCTAAAGGTTTCTGAGGATGTTTTATATCGACCCTTTGATTCATTGTCCAACGGTGAGCAAACGAAAGTGCTGTTAGCTACATTATTTCTCAAGGAAAATCATTTTCTGTTAATTGATGAACCAACCAATCATCTCGACATGCACGCAAGAAAACTTGTCAGTGATTATCTCAATACCAAAAGCGGATTTATTCTTGTGTCTCATGACAGGTCATTCCTTGATAACTGTGTAGATCACATCCTTTCCATCAATAGAACCAATATCGAAATACAAAAAGGCAATTTCTCTGATTGGTGGGAAAATAAAGAGAGACGGGATAACTTCGAGCTTGCAGAGAACGAAAGGCTAAAAAAAGACATTAAACGCTTGTCGAATTCTGCTAAAAGAACAAGCAACTGGTCACACGAAGTGGAAAAAACGAAAAATGGTACAAGAAATTCCGGTTCCAAGGTAGATAAAGGGTATATTGGTCACAAGGCTGCTAAAATGATGAAACGCTCGAAAGCAATGGAGCAGAGACAGCAATCTGCTATTGAGGAAAGGTCTAAGCTCCTTAAAAACATTGAAAACGCTGAAAGCTTAAAAATTTCACAGCTTGCTTTTCATAAAAACCAGCTTGCAGAACTTAAAAATGTTTCCATTTATTATGGCGAGAAAATGGTTTGCACAGATATAAACTTTACAATTGAGCAAGGGGAACGAATAGCGCTGTGCGGTAAAAACGGCTCTGGAAAATCAAGTATTATTAAGCTTATTTGCGGTGAGAATCTCAACTATACGGGCACTTTTAGCAAAGGCAGTCAGCTCAAAATATCCTATGTTTCACAGGATACCTCACATTTACAGGGAAATGTAACGGACTACGCTAGAAACAACGGGATTGATGAAAGCCTGTTTAAATCTATTTTAAGAAAACTTGATTTTTCCAGAGTTCAATTTGAAAAGGATATTTCCGCTTTTAGCGGCGGTCAAAAGAAGAAAGTGCTGATTGCAAAAAGTCTTTGCGAGAAAGTTCATTTGCATATTTGGGATGAACCGCTTAATTTTATCGATGTGATTTCCCGCATGCAAATTGAAGAGCTGCTGCTAGAATACACACCAACTGTCCTGTTTGTGGAGCATGACAGGGAATTTTGCAAAAATATCGCTACAAAGCAAATTCAACTCTAAGCCTTTAATCTAAGGCTCGATTTTTCTCGAACATTTTTTCCCTTATAAAAAAGAACCCCGACAGTTGTCGGGGTTCGCCTCAAACCTATTCATCGATTACAACAAAGCACTACAGCGTAAATTGGTTCTCTTGTTTTCAGAAACGGATTTTTTGCAAAATCTCAATGATTTATACGATATTTTTTGAAATATACGGTTCGTCCGTATGCAGGGTGTGATCCGTGTCCTCATTAAGGTTACAGTTTTTTCAAAGTTGGTATTCGTTTCCCATACCAGCATTTGTTTGGCCATATACGATAAGGCGTGATCCCGCTCTCTTACTAAAAACATACACAACTGTCCATACTTGCAAAACATGTATATAAATGTACAAATTGTAATATTCTCAATTTTCTAGCCCTTATTAGTCATGTTTAAGTCTGTAGATTTGGGATATTATTTTGGCGAAAAGAAATAATTCCCAATAAAAGGAGCTGAGTAAATTGAAAAAATTATGTAGTTATATTCTCATCGTAGCAATGTTCCTAACCACTTTTGGTACAAGTGCATGGGGACACTCATCAGTACCCGATTCTCCCAAGTCTTCAGAGGGAAAACCTGAAAAAAAGAAGTGGACTGTAGGAATTTTGCTGTACAACGACGTGGAAGTATTGGATTTTGCAGGTCCTTTCGAGGTTTTTGCCGTTACCGAACACGATACATCAGATAAGCCTTTTCATGTGAAAACCATTTCAGAGGATGGGAAAATGATTACAGCGCGAAATGGATTGAAGGTTCAGCCTGATTACAGCTTCGAAAATGCTCCTGCCTTTGATATTCTCATCGTTCCAGGAGGACCTGGCAGCCGTACGGAAATGCATAACAAACATATAATCAAATGGGTGCAAGACCGAATGAAAACCGTTGATATTATGGCTTCCGTATGCACAGGAGCATTAATTCTGGCAGAAGCAGAATTGCTAAATGGCAAAACGGTGACGACCCATTGGAATTCGTATGATCGACTTGAAAAAGAGTATCCGAAGCTACGGGTTAAGAGGAACGTAAAATTTGTGGATGAAGGAAAAATCGTAACATCAGGAGGCATTTCCGCCGGCATTAACATGTCATTTTACTTAGTCAAACGATTACTAGGAAAAGAAACCGCCGAAAAGACAGCGAAACGGATGGAGTATGACATTGTCATAGAGTAAATTTGCCAGATTTCCGTGCCAAAAAAATAAATCTCGTCTGTCCGTCGTGTCATCGCAAGAACGCTTGGAATTGATGGAGCAAGTGTTACTTAGTTAAAAGGGTGGTTAAGCACTGGACGAAAATCAGTATTACTGGGAAATGGTCAAAAAAACAACGGGGTATACTCTCCCAAGACAGGAGCGACTCCGAAAGTCTAGAGTCATCATCTTTGGACTAGGTGGCCTGGGTGGTTATGAAGTCATTTTATGTGCTCGATCGGACTGAGCCATATTACAAGGAGTATATCCTGACGAATTCGAGGTATCGAATATTAACCGCCAATGTGAAGCGGAAATTAAGGGAAAAATCCAGCAGGTCCGAGGTTCAGCCTCTATATTTATACCAGCCTGCTTACAGCATACGTAAAAATATGTATCTGGCAGCGGTACCTATACCAATATTGTCTTGGCTTTAGAGTACAGTGCCCGTATAGAAATGACAAAATCACTGACACCAGCATTCGTAACTTCGTAATCATAATAACAAAAACGCATGCGACTGTCTGTCAGAACAAAGCATGCGTTTTTATCTTATTTTCCTTTTTACACGATGCGATTATTTCCTTGCTAATGCAGATCGAATGACAAGTCCGATGTACGGGAGAAGAACGGATAGATGGCCCTCATCATCAAAGCAACGGTATTGAACCTGCAAGCCAGGTATGTTACTGGAAGATAGACGTTCGTACATCTCTTTGGCATCCGCGACCATCTCAGCCTTTTCCTCGCTGCCTATCCCTATCAAAAGACTAGTTTGTACAGGCTCTGCTGTTGATTCCTTCGCTTCCTTAGCAAAGCGTTCTGCTAACGGAAGCAGAAATTGATTTTTCCACCAAATAGACGGACTTCCGGCTGCATAAACCTGAAAAGCCTGACATTTTGTAAACATCGTATATAATGTAAACAGTCCGCCCAAGGAATGACCAAATAACGTCTGACGATTACGGTCAATGGAAATCTCCTGTTCAATCAACGGCTTCAGCTCTTCTTCAATAAATGTCAAAAATAAGTCTGCTCCTCCGGTTGTCGGCCATTCAGACCCGTCCTTACGATTAGGGAGCTCCGTTTTATCAGCATACACGGTGTAATCATAGAACCGTCGATTCGTTTCAAAGGGTTGGTCAGTATCATATCCGATACCAACTACTACTGCTGGCTCCAGCATGTGCGGTCCGCGCGTCTGTAAGCGAACGGTCTCCGCCATCGAGCCAAACGCTGAATTTGCATCCAGCATATATATAACCGGAAAACCAGTCTCGGGTGCAGGTACTTCCGGTTTGTACACCATAATGCGGTATGATGCACCACGTTTGCTTATTACTGTCCGTTGCTCTGCCCCCGGAATGGCGAAGGCAGAACGTTTTTCTGTTTGTTTCATCGCCAAATTCACCCTCTCCTCACAGCTACCTGCACGAATTACCCAACTGATAATCATTATCAAAATTGATCATAGCGAATTAGCCATTGTAGTACCATAGACAATATCCAGAACAATTATGGACGATTTACAGCTAATAGCTCCGTAAGATGATCAAGCATTCGGAGGTGGGCATGCGGGGAATATTCCAGCCACGGATCAGAAGCAAGCATATGGATTCTGTTCTGCTGAACCGCTGAAACAGTTTGCCACTGCGGTTCATTTTGGATTTTTTCCCAGATAGCCAGTGTTTCATTTTCCTGACGAATCAGCATGAAAAGGCGATCAGCATTCAACGCTTTCAGTTCCTTTATGGAAATGGGCTTCGTAGCATCTAATGCTTTGTTCACACAAGCTGGTTTAAATGGCAAATCATCAAACAGCATGCCTGAGATCCCGCGATGATTCTGTACAAACATATTTTGCTGTACTAATCGGATTACAACAACCGCTTCCTTCTCCAGCCCAGGCTGCAATCGCTCTCTTACCGTTTGAAGCTTCCGATCGTATTCCTCAAGCCACTTCTCTGCTTGCCAGGACTCTCCCAAAAACTCCGCCAGAAGACGAAACTGCTGACGCCATTCCATTTGTGAAACAGAGAGATAGAACACTGGAGCTATCTTTTCTAAGGCCTGCTTTTCTATTTTCGGAAGATTATCATTTGCAATGATGACATCTGCGGATATCTGCTTAAGCAGCTCTATATTTTCCTGCCAGTGATGGTTTTGACGATATGCGCTGATATGAACAGGGATTTCATTGCGATATTCTCGATAATAATACTCCGTCCACTTGGGATGAAGTGGAGCAGCAAACGGCATAATATGTAGCGGTAATAAATAGCCTATATGTGCTGGACTGTATGCCACCAGCTTTCGACGGCGACTTTTCATATAAACATTAGGTGAAACGCCTATCTCCTTCTTAAACTTCCGGCTAAAATAGAATTCATCCGCGTAGCCTACCTGATGAGCGATATCGCGCAGCCTAGCATCTGATTGAGCCATAAGTCGCTTAGCTTGCTGTATTCGTAGCTTAGCAACATACTCCATCGCGCTTATCCCGTATTTTTTTTTGAACAAATCCACAAAATATTTCGGACTGATTTCGGCCACCTGTGCCAGCTTATCGATCGTTAATGAATCGGTATAATGTTCCTCCATGTATTGCTTTACATATTCGAGTGCTGAATATGCGTTTTCCGGTTTCGTCCGACAATTCTGATTGATATAAAACAGGATTTCCTGAAAATCAATCTGACAACGAAAACTGCTTGTACTAGCTTTACTTTGCCAATGACGATACAAATCTTCACACATGGATGTCAGCTTATCGGAAGGGTAAACAGAGATTTTTTCTTTATAAGGAAACAACTGTTCATCCTTGCTTATCGTCATACAGCTTACATGATTGGGCTCGTGCTTAAATACATCGAAATATAACACATAGAGCTCCATCTCCTCACTCAATGCGAGTGTTCCAAAAGTTTGTCCCGGTCTACATACATACACCGAATTTTTATCCAGCTCACATTGCTGATGATCCAGTACAAGCTGCACTTCTCCACTGGTCATGACAATAAGCGCATAGGAAAAAGCAAGTTGCTGCTTCAATTGGCAAAGAGCTCCCCCCTTCACAGCCTCAATGGACCGAAGTCTGAAGGATAACTCATCAAGCATACATTTATCAGTGCTACTGCATATCATGTCGTCCATACTATGTACACCACCAATATCCATCATTTACCTACAGCTTTCCATGCATAAATACTGATCGTTGCGAAAAAGGCAGGTTTTTATTTTTCTTAACATTCACTTTACCAAATGAATCTATGATTTTCTATTTGAATAAATCATACTGATTGGCTTACCGCAAACTATTAAAAATGATACCATTTTTCGTTTTACAGAAAATATATTTTTTATTTATATACATTCTAAAATAAATGTATTTTCAAGCAATTGATTTTGCACTTACCTGCTACTGCTTCGTAAATGGACTAACAAGCAGAATCAAGCAGCAATTGTTAAAATGCAAGGGGATTCCCAAGGTAGCTGCCAAGGAAATCCCCTTTCACATGTTTAAAAACAGATGAGCTCTTTCTATCTTAGTATGATTGCCAAAATTACAAATCAATATCAAAAATCGTGATGCTAGCAAAATCAATCCGAAGCGATGTGTCAGCAGGCAACGGATTTGGAGAGGACAGAACCAATTGAATCTTATCCCCTTTATGAAAGAGTTGAGGTAATAAAGTGGAGGTGACATAAGTAGTACCGGGATTATGGGAATGAAAGCTTGTTTGAGAAGGAATAATCGTTTCCCCATTCTGAAGCAACTCGAATTTGAGAAGGGGAGCAGGGTTTGCTGGGGGAGAAGAAACAGTAGAGATTTGTATACTAAATTGCGTCAGATATATTGCACTCTTGATAATCGTAATGGTGTCAATGTTTGGCTCAAATATAATGCCAAAAGAGCTTGAGGCGCTATTTAAATTGATGACTACAGGCACTATGTTAGCAGGACTAATCACTTGTGGAAAAAAATCGTTTGTAACATAAATAATTTTTTCATCTGATCTACATATGTGTCCAGACATAACATTTACACCTCCTATCAATCCCTCTAGATATTGAATGATAAACGGAAATGAATTGTGTTAGGCGAGTACCCATTTTTTTAAAATGGTTATGAGGCGAAAGCCTTACTAGTTGATGCTTTTAAGCCTCTTTCCGCAAGCAATTAGTTAGAACATAAACCAACAGGTTTAATCACAGTTACTCTGATTGGGGATCAAATCGAGGAACAGATGTGAGAAAAGGATTGGAGTTTACATCACTTCATTTACCAACTTTTGTAAAAAAGCTGTTTCTCGCAACTCTTTTATAAATCAAGTCATTTTTAAATAATTATACGTCCCAATATAAAAGTTCCTGATAATCAAAGGAAGTCTTACCTCTTTTGAACAAGAGTATGTTAAAAACAAAGGAAGTATGCAAAATACCCAGAAATTGGAGAAAGAATTTTATCAAAAACATAATGCATGGGGAACACCCCTAGACAGCATGAATAATTTATGCAGGGGAGGTTGCAAGCCTGAAAGTCATAACTCTCCTCGATCATTTTTGTTTTCGTAAACAAAAAAAGTGCGCCTATTCATAGGTGCACCCTAAACATATCTGAAAAGATTTTCATGCGTTTTAACCGGCTCTGATTTTTTGCAAAGCGAGAAAATTATTCTATTCTCGAAAAGGTATCTTTGTTAATAAACTCCATATACTGACAAAGATAAAAATAGCTTTCTGTTACATCCGCTATATCTGCTCTGCTACTCCGTACATACGCCCTCCCCTGCGCCTCCATCCTCTCTAGTACCTGTACCAAAAAATTCATGTCCAATTGGCGTGCAGCCGTGATAAATTGGTTCACTTCCTGTATGTCTTGCTCGTTTATTTTCGCTAATCCCTTTAACAAAAGCCGTTCGCTCCAGGGAATTATTTGATCAACAAGCTGCTCCAGCGCATTCATCATGTATCACGCCCCTAAAAATCCAGCTTCAGATTGGTCACTGCCTCGTCTTTTAAAAAGCTGATTGGATAGATATGCTGTTCATAAACGTGAGCAAATATATAAAAGTCACGAAGCTCTAAAAACTTCTTATCCTTCTCTAAAAAAGGAATCGTCTTTTCCCATTCCTTGTTATAGGGAATCGTCATCGCAAGCTCATTGCCCTTCTGATCATTGACAGTAAAGATAAAATTTTGCGTTCCTTGTTCATAAGCCGAGCCGTTTACCTTGCTTACTTGTATGATAGTCAATTGCTCCCGTCTGCCCTGGAATAAAGCCACATGCTGATCTCTAGCGTGCTTTTCGTTCCAATTATGAATAAGGAAATCCCCCAAATCCACATTCTCAATGGATTCTCTTGATTTTAATTCTAGCAGCGTCTCCTCACTTGAAGAGATGCGTTGCTCCTGATTTACTTTGCAAGCTCGTAGTTCAAGCTGAGCTCGAGATAAATCATTCATCCTCCACTCTCTTCCCCAAGGAGATCTCTGCCCATACTGTTCCTTAAAGTGAAATTCAATTCCTTCATAGTAAACAGGTCTCGAATCTGTATAGCTATATATCTTTTTATCATCTGTGCAGTAAAAGTAATAGGTAATCCCTTTATAGGAGGATCGGGTCGCCCACGGATCAGCTCCCAGCGCATATAGTCGCAATCTGGGAATCGTGTAATATCTACTTTTAAAACGCCCAATTACCTGTCGCAGTTGTTCTTGACTTTGTTCTTTTTCCAAGACAACCGTACTTAAATAGGTATTTGTTAGCTTTTCGAGAAATGCTTTGTGACAAAAACGGATATGACGCTGAAAAAACAACGTTAATTGTCCATCGATATTTCTTATATCCTTTTCCAATTGAGCTAAATGCCCATTATGTGCTGCAATGGCTAATACTTTTAATCTTGCGCAAATCGTCTCTGGTAATTTAGCCAGGCCCAGACTAATGATTTCTGTTATGATCTGCTTGCTATCCTGAACCACGTCCAACGAATAATCGATTTGTTTATTTGTTTGATACCCCGAATCATCGATCACCTGATGTATTGCTCTATACCTTAGAATAGCTTCCAGTCTATGAATACAGCTTTCTTTTTGTTTACAGCTGCAAATGCTCTTCCCTATATCTGCTTCTTCCATAAAAGAAACCTCTATGTCCTGCCAGCTCATTTTAATGGTAAGAAACGAACATTCTCCTACCTCTAGCTCCTCAGCATAGGAAATTCGAAACAGAACCTCCTCCACCTGTGCTTCCGTAAACTGATCGTATATTTCACCCAAGGGCTTAGCAAGAAGCCATGAAAAATCGGCAGGCTTCGCTTCTACCTTCGGCTCATAATTTTGCTTATAGGATAAGAGCGCGATTATGATATGTTTACAAATTTTATCTGAGGGGCAGCTACAGACATGGCTATTCATATCGGCTTTTACATGACATACAATCTCGTCATCCAGCTTACAGATCACTTGATCAGCTTCAAATGTAAATGCCACCTGTAAACCCTTTTCCATATCCTTCACGGCACGATTATATAAGCCTTTGTTCGCATGCTTAATCAAAAATTCTTCTGTACAACGCGCTATCAGTTGATCAAATTGAATTAAAAAATCTGTCATACGCACCTCTTTATTGAAAAATAGCTTCAGTCCCGAGGTGAGATTTCTCCCACCTCAGTACGCAGCTTATTATTTTCCTGCAGCTCGCATGATATCAAAAACCGTTTCACTAAATAAACGCGGTGAAATAGTAGAAATCGGTAAAGGCTGGCTCTTTTCATAGTAATAATAACGATCAAATTTATTGGCATAAAAGGCTAAGCTTTCTAAAGAGATATCCTCCATGCCATCATAATAAGAGATACTAGCACCGCTGAATTTCAGCTCCACAATCATATCTCCATATTCTTTATAGAATTCATGATAGAAGCCTGCATCCTGTGCCACTCCTTTATACCAGCCATACTTCTCCATCGTTTTAGGAAAGGCAGTTGGTGAATATTCTTCTGCTGGCAGATCGGTAACTCGATTCGTTTTTAGATGTTCTTCAGTTGGAAAGTAGAGCTTTCGATCCAACTGAGGAAACGGCTGCTTCATTTCATAATCCTCAAGCTGTGTTTGCCAGGCTTGCAGGTCTTCTTTTGTAAGCTCGATCGGATGCACCAAGCCAATAAGCGCATCTTCCTTTAATTCATACTCTTCTTCATCTACCGTATTGAAAGTGCCATCTTCCATGTAACGGAAGGTATCTGTTAGTTTGCCATCCTCATACACTCCCCAGATAAGCCCTATCGCAAACTTCTGCATCATCACGTTTTCTACAAAGAGATTTTTCCAAGCTGTTATGCTCCACAGCCTTTGTTTAGAGAGCGATTCTTCCAGTCGTAAGGATTGAATCGTAACGAGATTTTTTACATCCTTCTTCAATTGGGCGAACTCCAATTTAGCTTGTTCAGCTAAGGTAGCATCATCCTTTTGTGCAGGTGCAGGTAAATTTTTAACTACCTTTCCCGTTTCATCATTGGTTACATGTAATTGGCGGTCATTATTTACTTTTACGGTAAACGTTCTCTGTCCGTAGCTGAAAATGCGCTTTCCTCGTTGGTCGAAGCCTAGTGTCGTAACTAATCGATCCTCTAATTCCTCAGGCGTTATTTTTAAGTTCTGCGCTGCCATGGTTAGGGCTTCCGCTGCCGCTGCCTTCACCTGTCTATTTTTCACAGTCCGTTTCATCTGATCAATGGTCACAAAGGCCGCTATTTCTTGCATAAAGGACAGGGCTTTAACTGCATCTGATGCAAGTGCACCTCGTCCTGCTTCCGCCCATACCTTGATCTGTTTGCTTAACTCATCTATGATTCTTCGATCTCCAAGAGAGGTGCATACAAACAAGACCCATTTTTCCTTAGCAGGAGCCTGATTAGCCAGCCAGATCGCGTATAATTCCATTGCAAAATCAGCTAATGAATTGGGAGCGGCATAGTCCTTCACCTTTAAAACATGAGGGTTGGGTGCTGTCGTAAATTCAACAGATTGTGTCAAAATGTATTCTTTTACTTCTGCATCCAGCTCCCCGCCTTCTTTATCTAGCAGTACAGGGAATTGTTCAATCATCAGCCATTTCAACCGTGCTAGCTTTCTTTTGTCTACTACGGTTCCAAAGGTTGCATGTGCTTTATCTGGACTTTGGTTAGCAGCATCGATTAAATTTTGCAGTAACGTTTTGAACTTAGCACTCGTCTCATTTGATAGCAGCTCCTGATAGATGCTTTGATAATCCTCTACTCCTCGCATGGCGTCTAATGCCAGCTCTTTTAGCTTAGCTTTCTTTTCCCTCTGATAGATACGAATATACAGGTCTTTGTTTTTTATATTCGTAAACTCTGCTTGCGCTATGCTGCTTGCTTTTTTAGAAGTATCTTGCAGCCCTAGCTGAATGGCTTGACAGTAGTAATCTTGGCTTAGCTCATTCTTTTTCTCAAAAATATTTTCTAAAATGGCCGTTCTTGCTTCAGCACCTAATTGACTGTACAATTGTAGACTTTTTTCGATATTTCCTAAAACAATTCTTTGGTAGGAATCCTCTGACAGCTCGCTATAATAATCAATTGAACCTTTAT
This sequence comes from Brevibacillus laterosporus, assembly GCF_030489605.1. GTDB lineage: Bacteria > Bacillota > Bacilli > Brevibacillales > Brevibacillaceae > Brevibacillus_B > Brevibacillus_B laterosporus_E. The sequence goes on from NZ_JAUKFY010000012.1 coordinate 57,343, forward strand.
AATTAAGGATATGAAGTAAAAAACGATCAATATTCACCTGTGGATGATCCGCATACGCAGCTATCCATTTCTCAGGGTCAAATGCAGGCGAGGAGAACAGCATATGAATAAGGGACATGTTCTCTTGTTGGGTCCCATAATGACTCAGAAAAGCGACAAATCGTTCAATGATGGGATTCTCCACTGGTAGGAGCGTAAATAAAAATAATTGATCCTTTATATCATAGGAATTAAATTTAGCAGCAGATGAAGCTGGCTGAGCAAATTCATCCAATATTTCTTGCAGAGACAGCTTTGCGGTAAGGTAGCGATAGAGCTTATGCGTTCTGTTATTTTCCTTGAGGGAAGCAAGCACCATATCATGCAATGTTACATTCTGATCTGACATATCAATCCCGTGATCCTGAAGTGTCTTGAATATGTATCCCTTCATTAACCAATCCGACACAAGCACCATCGCTCTTTTCGCTCTGCCGGTATTCACAAGCAATCTATTTTCTACCGTTTGCCACTCAACTCGATAACCGCGCATTTCCCTAATTGCGCAGATAATTAATTCATATGGTTCTGTCAATGGCATAATCCCTTCAAGCATTTCGTACAGGTCCGCTCCCTGCTCTCGATACTCGGAAGATAAGGAATTGATTACATCAAGCGGAACAATTTCATAGAGCAAGGTCATTGCACGTAATAGCTCCCGATCCAGTTCATTTTGTTGCTCTAAGAAATTGGCTTTGCTGCCTCGTACATTTACTCGGTAGAGAAGAGCCGCTGGAACTAGCATTGCATATAGATTAAACTCAGAACGGCTGAGTGTTTTCTCTGTTTGAGACTCAGGAATCAGTTGAAACTGCTTTTGAATAGCCTCTATCTTCTGCTTGTGGATTTGTTTATCCAAATAAATAGCAGATACACAATCTTTTTTCGCCAAGGGATTAGAAGCTAATGCTTTTATTGCTGTCGAAATCTCTTGCTGTAAGCCCTCTACATTCTCAGTAAGCAGATAGTACATAAAGGGTTCAATTTGCTCCTTTATCTCTTCAAGATAGCTGCTGTCAATAAGAGACAGGTAATGGAGCGTTAGCAACAGAGGAACAGCAGATTCTGTGACGGAATATGAGTTTTTTACACTTGATGTATAATTCTTGATAAGCGTGTCGACATAATAGGAAATAGCTGCATCTCCTATATATTTCCGCGTATCACACAGTTGGCGGATAGCGGTCTGTTTTTGTTCCTCTACATCCTTGATGGCTTGTGACAGCATGATCGTTTTCGCAAAATCCCCAATGCAAATACGAAGTACGTTACTTTTATGGCTTTCATTTGCACTCGTTTTAAAGAGAATAGCTGCTGCTCTAAAGAAGGCTTCGTCTGTCCCGTTTTTCCCCATCTTTTCTAGATGAGACATGCAAGCATAGGCATATACTTTTGGATGGACAAGAATACTAGGAAACTTGTCCGACTCTCCAGATACATAAGCAATAATCTGATTATACTGACTGGAGTCAATGGAATAGCTTTGCGGATTATGTCTGGAATAATGTCCAGGGTAGTCTTTAACAAATTTATCAGCAAATTGAGTGATTAACGGATTACTTCCTATTTTTTTTAAAATCATCGAAAATCCTCCTTAATATGCCCTCTGATTAGGTTATGAGGTGATAATCTTACCAACCCAACGCGCCAGCTCATCTGGCGTAATGGCAGCAACATGCGCTCCCATATCAGCCAAGGTCCGTGCGGCGTGCTGGTTATACACTCCGTTTCCTTCAAAATCCAAAGCAGTAAGAACAAGGAATCTGCAGCCCGTATCAATAATCTCTTTACTGGTACGATACATGTCATGAATGGAGTAGCCTTCCTCCAAATCGCTCACTAAAATAAAGATTGTTTTGTTGGGGTTTTCAAGCAAAGTCTTCCCATATTTCAGCGCCTTTGCGATATGTGTCCCTCCTCCTAACTGAACACTCATCAATAGATCGACAGGGTCTTCTAATTGATCAGTCAAATCTACTACCTGTGTATCAAAAATAATGAGGTTCGTTTTAAGAGAAGACAGTTGATGAAAAATGCTTGCCATGACAGAGCTGTATATTACTGAGTCGAGCATACTCCCACTCTCATCTACAGCTATAATAATGTTCCATTTATTTTGTTGCTGGGTATTGCTGTGAAAATATACTTCATCTAAAAATAGGCGTTTTTTTTGTTTATCGTAATTCTTCAGATTTTTTCTGATTGTTCGCGTATAATCCAGATTTTTAATCGACTTTATGTATCCCCTGCGATGATAATTACGCTTGCCCACAACACTCGTTTTTATTTGAAATTCAAGTGTTCTTTTTAAGTCCTCTACGACCCTTCGCACCATGTCCTTGGCTGTTTTGACCACTTCGCCCTTCATATATCCTTTAAATTGAAGAATATTTTTTAGCAATGTCATATTAGGCTCAAGCTTTTCAAGCACTTTTTTGTCCGTGAGCAGCTCGATCATGTTGTACTTTTCAATCGCTTGCTTTTCAAGAATCTCAACCGTTTTCTTCGGAAAAATGGTACGGATTTTACGTATCCAGGTAGGAACAGTAAGCTGGGAGCTTCCCTGTCCGCCTTTCGCGCGATACCCTTGCTCTTCTGTATACTCTCGATTGTAGAGGTAGCCAAGGATGTCATCTATTTCAGAGTAGGTAAAATCAGCCTCTTTATAGCCATCAATGCTATTTAATGATTCTTTGGAATTCTCGCCCAATAATAACCTCCAGCGATTGAGATTCTCTTTGTTTAGATGAGGTTCCATTTTGCAAACTCCTTCTCAATAGCCTGATCCAGCTTCCTCGCCTGCTGCAGTAGTCGTTCCTCAATGACAGGAGCTTGCACATCCTCTGCGGTAGTTTGGAATAGAGAGGCCACTTTCTCTGAAATAAGCATAATCTCCATAGGTGTAAAATAAGTAAAAGCTAGACGCAGCTCTGGTGCAATCTGCAAAAACTCCTCATAAGACAGCCTGCCAATCAAATTGTTCAAATCCTCTAGCAACTGTTTATCGTGCAGAAGCACATCACGAGCTATTGTAAATACCCCTTGTAAATACGCAGCAGTATGCAACATGTTTTCAGGAGTACCAAGCATATACGCCCTTGCTTTTAACGCTATTTCCTCTCGATCCAATACGTCCAGATTGCATAAAATAGCGATGATAACGCCTTTAAGCCGAGGTAAAATATCATTGACGGCAAGGAGACTAGCAAGTTGATCTTTAAAAATATCAACGGAAAGCCCCCAGCTCTCCTTGGAGGAAAGCATGTAAAGAAATTTTAGATTTTCTACGACGTGATTTATTTCATCTGGGTTAGGCTTTGTGATCTCATAGATTTTTGTTACGGCATGGTAATAAGTTTCCTCTATGAGCTTTTGCAATCGGTCCGTTTCCTTCAGCGCAAATAAGCGTTTTTGTTCAGAAAGAACTGTAAGTGTTTGAAGAGTTTGACAGAGAGAGACAAAGCTTCCATCTTTCTTGACAAACTCTTCAACCAGATTAAAAAGCATGCTGCTCAATTCCTCTAGTCCCATAAGCATTGACTTCAAAAGCCATTTAGCTGCCACTCTGCTATGATGATCCGGAAGCTCCTTCATACACTCTTCGATTTTCTGAATCGCCGCATCTCGAATGCTTCCTCCGTAAATCGAATTTTCGATGAGCCTCGCTTCTATGTAGGAGGAGTAGCTGTAGTCCCAGGTTTCTCTACCTAGATTAATATTGCGATTTTCGAGCCAATCAGGCCCCGTGATTTTTTGACAGAACTCTGGCACTAAAAACTGTAGACAGTGAAAAAAGTAACTAGTCTCTCGATGCAGCGGTTTAGCATACAGGTCCACTGTCTTCTTATTTTTACTGGTTGTATGTAGTTTTAACTTATATGTTTTGCCTCTCTCTTGAAAATCGCGTACAATCGGCACATCTAAATCATTCTTGGCAATTTTCCCAATTTTATCGCCCGTCAGTAGCTCTCGTAATGTATCCAAGGGCTGTAATGTAGCAAGTGAGAACTCGCCTTTTACAAATGCAGAGGTAACAGCATCAAGTAACTCGTAGACCCCACCCTCCGATTTAGAACGAAAACTGGCAAGCCCCTGAACTAAATGATAGGCTTCAACAGCATCCGAAACCGACGCCGTTTCTCCTTTTTCTCGCAAGCTCTTTATTAATTGTGCCAAGAAAAGAACCGCACTTTTGTTATAAGGATAAGCTTGCTTGTTCTGAATCGCCCTCCAGACCGTGTCATAGTAATTCACATAGGGCATACCGCTAGCATACCCATTTACATGATCCGCCTCACGAAAGGTATAAACCATCGGGTATCCTTTTTCATTTTTTACTTGTTTGATTTTATAGGTTGAAACTCTATCCTCTAGTAATCCATAGGTATGGAACCCTCCTGTAACGACAAGGATTCTCGCATATTCTTTTTGCGCTTTTACAATATGGTTCTTCATATGTGCTTCACGGATGAGGTGGCCTTCTGTCTCTAGCATCTCTTCCTCGTAGCACATTCTGGAGAAATAACAGTATGTATATACTTCCTTCACGAAATCCTCAGTAGATTTCTTGAGCCCTTCCACTTCAAAAACCTTTTCCCAAAGCTCATCAAAATGCCGACAGTTCAGTTTTTGGCAAAGTTGTTTAATAAAAATTGAACTGGCAAGCAAAGTTTCGTCATGATAGGAGATTTTTCGGGATTCTTGATCCTCGTCATGCCCGTGTTCCTTACTTTCTTGCCGACTTCCGTAGCTTATATCAATGAATTGGGCGGGAATTCCCCTTCGTTTCGCTTCCTTTAAAGCCACGTATTCAGGGGAATAATCTAGCAAGGGAAAATAGCAGGCATAGCTATGCTCTTCTTTATTGTAGGCATAATAGATACTGACGGGTGGCGCTGTATCCTCATGTGTCAGTATTTCAATCATATGATTGCTGTTCTCCGGTCCTTCCAACAGAATAATTTCTGGCTTATAGGCCTCAATCGCTTTTTTGAGGTGGAAAGAACAAGCAGGGCTGTGGTGACGAATCGGGAAATAGACAACCTGATTGGCAAGATTATAAATTTTTTTCTCACATAGCTCGGTTATCTGATCCATTTCTTCTGATTGTAAAAATCTCCCCATAAGCTCTCTTCCTTTGCCCTTTGTTTCACAACCTTTGAAAAATAGGTTTGCAGGATATGAATATCCTTATGATTCTCCTTCGCTACAGCACCCAGCATATTTTGAACCAACCGTTCTAAAGTAATAGGCTTATGATCATAAAAATAAGAGGTCATCGCACTCTGAACATAGACAGAAACAGCTTCAGCAGTACTCATGACGGCTTGTGGACTATCAATTTTATAGCCTTCTAACGTTTCCCCTGTTCGCAATTCTAAAAACGTGGTAGCGAGAACTTCTACGATGGAAGAGTCAACAGCAATGTCAATCCCACTTTGTTGCAACATGTTCCTAGATTGGGATTCAATGATTTGCGCCTCCATTTTCACATGGTTGACAGGGAAAATCGTTTCAAAATTAAATCTTCGTTTTAAGGCGCTGCTCATTTCATTTACGCCTTTATCACGAATGTTTGCCGTAGCGATAATATTAAAACCTGGTTTTGCAAACAAAATCCCATCTTCAATTTCAGGTATATTCATCACCTTGTCGCTTAAAATGCTAATTAATACATCCTGGACTTCAAACGGGCATCGTGTAATCTCTTCAAAACGGGTAATAATGCCTTTTTTCATCCCTTTATATAAAGGAGAAGGAACTAAAGCCTCAAAACTAGGACCTTTATCTAATAGCATGGCATAATTCCAGGAATACTTAATCATGTCCTCCGTCGTCCCTGCAGTACCTTGAATCGTATTGGTACTTATTCCTGATATCGCCGCTGATAATAGTTCACTTAGCATTGTTTTTGCCGTCCCTGGTTCACCCACTAGCATTAGCCCTCGATTACCGGCTAATGAGACAATGGCTCTTTCAATTAGCACGTCATCGCCGTAAAATTTCTTTGTGATGGTAATTTGTTCCTCACCTAGCTTTAGCGGAGCCTCTGCACCCAGAATAAAATCTCTGACAGATTTCGGGGACAATAGCCAATTTGGAGGTTTAGAACCTTTGTCATTTGCTACTAGGGCTTTTAGCTCGGTTTCATACAACGTTTCCACCGGGGGCTTCATGGTCATCATAGGCTCCACAGCACATCCTTTCTTCTAGCATTCCTTCCCGGATTGGAAAGGTATTCCTTTTATTAAGGAAGAACTATACATGGTATAACAAAATATGATTTACTGCCACAAGGGCAGAAAGTCTCAATGTAGGATATACGGGCATTAACAGCAATATTATTGGGTAAATAAGGGGATTGTCGGATGAATTTTTGACATAACTTTCTGGTTTTACGTCTTTTATGCATGGCACCACAGCGACTTGTCATAGAATCTTTTTTTTTGGCTATAACAACATAAAAAGACGCTAGAAGCGCCTTTTTATAAACAGCGATATATAGAAAAGAACTTGTATCTTTTAGTTTATTCATCAACTTTTTTATAAGTAACCAGCCAATTATCACCCTCATCTTCGACCTTCTCCAGAACATACTTAGTAAGGGCATAACAACCTCCGCCCATCTTTTCATCCGGTATGCTCTCAATAGTAGGAAAATCTTCTTTTGGTAGTATCCCTTGTAAATAATCACTTGCGGGAGCAATAGAGTACTTACTGTGATCTATTGAGATAGGTGCAGCACTAACTACGGACCCTACTGACAGAACAGCAAAACTCAACATTCCAACAGCCATAACTCTTCTCATTTGCTTTTTAAACACAATTGTTTTCCTCCCAAGTAATATATTTGTTTTTCCTGTATATAATTTACCATTAAATCAATAAAAATGGATAAACCTGGGATAAAATAAAATAATAATTATATGAATATTTCTAATGTAGAGATAGATATAAAAAAAGATAGAAAGCAAGCCTCTCTTTTTGTACTGCTAGAGAAGCTAGCTTCTATCGTCAAAGCTTAAAATTCTACATTAAATAGATTGCTTATTTGTTTATTTTGCAGAGAAGCTGGTGTAAGTCTCATGACACTATTTCGCAAAACGCAAAGAAGCGGACTATCTAATTGAGCAATTTTACCTACTTTAAGAGATAGCTGCGAGATTGCCCTTACTCTTTCTATTCGTCTCATCTCGAATGCTTGATAGGCTAACTCGACAGTCGAATGCTGTATGAAACAACGTGCAAGCTCTAATGCATCCTCGATTGCCTGGCAAGCCCCTTGCCCAAGATTCGGTGTTATAGCATGTCCAGCATCACCGAGGAGGAGCGAGCGGCCGGAAATAAATTGCTCAGGCGTCTCTAAATCAAATATATCGTTATGAATCATTTTATCATCAGGGGTTCTTGATAATACCTGTGCAACTGGAGAATGATATCCCTCAAATATTTGGATGATATCCTTAATCCGATACTCTGCATGCCGCTTATCCCCAGATGGTCCATTCACCAAAGCATACCAATAGGTTCGCTCATTAGCCAATGGTATGACTCCAAAACGTCCCTGTGCAGCCCACGTTTCAGTAAATTGCGAATTTTCGCCAGAGTCCGGCCAGCATGGAGCAACACCACGCCAGCACGTATAGCCCGAGTATCGCAGCTTTATGGAGGGAAACAGCTTCTTCCTTACAACCGAATGGATACCGTCTGCCGCAAGTAAATAATCTCCCGTAACTTCAGTCTGATCTGCAAAAGTAACGGTTACGCCATCCTTATCCTGCTTACTATCAGAGCAAGCCTTTCCAAAAATAACAGTGCCTGGTCGAAGGGCGGAGAGTAGTATTTGATGCAATTCTGCTCGATGAATGGATACCGTGGAATACTGCTGTGAGCTTGTAGAAATCTCAGACAATACAGAACCTTGTTTGTTTAGAATAGCAATGCCTCTAGGACTTACAAAGCCTTGCTTTTGCACCGCTTTGTCTAAGCCTAAGCGTGCCAGGGCTCTTAAAGCATTAGGAGCAATCATGATTCCAGCTCCAGCAGGGCGAATCTCTGGAAAACGTTCATACACTTTCACATCAAGTCCTAATTGCTGTAACGCAATAGCAGCTGTCAAGCCAGCAATGCCTCCACCTATAATCAGAAAGGATTTATTTTTCATCTCTTCTCCTCCTATCGACTGATTGCATATAAAAAGCTGAAACATAGCCATAAACAAAGCGGTGTAAACAGATAAGTATCATACGTAGAAAAATGGGTATGCTTCATCCTCTTAAACACCCCCACGTATCTACCATCGCCCACGCTTCTAAGTCCAAATACGGCCGTACAAATCCAGCATCCCCACTTTAAAAGTGGATGAGAGGAAATGGATAAGAAAATCCCAGCACGTGCCATCAGAAGCAGCGCCGCTCCGAGCAACAGGAGAGCAACAAGCAAGGTAGCTAAGATGCCTAGGACAAATATAGGCTGCTGGGATTCATCTTAGGTATAACAACACTTCCTCCGCATTTTCCGCTAAACGCCCAATATACGTGCATGCAGCTAATACTCACCAAAAGTAGGACGGACATCCCAAGGAGAATATCCATTTATTCTTCAATCATCCAAATGACAAATTCCTTTCCAGACAATCTCAAATTGGCGCTGAAAAATGGGTTCTATCTCCGTAACGTCCGCGTCTTGGGATAACCAAACCATCAGTGAATTAAAATAAATACCCATAAGCACAGCAGCAACATCCTCCGTATTCATGCGCTCGGAAAGCTGACCGCTTTTTTTGGCATCATCAAGTATGGACATAATTGCTTCCAGAAATTTTTGCACGACACCCATTTCCTCTTGAATATGTATGGTAGAACGCATCAATTCTAAAATAATTAGTCGAATCAAATCGGAATGCTCTCTATAACGTGCAAACAAATTGTGAAAGAGCAGTGTGAGCTTTTTCTTTAAATCCGGCTCATCAGCGTAGCGTATTATTCCTTGATAGAACGATTCCAGTTGTGTTTTACCTAGATGAAGTAGAATGGCTTCTTTTTTGGGAAAATAATTATAAAACGTGCCTTTAGCGATACCGCATGCCTTTGTAATTTCCTCAACCGTCACATTCTCGAAGCCTTTTTCTTTAAACAATTGTAAAGCCTTCATGAAAATGTGTTCCTTAAGCTCTTGTTTCCTTACATCCCTTAACAAGGTAATCATCACCATCCATTCCTATCAAATGACCACAGTCATTTTATGACTACAGTCATTATTATAGACAGAAAAGGTATTTTTTTCAATATTTATTTATTGTTGGATGTGCTCTCAGATTAAAGCTACCATATCTATGTAAACGTACAAAAAAACCTCCACATACGAAAATGTCAGAGCTGTGGTCATTTTTTATTTAGAGAGATGGATCCTGCAAGGGTATTTAGCTTCGATGGATTCGGTAGGTTCGGTGGATTCGCGGTTGGTTCCCAAAGCTATTTTTTCGTATGGAAACGCAGAAAAAAGAGGGATGCCCTCTCTGGTGAACCTGCTTTAATAGGTACACGTAAGACATCCCTCTTTTGCTGTCTTTTCCCCCGATTCTGTTCTCGGAGTGCTTATTATGAACCAAGTGGTGCCGCTAACAAACGTGCCAGCTCCCTTACGTTCGGTTCTGCTATGCAACTAAAATGGTTCCCGCCGATTGCTATCACTTCTAGTTCACCCAGACAAATGTCTGTCCAGAAATCAACGGTCGTCTCATTGGTGCGCGGTAAAAATAGAAACGGCTCGTTTGCCAACAACAAACGGATGTCCCCCATGTACGGTGGAGGTGTGAAGCGGGCAGCCTTAAAGCTTTGATGAAAGACCTTGCACAAGCCTTCCGCCATTTCTACAGGCATTTGCTCGCCAGTAGCTTTGGCAATCGCCTCAACATAAGCCGTAAAGCGTTCTCTCCTGTCGAGGGTAGACAATCGTTGGAATAGCTCACCCACCTTGTCAAGCCCGTCATCCCCGCCAATGGTGCATGCAGTGCCTTGTGGAATGGAATGTCCGTGCTTCTCGATAAGCTGCATGATTCCTCGAGCCAAATCACCTTGTTTAATTCCGCCAAAACCAGCTTGTTCAAGCGTGATATTCAGATTAGGGACGAAGAGTGTTTCAACCAGCAGATCATCATCGAATTCCGTGATAATCGGCGGAATGTCAATTAGAACTAGGTCTGCGAGATGAATTCCTTGTTCTACAAGGCGTCTGGCTACTTCGATTGCAATCAGACCGCCTAGAGAATAACCGATGAGCTGCATCTGCTTTTGACCGCTTTGTAGCAGGCATTCCGCATAATCGTCCGCAACTGCCTCGATGAGTTCGGACGGATCAAGGGCGCAATATCGCTCAATATCCGCGATGGAGATTCCCACTACGTTCCCCAAATTCTGTTCTTTTAGTTGTTCCAGAAGTGGACGGAAACTGTCCATTGTACCCAAGACAGCGTGGAACACAACTCTCAGCGGTCCTGTCTCCCCGCCTCCAAATGGAATAATGACAGCATTGCTTGAATTGCCCTGAATTTTTGGCCAAGACACTTCCTGATGATTATTTTGTTTTCCTTCCGAACTGCGTGAGCGTATGAATTCTGCCAATGCAGCCACATTCGGATAGTTCAGCATTTGTCTGAGCAAGGCATCAAAAGGAATTTCCTCGTGTGTCGGATCCTCAGCCAATTTGTCACGCAGCTTCCCTGCTACTTGCGCCATGATGAGTGAATCAGCGCCGTGTTTGTAAAAGCTTTGCGTTCTGCCAATTCCAGAAATACCCAATGCTTCTGACCAGACTTGTGCAAGCTGTTCTTCCAGCATGTCCAGACCAGCCTCTTCTGTTTCTGCTATGGAATTTTGTACAGTCGATGCAGGTCGCCATTTTGCCAATTCACGCCGATCTATCTTGCCGTTTCCGGTAAGCGGAAGAGCATCGACAATTTGCAGATGGGAAGGAAGCATATAGGCCGGAAGATGCAAGGAAAGGAAGCTTTCCAGGTCTTCTGCTCTCACTGGCAATCTGTCCTGTTTAAAGCGTTTGGCAAATAGATGAAAGCCTAGAGAGGAGAGCTTGTCATTTTCTTCAGGCAACGATAAAACATTTTCGTTCCCTTCCTCCTGTAGCAGTTGCATCCATCCTCCATGGTCCAGATAAGAAGTCTCGGCTCGCAACAAATCGCCCGGCTCCATCATCATAAACGCCTGCGAAGCTAGTATCCATAAGTGTTCCAGAGTTGGTTCCGTAAATACGAGCCAGCCTCCAGGGCAAATGAGTTCTTTGAGCCTGTTCATGCTTGCCGGAATATCGCGTGCGTTTTCCAATACCCCAGCAGCCAGCACCACATCAAAGCTGTTAGGATCCAACCCCTGTGCTCGATAATCCTTGTCCACATCAAAAACTCCGAAGCGGATTTTTGGGTATTGTCCAAAACGGGCTTTAGCTCCCGGAATGAAAAAGGAAGCAACATCTGTAAATACATATTCAACATCAAAGCCTTCCAGCGCTTTTAAGACGTTCTCGGTTGTTGCACCGGTGCCCGCTCCGACTTCCAAAATCCGCAAGGTCTTGCCGGTCTGCTGTTGGGCGATGCGTTGTAAAAGTGCGCACATGCACTGATTGAGATAGTTAGCCATGACATGCTCAACATACAAGGAGCGTACGTGGTCGAGCTTACCCTCAGGGAATAGCAAGGAAACCGCATCCTGCTGACCGCTTAGTAGCTCTGGCAGCTTTTCTGCATTTTTACGAACATAGGCGGTAAAGCCCGCTGTTTGAAGCATGTTTGTCCACGCTGTCTCTGCCTGTGACCAATACTCATCTACCGTCTTAGCGTTTTGCAGTATCGAGCAACTGAACTGTTTTTCAGGGTGCTCAAGCAGCATGCCTGCTTCTGTCAGCTTTGCGATCCAGCTTCGAACAATCCAGCGATAGTTAGGAAGGATTCCCTCAGATTGCAAAATGTCTTCCATTGAATGTTTTTCATTATTGGTAAAGAACCCTATCTTTTGCAGCGCGGCTAGCATGGAATGGAGCACTGCTTGATCAAGGTCAGCCATCGCCGACTCGATTTCCGCTTTACTCAGTCGATCTGCTACAGCGCTGGCTTGCTCGCCGATCCCGTTTACCACCTTTGTAAATTCTGCGTTTTCTGCTTCAGGATCCCGGTCTTTTTGGCGATCGGCTTCCACAACGCCCAGCAATGCCTGTTCATCACTCGTACTATCTAGCACAACGCCAGCTGCGGCGACGGCAGGATGCTTAAGCAGAGCGGACTCAATTTCACCAAGCTCAATCCGATGGCCTCTGATTTTGACTTGGTTATCCTCGCGGCCCAGAAACTCGATTTCACCACCGGGGGTGTAGCGACCTAAATCCCCGGTACGATAAAGCCGCTCTCCATCCGCATGGTGCAGCAAAAATCGCTCCTGAGTAAGTGCCAAATCGCCCGCATAACCCTCGGCCAAGCCATGTCCAGTAATATACAGCTCTCCCGGCACCCACACAGGGCAATCACGCATTTGTGAATCTAACACACGGAATCCCTGATTTGCGAGCGGCAGGCCGTAAGGGATACTGCTCCAGTCAGCTTCAAGACCTTTATATATATGGTAATTTGACCAAATAGAAGCCTCTGTAGCCCCACCCAGACTGACGATTTGTACAGAAGGCATCCGTTTTTGCATCATGTCCGGCAGCGTCAGAGGAATCCAGTCGCCGGAAAGCAGGGCCACACGCATTGCTGGTGCATGTATGCGAGGTTCAGAATCTAAATAAGTGACCAGCATTTGCATTAAGGCCGGTACCGAATTCCACACGGTAATCCCATGCTCAACCATTAGCTCGGCCCAGTGAGATGGATCGGTCTGTCGATCGGCACTCGGATAAACTAATGCGCCACCAACGGACAGCGGGCCAAAGATATCATAGACGGACAGATCAAAGCTTAGTTGAGCAAGCCCCAGCACACGATCTTCATTGTTGACACTAAAGCGGCGATTGATGTCCGCAATGGTATTGGCTGCTGCGCGGTGACTAATGACAACCCCTTTCGGCTGTCCAGTGGAACCAGAGGTATAGATGATATAAGCTGGTAAGTCCGGATTTGCCGGTGATTGGAACTGCTTATCCTGGTATGGCTCAATGTTATCCACTTCAATTGTTTGCAGGTTGCTTGGCAATGGCACTTGTACTGTGGACATCGTTAAGACGAAGCGGACATTCGCTTGCTCCAGCATAGCCTGACGACGCAATTCCGGCTGCTTTATGTCAAGCGGCACGTAAACCGCCCCGGCTAGTAAAGCACCTAGCACTGCTGTAACCTGATGCGCGCATTTGTCCATCACGATAGCAACACGATCCTGATCTTTGCAGCCAAGCTCTTTTAATTTGTTGGCCACAGCAAAAGCGCGTTTCACCAACTCTTTGTATGTAATGTGACCTTCGCTATCAAACACAGCAGGGCGGTCTGGATTTGCCATTGCTTGCTTTACGATTTGCTCATGCAGGCAATAGTCCGGCAAGGGAGCCGCTGTCGCGTTGACACTGTTGCGTTCTGCAATCTGCCAAGCAGGTAACGCAATCACATCACCTGCCTCCCAGACTTGCTCGGTTCTAGCCAGCGCATGGATTAATTCTGCAAACGCATCAAACATGTCATCAATCATTTGATCTGGGAAGACACCCTCTCGCACGTCCCAGTTGACCTGCAGCCCTGCTGAGCTGTCCATAGCCTGACAATCAATGAAAACCTGCGGCGTTTGGCTGATGCCGTACCCGGAGATTTTACCTGTTAGCTGGCTACCTTCCGAGGGTTCAACAAGACCGATCGCACTGGTAAACACTATAGGCATCAAAGCAGCTTCACGTCCGCGCCTGCGTGCCATTTCTCGCATAACCTCTACACCGGAAAACAAACGATGGTCCAAATCTTCAAATAGCTGTTTTTGAATGGTACGCGCTCGTTCTTGGAAGGAGCGCTCCGCATCCCAGTCTACGGCAAGCAAATTGACCGATGTAAAATCGCCGACAATCTCATGGACTTGCTCATGTAAGGGCTGCCGGTTTAATAACGTCAGGTTCAGACAAAAAGCACTGTTTCGACTCCATCGCTCAATCACAGCGGCAAAGGCAGTCATTACAGCAGTTGTTGGTGTCAATCCACGTTTTTGAGCTCGTTGCTTGAACGTGTCCCAGGCCGTTTTGTCCAGACGGATGAAACGGCGATGGAAGCGTGCCTCTCCTGCGTTTTCGAGCTGTCTAGTTAAAGGTAGGTCTGGAGCTTGGGGCAAAGTATCCATTCGTTGTAGCCAATACTCTTTATCCCTGGCATACGCCGTTGTTTCCTTTAAGCTGCGCTCGGCGAGTAGATAATCACGGAATGTAAGGGATAGCTCAGGTAACGCTCGTTCTGACTCTTTGTAGAGCTTCTCAAATTCAGCCAATAGTAGCCAGATACTCGCCCAATCGGCGATGAGAAATTCCATGGATACATGAAGCACGGTATTATCACTCATTTTGGTCACGCCAATATCAAATAAGGGCCAACGAGCTGTATCGTAAATACGATGCCCCATTTTTTCACGAATGTCCCCAAGTCTGGCTGCTGCCTCCTGTTCAGTCAAGCCGCTGGTGTCGGTATAAGCCACTTCAAAGTGCGGTACACTCTTTAGGACGCGCTGCTCTTTATTTTGGTCGATCGTTGCCCGTAGCATATCATGGCGTGCTATGAGCAAATTCCAAGCCTCCTGTGTTCGTTTATGATCGAGCTTGGGATAGTCTAGTTCCAAATAGATGTGGCATGCCACACCTCCGTAACCAAACAGATCATGGCGTCCCAGCAAATAAGCCGACTGCACATCTGTCAGCGGGAAAGGTTCAAACCGCGATTGAGGATCAGATATGACCGTCACTGGTCGTTTTTCAGCGCGCAATAGAGCCAAAATACCTCCTTTATGCTCTTTTAGCGCTTGTAAATCGCCGGCTGCAAGCGTTCCTTTGGGTGCTCTGTAGCGCAGGCTCCCATTTTCTTCCCATAGAAAAATTCCTTCAGTGCGAAGACGCGTCAGCAACTCGGCACAATTCGTCTTGAGGTTTTGGGGCATATGTACACACTCCTATTTTTTGAGCTTGACCATTTCGTTATAGATTGATGACGCTACAGCAATGCTGCTATACGTCAGCATACGCTTCCTTCCTAACAACAAACAGCTTTTGTCCCAATGGAGCGAGCGGATGCTCTTCGTTCGGCAGTATGACAAACTCCTTGGCACCTGCGCCCTGTATGACATCAGTCCACTGCTGAACAGACATGAAGGTTGATTGCGTGTTTTTCCGATCGTCCTCAGGAGGAGTCATCATGAAGGCCTGTGAAATCAGCATCTCCACAAATTCCCGTGTAGGCTCTGTAATGACCAGCCACCCTCCCGGAACAAGACTTTGCATGAGATTGCGGATGACCTGATCCGTGTCGCGGGCATTGTTGAGCATGCCTGCCGCAATAACGATGTCGATGCTTTCTGGTGTCAATCCCTGCTCAAACAGATTTTTGTCAATATCGACAGTCTGGAATCGCATCCAAGGGTAATCTTTGAAGCGTTCACGAGCTGTTGATAAGAAAAAGTGAGACACATCTGTATACAGATAATCCAGATTCAGCTGTTTGGAAACAGATGCATGCAGCCGTTCCACAACTACATCCGTGGTTGCTCCTGTCCCGGCGCCTACCTCCAAAATTCGGAGGGAAGCCTTAGAGGCAGTAGACACAGAAGAGGAAGTAGCCTGTTTGATAGCAGCGATTCGCATCACCGCTTCTGCCACCGATTTGTTTAAATACCTCGCTATAAGCGTATCCCGATACAGAGCATTAGCCACATTCATACGTCCCTCGGGAAATAATAGCAGTGCGGCCTGTTGACTATCATTCATCAGCTCCGGGAGTTTATCTGCATTAGCCATGAGATAGTCGATGACCATCGGTGAGCCAAGTTTTTTGTTCCATGCTTCCTTAGCTGACTCCCAACGACGCTGCACCTCATCTGCTGTCATCTCAATCGAGCATTGATACTTTCTATCGGACTGCGTTACATAACCGCGATCCGTCAATATCTGTAGCCAACGCATAATGACAGGCTGATGACGTGATGCTACCTTCGCGGCAGAGAAAATGTCTTCCATTCTAAATCCCTGTTCGGCTGTTATAAGCGCGCCTTGCGATTGCAAGGCAAACAGCATGGAAGATAAAGCTGCTTCATCTAGTCGCTCAACGCACATTCTCACCTGCCCAGCATCAATCCCTCTCAATTCGTTCTCAGCATACGCTGTGCAAGAAAATACATCGTTTTTAGTCAAAGGATCGACTGATGACTGGGTATGATCGCATGCATCTTCTGAAATGCTTAAGGCAGCCTCTTGTAAAGACTCTGTCGACAACGGTTGGTGACTGCTGTTGGAGCGCAGCACTGGATATCCCAATGCCTGAGTCCAATCCTGCCACTGACGAGAGCATAAAAGCTCCTGTTGCGCCTGCGTATCCATAGCAGACTTGTCAACCTGCCCGAAGATCATCTCCCGCATTGCTAATAAATCCCTGCCGATGGCCCGGGGCCACTGCGTCATCAGAATGTCCTTGTAGCTGGTAGGCTCTGGTGGTCCCAATACTTGCGTGCTATTTTCAAGCAGGTGTGCGGGCGGTGCCGCTGACAGTTGCTCATGAATGTTCGGAAGGTCGGGAACATGCAAACGCGGCTGCCACACAACAGGACCATGCGTATCTGCAAGTGACAAACTGCCACCTGCCACGCCAATTGTTACCCGATGCAGTAAATGAAGATGATTGTCCGGATCATGTGGATCAACCTCATTATGGGCTCGCAAGGTAATCGGAATTTTTCCAAGCAATCCGGTTAGCGCTTGAAACGGTCCCTCATCCTTGATAACATGACTGATTTTCCATGGACGAATGGTCGGCAATGCTTCTTGCAGGATGTGCATCAGCGGGAAAGAAACCTGAGTAGCACACACAGCATCAATGTAGAGGGCTGGTTGTTGTTTTAGCATTGTCCGGGCGCACGCAATAAAACGGCGCACAGCAGGCAAATACACATAGAGATCCCCTGTCTTGAAATGTACTCCATGCTGTCGTGCTAGCTTGAGGCAAAGAGCTAAATCTTTGTGATGGATCGGTTGTTCAGAAATGACGTGTATGTTGCGAGCAAGCAGTTTAAGCGACATTTCAGTGCCATTGCCGCCCATGACTGTGGAGCGTACTACGACGCAAGCAAGATCAATGTCGTCAGGAAGTTGCTCAATATCTGTATATAACTCAATACCGTAACGTTCTGCACAACTTCGGGAGCGCTCGCTGCCCTTTGCCAATAAACCTACCAATTCAAACTGTTCTGGCAATGCTTTAACAGCCTCCAGATAGAACTGTCCAAATCGGGAACCACATACCACGGTACGCAACCTACGATTCTCTGTCATATGCCACCTCTACTTTATTTCGATTAATGAACGCGTAAGGTCAATCGTCTGCTCGCATAAAGCATCGATCAGACTGGTCGCCGATACGCCTTCTGCCACAAAGAAGCAACCTGAGTTGGCACTCTTATCTTTTGCGATCAAACGAGCTACCGTTCCGGCAATGATGCCCGATAACCGATTCCAATCTCCCGGATACAAAAGGGTTGAAACCAGCCGCATTTTTTTACCACTACGGTTACCGGTGGCATTCAGATGAAACATGGTGAAATCCTCTGCAGCCTGCTTCTTTGTATTGAACTGCTCAACCAGCAGTTTGGCTGAAGCCTTTTTCTCTTCTTCTGTTTTGTATTGCTGCAAAGCCTTAATCATCACAAATTGATTCAGGACAGAATTGTTCTGAAAGCTATTGTAAAAATAGGCGGATGATATGTTCTTTTGTTTAGCCATTTGGCTGAATTCCTGAGTTAAGACCGGATAAGTGTCACGTTTGCCTGCCGGGAGCGGCAATTCATAATTTCGATGAAACGAGCCATCTATTTTTTGGGCTTTCCCATGCTTGCAATAGGTCATGCCCAATCCGGTATCTTCCTCAATGCTACACACAATATCGTAGGCCGCATTCAAGGAAAAATCGCCCTGACCTGCAAAAAACAATTCCAGAAAATCGATATCTTCAAAATCGTTTTCAGCGATGTAAGCCGGGAAAATTTCGGATAACCCGGGGTAAACCCCTGCTGAAATGATAAACAGCAGTCCTTTTTCAGTGATCTCATTCTGTCTCTTTAATAATTGGCGATAGAGATGCTCATCTCCTGAAACATCTACATAATGAATACAATGGTCTAAGCACGCAGTGGCGACTGTATCGACAATTTGCTTGGAAGGCCCAGCACAATTAATGACGATATCGCATGAGCTACAAAAGCGATGAAGCTGTTCCACGTTAAAAACATCTGCTTGCAGGCATTCGATCCTCTCTTCCATTCCCTTAAAAAGCTCACCAAGCTTTCCAGGATTTCTTCCTCCTAGCACAACATGATGATTCGTAAACGCAAGAATGGTCTGTACGGCTTCTTTGCCTACGGTTCCGCTAGCTCCCAGGATGCCAATCGTTTTTTTATCCAATGCTCTCTCTCCCTTTCCAGCCTGATTCTTTGCGCTAGCCTTCAAAGAGAAGGCAAGGCTGACGATTGTCAAAGTGTCGGTGCTTCCTTGTTCATTTCTCCTTGAAGGCAACGCAGGTCAGTTCTAGTAAATCAAATGGTTCCCTCGTCATAATTTGCTGCAAGCTGTTCTGTTTCTGAAGCACTTGTGTCAATGAACTCAGCAAGCATGCAAATCGTGGAATACTCAAAAAGAGTTTGCATAGACAATTCAATCTGATATCGCTCTTTTAGGAGATTGATGCATTGAATGGCACGTAACGAATCCCCGCCCCGTGCGAAGAAACTGTCATGTATCCCAATCGTGCTACAATTCAACACCTCTTCCCAAACACTGGCTATGTTGATTTCTGTCTGTGTAGAAGGTGCAACATGTGCTTTTTTCGGCAAGCTTTCCTTCTTCCCGCCAAGCTTCGCAAGTGCTTTCCGGTCTACTTTTCCATTGGCTGAAAGAGGCAGCTGATCAAGCAGCACATACTCGGTTGGCACCATGTAGTCAGGTAGCATTTTCTGCATCCAATCGGACAATTTTTCTGGTCTAAACACCTTAACTGCTTCAGGTGCCTGTGCCACGATTAGATGTCTGTCGAATTTTGCTGCGACCTGATTGTTTTGCGGGAATGCCCGTACATGTGAAAAGCCCTGTCTCTCCAATATCGTGCACCATTGATCTGGCGCTAATAAAGGAAGGTAATTCGCCTTACGCTCATCCTCTAGATGACTGAATCCATCTTCGAAAAACCCGACAGTGGTCAGTATAAGTCGGCTATTGCGAGTTGACTCTACTAGGAGCAGAACTCCACCCGGTGCCAGCATTCCTCTCAGGTACTCAAGTGTCATGTTCAGGTTTCGTGAGCGATGAAGAGTATTATCTGCGACAATTGCATCGAAAGAATGCGGTTCATAGCCTTGCCATAGCGGCGCTGTATTCATGTCAAACAATCCGTATTCAAGTGGCGCCTGCTCTCCCCACTCCTGTTTTGCCCTGTCTGTAAAAAAGGCAGACTCGTCAGCGTAGACATATCGAGTACGCTCCACAGGCAAAGCGGAAACGAGCGTTGGTGTCAAACCTCCGACCCGTGTACCGATTTCTAGCACCCGCAGCTCTTTGTCAGATGGGTAGCTGTTCACTAAGGTGCAAAACACCTCTTTAGCTAGATTGCTGTAATACTCGCGCGTAAAGTCAAACCTATTCAGGCCTGAAGGTGTCAACGAAGCATCCTCTGTAAAGAAAAGCTCGAGTGGATCAAGCTTGCCCGTTAACAGATTGATAAACAATGAAGAGTCTCGCGAAAAATGATCTTCCAGAGCCTGAACTGCTTCCGTCCCTACAGGTGAAACCGACAACGCGCCATCCTGAGCGAATATAGCTAGCCCCTCGCGTAACGAACGGAGACTTTGATATGTTCCGTCCTCATTTTTGGCAAGTAGTCCTTCTTCCACAAGCACATCAAGCCAGTGAAGCAGCAAGGTCTTGTAACGCTGATGAATCTTGCATTGGCGTACCAGATTATCAATAAAATAACGCTCTCCTTGACTTGAGAACATCCCCATCTCATCCAGCGTGCGGCATATGAAGGCAGAGCTTACACGATCGGCCTCATGGAGGAACCGCGCGATTGCCTCAGCATCCATGGAATCAGGGACTTGAGCAGCCTGCAGCTGACCAGCATTGCTGATTTCCTGCCAGCGTGATTCACAATCAGCCGAATCTGCCTGCTCGGTTTCCAACAACTCCGCTCCTCTTTGCTGATCAAGTACCACATACCCCACTAAACGTTTCTCCTCGCCTGATTCGTCCGGTACTGCAACGATAGCGTTCTTCACTCCGTCATGACGGTTCAGTGCCGTTTCAATCTCTCCTAGTTCAATCCGATGACCGCGGATTTTTACTTGAAAGTCTTCCCGACCAAGAAACTCTAGATTGCCATCAGGCAAGTAACGACCCAAATCGCCTGTACGATAGAGACGTTCACCAGTATGAGGATGATAGATGAACTTGTCATTCGTCTTGCTTTCATCCTGCCAGTAGCCTTTTGCAAGGCCGATTCCACCGATATAAAGCTGTCCCGGCACCCATACCGGACAATTTTCCATCCATTCGTTAAGCACATAAAAGCGTTGATTGATCATCGGACTGCCATAAGGAATGCTCTTCCAGCTTGGGTCAATGTCTTCGATCGGATACAGATTCGACCAGATCGACGCCTCTGTGGCTCCACCCAAGCCGATCACCTGTACTTGTGGGAAATAAGCCTTAATCTTGTCTGGCAAATCTAATGGAATCCAGTCACCGCTCAACAGAACCAGACGCAATGTTTGCGGCAGTTCTAAATTTCTTCCCGAAGCATACTCGATCAGCATCTGCATCAGCGCCGGAACCGTGTTCCAGACTGTCACTTGCTCCTGCTTCATCCATTCAATCCAGTGGGCAGGATCTTTGGCCTTGTCTGCTTCCGGCATGATGATCGTTCCACCTGCTGCCAGCATGCCGAAAATATCGTACACCGACAGGTCGAAATTCAGATTGGAAAGGGCCAGTAGACGATCTTGCGGTCCTACAGAAAAACGCTGGTTTACATCTTCAATCGTGTTAACAACGCCTCGATGGTCGATCATAACCCCTTTTGGCAAACCTGTTGACCCTGAGGTGTATATTACGTAGGCCAAATCTTCCGGTTGCCCTGCAATCGGCAGTAGGTTCATTGCCTCATTCCTTGCCGGCATCTGGTCTACCAACAGTCGTTCAACGTCCTCAGGCCAGCTCAATCGCTCATCCAGCCAAGACTGAGTAAGCACAATGCGAATTTGACCGTCACGCAACAGCTGTGAACGACGCTCCTTAGGATGAGCTGGATCGATAGGCAGATACGCCGCACCAGACTTCAGAATCCCAAGCGTTGCCACAACCTGCTCCCAGCCTTTCTCCATCACAACCGCAACCAGTGTATTGGGCTTTGCCCCCTTTTCCTGCAATAAATTAGCTATTTTATCAGCAGAGAGGGATAGCTCCTCATACGTCAAAGTCCGATTAGCCGAAATGACAGCTGGATGGCTCGATTGCTGAACCTCTTGTTTTGCAAATAATCCAGTGAGTGTTTCTGAAGATACAGGTGCATCTGTATCGTTGGCCTCAATCCTTGCCTCTAAACGCGGAACAGAAATAAGACTAGACGTCTCTTTCTGCCATATCGCCTCATCGTCAGTCAGACGCTGTAGCAATTGGCAATAAGCACTGAACATGTCAGCAAGCATTCCCTCAGGGAACAGACCTTCTACCGCATCCCAAATCAAGAGCAGTTCCTCGTCTTGCTCCACCACCTGATGGTCGAGCCATACCTGCGGTGTTTGCGTAATGTTATACACGAGCTTGCCCAGCCACTTTCCATCTGTCTCGCTACCGTTCCACTGGTTAACCCCAAGAGCACTCGTAAAAACAACCGGCATCGTGACACCATGATGCTCGCCAGTTTTCTTTGCCAATTCGCGTTGTACCTGAACTCCTCCAACATACGGGTGATCCATATCGCTCCACAGCTGCTGCTGCAAATTCCGTCCTCGCTCCAACCATGTCTTGCCTTTGGAAGATTCCACCGCAAGCAAGGTCAATGTAGTGAAATCTCCTACGATATCATTAACCTGTGCGTGAAGCGGCAAGCGGTTAAATTGTGTCAGATTAATTGTAAAGCGGGAGCTCTTGCTCCAAGCCCCAAGCGTTTCAGCATAGGCTGTCAATAAAATTCCTGACGGTGTAAGCCCAACCTCCGCCGTCCGTTTTTTAAGCTTCTGCCAGACTTGTTTAGACAGCTTCGCTTCCAAACGGCTAAATCGTTGTTCCGTAAGAGACTCTGGACTTTGAGCCAAAGGTAGCTGAGGAGCAGGAGGCAAATCAGGCAATCGAGCAAGCCAATAATCGAGATCTCGTTGATACAGCTCAGATGCCTTAAGCTCTTCCAAAGCAAGAACATAATCCCTAAATGACAATTCTAATGTAGCCAACGGTGCATCCGGCTCATGATAGAGCCTGGTCCATTCGCTCAAGAGATGAAACATGCTCCACCCGTCAAAAATCAGATTGTCAAAGCTGATATGCAGACGAACACGCTCCTCTCCAAAGCGGGAAGCCCTTACGTCAAACAAAGGCCACACGTCTGTAGAAAGCACCTGATGCGACATCTCTTCCCGAATCTGCTTCAATTCGGCTTCGACCTCTTCAGGGCCCTTGCCTCGCAAGTCATTGACATTAATCAGATAAGCTGGAACATCCTCTAAAATCCGTTGCTGCCAACCATCAGGCATGATGACAGCCCGCATCATTTCGTGGTGATCAATCAGTCTCTGCCAAGCACGATTGATCCGCTCAAGGTCTAAATTTTGTCCTTCAATCTCAAAATAACAATGAGTGGAGACATTGCCTAATGCGTAAAGACCGCTTCGCCCCACCCAGTACGCCTGCTGGATATCGGTCAATGGGAAAGGCTGGTTCCGATCCTGTGGCATCGGTATGATTTTTGGCAGGGCTTCTGCCGAATCGTCATGCTGTTCTCTCTGATCCATTAGCGTCTGGACTTGCTCTGCCATCCCTGCAATCGTAGGCTTTTCAAAAATCCGCCCCAATGACAGCTCTACCTCAAACCTGCTGCGTACCATTGCACTTAATTTGGTAGCCAAAAGGGAATCCCCGCCCAATTCAAAATAGTTATCAGCAATACCAACACGATCCATTTCAAAAAGCTGGCACCAGATCGCCGCAAGGGCAGTTTCAATTGGCGTCCTCGGGGCTGTATAAGCGTTTTCTGCCTTAGCTTTAATCAGCCTGTCAGGGGTTGGCAGTGCCTGTCGATCCACCTTGCCATTGGATGTCAGCGGCATTTCGTTCAATAGTATGAAAGCTGATGGTACCATGAAATCAGGCAGCTTTTGGCTCAAAAAACCAGATAGCTTAACCGGATTGAATTGTGTAACATGAAGCGGCGCCTGCGCTACGATCACATGCTGGCCAAAGACACTTGCCGGATCGTTCTGCTCTGGGAAGGAGGCAACCTGCGTGAAGGTTTGTTCCTGCAATAATTGCTGCCACTTTTCAACAGATAAAAGCGGTCGCTGTTCTGTGTGTCTTTCGTCTTCATAATGGATAAATCCGTCCTCAAGGAACCCTGTGCTTACTTGCTGTAAACGACTATTGCGCGTCATTTCCAGCAAAATCAACAAGCCCCCGGGGGCGAGAAGGGATTGCATATGTAAAAGAGCCGTTTCAATATTACTTGCACGATGCAGAGAATCCGAGGCGATAATGACATCATACTGATGGGCATCAAAGCCCTGATCCAGTGGATTCTGCTCGATATCCAACAACTGATAATGCACAAACGAATACTCCTTGAATCTGCTTTTAGCCGCACTTGTAAAGAAAGTCGAGTTGTCCGCGCATGTATAAAGAGTTGTATCAGAGCACAGTAGTGCTAGTAACGATTCGGTTAACGCTTTGCTCCTTGCGCCAATTTCTAAAATACGCAGCGGTTCAGATCTGTATTGCAGGCCATGTTGGATATGTTCAATGATTGATTGTGCAATGCTGTTTCTGTGCTTTGTGCCAGGAAGTGCCTGCATCAGGTCATTTGGGGTCATACCCAGCTCATCTGAAAAGAAATAAGCCAGCGGATCAAGCTCTCCTGTTAAAAGCGCAACATTGGCGTTGTCCATTTGCTGGAGATAGCGCAAAAGTCCTTGTGCATGCTGTTCCCATGCAGGAGGCAAATAGCTTTCCAGTGTCCCCTCAAGCAATTCTTCCGATACGGTCTGAACGATCACGAATGTGTCCGGTGCTTCTATTCTGACAATGCCCTCGTCAGCCAATATCTGAAGCCACTGTCGGATCAACTCGCGGTAACGAGGCTGAATCATGCAAGACTGCATTAGAGAATCGAGCTTATAGCTTTGATTTGTCTGCAAATCTACCCCTGCTTGTTTCAGAGCACGGCAAATATAGCGAACACCAAGGCGCTCCATATAGGCCCAAAACACAGGAAAATCTTTTGGACTCATCTCATTGAGCCATTCTTGTTCGCGACCCGCCTTCCTTAAATTGTCCCAGAGTGCCTCGGCCTGTTTCAGATCAGCGTTTACGCTGTCATACAAGGATGATTCGTTTGCCTGTTCTAAAACCACATAGCCGATCAGATGCTTGTTTTCTCTGGCATCTCCCACTGCTGTGACGACTGCATCACGTACACCTGGATGCTGCTTCATGGCCGTTTCGATCTCACCTAGCTCAATGCGATGTCCTCTGATTTTGACCTGAAAATCCTGACGTCCGAGAAATTCAATTGTGCCATCAGGCCAGTATCGTCCTAGATCACCGGTTCGATACCAACGGGAACCATTCCAATTGACAAAACGTTCTTCGGTAAGCACCGGATCTCCCCGATAGCCTAATGCGACACCGGCTCCTCCGATCCAGAGTTCGCCTGCCACCCAGTCGGGGCAATCTCTTCCTTTGACATCCACAACCCGATACGCCTGATTGGTCAGCGGACGCCCATAAGGAATCGATGTCCAATGCTCTGGCAGCGGCAATGTAACATGGAAGAAATTAGACCAGATGGATGCTTCTGTAGCTCCCCCCATCGCTACCAGTTCACTGTGCGGGGCTACTCGTTTCAGTCGCGGTGGCAAATCAAGGCCAATCCAGTCACCGGACAGCATCGTTAAGCGAATCGGCAAGCTGTCGTACTGTCCGCTTTCCGCGGCGATTACCAGCATATCGAGCAGTACTGGGACGGAATTCCAGAGTGAAATCTGATACTTGTCAACCAGCTTGACCCAATGGGCAGCATCACGGCGTGTCTCTTCAGTAATCAGCACAAGAGAACCGCCCACGCTCAATAGTCCAAATATGTCATAGACAGACAGATCAAAATCAAGAGCGGAAACCGCCAAGATACGATCACCTGAATCAACCTGATAGCGCGCGTTAATGTCAGCAACCGTATTCCATGCTCCAAAATGACTGATTTCTACCCCTTTCGGTTCACCAGTGGAACCTGAAGTAAAGATGATATAAGCTGGGCTATCCCCAGAAATTGAGACAGGCTCACTCAAGGGAGCTATGCTAACCGTGTTCGCGATTGACAAGACAACGGCATCCTCTGGCCAATCCAAAGCTTGCGCCCATTCATCATCGGTTAGTACGTAGCGAATATCTGCTTTTTTATGAATTCGCTCGCGACGAGTCGCCGGTTGTCCGGTGCCAATCGGAACATAGCAGCCACCAAGTGCCATAATGCCAAGCACCGCAGCGATTTGATCGATTCCCCTCGGCATGGTAACGGCAACAGCATCTCCCGTTTTTATCCCCTGTTCCTTAAGGAATGCCGCCACCTGCAACGCGTACCTAGATAGTTCGCCATACGAAATATTTGTATCTGTATGACTATCTATCAGCGCCGTTTCTTGCGGATTCGTAGCTGCATGCGCAAAGAATGCACTGTGCAGGCATTGACCCGGTTGTGCGAGTAACGATTCACTGTCGTTGTTCTGCCTTTGCTGCTCCAGATCAGGTAAAAGCTCTGGCGTAGCTTGCCAATCATTGTCATGGGCAACAAGCCAGTCCATGAGTTGGCCAAAAGCAGCAAACATTTGATCAATCATCCCGTCCGGGAATAGCTGATCGACGGAATCCCACGCCAGCAATAAGCCACCATCCATTTCATAGGACTGAAAATCAAGCCATACCTGCGGCGTTTGCGAAATCATATAGGAGAGCTGTCCTAAAGTCTGACGGCATTCCTCATTGATGAGCGGCGTTCCCAAATTGCATGCAAAAACCACAGGGGCAAAATCCCGCTCTCCCGGGCGAACTCTCGCCAAATCACGTTGAAGCTGTACGCCCGAATAAGCTGCATGAGCGACATCCTGATGAAACCGGGCTTGCACCGAATGAACACGGTCCAAAAACGATTGACGGGTACGCAGGTCAACAGCAAGCAAAAGCAGGTTGGTAAAATCAGCAACAACCTCTTCAATGCCAGCATCTCCGGTTTGGCGATCAAACAATGGTATGTTAATGAGAAACTGCGAATGGGTGCTCCAGCGATCAAGAATTTCTGCATATGCCGTTAACAGCACCATCGCCGGTGTGACTCGTTTGGCTGCGGAGCGTTTTTGTAAAAGCATCCAATCCTCAGCTTTCATGAAATAGTTCCTTCTTGTAAAAACAGGTGCCTTAATCATTTCCGGCTTTTCCTTCAATGGTAAGCCCGGAGCTCCTGGCAGCGTGGACAGCCTCTCCTGCCAATAGCGGGCGGCTTCCTTTCTGTCTGAGGCCCGTTGTTGTGTTTCATGCTGAAGATAGCTGGCAAAGCTCCAATGAGCAGGCGCCGCTGGTTGGCAGCCACGCGCATATGCCGCTGCTAGATCACGTAACAGAATGTGCAGGCTTTGCACGTCAGCAACAAGCAAATCAATATCAAAATGAAGTCGGGTGCGCCCCTCTGGCAACAAACTCAGCTCCAGACCCGCTACCTCTCCCTTCTCCACCGCCAGACGGCGATGTGACAGACGGGCACGTATACTCTCCAGCTTCAGGGTGAGCTCGTCTTCAGCATATAAACGCAGGTCATGAACGGGCACTGTTTTTGTATAAGGAGTGCTCAGCACCTCTTGCTGTCCATCAGCCAAAAATCTTGCCCGAAGCATCGGATGATGCATGAATAACTGTTCCCACGCGTTTTGCAGACGCCCATGCCCCACGCCTGTGCCATCAATCTCAAGATAGGCATGGCATCCGACTCCGCCCAGCGGCTGATCATCCTGACGCCCAATCAAATAGGCATATTGCACATCCGTCAGCGCAAAAGGACTATCTGTTTCTTCTTGTGCTTGGACTGGTTGTTCTTGGACTGCGATATTATTGTCCTTTATGGAAGAAGGCGCCGGACTGTTTTTTTGCAGAAGCGCCCACCAATCACTCAGATAAGGGGCAGCGATCAGCTCGGCAAACGTAACCTTTACGCCTTCCTTTCGCCATTTGTTGACCATTCTCATCATTTGTAAAGAATCCAATCCCAGCTCGATCAGATTCTGATCATCATCAAACTCGACAGGCGCAGGCAGCATAGCCAGAATCTGCCTCCGCACCTCCTCATAGCTTAATGAGGAGGCAGAGCTTGTGGATTGACTGTCAATGCGCAGATGTTTCATCAGAATTACCACCTTCCCAGGCAATGCCTATACTGGTTTTACTTTTTCTGCTTCACGGCTGGATACAACCAGCTGCCTGGAAAAACTGCTCAATTTTTCACGTGTTTCTTCCAGCTCTCTGGTTGGTAAAGACATCTCTACCACGCCTGCTCCGGCATGCAGCCATGCACTGTTGTTTTGTTGATAGATTGTTCGCAGCACCAGAGCAGAGTCCATTGCACCATCGCTGTCAAAGGTCATGACGCAGCCGCTGTAGAGATTTCTCGGCTCAGACTCAAGTCTGCCTATGGCATCAATTGATTCTTTTTTTGGAATTCCGGAAGCAGTGACGGCAGGGAACAGTGCGCGGAACGCATCCCATGAATTGAACTCAGGCTTTATTTTCCCTTTCAATCTTGAAGCAATATGCTGAACGGTTCCCCGGCTGGCAACAGACATGAAATCACTCAAGAAGATCGTCGTAGAATCGCAGACACTTTTTAGCTCTTCAAAGGCAAGCTTGACAGATACCGCATGTTCCGCAATCTCCTTAGGATCATTCAAAAGCTCTGCCTTAAGCTTGTCCCCCTCGTCCTCGTTGCTTCCACGCGACCGCGTTCCTGCAAGCGGGAAGGTACTTACCCATCCATTGCTATCAACCTCAACCACCGTTTCCGGACTAAAGCCAACCGCATGCAAACCATCGAGGCTAAGCAAAAAGGAACGAGCAGGGGTGTTGACTCTTCTGCCTGCGATATAACTAGCCACCATATCAAGCTCTTGATGAATCGGAATTTTTCTAGATAGGATCACCTTGTGGTATTTGCGTTCCTTAATCTCTCGAACAGCCTCCGCTACCCCTTGCATATAGGCTTCAGCACCATACGTATTAACCTCAGGAACATTCAATTTTTGACTGACTACTCTTTGCACAAGAGCATTTTTGTCATCATCGAGTCCATTCTCTCGAAGCTTTCGCAGTAAATCAGCGAATTCATTTCGTTTTTCTTCACGTAGTGCTCTTAACAGAATAGAGCCTTTGGTAAAGCGCATCTCCACCTCTGGAATAAACAGCTTAACAAGGCAACCGGCTTCAGGCTGTAATGGCAGATTCTGATAATAGCGGGCCATTCCAAAGTTAACGGTTCCATAGGCACGCCAGTTTTTTAGCGGTATAGAAGCAAATGCTTTGTCAATTGTTGCGCTTAGCAGGTTATTTTCAAAACGGATTGTTTGGTTGTTATAGGTTAGGGTTGTATGTTGCTCGTCTACGGTTAGAAGAGCATGAATCCCCATCCCCAACGACAGCTCGTCTCCGTTTTCATAAAGCAGATAGTTTTCATAAAGACCTTGCTCGACAATTTGTGAAGCTGCCAAATGAACGTCTCCCTCAAAAGCAAATGTTTCCTCCAGATAGGAGACCTCGCACGTCGTCGTTGCATTGCTCTTTGGTGCTGTCGCTAATTCTTTGAGCTTGGCTTTATTCACTTTACCGACGCTAGTAAGCGGCCAGTAATCGATGAATTCAATTTGATCGGGCATTTTATAACGCGCCACTCCCTTTTCATGGAAAAAGGCATGAATATCTGCAAGGGTGATTTCCTGATTGTCAGTAATGACATAAGCGCAGCTTTTTTCACCAAGCGTTGGGTCTGGCAGGGTAATCAGAGCGGCATCCTTGATATCTGGATGCATACGCAGGTACGCCTCTACTTCAGCAGGCATGATTTTTTCGCCTGCCCGGTTGATTTGCTCCTTGATTCGTCCCCCGATCTGGAAATTTCCCTCCGGTGTGATCCTTGCCTTGTCGCCAGAACGATAAAAGCCATCGGGAGTAAAGCTCTCGCGGTTCTGCTCTGGAGCTCTGTAGTACCCGCTTATTGTATAGGGTCCTCGAACGATAAGTTCCCCATAAGCACCTGTCTCAACGTCATTTCCGTATTCATCAACAATTCGAACCTCATCCGCATCGGAGAGTGGACGGCCCTGGGAACTGGTGATGACCGACTCTGGATCATCAAGGGATGTGCAGCAGATGAGACCCTCTGCCATTCCAAATACCTGTTGGAGCTTACATTTCATTTCATGAATGATGCGCTTCGCGAGATTTTCATCCAGCATGGAGCCGCCTACCTGCAGAACTTCAAGGCTTGAGAGATCGTTGGAGGTATCCCATTCCAGCACTTCAAGCCATACATGGACAATAGAAGGTACAAGGGCAGTGATGGTCACCCGCTCTTTTTCAATAAGGGGAAAAGCTTCATCGCAGCTTGTTGTTTGACACAACACGACTTTGCCTCCAGCAGACAATGTGCCAAGGATACCGGGGCAACAAAGAGGAAAGTTATGCGCAATTGGTAAAACGGCAAGATAGACGCTCTGCGGAGTCAGCTTGCAGCGCGTTGCGGCTGCTTTTGCATTGTATGTGTAATCGGCATGGGTTCTTGGAATGAGCTTTGGAGTACCGGTCGTTCCACCGGATAAGAGCAACAGAGCTGTGTCCTTGTATGAAGGCACATCCAGCTCTGCTGGTGCCCCGCTGATATCAGCAAGATTGATGCCGATGTCACTTTCTCCATCGGTCATGACAAATTTGACGGACGGATGCTTTTTAACCAATTGTTGCGCCATTTTGGTGTAGTCAAAGCCAAGAAACGTAGTTGGAATTATATAAGCAACCGGTTTGGCGAGTGTAAAAATTCCGTCTAGTTCAGCTTCTCTATGAGCAGGTAAGACCAATATCGGCAAAGCACCAATGCGAAAGAGAGCAAAGCATGTGAGTACGAAGGAAATCCGATTCGGAAGCTGTACAGCCACATTGTCCCCTTTCTTGATTCCCATCTGAATGAAACCAGAAGCTAGCTCATCAACCTGACTGTCAAGCTCTTTGTAGGTGAGTCTGCTATCTCCTTCCACTAGTGCTTCTCGATTCTGGTATTGTTGTGCCCATATGCGCAATTGCTGCCCAAGCGTTTTTGGCTCCCACAATCCGAGTTGTTCGTATTTTTTTGCAGTATCCTCAAACCATTCTGTAGTCGCTTTCATTATGTCCTCCTCTTGAATACCTGCGGGTCAATCAATATGCACCCAAAGCGGGATTACGCAGGGTACTGTCAATCTGGTTGCCTGATCGTGATGGTTTGTCTAACAATACGATATTGATAATGATAATCATTGTCAATAGTTTCAGCCATAAATTTTCTTGATATTGGTAATAAACGCCGAGTTCCCTTCCAATTTCTCACTTTTCCTTCGTTTCATTCCGCCAGGTTTTCTGGCTTACATTTCATGATCGCAGTGCATTTGTATTACCAGAGTACTGAGAAGATTCCTTCAACAACAATTGAACACTCCTTCAGTCGGGCTGCATGTGCTAGCACTCCGGACAAAAAGCCACCACTATGCGAACAAGATGGGCGAAAGCAGTTCGTACACTCTCCTGTATCCCGCTTCTATGGCTGTTGCCTTCTTGCGTATACCCGATCTGCTGAAAAAATGTTAGCTGTGATTCCTGCCATTTCGTTATTCACAATGTTGAAAAAATGGCGCCTTATTTCCCTAGCTGAACCGATTGATCCCCATCCATTAGCTGTCCCTTCTTGGAAGCGTTAAGTTCTTTTTGGTGTGAAATGATTTTTGTAACGGATTGCAAAAGCCTCTCCTTTTTTGTTGTCAAAAAGAAATGATCCCCTTCAATCATCTCAAGCGTAAAATCAGAGCCGGTATGCCCCTCCCAAGCTTCCATCTCCTCTCGATTCGCCTCCGTGTCCTCAGTCCCGCAAAATGCGGAAATCGGGCATTTGAGGAGCGCTTCCTCTGCATACACGTACGTTTCGTCTACAGCAAAGTCTGCTCGCAATACCGGGAGAAACAGGTTCATAAGCTCCCTGTTTTGCAAAATTGCCTCGGGAGTACCGGAAAAACGGCCCAGTTCACTGACAAACTCATCGTCAGGCAAATGATGCAAAGGATGTGGCTCCGGTATGTGCGGAGCTCGGCTTCCTGAAACAATCAGGCGGCAAGGCTGGAGCTTCCATTTTCTGCGAACAGCACGTGCAAGCTCAAAAGCAATTCGCGCTCCTAAGCTATGACCAAAAAAGAGAAACGGGCGATCCAAATACGGATAAATTGCCTGAGAAATTGCTTCCACTAGCGTCTCCATGTCACATAAAGCCTGTTCCCCAATCCTGTTCTCCCTTCCTGGAAGCTGGATAGGGTACACCCCCATATCCCGGGGCAGCGCATTTGCCCAGCCTCGGTAAGCTGATGCCCCTCCTCCTGCATAGGGCAAGCAGAAAAGACGCATCATGTCTTTCGCTTCAGGATGAGAAATCAGCCATGGAGTGGCTGCTTGATCAGTTTCCAACATAACTCCCCCATTCTTTCCATCAGTCGAGTCGGGCGCTAAGCTCCACCATGCCTATTGACAAGCTTTTTTAGAAGCGTCATTGGAATCTGTGCTACATCGACCTTCGACCATAGTGGATATGAATATTCATTTGATAATGATTATCATAATCATATTAACGCCAAATTTACAAAATCTGCATTTGATCTATTTTTTGTAAATTTACCTAGTTTTCCTCCCATTATCTCGTCCTAGGTCCATCAGATTGACTTTTTTGCAGATTATGCCAGTTTCTTAGCAATGACAGTCGATTGTCGCCAAGCATGATCGGGTGAAAAAGGCGTCATTTCTTCATCTTCTCTCTTCTTGCTGATGGCTCGACTATCGTCTCCTTTTTCTAAATTCCAGTTTCTGGAGTCCAAATTTTGGGGATTGATCAAGAAATACGAAGAAACATCGAGATATCTGGCGAAAATAGCAGGAATATCTGCCAAAATATAGGCTTTTCCGCTTTGACGATGATTCTCATTATCAATATTGTAATTCTATACCAGTAACATTACGTTTTACGTGAGACTGGCTACATAACCGCTTCACTAGCATTTCTAAAAAAGGGAATAGAGGGGGATTTTACTTGGTTTCAAGGGTACGATTTGAGTTGAAATAAAAGCTCATGTCAACAGATAGGGGGCAAAAGAAAAACAATTCGGCAATACGGGAAATCCTGATCTCCCCGCCTCAGCGGATGCCGATAGACTACATGTAAAAAACAGGAGGATTTAACATGCAAACACAGACAGCAGTCTCTCAAAACAGATGGAAAATGCGTGATTTCATTACACTTGCCATTTTCAATGTGGTGATGCTGATTATTATGACGATTTGTCCAATCTTTACGGTCGTTTCTTATCTGGTTGTAGGAGGAGCCGCTGCACTGTTTAATGGTCCGATTTATATGGTCATGTCCAACAAAATTAACAAACGCGGTGTACTGTTCTTTACGTGCATCATTACAGGCTTGTATTTTGTAGCTTTTGGTTATGCTTATTACCTGCTTACACTAGCTGTAATCGGAATTATCTGCGAATTAATCCTTTGGGGCGGCGCTGCCTATAAGAGCACTGTCCGCAATGCCATTGGATACGCTATTTTTTATGTAGGCTGGTCTCTTTGCGGCGTTGTACCGCTTATTTTCTTCCGCGAGCAATATTTAGCCATTTTGAAGAAAAGCTACTCTCCAGAACAGCTTGAAGCCATGCTTTATTATTTTGATACGCCAAGCATGATTCTGATCATGTGCACAATCTCTGCTATCGGTGGGCTTATTGGTTGCTATATTGGGAATTTGCTGATGAAAAAACATGTGAAAAAGGCAAAGCTGGTATGAGCATTCTTGGTCCCAAAACGCATTTATTGGTGCTGATTTTAACAAGCATCCTCTCCACGCTTGTGAGCAGTTCATTGCAGGCACATTTGATGGTGCTTACTTGCGCACTGTATTTGATTTGCAACAAACAGCCCAGAAAGGCGCTTTTTTTTGTGCTGTCTTATATCGCTCTAATGACGATTTTAACGATTTTGCCAGAAGGTGCAGGA
Organism: Brevibacillus laterosporus; assembly: GCF_030489605.1. Classification (GTDB taxonomy): domain Bacteria; phylum Bacillota; class Bacilli; order Brevibacillales; family Brevibacillaceae; genus Brevibacillus_B; species Brevibacillus_B laterosporus_E. Next base: position 91,168 of record NZ_JAUKFY010000012.1, read on the forward strand.
ACAATCATTATTATTCTCTATACGTTTGCCAGAACGGTTCCGATGGTCATGATCGGGACGATGCTGATGATTTCGACCCCAAGCAGTATCATGTGCGCCTTTGAACGGTTACACGTCCCAAAAGCTGTGCTTATCATGATCTGCATTCTGAACCGCTTTTTCCCGGTTGTTTGGCTGGAAATGAAAGCAATTCGGAATGGCATCAGGGCCAGAGGCATTTTTCCCCAGTGGTACAGCGCTCTTCTACATCCAGCCATGGCCTACGAGTGCTTTTTTATGCCGCTGATCGTCCGTTGCCTGAAGCTATCGACTGAATTAGCCTCGTCCGCAGAACTGCGGGGCATTGAGTCCGGCTGCGCCAGAACCTCTATCCATCCAGTAGGTTTTCGGGCCATAGACGGCATGGCGGTGGGGCTATATACGCTGATCGGGGCAGCGATTTATTGGACAGGAGGTCTGAATTTGTGATTGAGTTAAACGGCGTCACCTTCCGCTATGAACAGGAAGGCGGCGAAGCCAAGAACGAAACCGGTGTAAAGCAAATCAATTTAGCTGTAAAGGCTGGGCAATGCGTTGTTCTTTGCGGCCGTTCAGGCTGCGGCAAAAGCACGATCATGCGCCTGATCAACGGACTTGCCCCCAGCTTTTATGCTGGAAGCCTCACAGGAGAGGTACATGTTGGCGGAAGAAGTCCTGCCTCCCTTAGTCCAGAGGAACGAACCAGACTAATGGGTGTCGTGTTTCAAGACCCACGTAGTCAGTTTTTCATGGAAACTGTCCGGGACGAGCTGGCGTTTTCAGCCGAAAACCTCGGAGTTTCACCGCAAAAGATTGTGAGCCGAATTGAAAAACATGCGATAGAGCTGGATATCTTTCATTTGCTCGACCGTCCTCTTCATATGCTATCTAGTGGGCAAAAACAGCGGGTGGCCATTGCGGCAGTGTCTGTACTTTCACCGCCGCTTCTGATGCTTGACGAGCCTACTGCCAATCTAGATCATCACTCTACGCAAAATCTCATTGAAATCCTGAGTAGGCTTAAGCAAAACGGCACTACCCTCTTCATCAGCGAGCATCGGTTACACCCGCTCTTGCCTGTTGCCGATCTATTTGTCTGCATGGATAAAGGAAAGATCGCACGAACATGGACGAAAGAAGAATTTTCTCAGCTTTCCTATGAAGAAGTACGTCCATACGGTCTGCGCCACCCTGATATGATTACATGCCTATCGGCAACCAAATCAGCAGAAGTGCCGAAAGCTTTCCCTGCTCTGGAGGCTCGCAAGCTTACCTATCGATACAAAAGAAAAGGCGATGGGATTACAGATGTAGACATCACGCTTTTGAAAGGAGAGGTTACCGCACTGACAGGGGAAAACGGAACGGGAAAAACCACCCTGAGCAAAGTACTATGCGGTCTTCTGCGCCAGCAAAAAGGTGTGATTTTCAGTCAAGGAAGCCGATTATCGGCAAGCCAACGACGCGCCTCCAGCTATCTTGTCATGCAGGATGCCGATTATCAGCTCTATGCAGACAGTGTAGGTAATGAGATTGTTTTAGGCAGACGTGTGGATGATTCGCTTCGTTTAAAGGCCTATGAGGCATTGGATGCCTTTGGCTTGGGAGAGCTTCGGGACCGGCACCCTGCCTCCCTTTCCGGCGGAGAAAAGCAGCGAGTAACCATGGCTGCGGCTTATTGTTCAGATGCGGAATTAATCATACTCGACGAGCCGACCAGCGGACTTGACGGCGACAGCGTACTCAAGGTTGTGGCATGGGTAAAAAAATTAGCGCAGGCTGGCAAAATCGTCGTTATCATTACGCACGACAATATCCTTTCCGAATTAGCCTGCGATCAAGTCATTGAACTGAAGAATCGGCAGAAGGAAGTGGTAACTGTTGAAATTTAAAGAAAAAAAGGGAATTTCAAGGCTAATCGAGCTTGCCGGTGAAAAAAAGTCACTTATGGTGTGGTCAGCAATTCTGTCTACCGTAAGCGTGTTTTTGATGCTGGTTCCGTATCTCTCAATCTACTATGTGATGACTGAGCTTTTAACACATGCTTCTGATATTTCCTCTGTGAACGCCGCGTACATACTCCAGTGGGCTATTTGGGGCATTGCAGGTATGCTACTGGGTTATTTCTTCATGTATGTCGGCGGAATGCTCTCCCACATTGCGGCATTTCGCATCCTATACGGCATTAGAGTTAAGCTGTCGGAGCATATCGGGGCGCTGCCTCTTGGCTACTTTACTAAAAATGCTACAGGTAAAATCAAAAAAATCGTTGAGCTGGATGTGGAAAAAATCGAACTGTTCATCGCCCACCAGCTACCCGACCTAATTAACACGATCGTCATGATCATAGCAATTATTGTCACGATGCTTTCATTGAACATTTGGCTTGCACTGGCTTGCATCATCCCCATGCTGATTGGATTTGCCGCCCAATTCTCCATGATGGCCGGCAAAAAAGCAAAGCAGGGATTGAAGGAATATTTTGACGCGCTGGAAAACATTAATACTTCATCCATCCAGTACGTACGGGGGATGCCCTCTATCAAAATCTTTGGGCAAACCGTTCACTCTTTTCGACAATTCCATGAAGACATGCTGCATTACCGTAATTTCAGTGTGACCTACACAGACAATTTTCAAAACGGCTATGTTTCCTTTAAAGTCATCCTATTATCATTAGCAACCTTCTTTTTGCCTGTCGGACTGTTTTTTATCAGCACAGATCCACATAACATCTCCTTTGCCGCAACATTGCTGTTTTTTCTCGTTTTGTCACCGGGCATTTCCACGCCGATTTTCAAATTAAACAGCTTTGCCTCCACCCTTAACACGATTGTTGAAGGGGTCAACCGCATTGACGGTATGTTCAAGGAAACAACCATAAAAGAGCCTGAAATCGGCAAAAAGCCTTCGTCTTATGACATCGGCTTCCATGAGGTTTCCTTTTCATACGGAGATGAAGGCAGCCCAGAGGTTTTGAAGGGAATCAGCTTTATGGCACCCCAGGGCAAAATCACGGCGTTGGTCGGCCCATCCGGTTCGGGAAAGTCCACTGTCGCCCAGTTAATCCCCCGGTTTTGGGATGTGCGAAAAGGAAGCATCACTATTGGGGGCGCGGATATCCGCGACATGAAAATGAACGAGCTAATGGACACCCTGTCCTTTGTCTTTCAGGATACGTTTCTGTTTTCTGATACACTCTACAATAATATTTTGGCGGGCAGACCAACTGCAACGCAGGAGGAGGTCTATGAGGCAGCTAGGGCAGCGCAATGTCATGAATTTATTGAGCGTTTGCCAAATGGCTACGATACGCTAATTGGCGAGGGCGGTGTTTATCTGTCAGGTGGCGAGGAACAGCGAGTATCTGTGGCAAGAGCCATCCTGAAAAACTCTCCTATTCTTGTACTCGATGAAGCTACCGCTTATGCCGATCCGGAAAATGAATACCAGATGCAGCTTGCGCTACGTGAGCTTATCAAAGACAAAACTGTCTTGATCATTGCCCATCGTTTGACAACTATATGCGAAGCAGATCAGATCATTGTCCTAAAGGAAGGGCAAATTGACGATCTCGGCACCCATAGCGAGCTTCTTGCTCATAATGGTTTATACAAAAGCATGTGGGACGCCTATACATCCTCAGCAGAATGGAAAATCGACATTTCGCAGAAGGAGGAGGAATTCGTGTGATAAGACAACAGCTTTACAACATTACGGCGGGTGAACCAAAGAAAATAGGGAAGCCCATCCTTTGGGCTGTTTTGGCCAACCTAGTCAATATATTTCCGTTCGGATGTCTGGCCGCAGCGGTCAGTATGATTTATGCCTACTATTCGACAGGACAATCATCTTTGAATATGCAAACCCTCTGGCTCATATGGGGGGGCATGCTGTTTTTCCTTGTCCTTGCGTTTCTATGCGAACGGATGTCTTACCGTTCCACCTACCGCAGTGCGTACGAATCCTCTGCTGAAGGACGGACACAGCTGGCAGAGCATATGCGCAAGCTCCCTTTAGGATTCCTTATGAAAAAGGACCCCGGAGAACTCGGCCATATGATGATGAATGATTTTACTCATTTAGAAAATGCCGCGACAAATATCCTGCCTCAGCTTGTAAGCGGTGCGATTATCCCCATTTTGGCCTTCTTTGGTCTGCTTTTTATAGACTGGAGAATGGCGGTAGCGATGCTTGCAGGGTTACCCGTAGCTGTGCTGTTGCTATGGAGTATTTCCGGTCTGGAACGAAAACTTGGCAAGAGTCACTCCGCTGCCAAGATCGGTCAGGCAAATTGTTTGCAGGAATACCTGTTAGGGATGAAAGTAATCAAGGCATACAATCTGCGCGGTGAGAACTTTACAAGATTAAAACAGTCTTTTTACCGTTATATGAAGGAAAGCATTAAGCTGGAGGGTGTGCTAGGGCCATTCTTTTTAGTTGCCATGGCCTTTATGCAAACTGGCGTGTCCTTAATGACCATCGTGGGAGTTTATCTCATATTGGGCGGAGAAATCACAGTGCCGTTGTTTGCCACATTCTTGCTAGTGGGCACCCGTGTTTTTGATCCACTATCGGTTGCTATCATGCGCCTCCCAGCGTTCAAATATGACGCTATGGCTGGAGAACGAATCGTCAGTCTATTAAATGAGCCTGTCATGAAGGGCGAAGCCGAACCACCCGAAGGTCATAACATCCGCTTTGACAGCGTGATTTTTGGCTACGATAAGAACATCGTGCTAGACAATGTTTCTATGGAAATGAAGGAAGGGACGCTTACCGCGATTGTTGGCCCTTCAGGAAGCGGAAAAAGCACATTGCTGCGCCTGATTGCACGATTTTACGACCCTCAGCAAGGGAAAGTGCTGTTTGGCGGTAGCGATGTAAGTGAAATGGACCCGGAAAAGCTGATGAAAAAAATCTCCATGGTATTTCAGGACGTCTACTTGTTCCAGGACACAATCGTCAACAATATCCGCTATGGACGAGAGAACGCTACACAAGCTGAAATTGAGGAAGCTGCTAAAGAAGCTTGCTGCCATGATTTTATCATGAAGCTGCCTCAGGGCTATGACACCATGATCGGGGAAGGCGGATCTACGCTCTCTGGTGGCGAACGTCAGCGCATTTCCATCGCCCGAGCCATACTCAAAAATGCCCCCGTGATCCTGCTTGACGAAGCCACTTCCTCGCTCGATCCTGAAAACGAGGTGGAGATGCAAAGAGCAATCAATCGCCTGATTAAAAAGCGTACTGTCATCATGATCGCTCACCGATTGAAAACCGTGGTCAATGCAGACAAAATCATCGTGCTGGACAAAGGCAAAATCGTCGAAGAGGGGCAGCATGAGGAGCTTATCAAAAACGAGGGGTTGTATGCTAAGCTGTGGGAGCTTCAGACCAAAACGAATGGCTGGAGAATTACGGCCTGATAGATTCCCCCTTGAACCTGTGTGATTGCTTTATTGAAAAGGAAAGAAACACTCTCTCTGAGCCTTTTTAGCAAGATAGAGGCAATCTAGCACCCGCCAGCACATTAAACTGATAACAAAAAAAGCCGCCGAGATTTCTCAGCAGCCGACACCTCCACAACTGTGAAGGTGTTTTTTTATTTTTGGATACCTAGAGTTAATATCTAAAAGTACGAGTAAGCTTTTGCAGCTCTTCAGCCATGGTAGACAGAGAATTTGCCAATGCCGTTACCTCTTCCATCGAAGCAAGCTGTTCCTCTGCCGAAGAAGCAATATTTTGCGAATGATCTGTTGCCTGTTGGGCAATATGAGCCACATTTTCTCCACTGGCTGAAATTTCTTGCAAACTCGCTGATATCTGTTGACTAATGCTAGCCAATTCTTCGATCTGTTGAGAAATGTAGCCCGTTGAAGCAAGAATGTTCTTAAACTTCTGATCCGTATCGTTTGCAATCTCAATCCCCGTCTGAACTTCCTCTTTGACCTTACTCATGGTCTTAATGGATTGAGTCATATCTTGCTGTATCTCTTCTAGTAGCTGCGTAATTTGATTCGAGGACTGCGTGGACTGATCTGCCAGCTTTCTGACCTCTTCGGCAACTACCGCAAAGCCTCTACCATGTTCGCCAGCTCTTGCAGCCTCAATAGCAGCATTTAAAGCTAGTAGATTGGTTTGAGCAGATATATCTGTAATGACACTTAACATTCCGGAAATATCATTTGTACGCTTATCCAGAAGCTTAATCACAGCATCTGATTCATTAACAGATTTATGGATGGAATTCATCTGCTGAACTGTTTTCTGTACGGCTTGTCCACCATCCTCTGCCGTTTCTCTTGTTTCTGTAGATGTCTCTGCAATAGAGGACGAGCTCTCTGCTATTCGCTGCATGCCAACTGAGATTTCCTCAATGGAGCTTGTGGTTTTATAGAGAGCATTTTGTTGCTCCTCAGCACCACTCGCCGCTTCTTGAATAGCAAGCGTAATTTGTTCATTTGCCTTGCTTGTCTCTTCTGCACTAGCTGTTAATTCCTTTGCGGAACCAGCTACTCGTTGTGCTGATAAGTCCACTTCACTAATCAGATGGCGTATATTTTTAATCATGTAATTAAAATCTTTTGCCAAATTTCCTATTTCATCCTTGGAGGTAATCTTCAATCCTTCTATTGTAAGATCACCATCGGCTACCCTGTTCAACTGTTGAGCCACCAAAACAATTGGCTTCGTAAATAGCCTGGAGAAAAAGGTAACAACAATAATCCCAACAATTGTAGAAATAGAAGCAATCAGAGCTATCAAAGTTAAAATGTTATTAGCCCCTTTATTAAACTCGGTAAGATAGGCTCCAGACCCAACAATCCATCCCCAATGCGGCTCTAATTCGACGTAAGACACTTTGGTCTCGACCTCGTCAGAATTGGCAATCTGCCATTTATACCTCACAAATCCGCCGCCGGAAGTTCCCTTTTCAACAAACTCTTTCGCCAATAAAACACCGTCCTGTGTGGTGACATTAGAAAGATCTTGGCCTTCATTGGATGGATTCATGACAGACACAGCTTTCTCATTGATTGCCCAGACATAGCCGGTTTCGCCAGTCGTATACTCCTTGTTGATCGGACGCTTGTTCTCTGAATTTTTTGCACCTAGCAGCTCCTGACGCACCTTTTCCTGAGCTTCTTCTAAGGTTAGCTGTCCTGCCTGAACTCGCTCATTCATTAGATCAATCATGCCAATTACCATTTTCACATTGTTTTGCAGGGCTGCCTCACCTGCCTGATCTAGCTCCTTCTTCGTCGACCCGTAGGTAGTGATTCCAATAAGCAAAGTAGGTACTAGCAAGATTGCTAAGCATAAGATCGTAAGTTTGGCTCTTAATGAAGCAATTTGAATTTTCACAGTCTCTCCTCCTTTAGGACTTTCTCATATGACAAAATGGATGTTTTTCCCCTACATCTTCATTCATTCTATCCTTATAAATATCGTAGAAACTGAGCTTTCTAATGAGTGGAAATAATTACCTTGCCAGCTAATCTGATAACTAGCTTACTTGTGTAAGAGAAAAAGGAGAGGGCGAAATGAAAGATTGGCAAAATGGGTCAGCAATTTTGTTTGGTAAGTAGCTGTTAATCTTTTCACAAAAATACCGATATATAAAGGAAGAACTCACAAACCGGAAAAGGATGAGAATTGTGGACGTAAAAATATTAAATGCGTATCTCAAAGGACTGACAACTGTACTAGGTTCATTAGGAATTAATATACAGCGCCAAGATGTGCAGCTACAAAAATCACCTTATACCTACAGTCAGTCTCATCGAGTTGTTTCCCAAATAACGGGTGATGTTACAGGGGACATTATTATTGGTATGGAGGAAGATGCCCTTCGTGTTTTACTTCAGTCCTTCAGCATCCCGCTAGACATGGTTGATGACGAAATGAGAAGAAGTGTACTTGAAGAATTCGCAGATATGGTACGAGGACATGCCATTACCAGCTATCAAGCAATCGATGCTCAAGTTGAGTTTACGAATGTTGGCCTGCTCAAAAATATTTATGCGGGCGATACCTTGCCTCAGCAAGAGCAAAGCTTAAGTGTACATATTCTTGTCAATGATGAATTCCCAATCCATGTTGATTTTGTTTTGGAGCAAATTCCAGCATAAGAAAACAGAACAGGGAGCACTTGAGACAAATACCTTACATCTGGTATTTGTCTACCTCGTCTGCATAAAAAACGAAACCCTCTAAATATCATTTAGAGGGTTATAAACGCAACCAATCTATCTTTATCTACGATTGTTCTGCGCCTATTTTGGAGCATTGCTCCCTTTCCATAAAGACATAAGATTTCCTTCGATATGAACACGCTCCTTGAACCTTATCCCATATCTTAGCCAGACAATTCGGGCATCTATATCGTTGACGTTTTAGCTCTATTTTTCTTGGCTCTCCGTCTATAATATCATCGAATATCTGCATACGGGATTCTGTTTTGTGAAACTTTTGGTTTCTACATATGGAGCATCTTTTAGGAGGTTCGGTGTAAATATTTATATGTACCACACCCCTTATCGAAGTTGTTGATTGAAGGATATTATATAATAACCGTTCTCGATCTACTACATCAAAGTTAATGAAACTGTAATTATACCTTAATTTTACAATATGTTAAAAATTTCAATTTTAATTATTTTTACGTGATGCAAATGTATATTTCAGCCGTAATGAGCTGCCCCGATTGCAGATGTTCATGCTGACAAATTGCTAGCCCTACCAGCAAATTTCATAAAAAAGACGTGCATGGGATATTGCCCTTCTACACGTCTTAAGAAATAAATATCTCTACCTTCTACATCTTCTTAGAGAATCTATTCATTTAACATCCCCCAGAGGAATAGCTCCCATTAAGCTTCCAAACAGATCTAGCTGGTTCTACAATTTTTTTGGAGTGTCTAATCTAACAGGATCAATCATCACAGTGATATCACCAGAATCTCTTTTTATCGAAATTTTTACTCCCTCAACCTTTATTTCTTCAAAAGCCCCAGCAGTGCTTCCACCTTTAAGCAATTGATCTAGCTGATTTGACCAGACGATGCCAGTGGCTTGAATCATCGCCTTGATAGTATGTAAATCGAGAGTCCCCTGAAACATCAACCCATCTATCGTTTTTCGATCACTCTTGAGCATTACACTTACCCATTTAGCTTCGTCCTTCGTGTACTTCTCTTGTTTAGGATAATAGAATCGATAAAAATTCGTCTTCTTTTCTACTTCGAGAGTAAATGGCAAAATATCAATGTTTTGACTCGCTAACTCTGCTTTCAATTTGTTATAACGACTGAGATAATCGTCTGTTGTCATATGTGTAAATGTACCCGTTTCTTTTTTTTCCTCTTGTTTCAAATTTGACTGCGGACTAGCAGAAAGCGAAAGATTCTTTTTTTCAATGGAAGCATTCGTCTTTTCATTATTTCCGAACACCGCTAGTCCAATTACGACAAACAATACTGCCAACAAAGCTATATACTTTTTCAAAAATACCCCTCCTTATATTTTACATGATTAGTCATATTACATTTTTATCTTCATAAATAGTAGGGAAGTAGAGAAAGTGAACAACTTTTATGTCCGCTTTTCAATCCGCTGTTTAAAAAACGCTGGTTGCCAGGCTTGCATGATCGAAGTTCTTGAAAGTGTGTATAGGATAAGCGCTACCCAAATGCAAACAAAGCTTAAAAGATGACTGTCTGTAAACGATTCTTTATACAAAAATACAGCGATCGCCAATTGTATCGTCGGAGCCAGGTATTGGATAAAGCCTAATGTAGAAAGGGAAATACGCTGCGCTGCCGAAGCAAATGCAAGAAGCGGCATTGCGGTAGCTATTCCCGATCCAATGAGCAATAAATCCGTTCCCCAGTCCGCCATTCCAAACGACCCAACACCTTGGTTTTGCAACCGGCAGATATAAACAAACGAAATAATGGCAACCGGAACCGTCTCTAATGTTAATGAAGTAATCGAATCTGTTTGAATCAGTTTTTTTACAACCCCATATATCCCAAATGACAAGGCTAAAGAAAGGGAAATCCACGGAAGCTGTCCAAAATTAATAGCCATCCAGCATACGCCGACTGCCGCAAAAAGTAATGAGATAAGTTGCCAGAAATCTAACCGTTCTCGAAAAAATAGCATACCTAACGCGACATTAAGCAGAGGATTAATATAATAGCCTAGACTTGTTTCTACAATATGACCGGAGTTGACAGCCCATATGTAAATCATCCAATTCGCACTAATTAAGACGGAAGCCAGTAAAAAAAGCAGTAGACTCTTGGGTTTTTTCATAAATTCCAAAACTCGCTTCCACTTCTTGCTTAGTCCTACTAACACAATCGAAAAAATCAGTGACCATAAAATACGATGAGCTAAAATCTCTCCTGGTGGTATAAAACTGACACTTTTCCAATAAATCGGCAGGAATCCCCACATGGCATACGCCGCTATAGCATAAAGGATTCCTCCTCTCTGTTCTTTCTGCATCATTCTCCATCTCTTTCCTTCTTGAATTGTTCCTAATCATACAAGAATTCACATTTTTTATCAAAGAAGTTTTGGAGAAAATTACACCTTCTTGTTTGCGCTTTCAAAAGGTTGGTCTACTTCTTTGTGCATCACATAGCCTCCTTTTACCTTAATCCTCTACATTAGCAAAACCTATTCAAGCTTACCATTTTTACACAGTCAATCGAACATCTGTTTAGTTTTTCACCCTTTACACAAAAAAAGGGTTTCCAACCGTGTTACGTTTACAGCTTGTTGGAAACCTTTACTCATTTATCATTTTTTAATTTTCGCAATTTTTACATCAACCTATTATTTAGGATAATAAGTAAATCCCGGATACGATACAACCGGCCATTTTTCCTTGCGTAATGCATTCAATAGCTCAGAATCTACCCGTAAATTATCCTTCACCAGATCACGGGGAGTAAGTGCCATCCATTGATTTAAAGACATATCAGCAAATCGATCGCTTTTAAATATTTCTAGGACCCACAATGTTTGGTCACCAGTATTCTGAACATAATGTCCATAGGCAAACGGCACGTAACCGACATCCCCAGCTCTGTAATCAAAAGTACGTGCTGCACCGTCTCCAGCAAACACAGTCATTCTTCCTTGACCGGACAGATAATACTGCCACTCATCATTATTCGGATGCCAATGCAGTTCTCTCATTGCTCCTGGTTCAATTTCAACCAAAGCAGCAGCAACTGTTTTTGAAGCCGGAAAATTAGAGGAATCCACAATTCTAACGCTTCCCCCAGGTGTACGAATTGGTTTCTGGGCTAGCAGACGATATGTAAAGCTTTTTGGAACTGTTCCGTAAGGGGAACGGACTTTTTGACTGTCTAACGGACCAGGAACCTTATCCTGATAAATGTATACCTGATCAGAAGGAATGTTGGCAAAGGCATCCTCTGGCACACCAAAATTGGCTGATAAAACCTCCTTTGGAGTATGGGCAAACCAATCCGTGATAGATAAGGTATTCAGATCAGAGAAGCTTCCGTCATCAAACACAAGCAAAAATTCACAGCCCTCTTCCAGCCCCTGAATGGAATGAGGAATTCCTGGGGGAAAATACCAAAGATCCCCCGGTCCAACATCGGCAATAAAGTTTCTTCCATCTTGATCAACTGAGGTTATCCGCGCTCGCCCTAATATCATATAAGACCATTCTGCCTGCTGATGCCAATGTAATTCACGCACTCCGCCAGGCGTTAACCGCATATTTACCCCGGCAAGTGTTGTTGCAATCGGGAATTCTCTAACGGTCACCTCCCTCGACCAGCCGCCATGATTTAATTGCATGTGTGTATCAGAGAACGAAAATTTTAAATTGGGAATTAATCCTGCATCTGTGATTGGCGGGACAAGCAAATCGGGATTTTCAATATCGCGCATAATGTCACGAGGACCGGGATCAGTTGCTCCAGCACCATCTTTTCTGATGGGCTGCGGTATACCTTCACATGAGCCTTGATCCATATCTAAATGTCTGTTTACCATAAAAACTCGCTCCTCTCACTTAGCTGTTATAAGTAATGGTACTTTTTTCATCAAATAATGTATGATACAAATTTGCTCATTATGACTCCCCGTTAATAAAGCCTTGATAAAAAATTTTCATTCCCCGCGCGATCGGCAGTAAATTCCCGCGCTATGATTAGCTAAGTTAGCATTCTACAAACGAATGCATTTTCAAACTGCAAATTAACTGAATTGCATGAATTTTTCCGGCCATATTGACGATCTTATTTTCCCGGCATATACTTATCCCTATACTTTATCACTTAAAAGCATAACAGTTTAAAAGCTTAAAAGCGTAACAGCTTAAAAGCAAAGAAGTGAAGCAACCCACTCTTATGCTGACAAGAGCTAAGATGGGACAGGAGGACATTATTATGCAAGCTACTACTAAACCAAATTTCGTTATCCCCAAACATCTTCAACCCTACGTCGTTGAGCAAAATTATGATAAATATACAGAAGTTGACCAACAAGTGTGGCGTCATGTACTGCACCGAAATTACAATTTTTTAAAGGACGTAGCTCATCCAGCATATGTAGACGGATTACGTAAAACAGGGATAAGCCTAGATCATATTCCTCGTGTGGAAGAAATGAACCAATGCTTACAGCCATTCGGCTGGGGTGCTGTTACGATAGACGGATTTATCCCTGCCGTGGTTTTCTTTGATTTCCAATCGCGCGGGATTCTTCCGATCGCTACTGATATCCGTAAGCCTGAGCATATCGACTACACTCCAGCACCTGACATTATCCATGAGGCGGCCGGCCATGCTCCTATCCTAAGCGATAAGTGGTATGCTGATTATGTTAAACGTTTTGGCCAAATTGGCGCTAAAGCATTTGCTACCAGAGAAGAGCATGAGGTTTTTGAAGCGATTCGTGCCTACTCCAAATTAATGGAGGACCCGCTGGCGACGCAAGAAGAGGTTCAGCTAGCCAAAGAAATTCTTGATGCCAAACAAAGCGCAGTAACAGGTGTATCAGAAGCAGAAGAGATTGCTCGACTATACTGGTGGACTGTAGAATACGGGCTATTTGGCAAACTAGAACAGCCATTGCTATACGGTGCTGGATTACTTTCTTCTATTGAGGAGAGCAGACACTGTTTAACCGATGCTGTCATCAAGCGCCCATTCTCTTTAGAGGAAACTATTCACACAGCATTTGACATAACAAAAATGCAGCCTCAGCTATTTGTTTGCGAAAGCTTTGACCAGTTGCTTGATTCTGTTGAACGTTTCAAGCATCGCATGGCCTTTCATACAGGCGGCAAGGTTGCTATGGAAAAGGCCCTTCGTTCAGGTACTACTTCCACAGTAGTTTACAGCTCTGGATTACAGGTGACTGGGACCTTAGAGTCAATGGTATACGCTGAAAATAGTGAGATTGGTTTCTTCCGCATGGATGGTCCTACTGCCCTCTCCTGGAATAATCAGGAATTGGATGGACATGGAAAATCTACACATGCTGATGGTTTTTCTTCCCCAATTGGTCGCCTGCAAGGTGTGTCACTTCCACTGGAGCTGTTTACAGATGGAGACCTAGAAGCACACGGCATCAGAATGAATGAGCATGTGAAGCTAACGCTTGAAGGCGGAATGACAGTAGAAGGAAGGTTGGAAGAAATCGTTCGTCAAGAAGGTAAGATATTGCTTCTGTCCTTTAATCAATGCAGGATTAGTCATCATGGACGTATCTTATTCCAATCCGATCAAGGCACATACGATATGGCTGTGGGCGAACGAATTGTATCCACATTCGCAGGAGCAGCCGATCCTGAAAGATTTTTCGAGTAAAACGAGATTAGCACGCGAATGTCCCGACTGCTGTTGGGACATTTTTTTTATGACTTTCCACTCCCTATTTTGATAGGTATCCAGACAAGAAAAAAAGCACCGCAAATGGGTGCTAAGGCTTCCTGGAGTATTCCACTATCCTCTGTTGCATCTTTTAGATTCAGCAATTCTTGTTCTTTGTTACGGAAACTCCTGATAAGACTCAATAGCCTATTATTATAATTCTTCCTGCTGCCTGCATGTGTTATTCAAACAAATCATCCATCAAATCATTTGCTTCCTTTTCTCTCGCCTCTGTTTCCGCTTGGTCTACTTCAGTAGAAATATGTACCACTTGCCCAACCTGCACATCGTCCTGAAATATAGCTCTAGGAAGGTCATACGTCTGAGCATCAATCTCCACAACAACCATGCCCTCCTCAAAACGATCGATAATTCCTTTTGTTGTTTTCATACTCGCTACCTCACAGTCTTTATATACTAGTCTTGCTATGGATGTAACAGCAAGACTTGATTCATTATAAGTTAATAGGAGAAAAACTATAGAAACGCCGAATGTAATGATATTATTTTTTTAAAGAACAACAGATTAGCATTCTACCGATTTTGGCCCCTCTACCTCGCAGTTTTACATGTGATCGACTTTCCGTTACTGACAGCTAAGATTGTTCCTTTTTGATCTGTACGGTATGTAATGATTTTTGATTGTTGTAATTTTTGTAGCGTTCCTTGGGTTGGATGCCCGTATTTATTGTCCTTTCCGGAGCTGATCACTGCGTATTTAGGGGCTACGGCTTTCAGAAAAGCAGGTGATGTAGAAGAATTTGAACCATGATGACCAACCTTTAACACGTCCGCCTTGAGAACTTGCTTGCTCTTAAGCATATCTGCCTCTGATTTGTGCTCAGCATCGCCAGTAAATAAAAACGAGGTTGCTCCATAAGTAAGGTGTAAAACAGCACTCCATTCATTTAACTCCTTTTCGTATGTACCAACCGGAGCAACGAATTTAGCCGAAACGCCCTGTAGGGGTATCGTTGTGCCTGCTGTTGCTGGTTTAATAGATAAGCCTTGTCCTTTGATTTGCTTCAACAGGGTCACGTATGTCTCAGTTGTATGGGCTACTTTGGGTGCATATACAGATTTAACTTTAAAGTTCTGCATGACCTTGTGCAGGCCACCGATGTGATCTGCATCTGGATGAGTCATGATGAGAACCTCGATGTCATCAACCTTGAGGTCCTTTAAGTATTTGACCATTAAATCACCTTTGTCCGTATTCCCGCCATCAATTAGAATATCGTCACCTTTAGGTGTTTTTATGTAAGTCGCATCGCCTTGACCGACATCTAGGAAGTAGACTTTTAGATCATTTGTAGCTGATGATGGTAAAACGATCGAAGCAGGCGCTTTCTTACCAGCAGGCACAGCTTGTTCTTTAATTTGTGACACTGGGACTTGCTTCGATTGACTTGGACGGATTATTTTACCATCCCGATGGATATGATACTCTCCATCCTTTAATCCCCATTTCGTGCAGTTCGTTTTGCAAATATGGCCACCATCGGCATCTGTCTTACCAGGATGCGCTTCTGACAAGCCAATGGGTAGAATAAGCATAGCCATGATGATGACTAACAATATGTTTCTTTTCAACATGCACACCTCCAAATGATTCGAAAAATAATACCTACAGCATTAACTCGCATGCTGTCATAAAAAATACACCCTCTAAAGTTCATCGGCTAACCTCAAGGCTTTTTCCAATGTTTCCTTTAAAAGAGTGTATTTTTGTCTTACCACGTTTATCTGCTATAGAACAATTCTGTTGCCGTATGTTTGTTAATGCTGATAATAATCTAATGTAGCAAATCTCTTCCTAACGAAGAGACTAAATGGAACTATCACGTTACTACAAGTAAGTTAACAGCTTTCATACATATAATTGGAATATGATGATTCCGTGCATTGATGGTATTCCACTACTTTTTGTTCATGGTAAAAATGTTTTTTGTAGTAATAAATATGTTTATCAGGATTCATATGTTCGTAAAATTTAGCCAGCATTCCGTATAAGTTTGCCTTCTCCAGATGATATTTTAATTTATCCTTCATAGTTATCCTCTCCTCTTTCGTTATATCTTTAGGATATGTATCACATAATGAGTGTGTATTGTTTTTTCCCATGTTCCAGAGCCTATTTTCGAGACAGTTTGCTTATATAGAACAATAATTCCCCTAAGCTGACTCTGAGCTTATGTTTTCCCTCAAATCAATAAATCTATAGCAAAGTCTATAATCGATTCATCGCCCCCGCACAATGCCTTCATAATAAAAAATCCCCCGCCTTAGCGAGGAATGCATATTAATTACCCACATCATGTAGGAATTTTATTCGTTATCTAATCTTGCTTAGCCTGCAAATCGTCAATCAAGACAATTTTTCCCTCTTCCTTCCAATCTACGCTCGTTTTTAACTGTTCACTAACAAAACGTAGCGGCAGGAACAAGCGTCCATTTTTTAGGACAGGCGAAGTTTCTAACGTGATGACTTTCCCATTTACAATCGCTTCCTTTTTATCCAAATATAAAGTGATTGACTGACTACCGCGAGTAATTAATACCGAGCGTGTTTTTTCATCCCATTTCACATCTGCTTTAAGTGCCGCACTGATAGCGCGAATTGGAACCAGAGCTCGTCCCCCCTGCATGAATGGCTTTTCATCCGATGTAATCAGCTTACCATCTACAAGTGTAGTAATTTCATTGCTGCCGTTTTTCTTTAAAAGTTTACCCAGCTTTTCAACAGAAGAGCGGTCCGCTTTGTTATAGTAACGCTCCACCAGTTCCAGTTGAACCTCTACTGCTTGGGAAATGTCCGCTTGCTTTTCTAATTCGGATACCAGTGTTTCATATTTAGATTTTTGTTCGTCGCTAATCTCTGTAGAATGCTTCAATTCCTGACGTAACTCGATCAATTCTTTTTTTAGCTTGACGGTTTCCAGTACTGGCTTAGCTGGAGAGCCATTCTGCTTTGTTTCTTCTGTTTCGGATGTCTTTTCCTTTTTTTCTTTTTTTTCTTTCTCTTCATTCTTTTTGCTATCTACTGAAACTTCAACTTCTACCTTGCCCTTCCCCTTTGCATTTCCGTTATCCTCTTTCGCTGATACTGCGGGTACTGCGGTAACCATAAGAGCAATAGCCAAGGATGCAGACATCAATTTTTTCATTGTTCATTCTCCTCTCAAGATGTATGAATATCCGCTTGCGATCTCTTGACGATGAATGATGATACAAGGTTGCAGAGGAACGCTAATTATTGTACTGCACAATTTTTAATGTCTTGTCATTTCGTCAGAATAAAGGAACAAAGATTATAATTTAAAGGATGATATACACAAAATATCTGCTTAAAGATGCATAAAAAAGACATCGAATGAGATAACAAAAAGCCCCCAGCAGATGGAACTGCTGAAGGGCTTTTTGCTTTACAAATAAAGTCTGGCATCTTTATTTGGCATAAGCAAAATCACGCCGATTTTTTCAAATCGGCAGCACCAATGTTCATTCGCTTCATGCGTGATTATCTTATTCCAAGCATTTAAAAAAAGTTACTTAAACGGTAAAAAATCCGTAAATGACGGCCTGCATGCACACTTCCCTGCCCTCTCTCTTTGCCTCTACATAATAGAAATTTCTAGTGGCCATACTACTCACAGGAGGTGTGCCATGAACAAATTTTATCTCATGAGTATAGGAATTAGCATCGCATTATTTGCAACAGCTTGCGCTAACATCGGAGGTACAAATCAGGATGCGGGACGTAACCAAACAGTTCAAAACAACGGGGTGGTGAATAACTCCTCGAATGTGCGCCAAACGAACAATGGAACTACCGTGTCTACAGCCATCAATGAGGCTCCGTCAACAGTAAATGCACGGTATGTGGAGCCATCGGCTAAAAAAGTACTTCATTCTGGTGAGAAAATAAATCGGCTATATAATCGAAATTTAAACGATAAGTATATCCTGCAGCGTCTTACTTCTCGTACGTATTGGGTTCAGAGTAATTTTTACAGCACAACCTTTTATGTTGGGAAAAAGGGAGTATTACTGTTCGATCCATTAGAAGATCGGACAGATCAACTCTTAGCCGCTGTTCGCAAGGTAACCAAATTGCCTATTACTAGCGTTGTTTATTCTCATAACCACGCGGATCACATAGGTGATGCTTCCAAGATGCTTGCTGCATTAAAGAAATCAGGCGTAAAACCGCGCATTATTGCAAGTAAGGCTACATTCGACAAACAGGTTTATTTAAAGAGTAAGCTTCCCCGCCCGACAGAGGTTGTCTCTTGGCCAAAGGGTTCGTTTACATTCGAGGATCTGACTGTTCAATTACATGGATTCCAGCGAGCAGGTCATTCGGATGATCATTCGGTTTGGCTGTTAAAGGACGAGGGTGTGCTCCACGCACCTGACTTAATAAACCCAGATCAACCTCCATTTTGGAGATTTGGAGGCTCAGATACCTTCCTTTACCATGAGCAAAATCTTCAGGAAGCACGTAAGCTGCCATGGAAATGGGTTAATGGCGGACATGGAAACGTTGGAGAAAAGAAAGATTTTGACTCTGATCTAGCCTTTATCAAAGATCTTAAAAAAGCCGTGGGAGATGCTATACAAACCCAGAAATTTGGTAATTTTGTTGACCCGAAAAAAGGTGCTCATTCTGCCTTCTTACCAGCTTGGTTAAACGCTGTTTCTAAACAAGCTACCGACACTCTTCGCCCGAAATATGGAAAATATTATGGTTTTGAATATTCTACACCGCCCAATGCCGAGATGGTAGCTGAATGGATGTTTTCTTATCGTTAGACATGAAACTAAATAATTGCAAAAGCAAATCCATGCCCGCTCTTTCTACTTTTGAGCGGGCTTTATCCATCCTATTGCACATCTGTTCCCGGCTATCTTTTTTAGCTTTTTATTTGTAAAAATTCTTTTTCCAGAACAGAAAAAAAGTATTGATCAACCCATTGATTTTGCCAAAAGAGCTCTTCTTTAAAAACAGCCTCCCTTGTCATTCCTATACGCTCCATTAATGCTGCTGAACGTTTGTTATGGGAATTGCACATTCCTACTACTTTATGAGCCCCTAATTGTTCAAAGGCAAACTGTAGTAAAAGCTTGGCTGCTTCACTCCCATAACCTTTACCCCCATATGCAGGTATAATGGAAAAACCGATTTCCCAGCTTTTTCTATGCTCAACATAGCTCCAAATTTGGGCCAAACCAATCGGCGTGTTACTTTGATCCCCTGCTATCGTTACAATAAAATCATAACTACTTCCTTCATCAATTTCTTCGATTTTACGCAAATAGTTCTCCTGGACAACCTTTTCATCAGACTCTATATAGTCCTCGAAATACCATAAGCTCTGATCGCATTCTATCCGGCAAATAAAGTCCAAATCCTTGTCTGATACTGAAGATAGTAATAATTTTTCCCCAACAATTTTCATTATCATTTCGCTCCTTCAGATTACCAATCAGCTCACATTTATTCAGTGGATTAGCTGCTCTTTGTATTTATTTTTCAGAAATCTTACAATACTGTAAGCTTTTTGTTAGGTTATGCAATACCAACTGCTGCATATTTTTTGTACGCTACAAGAGATCATTATGTACAAAGGAGAACGACAGAGAAATGAAGCAACTGCAAAGCTACAAGAGAATTGATACTTTAGATTATTTACGCGGGTTTGCTTTAGTAGGTATTTTGCTTATAAACATTATTGCTGTACTTATGATTGGCGATCCGATTGCAAACACCAAAGATGCTTCGTACCAACGATTTTTATTCTTATTTGTAGAAGGTAGATTTTTTACCATCTTCTCATTTTTATTTGGTGTTGGCTTTTATCTGTTTATGACAAAGGCAAATGCCAAGGGTAACAATGGATATCTCTTATTTTTACGACGACTTCTAGCCTTATTTGCTATTGGATATGTTCATGGACTGTTTCTAGGTGGAGAAGTACTAAGAGAATATGCCATCTACGGATTCATCTTATTATTATTCTTCAAAGTAGAGAAACAGATAAACATCGTTATCGGGATGATAGGATTAGCCATTACTTGTTTTTTTGCATTAAAAGCATTGATCGCACTGCCACTTATGCTACTTGGTTTGGCAGCAGGTCAATATCGCTTTTTTGAACGCATTACAGAAAAAACGAAGAAAGTCGCTATAGGTACAGGTATTTTGTTGCTTATTAGCATAGCTGGCGTTCTGTATCAATACTCACAGGTGCCTGCCCTACCTTTTCCCCCTATGATTTTAGGCGGGACAGGAGATCCTAATATCGAACAAGCAAATCATTTCTTACAGATAGGCGTTACGATTGGGCCAATTATATCCAGTGTCTATGTCGGCGTCCTTATCTTATCCCTGCAAAGTAAATTCGCCCAAACTTTGCTTCATCCCCTGAAGCTTTATGGACGTATGGCATTAACAAACTATTTGGGGCAAACCTTTATACTTTTGGCTATTGGACATCTATGTCATTTATTTGGGCAGATTACCTATATACAAACCTTGTTCCTCTGTGTCCTTGCCTATGTCATTCAAATTCTCTTTAGTGTAATCTGGATGAACTTCTTTACAATGGGACCGATGGAATGGGTATGGCGTGTCGTTACCTATTGGCAGGTTCCCCAGCTTCGAAAAAATAAAAAGAGCTACACTGTCAGTTTATAATCTAATCAGACAGTGTTTAACTGACAATTACATGTATCCTAGTAAGCTATCATTAGGTCAGATAAAATAAAACAAGAAACAAGTCTAACACTTACTTGCAGAATGTTAGACTTGTTTCTATTCATATTTATTTGATTATTCGAAATAAATAGACCCTGAGATATCAACTGGATTCCATGAAGGATCGAGAGGATGCAATTCGGCTGCAATACTATACGTACCAGGCTGCAGTGAAATAGAACGTTGATGACTTCCATTGCCATATATCTCAAAGATCTTGTCTGGTGTAACCTCTGCGTTGATTTCATAAAATCTATACTGGACACGGGGTTCTGTTGAAGAATGATTCGTTTGATTAAGCACGATTCTGACTGTTTGACCAGGTCTGACTGTAAATTTAAGATAATTTTCCAGTCCTACAATACTCGTGATTTTCTCAAATTTAAACCATCCGATATAACTCAAATCTTGTTGCTTTACTTGCTTCACAGGCTCTACTGGTGCTGCTTGTACAGAAGATGCAAGTGGAATTGTTAATACCGCTGCCATGAATGCTTTGCATAATAGTGCTCTACTCACGCAAACTACCCCTTTACCAATGTATGTGTAAGCTTTCAAAAGAAATATATAGCGTCCTATTATTCCTTACATAGCTTACGATATGTATTATATAAATTTTTACATTTAAAGTAAATATTTTCCTTGTTATATTCAATAGAGAGTTGTGGAATGAAGGCAGGTAAATAAAGGAGACTCAGCTCGAATAAGCCTCTTCATGTAAAGCGTATTTTCTTGTTTGCGACACCTTTATTTTCGTGACTCCTTTCCGTGAAGATTTCTCTTGTATCATCTAACAAAAATGACCGTAAGATGCTACAGCACCCTCACGGTCAAACGATAGAAGTAAACATTAAAAGATTGCAATAAAGACCTGTTCTATCCTTGAACTTTACGATTTAAGTACACTCTTGTCCAATAAAATATTGCCGTACCAATAAGTAAAATTGTAAATTGGATTCCAGCACTTCCAGACTTAACAAGATCATATAAAGACCAAATTAATAAAGCTACCGTATAAAACATAAAAGTATTTCTTGCTGATTTCTCATTATGAGATTTCTCCATTTCGTCTGCTTTTCTCATGTTTTTCCCTCCTCGTAAAACTAAATACCAAGCATGTAATAAATTCCTTCAACACTTATATACAACCGCTAGATTATTACGCTTTTTCTTCTGCATGTTTCTCAGGAAAATATCACTATGGCTTTTTTGTTATCGAGATTCTTATTTACCATGACTCTTTTTCTAAATGTCAAAAACCTTTTACATTATCATTGTAATACAGAAACAACGAATATCAAATTGTTTTTACATTTTCATTAGTATTGGGCAATAAAAGAATCCATTTTAAACAAGACCTTGATCAAAATAGATTCCTTTTACGAAGTTACTTTGTAGTTTTTCGATAAAAAAGTGCCTTGTCCCGCTTAATATGAGAGATCATGCAGTTCTATTTCTCTAGCTCTTTTTAGCTCTGTCTTTTTTATTTATCAATAATTATGGCTACTTCTAGACTAATGCGTTCAACAATTACTAGATTAAATCCTCATATAAGTAAGCAATTTATTAAACTGCCGAAGTTATACTTTTTATGCTACACCGTTATCATTCTATTCAGAAAAGTAAGGTGATGCTATGAAAAAGTGGTTGGTATTGGGACTTACTGCGTGTATGCTTCTTTCAGTTTCTACTTTTGTATTTGCTGCGTCCCCGGCTGATGCAGGCGGCATTATTTATGAATGCACAGATCCGCTTAACCCAAATAATTGCTAACTAACTATACTTCAGCTAGAATGTTGTTGAAAATTAAGCATAAGTAGGCTTTTATGTGGCTTCACTGCTCAAATGCTACATATACTTTTCGTCGAAGCAGTTTGGTAACAAGTTTTTACCTAGATGTATAGAATTTTTCAATAGGAGAGCGAAGCCTTGCAGATGGCAGAAATTTACCAAGGCTTCGCTTTTGTCGTTGGAAGACAACCATGACTAGAAAATTCATTTCGTTTTGGTCTTCAATCTCTGCTATTATCAAGCCGTACTGGTCCAATCAGAATGACAATCACTATTCACCATGCCTGGTACCATTTAAAGTAACGGAATCTTGATTAAATTCTGTTCACGAATCTTTTGCTCTTCTTTGTTCATAACATCTGTAGGAACGACTAGCTTCAAATTTTTTGAAGATGGAAAGGGTGGAAATTCTTTCATGAACGAATAGGTGTCAGTAAACTCTCTAATTTCAGGTGAACTGTAATATTCGTTATTCTTTTCATCCTTTATTGTTAAAAAACGGGATTGAATAAAGGGATTTTTAATCTCATAATGAATAACCGTTTTTGTTGAAAGGAAATCTACCTTTTTTAGAATAAAGTCTCCTTGTTGTTCGGACAATACATAAGGCAATGGCTGTGATAGATCAATCTCTGCATCCTTTGGAGGATTTTCTTTTGTTTTTGACTTCTCTAGCTCTGTCTCTTTCTCCACCAACACACGGGGATCCATGTAAATAAATGGTTCTTCTCCATTTAGTGAAAGTCTAAGTTCGTATTCTTTAGTATTGTCATTTAAAGAGTGTTCCATGAAAGAACTCGGTCGTCTATTCATATATTGGTCATAGAAGGTGATATGAAGATTCTTCAGCTTCTCTCCAGGACCATTGACTATAATTCGTGAGGTTGTTCCTGTAGCATTTCTCCTGATGTTTTGAACTGTGAATTGTAATCCGTTCCGATCCTTTTCAAAATGTGGAGGAACTGTTCGTTGCAAGGCTTTTAGAGAATCGGGCATTTTAAATTCAAGATCCCACTGCCATTTCCCGCTTCCTCCTACTAAACCCACTCGTTCTATCTGTGCGTGGAGTTTAAAATCATTTGGTGCCCCTTCTTTTAAATAAACAGAGTTAATCCCTGCATACAAATGATCCCCGATTCGTGTTACGTCTTTACTTCCACCGTTTAAAAAAGATTCTCCATTTCCATTCAAAGTAAGTTCCTTAAAATCAGCAAGATAATCAGAAAACAAATCCCTATTGAGATCTTTCTCCGGCGGCATTTGAACCAGATACCCAATGGCCAATAAGTGTCCGTCAGAGAATAAATCGGTTATTGTGACGGTCACTCCTTGATCGGTTTTGCTTACATGATAAGGAACAGTCAACCCTTTTTCATGAAAGGCTTTCAGCTCTTCATCACCGTATGCCACAAAGGCACTGATACGCGGAGTATTGGTAAGTGTGGGAAACAGATTTTTTATGGTGTCCGCACTAGGCATTCCCGTTATTGCCAGCAGGATAATCAAGAATCCAGCAATGGAGGTCGTCCAGTACCAGATTCTGCGCTTTGGTTTTGATGTCATGATCATTTTCTCCCGTACATGATTTTTCATTTCATGGGTAAATGTTAGCTCGGAAAGGATCGGACCTTTATCACTATATTGAAATTCCTTTAATTCTTGATCGATGTCCATGACAATCCCTCCCGCTCAAGCATTTGTTTTAGTTTTTTTCGTCCCCGGTAAAGCTTGTTTCGCACTGCACCTTGAGAGGTTTCCAGAACATGAGCTACTTCCTCAATGGATAAGTCCTGATAATAATGAAGAATGATGACTTGACGGTAGGAGAGCGGCAATTTCAGTACGAGCTGTACGAATTCCTTCCGTTCCACTTGCTTCATAACCAATGGCTCTGTCTCATCCTGCTCTTTTTGTGTATGCAGATATTCTCCAAACAAAGATGGGAAGATGTTTCTAACGTACCAGGATCGGACATGCTTCTTGGCTTCGTTTATGGCGATTCGATAAATCCATGTTTGAATGCTTGATTCCCCTCGAAAAGAGGGCAGGTGACGATATACTTTTACGAATACCTCCTGCGCAATATCCTCAGCAGATGTCCGATTTTTTACAATTAAATAAACAAGATGTACGACTCTCCTTCCATATTCGTTCATAATTTTTTCCATGATGGCTTCGTTGGTTTCATGCAATTCCAATTCCATGGCGTTACTCCTCTGTCCGCTCACCTATATTGATCCATGAGCTGCGGTTCGTGTCACACCTTTTTAAAAATTTTTTGGCAATAGCGAACAAAAAATGAAAAAATCCTCACTATGGAGGATTTTTTCTTGTGATTTTGTCTGATATCTACGAGACAATGAACAACATTTCACAGGATACAGTCCCTTACTTCCGGTATATCATACCGCTGATCGGAACATATCTCATAAAACAGGCTTCTTTACCCATTGCCCTGTAAGCATTATTCTTTTACTTTACTGCAATTTGCGATTCAAACATATAATTCACAAGCACATTGGCAAATGCTTCTGCCGTATTGTAGCATTCCTCCAATGTATTGTTAGTGCCGCCAAATTCAAGCAACAGGCTTCCCTCGGAGATAGACTGATTATACACGCCATTCCCTTGGTTCTTCCCTTTCAGGATAATTCCCCGGGATAAGCCGGGATACGCGGCTTCCAAACGGGCATGCAGATTTTCCGCGAGCTTCTTGTTTTGCAGATAGTTCGGGTGAGCTGTCCCAATGACAAACAAAATTCGTGAATACGACTTGTCATGTAAGGTCAGGGCGACCTTACTGCGAGGCTCATTACTGTCCCGATGAATATCAAAAATATATTGCAGGTTTGGATTCATTGCTGCCGCTGCACTTACCGCTTTGTATGATTCTGCATAGGAAAACGAATAGCTTTTCTTTTGCTCCGCCAGCTTTTTAGCAAAGTCATCCTGATTCACCATCGCTTGAATACCTTGTGCTTGCAACAGCTCACCTAGCCGTTTTCCAACCAATGTGATATTGATTTCGGGATCATCTACTGAGCTACCGCTTGTGTTTCTGGCGACATTTCGCCACGACTCGCGGTTATGCGTGTGATAGATATAGACTTTTTCATTTCCGACCATGCCAGCGTTATATTCTGTCCCAGAGGTATTAGGTACATTTACTGGCTGATTCGTGCCTGACTGGACGAGATCTACTATCCAGCTAGCAATATAGGCAGTCGAGTTGTCTGCCAATCGAATGATATACCAGTCTCCCTCGTTCTGGATAACCGGGTAGACTTGCCCGGGCTGAACATTTCCGACAACCGCGTAATTCGTTCCAGGCCCAGATCGCAGATTAGTATCGGGATTTCTTACACGTATCATTGCTTCAGCAACTTGTCCTGTACTAGGAGTAGGAGCCCCCGGTATATCAGTTAGCGGTACCTGATGAACAGGTATATCTCTAGGCTGTACCTGAACCGCCACCTCCTGAGAAGCTGGTTTGAAAATATAAGCATCTGTGCCGTTGAAGCTGATCTTGTACCAATCATTTTCAAATCCATAATGGTTGATGGTTGTATTGACAGGCAACTGACCAATGACTGTACTTAAAACATTTGGCTCAGCATAGACCTCATGGCTTTCCGATAACACAATTGTTCCTGCCACTCGTCCACCCTCTGCAACAGAAGGCTGTAAAGGAACAACCGGTTCAGAAGGTGCCAAGGATGGGACTGGAGTTGAAACGGCTATTGGATTAGGGACTGGATCAGGAATCGTTTTGGGCGTTGGTGCAGCAGTTTCCGTCAAGAAACGTGCATTTACCCAGCCGCTAACCTGATTAGACAGCTTGATCTGAGTCCAATCCCCTTGTTTTTTCATTTGTAAAAATACACCGTTTTGGTCGATGATCTGCAAGATTTGGGCAGTTGCATTCGGCTCAGCCCGGACATTTAGCATTTCTACATTACTCTTTACATATTTCACCTGCGGAATCTCAATTTTTTTCACATATTTTTGCAGTACCCAGCCTTGTTTTCCATTGGCGAGCTTCACCTGTATCCAATCATTCTTCTGCGTAAGGATCGGTAGCCGTGCAGCTCTGTTGATGGTTCCGACTATCTGGTTAGTTGTACCTGGAGCACTGCGAATATTTAGTTTATCAACAGTTACCTCCACATGGGTGGCTGCCTGAGCATGCAATTGGGGCATCAGTAAAAACAGGAAACACACAGCTATCAAGATGGTATGTACACGTAAAAACAAGAACCTCGTTCCCCTCTATTTGATTCATTATGACTGGTAAATTCAGCCTAATGAATAGAAGTTCTCGTTCCATCTACATATTCCTTCATCCTACGACATTTTTTGCTTACCAAATGTAAAGAAAAAGACGAAACGACACGTTTCGCCCTTTCTTTATGCTTTTCTATTGTTGAAAGTCTACATGATAAGCAAGTTCCTCTGACGCAGGCTAGATGATGAGTCTTGCTCTTATTATTTCGCCTGATTCACCTGTTTTGCCATTTTGAACAACTCTTCTTTCGTAACCAGATTCATCTTGGCACTAAGAGAGTATTCCACCTTTGTTCCATTTTTTACCCACTGTAAGCTGTGACTGCTGTCCCCTTTTTTCGAGGAAAAGACAGAGTAAATCGCCTCATTATCCTCCACCATTTCTTTTTCCAAAGTATTGGCAAAAGTTCCTTTTCTGGATTTCCCTTCATTTATAATATTTACCTGTAGATATACGCTTCCTTTTTCCCCTTTGTACTCCGCCTCTGCATCACGAAGCTTATCTGTTATCGGAATTTCTTGAACGATATATTCTTTTTTCGTTTTCTCTTGTTCTGCTTTCATCCATCCTTGATCATATTTATCGCTCGGGTTATAGACTGCTTCGCCCTTTGTGAAAAGAAAACCATTACCTAGCTCGGAGGGTAGATTGAACAGATTCCCTACCTTTTGTTCCATGCTCTTCCACGTTGTAAAGGTGAATGGTTTGGACTTCACGTCAATAAAAGGACGTGGGCTCAACTCGTTTTGCTTTTGAAGTTCTGTAATAGGCCAATAGATGGCAACTGCCGACCCAGGTTTCATTTTCGTGAGAATCTCGTTGCCAGTATCAAGCTGTCTATATATCTCTTCAGATCTATTTTGGAGTTTCTCTTTAACCTCTGGTTGCAAATTTTTCATCATTTGTTCTTGCTGATATTCACTTAGTTTTGTGACTTGGTACACTACTTCACCTTTATCGTTTTTTAGCTCAATCGTCTGGATACCCGCCCACACGGATGATGCACCTACCAACATTCCTACAGTCAATAATAGGCCTAATTTCTTTTTCACTTTCTTTTCCTCCCGTCTTTGATCTGCATATATCGCCTTCATTAGCTTCTTTTTAACATCAATTTTGGGGACTGGCTGCAATGTAAGAAGTTCCTGAATTTGCTCATATGGATCTCTGTCCTTCATCGAGCACCCCTCCTTTTTTGACAAAGTAATGCTTGCATTTTTTCAAAGCCCGCTCAAATTGCTTGCGTAAGGCAGCAGGATTCTTCTTCATCAATTCTGCAATCTCCTTATAATCCTTTTCTTCCAACACCCTCAGAATCAGAAGGGTTCGCTCTTCCGCAGATAGCCTTCTCCAAATGCTAGATAACGGCTCGCCAAGGTAATGATGATCGATCTCTTCCTCCACATAGTTACGACCTTCCTGATCTCTGTTGTAGCTAAAAGGTAGCAAGCGATTTAGCTTCCTGCGCCTCAATTGCTTCACACAATAGTTATAGGCGATTTTGTACAGCCATGCAGAAAAGGATAAGGAGTATGTATACCGATCCAAATTCTTGTATGCCCTGAACAAAACGTCCTGTACAGCATCTTCTGCTTCCTGTTTGTGACCAAGCATATGATAGCAGTAGGTAAAAATGGGCTGTTGAAAATGATCAATGATGATTTCAAATTTATCAAGAGAACCATTTTTGATCTCTACGATCAGATTCTCTAGCTCTACTTTGTCCACTTGTTTGCCTCCTCTCACTATGTATAAACCCTGAGGCAGTCGATTTGTGACACTGCAATCTAAAAAAATACCATAGACTGAAAATCTCAAAGACCTACATTCAAAAAATTTAGACCTGTGCGTAACAATCGGAACAGACAGGTGTTTCTTCCCTGCCGAGATGGGAGCATTAGATATAAATAATTGTTGTCCTATGAAATAAGTAGTGATATTATGAAAGTAAAATATTGGTAAAAAATTACATCATTTTACTAAGTGTTAACAGGAGGGGAATTGCTATATGCGGGATTCTAAAAGATTTGTTAAGTCAAAGCTCATTTTAAAAGTTTTCTTTTTGTTCGCTCTTATCTGCACGGTATTACCGCATCAGACTTCCTTTGCAGCCTCTGATTACAAATCGATATCCTTCTATGTACAAGCTCATCCTGATGACTGGCAGTTATTCCGCGGTGAATATGCCTATAACGATTTGCATGCCCCACAAACAAAAGTAGTATTTATTTATACTACAGCAGGTGACGCTGGTTCTGTAAAAGGTTGGTGGGAAGCCCGGGAACGCGGAGCAGTCGAATCTATTAGAAAAGCACTTAAGCCAACTCCATTAACAATAGATATCGCACAATTTAATGATCATCCTATCGTCCGCTATACATCGGGCAATTCCGTAAGCTACTTTTTACGATTACCAGATGGCATGGATGGGTCTGGGTCTAAAGCATATAATAACGAATCGTTAAGTCAGCTACGAGACACCGATAAATCCATAACAGCAGTGGATAAATCAACCACATACACTAGCTGGTCAGACTTTACCTATACGGTAAAGGAAATCATGGACTATGAAACGAAATTAGTCGGCGCAAAGCATCCTTGGGTAAATGTGGCGGATAACGATAGTAATTATAATCCTGGGGATCATATGGATCATAAGGCTACTTCAGATGCAGTAAGCACTTTTGCCAAAGGGAACTATAATCGAGCCTTATATGTTACGTATGATGTGAAAAATAAGAAGGCAAACATAGGCGGATCAGCTCTAACGAATAAGAAAAATCTTTTCTATGCTTATGCAAATGAGGTTTACAGTCAAACGGTTGCAAACGGTGATCCTGTCGATCAACAGTTGTTTGAGGATGAATGGTACTGGTGGGGAAATAAAAGCTATTCCAGAAATATTACGTATGATCAGTAGTCATATAGAAAAAGCTCTCTTTACATGTAAAGAGAGCTTTCTTGTTTATTTTCATCCATTGTACTTAAGAAGCAAAACCCATTTTTTCCCACGCAAGCAATCTTACCGCAATGAATCCTTCTTTGTTTTAAAACCATCTACTAACTTTACTCCTTTAGTATTGGTAAAATTAAAATCTTTCTTACTAAATGTCGGATTAAAATCAACTTTGGCTACTGCATCTTCCCAGCCTTCTTTACCATTACAGCAAAACAGATTTTGTTACACTCCTGCTTCAAAATTGGTTCTTCCCAAATAAAAAAGAAAAAACTTCTACTACACCTGTCTTAATGATTTTTAAAACTAAGAAATAACTTTACATCTTACTACTGCTAAAGAATATGTATTAGAAGGAAGCTTTTTTATTCATTCCAATTCCACAATCCTTGTCTTCCTCTCACTGAGATTCGTTCCATCTGCTTTACATTCGTCAATTTCCAAGCGAACCGTCCTAGTTCATACCATCCAAAAGCGTATTCATTTCCCTCTATCCGGTGATTTGAATCTCCAGCTAAAGCATAAAAGCCGGTATGTGCTTTCACTTGCAAGCACTCTGTAAGCAGGCATGTCGCAACAATTTCTCCAGTCGGCAGATCATCCGCGGTTAATCCATATTTGGCCAAAACAGATCGAAATGGCTCCTGCTTACATGCTTCCTTATCCACCTTCTTGCCAGCATGGATTGCCAATTCTCCTCGATATTTCGTGCGCCAGCCCCGGGTCTCGAATTCCTTTTCTCCTAAGGCAATAAGCGTGGCCCATGGTTGATGTATCGTAATTGCCTTCACTCTTCCCCACCTCCTCAAAAAAAGATCAATCTCAAATCTTATGTTCTCCGGTCATGTCTCTCTTCTTCCGTCTCTCCCAGTCCATTGCACGACGGACAAAATTCTAATTCTTTTTGTATTATTATTACACACTGCTTGTCTATTTCTTGGCAAAAATTTCTGCCCCCACTTGCTCACTCCATTTTCATTCTTATCTGAAAGCCCAAGCATAGACAATAACAATAGCTTCACTTCCTTATCCTTCTTGTAAAAGGAGCATGGATTTAAGGCCAGTCCTTAATGCTATCATTAGTTTTAGGTACCATATAGTGGAACCCTAGCCAGTGCCAAAAATTGCAAATCAACTAAACAATACATTGTGATGAATCTGATTTATTTAGAGGGATATATCCATGAAAGTTCTAAAAACCTATACTCGCATTTACGTTAATGACCTTAAACAGCGCTTCCTTTTTATGAAAGGTTATTTGATAGGAAGTCAGACCTCCGATTTACATATCCCGAAATGAATTTGGAAATGGCTTCAGTAGAGGACTTTCCTCATCATTTGAATCACTTTTTGAGGTGCCTTCAAAGCCAAAAGCTCAGATTCTCAACAGGTAAAATATCCAAGAAGATTGATTGGAAAACCTGCGTTATTTATATACTTTACAGTGTATGTTTCAGGTTGCAGACAAAATTGTTTAGAAGTAGTTCCCATTGATTATATCCCATCAAAAAAAGAAATCTGTCCATTATCCCCTATTATATTAACAGATGTATTAAAAGAGACACTTCTTTGCGGATCGGATGGAGTTTGATTAACATTGAGTGTCCCACATAAAGTAGAACCAACTGTCGCCCTTATTGGTGCATCTTTCCAATATCTGTTAGCTTCTAAGCCATTATGCCAAAAATTAAACAAATATTTTTCATGTGGCTGCACTTTCTGTTGGTGACCAGCCTCAACTGATTTACTAGGTGCTGCTTGTACAGAAGGAACTAATGAAAAATACCATCATTGCGGCGATCAAGCTTTTGAAAACTCTTTTTTTCATATTCATGCCCTTCTGTATTTTACAATTCATTACATTTAAGGAATATAATACATCAAATTGGATAACCATATATTTTTTCAAAACATCTAATGAATGAAGGAATTGCAAATCATCATATATAAGTGTATTCACTACATACAAATGGAATTTTTATAGAGCTCAAACTTAGTAGGTATGAAACGCGCAAATGTATCATACTCATATATCCATCCCGATATTTTTTCGGGAGTCTAACTTATGAATTCGAGTATTCAATTCAGACTCAAATGAGTGGACTTTACTAATCCCAAGATGAGGTGGTTGAAATGTCTTTTTTTGAGGGATTTCGTGAGGCAACCATAAAGACATCCGGAGCGAATATTTTCCTGTTGTATGGTGGAAGCGGTCCCCCGCTGCTGCTGCTCCATGGGTACCCGCAGAATCATGTAACATGGCATAAGGTCGCTCCCGAATTAATGAAAAAATATACTCTTATTATTCCTGATCTTCGCGGCTATGGTCGCAGCGAAGGCCCCCCTCCCGATCCGGAACACGTCAATTATTCAAAAAGAGCCATGGCCCATGATATGTATGAGGTCATGAATCAGCTCGGTTACGATAAATATCATGTCGCTGGACATGACAAAGGCGGCCGTGTCGCCTATACACTGGCGCTCGACCACCCGGAAAAAGTTACCCGACTGTCTGTTCTTGAAGTAGTACCTGAATTAGATACGATGGATCTGATTAATTATCAATCAGCACATCGTTTATACCACTATTTCTTTTTGTCACAGCCTCTGCCTTTCCCGGAAACTTTGATTTCCCACGCTCCTCAATACTTTGTACGCAATACTATTCTTAGTTGGGCAGCCGATCCCCATGCATTTTTTCCGTATGCAATGCAGATTTACGAACAAGAATACACCAAATACTCCGTAATCCAGGCTGGTTGTGAGGACTATCGCGCGGGTATAACTATTGATTATCAAAACGAATACATGGCTCGTCAGAATAATATACAGATTCAATGCCCATTGTTATTTCTTTGGGGAAGCAAGGGGTTACTTAACCTGAAAGATCCCGTATCGATATGGAAAAAATGGGCCCCGCTTACTAAAGGAGCGGAATTGGACTCTGGGCATTTTATCATGGAAGAGAACCCCAGTGATGTTATCCGCCAATTTTCTGCGTTTTTTTGACACCCGAAAACGAAGTCCATCTATTCGATAACGAAGCCCGTTAAAGGTGGCATAACACTCGGCACCCACTTGAAACTCTATCATTAAGTAACTTGTGAAAGCCGGCACGATATTTCGGTTATTGCTACTCTCTAGAACAAATGAGTAAGCGCAATGCTATTTATATGTTCCAGAATTTCCTGCAGGCTGAACGGATCAAAAGGAGGGTTCTGACGATTAATACGTTTTCATGTATTGGCTATGCTACCACTCGTGAACACGTGTGCGGGATATACTCCCTCTAATCAAACAATGTTTTTCAATTCAAAAATACGTATTAAATCAATGTTTTACAGGCTTTGTAGTTTCAGATTATACATCGCTTTTCAAAAATTGTGGGCAAATTTTTGAGCATGGCTTAAAGGTCTTATGGGTACCGTTGAGTTGTATTTGAGAGCCTTTTTTTAAAACGCAGGGGCTCTCAATCTCATCTGTCTATCTTCTCTATCCTTGCACATAGCTCATGTTGCCACTCTGTGTCATTTGTTAAGCTAGCGACTAGGAAATTTTGTGAGTTCGGCAATCTCCCCGGATCAATTTACTCTCAGACAATGTCTCATTTCTGTCATTTCCAAGACAGTAAGTTTTCTCGTCTTATTGATAAATAAAGTTTTTCCATTCG
Organism: Brevibacillus laterosporus; assembly: GCF_030489605.1. Classification (GTDB taxonomy): domain Bacteria; phylum Bacillota; class Bacilli; order Brevibacillales; family Brevibacillaceae; genus Brevibacillus_B; species Brevibacillus_B laterosporus_E. The sequence goes on from NZ_JAUKFY010000012.1 coordinate 124,585, forward strand.
TAGATGAACGATCCACCTTTGCACCAGCTCCTTAATCTTGATGGTACAGTGTCTGTTCCTGTCTGGAATATATATTGCTTGTCCGAATAAAAAATCTTCATTCCAGGAACCAAATATCCGTCTATATGTACGTTTAAGGCTTTTGCCATATCCGCTGCTGTTTCCAACTTAGGGATTGTCCCGTTTGCTATCTTACTCATAGCACCGTGTAAGACTGGTTTTTTCATCATCCTAAGCAAATCTTGCTGCTGCATAATTCGTTCCGGCAAAAATCACTTTCAACCTGCTTTCTTACTTACGTTAATACGTTATCACGTATCGGCTTTGTCGAATCCTTTAGGGAAAAAACAGAGGTTTTGATGAAAAAAGACTCTTCTCTTCCAGAAAGCCCTACTAACTTAACCGTATTAATTTCCTTGTGTTTATCCTAAATAACTGATAAAAAAAGGACAAATACCCCTTCTTTGGGATACTTGTCCTAAAAAAACGATCATCATCTCGCCTGGACTATCTTCATAATCAATGTTACGAGCAACGTGGTACACCTAATGCCAGTAGGATAGTTGCTAATTGTTCAGTAATAGGTGTTCTTACTGTAATACCACCAAGTGTGGTGACTAAGAAGAATTGTCCATTCACTTCATCAATACAAGTAACTTCTACCATGTTTTCACCTTCTTTCCAAAAGTATGCTACATATTATGTAAAGAAGGATCAAAACGATATAGACAACCCCCTAAAAAATAAAATATCAACGAATTTACTACCATATATAAAGCTATAAATCCAGATTAACAACATAAATAGCTTGCATAAAAACATACCTAAACACAAAAATACGCTTTCTTTCTTTTTTTCTTACTTTCTTTAATGAACACTGACTCCATGTTCTACAGGTATCCACCAGAAATCCTCATTATTCTTTCGCTTAATCCGTTTGAATTGGGAATCAAACTTCTCTACCTATCCCCAAGCATCTTCAATTATTCCTCTTCCTTCTTTTGTCTCTTTCCACCAGCTAATTGAAAGGTTAGTCATACTGACGTGAATCTGATATCCTGTAACAAAACTCGGCTGGTTCAATCTCTTTAATGATCGGTTTCTCGGTTAGTTTCTTATCTTCTGAAGATGATGTAATATTTCTGCATGTTCTGGCAAAGATGAATTTCGTTACAAGTGGATCAAGAATAGCCATCAAAACATCTCCCTAAAATAAGAATGCATGTTCTGGAAGTTAATTAATGGGTAAAAATGGTAGTTTAGCCTGATTCACACACCTATTCAATTCATTGAATGGTTTGTGATAGGATGAAGTTTCAACAAAAAAACACTCGATTTTCTAATTCGAGTGTTTTAAACATAATGCAGGCCCTCAGATTCCATGATTCTTAATCTACAACTTTGTATTTCCGCGAATAAGTCCCATCATACTTTGCTCTGTGGTGTTTATTAATTCAATGATGTCAAATTCTACATCAGCAACATTGTAAGCAAAAAACTCCACTTGCAGTCCATTCCCCATACCTATTGTCTTCATCATAAAATGGAGAGTCTACTGTTTTTGATCTAAGTTCCCAATCTAGCCCTTTAGGTTCTGCAATAACAGAGGTACTACTACTCAAAACCTTATCGTAATCAAAAGTCCATTTAGTAGTAGTTTCCAATTGTAATACTACCCTAAGTAGATTCTTATAGCCATGTTTACTTGTAAATTCATTTTTTGCTGTTGCTTGAGCTGTAATATCCCTTGTGTCGTACTAGTCTGTTATCCTAGTTTTAATTCAGCAAAGAGGGTATTGCCGTCGCTTAGTTTTATTTCTTTATAGAGATTTCCAGATATAATAAATAACTCATCAGAATGTTTGTTGAATGCTACCACATATTCTTTGATGAGAACGCTGTCCCAAGGAATAATTTTAGAACCGATTGTGTTTTTTCATTTTTGTATCTCTCTTTTTCATTATGTAAATTCTACCAATACGGGTAATATGATATATTGCAAATATAGAAATCGCAGGTAATAATTGGGTTTTTGAAGGTGTATACAAATTAAACGCAAATCAATTTTAGTACTGTTTTTTGTATTATTTATGGCAATTGGAGTTCTTAATTGGCTAATTCCCCTAAAATAAATGTAAAGTATTTAGACTTATTAGATTAGATATTGTTCAGAACTATCTATACAACTCGTGTAATATAATTTTGCCGGCATCCCATCTTGACCTATCAAGCATGTGTACCGTATTTGGAGCCTCCTCTCAAATAAAAGGATCGCCTACATTAAATACTTCCAGCGTTCAATCTCCTTAGGCATTATGAACGTTTACCAAAAGGATACTGATTGCCGCCTATACGATTTCATAATTTACGACATATTCCCACAACATGCTTCTACAGCTGGGAGAGCATCCAAAAGTAGTATCTGAACGATTAGGTCATAGTCGAGTTGGTCTCACAATGGACGTTTATAGTCACGTCATGCCAGATATACAAAAAGATGCAGCTGACCACTTTGAAAAAATGATGAAACAAAAGCAACCTAAAAGACTTTAGTTGAGTAAAGGTTGTCAAAATGTTGTCAAGCGACGGTTAATAAGGATCATGTTGTCAGGGCGGGAGTTGATAAAACAAGCGTTAAAACCCCTAATTTATCAAGGGTTTTAGCGCTTGTTTTATGGTGATTTGAACTGGATTCGAACCAGCGACCCCCACCCTGTCAAGGGTAGACATCGTTTCTGCTATGTTCTGTTATATACCGCAGAATTTGAGTAATATCAATGTTTTTCCTTCTAACTATATGATATTTTATGCTTAATTACGCTACTTTCTGATTAATTTGGTCCCCAATTCGTCCCCAATCTCCGTCCACTACTCATTATTTAATCACCACTACATCTTCTACAGGTATCCACCAAAAATCCTCATCATTCTTTAATTTGATTTGTTTATACGTTGAGTCAAACTTCTCTATCCATCCCCAAGCAGATTCAATTACGCCTCTACCCTCTTTTGTTTCTTTCCACCAGCTAATCGTTAAGGCATAGTCATACTGACGTGAGTCAGATATCCTGTAACAAAACTCGGCCAGAGCTCATCCTCTTCAATGATCGGTTTCTCGATCAGTTTTTTATCCTCGTGATACTGACGTAACATTTCTGCATGTTCTGGCAAGATGAATTTCGTTACAAGTGGATTAAGAATTTTTCTAGCCATCAAAACATCTCCTTGAACACGAATATATGTTCCTGTTTTATTGGATGGTGAGGAATTTATGCAATGGGTAGAAATGGATATAAGATTAAAATAAAAAAATCTGAAAATTTTAAATATACGTATTTACAACTTTTGTAATAAAAAGTATATTTATATTGTATTACCATTTTATAATTGTAAAGGGGAGTTTATATGAAAAAATCTTTACTATTAGTTGCTCTTGTAACTGTTTTTGCTACTTCTTTCGGCACCACATCTGCTGACGCAAGTTCAAAAGAATCATCAATAGGTACTCTTGCTGCTTGCGTAGAAGAAGAAAGAAGTTTCCCATCTGGTGTACAACCCCCTCATATTGTTAAGGTAGGAAAAGTCTATTTAGAAATGTTTAGAATAACTAATTATCCAGATGGCTCTTCAACTGTTCTATACCGAAGTGCTGATTGTAGATAATATTCTTGATCAAAAAACCGTTAGAGTAATCTACGGTTTTTTGTTCTATTATCCTGATTTTTATGCAGATAAATAAAAAAAGCGCATGCTTTTAAGCATACACTCGATCGGGACCCGATTGTTACTTACTTTTTTTAAAATTGGTGATAAACTGCAAAATGAAAATACTCCCCCTTTTAAGAAGGTTGTTTCATGTTTAGAAATAGCTATATCCCTCTTGGGTACTTTCTAGGGGGTTATTCTTTGTAAAATAGGATTAAAGGCTCCGTTACACCTACAAAACAAACTCATAACGAAAGAAATTATATTTCTTCCTTATCATAAGTAAAAAAGAAAATATTTTTTAAAAATATACAAAATACACCATAATTAATTACATATTTTTCAATTTATGTTTCGTTTTATGAAAATTAATCTCGTATAATGCAAATGTATCGGCCGATATAGCTAATATTCTTACAAAGCTTTTTATTCGTTATTCTTACATACACTCATAAAGGAGGTAGGCACTTTTCTCTTTCTATACAGATAGAGTAAAAGTGCTAAACAAATGAACCTAAAGAAAATAGGATTATTCGCTATTGCGATGATTATGACCTTGTTTAGTTTTCAAACGTCTTCGTTTGCAGCAGAAGAAATACAATGGGTTAAAAAAGCACCGATGCCAACTGCTAGATACGCCGTTGGTGGCATAGTATATGATGATAAAATTTATGTATACGGGGGAACTACTGGAATGGATTCCTTAGATAATCTTGAAGTATATGATCCAGCAAAAGATAAGTGGGAAACGTTACCTAGTTCTTCTATTTCAAGGTCCGCTATTGCATTTGTTGAAAACCAAGGGAGATTTTATGCCATTGGAGGAAACGATGATGATTCTAGCTCAACTAACATTGTTGAAGTGTTTGATCCTGTTTCAAAAAAGTGGACATCGGCACCATCTATGCCATCACCTCTTCGTTTTCCCAAAGCTATTTCATTAGATAATACTATCTATACTTTTGGGGGATTCGAAAAAAGAGATCCCACTGATTTAGTATACTTATTTAACCCAGAAACAAACTCTTGGATTACTAAAAAACCCATGCCTTTTAAAGGAAGTGCAGAACCTTTTATTAAAGACAATTCAATATATGTAATTCATAATGATTATAATGAAGAAAAAATCATTATTTATCTTTATGATCATATAAAAGATACATGGACACAAATAGATGAGCTTCCTTATGAAATTGGCTTAGTTAACAGCTCACTAAATTTTGATGGAAAGATTATTTTTACTACCAAATCTACATTATCTAGTTATGATGTAAGCACAAAAAAATTAAAAACTTATTCAGTACCCCCTTTAAATAGAAGTGGTGGTGCTTATGGCATTGTAAACGGTAAACTATATGTTATTGGGGGAGGATATGACGGTACATCTGGTTCTACTTCAGATGTAGTAGAATTAAATCTTTCAGATTTAGTTAATCCGGACCCGACTCCAGATCCAGACCCAACAGGAAACGCACTCTTAGTAATTTATATGGATAGTGGGTTAATCAAAGAATTTGAAATGACAAATGAGGAAATCAGAAACTTTACCGAATGGTATGAAGGTAGAGCAAAAGGAAACGGTAGAAAAGCATACATCGTGAATAAGAAGTACAACATCGGACCTTTCAATTCAAGAAAAGACTTCATTAGCTACAGTCATATTGAAAGCTTTGAGGTTCAAGAATACAGTAGATAATAAGATACCCCTTCCGTATGTAGGAAGGGGTTCTAACTTTATAAGGTGATTGGTAAGTTGTTTAAATAAATTGTAATTAAGTAAACCAAACATAACAATTTGCATACGATAATAGCATTCGACATAAATATCTCGAATTAAATCTTCTATAATATATACAGTTTAAATAACCGATTTTTTATTAATAGTTTACAAAAGAAAAATCGTTTCCTTATATCTCAGGAGACGATTTTCTTCATTTTTATTTCATCCTTGTATTTTTTCTAACTTTGCACATAACTCATGTTGCCATTCTGTATCACTTGTTAAGCTAGCAACCAAAGATAAGTTTTTAAGTTTTGCTATCTCCCAAGCTCTTTGAGCATTTGCACTTAGACAATGGCTCATTTCATCCATTTCTGAGTCAGTAAGTTCTCTTGTTTTATTAATGAACCAAAGCTCTGACATACGTTGATGGACGATCCACATCTGCACCAGCTCCTTAATCTTGATGGTACAGTGTATGTAGTTCGCAGCTACAAATTGCATATCCATTTTAAAAAATTAGTCAAGAGCTTCTAACCAGATTTCTTCTATGGGCATATTCAAAGCCTTTGCTATTTGAAAAGCAGTTATAAGAGTAGGAAGATTCTTTCCTTGAACTATCTGACTCAATGACGCATGTGAGATAGGCTCGTCCATCCGTTTTAATAAATCAAGTTGTTTCATATTACGCTCAGCTAAAATAATGCGCAGACGACACTGTAGCTTCAAGAACTATCACCTCACAAAGAATAATTCGTCATTTGTCTTTGTCGAATCCTTTGACGAGTAAATAGAAGTTTTGACGAAAAAAGCTCCAATAAACGCTTGTTTTTTCCTAATTATGACACAACTAGAGTTGAGAACAAATTATTTGTAAATTTTTGACTTATTTGTTATAATAAGTATATTAATTTAGGTAAATTTTAGGAGGTTCTCTATGAAAAAGTTACGTCGATCCTTTATTGTCCTTTGTAGCTTAGCTATGTTTTCCTCAGTAGCACCTGCTTTTGCATACAATTCAAGCCATTCTAGTAGCAGTGTACAATCCCAAGAACTGTCTGAAAAACAAACAATAACAAAAGAATTTATTAACAAGGTATCACCATATGTTAATCTTGACGAAAAAACTAAACAATTCTCTCTTTCGGAGAAAGCAAAGAAAGATTTAGATAAAGATACCTATAACAAAGCATTAGAGATAATCAATAAGAACAATGCCCAAATTAGCGAAATTAAGAACGAACTAGTAGTTTCTTCAAAGGGTACATTAATAGATAAAGAAAATGAATCAAAGATGTCGGCTATTGATCATGATGAATACTGGGATTATGACTTCACTTGGTGGGGGCTCCAAATTTATTGGTCCCATGACTTTGTGGAGGATTTAAAAGATAAAATAGGACTAAAAACTTCAGTAACTGTTGGTACCTTCATAGGAACTGTTCAATATCTCATGGAGAAATATGGAAAGAAGGCACCTAGCTGGTTTTCAGCTTTTACTACCGCAGCGGCTGCTCTTACTTTATGGTCATTTTTAGAACAAGATGAAGGTTGTGGAATTTATCTAGATTGCTATCTATATGTTCCAACACGCTGGTATTCCGCTTGCGATTAAGAATAGAAGGTAAATAAAAAAGTGCACTTCATTACATAATGAAATGCGCTTTTTTATCGTAATTATAGTAGTATAACTGAAAAAGGAAAGGAGCTTATAGGAGTGAATAAAATTCAAGAATACGTAAAAAAGCGACTTATATGGACAATTATAACGTCTGTCATTTTAGCCACTGTCCCTTATTGGATTGGTACAAAAAACATTTCGTTAACAATTATTTGGGAATGGCTGATTTTGTTTTCTATAGTCACTATCTTCGATATTTTATCAATTTCTTCTCGACAAAACATAAAAAAATTATAATCCTAATAAGAATCATCCTCTGCTACTTCGTTATTCCGTGTAGGCAATGTCGAAGGTTTTGACGAAAAAAAAAAGACCTCGCCAGTAGATTATGGCGAGGTCATCTGTAACCCCACTCCACAGGTTCACCGCTTAGGATTCTATATTGACCACATCTTAAACAGGTACTCGCCAAAAACTTCTATAATCAGTTGTGTAAATGATAAAAGCCCTTACCGGAAAGGTAAAGGCATATAGGAGACTGTGCGACTATACTCTTGCTACACAGTATTCGAAAAGAATAAAAAGGTTCGCCTATTTTATTAGGCTTCCACACTCACTACATTTTCTACAGGTATCCACCAAAAATCCTCATCATTCTTTAACTTGATTTGTTTAAATTGGGAATCGAACTTATCTATCCATCCCCACGTTGTCTCTATAACCCCTCCTATCGCCTTCCACCAACCCACAGTAAGTAAGTGAGTAGTCGTACTGTCGTGAGTCGGTGATCTTGTAACAGAACTCTTCCAGCTCGTTCTCGTCAAGATCGGGTTTGGGTATGAGTTTTCCATCTTCTTGGTATAGCAGAAGCATCTCTACGTGTTCAGGGAAAATGAACTTAGTTATAAAAGGGTCGCTTATCCTTCGATGCTATTTTTATCTCCCTAAACAAGAACGATTGTTCTTATGTTAACCCAAAACCCCAAAATAAAAAAGCCCCTTGAAAGGAGCAAAAGATTATAATCACTTTTTACTATTATGATATAGATGATCCTGATGAGGTTGCCTCAGCAATACGTCATCAGCTGGCTATTCATGGGAACTAACCAATTTCGCTTAGTAAGTCTTCCCAGTCTAATTTTGCTGCTTCAAGAAGTTCAACAAGACAATTAGAACGAACGTCAATATCCTCACTTTCAATGAGTTCTTTAAAATTACTGCTAACTGTATCCCAAGATTTGGCAAGAGATAAACAACTATTGAATAGCATTGATGAACCACCAGTCAATGTTCTAAGACAAGAAGAAAGTTGGTAAAGCAAAGTAAGATCATTTTTCTCCGAATTATATTTTTGCTCCAACCTTTTGTATTGTTCTTCTGCTGTATCATGGGAGTCAATTAGCTCCTCAATCCAATCAAAAAGAGCTAAGAAAGGGATGATCTCCTCTAACTCTCTCCGTTGTTGAATTTTTTGCTCTAAATCCTACATTTATTGTTGAAGCAATTGTAAGTCTTCCTCATCAGCTTTAATCTGAGATTGTATTGGACCTATATCACTTAAAAAATTTCTACTATCACTTGCCACATCCAGACTGTACTCCTTTAATTTGTTACTTAAATCATCAATTCGATTCTTCTGATCTAAGGTTTGTTTTTGAAGTTCTTCTAAGTCCACCTCAGCTATAATTACACTATTAGTAGGATCATCTTTAATATCGTCTACACTAGCATCAAAAAACTCCCCAAAGCCACGAACTGCTTGCAACATGGCGCTCGTTATTTCACGGTATGTACCCAACCAGTTTTCAGCGTGTTCTCTTGCTTGATCATAATGTTTCGTTATTATTGCTGGATCTTGAAGAGCATAAACTTTTAGTACTGTTTCAATAATTGTCATTGTAACACGATCAGCCGTTTCCATTGTGGTACGAACATTTTTAAATGATCCAACCATTTGATCCGTTGGCGATAACAATGTAGACATATATACACACTCCTCTTTTCAATTAATCAAAGTAAAAGGGTGGAACAATCCACCCTTTTATTAGCAATGTCCAAATGCGATTCTAGTGGTATCACCTGTCTTATCCTCTTTTTTGACAGGGATTGTACCATTTGCTTGAAGATTTTTCGCTAAATCGTGAGTATCATTCCAATCCTTATTAGCAGCCACAAGAGCTTTCACTAACCACCCCCCCATATCTGGAGTAAGATTATTTGGATCAAGTGCATCTTTGACTTGATCTAAATCAGACTGCAGGGAATTCCACCCGTTTTGAAGGGATGTGACAGCAGCTATAGCTCCGTCTACTGCATCTCTTAGCTTATTGATTGTTGAGTTCGTGACATTAACAGTGGAATATAATTGTTTTAAAGTAGATTGTCTTTTGTACCGTTTAGAATTAGCTTCGAATGGTCTGCAATAGACTCTCCCCAATCGTTGTAAGCTCTGAAATTAGCTGTGATAGTTGTCCATTTACCGTTGTAATTTTCTTTTGTAGGCATGGCGCATACACCTGCTGGACCTGTTCCTTTGATACCGAACAAGTTATTTCCTCTCTTGGTTAGTCCACACTCTCTCCAAGCTGATTCAAGGATCGCCTGAGCAATTGTAAGAGACGCTGGTATCTTTGTTTTCTTCATGTCAGCTACAGCACTAGGTGCTATCTTATCTATAAAGTCTTGTGGTTTCATCGCTTGTTACCTCCACTGTCTGGTTTTACATAGCTATAAGCTCCCGCGGCTGTTAATCCAACAACCACCGCTGTTAGTAGATTGGTTTTTAAATCTCCGTTTAGAAGAAATACAAATAGAGCTGAAAAAGCCATAGCGACTAATGGAGCGAATTTGTTAGGGACCCCAAACCCTTTAGCCACACCAGTAAGCGCCGCGACAATTGCGGCTAATGTCGCAATATCAGTGGTCATCTCCATTCCTTAGCCCACCTTTTCTTTTAGTTCTTGAATGTCATTCTCTAGCCCGCTTAAACTTCGTTCGATTTGTTGCAATGTAGATGTATTACGCTCCAAATGAGTAACCATCCGTTCATTGTGCTCCATGAGTTTAGCCTCACGCTCTTGAGCCTGTTTTACTAGTTGAGTCTCGCGCTCTCTTCCCTCTTTTTTTTATAGAAAATAACAACCATACAAACAAAGCAGCAAACGGCCCTTGTTGTAGCAATGCGTTCATTACGCTCTCTTCCATGCTTTCCCTCTCCTTATCACCCCCTAGGGGTAAATAAAATAGGGAGCCGAAGCTCCCATTAAAAAACGCCCTAATCCAGAGCGGAAAAGGCGCTTATTTTTCGTCATAAATTTCTTTTTTGGTCATCATCAGTGATGTATTTCTTTTCTACGGCTGTTGCCAGTTGCACTTCTTTCCATGCTCCAGCGTTCCAGCTCATGCAACAATAGTCATATAATCTGCTTTTCATATTTTACACCTCCAAAATGTAGTCAACTGTTCCAGCTAATGTTTCTATTTGTTGTTTAAGCTCTGCATTTTCTCTTTCAAGAGACTCCATTTTCTCTTGTAAGTCTTTTCTCTTTCTCGTTCCTCAACCTGGGGAGGAGTTAAGTTCCATACAATTTCCTCAGTTTCGGTATTTATATGGTACGAATAGCCTTTCAAAAAATTATCCGCAAACTGCCCATATTCGGATGAAAACGACGCTTGTTTTACCCCTCTCCGACAATACGACGTAGGTTTGAAAATCTTCTTCGAGAGTTGTTTCAAGAATTGCACCAGCAAGCTCTCCTGTGTCTATCAATATATTTCCTGTTACCATGTCGTAGTAAATTTATTCGTTCATGTCAATTACAGCACCATCTTCATCATGAATTGCTTGTTTGCGCTGCACTGTCAATTCCGTTTGTAGCAAAGCATCTGTGATTTTTATATACATTTTTCGGGCATATAAAAGCGAGCCAATGCATCTACATCAAGATTAGTCATGATGCCGATTTGCAGCAGCTCGCTTGCAATCTTTTTAAATTCTTTTTTCAGGTCTTTCGGTAGGTAGTTAGGGGGCTTAACTTTGTCATTTGCTGCTTTTATTTCTTGGGCTTTACGCTGTTCTATTTCAGCTTTTGTTAGGTTTTTCTTTCCCTTGTAGAGCAGCAAGTCAACTGGTTGCCTTGATCTAGCCATTCCCTCACTCCCTTTTGTCTATTGAAAATAATGTATTAGTCTGGCCGCAAGTTATTGAACTAACGGGCAGTTGGCTTCAATGACTATAAAAACATGCGACAAAAAATTCGATATCAATCGTTTGAAATTTTGTATTGTCATCGTTTTATTAGAACAGGCTCATACCGATTATTTCCCATTTTGATTCCTATAAGTAGGCTATTGCATAGGATAAAAGAAAAATAATGAGATCATGAGAGGAGAATGAATATGTACCCTAAATCAGGCTATCACTTTCAATGGCATAATCCAATGCATAACAACTGGAATAACAACAATTGGAGTTATAATTGGTATCCTCATTATTACAATTGGAATAACAACTGGAATCCTTATTATAGAAACATCCAATTAAAAGATTATGGATCAAAACCATTTGTAGTGAATATTGACAAAGCAACTAAGCAAAACAATACTTACCGTACCGCTTTATGGACATGGAAAAACTTACAAGTGACTCTGATGAGTATTAATGTTGGAGATGACATCGGTTTAGAAGCCCATCCGACAACTTATCAATTCATACATATTGAAGAAGGTCAGGGACTTGTTCAAATGGGTGATAGCAAAGATAAATTAGATTTTCGAGAAATGGCCTATGATGACTATGCAATTATGATACCTGCTGGAAAATTGCACAATGTAACCAATACAGGTAATACACCACTTAAAATTTACGTTATCTATGCGCCGCCTGAGCATCCATATGGTACAGTTCATGAAACAAAAGAAATTGCCATGTCTGCTGAAGAAAAACTCCATTACTAATGAATCGAGTGAAAAGTTATTGATGGGGATGAGATTATATCTCAAAAGTTTAACTAACAGGTTCAATAGCTCCATAAATAAATGCCAGTCTGACATTTTATTTTTGTGTTTTGACTGGCTTTTATTTATGGAAGCTACCGACCTCCATTAGTTCAATCTAAGCTCCATTTTTCTACCCTTCGTTGTCATTCCGATTGATTCATAAAATAAAATTGCAGAAGCATTATTTTCCGATACCCCTAATTCAATACTATCAACCTTCAGACTTCCCCCGAAATCAATAACATATTGCATAAGTCTCTTTCCAACGCTCTTATTTCTGTATGTTTCGGAAACACACAAACTATTTACAAATAATATTTTTCTCGCATTCACAAATGAATTTTCAGATATGTCTTCTTCCTTCGTCACAACTACTCCGATTATCTCTAAGCCTATGGTAGCCACAAAAATATGCTGTTTAACATCAATTAGCTGGCTTTCGAAGAATTCTTTCCCGACTGGAGTTGGGGTTTCTTTATACAAATCTGGTCTTTCAAAAACGTGTAGATCATGAACCTGCCTGAACAAGAGCAACAAAGATTCGTAGTCATCTTGATGAGCGTTTCGGATAGATATATCCATATTTCTCCCTCCCCAATCAGTTAACGTATTTTACCATGCTTACTCTTTAACCAAAATAGTTTTACTGAGCATTTCTGCCTGTTAGTTCAATAACTTACAATGAGTCTGACACTTTATTTTCTGCGTACACCTATGAAAATCATCCTTACGAATTGCCCAATTATTTTTTAATTTTTTGCATAAAGTAAATTATGAAAATGCTGTAGCAGTTTCACCATAATCGTTGTGCTTGTAACCTTACAATCGCTCACCATCATTCAACCAACGTCTATCCTTTGTCGGTGGTTGCCTTTTTATAGTATCATCTCCAAGCGCCTCTATCTTCTCTAGCAGTCTTCCGGTTATGGCACTGCTCGCATAATGGCTGCCAGTTTTTCCGATCCCAAAACAGCGTTTTATCTCCCTTGTGTGCAACAATATGGTCAACCACTGTAGCATCATTGAGTATTCCTTTATCAAAGCAATGTTTGCAGAGCGGATGCTTTCTTAAAAATCCTATTCTCGCTTTTCTCCACTTAGCATCATAGCCACGTTGCCTATATGATCCACGTTCTCGGTCATACTGCTGTACTTGTTTCTTTTGATGCACAGGGCAATAAGCTTCTCTTGTTAGTGTTGGGCATCTGGAATGCAGACAGGTCTTTAATGGTTTGCTAGGCATTGTTTCACCTTCCTTGTTTAATAGAAAAAATATCTATCAAAATGACCTATATATATTTATTTCTTTTCTTTTGTGTACTTATTGCATACATCATGCAGCAAAAACTAGAGTTACTGTTACAGAAATAAAGGTTATTGCTTACAGAAACCCAATTTGTTAAAATACTCATTTTCACTCAATTAGTCATTGTAAACAAAGACCCCTATTAATATTACAGAAACTATAGTTCAAACAGAGTTATTGCGACATGATGTAAACAATATGTTCAGATAAAAAATAGCTACTTAATCAATCAAGCAGCCGCCTTTGAATTAAAATTGTATAAAAATGTTACGAACTTTATTTTACATATATTTACATTAATTATTTTTATTGGTAAACTATGGTTATTCCAAATATTAGGAGGTTAACTAATGAAAAAAGTATTTGCTAGTTTATTAAGTTTAGCTATGATTATGAGTATTTCTGGTTCCGCTTTTGCTGCTTCAGAGACAGTTGTGATGTCAAAAGTAAATGCAAGTTCTATTTTTTATGACATTGAGCCAAACAATAGCATATATGAAGCAAGTCCATTTGGTGTTCCTGGCTCTGTCAAAGGAAAAACAGACTATAACAATGATAAAGAGGATTTTTATAAATTTACGGCCCCATCTTATGGTACACTTCAATTGGTTCTTACTCCATTGAGTAAGGATACCGAGTTTATGCTTGGTCTCTACTATCCGAATGGTGCAAAAGTTGTTGCGGAGTCAAATGATGGAGGCCCAGGAGATACTCAAGTTATTCTGACAGACGTTAACAAAGGTCAAGAATATATAATAAAGGTACGACATTCTTTTAATTACGGCGGAGGACACTATTTATTGAATTCCTCAATAAATTAGTAGTACTCTTATAACTAAAGCATGATCCTATTATGACAATTAGGCCTGTCAGTTATCTAAACAGGCCTATTTCATGTCCCCTGACTTACCAAGCAGAATTATTGCAACATGATGTAAACATTAAGTACAAAAGAAAAGCACACAATAAAAGTAACCTCATTTCCCAAATTTTGAACTCACTTAACTAATAAAATAATATAGAAACAAAATCCCGTTCCACAATTATTTGAAGTGGGACGGGATATCTTTATGTTAATTTTTATTCTTATAGAGTCATCATCTTAGGTCGTTGACAGAAATTTTAAGTTATCTTACCACGACAGGAAATGTTGTTACATATTTTCCATTGTAATATTCTTTTAGCCATCCATTCTTAGCACCCTTATCGGCAATCAAATACCATGTTGAGCCAAGTTTCGTAACATACAAACCGTCACCTGTAACCGTATACGAAGTGAATGGCGAAGAATACAATGCTACCTTCCCGCCATCAGATACATCAAGATTTGGTTGAATCTTTAATACTTGAGAATTTGTTTCTTTTGCAGTATTAATCTCAGTAGCTGCAAAAGTAGGAACAGCTAAAGCACCAGTAAGAACCGCGAAAGTAGATAAAGATGCTAACAGTTTCTTCACAACAAATCACCTCAAATTTTATTTGGTAACATTTACCATAAATTCATGTTACCACCCTTATGTTTATAAGTAAACTGTTTTTTTGGTAATTATTTCAATTTTCTATCCCTCTTTCTGTATCAAGAAATTAAAATAGCCAACAGCAGGTGATTAACCTTTAAATCTCATGATATAAATTTACACCATCTAAAAACCTAATACCACACGATTATATCTGATTTTTTCCATATTATTTCCTGTTATATTTTATTTGCTTTTTCCTCTATTAACCTCTTTTGTAGAAATTTTAATCACCCTCTATATAGAATAAGTCCAGATCATAAGTTACAACATCATCAGAAATTAGCTTAGTAGTTCCATACTTTTTTACTAGCTTCTATGGTGTTTCATGTGAATGATTCTAAGAGATCAAAACGAAAAAGGGGCTGTTCAAAAGGATAGTTCCAAATGTCTGAAACTCAAAAATGAACGGAAAAGCATCCCGTTTCACTAATAAAAGTAGGGAGGGATGCTTATTTTAGCGTAAAATTATCCTAAAAGTGAGGCTTATAAAATCGAGAAATGCCATTTGGCACAGCCCCCTCATTTTCTTATTCGGTTTAGCTGTCATTGTTATTAATTGAACGGTACACTTGTCAAAGCGTATAACGAACTGTGACGGAAGTGAAGCAAACAAAGAAAGGATAGCCACCGGTAACATCTAAGTTATTAATTCTATTGAAAGTAAAGAATGCCCAATCTCCAGGGTTAATAACGCCTGGTGCAGTATTAATTGGGAACGTTATAAGATGGTGTCTTAAGCTCAAACCATTTGTAAATCCAGTAGGTTCAGTGACGACTACCTCTGATAGTATATCGTTGGCTTTATACAATACATTTCCCGTACCTTGTCCCCATTGATCACCATTAGATCGAAAATCAGCCCTCAGCCTTATACGCACGTTTCCTGATACAGGAGCTTCTTGATTTCTTTGTATCAGTAGATGTGCATCGACAGTTATTGGCGTGCCAGTAACATAAGAACCTGGTATTTGAAATTCAAGGTTAATTACATCACTTTCATTAGAAGATGGAGGCATAGTCCAATAAGCAATTCTTCCTCCTTCGGCTACCATAGGAGCAGGAGCATAGTTATACACTTCTTGGCTGAATGCAAAGTCTGGATCAAAAGTTCCGTTCTTGTAGAGATCTTGAACGGTAAATACTAAGTCAAATTCTCCTAATCCAGTGGGTTCAGTCGGTCCGGTTGCCCCGGTTGCCCCGGTTGCTCCAGTGGGTACATTAATTTTCACTTTAACTTTTTGTTCCTGCCAATCTTACAAATACACTTTATTAAAAGCAAACGTTAATCCAAAGGTTGTTGTAGAACGTATGGGATGGTCTGATATGAAGATGATAGACCGCTATGCTCACGTTTTGCCTAACATTCAAAAGGAAACTGCTGAAACATTTGGTAAAGTATTCTTTGAAAACAAAGAAGCTAAATAGAAATTTAATCGCGCCAAATTCGCGCCAAATTTTCTTTTCGCACCAAAAAATATATGGACAAGTCTATCTACAAATAACAAAAACCCCTTGATTATCAAGGGG
>NZ_JAUKFY010000013.1 GCF_030489605.1 Brevibacillus laterosporus
AGATCATCCTCATCTCTCTAAATTAGATTATCGAGACAAGCTTATTCATTGTATCATATCAATCATCACTTCGCAAGTACTTTATTAAAAACTTTTTTGTTTTTCAGCAACTCGCTAGCGACTACGTTTATTAATATAGCACAATTCATTTTATTAAGTCAACACTTTTTGAAAAGATTTTTTTAAGCTAACTAAAAACATCTTCATATATATCTAATTTTATTTAACCATACTAAACACGCACTGTAATAAAGCCATATTTGTTTATAAATATATATCTTTAGAACAGTTCTATACTATACATTTCCCAGTCCTTTTAGTCAAGGAAAAATTGGCATTACTAAAAAAAGCACTGCTTATATAAAACAAGGACATCCTAGTTTTATAAACATCTATATTAATAAGGAGACCATAGAAATGTCTTACTACAAAAAAACAAAGGAATCTGCCGAGGATTATAAAGAACTATCCACTGTTCACTCCCAAAGAAACGAGATTTTACAAGAAGAATTTCCAGAAGGCCCTTATGGTGCTGCCACAAATGAAGAAAAGCTAGGAAAAGCAACTGGTTGGGAAAACGGTCAACATTCTACTACCACCCGATTTACCTATGAAACAAGACAGCTACATCAGGAATTACCTCGCCAGTATCCCGGAGCCCATCCTACACACAGTGAATCTAATCAGGATATTGAACCCCAATAATATTTGCCTCCCTCGAAATTGGGGGTAACCAGCCTTGAAATGATAGATACTCGTTTTCATGTACACAAAAAGAGACCTTCCTTAGCAAAAAGGAAGGTCTCTTTTTTATTTAAAACAAATCAGTCACGACATCACGCGGTTTTGCTGTAATTTCTTCTAATTCTGTACGCGCAACAGCGTCATTTACCAATGCTTCTACATCAAGCTTCTGCTCATATCTCTCCGCTAGCTCTACTCGTGGACGAGTAGCAGGATTCTTAGGTGTAAAGATCGTGCAGCAATCCTCATATGGCAAAATAGAGAGATCAAACGTGTCAATTTTGCGGGCAATTTCCGTAATCTCTGACTTATCCATTGCAACCAACGGACGTAAGATCGGGATTTTGACAACATGATTAATCGTATACATGCTCTCTAGAGTCTGTGAAGCGACTTGTCCCAAGCTTTCCCCTGTAGCAAGTGCTAGCGCCTTTCGTTTCTGTGCAACCTTTTCAGCAATGCGCATCATAAAACGGCGCATAATTGTGATGTTATACTCCTCTGGGCAATGTTCACGGATCGCTTCTTGAATGGCTGTGAACGGTACCGTATGTAAGCGGACGGAGCCACCCCATTTGGTAAGCTTTTGCGCTAAATCCTTCACTTTTTCTAAAGCTCTTTCGCTAGTGTACGGGTAGCTGTGAAAATGTATTGCTTCTAATCTTACACCACGCTTCATCGTCATCCAACCAGCGACAGGGCTATCAATACCACCTGATAATAGGAGCAAGACCTTTCCACTAGCGCCTACAGGCAATCCTCCAGCACATGGTAGCGTTTCACAGCTAATAAAGGTACCTTCCGTACGGATCTCAATCTTAACAGAAGCTTCTGGCTGATGAAGGTCTACTTTTAGTCCTTCGATATTTCGTAGGAGATGAGTCCCTACCATTCGATTAACATCCATCGAAGCCATTGGGTAACGTTTATCAGCTCTGCGCGTGTCTACACGGATGGTACGCGGATCAGGGGTCAGAGACTGAATCAAGCGAAGAGTTCCTTCTTTAATAGCTTCTTCTGTTTGTTCAACCTGAATCGTTGGGCTAATGGAGGTAATTCCAAACACTGCTTGTAACTTCTCCATTACCTCGTATGCATCCTCTCCATTCAATTGGACATACATCCGCCCGTACCGGCGATATACCTCCACGGATGGGTGAACCTCCAGTACATGACGCACATTTCTCATCAGCGTATCTTCAAATTGATCTCGATTGCGTCCTTTTAGTGCTAATTCGCCATAGCGAATCAAAATTACATCATAATTCATTGCTGTCATCCTCTACACTTTTGTATATGGTAAAATGCGATTTTTGCATGTTTGCAGCGCTACTAAAAATTTGTCCACGTCATCCATTGTATTTTGTTTACCTAGGCTTATTCGCAAAGAAGATTTGGCCTGTTCGCGACTCATTCCTGTTGCTACCAATACTGGACTTGGCTCATCAGACTTAGCTGAACAGGCGGAACGAGTAGATACACAGAATCCTTCCGCTTCCAGAGCATGTAACAAAACCTCTGCTTTCATCCCTTGCACGGAAATATTTATGATATGAGGCGCCGCTTCTGTTTCAGGAGAATTAATTATACATCCAGGAATCTGTTGAATTCCTTCTCTTAAACGTTGCTGCATCTCTTTTAGCCTTGAAATATCCTGTGCAGCAGTCTCTTCGATTAAACGCATGGCTTTTGCCATTCCTGCAATTCCGGGGATGTTTTCCGTACCGGAACGCAGTCCGCTTTCCTGACCTCCACCTTTTAATAAAGGCTCAATCAGCATATTTTCACGTTTTACAAGGATACCAACACCACGAGGACCGTGGAATTTGTGAGCAGATAAGCTTAGCAAATCAACTCCCCACTCATTTATGCGAAGGGGTACCTTTCCAAAGCTTTGTACTGCATCGACATGAAAGATAACTTTAGGAAACAGCTTTAGATATGTACCAATCTGATTAATCGGTTGGATAGTCCCTAATTCATTATTGACATGCATAATAGATACAAGAATCGTATCAGGTCGCATAGCCTGTTTCACATCTTCCAGGGAAACTCTCCCTTCCTTATTAACAGGAAGATAAGTTACATCATAGCCAAATTCCTCTAGCTGTTTACAAACATCCAAAACAGAGGCATGCTCTATTTGGCTTGTAATAATATGGTGACCACGCTCTCGATAGCGCATGGCTACACCTTTAATTGCTGTATTGTTACTTTCCGTGCCACCGGAAGTGAAGAAAATCTCTGTTGGTTTCTTTTGCAAAGCGCGGGCAGCAATTTGACGAGCCTGTTTTAAAACATTCTCTGCCTCTACCCCCAAACGATGCAAGGAAGAAGGATTCCCATAATATGCTTCCATAGTCCGCTTCATGGTGTCAATCACCTGCGGATGGGGTTGGGTCGTGGCACTGTTATCCAGGTAAATCACGGCAAAGACACCCTTCCTACAATTCAAATCTGGGTCGAACTGTCTTACATCATACCATATTGTTTGTTTTTACAACTACCTTCATGCTGTAGTTCTTTTCTTTCACTTGGTAATTGCTGTAGATCGTTATCCGTCCTTGGGTATAAGAAATGGCTTCTTGTCTTATCCTAACCATTACATAAATAAATCTACCAAGCGCTCGTTCACATTTAAGTCATAGTTGTAAACGTTTTCAACAAAGATCACTGCTTTACACACTTCTTTATACTTGTTAGAATTATCAATAAATTCGGCTAGGAAGGGGACTTTATCATGACAGTAATGGAAAAAATCAAACAAATGGAGGATGAATTGCAAAAGCTAAAGCAAGAGGTTGAAAAGGCAGAAAAATCAAAGCAAGTCTATATTGATGATGAAACCTCCCACGATGTCTTAACAGAGGTATACAACTAAAGATGGACATGAAAATTCTCATATGCCAAATGGCTTGTTTCTATAGGAAAAGTGGTTACTCACACGCTAGGAGATAACCACTTTTTTGCCCTCTTTTATCTAAAATTAAAGATGCTATTGTTCTAGCAACGGTAATGCTCCCAAATACTCACCTGCAAATACTTCGGCCGCTGCACCTGTCATATAAACATGCTGATCGTCCTCACGCCATTCTATCTGCAAATCGCCTCCAAGTAAATGTATCGTAGCCATTCTCTCTGCTTTTCCTTCTAAAACAGCGGCTACCAATGCAGCACATGCTCCCGTTCCGCAAGCAAGTGTTACTCCAGAGCCTCGCTCCCATACACGAAAGGTAATATCAGAAGGTGTATTTATGGAAATAAATTCAATGTTTGCTCTTTCAGGAAATAAAGCATGCCTTTCTAATAATGGACCATAGGTGGTTACTTCTTCTTCGGAGATTTTATCCGTAAGAATCACCACATGAGGATTCCCCATAGAAACTGCGGTGAAAGTAAAGGTCCGCCCGTTGATTTGCACCTGTTCACCAATCGCTTCAGAATCAGGGTCCCCTGACATAGGAATTTGCCCGCGCAGTAAACGCGGTTTTCCCATATCAACTGTTACTTTCTCCACTTTTCCCTCTGAACCTAAGTGGACAACCGGAGCAACCACTCCCCCATTTGTTTCAATGGTAAAAGATGTCTTGTTTGTTAAGCCATGATCAAAAACATACTTGCTCACACAACGTAGTCCGTTCCCACAATTGCGGGCTTCGCTACCATCGTTATTAAATACCCTCATCCGAAAATCTGCTATTGTTGAAGGCATAATCAAAATTAAACCGTCTGCTCCAATTCCGAAGTGTTGCTGGCTTACTCTTCGTGAAAGTTCCGGCAAATCAACATTCGTAAGAGGCTCTTCAAAACAATTAACATATACGTAATCGTTGCCTATCCCATGCATTTTCGTAAATCTCATGCCCGACTCCCACCATTCCGATATTTTTTCCCATTGTATCACAGGCGATGTCGTTCATGATTTCTTCTTTACAGCTTGTTTTCGTTTTTATTAAAAAAATTTATTCGATAAGCTTTCAGACACTGTAAATAGATACACTTCCAACCTGTTATAATAATCAAGAAGCAAAAGGTGGGAGTGAAAACTATTGTATAAAACGCTTGCTTTAGGAAGTCAGAATCAAGCTAAACGAAAAGCCATTTTTTTAGCTACTGGCATTCAGCCTCAGTGTGTCAGTGTGCCTTCCGGGGTTGCTGAGCAGCCTCTATCTGAGGATGAAACGATTAGAGGAGCCATAACGCGAGCCAAGCTAGCCCTTGAGGCAGTCCCTAATGCGGAGATAGGCTTCGGATTAGAGGGTGGTCTGACGTTTGATGCTATCTATACGAAACAGTGGTATCTCCTCTCTATCTGTGCCGCTTGGAATGGGGAAACCTTACATATTGGGAAAGGACTTTCTTTTCCCATCCCTAATCATATTGGGGAAGATATGAAAAGATCGGGTAGGGAATTACGCGAAGTTATTGACAGGTTATCAGGAATTAGTAATAGTAATCACAAAGAGGGAGCATACGGTCTTTTTACAAATGGTAAAATTACTCGCGCTCATGTTTTTAAAGAAGCGGTAATCGCCGCTCTTACACCGTTTGAGTCCGTTTTGTATCGCTGATTATAAGTCCTCACCCTACATAGGATGAGGACTCTGGTGATGCTTTCTGATCTTCTACTATTCTTCAAATTTGCCGGTTATCGCATCAATACTTCCTGATCCTCTATTGTTTGGTATAGCCGTATAGGCAAGGACCGGGGTTTGTTGCATGTTTCCATCTTTCACTGGATAAACGTATGTCAGAGTGAGAGGCCGGTGTTTCAAATAGATCGCCGCTGCCTCTGCCGGCGATATTGCATTAGCTGGGTCTGGCCAATTTTTCGTAAAATTTTCTTTAACCATTTCTAATGAAATGGAGAGAATTTCGCCAGTAGTTTTATCAATTGTAAGATCATATCTATGACTAGGAACGACTACGCCTTTATAAGTGAATACGAATTTCATCTTTTGTTCTTTATCTTCTTTTGAATCCCCTCTAGTTATATATCGTTTTACTTCCGTTATCCCTTTTGTCATATACTGTTGAAGATAAGCTAACGCTCTTTGTTCAAGCTCTTGATCTGACAGCTTTGTGCCCCCTGTTTCTTCTGTAGGCTTACTTATTATAAATTCACTAACTATCCCATCCATTGTTATCACTATCATTTTTTTGTTCTTCCATTTTGTTTCATATCCCGCCATTTCCTTAGGCATGTAGCTATAATGAGGTTGGACTTTATATACGGCTCCTTTGCAATCAATACCGAACTGGGCCAACGCATCAGGAACCTCTTGTGCTGACTTAATCTTAACCTGCTTACCGCCTGGATTTACTTGAATCGTGGATGAATACTTTTTACGATAAGGAGAATGATCTGCTATTTTTATCTCTTCTCCAGTTAAAGCATTAAAATACCCAATGGAATCATCTTCGTATAATAAGCTGAATTCGTTCTGACCCTCTCTCTTTTTATATTGCAATTTCATGTATGCAGCAAAGTTTCTTTCGATTATTGACTTGTCCAAACCAATAGACGGATTAGGAAATATCGGCTTTTCTGTTAGCAACCCTGCCACTTCTCCTGAACTAATTCCTACTATCTTTTCGTCTCCAGTTAGATAGACTCTATAGTCCATACCTTTCACAGGAAGATGATTTACAAATCTTATATATCGAATTCGTGTCCCTTTTTTATCAACATCTACAGAATCTATTCGGTATTCCTCAAAAGACTGGCCAAGAAAGCCGTGCAAAAAAGTAGTTGCCTTTTTCACCGAATCATCTTTTGGAGTAGCTACATTTTTATTGTCCTCATCTATGAGATTGTCACTGTAAGAAAGAAGCAATCCATTTTGACTATCGATGCTTACATCTCGGTACAAAATCACATTGTCATTCTCTCGCTTCCGAAATTCAATATAATACTTTTTTCTTTGACTTTCTTTAGAAGTTTGAAGAAAGATGATTTGCTCAGACCCACGCATCTCTGGAAATTCTTTGTACAATTTTTCTACTGTCTGTGCTGCTATCCCTACAATCTCCGTTACTTGGCCATCTTTGTCGTTAAATAGAATCGAATGTAAAAACGGCAATGCCGCCGTAATATTGGTTCCTTCTTTCCAAATCAGAGCCCCTCCTGCTAGAACTAATACAGCAGCGGCAGATACCGTCCATTTTTTTATTACTGATGCCATATGAGCTCTCCCATTTCTTTTTTCTTGTACCCCCATTAGCTTTTTTTTGAGGGCGTTAGTAAATTCCTGTCTGGGTCTGATATCAAAGCTGCTTCGGACTTCATCTATTAATTCCCTATCATTATGAATATTCATTGATCCAGCCCCTTTCTATGTCCCCCTCTAAAAATCTCCGCATTTCCTTCATTGCTCTGTGATAATCAACCTTTACTTTGCCTTCACTACAGCATAGAATTTCTGCTGTTTCTTTGATGTTGTATTCCTTTAAACCATGTAGGATCAGAACACTGCGGTATTTGGGTTTCATTCGAAGTACGGCTTCTACAACGTGTCTTCGTCCTTCTTTACCTGCATATTCCTCCTCAGGTTGTCCGAGTTTTGAGGGTATTTTATTAATTGTCTCCATTCCAAACCATGCACGAATACGCTTTTTTCGAGAATGATCAATGGCTACATATTTCGCTATTCTTAAAATCCATGTCTTCATACTCGCCCTTTCCTCATAGCGCTTAAGAGAGTCTAAAACACGAAGAAATACCTCCTGAGTTAAATCCTCAGCGACACTCCGATTACCCGTAAAGTAAATCATAAAGTGGTAGACATCACGATAATATTGCTCATAGATAAGACCAATCTGCCTATCCCTTGCTCCTTCCTCATACAAATGCAGCTCCTCCTATTCATCTTGTGATTCCTTTATTTTCACGGCTAAGGGTAATAGTCGAATTTAAGCATTGAAAGTTACACATTTCCAACTCTAAATGGTAAAAATCTCAGCATCAGTTGCAAGATTAGCACTTTTCTAGCGTATTTTCCCTTTATTTAACACAAAGGAGGGGCTAGCCTTGCAGGCTTAATGCCTACAAGTCAGCCCCTCGCCTTGCTTTATTTTGTCGATAATAATGATCTACCGGGCAGCGTAATACGGATAAATCAAGAGTGCTCCTACAAAAGCAAGAGCTCCGATAACCATTGCCCACGTCCCCATTGATCTTGCCTCGCGACGATAAGCCAGGAATCCCAGCACAATTCCCAGAGGGCCTAGAACATAAGGTAGCAGGAACAAGGACAAGATAGAGGAACCTAGCCCTACCATTCCTATGCCGCTCCCTTGGACTAAATTGCCATCCTTATCTTCAGCTTGTCTTGCTTCTCGCAAGCTAGAATTATCGCCATTGCGTAACCGTTTCGGACGGTATGGCTCGGCGATTTCCGCAGCTGTTTCTGTTGAGACATCATTTCGATAAGACATTGAATCATCATTATTGACCTGAGAAGATTTCGCCACCGCTTGTGTAGATTGATTTTGATCGCCTGAATAGCGCTCCGTCTGTGTCAAAGGATTATATTCAACATTCCCCTTCGTTTGGGTAGCGCCTGGCTCCAGCGAAGCCCGCATCCATGAATCCTGAGCTAGCTCTGTATCATATGACTTGGTATCAATTTTGTCTCTGCGGCTTTGAGCAGTCCTCGCTTCCTTCTGCTCACCACGTAAACGTCGTTTCTGATCGTTACCCATGCTGTGCTCCAACCCCTTTTTATCAGGATGAAATGAAGGAAGTAGCCTTATTCTCTGTCTTCGGTGTACAATTTACTCAGGAGGCGAGGAGATGACAAACAAAAAAACACTAAAAATTGGTATTGATATTGACGGTACAGTTACCGATCCTAGCAGTATTGTCCCTTTTTTGAATCGATCCTTTGGCAAAAATTTAACACTACAAGATTGCTTTGAATATAATTTAGCAAATGTGTATGAGATCACAGATGAAGAGTTTGCTGCCTGGCTTTTACAAAATAGCCAAGAAGTCTACTCCCATTCTCTTCTGCATGGCAACGCCTCCGAAATTTTGCAAATCTGGCACTTAACTCATGAACTTATTTATATCAGTGCCAGAGCTTTAGATGATATGCAGGTAACCAAAGCTTGGTTTGCTAAACATCATATCCCTTATCATCATATAGATTTGGTTGGCAGCCATGATAAGGTCCGTGCCGCGAAAGCATGGGGCATTGATCTATTTATGGAGGATCGATTAGAAAATGCCTTACAATTATCCAGCGAACTTAACATTCCTGTTCTATTGTTTGACACGCCGTATAATCAAGGTGCGCTTCCGTCCTTGGTCCATCGCATTACGAACTGGGATGATGCGGACTTCTTTATTAGACGTATGAAACTGGAGCATGTCTCACCTATAGAGAAACAAGCTCTGTAATTTAAACTCCCAATACTGACTAAAAAAGACGTAACCCTTATGAAAAGGTTACGTCTTTTTATCTGGTGTTACTCACTGGAATAATTGTTCCCCTGGAAAAATTCATCTGTTTTCCATTAAGGGAGCATTTTAACATAGGAAGTAATTACGCCTTTGGTTTGAACGTATGACAACAGGTTTCACGAGATGTTGTTGCATAATCACGGTGCTCGGTATCATAAGCGAACTCGTCTGCAAATTCAGCATCATATTTTTTGTCTGCATGAGGGTCAATGTCCACCATAATGGCTTCAGCAGTACAATTGTTTCCTTCTCCCCAGTACGTGCAACTCGCTACACTGCATTTTACTATTGGCATATTGGTCACCTCCTATGGCTATACTGCACCCAGACGAGGACTTTTATAACCTGTCCCTTCAGGTTTTTTTTACATGGAATATCGTTAATGGTAGGATGTTTATAGGAGGTGAATGATTAGCATTATGAGTAAACCAGTAGTAATTGTTACAGGCGGCACCGGTGGACTTGGGATGGCACTTGCCAAGGAGTATATTCGTGAGGGGTACCACGTGGTTATTACAAGCAGAGATCACATGAAACTAAAAAGAGTCCAGCGTGAATGGAACCGTCCCCCAATGCTCCATATCTATAAACTTGATCTGTCGGATAATGAAGCAGTGAGAGCTTTTTCTGCTTGGGTAAAAATTCGTTTTGGCCGTTGCGATATTCTCATCAATAATGCAGGCTTTGCTTTATTTAAGTCCTTTTTAGATCATTCACTGGAAGAGATTCACCAGACCATTGAATCAAATTTATTGGGCACATTATATATGACCCGTGCTTTCCTGCCTATGATGCTCACTCAATCAGAAGCTAGGATTGTGAATATTGCTTCTCTAGCAGGCCGTGTTGCTTCTGCTAAAACTGCTGTATATGCTGCGACAAAGGCCGCTGTGATAAGATTCAGCGAGTCACTTCGACATGAGCTAGCTTCCACACAAATCTCAGTCACCTGTGCCTTGCCTGGTCCAATTGATACGCCATTTCTCATGTACGCAGACAATACTGGCACATATAAACAAAAAGTAAGTGGCTACCTGCTATCTCCCGAAAAAACGGCAAAAACGATAATAAAAGCAACCAAACAGAAACGCTTTGAGGTAGCCCTGCCAAAGCGTCTCCATCTACTGTCGCTGATTTATCCTATATTACCAGATTTTATTCTGAAACGAGTCGCACCCTTACTGAATCGCAAATAATGCGAAATTATTGCAAAGCTCGCAGCCTTATCATCGCTATGATTCCAACCAGCATACATAGCACGGCACAATAAACAAAGATACGATCCATTCCTAATGAAGAAGCCAGGAGGCCGGATAAGAAACTTCCAACAGGTAAACCAAACCCTGTAATGGAACGATTGGCAGTTAAAACTCGCCCCAGAATCTCATTCGGCACCTGTTTTTGAATATAGGTTGAAATCAATACGTTAAATGGAGCAAAAACAACCCCACCAACAAAGAAGCACACAACAGCAATCTCCATGCGCTGTGTAAATCCTAGAGGGAACGTAGCGAATCCCCACAAGCAAATAATCGCCCCGACTGTCACTCCAATCGGATATCTCCAATTTTTGGCGATAAATAACATCGAACCACACAATGATCCGATAGCTATCGCTGTAAGCATATATCCCTGATAAGCTTCTTTTCCAATCCCCCATACTTGCTGTATGTATACAGGCAATAATTCTACAGGTGAATATCCCATATTAAAAAACAGACTAAAGAATAAAAGAGAAAGTAGCAGCGAATTCTTTCCAATATATCGATAACCTACCACAAGATCTTTCCAAAACTGAAGTAATGCCTCTCTTTTCGTCTGACTTGCTATGTTGGAGTTTGGCTTATATGTATAGGAAACTCGTAAAAAACAGGCTGCACATAAAAAGAAACTAATCGAATCGATAATAATAACATTGGCCGGTCCGATTAACGTAACCGCTACCCCTGCTAGCATAGGCCCAAAGAGCCAAACAATCTGCCATTGCGCACTCATCACGCTATTTGCTTTAATGAGCAGTTCCTTATCCTTGATTAAATTCGGCAGCATAGCTTGTTGACCAGTGCTGCTTAATGGGGATAACATACCGGCTAAGGCCATGATGATATAAACGGTAGCGACTGGTACAGTTGGTAAAGACAACAAAAAAACAAGCAATCCATATAAAGTGCCTCTTACCACATTATCAAAAATAATGAGTTTCCTTCGATCAATGCGATCCAATAAAACGCCTGCTATTAATCCAGATATCAGAGCTGGTACATAATAGGACAAGATAGAAGTCCCCATAATTGCTCCAGAACCTGTCCGATGTAATAAATACCAGCTTACCCCAAACGATCCAAATGAATTTCCGACAGCTGATAAAAAGATACCAAGCCAGAACCAACGAAATGATGGAGTTCTCCATAGCTCTTTCATGCTGTACACCTCCTAATCAAAAAGATATCATAATTATACGACTTTTTAAATATAAAAATTTAATAAGTAATAATATTTAGTATTGTCTGCACATAACTATTTCTTTAGTACAGTAAAGTTTCACATGAAACATTAAAAATAATAAAAAAAGACATGCCCGAAATAGGCATGTCTTACAACTGGGAGGAGAACATGGAAATCGTTACTACTCATTTATGTGATTATGAGGTTTTCCATTTTTCTAACTCAGAATGGAATTTATCATTTAGCACCTTAATATAGGTTCCCTTCATACCAAGAGAACGCGATTCAAGAACTCCTGCACTAGCAAGCTTACGCAATGCATTAACGATCACAGAACGGGTCAATCCAGCCTGATCCGCTAATTGACTAGCAACCAACAAACCTTCCTTAGCATCTAATTGCTCCATGATTTTTTCAATCGCAATTTGTTCACTATAGGAAAGAGAGGACAATGCAATCTTAGCAAATGTTTTGTCACGAACTTCATTTTCAATCTGTTCTGTGCGCTGACGTACTATTTTCATTCCAACTACAGTCGCACCAATCTCAGCTAGGATGAGATCGTCCGTCTCAAAAGCACCAAACGCACGAGTTAATACTAATGTTCCTAATCGACTGCCACCTGCATTAATAGGTACGATGGTGGTCATCATTTGAGGGAACAGATTTTTCCACTCTGCAGGAACCATGCTGTAGTTACTGTGAACTGCCTCGTTAGCTACTGAGAAATGAATCTCTAATAATTTTTCCTTATAGTTTTCAGGCAAAAAGCTCGTAAAACGGCCGGTTTCCTGAATCGAAATCTCTTGGGCAAAACCACTTCCTAAAATCTGACCATCTGCCGTGATGATATACGTATTGGAATTGATGATATCAGAGAGCAATTTAGCAATATCCTGATATGATACCCCGTTTCCACCCATCGTCTTTTGTAGCATCGCATTTATTCGTCTCGTTTTTTCTAACAAATTCATTTGGGAAATTCCTCCTCTAAATGTTTCATGCTCACAGTATTGTCTGAAAAATGTGCCTTGATACCTCGTATTCGAAAAAAATTTTTTCAGACGTGTACAGCATTCCATTTTGAGGTAAAGGTCGATGCTTACATGAGGGATACATAATAGAAAAAGCCTGGCATCCACCAAGCTTTTCTGACTAACAATCCCGACTTATTCCGTCTGGATCATTCCACGACGATTCCACAAAAATGTAATTCCTGATACGATCATGATCGCTAAAAAGGAATAAAAATAATGGGGGGTATCGGCTAGCAGTGCGCCTATCAACAAGATTAAAATATCAAAAACAAAAATCACAATCCCGATATTAATTCGTGTTACATCAGATAGAAGTTTAGCCACCAAATCAAATCCATCTGTCGTTGTATTAAATCTAAGTAACAGCCCAATCCCCATGCCAATAAATAATCCTCCCAAAATACTGCTCAATAATAGCGAACAGGAGGTAAATACAGAAACATGCTGCAACGGCGAAAATAAATCAATCAAAAAGGATGAAAGCAACAATCCATTGACGCTATCGTAAAAATAAGACCGCCTTGTAAACCAAGCATATAGATAAATTGGTATACTCATGACGATCATTACCATGCCTACCTTATAACCCGCCATATAGTTGATTATTAAAGCAATTCCGGTCAAGCCGCCGTCCATTAATTGATGCGGAATAATAAAACCGTTTACTCCAAGTGCAAGTAATCCACTGCCAAAAATCAGGGCTAATCCTTTACGTATCATATATACCATGCTCTACTCCTTGGGATGAGATCAAGACTAGTGTGTGAAGCAAGCTTGTATCTCATACCCCGGAGTTCATACTAGCTTTTTTCCTATCCAATGCTTTTCATAATCATCTGCTCAATCCATGCTGTAAGCTCTCGAATTGGTCGATTTTGATCCTGATCAGTTAGACGCAGCCTCACATATCGCTCATCCATATCGAATGCTTCCTCCAGCATGCCTGCAAATCCGCGCTTACGTTTATCCACCTCTAAAAGAACCTCTAATTCATTTTCCTGCAAAAAGAAAATGACCTCCAGTTCATCTACATATTTACGGAACCGACCTTGTGGCCGAAATTCAAATTCTTGTACAAATGGATAAGGCTGACCAAGCCGACGATTAAATTCACAATCGACTTTATATAACTGAAAGCCCAATGCAGAGAGTGCCTCTAATACGTTACCCATCATCGGATGCGGTTTTACCTCAATATAATCCGAGTCACCAGGATCAATTGCATTTTTTATATCTAGGCCTGTACGCAAATAGACCGGTTGTCTTCCTATCGTCAAAGGCGTTGCATAAGGTAATGAAAATGAAAACGCATAGACCTTTGTTTCCTGCGGCTCAATGCTAAAGGGTTCTGTCAAACGATGCTTTAACAGGATACATTCTTCCTTTGTCTTGTTATTATTACTTTCTCGTTCATAATGGGTAATAACATAAATATAAATCTCATCAATATCCTGTTGAATATCTCCCCCTGTAATATGAACCTCGCCTTTTACCAGTTCACCGGGAAACAATGTTTCCTTGAACAGGCGTGTATCTACAGTAGCTGCTCCAATTCCTACACTCGCCATCATCTTTTTAAATAATGACATCCCCAAGCCCCCTCGTTCCAAAAGCCCTTCTTATTTTGTTATAACTATATACGAACAAGCTGGGGTTTTGTTGCATTTTTCTCTTACAGCCACATACAAGAGCTATCCGATTGTTTTCGGTTGTTCTTTAGCCACTACGTATAAGTGCAAAACCCGTGAAATTACCAGGGTTTTTATATTTACCTCTATGACCTTCCCTTGGATAATGTACTCTTTTTTTTGCAGTAATTCATGCAATATTTCATGCATTTCGCCTACTTGCTCCACTTTTTTCCTTTTCAATTGGGCCAAGTCTTTTTCTAGGCTATGCTTTAATTCTTCTTCTACAAAGGTGTTCGGGCGTTGTCCTAAAAAGGTGATTTCAACATCTTCAATTACGACATTCTGCTTCTTTCGCGCTACTTTATGCAACTCGTTAAGATTGTCCATTTCGTTTTGGAGACGATCATTTAATACATATAAATTTTTGTTCTCCAGCATTAAATCTTCCATTCTTTGAATAAATAAGAACAGAAATATCGCTCCTCCTGCAACAGCTCCTAAAATAAACAA
The DNA here is from genome assembly GCF_030489605.1 of Brevibacillus laterosporus. Taxonomy (GTDB): domain Bacteria; phylum Bacillota; class Bacilli; order Brevibacillales; family Brevibacillaceae; genus Brevibacillus_B; species Brevibacillus_B laterosporus_E. The sequence goes on from NZ_JAUKFY010000013.1 coordinate 14,835, forward strand.
GCTGATATAACGAAGATATCGACGTACTTTAGGTGATTGCTCCTCTTGTAGAGTTGTCATGAAGATCTCCCCTGTGTCAGCCACAGCATCGAAATTGTTCCAAGATGCGCTCCGATAAACGCTGCAAAAATATAAATGAGCTGTTTTAAAACAGGTGAGAAATTGCCGACAAATAATTTTTCAATTTGTAGAAATGAGTCAAATGTTCCTCCAAGGGCTCCCACCAGCCCCATAATTTTGAGCTGGATTGCTAGATCTGACATGACAAGCAACGGAGCTCGATCACTAAAAAAAGCACCCATGCCTCCAAGTATTGATCCTCCAATCACGATTCCATAAGCAACACAAAACGTTAAAATGACTTGAGCCACTTTTCTCACGCTCCTTGTGCTTCATACTTGTACCAATTTTGTGTATGCTCTACCCTACGCGCGAATAGAGCCAAATATGATTGTCACTAAGGAAAGCATGCAAAACCTCACTCTTTTATTTATTCAAATCCATCATCAAACACGATGGAGATAAGGAAGATGACAACGATGATTCCAATGACCACCTCAAGACCTCCTAATTTAAAAATGCTACCCATAAACTTCCCTCCTACTAGCCTCTTTTTATAGGGATATGTCACGGTTTACAAAAAGTCTCTAGGCATCTGCCCAGTTTCATGCATTTTGGGCTACGAATAAAGGGCGTCTCTCTTTTCACATACTAAGTCTGACATCAGAAGAGAGAGGAGGGACAATACCTTGACCAACGCACGTCGCTTACTTGGTAACCGCACATTTCTCTTTCTGTTGATTGCAGCTCTTTTTATGCACATTGCAATCTTTCTGGTGACCCCTATTTTTCCTATTTTTTTGGAAAAAGCACGGCATTTGCATGCAAGTCAAATTGGTTTCATTCTTGCTATAGCCAGCTTAATGTACCAAATTGGAAGTCTTGTTGGTGGATTTTTATGTGATCGTGTGTCCCGTAAGCTTGTCATGGTAAGCGGAGCAGCCATTCAGGCAGGTGCTATGTTTGGTTTTAGTGTAAGTCAAACCTTTCTGCTTTTTATGGTATTTTCGGCTGTTAATGGCAGTGGTATGGGGTTATTAGCCCCTGCCATAAAAGCAAAAATAGCTGATGCAGTAGGACAAAAAAATCGAACAACTGCATTTTCATGGCGTGGAATCTCGGCCAACATTGGAATTATTATTGGAGGTCTTACGGTTACGTTACTTGCATTAAGTACCAATCGGATTGTCTTCATTTATGCAGCAGGTGTTTATGTTCTGTTGACCTTTTTTCTTCTATTTGCTTTACCGAAAGCCCGCCAGGAGAAAACGAAAAAGGATTCCTTATCATGGAGTCAATATAAACGTTTATTGGGGCATCGCAGCTTTTTGTTTTTCTGTCTGGTATCTTTGATGGTTTGGGGATTATATGCTCAATTTCCGCTTGTTGTTCCATTACGCGGACAACATATTATGGGGACAGGTGCCAAGATAGGCTTGATTTGGACCATTAATTCAACCTTTGTGGTTCTATTTCAAGGTGTTATTGCCCGTTATATCCTAGAAAAAATTAGTCCTTATTGGGCAATGGTCAGTGGTGCCTTTTTCCTTGGCGCGGGCTTATTCGCTATGGGCTTTGCTCATCAGTTTTGGACGTTTAGTGCAGCAGCTGTTGTGTTTATTATTGGTGAAATGCTGGCTGTACCTGTATTCGACAGTTTAGTTGGGCATTTTGCTAAGCCGCCTTTATTAGGAGCTTATTATGGGATCGGCAGTGTAGTCACAGGGATTAGCGGTGCTTTAGGTAATGCACTCGGTGGCTATATGATTGAATCGCTTGGCGGCGTAGGCAGTATGCGCCCATGGTATATGTATGGCATCATTACATTAATTTCTGTTGCCATTCTGACCGCTTTTGCTATCTATGCTAACGCCCGCCATAAAAATAAAGGGTCTTCCCCTTCTCTACACCCTAAAAAGGAGCGTGCACGATGAATTCTTCTGCGGATGATCATAAGTTGCAAGGAGCCAGCCTTCTTGATAAAGCACCGTTTTGCTCTTTATTGTTTCATATGGAAAATGAAGCTCATGAGACAATGCTTGAGGAATACAAAAAAAATAAGCCTGAGTACAAGTTTTTGTTTTGGGAATAATAAGACCCGAAAGGAATGATAAGCATGGATAAAAAGCGCTTTTCCAATAACTCCAATGAACGCAGTGAAACAAATATACAACCAAAGAAAACCCAAGACGATCGTCCGGGCTTTGGTGACAAAAAATTAGAAGGACCTGATCGTCCTTCCACATAATTCTGAGTGGCTTTCACTGCTAGTAGTAAGGCGAGTGGAAGCCTTTTTATGTGAAGAAAATTTTTTCCTTGATGGAATAACGCCCCTAATTCCCTACGAATTTACTTCTTCGTGCGTAGTTGAATTGGTAGCATGGTCAGCCAAAAAAGCACCCCTCTTTGTCCTGTAATACTCCTACAGAATAAAAAGGGATGCTCATAAAGCTTGTAGATAATTCATAGATTATACTGCACTGTGCCTTCAATACTTTCTGTGACGAAATACATGTTCAGTCTATTTATGGACTGCTTGGATCTGATAAGGAACATGCATGGCTCGGAGCAGTTCAAAAAATTGCTTTTCTTCCTCAAGCGGTATGACTACTAACAAATATTGATTAAAATACGAGACAATCCGATCTAATGCCTGTTCTTTTAGAGCAAACCGCGAGAGCTCACCAACATCCTTTAGTTCATAGAAATATTGAAAGCGTTCAGGCGTCATCTTCGCCGTAAAAGTGCGGCTTACAACCGTTTCACCCCGATAATTATTCTGTACATTTTCCGTAGAAGCTCCCAGCAGTGTAAGAATCCTCGCTGCATTTCCCCCTACTTTTTCCACCAGCATATTGTCGTTATACTCCACCTCTAAATCAGTAAGACGATTTTGGACAGAATGAAGCATAGCCATCAATACCTTACGTACCACTAAATTCGTTGGAGCAAATTTATGGTCATAAAAATTATATTCCAGTACGGCATCTGTAGCCGTTTCATGGCGATAAAATTTGATGGCATTCATTGAAAATCACGCTTCCTTTCACATACGCTTATCGGCGACGAGTAGCCTCAAGCGTAGCCCAATCCAACTTTTTAACCAGAGCAAACAACAGCTTTTTCGCATTTTGATAATCATCTTCATGCATGATGGATGCATGGCTATGAATGTAACGAGACGGAATACCAATAACTACTGAAGGAACACCTTTACCATGCATATGGACAGCCCCTGCATCAGTCCCACCTTGACTAATAAAGTATTGGTATTTGATACCTAGTTCTTCGCATGTATCAATTAACAAATCACGTAAGCCGGGCTGCATAATCATTGTACGATCCAAAATGCGTAATAGTAAGCCATCCCCCAATTTACCCATGCCATCTGTCACACCAGGAATGTCACCAGCCGGGCTAGCATCCAATGCAATAAACATGTCAGGGTCAATCATGTGAGCCGCTGTCTTTGCACCGCGTAAACCGACTTCTTCCTGTACGGTAGCCCCTGCATAGATAACGTTAGGATGCTGTGGATTTTCGCGTAATTCTTTTAGTAATTCTAATGAAAGGGCGCATCCATAACGGTTATCCCAAGCTTTTGCCATGAATTTTTTCGGGTCAGCCATTTGAGTAAAGGGGCAAATCGGCACGATTGGATGTCCTGGTTTCACCCCTGCCTTAAGGACTTCCTCTTTAGAATCACAACCAATATCAATATACATTTTCTTCATATCCATCGGGCGATTACGCATATCTTCACTTAATACATGCGGTGGAATGGAACTAATTACCCCGATAATCGGACCGTTTTCTGTAATAATTTGAACTCGTTGAGCCAATAATACTTGACTCCACCAACCACCTAATGGCTGAAAGGAAATAAAACCTTTATCGGATATTTGGGTTACCATAAACCCTACTTCGTCCATATGGCCTGCAACCATAATACGAGGTCCTTGTTCATCCCCGCGCTTCACTCCAAAAATACTTCCCATATTATCATAGGTGACTTCTTCTGTATAAGAGGAGATATATTCTTTCATAATGGAGCGGACAGGTCCTTCAAATCCCGGAGCACCAGGCGCTTCTGTTAATTTTCTCCATAAATCCAACTGAAATTGATCGGCCATTACCTAGATCCTCCCAAACTGAGTCTTTTTTGTTGTATTCTATGTAAAGACAACTGTATACTTTTCCATTATCGACTACCTGTTAGACTTATGCAACCATGTAAGTAAGGGAAGCCTGAGGATTACCACTGTTAAAAATGCTGGTAGAAACCATGAAGAACGGCTTTTTTGAATGTAATGGCATACTTAATCTGACTTACATTAGTTTACCCAGTCACTATCTCCTTATCACATCTTGTGTAATGGTGGAGAAAAACGTGCTTATTACTCTATACAGTAAATAAAAGGATGAACATTTCATGAAGAAAGAAAGATTTGATTGCATTGTTATCGGTGGCGGTCCCGCGGGGCTTATGGCTGCCTATTCAGCTGCCAAGCACGGAGCAAGTGTCTGTTTGCTTGAAAAAGGTGAAAAACTAGGACGCAAACTGATCATTTCAGGTGGCGGCCGCTGTAATGTCACGAATGCTAAGGATTTAGAAGAACTGATTAAACAAATTCCGGGAAATGGTCGATTTATGCACAGTGCCTTTGCCCAATTTAACAATCAGGATATTATCTCCTTTTTTGAAGGAATAGGGGTTTCCTTGAAAGAGGAAGATCGTGGCCGAATGTTTCCAACGACAGATAAGGCCATTACTGTAGCCAACGCTCTTGTTAGCCAGTTAAAACAGGAGGGCGTTCACATCCGTCTGCATGCAGAGGTAGAGCGTGTCCTGTATGAACAAGAGGCCTGCACAGGGGTTGAATTAAAGAATGGGGAAATTTTGAAGACAAAAGCTGTTATTGTAGCAGCAGGCGGTTGCTCTGTGCCTCAAACAGGCTCCACCGGTGATGGTTATAAGTGGGCAAAGGCAGCAGGCCATACCATTACTGATCTCTACCCAACTGAAGTACCATTGCGAGCAAGTGATGAGATCATTAAACAAAAAACATTACAAGGTCTCTCTTTGCGCGAGGTCGAACTAACCCTTACTGATCCAAAAGGAAAGAGGGTAACCACGCAAGAAGGAGATATGATCTTTACTCATTTCGGTGTATCTGGACCGGCTGTCCTACGTTTAGGGCATTATGTATCCGTTACTCAGCGTAAATTCGGCACTGTTCCTCTCCAACTGACAATTGATTTATTTCCAGGGCGTTCCATCGACATCATTTCCCAGGAAACTTGGAAGCTTTGTGAGGAGCAACCCAAAAAGGCGATCAAAAATGCTTTAAAGGGCTATGTGCCGGAAAGGCTTATCCCTGTTCTCTTGCAGAAAGCAGAGCTAGAAGAAGAAACCACCTTCAGTCATCTCAACAAACAAAAATGGCAAAATTTCGCTCGTCTTCTAAAATCATTTCCGTTAACAATCATTGGAACCCTATCGCTGGAAGAAGCTTTTATTACAGGCGGCGGCATTCATACTAAGGAAGTAGACCCGAAAACGATGCAGTCTAAAAAAGCCGCTGGTCTATTCTTCGCTGGAGAAGTTCTTGATGTCCATGCACATACAGGTGGATATAACATAACCATCGCCTTTTCTTCTGGTTATGTGGCAGGCCTACATGCGGCTCAATACACCTTATCTAGCTAGTTAGTTATCGGGAGTTTGCTCGACTTTTAGACAAATAGCAGATTACGTACATTTTTTTTGAAATACATGTTTAACGATCTATTTTATTGGGGAATATATTACTAATTGCTCTTCCTCCCAGAAGAGCGTCTCAGAACCCTACTCCCCCTAAAAGTAGTTGGTTACTGATTCTCACACCTCTACTCCCTTTATCTTTATCTTTATCTTTATCTTTATCTTTAGAAGCGTCGATCGTTGACGCTTCTTTTTTTTCACTTCATCAACAAAAAAGCACGCCTTAAAAAAGACGTGCCTTTCCTTATCATTACGAACCTATGTCCAATGAAACCTATTCCTTTTGCTAGCTGATTCAGGTACGCAGCAGCAAAAAGCATCCCAGTATAACACATGATACACCCAACAGATAAAACGTATTCGCTCGTTGCTTCACGCGTTTTTCGTTACCTGCGAAATGAGCGCTCAAGCGTCGCTTCCACCGTTTGGTTTTAGGCTGGATGGCAACTACTACACCTGCTACCAGCAAAACATACGGCATAGGATCCCTCATCGGCTAACGCTCTCCTCTTTTTTTCTTACGCAGCATCCAGCGCCCTCCTGCATCGTCATCATGATCGCCTTCAATAATCAAGCGAGCTTCTTCTGCCAACTGGTAGGCTTCAGTAAAATACAACTGACGGAAAGCTTGCTCTGATTTTGTTAGCAATTCATTTACCTGACGATTTAAGCGCCGGTAGCGATTCGTATATTGAATAGCACCCTCCGCTGATTGGCAAGCCGCAATTGTATTTTCAGCCATGTAATGTGTATCCATTAGCTGTTCATGTGCCTCTTCTAAGTAATAAGCAACTTCACGAATGTCATATCGAGTATTCTCCATTCGCAGCTGAATTTGCCCTAATAGACCGACAACAGTATCAAACTTTGTTTTTAAATCATCTGGTACTCCCGGCAAGTAACTACGCTTAATACGCTGTCGAATACATATTAATTCGCCTGAGATACGCTCCATTTCGTCCAAAATATCATCTTCTGTTTCAATAAATGGTCTTTCCTCAATTTTAACCAGCTTCTCAGATTCCTGTGACATCGGTTTGGGAATTTTCGGCATGACCAACTCATACTCATGCTGTTCTTCCCCGTCCGCTCGCTCCCGCTTCCTGTCACTTATGAGAGAACGGCTCTTTTGCAGATCATTTTGCGAGGAAGAGGTACTTTGCTTTGCATCAGGCGGATTCCCTGTCATTATTTCACTTACCGCGGCTTCCCGGTATGCTGCCGTCGTATCTGGCGTATCGGAAGGTTGAGTAGCAGGATGATCTGTCTCTTTTCTCGGTTCTTCATTGCTTCGTTCGGCATTTTCCTGAATACCTTCCCTTGTATTCTCAGCATTGACTTCCTGATGGTCACCTGCAAGCTCTTTGAAGGTATCCTCATCTGTTAGAGTAGACGAGGACTCTACAGCCTGAGCTTGATCGGTATGCCCCTCCCCTTTTTCTCCAAGCACTGCTTGTTCCAGATTGCTGTAAATAGATTCCACTTTTAAGACAAATGCTTTTACATGTGTTTGCAGCATGTGGAAATTGCCCTCTTCTAATGCATTCCCTGCGGAGGTCACCAATTGTTTTACTTGCAGTAATTCCTCATCTAACGCCGTTTGGTTCAGATCGTACTGACCACCTAATGCAGTCTCGATATCCTGTTCAAGCTGATGCAGCTCTTCTTTCATTTCGGTACGCACTTGATTTACATAGGTAGGCAGCTGTTCTAATAAGTCATTCGTTTCTCTTAAAATAGAGTGAGCCTCAAAGGCTACTTCTGCCGCTTTGACATTATCTCCGCTAGCAATAGCAGATTTAATGGTTGCCTTCATGTCGCCAATGCGATCTAGATCGGTTTTTAATTCATGGAAGGAAAGACCGTACTCCAATCTTACATCAGATAGTTTTCGTTCCACCTGTTCTAGCATCTTTTCAAGCTCTGGTATCGCTTGCTTATTCTCATTTTTAGATTGTACAACCTGGGTCGTATCATTTTTAAGGTCTTCTAATTCATCCTCAATATCATTGAGCATCGTTTCGCCTTCAAGAATCAGGTTATTGGCTGCTTTAAAACGGAAACGATCACAAGCTTCATCCGCTTCTATAATCAACATTTCGATATCGGGAATACTGGTTCCAAGCAGTTTTTCCTTACGTGCTGCAAGGGCTACATAGCGCTCCTCTGTCATCCCTGACACGCGACGCTTATTTTTTTCCACTTCTATCTTTTCAATTTTTTCCAGCAATTCATCTTTCCAATCTTCTAGTTCATCAATATCACGCATAAGCGTGCGACGACGCATCGTGAGTATCATCAAATAAATGAGTCCCACAAACAAGGCTCCTGCCAAAACAAATACCCACCACGGCAGCCAATTCAACAACGTATTTTCCTGAGACTCGATGTTTGGATCTGCATCAGCCGCAACTGCTGTTTCCGCAGGCTTTGGCAATTTAGCCAATTCACTCTGGACTTCCTTGGCAAATTGAGAAATGCCCTGATCAAATTTAGCCGTGTTCTTCCAAGGATCGAAATAAGCGGTCAATTTCCCCTTTAATAGCTCGGATTTTGCTCCTTGTTGAACAAGCTTAGGGCCGGCATAAACACCTAAATCCTTCTTTTGCTTGTCCAACACCATCAGAAGGGAGTCTTCTTCTAATTTATACTCAGCATAGAGCTTCTGCGCATACTCATCAGGAGACTTTGCTTCCGGTTCTGTACTTTCGACTACAACAACCTTATAGTTACCTGGTGTTTGTTTAAGTGATTCTTCAAGATTTTTTCGTTCGTCTTTTTTAAAAATCTTTGCTTGGTCTTGTACAATGTCACTCGTCTTCTTCGGAAATGGAGACGCCATTGCCACATTGTGAAAGCAAAGAGTACCGGCAAGACATAACAACAACAGCCTTTTTTTCACGGTTGGACAACCCCTTTACCAACTTGTTTCTCATTCAACTTGTATGTACTAAGAGGGAACGCAAAAATTGAACGCTTGAGGTGACAAGCCATTCACAAAAATCAGCAGAACCCGGTTCTAAATAATATACTTCACGGACAATTTGTGGATTCAGGTACGGATAAGTCAAAATACTGGAAAGATTCATCAAAACAGCATCAATGCCCACTCCTCGAAACTCCCCTGTCCGTATCCCCTCTTCTATCACGGTAGCAAAGCAATGCTTCAATTGATGTATATAGACGGTCATTACCTCTCGTGCGAGCATGGATTCCACACTTAATTCCCGCTGAATCAGCCTAGTTACCAACGCATGTTCATGTTGATAAAAAATAAATAATCTTACAATCTTTTCTAACTGTCCCATCGAATCCTGCGGCTTTTCCCTCTCCCATTGCTCCTGTACGATTTGGAAAAAATGATCATAGTAGTGGCTGATCAGCTTTTCCAAAACTCCCTGCTTGCCTTGAAAATGGTAAGAAATTAAAGCAACATTAACCTGAGCCTTCTCAGCAATTTGACGCACAGTAGTACGGTCATATCCCTGTGAATAAAATAATGAGGCTGCGGCTACCAGTATTCTTTCTTTTGTGTTTTGCTGTTCAGTTCTCATCTTTATCATCCTCGGCTACTTCTTCTCCGTTTTTTCTCACTATAGATCCAAGCCACATGAACATACCTAAACGGCAGTCGTCAGCAAAAAACGTAGTTTATGAGCGTGAAATTCGAAAAATCATGTCCCATTGTAGCCTCTAAGATGGTGTGTTGATATCTTGCCAAATCATGCTGTAAAACATAAAGAGCGATTACATCTAGCAAAAAAGGCTGCTGGCTCACTTTTTTTGGGCCCAATCAAAAGATCCGGTAACGAGCCATAAAAAAGCGGAGAGTAGCCCCTAAGCCGCAGACAGCCATGAATAAAAAAGCTGGCTATCTCGCCAAATATCAGAACCTTTACAACTGCAATCAATAAATAGGGGACAAAACGGAAAGAAGATTAACAGGACGGCGATAATACGGCTTACCCCAATCGCCCAAATACCAAAAGAGTGTATATCATGAGCAAAACGTTTGCAGATTCTCCTGTGCCAATATGTTCCTTGAGTTTAATCTATGTTACGAAAAAAGAACTAGTAAAAGTAAGAGTAACGGAAGAATGACTTTGATCATCCCATCCACCTCTCTATCTTGAATAGGAACTCATTTATTATAGTACAGATCGACATGCAAAAAAAGGGTGCTTCCCTGTTCTTTCGACAATAAAAGCTATGTATAAAATTACCTTACTACTAGTTCCTTACTCACTCTCTCTACATAGAAAGACGCAAGATGGGAGGGAGAGGATTCATTTCAATAAAAAGTCCTTACCCGCTTTGTCTAACAGGAAAGGACTTTTACTGAAGGAAAGGTTTATAGTGAATAATAGAGAACGCCCTCTTTATTTTGTACGTGTATCTGCTGAACCATCACTAGTAAATCAATGTGTCCCAAGGTTTCCGAAATGACGAGAGGCAATTCCTTGAGGTAGAGGAGCGGAAATAAAAGGACAGCTAATTCAAATGCGGTCTTTGGACCATCAAGCAAAAAACGGCGGATCGCATTGGTACGCTCCCAGGTTTTCTGCAATCGTTCAAAAATCAGCTCGCGACTATTCTCGATCGGCTCCCCATGTCCGGAAACCACTAGCTTAATATCCATACCTGCACACATCTCTAAGGCGGTCCGATACTGCACCAATGTTAGCGGTCGAGTCATGCTACGATCTCGTGGCGGTTCAATAAATGCATTTGAAGAAATGGAAGAGATCAGGTGATCCCCCGCTATCAATAGTTGATCAGAGGCCCGATATAGTGATAAATGAGACTGAGAATGTCCCGGTGTAAATAATACTTGCCACTCAGGAAAACGAGGCAGGTCTTGCTCATGAACAAGAGATTCATCCACCTTGCTTTTCTCTTGGAAGGTGGCCATCATGCTGCGAAATTTTTCCACAACAGATAGCAATTCCTCTGGCAGTCCGCACTCTTTATACAAAGTAATAAAAAATTCATCATGAAACTGCATAAATTCCTCATCTTGTTCTACATACGGTGCTGCTAGAGGGTGGGCATACACCTTTGCTTGTGATAGATGTTTTACCTTCTCCAATTGTCCAATATGGTCCACATGGTGATGGGTAAGCACAATTTGCCCCACGTCTTCCAGATGATATCCAATCGAGGCTAGTCCATTCTCTAAACGGCTCCACGCCTCTTCTGTTAACGGGCCTACATCGACCAGCGTGATACATTCTTGGCCTTCCAATACATATACGTTCACATCTCCTACTGCAAATGGAGTAGGCAGAGAAATTTGATACACTCCCTTGGCCATCTCTGTTGCGGCCTTTGACAATCTATTCTTTTTTGATACGGCAGACATCCTATCTCCCCCAGATTTTTACGGATAGCATTTTCTCATAGCCTACCATATTTTACTTGATTCACTCTTTCTTACCTGATTTCGCCCCTCTTGCTTTGCTTTATACAAGGCCACGTCTGCATCGTGAAATAGTTCTTCTGCAGAACGATTCTGTTGAACATCCCTGCTCCACATAGCAACTCCACAGGAAATCGTGACACTTGGTTTACTTTCCTGCTGCACACGAATACGAATGCGTTCTGCTATTTTACTGGCAATCAGCACATCAACATGCGGCAGGTAGATCGCTATCTCTTCGCCGCCCCATCTTGCTGGAATATCGCTGTCCCGAATACAGTTCTTAATAACAGAAGCTACCTGATACAATATCTCGTCCCCAACAAGGTGGCCATAGGTATCGTTAATTCTCTTGAAGTAATCAATATCAATTAAAATTAAGGAGCCCTGCTCATCTGCAAGTAAGGATTTCTTTACGTTTTCATTTAAGTATCTACGTGTAAAAAGCCCTGTTAAATTATCAGTGATAACCATGCGTTCCACTTCACTAAGCAATAAAGCATTAGTAATAGCCAGGCTGGTGTGTTGTCCAAATAGTTCGAGTAATTTATAGTCGTCATAGGTAAAGAAATTAGGCTTGTGATCTGCTACCAGCAAGAGTCCTGATACTTCTGAATCTTGTAACAAAGGAACCCCCATCACAGAATGAAAGGGAAACAAATGATGAGGTAAATGAGTAAAACAGTCGGAAGAAGGAAGAATTTTCCGCTTATCAATTAAAATTTCAGCAATCGGTGTAGCCGAAATCGGTACAAATTGCCCGATCTGATCACTCTTGGATGAAGAGATAATTTGCATCCGCTCACCGTCTGATGCTTTTTGCAGAATAGCAGAATAGCTCGCATCAAACGTTCGGTGCAGCATCTTAATCACGAACTCAAGTATATCTATCATGTTCAAACTGCGATTAATCTGCTGGGCCATCTCATTGATTAAGCGCAGTTCACGAACCATGTCGCGTGATTGCTGATACAACTGAGCGTTTTCAAAGGCGTTACCAGCTGTTTCCGCTAAAATAGAAATAAATTCGGTTTCTTTAGCAGATAAATTAATGATTTCATGGGTGGCCAATTGGAGAATGCCATAAATTCCTTGTCTCCCATGTAACGGAGCAGCGACAAATGTAATCGCTTGCTCATCTATAATCTCTTGACCCATCATTAGCTTTCCTTCAAGATAAGCTTGCTGACTGACCTGATTATGTTGTTTTTTTAAGGAAAAGGTCTTGATTGGTAGATTTGTTTCCATTTCCATAGTAAGATACAGTTCCGCTGAAAAATACGGGTATAATTGCTTTATGCTTGCAAGCACTCCAGCTAGTACGTCATTTACGTCAATCGAGGCATGAATTTGTTTTGTCAGTTGATAAAGAAGCTCCTTCTTTTGAGTTTCCCGTAAGATATCATGCATGTGTAAAGTCCTGTGCAATTGATGGCTGACCTGCTCTCCAGTCGAATGAAGCATCTCGATATCCAATTTATCCAAGCATTGCTCTTCTTGCTCGGCTACATGAAGAATAAGTGCCGCGATCGGTTCATCCTCCACATAAATTGGATACATCGCCACGCGCGAATCTTCTTGATAAACCTCTGCCTTTTTAGATACAAAGCAATTTAACACCTGATGTAATTTAGAGCCTCTATATACAGCGGAATCTGTTGTGTAACGCTCCTGCGGCAATAAATGTCCACTTTCATCCAATTTAATAAGCGAACAATGCCCCCTCCCCACCATAGCATGTAGACCGTTAACAACCGTCTTCATAAATGGGGTGGCTTCCTTACATTTGCTCGCTTCCACTACGATCTCACTGGCCATTCGCTGAATAAACCCTTTATACCCAAGCGAATAGAGCCCTTTTACCATTTCACCGTAGGTTCGCATATTGAGCGGAGCTTCCTGTGCACAAGTAAGAATGCCTGCAATCGCATGTATATCATCTGGTTGAGGACCTAAGGCTTGCAACAGCCATTTGTAATCACCGTACTCAGAAGCAACTCGCTCCTTACTAATTACCTGACCGTTTTTCCAAACTTTGGGTACCTCCTGTTTAACTAGCTCCTCCATAGCATCTTGAAAAAAACTTGGAGGCAATTGCGCCGGGAGTGTTCCCAATTCATAAGTAGCGATTACACCACGCTCTGGAGTAGCAAAGAAAAGGAGCCCTGGTGCTTGTATGGGCCAAGAAGGCAGAAAAAAGGGAACAACGCTATCAAATAATTTACCTACTGTTCCTATTTGCGTTCGTGTCCGCAATGCTGATTCCTTCTTCCTCTATATTAATCATTAATCGGTTATGGTTTCCTCTAGATGGTCAACTCGACTTATCTCCATAACTTTCCACGATTTATTCTCCGCATGCAAAATGGTGATTCCGGTATTGCCAATTTTAGTGATCCCCGTACCAAGCTGACCATCAGTAATATAATGCAGAAAAGCATTAATCAGTCCACCGTGACTTACCACGGCAATTTTTTGACCGGGATGTTTCTCAATAATTTCGCTTAAGACACGATCAGCTCTCTTTTGCATAGCTTGATAGGATTCAATCCCGCAGATTGACTGATGTGGCTCAACATCCAGCATCTCCTTTTGTACATCAGCAAGGTGGCGCCCTTCCCAATCGCCATAGCAACGCTCACGTAATCCGGGCACTTTCGTGACAGGAACAGGAGTCTGCTGGCGTTCTCCTACACGTTTCGCCGTCTCAAAGGCACGTTTTAAATCACTTGAATACACATGAGCAAAGCCTTCTGAAGCAAGACGATTCGCCAGCTTTTCCGCTTGCTTATACCCTAGCTCGTTTAAATCGGTATCCGTATGACCTTGTATTTTCTGTATATGATTCCAATCCGTTTCTCCATGTCGGATTAAGTATACGATGGTTTCCATGTTAGTAAGACACCCTACTTTCCTTGCATGAATATGTACAATTTAATTATAATGGATATAATCATGAGATACTAGAATCTTCAAAATTCAATAACACATTTTTCCTAATTTTTAAATTCCACTGAAATGCTCAAAATTCCTCTTTTGCCCCATTCTTTATAGGACGCCAGCATGACTTCCTCGTCTCATTGCCTTCCTGTTTTTACCGTTATATATATGTCAGTTTCATCTACATACATTACACATTGCAGGTTTAGGAGGTTTTATTTATGCATTCATTGATCCGTCCAATAAGTCTACTTAGCTTAACAGGCATGTTGCTGCTTTCAGGGTCAATCGTTGAAGCTAACACAAAAACAAAATCAACTCAACAGCATGTTCAACCCACAGCTCATCAAGTGAGCAAGTCCCAACTAACAAGAGAACAAGCACTCGCTATCGCGTCTGAGTTCGCAAAGGAATGGTCCGGTATAAGTCCAGTTCCAACCGATAGCCACTTTGCATTAAATGAAGATACGAATTCACCTCCCACTTGGACGTTTGCTTGGGAGAATAGTGGCAACATTGATCGAAGAAAGGCGTTCTTTTTACTAGTCGAAATCAATGCAAACTCAGGAGAATTAAACAGCTATTCTCTTTCACATCCTTCTCTCTTAGCAAATAAAAGCAAGACACCTATCTCACTAGAGCAAGCTCAACAAGCAGCCGAAGCGTTTCTACGTAAACATGCCGGCAAGAAATTATCAAGTATTTCCTTGAAGCCTACACCTCTTTCAGATAACAGAACAGCACTTACCTCTACAGAATACATTTTTACCTATCAAAGACAAATAAACGGAATACCTTTTCCCGATGATTCTATAACAATTACAGTCAACCCTAATGGGACAATTGTATCTTACTTTTCTACATGGAGTGAAGATTTGAATTTCCCTGCTGATTCAAAGAAAATATCTCCTGAGGAAGCTACTAAAATTTTCAAAGAAAGCCCTTTTATTACTTTAAGTTATAAAATACCAGATTCTAAAGAAACGGAAATAACTGAGCCTCAACTATTCTATGATTATGAAAAGGATTTAACTATAGATGCCATCACTGGTGCATTTTTAGAAAAACCTTCTTTACCTGTTTCTAGTAATCCCAACAAGCGTTCACCCATAGTTGACAAGCCACTGCCTCCTTTGCATCAGGGAAAACCATTAACGCAAGCACAAGCAATCGAGCTAGCCCAAAAATTAATTCCGGCGGGGAAGTGGAAATTAACAGATGCAATCTATCAGAAGAAAGGGAGAGATAAAGAAGCCTTTTGGGATCTGTCCTTTGCACGAAAAACACAAGATCAAGGGATTGACACCATTTCTCTCATGATTGATGAAAAAAATGGAAACGTGCTTAATTACTACCTCAACTTGTGGAAAATAAACAAAGATGCAACCAAAGCTTCATTAGCACCAGAGAAATTACAGCAACTTGCTATAGAAACCGTAAAACGTTTAGCCCCTTATCAAGCTCAAACCTTATATTTAGATAAGGTTGATCATGATGATAAACCTGACTATAACGATAGACGGGAAAGTTCTTTTATGTTCCAGCGCTATATTCACAAAATCATGCTTTCAGCAGAGGGAGCAAGTGTCGTCCTAGATCAACAAACCGGGGAATTACTTTTATTTTCTTCAACAAGTAGTCAAGTTAACTTCCCTGAAAAACCGGCTGCTTATCTTTCCCTGGAAGAAGCCAAAGAAAAATGGCTACAGCAACTGGAGGTTACATTAACTTATCAAGTGAAACAAGAGGATCATAGTGATAAAAATCAACAGTCGTCAAAGTCGAAACCCTTGACTCTCGTCTATACTCTACAACCCTCTAGCGACAACAGTCTTACGCTAGACGCAATCACTGGTAAGTGGATCCATTTATACACAAATAAACCCGTGGATGTAAATCGGTCAGAACCAGAGGATTTGCAGAAGCTTCCTGCTGACAAGCAAAAAGCATTGCGGATTCTGTACGAATACAATGCAATTGAACCTGTCAATGGAGAGATAAAGCCTAAAGAGCCCATAAAGCGCGGTGAGATAATCAAGATGCTAGTAGCTATCCTAAGCAATGGTAGTTATGATGATGAATTTATACCAAAACAAGCCAGCTTTCATGATGTCCCTGCTGCTTCTCCATACTTCGGGGCTATTGAGTACGCTCTTGCACGAGGATATATTCCCCAAACCAAGAGCCTGCAGCCAGAAAAACCGATTACGAGGGCTGAATTAGCAGAATCGTTCACCCGGGCTCTCGGCTATCATTCCCTAGCTGAGCTACCAAATCTCTTTGTAGCATCTTCTGCGGATACAGCCAATGTAAAGGAAAAGGGTTCTATTTCGATTGTTACCGCACTTGGAATTATGGAAACGACTGATCAAAGCTTTAAGCCAGATGCATCTGTGACTCGTGAAGAAGCGGCTATCTATTTCCAGAAATTCTTAGAGTTTTACAATAAAAAGATGCCTGAAGAACCCTTATATGTTAGGTCCAGACATTAGTCTCATCGCCAAGCTTTGGTTTACCAGCGAATTCCGGCTGTTATTCTAGGACAATCTCTTGACTTTACCTAGAGCCAGCATATAGAATAAGAGTTATGTTTGAATAGGGTAGCATTGATTGTAGGTAAAAACAAAAGGAATACGAGGTTTGCCTTTTAGTTTCACCCCCTTTGCCTTTTGACTGCGGCTGTTTTTCAAGAGGAGCACGATGCGGAAACGCTACCGTCTGAAGTTCGTGTATAAAGATGAAACTTGCCTTTTGGAAGTAAACACCTACGAATCCAAATTAAAGGAGAATGAGCATATGTCTCGTTATACAGGACCACGCCACAAGCTGGCTCGCCGTCTAGGTATCTCTCTAGATGGAACAGGAAAAGATCTTAAACGTAACTACGCACCAGGACAACACGGTCAAAGCCGCCGTAAATTGACTGAGTACGGTCTTCAGTTACAAGAAAAACAAAAACTACGTCATATGTTCGGTGTAAACGAAAAGCAATTCCGTCGCACTTTCGAACAAGCTCAAAAAATGAGAGGCGTATTGGGTGAGAACTTCATGAAGCTTCTTGAATCCCGCCTTGATAACGTAGTTTTCCGTATGGGCTTTGCTGCAACTCGCCCAGCTGCTCGTCAGTTGGTTAACCATGGTCACATGACTGTTAATGGTAAAAAAGTTGACATCGCTTCTTACCGCGTACAACCAGGAGATGTTATCACTCTTCGTGAAAAATCTCGTGGCCTTGCTATCGTAAAAGAATCTTTGGAAGCTCGCACTTTCGTACCAAACTACATCACTTTCGATGATAACAAATTAGAAGGTACTTTCACACGTCTACCGGACCGTTCTGAAATGCCTGCTGAAATCAACGAAACTCTGATCGTTGAGTGGTACAGCCGTTAGTCTTTACTTGGAAACATCAAGCTTCACATCCTTTGGGTGTGGAGCTTTTTTATTTTTACCCGACCCTATCCGATAAAATACCCGCTTCCTTCCTCTTAGTTCTATTGTGTCTATAAAGGCCTTTATGTGTAATCAGCTATCTTAGGATAAAGTCAGAAAACATCAAAATTTAGAGGAATAGCCTAGTATTTCGAAACCTTGACGTTACATTTGCGTCAATTATTAGGGAGAGTATTTTCGTTTACGTAACAAGAGCTTATTTACAGGAAAAACCTAGTATAGGGGAGCTTATTTGCTGAAAAAAAGAGGTTCAGCTTGCTCTACCATTCTATTTTTTACACGCAGCTAGTTATTGCCAGATGTGGATGTGATTCTGACCTGCAAATGCCTTCATTCATGGTTATCGGTCATTTTCCAATCAAATTACCTATGGCTCGACATGATTCTACCCCAGTATTTTTACTTATGGTATAATGGGGCTGATCTTTTAAGGGGGAAAGGACGTATATGCAGAATAAAGATGCTTCTGCCAAGAGGCCTAGACGTAAAATAGGGCAGCGCGGCAGAAAGAAGCACCCTGTACGAGTGATTCTTGCATACTGTTTTTTGTTAGGATTTATGGGGCTGTTTCTCGTAGGTGGAGTTGCTACGGGCTACATAGCCGCTCTTGTGAATGATGAACCGATCCGAAGCAAAGAAGAGATTCAAGAACTCTTGTTTAGCAAGTTTCAAACAGGGTTTGCCTACTATCAAGATGGTTCCTTGATCGGTCAGCTTCGAGCTAAGGGAGAAGATCGCCGGATGGTGAAGATTTCGGAGATTTCACCCGCGCTCATTAACGCCATCATTGCCACAGAGGACAAGTATTTCTATGAACATAATGGAATAGTTATTCAATCTACCTTACGTGGAACCATTCAAGAGCTTACTAAACAAAGTGTCGTAACAGGTGGTAGTACTCTTACACAACAATTGATTAAACGTACCATCCTCTCACCTGAAGTAAGCCATAAACGAAAAGCGAAAGAAATTCTTCATGCCATACGAATTGAAAGAATGTTTAGCAAGAATCAGATTTTAGAAGCTTACATGAATGACGTTTATTTTGGTAAGGACGCCAATGGATCCAACATTTATGGCGTTCAAGCAGCCGCAAAAGGGATTTTCGGCAAAGATGCGAGCAATCTTGATCTAGCCGAAGCCTCTTACTTAGCTGGACTTCCGCAGAGTCCTATGGCCTATTCTCCTTTTAACAAGGAAGGGTATCGCCGCGGACTGGAGCGCCAGAAAATGGTGCTACAACGGATGAGGGAGAACAATTACATAACAGCTGCTCAACAACAACAGGTCCTCTCCACTAATATACAAGCACATCTCGCCAAACCAGAAAAACGTGCCTACGCTGAGCACCCATTCCTTATGATGGAAATTGAGGAACGTACAGCTGAGGTTCTGCTGGACCAAAAGCTAGCAAACGAAGGTCGTGACAAATCACAAATTGGCCGCAATGAATATCGTCAGCTTCTCGAGGAGCAACGGCGTCAAATTCTACAAAAGGGCTATCATGTGTACACGACTGTGCATAAGGAAATTAATACTGCCATGGAAAAGATCGCTGCTAATCCAAAAAACTTTGGTAGCAATCGTACCTATTATGTGACACGTGGCGGAAAAAAGGAAAAGATCGAAAACGCCCTAGAAGAAGTAGGCGCAACCCTCATTGATAACAAAACAGGTGCAATCATCGGCATGATGGGCGGCCGCGACTTTAACGTTGAACAAACCAATCACGCCACCGCCTCACGACAACCCGGTTCAGCTATGAAACCAATCGCCGCATATGCACCAGCATTGGAGCTTGGTATCTTACAGCCGGGAAGCCCGATTGACGATTCACCTGTACTATTGGCAGATGGAAGTAAAGGTACTCACCTGCCGCTTAACTGGGACCGCAAATACCATGGTATGATGAGTGCCCGTGAAGCTTTGCGTCAATCCTGGAACGTACCAGCGATTAAAACGTATTTGAAAGTCGGAATCCCGACCGCTTTAAACTATGTGAAAAAAATGGGTGTCACCACTCTGGTCGATAGTGATAATTATGCGGCTACCGGAGTTATTGGCGGACTAGCTTACGGTCTAAACAGCGAAGAAATTACCAATGCATTTTCTACATTTGCCAACGATGGAAACTTTGTAGATGCCTACATGATTCAAAAAATCGTGGATAGCCGCGGAAATACCATTTATGAACACAATGTCACACCTGTTAAAGTATTTAGTCCACAGACTGCCTATCTGATGACAGACATGATGCGTACTGTTGTCAACTCCGGTACGGGTGCCTCTGTGCGAAGACATGTGCCAAAAGGTGTAGATATTGCCGGAAAAACAGGAACTACCAATGATTCCTACGATCTATGGTTTGTAGGCTACACACCTGATGTTACCCTTGGTGTATGGACAGGCTATGATGTTCCAACTACCATTCCTAGTTCAGCACAACGCCGACCAATGGAAATTTGGGGTAAGGTGATGACAGAGGTCTTTAAAATTGATCCAAAAGTAGCTGACAAATCAGCGAAGTTTAATAAACCAAGCGGTATTGTCAGCGCAACAATTGATAGCAAGTCCGGCATGTTGCCAAGTGAGCTGTCTAAACAAACCGGCCACGTAATTACCGATTTATTTAATCAAAGATTTGTACCAACCAAAGTGGACGATTCTCATCAAAAAGTTCGTGTTGTTCAAGTCGGTGAGGTTCTCTATCTGGCACAGGAAAATACACCAGATGATTTTGTAACAGAGGGCGTCTTCTTTAAGAGTCCAGATCCACTCCCTTCGTCTGACCAAATTTCTGCAAAAAATAGCAGGGTTGGAACTAAGCCTGCCGATTGGGCAGAGCGGATGCCAGAAAAAGAAGATCCACGCGTAGCTGTAGACGGGACACCTTCTGCTCCATCAGGCGTTACGATTACGAAATCTGGTAGTGGCACGACCCTTACGTGGAATGCCAGCCCAGAGGAGGATGTACTGGGCTATCGTATCTATCGTGCAGGTGCAAACGGTGGATTTGAAAAAATTGCAACGGTTAAGGACCCGAAAACGACAAAGTACACTGATGGGAAACGCAGTGACCATGGTTACTATGTAACAGCAGTTGACCTTTCAGGTAACGAGTCTCAGGCGTCTTCTACGTCAGGGGCAGGAGTAGATATACCAGGTGACAGCAATCCGCCTGTACAGCCAAATCCTGATCACAATCAACCAGGCACTGAAGTAGATCCTATTGCTCCACCTGATGGCGGTCAAACAACGCCCCCACCAGTAGCTACTAGCGCACCTAGTAAAATCCAGGGCGTTAGTGCTTCTAAAACCGCAGATGGAATTAAAGTCAGCTGGAAAAAAGGTCCGGCAAAAGATCACATCGTTGCCTACAACGTTTACTATGCTATGAATGGCACAACCAACTATCAATTGATGGATTCCGTATCCGAAACAAGCTTTGTATTAACTACAAGCGAGCCTGGAGGCAGCTTCTACATCACTGCAGTGAATACCTATGGTGAATCTGCTCCTTCAGCCCATGCAAAAGTAAAATAAATGACCACAAAAAAGACTGTTGGGATATTCGCCCAGCAGTCTTTTTTTATCCATGACAGATTGTTGAATTTTCAAAAATATAAGACTCCTTTTATGCGGAATAAGATATACTAAGCATGTAGATTCGTGGGAAGCGATGGTGAGGCCTAGTGATTCACAGGAAAACATTTTATCAAAAAAAAGTATGGGTTCATGATAACCAAATTATAATTGAAGGGCCAGTTTGCTCTAAGGACTTGACTACTATGGAATTTGATGAAGGCTTAAAAGCATTTCGCGCTCCCAAGCAACAACATGAAGCACTTGTCGAAATTGCTGACCTGCCAGAAGGGCGAATTATTATAGCACGCCATGAAAATGTAGTTTTGGCCTACGTCACCTTCCTACATCCTGACCCACTGGAGCGTTGGTCTATGATTAAAATGGACGATTTGCTGGAGCTGGGAGCTATTGAGGTAAGTTCGAAGATTCGTAGGGGCAGTATAGCAAAGCAGATGTTAGAAGTGGCCTTTATGGACGATGCACTGGAGGATTACATTATATTATCCACCGAATACTATTGGCATTGGGATTTGCAAGGAACAGGGTTAAGTGTCTGGGACTATCGCAAGGTGATGGAGAAGTTGATGGGCAGTGTCGGTATGATGTGGACGGCCACCGACGATCCCGAAATTTGCTCACATCCAGCAAACTGTCTAATGACACGCATAGGTAAACGAGTTCCGCTTGAAAGTATGACTACCTTTGACAGCATGCGTTTTCAATCACGTTATATGTATTAAGAATTTATGCTCTTGATTGAAAGGAGTTTGTCTATGCGTTTAGAAGACTTTATGCGCAAACAGGTAGTCACAGCTACCGCTACCACAAGTATAGGCGAAGCATTAACTCTCTTAAAGCAAAATCGCATTCGCCATCTCCCTGTCCTAGATAATCAAATCCTTGTCGGCATCGTCTCCGATCGAGATCTTCGTGATGCACTCCCCTCTTCTTTATACGCTCGAGCCGATGATCATATTATTATGACCAAACCCGTACAAGAGATTATGAATACAGAAGTGATAACCGCTCATCCTCTTGATTTTCTTGAGGAGGCTGCCAAGACCATGTACGAGTACAAGGTCGGGTCGTTGCCAGTGCTTGAGGAGAATAAATTAGTAGGCATAGTTACAGAATCCGATATTTTATATAAAATGATTGAACTGTTTGGCGTAAACAAAGCCAGCTCCCAGATAGAAATAGAAGTAGAAGATCGCTACGGCGTGTTAGCGGAGGTAAGTCAGGTTATTCGTGAGTCTAAAGTAAATGTGAGCAGCGTCATTGTGTTTCCCTCAGGTACAGAAGGGAAAAAAAATCTGGTCTTTCGAGTGACGACCATGGATACTCGTACGGTGACAAGCATGTTACGTGCCAAAGGCTTTCATGTACTCGCCCCGATCAGGGGGGAATTCCTACGTGACTAGTACCCCCCGTCTAATCTATTCAGCCGACTATACCAAATATTTTTTTCATGAGGAGCATCCCTTTAATCAAAAACGTTTATTACTCACATATGATCTCATGCAAGCTTATGGATTACTCACCCCGGAGAATATTATAGCTCCTCGCCATGCCACTGACGAAGAATTACTGCTCGTACACGACCCCAGGTATTTAGAGATAGTCAAACGACAGGGCACTCAGCCAGAAGAATTGCCGCTTGCAGCCAGCTATGGCTTAGGCACTGAAGACGTCCCTATATTTGCAAATATGCATGAAGCTACGTCTCTAATTGTGGGAGGAACTATTTCAGCAGTCGATATCGTGATGAACGGACAGGCGGAGCATTCCTTTAATCCTGCCGGTGGATTGCATCATGCCTTTCGTGGGAGAGCATCTGGCTTTTGTATTTACAACGATTGCTCTGTAGCAATCGCATACATACGTAAACATTGGGATGCCCGCGTCTTATATATTGATACAGATGCCCATCATGGTGACGGCGTTCAATGGGCCTTTTATGACGACCCCAATGTCATGACGATCTCCCTGCATGAGACAGGAAAATATCTTTTCCCAGGTACGGGAAATGTTACGGAGCGTGGAGATGGCCAGGGCTTTGGTTATTGTGTAAATGTACCACTTGATGCTTTCACTGAAGATGATTCTTTCCTTGAAATTTACGAATCGCTCCTCCCTAGAATCGCACATGGTTTTCAACCTGATATCATCATTACTCAAAACGGTTGCGATGCTCACAACTACGATCCTCTCACACATTTGAGCTGCTCTATGCGCATCTATCAGCACATCCCCCGACTTGCCCATAAACTAGCTCATGAGTTATGCCAAGGAAGATGGGTAGCCGTTGGCGGTGGAGGCTATGATATTTGGCGTGTTGTTCCACGTGCTTGGACTCTATTATGGAGCGAGATGACAGATCACTGGCTATCAGATGGTCCCCTTCCTGCTGAATGGTTACAAAAATGGCTTCCGCACAGTCCCTTAGAATTGCCTACCTGTTTATTTGACGATGTGAGTACGTTCATGACGATACCAAGACGTGGAGAAATTAGCGAAAAAAACCGCCTCTCCTTAGGCAAAGCAATCTTGCATGCTCCTCATTTATAAAATAATTGTCTCAGCCTTCCTGATTTTCTTTACAATATAAACTCTAAATGAGAAGAGTATTTTACGTCTCCTCTCTAACATGATAAGAAGAGGTATGCCAATTCCAGCATACCTCTTCTCGTATCTATAACACCTGCATGATTACACGGTTAAATGAATCGTATTGCCAAATGGATCTTTTGTAATCTTGATCCCGTTTTCTTCTGTGACAGAAGCCCCAAAGCTTTTTACCTGCTGAACCATTCTTTCTCTCGATTCCTCGTCAGGTAATACCAGCGTATAGGATTGTAAGCCAACGCTATTTGGACTTGGCGCAGACGCTCCGGCACTTACCCATGTATTCAAACCGATATGATGATGATATTTTCCTGTGGAGATAAAGAGTGCCTGATTCCCGTATCTTGATACAACTTCAAATCCAAGCCCTTTCGTATAAAATTCCTCCGCCTGCTGTATATTGGCTACCTGCAAATGGATATGCCCCATGATCGTACCGCTTGGCAACCCCTTCCAAGCATCCTCTTTATTTTCTTGTAACAGCCCCTCGATATCCAATGGTTCTGTGCTCATTCCTACAGAATCGCCCTCCCAAACCCATGTCTCAGATGGTCGATCTGCATAAATTTCAATTCCATTCCCATCCGGGTCTGCTAAATAAACCGCCTCACTGACAAGATGATCAGAAGCTCCTTGTAGCGGATATCCTTCTTGAAGGAGGTGTAACAGAGTATTAGCCAAGTCCGCACGATTAGGAACTAAGAGGGCAAAATGATACAATCCTGTCTTCCACGGTTCTTTCGGTGTTACATGATCTGGCTTCTCAATTGTTACCAGAGGAGTTTTTCCATTAGCAGTAAAAACCACTTTTGTTTCTGTTTGATCGAGAATCTTCAGCCCTAACATATCTTTGTAAAATGCTATAGAACGCTCTAAATTTTCAATGATAAGATGAACCTGACTCACAAATGTATATGGATAGCCATGGAAATTCATTCTTTCCAACCCCTTTTTCCCGATAAATGAAATTACATCTACTTGATTATTAATTTAAAGTAAGTTGATTACTTAATGTAAGTATATATAATATCAATGTCCTTGTCAATTTATTATCTATCGTAAATTATCATGAGGAATTCCCCCTCCTCCGCCTAAAAAGAAAAACGGATTCGTACGATGCATGATGCATACGATACAAACCCGTTTTTGTCATGTAAGCGACCCTTACCATTAAGTATGAGTATATCTGCTTATTTTTATGTTATTATGATTTCCCTAACATTTGTAAAATACCATCAGGCTGGTATCCTTTTACTGCTTTCCCATTCACGACAGTAACGGGAACGCCCATAAACCCGAATGCTTCTACTTCTTCCTGATACTGACTACTGCTCATAACGTCTCTCACTTCATAAGAAACCGATTTCTCATCCAGCATTTTTTTAACCATATCGCATTCAATACAGCCCTTTGTCGAGTATACAATTGCCTTTGATTGACTCATTTGTTAAGCCTCCTCTTTTTTCATCGTATGAAGCATGTTCCTTACCATTTGGTAGGAACGCTTGGAAGCAAGCTTCGTAAATTCAAGGAAATTAACATGAGCTGAACCATCTGCACAATCAGACATCGCTCGTACAATTACAAAAGGCACCTCATTCATGGAGCATACTTGAGCGACTGCTGCCCCTTCCATCTCTGTGCATGATGCTTGGAATGTTTCCGATAATTGCTGGACTTTTTGGCGGTCTGCAATAAATTGATCACCTGAGAGGATACGTCCTGTAACAATCTGAATATCAGCTTCTAACTGATGGCCAGCATTTATTGCTAATTCCTTTAATTTATCATCTGCGATCCAACACCATGTTTTTTCAAAAGGAATCTCC
Organism: Brevibacillus laterosporus; assembly: GCF_030489605.1. GTDB lineage: Bacteria > Bacillota > Bacilli > Brevibacillales > Brevibacillaceae > Brevibacillus_B > Brevibacillus_B laterosporus_E. Next base: position 40,510 of record NZ_JAUKFY010000013.1, read on the forward strand.
CCTGGTTTGAATCCAAGGGAAGTAGCATCGATATCATGCTGCATGCAATCGGTCGAAATAACAATGTCACCGATGTTTAAATCTGGATGGACAGCACCAGCTACACCAGTAAAGATCACCTGACTTACCTGAAATTCCTGAATGAGGATTTGTGTGCAGACAGCAGCATTCACTTTACCTACACCTGATTTGCAAAGCACTACGTTTTTCCCCAGAAATTCACCTATATGATAAGTTATACCCGCTTTTGTGACGGTTTCTTTATTTTGCATGTCTTCTAAATACAAAGCGATTTCTTCATCCATCGCTCCCATGATTCCGATTGTCATCTTCTCACCCTCTATCTCGCGTTACTATTCTTCTGCCATTTCCTTCGTACTTTGACGATACTCAATCCGATGCGGCAATAACACAATATGATCCTCAACTTGTTCATTATTCATATACTTGGTTAACAATCTCATCGCAACAGCCCCGATATCATACATCGGTTGAACAACTGTGGAAAGACGAGGGCGCACCATCTCTGCTAACCGTACATTGTCGTGACCAATTACTTCTACATCCTCAGGTACAGAGTGTCCCAAATCCTGAACAGCATGAATCGCACCTATTGCCATTTCATCGCTAGCTGCGAATACGGCTGTTGGAGGTTCTGCTAGTTTCATGAAGTCTCCCATGCTTTGCAGACCTGATTCATATCGGAAAGAACCATTAGCAACCAATTGTTCATCATACGGTAATCCCGCATCCAATAACGCTTTTTTATAGCCCTCAAAGCGAACGAGTCCTTCTAATGGATATGACATTGGTCCTGTAATAATCGCAATACGCTTATGCCCTCGTCTAATTAAGGCCTGAGTAGCATCATAAGCTGCTTGGAAATGATCAATGGTCACTGCTGGCAGCTTTCCTTCTGGATCGCGCGTAGCCGCTAGAACCGTTGGAATGGACGCCGTTTTTAAGGAATGAAAATGATCTTCTTTGATCTCGGCTCCCATGAATAACAATCCATCCACCTGTTTTTCTAATAAGGTATTGATTAATTGCAATTCTTTTTCTAAGCGGTGATCTGAGTTACAAAGAATGATATTGTATTTATACATAGTAGCGATATCTTCAATACCCCGTGCTAGCTCAGAAAAAAACTGACTGGAGATATCCGGAATAATAACCCCTACCGTTGTGGTTCTCTTGCTTGCAAGACCCCTTGCTACTGCATTGGGGCGATAACCTAGACGTTCAATAGCAGTCATAACCTTTTTACGTGTTAATGGCTTTACATTCGGATTGCCATTAACGACCCTTGATACAGTTGCCATTGATACTCCTGCTTCACGTGCTACATCATATATTGTAATTGGCATATTACGTCCACCTATCTTTTCCAGATTATACCTTTCAGTATTATTTTCATAAATTTATAGCCATATAATACGATATGATACCCATAGTTGCAACCGTTTTCTCGGCCTACATTTTTCCTATTAACAGCATGATTTCGCCGTTTTTGGTCCTTTTGTCTCTTGAGATGCTGGTTCCATTAGCACAGAACCCGCCGGAAACCACCACCCTGCCTTCTCTCTTCAAGCTATGTATAACATCTACTCCTGACTCACCCTACCATAAGAGAAAAGCAGACCGCTCCAATGAGAGGCCTGCTAGGGTTACACACGTTTTGGTTCTGCTTTTATTTCAGCATAGCGGTTTCTGGTTTATAAAGACCAGAAGCATAAAGTTCATCTAGCATTTCATTGAAAGCAGGAATCGTTAGCTGTTGTTTTGCATCGGATAATGCTACATCAGGATCAGGATGAACTTCAACCATGATACCATCAGAACCTACTGCCAAGCCCGCTTTCGCTGTTGGAAGCAATAGGTCTCGGCGGCCAGTCGAATGAGTCACATCTACAAATACAGGTAAATGAGTCTCTTGTTTTAGGATTGGCACAGCAGAGATATCAAGGGTGTTACGGGTTGCTTTTTCATACGTACGAATACCGCGTTCGCAAAGCATAACCTGCGTATTTCCTTCTGATAAAATATATTCTGCAGCGTAAATGAATTCCTCGATGGTCGCTGAAAGCCCGCGTTTTAATAAGATAGGATGATTCGTACGACCCGCCGCTTTTAGCAGTTCGAAGTTTTGCATGTTACGTGCACCAATTTGAATAACATCTACATATTTTGTCGCCATTTCAAGATCAGCAGGTGTTACGATCTCACTAATGGTTACTAAATTAAACTCGTCGCCGATACGTTTCAGAATCTCTAATCCTTCCACTCCAAGCCCTTGGAAGTCATATGGAGAGGTACGCGGCTTGTATGCACCACCGCGAAGCACACGCAATCCGCGTTTCACGTGATTTTCAGCAACAGCACGAACTTGATCATAGCTTTCTACTGAGCATGGACCGGCAATCAGAATCTTCTCTTTTCCACCAAATTCCACGCCTTTAATAGTAAGAACCGTATCCTCTAGTTGTTTTTTACGGCTTACTAGTAGAATTTTTTTATCCTCATCCTTTTGCAGGTCAAGAGAAGCGCTAAAGATTTGTTTAAATAAATGACGAATGGCCTCGTCGCTGAATGGTCCGTTGTTATTCTCTACAATTAGATTCAACATGTCACGTTCACGTTCTGGATCAAAACGATTCACGCCCTGCTTGCTCTTCTCTTGGCCTAACTCTTGAACCAAAGAGGCACGCTTGTTGATCAATTCTAATAATTGCAAATTAATTGTGTCCAATTGGCGGCGAATGGCCTCAATTTGTTCATTTCTCATCTCTACTCCACCCTTCTACTTTTTCCCTTATCGTTTGCAAATCACAGTATGGTTATACATAAGACGTTCTGAGTTATCTGTTATTATAGTAGATGATTAGACGTTTGACCAGCCCTTTAGTACCAAAAAGCGCGAAAGTAATTGTTACAAGCCATAATTTTTTTGAAAAAGGTTAATTTAATGGGGTTTTATTATCTTCAGAAGCTAGTATATGATAGAGAAAATACGTAAATCTTCCATTCCAGATGGGAAGGAGACAATCCATTTGCTAGAAGAACATGCAGATAAGCAAAATAACACTCTTTTTGCTTTAGATATTGGTACCCGTAGTGTAGTAGGACTTATCGTTGAACCGCTTGAAGAGAAAGACAAGTTTCAAATTAAAGATTGTTACATTTTAGAGCATAAGGAACGCTCTATGCTGGACGGACAAATTCACGATGTACTTGCAGTCGCTGAAGTCATCGAGAAGATCAAGCAGCATTTATCTCAAAAGCATGGACCCTTACAAGAGGTGGCAGTGGCAGCAGCAGGACGCTCGCTGAAAACAAAGCGCGTGCGCTTCGAGCTTCCTATCTCCCATTTACCCGTGTTGACCAAAGATGATGTGCTTACTCTGGAGTTTTCTGCTGTACAAAAGGCACAGGCAGAATTAGCTCAAGAGCTGAATGAATTGGACATTACACGCTATTATTGCGTAGGGTACAGTGTGGTTAACTACTATTTGGATGAGGAGATTATCGGCAGTCTAATCGATCAACGTGGAACAAACGCTTCTGTTGATGTTATCGCAACGTTTCTCCCGCGCATGGTTGTAGATTCCTTGTTAGCAGCCCTCAAGCGAAGTGGTCTAGAGATGAAGGCCCTTACCTTAGAGCCGATTGCTGCCATTCATGTATTGATTCCTACCACGATGCGTCGATTAAATATAGCACTAGTTGATATCGGTGCCGGGACCTCTGATATTGCTTTAACAGAAGATGGAAGCATAACGGCTTATGGCATGGTGCCAACAGCCGGGGATGAGATTACAGATGCTCTTATGAATGCGTATTTACTCGATTTTCCTGTTGCAGAAGAGGTAAAGCGTCAGCTACACGATCAAGAAACCGTTCAATTCCACGATATTTTGGGAATTGAACAGGAATTAGCTACAGATCAGGTCATTGCCGCTATTGATCCTGAAATCGAATCCCTTGCTGAACAGATCGCTCACAAAATTTTGGAGCTTAATGGCAAGGCGCCCCAAGCAGTTATGTTAATTGGGGGCGGAAGCTTGACTCCGACTCTGCCAACAAAGGTAGCCCAGCATTTAGGATTGCCAGCTAATCGTGTTGCTGTTCGAGGTGCTGATGCCATCAAGCAATTTGTTGGTGAACATCCCTTGCTAAACGGGCCTGCATTTGTAACACCTGTTGGAATTGCTCTAGCTGCTCATTCCCAACCGATTCGTTATGTAACAGTTACTATTAATGATACACCTGTAAGGCTCTTTGATCTTCGGAAAATGACATTGGGAGACGCGCTCCTAGCGGCTGGCATGGACATTAAGCGGCTTCATGGCCGTCCAGGTCTAGCTATGTCAGTCAATGTGAATGGACGTCTTAAAATCATCCCAGGGGGACATGGAACCTCTCCTACTATTTTAATCAACGGTCGAACAGGCTCCCTCGATTCTCTTATCTCGGATGGAGACATCATTCGTGTAAGTCCAGGGGAGGATGGTATGGAAGCAACTGCTTTAGCTCATGATCTCGTTGATTCCAGTCAGGTACTCCCCCTCACAATTAATGGCGAGGAGTTGTTACAGCCTCCAATTGTTTTACACGAAAGCATCATTCTAAAAAGCGATGCCTTGCTTTCTGATCGTATGGATCTGGAGATGCGTTTGCCTAAAACCATTGGGGAAACCATACAGTCCAGCAGGTTTGCCACATTGATACGGGAGGTAGCTGAAGCTCCTCTATTTACGGTTACATGTAATAATCAAACCTATTCTCTTCCTCGCAAAGAATTACATATTCTTTTAAATGGTAAAAAGGCTACTCTATTGGATTTGGTTCATTCACAAGATACCATCCATTGCGAGGTTCACGATTTAGAGACACCGACAATCGGCGATCTAATGACTCCAGAGGATATGGTTCAGGAAACTGTCAATGTCTATGTAAACGACCAGCTTATCTCCCTAGAAACAGGTCACATGGATATCCAGCTAAATGGTAATCCCGCTACCATTGAAACCCAGCTGCAGCATAACGATGTTGTAACTATACGCTCCGCAGTAGGGGATGCGCCTATAGTAAGCGATATCTTTCGTTATATAGAAATTCCAGCTCAGCCGATTGGAACAAACCAGCTACCTCATTTCATCATGAAGGTAAATAATGTAGCAGCTTCCTTCCAAACCCCTTTAGTAAGTGGGGATAAAGTAGAACTATACTGGGAGTAAAAATAAAAAAGACCCCATGCCGAAGATGGGGTCTTTCTCCTATCTGCTTATTTCATAGCTTGCTCAATAGCATCCTTTGTAATCTTCCAATGAGAGGTATGCCATGATACTGCACCGTCCTCAATAAGGAAGATTTGCGGTGATTCGTGTTTAATCTGAAAATGCTCCGCGATCTCATTGGAGACAGGGCGAGCTTCACGAACGAGAACCTCGGCAGCCTCTACGTCGCTATTTGCTTGCAAATACGCATGAAATTGCTCATGAGCAGACGTACTGATCGGACAAACCGTACTATGTTTAAACAGTAATAGTTTGCCTTGTTTCTTTAAGAATTCTTGCAGGTCTTCTTGGGATTGCAACTGTTTAAATGCCAAATAAGCCCACTCCTTTCTCAATACCTTAGATGAACATTATGATAAAGAGAAAGCGAGCGAAAGGCAAATTTTTTCCTTTTTCCATTACACTTCTATCTTAATTTGAGTCAGCTTCCTTTGGATTTCATTAATCCATTGCTGATCATTAAGCGATTTAGCCAGCAAGTATAAATCAAGTAGTTCATTTACTCTCTCATCAATCTTATCTTTTAATTCCTCATCCTCGCTCTGTTCAGCGATGATGACGAGTAAATTCGCAAACTCACTGATTGCTTCGAACGCAACCTCTTGCTCTTTTGGTTGATCTCCTAAGTTAGTCATCAGTTGTTTAAGATCATCCTTGACGAGATCAACAACCGATGTACAAGCACATGCTTCATCTTTGCAGACATGAATAGGCACATTACGAATTTTCACCCGACTGCGATAGATTACACTGCGCAGCGCGATGTCCATTTCTTTGCCACATTTGCTGCAATATTTCATCTGTATTTCTTCTCCTCTCTCAAAACTGCCTTCCGTCCAGCTTTATCTGTCTGTGTATTGATCTTATGTCTGTGTCACCCATTTCAAGTGAAGGATATCATAATCCTGCTGAAGATCGATTGGTACATGATGGCAGTCATTCTTTAACGCGAAACGCCCAAACGCTTTCTCCATATGTAAAAAGCGCATCCTCTACACATTGTAGGGGTTTCCTTTCACTTTTACATGTCATACTTTCTGTAACTAGATGAAAACTTTGGCATCCATCCGTTGATTTTGGTAGATAAATGCCAAAGATACCAGTATTCTTGCACCAACAATTAGTGATAAATAGCGTTTACTTTCTCGCATGTAGGACAAATAGCAATTTTACCCGAATGGCCAATTTCATCCTCTACCCGATAACCGGTAATTTTTTCAGAGAAACAAAACAGACACTCTGAGTTAAATTCCATATCGTATTGAGCTTTCCATGCAATCGATTTGAAATCCTCACCCACACAAATAGTCATATGCAAGTGCTCGTTTGGTTGTAACGCATTGATATCTCGATTCATCATATCCATTCCCTGCCTTTTTGTGAATGTCTTTATTATCATTCAGCTTTTCCACATTTTCAGAATAATAAACATCAATAAAAATATTTTTACCGAAGTACTTCGCTTTCCAAATTTTTTTGTGTACAATATGAGCAAGGTCATAAAAGTGAGGAGATACATATATGAAAGATCCACGTTTAGAAAAATTGGCACACAATTTGGTCAATTATTCCATCCGTGCTCAAAAGGGCGAGCACGTTCTCATTCATTCAACCGGTCACCAGCCTGAGTTAGTAAAAGCCCTCATTCGCAAAGTATATGAAGCTGGAGCTCACCCGTATGTTCAGCTTCAAGACCCTGCTATTCAACGTGAATTATTAATGAACACAAATGAAGATCAACTGGCTGTCATGCGGGATGCTGAAGTTGCCTTTATGAAAAAAATGGATTGCTTTATCGGAATTCGCGGAAGCAATAACATTACAGAGCTTTCTGATGTTCCAAGCGACAAGATGAGTATGTATTCGCGACAATTGCAAAGACCTGTGACAGACATCCGTGTCCCTGAAACAAAATGGGTTGTTATGCGTTATCCAAACGAATCCATGGCTCAATTGGCTAGCATGAGCACAGAAGCGTTTGAAAACTTTTACTTTGATGTTTGCAATTTAGATTACAGCAAAATGTCCAAGGCTATGGACAACCTTGTAGAGCTGATGAATAGAACGGATAAAGTTCGCTTAACTGCTCCAGGAACAGACCTAACCTTCTCCATTAAAGGCATTCCAGCAATCAAATGCGCTGGTGAGTGTAACATTCCAGACGGTGAAATTTTCACTGCTCCTGTGAAGGACTCTGTAAACGGTACCCTTTCCTATAACACTCCATCTCCGTATCAAGGCTTTACCTTTGAAAATGTAAAGCTGACATTTAAAGACGGAAAAATTATTGAGGCTACCGCTAACGATACAGAGCGTATTAACGAAATCTTCGATGAGGATGAAGGGGCACGTTACATTGGAGAATTTGCTATTGGCGTGAACCCTTATATCCAAAATCCAATGAAAGATATCCTGTTCGATGAAAAAATTGACGGAAGCATCCACTTTACGCCTGGACAGGCATATGATGAAGCGTTTAACGGAAATAAATCTTCCATTCACTGGGATATGGTATTAATTCAACGTCCAGAATGGGGTGGCGGAGAAATCTACTTCGATGATGTTTTAATCCGTAAAGATGGTCGTTTTGTCCTACCGGAGCTAGAATGCCTCAACCCTGAAAATCTTAAATAAAACAAAACTAATAAAACCTCGAGGGCTACTATCCCCGAGGTTTTATTAGTTTGACTGTTTTCAATTCAGGAAGGAGGCATAATCAGCTTCAGGATATATGAGCAACATTTTGCCCCTTGTCCATCATTTGTTTTTTCCCCTTTAGGAATTCAATAGCCCCGTCTAGCTGATGAAGGGTATACTCCCAGCACATCTTTTGGTACTCATTTAATTCCTGCATGCTTTTTTGATAACTGTTTCGAATAATTTCTTGACGTTTTTCTTGATATGCAATCAAATCATCAAAAAAGTGTTTCTGATCCTCTGCGGTATGCAAATCACAAAAGAATAAACGTGTTAACATATCAGAGCGAACGATCGGCCCTTCAATTTCCGTCTTCAGTTCCTGATGAAATTGATCGCGTCCTTGTTGCGTCAGACGATACATGATTTTGTTTGGCTTTCCTGACTGTAGGACCTCTTCTTTTGTAACATGTCCTTCCTGCTCCAGCTTTTTAAGAGCTGGATAGATTGCGCCATAACTCGCATCGTAAAAGAAGCCGATGCTGCTCGTAAAGAACTGCTTTATATCGTAGCCGCTCATTTCACGATAATGTAATAAGCCTAAAATGATTGATTTGACGTCCATAACATTTCCTCCGGATGTAGGCTTTGTACAAAATTACACTAATTTACTTACATTATTCCCTCTTTATTTCAATATTATAAAATGTTTAACTTCATATTAGCAACATTCTACCAAGAAATGAATCCTTCTCCCCCTTCCTACGAGAGTAACGCTTTAAATCGTTATAGCACAAGTTTCTTTAGGCTTATTTCCCTCTCTTTCATATAGTAAAAGCATCCTATATTCCTAGTTTTTGTATCTATTTTCAGGAATTTTCTGTGATATCTGATTACTTACATTTAATTTTGAGACTATTGTACTGGTCTTTCTCCATAATTGGGCGTTCCACCTTTATCCTTTCCTCCATAAGATGATGTATACCTATCTGCAGGGAAGTAAGGAGATGAAGTTGTGAAACCTAGAGGCTGGTCCTATACGAATACAAAATATCAGCAGATGAGTAATCTACATCCATTCAACTTCTTTGTTCCGTTAGTGGAACAGGTAAAGCACGGCGTAGTTTCCCTGATCTGCGAAGACAACACCTCCCCTCCCGACATCGATCAAATTTTGCAAAGCTTTTTGGACATGGAACCACTCGAAGCAGGCCCGACAGAAAAAAGCTTTGGTTCCGGCTTCATTTTTCATCCCAGAGGCTATATTCTCACCAGCGAGCATGTTATAGGCAAAGCCAAATCAATTTTTGTGAAAATGTGGAATGGAAAAGTATTTGAAGCAAAGCTTGTTTTTAGTGATCCTCAACGAGATTACGCTATCGTAAAAATCGAACCCGACATACGTCTTAGCCCAATAACTCTAGGTAATTCAGGTGAGGCACGCGTAGGTGAATGGGTCATTAGTGTCGGGAGTCCCCTTGGCCTAGAGAATTCAGTTACAGCGGGAATTATCAGTGCAAAAAATAGGCGTATTCAAGTATCTAAACGCTTGTACGATGAAATTTTTCAAACAGATGCTGCTATCAACCCCGGTAATAGCGGAGGTCCCTTAATTAATTTACACGGTGAAGTAATTGGCTTAAACGCATTTATCATCCAGTCTGGTCAATGTCTCGGATTTGCCATCGGGATTGATAGTATCAAGAAAAAGATTCAGCAACTTTTATAACTTCATTTTTTCCTACCACACGTAACAATAAACGTCTAAACAAAAAAGAGTTGCCATCTCCCCTATAGAGCTGGCAACCCCTTCTTTGCTACTAGTTGAAATTGTAAATCATTTATGAGATTCGCTCTACGGGGTGTATGTTTATCAACAGGCGCAGAGCCATCAGTCCGCGATCACGCATAATAATCTTACCACGCCCAACTCCTTTCGGAACCTACTGTATATTAATCCCATGCACCATAGCCTTTAAGGTAAGAGCTAGGTGGTTGAAAAAGGGAATACTCCACTTCCCCTTAGTTCATTTCATGTAAGGGCATCAAGACGGACTAAGGATTGGACATAACTCTGAGGCGGCAGAAATGCCCATCAGCACAAAGGAATACTGCACGTGCTTCTTTTGTATTCAAGACTGAAATAATTGCATGGTAGGTATGTTTATTAGCCTCTAAGCAATTATCACGCTAAAGATCAAGACAAAAGGCGTGTTTTCCCTCATTAATTAATAAAAAATCCTCCGTAGCCCATCGCTAATATAATAACGAAGGCTGGATGAACCTTGCGTTGTTCCATCAGAAAATAAGATGCACCGCCTAATATCAGTGTGTGCCATAAACCAATTTGCTCGTAGGAACCAAGAATAAATTGCACCGCCAGCATACCAAGCAAAACGGTAACGATGGACGAATCGAATGTGTCATTGCTTTGATTTGCGGCGCTTGACGGAATAAATGAAATACACCTAATAAACCAATCATAGCAATAGCAGTTGGGGCAACCGTAGCAAACAAACCAAATACAGCTCCCGGAATCCCTGCCACTTGATAGCCAATATATCCACCCAGCTTTGTGAAAATTGGACTTGGCAGTGCATTCCCTAATGCTAACGCTTCCCCGAACTCCTCCACTGTCATCCACTTATAATGAGTAACGACTTCATTTTGGATCAGCGGAATACTTGGAGGACCTCCCCCGTAGCCGAGAATATTCGTAATAAAAAAAGCCCAAAAAATCTGTAGATAAATCATAGCGTTAGACTCCTTTGCTTAGTTTTGCTGCTGGTTCTTTTGTCGTTTGGTATGCCAGGTGGAGTACGCAAAGGCGATCACTAAAGTTACAGCAACGAACAAACCCGGATGAATTTGAAAAGGAACTAACGCGATTACTGAAATGAACAGCATCGCTAGAAAGCTTTGTTTTTCTTTCCCATTTTTACTATCCCTCCAGCCCTTTTTAAAAAAGTCATAGGTCATTACCGCCATCATGACCGCAATGACTGGTTGAATTGCTTCGATCATCCCCCGTACTGTCTCGGAGGTCTTCAGCACATTTACGAACTGCATCAGGACAACCATCAGGAACAGAACAGGAAAGACCATGGCTGAGATAGCGATGATGGCACCAAGCCATCCCTTTACCTTGTATCCAATATATGCAGCCATCTTGGTGGCAATCGGCCCAGGTAAGGTATTGCCAAGTGCATAGTTATCGGCGAATTCCTCCTCGCTAACCCATTTATACTTCTTGATGCACTCAGCATGCACTAGTGGTATCATAGTTGGACCACCACCATATCCAAAAATGCCAATCCGGAAGAACGCCAGAAATAATTGCCAATAAACCATCTTCTCTCCTCCTGACCTCATTAGTTTCATTACCACATGTCACGAAACCATTTTCTCTTGTCTGGACCTTCTTCTTGCAAAGTGGAAAATATTGTATTACATAAGTCTGCTTCCTCAATTAACTGTCCCATCGTATGCAATGGATTTAGAGAGATCATTGGCTCCTGAAAAATCATAGGAATATCATTGCCGCGAACCTATTACATACTTCTTTGCGATCATTGTAATAAATTTTCACCCTTAAATAAAAGTTGATCGTCCTATTTCTCATTTCGTTCCAAAGACACATACTCGAAAAGCTGGCTACGCTCTTTCTCACTGCACGATTTCCCCTAATACTCCCTGTGTTTTCCCTTCCTTAAATGGAAAATCCACTTATCCACAATCGGAAATATTTCTATTAAATGGAATAAAAGTTTATTTTTCCCACAAAAAAGCGTTTTCATCAAAAAATAAAAAAAGCAAAATGGAATCGGTTCATCCACCTTGCTTTTATTCTCTATAAAAAATGAGTTTCTCATAGTTATATTCATTGTCATAGTACACAGAAGTTAATAATTACACTTCCTGCTTTTTAGAAAACGCAATCAGATAGACTTCCTGATCGGTTTGAGTGTTGATTTCTTGTTCGATTTGCTTTAATTGTTGCAGCTGCGCAGAGTCTAACTCTGCAAATGGCATCTGACTAAGTTGTTTATTCGGTTCCATCTTCTCACCCACTTCCAATTATCAAGGATATTTTTTATCATATCCCCAATGGAAGGAAAGCATGCACGTATGTAATCGCCAAAGGTTGGATGGTCATTTTCACCAGCTAAGCACTTACGGTTTGCATTTGAAGAACTTGCGATACAGCCGAGCAAGAACGTTTACAAAAACAAATAGGTACTTGCTTATCTTTGGCCTTAGATTTGATTTTTTTAGCCAGGTTATGATTTACAAAATCGGTTAGAACCAAGATCATTTTAACATCAGATGGAATTTTTAAACTGGTTTCTGAGCTTTTTCTTCCCGTGATGTGGTGAATCTTTTTGTATCCAACCTCTTCAAGTATTTGTAAGATGTTGCCTAACCTATCCCCACCGATAATTAATATAGACATAATAAAAATCCTCCTTTATATAGTGTGTGCATATGACTCTGATGGTCAAAAACAGTTCGTGCACTGTTTATTCGTTTATATGTCTCTGAAGCAAAAAAGTTAATTGAGAATAAATATCATTCTTATTGATAAATATTATCATTCCCAATTAAGTTTGACAATACTCTGTACTATTTTTTTCTCGTTTGTTCACACTATTTTTACAAGCTACAGCTCTGTCCTTGATTGGATGGTTTTCCCACGGTTATAATCAGGCTATCACTAATTCTTAAAAAAGGAGGTGGGAGTTTATGTTGCAGGAAATTAAGCAGCTCCACACCATCTTTACCCGCACATTAGAAGGCATCAATGTTTTCCGCACCATGGTTCAACCTTTAATCGATCACGCTAGGGATGAACATATGAAGCTTTACTATCACCACATTTCTGAAGAGGAAGAGCAACGGGAAGAACGTTTACATGATCTCGTTCCACGTTTGTCTCAGCTCATTCAGGAAAAAAATTTGGACCAGCTAAGTGATCGCGAACTGTCTCATTTGCTCTCTGACCTAAACTTAGAACGATTTGGCCTGCACAATTTCCGTGAGCACTTGGAATTAGCGCTGTATGAATTTACAGACGAGCCTAGTCGTTTAAAGCTCGATAGCATGCGTGAAAACACACATCAGGATTATTTAGCAACCAAAGAGATCATGGTGAAGTTGAGTGAGAAATTCTCCGATGTCGTTCCAGCAAAAGTGGATACGCATGATCATGACCATGGTCATGATATCCATCAGGTGAATCACTTTGAGGCTTCGTCTGCATTGCAGGATTCTAGCAGCTCTAAGCAGCCAGCAACAGTACATTCAGACACTCACAGCCACTCAGCAGAAACATCTGTTATGAAAAAAGGACTTACTGTTGGAAGTCTGCGTCATCTCAATCGTCATGTATAAGAGAAAAGTTAAGATCGGAGGATTTTATGGATAAATCACAAAAATTCCCAGACTCCCCATTATCTAAGGAAGAATGGCGTCAATTAGATGAAACCATCGTTGACATGGCTCGCCGCCAACTGGTAGGCCGTCGGTTCATTGACATTTATGGTCCATTAGGAGAAGGTATTCAAACCATTACCAACGATATTTATGATGAATCTCGTTTTGGTAATCTGAGCTTGCGCGGTGAATCACTAGAGCTAACCCAACCTAGTAAACGTGTTAGCTTAACGATCCCGATCGTATACAAGGATTTCATGCTATACTGGCGTGATATGGCACAAGCCCGTACATTGGGTATGCCAATTGACCTTAGCCCTGCCGCTAATGCCGCTAGTAGCTGCGCCCTTATGGAGGATGATCTGATCTTTAATGGTAATCCTGAGTTTGACCTACCAGGTATCATGAATGTAAAAGGACGTCTCACCCATATTAAGAGTGACTGGATGGAATCAGGAAATGCTTTTGCTGATATCGTAGAAGCTCGTAATAAGCTATTAAAAATGGGGCACAGCGGTCCTTATGCCCTTGTTGTATCTCCAGAGCTGTATTCATTACTCCATCGTGTACACAAAGGTACCAATGTCCTTGAGATCGATCACATTCGCAACTTGGTTACAGATGGTGTATTCCAATCTCCAGTGATCAAAGGCGGTGCTCTGGTAGCTACAGGAAGACATAACCTGGACCTTGCCATTGCTGAGGATTTTGATTCTGCTTTCCTAGGAGACGAACAAATGAACAGCCTAATGCGTGTTTATGAGTGCGCTGTTCTCCGCATTAAACGTCCAAGTGCGATTTGCACATTAGAAATGACAGAGGAATAAAACAGACATAAGGGGTATACAAGAAAGAGAGATAGCCGTTTGTAAGTAGAAGGCTGTCTCTCTTTTCATTTCTTCATCGTTAACGCATTATTAAGTCCGAATATTCAGTTTTTATTAAGAGCAAGAAACCTTAGGTATGAACCTAAGGGCAGAATCCTTTCCATTTGGAAAATAATTAAGCAATCCGAACAACCTTTTGAGAATCAGCTGTATGTAAGAAAGGCATATCTACGTGGCTAGCCGCAATTTCATAGCCAATATCGCAGACTAAGATTTCTGCCTCTTCACGGAAAGGCAAAGTACAGCTTCCTTCGTTTAATTCACATAAACGTTTTAAATGTTTAAGTCGCTCGTTCACTTTTTGCTCTCGCATATGTTGATTTTCTAAATCACAAACATTGACATGACGTGCATCCACCACCATGCTAATATCCTGAATGTGAACGATTAGACGTTTTCCCTCTTCTGTGACAAATCCAAGCGAACAGAATTGAGAATCGGACATTTCTAGACGAGTAATCACCGCATGCTTATACTCTTCTCCAGAGCGAAGCTTGATGGTATCAGCTTCGACAGCACCACCTATTTTACGCTCGTTGGATACAACCGTATACATATCGGTATAACCGTTAATTTGGTATCTCGTCATCGGAAATTCACTCCTATTCTTATCCTATCTGCTAATGAGACTCATTATCAACTTCATCTGTATCGTATAATGAAAATCATTATTAGTCAATATTGAGATTGTAACTAATGTTTTTATCTAATCTACCAAATAGGTTTTCCTCAGTAACTCAGATTTAATCTGTAAAAATGGTCCAATATCTATTTGCTTATTTTACTAACATTTATCTATGGTCCCATAACATACAAAGAAGCCTAATGGTAGACAGATCAGAATTCATATCTTGGCTACGATTAGGCAGTCTTACCAAGCTAAAATTGTTATACCTATTACCTAAACAGTTTTATTTTTATAAAAAATATAGCCAGCAACCATAATGCCAGAAAACCAAATAGACATTAAAGCAAAATCTAAAGCAACTTTATATCCAATGGAAACAAATGATAGCTTGGTTGTCAGAAAGGAAAGAAGGATTCCAATCACAGCAATGGAATACCCTAATGTATATCCATTAGCCAAAATTTGTTGACCACGTTCATCTTTTCCTTCTGACCTCGTAAAAGCAACGGTGTACGACACTGAAATGACGTAGGTAATCACAAAGAAAATAAATAGAAATTCTAACATTCTGGTACATCTCCCTTATCTACTTCATATTGAAATACTTCATTTATATCAACCTCAAATAAATGAGCAATTTTAAAGGCGAGCATAAGAGACGGATTGTAGCGATTTGCTTCTAAAGACACAATCGTTTGTCTGCTAACACCTAATTTGTCAGCTACCTCCTTTTGCGACCATCGTTTCTTTGCACGTAGCATAAATAATTCATTCCGGATTTTCCCTTCCTTTTCCAAAAGACCACATCCTCTCGATTTCAATGTAATATATTTTTTACATAATGTAAATAATTTTTATCATAAAGTAAAAAATATATGCATAGCCAGCTTGAAAATATCCAAAATAAAAAAGCTCACTAGCAGTATGTAAAACCGCCAGATGAGCTTTGATTGATTAAAATTTCTGTACATGACCTTTTTTTGAGGCTTAATTCGTAAACAATTGTAGCTTCTGAATACGTTTCACCGCTTCGCGCAAGCGCTCCTCTGTGTTCAACAGTCCTAAACGTACATATCCCTCACCATGCGCTCCAAAGCCTATCCCAGGAGCAACCATTACATGAGCTTTAAATAAGAGCTCATCAGCCAATTGGGCAGATGTATAACCAGTTGGAATGGGAAGCCAAGCAAAGAACGATCCCTGCGATGGTGTCGCCTTCCAGCCTATTTCATGCAGGGCTGTATACAGGGTATTTCGGCGGCTTTCATAGGTAGCCACCAGCTCTCTGACACAGTCCTGAGAATCCGTCATGGCTTTAGCCGCAGCCATTTGAACAGCACCGAACAAGCTTACAAAGTAATGGTCCTGCAATGTGTTGATTAGCTTTACCAGCTCTTTGTTTCCTACCATCGCACCTACACGCCAGCCCGCCATGTTATAGGTTTTTGATAGGGTGTAGAACTCAACTCCTACCTCTTTTGCACCTGGAACCTGCATGAAACTGACTGGTTTTTTTCCATCAAAGGAAATGGCTCCATATGCAAAATCAGAACAAACAACAATTTCATGCTTTCGAGCAAACTTGATGGTTTCCTCATAAAATTCGAAAGGTGCGTTGACTGCTGTCGGGTTGTTCGGATAATTTAAAAACATCAGTTTAGCTTTTTCTAAATCAGCTGCGTCTAATTGGCCATAATCAGGTAAAAACTGATTATCTACAGTCAAAGGCATAGGGACCATACGTCCGCCTACCACAGCTACTCCAGACCAATAATCTGGATAACCAGGATCAGGAACCAAGGCGATATCTCCCGGATTCATTAATACCTGACAAATCTCTACTAACCCTGTCTTACTGCCAAATAAAATGGCTACCTCTTCTTCTGGGTCAAGGTCTACATCAAATTCCTGCTTATACCAATGAGCTACGGCTTGCTTTAATTCCAGCCGTCCCTGAAAAGGTGGATACTTATGATGCATGGGATCTTTCGCCTGTTTTGCCATTTCTTCTACAATATGGGGAGGTGTCGGTAAATCAGGATTTCCTTGCCCCAGATTAATAACGTCATGACCCTCACTAATTACCTTGTTAACCTTTGCTACCATCGTTGAAAAAAATTGGGTGGGTAACTGTTCCATCATGGAAGCAGGCGTGATACGCATCGCTTTCCCTACTTTCTTTTTCAGAGTAAACTGACATTTATGTAATCAAAAACAGCTTTTTAATCTGTAAGAGAAAGACCCCTTTCTTTTTTAAGCAAAGAAAGGAGTCGTTTGTAACAATGATTTTATACTAGTTAGTGTAGCTGGTTTTTGTCAATCCATTTTTTGAATCTCAACTTTTCCTCCGTCTTTAAGCATGGACTGGCCTCTGATAACTACTTTTTCTCCTAAAGAAACACCTTTTTTAATTTCAATGAGATCGCTTGATTCCTCGCCAGTTTCTACAGCTACTTTCTTAGCGATATCGCCTTCCACTTTATAAATATACTTTTTGCCGTTTTCATCGAATACAGCTTTGCGTGGAATGGCGACAGCTTTCTGAGCTTTGCTGGAGGCTGATTGGATTTTTAAATTAACAACCATATCTGCCTTTAATTCGTTTTTCGGATTTGGCACGGTTATTTCGATTGGATATGCTTTCAACTGTTGATCCATTGTAGGACTTATGGCAGTAATGGTAGCCTCTATTTTTTTATTCAAGGCAGTCAATTCAACCGTTGTACGATCCCCTACTTTTATCTTCGTAATTTCATCCTCTGACAAGTTTGCTTTTACTAAGAGTGGATTGGTGTTAACTAGGACAACAACCGGCACCTGCCCGGAAGCTATTTCTCCCACATGACCGCCCACCTGAGCTACAAAGCCAGAGATTGGAGCTGTTACTGTAGAATTGCTCAATTGCTCACGGGCACTGGCAAGCGCAACTCTCGCTTGGTTAACAGATGCTTCTGAAACCACGATGCCTGATTTTTTAGAGGCTGAGTTATAGTCTACCTTTGCGTTATTAAGAGCAGTTTCCGCATTTTTCAAGGCTGCTTGCGCTTGTTCATTCTGCTGCTGAGACAGAGCCCCTTGATTAAAAAGCTCCTGGCTTCGGGTGGCGTCACGCTTTGCGTCCTGATAGGCACGCTCTGCCTGTGCTAATGCATTCTTAGCTGTTTCAACAGATTGAGCTGTGCTAGTACCACTTTGGTTAAGTCCTGCTACCGATACCTGGTACTGGGCTTCTGCCTGACGAACCGCATTTCTGAGGTCATCTTGGTCTAGCGTAAATAGCACAGAGCCTTTTTGTACATATTGACCCAGCTTTACGTTTAAGGTTTGAATTTTACCTGGTGCTTTTGGTGAAATTTTTACTTCCTGGCTCGGAGCCAATTTACCAGTATAACCTGCTCCTGAAGCGATAGAATCTTCTATTGCTGGGCTTATTTGCACCGGAGTAGGCGCTTCTGCTTCGGCAACCTGAGGAGCTGCAGCCGGTTCTTCGCCCGTGCACCCCGTTACTGTCAAAGCAGCAACGAGTATAAGCGGTAAGCCCCATTTACTTTTTACCATTGTTAATCCTCCTTTACCTCATTACACTTCTTCTACTACAGTTGGCGTATTCTTCTTTTTCCGATTAAAACGATTCTTGAACTTACGGCCCCAGTTATCAAATGTGACATATACGACAGGGACAAGTACAAGAGTGATTAGCGTGGAGAATGTTAGACCGAAAATAACCACCACTGCCATTGGAGCTTGGGATTCGTTACCGGAACCGCCTGCAAATGCTAGTGGAGTAATTGCTAGAACAGTCGCTAAGGTAGTCATCATGATCGGACGCAGACGAATTGGACCAGCTTTTAAGATTGCAGCATCTCGATCTAAACCGTCCTTGCGAGCTGTAATAATGTAATCCATAAGAACGATCGCATTATTTACAACAATACCTACTAACAAGATATAACCAATCAGGGCTGGTACTGACAATGGTTGACCTGTCACAAACAATCCAACCACAACCCCAATAAAGGTAGGCGGCACAGAGAACATGATGATAAACGGACTAAATAGGGATTCAAATTGGCTCGCCATAACCATGTAGACAAGAACAATAGACAAGAGAATCGCCAGACCTAGACTGCCAAAGGATTCTTCCATATCTTTAGACTGACCGCCGTACTCAATATGGTATCCATCTGGAAGATTCAATTGTGCCAGTTTTTCTTGAACCTCACCCATAATCGAGTTCAGATCACGACCACTAGTATCAGCGGTAATTGTAACCTCACGAGTCTGATCCGCACGTTTAATCATTTGTGCTACTTCCACTTTTTCCACTTTAGCAATAGCACCTATTGATACTTGAGCCCCGCTAGGAGTAGTAACCGTCAGACGATCTATATGCTTTGGTTCATCCTGAATCGTTTTTGGCAAACGAACTTTTACATCAACCTCATCGTCGCCTGTCTGATAACGAGTTAAGGTTTGCCCTTCAAAAGCCGTCCGTACATATGACAGAACCTGTTGCGTACTTAGACCATATTGGCTTGCCTTTTCACGATCGACTACTACCTGGAACTCTCGGTCTTTTTCCTCTAAGGAGGTGGTTATGTTTGCCGTTCCAGAAACTTTGCTGACCACACCCATAATAATATTACTGATATCATCTAAGACTTCTAAATCATCACCGCGCAAGCTTATTTCCAGTGGCGTGCCGCCCATGCCACCCATGCCATCCAAATGTTTAACTGTAATTTCTGCACCAGGTATATTTTTGACCTGATTACGTAAGTCATCAATGATTTGATCTGTTGTACGTGTACGCTCTTTTGCATCTACTAGAGTAAGCTGCAGCTCTCCGCGGTTCGTAGCACTATTCGCTAGCACAGATACACCCGCACTCCCAATGGATACATACAATTCTTTTAGCTCAGGTACCTTTTTCACTATTCCTTCAAGTTTGCTAATGACTTTTTCCGTTTCCTGAATGCGCGTGTTATTAGGTAGTTTTGCAGCTACAGTAATTTTTCCTTGGTCCATGGAAGGAATAAATTCCGCTCCAATAAACGGTGTCAAAATGATAGCACCCACAAACATAAGGGCTACAGCAAGGTAAACGGTCTTACGCCAATTGATTGCCCATTTTAGGAATCTTCCATAGTAATGAGAAAGTTTCGTAAAGCCAATGTTAAACCATGTGATCGGATTGAAGCCCCGATACGTTCCAGAATGGTAAATTTCTTCATCCGGGATGCGTTTCAAAATTCGTGCTGACATCATAGGCACAAGTGCAATAGATGCTAAAAGTGCCGCTATATGTGAGTACACAACCGTTAGTGCCAATGGCCCGAATAATTGAGAAGCTAATCCTTCAACGAACATGATCGGCAAGAATACACAAATTTGCGCAAGAGCAGAAGCCATGACCGCTGTTCCCACCTCTTGGGAACCAAAGCGAGCAGCCTGCACCATTGATTTGCCTTCCTGTCGATGCCTGAAAATATTTTCCAGGATAACGACAGCGAAGTCAACCAACGAGCCTAGTCCAAGTGTTAAACCACCAAGCGAGATCAGGTTGATTGTCTGACCCGTAAAATACATTAAGCAGAAGGTAGCAATTACGGAAATCGGAATTACAACTGCAATAATTAAAACAGAGCGAACGCTATTTAAAAACAAGAGCAGAATAATGGTCGAGAATGCCGCCCCTACCAAGGCATGCTCAGCCACTGTGTAGATTGAATCTTTAATAAACTGTGAAGAATCCGTGATCATGGAAATCTCAGTTCCTGGCGGCAGATTCTCCTTTAGCTTTTCAATCTCCAATTTGGCTGCATCTGCAACTTTAATGGTATTTCCACCTGAAGCTTTTGTAACAGAAATTCCTACAGTCGGTTTCCCATTATAATAACTGAACTGGGTTTGTTCTTTATACGTATCCTCAACAAAAGCAATATTTTTTAGCGGAATAGTTGAAGCACCAACCACTATCGGTGTTTCACCAATATCTTTAATCGTTGTATATTCTCCTTGGACGCGAATGCTTAGCTTTTTATCCCCTTCACGTACCATGCCAGCTGCTCCAGAAAGGTTAGTCCCCATTAGAGCCTGCTGCACTTGTTCCAAAGTAATACCGTAAGCAGTGATTTTGTCAGAATCAAGCGTTACTTCTATGATACGTTCCTTCCCGCCGTTAACTCCGACAGAAGCGACTCCATCAATACGTTCAATTCGAGATTTAATAACATTATCAGCTAATTCCTTTAGCTTCGTAATATCATTATTACCTGTTAGTGCAAACGTCATGATTGGCTCACTATTTGGGTCCAGCTTAAGGACGCGCGGCGCTTTAGCCGTGTCCGGCAATGCTCCCCGCACTTGGTCTACCTTGTCACGCATGTTTAGCGTGGCTTGGTCCATGTTTGTGCCCCAGTTAAACTGGACGATAACCTGTGAGGCTCCACTCATAGAAAACGACGATAACTTACTTACATTAGGAACAGTCCCTAATGCTTCCTCTACAGGCTTTGTTACTAATTTTTCCACTGATGCAGGTGTCCCGCCCTCAACCGAGGTTACAACAACAGCAACCGGCAGGTTCAGGTTAGGATAGAGTTCTACCGCCAATTTGGGTAGCGACACGAATCCAAAAATGAGGACGGCTAATGCCAGCATCACGATGGTTACGGGTCGATTAATCGCAAACCTTGAAATGTTCATCTCTGTTCCCTCTCTCCTTTAATAAGGAATGATATTTTTTCTCAAGATAATGATTGAGCAATTCTAAAGATTGAGTAATTTGTTTTCGTTCATGTTCCTTCATCCCCTCAAATAATTCGGGTAAATACTGATCTTTCATTAGCGGAAATCGCTTTTGAAGCTGAGAAAAATCTTGAGCAAGAAAAACCCAGACTATGCGTCTGTCGTTATGATCTCGCTTACGAATCACTAAGTTCGCTTTTTCCAAACGATCAATGATGCCAGAAACGGTGCTATAGGATAATTCTAGACTTTTACTGATTTCTCCAATTGTCTTCGGATTATCTTTTACTTGATGAATCACCATGATCTGAGGTTTAGTAATGCCGCTCTTCACCAGCTCTTGTGTAAAAATCCCGATGTATAAATTCCACATGTCCATCAATCGATCAGTGAGCTCATTCATAGAATCACGGCAACCTCCTCCTACTGTTTTTATTTCGCTATACGAAACATTATGTCATGATGATTACCTTGTATCAAGAATTTTCCAAAGCTATTTATGTCCAAAAGCAGCTTCTGTCATTGGTCTAACTGATAATACGTAGCTCCTTACAAAAAATTTCTCTTTCCAATAAATTGATGTGCTTTTTAGTGTGAATTATAGAAAAGTTTATCTTTTTTTCATTAGAATATCGACAAACACGCCTAAACAACATGCCCTTTCAATACAGTTTTACTCAGATAAATACCCCTACCCGCGTTTCCTTTTTTCCTGATATCAATGAAATCTGAGTAACTTCAGCTTGAAAACAAGCGGGGAACCCCTTCTTACAACCGTGTGCCCCCCATCTATTGTCACTCCCTTAAGAAGTTCGTTTTTATAAAATTTCCTCTTTAAAAAATAATTGTAACTTTTCTTTTTTTATTCTCGACCTTGTATGTGAGCAAGAAAAATTAAAAGAAAAGGAAGATAATATGAAAAAATCAACAAATAAAACAGTCTTAAGTCTTATGGCAGCCCTTATGCTTTCATCCACTCCGGTGTGGGCTAGTGCCAAAACCGTTTCAGAAGAACCTCAAAAAGTTCAAACTATTCAGGAGTTAGATCAGGTAGTAAAAAAATCAATCGAAAAATTGATTGAAGTTCTTCCTGAATTAAAAGAGTTTACTCAAATTGAGATGAAACAGTTTCCAGAAAACCGAGCCAAAATTATCCTTTCTAAAGAAAAAGGCCAGTTGTCCCCATCAATTAACATCAAACTTAATTCTAAGTCAGGAGTCATTGAAGAATTCGACATTGATAAAGAAGAGATTTATTCTAAAGAACCCGTAGACAAGGAAATGGCAACGGAAAAAGGCCAGGCTTTTCTGAAAAAATTACTGGGTGATCGTGCCAATCAGTATAAGGTTAGCGGAAGTATTAAACCTGCAGGAGGAGAGAACGATGGCACCTATTCTTGGATTAATATCACCTTTAATCGCATGATCGGCGACATTACACTTAAAGATGATTATTATTATCTTCGCATCAATCCAAATGGAGATATTATCGGAATGGTAAAGGAATCCCCAACTAGCTCTGATGAAGACCTTCCAAATCCGGAAAAGATAATCAGTAAGGAACAAGCGGAAGAGGCATTAGCTAAAATAATTCACCCGTTCATTACAGCTAATGATGGAGAAGTAATCTATCATTTCTCTTCTACTCCTTATGTGAATGCCGAAACAGGAGAAAGAATCATCAGCTTCGGTGACAGAATTTATTCTGATCCATATCCGACAAAGCAAAATGGAGAAAAATTGGCAGCTAAAACATCCGATGAAGCAGCCAAAGTTCTAAAGTCCGTACTTGATTTTGATGTAACTGGATTAACCTTAGATGAACAGATGGACAATGGACAAAAACTATACATGTGGTACAAAAATAAAGAAAGGATGGCCGTGGTTTCGACAAAGGAAAATCAGGTAGTAGATGTAGTAATCGATAATAAAAGAATGCCTGAAGGGGCAAAAGCTACGGTTACTGTAGAAGAAGGTCAATCGCTTGCTGTCAATACTCTACAAAAATACCTAGGTGACGATGTAAAAGAATTGATTAATCAGTCATGGGGTTCGCTTAGTGAGAATAACATTGTCGTTGGTTATAATATAAGTCCTGTTCATGCAGGTATTGAGATTTTTGACCGTTCTTATACAGTAACAGTGAATCGAGTTACTGGTAAAGTAACCGCCATCCGTGGATTGGGTGACAGTTCTAAAATACTACCAGACAAGGATTCAATTATTGATGCAAAAACAGCTGTAAAAGCCATTTTAAAAGAAACTCCGCTTAAGCTTGTTTACGTAACCGCAAGCACAACTGGCAAAGATGGGGATGCATACCTTGCCTACACAGTAGATAATGATATACGAATCGATGGAATTACAGGAAAACCAGTAAAAGAATAATTCTTTTCTTTAATGAAGCAATTACTCCACAAAGCCATCCTTACCTGTTGAGGATGGCTTTTATCCAGGAGGGGAATTATGCCTTGACAGAAGACGAAAAGGAGCATATCCAGCATATATACCGTACTCATTATCAGGACATCTATCAATTTCTAGTCTATTTTACAGGTGATCAAAACGAAGCAGAGGATTTGACTCAGGAGGTATTTATTCGCTTATTCCGTTCTTTGTCCGGCTACGATGGACGTTCTCCGCTAAAACTATACATACTTTCCATCGCACGTTATACCGCAATCGATCATTATCGGAAAAAAAAGTTCAAATATGTCTTTTCAGACTTGTGGATAAAAAAAATACCGGCCACATTTGGACTGCCTGAAAAAGAACTGCAGCAAAAGGAATTACAGCAGAACCTACAGCAAATCTTTCAGTCACTGAAGCCGAAGCATAGAATGGTCATCATCCTCCGCGGTTTACGAGAGCTTTCTATAAAGGAAACCGCAGAAATTTTAGGGTGCAGCGAGGCAAAAGTAAAAGTCGATTACCATCGTGCCCTGAAGATTATGCAAAAAAAATGTCTTATTCCCACGATGGGAGGATTATACGATGAACTTGCCAAGTGAAAAAGAGATCTTGCATGCTTTAAAGCAACGAGAAGATTTAAAGCCACGCTCTGAATTTGTTGAAGAGTGTGAAGCAGCGATTATGAAAAGTCTCACAAAAAGAAAAAGAGCTCATATCTGGTATCTTCGCACTGTAAAAATATCCTGTATTGGTGTTGCCGTCATGTTAGTCGTTTGGCTCGGCTCCCCTCTACATCAACAACCAATGGAATGGTCACAAACAGAGCCTATTGTCAAAGAACCGTTACACAACGAGCCGTCTATTTCCAAGCCTCCTATAAAGAGAAAAGGTCCAACGATTCGTCCAACTGTTCAGGTCCCTACCCATACTCCGATCAAAGTACCAGATCGGGTGCCAGCACCACCTCTAATAAAAGATCGAGATCAAAAGCCAGCACGAAATCCCGATTCTGCACCAGTCAAAGAAAAGCCAGTTGAGCCGGTTGTCGGAAAAAAAGAGAGTCCTCTTGTAGAACAGCATCAAATGACCAAGCTTGAACAAATCGCATACGATTTTCTAAAGCCAAGACTTGGCGATTCTATCAATGGCTTTCAGGGCTTTAGTAGTCCAGAGCAAACTGCAGATTCTAAAATAGTGTATTATCGAATGGTTCACAATACTCCTATTCTCGATCAAAATATAAATCTATCCATTAATGTTCAAACAGAAGACGTATTTTCTTCTATTCAGGGTAATATTATGGAAGAGATTGATCCACTTCGCTTTCCTCTCCCTAAGAATGTATTGCCAAAAGCAAAAGTAGATGAGCTTTTGGAAAAGGAAATGCACCTTGTTTATCAAAAAATAGGTGAAAATCAATACGTATTGGGTTATCAACCGGCTATCTATGGATATATTGATGCTACGAGCGGCGAATGGTTACATTCTTCCTATAAACAGCTTGATAAATCAAGCGGAGTGACAATATCCCTTACTTCAAGAAAACATTTCTCTGCCAAGTCAGAAGAAGACGTACATGCCATATTAGTTGAGTTGTTCAATTTGGACTCACAAACACTTAGTATACAGAATGGCTCATCCTATCAGGGAAAACAAAAGTATTACTGGAACGATAAAACAGGTAAGCTTGGTCAGGTTGAAATAGATATTTTCAGTGGCCAACTTGTTAAATACTCTTATGAATCAGAATCAGAAACAAATCTTACTTCTCCTCCAATCAATAAAGTAAAAGCACAGCAAAAGGCGATCGCTTTCCTAGAACAAATCGTCTCTTCACAAATACGGGAGCTTTATTGGGACACCAACAAGGAAACTATCGATAAAAATTTTATTATTTTTACCTTTTATCCTAGCAAGGAAGGCATTCCTGTGATTAGTCATCCTCACTATGTCACAGTCGATATGGATACTGGTACAATCACGGATTATAAGGGCAGTTCTTTTGATCCAGCATTATTACCTACAAAATCCAGCATATTGTCAATTAAGGAAGCTACGCAGGCTTATATTCAGAGCTATCCGTTTCAATTAGCTTATATCTTATCCCCCAAAAACGGTATCCCCCGGTTAGTATATACGGTCTTACCAGAGGATACCGTAGCAAAAACTATAGATGCAAAAACTGGGCAGCTACTTAAAATGGAAAACAAATAATAAATCAGCCACCTTCTCTCTCTGCTAGAAAAGGTGGCTCCTTTTATAAATGAATTCATAATTAAATGATGGCTACTCTCTCTGCATGATGTGCATCTATCCCTCTACCCGCTCATAGTTCCCACTCTTGCCGCCCGTTTTTTTCACCAGATAGGTAGGACCAATAACCATTTCCTTATCCATCGCCTTACACATATCGTAGATCGTGAGTGTTACAGCACTAGCAGCTGTCAATGCTTCCATTTCTACTCCTGTTTTCCCTGTTGTTTTCACTTTAACCCATACCCCGATGGTATCCTCCCCTTCAAATTCATATGTAACATCTACGCCCGTTAAGGTTAAAGGGTGGCACATTGGAATCATATCTGAGGTTTTTTTGGCTGCCATAATACCCGCTACTTGTGCTACAGCCAGTACATCCCCTTTGCTGATTTTCCCTTCTTTTACGCGTAGCAAGGTCTCTGGCTTCATCACAACACGGCTTCTAGCAACCGCCTCACGTTTCGTAATATCTTTATCTGAGATATCAACCATTCGCGCTCTGTTTTGTTCGTTAAAATGTGTAAGCTGATCATGTGTAGACATAAATGATTTCTCCTTTTTTACAAACGTACTAGGTCTCCTTGATTCTATGCTAATGTATTCGATTTGACTAATCAAATAACCCAATCCTTCCTACTACTCTCTTCCACGTTTCTCCTTCTTTGTCTTTTTCCGCTAAAAGAAGGAAGCGATTGTTTCATGACTTAGCTTCCGCCCTTCATTTCGCCATAGTGATATGGTATGTTCAAGAGGGAAACGGAAAATAGTAAGCAGAACGAAAGAAAAGAGGCTAATAACATGCAGGTTACCCTATTATTATTCGCCGGTTTAGCAGAACGCGCCGGACAAAATAGCATACAGATCGAATTACCCGATTCTAGCACCGTACAAGATTTACTTGATAAGCTGCCACATGAATATCCAGCTTTGAAGGAACTGCTATCCAGTTGCTTTGTGTCAGTTAATCAAGAGTACGCAGATCACCATACTATTATAAAGGAAAACGACGAAGTAGCTATTCTTCCTCCCGTAAGCGGAGGCGAAGAGCCACGTTTTGTGATAACAGAAGCCCCTCTGGCTGTGGAACCTTTAATCAAACTAGTTTCTCACCGTAACTGTGGAGCCATTTTAACCTTTATCGGCACAGTACGTGAAATGACGCAAGGTCAGCGTACTGTCTATCTCTCATATGAAGCCTATATTCCCATGGCCATCGAAAAGCTTAAACAGGTCGAGGCAGAAATTCATGAACGCTGGGAAAATGTACGTGTAGCCATCCATCATCGAATTGGCGATCTTCAAATTGAAGAAATGGCAGTAGTCATTGCCGTCTCCTCCCCGCACCGTAATGATTCCTTTGAAGCTGGTCGCTATGCGATTGAGCGTTTAAAACAAATCGTCCCGATCTGGAAAAAGGAAATATGGGAGGATGGAACCGAGTGGAAGGGGCATCAGCTAGGGCCTTGGAATCCAACCGCTGACTTGGATAGTGAGAAAAAGTAGTGTATTTCTGATTGTTAGGATGGAGTGAGCATAGCAACCATGAATGAGAACAGATATTCGAGACAAATTTTATTCGCCCCGATCGGATTGGCTGGACAAGAACGTTTGCGCAACAGTCGTGTTGCCATTGTTGGGATGGGAGCGCTGGGAACAGTGCTCTCCAATCATCTCGTTCGTGCTGGTGTCGGGTTTGTACGGTTTATAGATCGAGATTTTGTAGAACCAAGCAATTTACAACGCCAAATGCTATATGACGAGGAAGATGCGAGACAGCATTTGCCAAAAGCGATAGCCGCTTATGAGAAATTATCTAAAATAAATTCAGATGTAGCATTGGAGCCTATCGTAGCAGATGTTACTGCTTTTCATGCCGAAAAATATTTATCAGATGTTGATCTTATTTTAGACGCTACCGATAACTTTCAGGTGCGCTATCTTATTAATGATGTAGCGGTTAAACATCATATCCCGTGGATTTATGGCGGAGCTGTCAGCGCAACTGGAACATATACTGCTATTCGTCCTGGCGAAACACCCTGCCTACGTTGCCTATTTCCCGAAGCACCGAAGCCAGGCACAACCGCTACATGTGATACAGCCGGCGTAATTGGCCCAATCATACATGTGGTTGCCTCCTATCAGGCGGCAGAAGCTTTTAAAATTCTTTTGCAGGCAACAAATGCCTACAATCCTCATCTGGAGCATTTTGATTTATGGAATAATACCCATCAGCAAGTTAAAGTTCTCAAGGCGAAGCGCCCTGACTGCCCTACTTGTGGACAACGTCAATTTGAGTTTCTGGAGACTAGCCCTGATGATGAGCTAGCTACAGCCTTATGTGGCCGAGATACGGTACAACTAAGTCCCCGTGAAGCAATTACGCTTGATTTGTCCCAACTAGCAGAACGACTTGCTCCTTTAGGAACTGTGGAACAGAATCGTTTCTTACTGCGGTTCCACATCGATCCCTACACACTGGTAATCTTTCCAGACGGACGTGTGCTCGTTCAAAATACCGACAATATCGCCACTGCACGGAGCTTATTTGCCAAATTTATCGGTAATTAGGTAATTTTGTTACTATTTTGTGAAAATAGGGTGGAAGAGTAACAAGCTTTCGAGTATAATAAATTTGCAACGGAAACGAAACGTGGTTTCATCTAGTGAAACAAACGGGTAAGGAATTATGTAACAGTTGAATTTATTTGCTCGAAGGGGGTTATTCTTTTGGCTTTTCAAGATGAGTACAAAGTAAAATCGTCCATGCAAGTAGGTGACAAAACCTATAAGTACTATCGTTTGCAAGGTTTGGAAGAGCAAGGAATCGGTGAGGTATCTAAATTACCTTTCTCCATTAAAATCTTGTTGGAAGCAGCTGTTCGCCAATTTGATAATCGTGCAATAACTAAGGAGCATGTTACATCTCTCGCAAACTGGACGAAGGGCCGCGACAGTAACCAAGAGGTTCCGCTAATGCCTGCTCGTATCGTTCTTCAAGACTTTACCGGCGTACCTGCGGTTGTAGACTTGGCTGCCATGCGGGTGGCAATGAAGAATAACGGCGGAGATCCGCGTCGTATCAACCCACTTGTCCCAGTGGATTTGGTAATTGACCACTCTGTTATGGTTGACTCATTCGGTTCAGCTAATTCTTTGGCAACGAACATGGATTTAGAATTTGAACGCAATGAGGAGCGTTATCGCTTCCTACGTTGGGCCCAAACAGCATTTGATAATTTCCGCGTCGTGCCACCAGCTACAGGTATCGTTCATCAGGTTAATCTTGAGTACTTAGCATCTGTTGTGGCTAGCCGTGAAGTGAATGGTGAAACATTTGCTTATCCAGATTCCTTGGTGGGAACCGATTCCCATACTACCATGATCAATGGATTAGGCGTGCTTGGCTGGGGTGTCGGAGGTATCGAGGCAGAAGCTGGTATGCTTGGACAACCGCTTTACTTCGTTACTCCTGAAGTCGTTGGCTTTAAATTGACTGGTACTTTAAAAGAAGGTTCTACCGCAACTGATCTAGCTCTTACCATCACACAAATGCTTCGCAAAAAAGGCGTTGTAGGCAAGTTCGTTGAATTCTACGGTTCTGGTCTATCTAATATTTCTCTTGCTGACCGTGCAACCGTTGCCAATATGGCTCCAGAGTACGGTGCAACAATGGGCTTCTTCCCGGTGGATCACCTGACACTAGACTATATGCGTCAAACAGGCCGTAGTGAGGAGCTAATCAATCTAGTTGAAACCTATACCAAAGCTCAGGGCTTGTTCCGCACAGATGACACAGAAGAGCCTGTATATTCAGAAACGCTCTCCCTTGACTTATCTACAGTAGTACCAAGCCTTGCAGGACCAAAACGTCCACAAGATCGCATTGAACTTACGAATATGAAAGAATCCTTTAACTCCAGCATCCGCACTCCAATTGAAAAAGGCGGATTTGGACTAAGTGAAGAAAAAATCAACGCTTCTGCTAACGTTACCTATGCGAATGGGGAAAAAGCTGAACTGAAAACAGGTTCCGTGGTGATTGCTGCGATTACTTCCTGTACAAATACGTCTAACCCTAGCGTAATGCTGGCCGCAGGGATCGTAGCGAAAAAAGCAGTTGAACGCGGATTAACCAAACCTGCTTTCGTTAAGAGCTCCTTGGCACCAGGTTCTCGCGTAGCGGCTCAATACTTAGAAGATGCAGGGCTAATCGATTCTTTAAATAAAATTGGCTTTAATATTGTAGGCTTTGGTTGTACGACTTGCATTGGTAACTCTGGTCCATTGCCTGCAGAGACCAGTCAGGCTATTGCTGACAATGATCTGACAGTAGCGGCTGTACTATCTGGTAACCGTAACTTCGAGGGCCGTATCCATGCGCAGGTAAAAGCGAACTACTTAGCATCGCCTCCATTGGTTATCGCCTACGCATTAGCCGGTACAGTAAATATCGATTTAACTGCAGAGCCTATCGGTATTGGTAACGATGGTAAGCCTGTATATCTAAAGGATATCTGGCCAACTCCATCTGAACTGGATGAAGCGATGAAAAAAGCGACGAATCCAGACTTGTTCCGTGCTGAATACGAGCATGTATTTACAGCAAATGAACGCTGGAACAAAATTGACGCTCCAACTGGAGATCTGTATGAGTGGGATAGCAAGTCTACCTACATTCAAGAGCCACCATTCTTCAAAAATCTGGAAAGAGAAGTTGGTCATATTGGAGAAATCAAAGGCGCTAACGTCCTAGCACTCCTTGGTGATTCCGTGACAACCGACCACATCTCTCCAGCTGGTAATATCACACCTACTAGCCCTGCTGGTGTTTATCTGCAAGCAAACGGTGTAGAACGAAAAGACTTCAACTCCTATGGTGCTCGTCGCGGCTCTCATGACGTCATGATGCGTGGTACGTTTGCCAATATCCGCATTCGTAACCAGGTAGCTCCAGGTACTGAAGGCGGAGTAACGAAATACCTTCCTACCGATGAAGTGATGTCAATCTATGATGCATCTATGAAGTATCAAGCTGACAACAAAAACCTAGTGGTTATTGCTGGAAAAGAATACGGTACTGGCAGCTCCCGCGACTGGGCGGCAAAAGGTACATTCCTATTAGGTGTAAAAGCCGTTATCGCCGAAAGCTTTGAGCGTATTCACCGCTCTAACCTGGTAGGTATGGGCGTCCTTCCGCTTCAATTCCTGGAAGGTACTAACTGGCATACCCTAGGATTAACAGGACGCGAAACCTTCGATATTCTTGGCCTAAGTGATCATGTTCAACCAAGCCAGATCTTGAAAGTTATAGGTACTCGCGAAGATGGCTCTACATTTGAATTCGAAACCATTGCTCGTCTAGATAGCACAGTTGATATCGACTACTATCGAAATGGCGGTATTCTTCAAACAGTTCTTCGCCAATTATTTGATGAAAGCAAATAATCTTTGTGAGTTGTTAAATCCCCTGCTGAGAAGCGGGGGATTTTTTTATACAAAGGATTTATGGAATAAAAGCCTTGCAATGAATGAGAGTAAAAAAGCTCGAATAACTTTCCGAAAAAAGGCATATCTCCCTTTTTCCTTTATAAGAAAAATGTAGTAAACTGTTGTTGGAAACAAACTGCTTTTACCAGAAAGGAGATGCGTACTATGAGAAATAGCATTGTCAAAAATTTAATTGTTGGTGGGGATCGCAGAGAATCCTGTTAACATGGGCATATCTTCCTAAAACTGGATTCTTCTGTGGTCATGTCTAAAGCTTTATACATGATTAGAGGAGGAGTCCTACTTTGGATCTCAAAACATTAGGATGGAATCAACACTTTGAACAACAATTTGCAGCATATTCTGATCCTACATTTATTGTAGGCCGAGTAACCTTAGAGCATAAACGTATCTATCGCGTCATGACTGAAGGCG
Source organism: Brevibacillus laterosporus (assembly GCF_030489605.1). Classification (GTDB taxonomy): domain Bacteria; phylum Bacillota; class Bacilli; order Brevibacillales; family Brevibacillaceae; genus Brevibacillus_B; species Brevibacillus_B laterosporus_E. Next base: position 72,735 of record NZ_JAUKFY010000013.1, read on the forward strand.
GGGAGCTGCTGGCTGAAATTAGTGGAAAAATGCGATATCAGGCTTTTGATCGAGAAGATTATCCAGCAATAGGCGATTGGGTCGTAATGCAGCCTCGCTGGGAAGAGCAAAAAGCTACGATTCATGCTATTTTACCACGTCAAAGTAAGTTTTCGCGTAAAGCGGCTGGCAATGCTCTCGAAGAACAGATCGTTGCAGCCAACGTAAATACTGTATTTTTAGTTAATGCTCTTAATTTAGATTTTAATCTTCGCCGTATTGAGCGTTATCTGCTGGTCACATGGGAATCTGGCGCTAATCCTGTTATTGTGCTTAGCAAAGCTGATTTATGTGAGGATGCTGAAAGCAAGATCGCTGAAGTGGAATCGGTAGCTTTGGGAGTACCGATTTATGCAATCAGCACTGTCGCTCATCAGGGATTGGAGCAGCTTCTCCCCTATGTGCAAACTGGGCAGACCGTTGCCTTGCTTGGATCATCTGGGGTTGGAAAATCCTCACTAGTCAATGCATTAAGCAATCAACAGCTTCAGGTTGTACAGGAAGTCCGCAGCGGTGATGATCGAGGAAAGCATACGACCACCCATCGCGAGTTATTCTTGTTGCCATCTGGAGGCCTAATGATTGATACTCCGGGAATGCGCGAACTCCAACTTTGGGATTCCAATGAAGGCTTAGCAGATACCTTTAAAGATATAGAGGAGCTGGCAGAACGCTGTCGCTTCTACGATTGCAAGCATACAACTGAACCGGGATGCGCTATTAAAGCAGCATTGGAAGAAGGAACACTCACAGACAAGCGCTATCAAAATTATGTAAAGCTACAGCGTGAGCTAGCCTTTCTAGCACGTAAGGAGAACAGACAGGCGCAAGCCGCAGAAAAGAATCGCTGGAAAAAGATACACAAATCGATGCGCGATATTCCTAAAAAGCGATAGTCCTGTACTTTTTCTGTCTTCAACTAATAAAAAGACTCGAGATAATAAACTCGAGTCTTTTTTTATGCCTACATAAGCATTTTCCCCATCCGAAAGGCTGCATGCATGACGGGAGCAGCGATTTCCTTCATCTTCTCTTCCGTTAATCGGCTTGATGGGCCAGATACAGATAAAGCAGCAAATACCTTTCCCTGTTTGTCATAAATGGGGGCAGACACCGCTGCCGCTCCTATCTCCCGTTCTTCACTACTGGTAGCAAATCCAACTTGCTTAATCTGTTTTAGCTGTTCTTGATATTGATGCTTCTCTACCGAATCAGGCCAATTCGGAGACGTCAATAGTTCTTGCAGCAGTCTCTGATCTGCAAAAGCCACCAGTACCTTACTGGAAGCGCCTACCGCCAACGACATTTTAGCCCCCACGGGAGCTACTCTTCTAATCGGTTGATTGCTTTGCACTGCCTGAATGCGAATGCGCTCAAGCCCGTCTATGACATACAGGCTCACCGTTTCTCCTAGTAGATCGCGCAATTTTTCCATCTCCGGCAATAAAATGACTGCCGGATCATCCTCCCGGGTCAAATTAGCTGATAACTCCCAAACTCGAAATCCCAAACGGTACTTTTCAGTTTGAACGTTGCGTTGTAAAAATCCCTTGCTTTCTAATGCGGCCAACAACCGATGTACTGTACTTTTATGCAAACCAATCCGAGCAGCGATTTCACTTAATCCTAATTCCGTTGCATCCGTAAAACAAAGGAGGACATCTAAAGCCCTTTCTACGCTACGAACGGTTGCCTTGGGTTCTTCCATGACTATTCCCTTCCTCCTCACGGTCGTTCCACCTAGTGAAACCATGTTCTATTTTTAATAAGTATAACTGATTTATTGGCCGCTGTAACTATTTTTCCCTTCTCAAAAAAACAGTGATCCCTTCCTTGGAAGCAGATCACTGTTGGATACCTTAAAGCATTCTCTTGATTACTGTACCTCCATGGTTACACCTGGATTGTAGCGTTTGAGGTAATGAAATATTTCCTGTTTTTGTAAAACGTCATACTCAGTTAGGATGTTATGCTGCGATAGATATTCAGATAGGGCTTTTGTTCCTTTTTCCATGCGCCGTATAGCGGCATCAGGTGTTGTCAGCATGGCTGGCACCAGCAGTTGAAAGTACCAGATTCCCTTCGCCTCCTCCGATACATCTACCGAAAGCTCGATATCAGGATCTTCAAAAGCAAACAGTGTGTTAAATCGTTCAGAGGTTGTCACGTCTTGAGTTGTAGGAATCGAGATACGCCAAACAGAAAGATAGTACTCTTCATTAAATAGCGCCAGCTCATCAGTAACAAGCTGGTACGACTTTCGATCATGATTCACTTCCATTTCACAACCTCCTAATAGTTGGCCGTTTTTTTATGAACCGCTAAAATAAATTACTTCCTTCCCCTAACGCTTGGGCATCCTCTGCCGTAATCAACACCGTACGGGGCTTTCCTCCATTTTGTCCTGCAACGTAACCGCTAGCCTCCATCATTTCAATTAAGCGGGCAGCACGATTGTATCCGATGCGGAATCTGCGCTGTAAGCTGGATGCCGATGCCTGCCCTTGTTCGGCTACAAATACAAGTGCTTCATGAAATAGTGGGTCATCTCCCATCTCAATGGATGAGACTTGAGCCTCTAATTCTTCCCTAGTAAAAATATATTCTGGCTTGCGTTGTTTCTTGATTACAGATGTTACTGCATCAATTTCGTCATCATTGACATAATTTCCTTGTAACCGAATCGGAGCCGCTCCGCTTTCTAAAAAGAGCATGTCCCCTCTTCCAAGTAATCTTTCCGCTCCACTCTGATCCAAAATCGTCCGGGAATCAATTTGGGAGAACACAGCAAACGCAAGACGAGTAGGAACGTTAGCCTTGATATTCCCAGTGATGATATCTACAGATGGCCGTTGCGTAGCAAGCAATAAATGAATACCGCAAGCTCGCGCCTTTTGAGCAATACGGATAATACAGTCCTCAACATCCTGCGGAGAGACCATCATCAAATCGGCTAGCTCATCTATAATAATGACAATATATGGTAATCTATCATCTGTCGTTTGGTTGTAGCGTTCAATATCCCGAACACCAGCCTCAACGAACAGAGCATACCGTTTTTCCATCTCTTCTACAGCCCATTTAAGAGACGCAGTTGCTTGTTTCGCATCTGTCACAACAGGGGTAACCAAATGCGGCAGATTATTATAGGGCGCCAATTCTACCATTTTCGGGTCAATCAGCAATAATCGTACTTGTTCCGGTGTGGACTTAAATAACAAACTAATAATAATCGAATTGATACAAACACTTTTCCCTGATCCAGTAGCCCCTGCAACTAAACCGTGTGGCATTTTTTTAATATCAGCTACGATCGGCTCTCCACCAATATCCATTCCAAGGGCTATAGCAAGAGGCGAAGGATGGTTCTTAAATTTGTCTGATTCCAGTATACGGCGGATAAATACCGGCTCGCTTTTATTATTTGGAACCTCTATGCCGACCGCATTTCGTCCAGGAATAGGAGCTTCTATCCGAATATCCTTAGCAGCCAAATTTAATTTAATGTCATCCGAAAGACCGGTAATTTTATTGACTTTAACCCCAGGGGCCGGTTGTAATTCAAAGCGTGTTACTGACGGACCTTTGACTATATTCACTATATTTGCATTTACGTTAAAGTTACTCAGCGTTTCCTCTAGTAATTTCTTTTGCTCCAATGTATGTTCGTAATCATCCTCACTTAATGACTCAGCAGGAGTTAATAGCGAGGTCGACGGAAATTCATACATTGGTTGTTCTTCGGGCAAGTCTTCTCCAGATGTCAGCTTTTCCGAATGATTTTGGGAAACATTAGGCGATATCTTTAGGGGTGCTTCTCCTACTAGCTCGGACTCTGTTAATTGCGCTGCTGGAAAAACAGGCGCTTCTGGTTGAACAGAAGATATCGCTGTTGTTTTCGGCTCCTCAACTGTTTGTACCTGTTCTACTCGATCTATATGGGCTTCAACAGTGGTACTGTCCTCTTCTGCTGCTACATAGGAAAAGGAGGGAATAGGTAAGACTGGTTGCTTTTCCTCCACCGTTCTCTTCTCATCCGATATGGTGAGGTTGTGCACATGCTCCTGTTTGAGCATTACATCACCAGCATGAACTTCCCCGTTCGTTTCATGTTGAACGGGAACAACATTTTTTGGCTCCTGTTCCTCAAAATCTACTAGCCCGTTAGAAACTGCTGGTGTATTCAGCTGCTCATAGGCCGCTATTTTTGGTTCAATAGCCTCTGGCATTTCAGGTTCTGTTTCTTCCACTGCCTCTGGGTTAACAGCCTCTGACATTTCCGGACCGGCTTGCTTAACTGCCTCTGGGTTAACAGCCTCTGACATTTCTGATTCAGCTTGCTCCACTCTCTCAGGTTTACGAATTTCTGCTGCTTTCAGTTCTGTACGATTTACTTCCTCTTGTACGCTTAGCTCAGACGTTTTACCTTGTCTTGCTGCTTGCAATCGTTGAGCTGCCAAAGTAGCAGCCTGTTCTCTTAAAGAATCGACTTCTGGCTTTTCATGCTCCTCGTGTTTTGCTTCCCGAACCGGTTCATCCACCGTTACAATCACAATTTGCCCGTCCTCGTTAATTCGTGCTTGTCGAATCTGTTCCTTTTTAACCGCATTATCCCCTTCTTTAATTTTCCCATAGATCGGTGAGAACAGCTCTGTAGGTGCAAAAGGCTTTTTAAAGCTGTACGGCTCAGATTGATTGTAACTATCCCCTGTTGTCGAGCTAGGCATATGCTCTTTTGGATAAGTAGCCTGAGAGGAATGTCTACTGTAGCGTGAGTCGGATTCCTTTTGTCCTCGAGGCGCGTAGCTATCTGTCACAGGTTCTTCTGAAGAACCCGCTTTCCATCTCTGGCGCCCTTCTGATTCCGAAGCAAATCGTTCCTGTTGTGCAAAAGCATAATCTGTATTGTTCCTGCTTTCTCTGGAATCCCATAGCCCCTGCTCACCACTTTTATGCTGATTGCGCTGATACTGGGACGGGATCTTATCGGAAGCAATATCAGTTAAACGCCTTTTCGTTTTCCTCTGCTTTTCAAACTCGCTGTCCGGCACCACAGGAAATCGGAAAAATCGAGGACGCGTTCTTTCCATGAACTCATTTAACTCCTGTTCGTTATGATTCCTTGGGTAAATATTTTTGGTGCGAGCCCTCGTAGAAGAAGTCTGCCTTGGTTGACGGCTGACAAATTCTATCGGTTGCTCTTCATCTATAGGAACGTGTTTAGCTTCCCGATTATCATCCTGTTCATGTACTTCTACCTCTACTTCCATCATTTCTTGCCAAAATTTCTTTAGACGTTCAAACAAACTAGCCATCTCTACTAGTCCTCTCTTCCTCTGTTAATTTAGAAAAGCTGGCTTTTCTGTCTTTTCACTGTGTCGCTGGCTGCTTTTCCCGATAAACTTCAGAGAAGCGATATGGAGGAATCTATGTTTACTCCTCGTCCTTCTGCTTCCTATTGTTGCACAGAAGGGTACGTCATCCATTTTATCACGAAAAGTGCAAACAGAGGCGTCAATTCAATTTTTTGAACAAATTTCGAAACCATCTGCATTCTCATGCGTATAACCTTTTGAAGGAAATTATTTTACAACCTAGAATATTCATCCATGACTACCCAATTTGAAAAGAGGTGCTTTTTTTATGAAAAAAACAACTGTAGGGGCTGCTGTATTGGCATCATCTGTTTTAGTAATGACAGGGTGCTCAACCGATGGGACACTGCTTCGAGATGCAACCGTAAATAGCATGGAAAAAGGAAGCTACAATCTTGCTGGTTCCTTTAAACTTACTGGGAATTTTGATGAAGTTTTGAAAAAACAAAAGACGTTAACAGATGAGCAAGCAGGAATTCTAGAAAGCATAAAAGAAGGCATTTCGTTTGAAGGCGTGAAAGGCGACACTGCAAGTTCTAAACTAACAATGTCCCTGAACAACGATAAAGCTTTACGCGACCACAAAGTATGGGAAGGCAAAGACAAAGCATCGATTGAAATGATCGTAGATAAACAAGATATCTATGTGAAATCGCCTATCGATAAGAAATATTTGAAATATGCACAAGATATGCAATTGGCTGAAACGAATAACGTAGATCCGGAGCTTGTAAAAAAATTCAGCGAAGATGTAAACAACCTCTCAATGAAATTCGCTAACAGATATATCAAGGGCTTCGATTTTAAAGGCTCCTCTGTACAAAACAAAGGCGAAGAAACGGTTAAATTACCAAACGGCGAGGAATTGAAAGCAACCCATCTGGTCATTGAGCTAGATACGAAAAATCTGATCGAACTTGCTTACTACATTGCAAAAGATGCAACAGTTAATCCAGAGGTTCGCTCTTTTGCTATTGATTTGACCACAATGGCTACCAAGTTCTCAGATAAAGCTATTGAAGCTAAGAAAACTCTTCTAAAAGACGAAGAATATCGTAAAAATGCCACTGATCAAGTAGACTTAATGATCGCTGCTGCAAAAGTAAGCATTGCTGATTTTGAAAAAGAAAACAGCCCTGAAAAACTAGTAGAGCTAGCGAAAACAAAAGGCGGTCTGCAAGATCTGAAGCTGAAATTGGACTACTGGATCGACAAGGAAAAATTACCGGTACGTTCTACTGTAACAATTGATGTTACTATGAAAGACCCAAATGCTACAGCGAAGGATGCAACTCCAATTACATTTGGCTTCATTGGCGATAGCTACCAATGGAACTTTGGCAAAGCAACACCATTCGTAGTTCCTAGCAAAAACGACGTGGTTAATTTGGCTGATCTAACTAAAGATAAAGAAGCCATCAAAAACTTTGATGAAAAAGGCTTCTTCCATAAGCTCATTAAAGAAGTACAAGCACAACAAGAAGAAATGAAAGCATTTGAAGCTGAAAGGGAAGCCCTAGAAGCAAAAGAAAAAGCTGCTGAAGCTAAACCAAAAGCTCCTGAGGCAAAACCAAAAGCTCCTGAAACAAAAACAAAATAAGCATTTGATGTAAGAAAAGACCGTAGAGCGATTCCTCTACGGTCTTTCTTGATCTATTACGCCAGTAGATATCCCTTTTCTACCGCACTGTTAATCAGCTCTTCAGCATATGTCCAAAGTGATTCAGACCCCTCCTGAATCGGTTGCTTCACTCGCTTAATCACCTGATCCCTTGTAATATGATTGGTTTTCCAGGTAGCCCCTTCCGTATAATAATTAAACAGCAAGGGTTGAAAACGATCGAGAGCGACAGCAAATCGGGCCTCCGGAGTAATCCTTTGTTCAAATTCTTCCCACAAGCCCTTAAACTCTGCCTCCTGATCGTCAGGTAATATGGCATAGATTCTATCAGCAGCAGCCCTCTCACGCGCCTCTTTGTCAAGATACCCCCGATCGTCGTACACATATGTATCTCCTGCATCAATCTCTACAATATCATGCAATAACAGCATTTTTATCACTCGTAACAAATCCACCTCTGCATCGCTAGCATGCTCTTGCAAAACCGTTGCTAACATCGCTACATGCCATGAATGCTCAGCATCATTTTCACGCCTAGAGCCATTCAACAGTAAGGTCTGTCGGTAGATATGCTTCATTTGATCAATTTCTCTTAAAAATTGGAGCTGCTGTTCAATTCGTACTCCTGTTTGACTCAAATTCATGTTATAACTCCCCTCTACCTTTTCTGGTTGTAAGCGCTGTATTTTTTGCAGATGATTCAAAGTTTTCTTACTTATAATAAATAATTTGATTCATTGTAAGTGAGTGTAGGAAAACCTCCCGCTATGTACAGGAGGTTCTTTTTCCCTTTATAAAGAAAGATTCGTCAAAAAGCCTGTCTTTCCTTTTTAATGAGATGAAAGTACAGTACCGACCCGATCCGAAACCAGTGTTCCTAGATTCTCACCTTCACAAATCCGCTTCATGACATGCTTCTTATCAAAATTAAAAACATGGATAGGCAGAGCATAGTCACGCGCCAAAATGACGGCAGACTGATCCATTACCTTCAATCCCTGGCGAATCACATCATCATAGGAAAGTGATTCATACAGCTTGGTTTTTGCCAAAATACGCGGGTCTCCATTGAGTACACCATCTACCCCATGCTTGGCAACAAGGATCGCATCAGCTTCCATCTCTAAAGCACGCTGTACAGCAGGATAATCTGTTGTAACATAGGGCTGACCGTTTCCTCCAGCGAAGATAATGACATGTCCTTTCTCTAAATGATGCAATGCTCGCAGACGAATATAAGGCTCGGCAACTGAATTAATTGGATTAGCAGTCATCACACGTACCTCATGATCCGTTCTGTTGTTCAACACACCTCTGAGCATAAGACTGTTAATAACAGTTGCCATCGTTCCGATATTATCCGCTTCCACACGGCCAATTCCCCATTCAGTGGCCATATTCCCTCTAAAAATATTGCCTCCACCAATGACGATAGCTACCTCCACGCCTAACTGTAACAGTGCCTCTACTTCATCTGCAATGTGTGTCAGCCTATCTGGATCAAAACCAAATCCTTTGTCTCCGGCTACAGCACCGCCACTTATTTTGACCAGTACACGCTTATATCTTGACATAGCTCTCCCCCTTAATTTGTGGAAGAATTCCTTCCGTATTGTAATCAGAAATCAGGGGTTTTGGCAATCTTTTCAAGAAAAAAACCAGCTAACAATAATCTCGCATCATATCGCATAGCTCATCTTGAAGCGCTCCCCCACTCACAATCATGCTAACCAATAGTTCGGGATGATAAGCTTCGTATGTAAACGCTTCTGCACACCAGCCAGTCATTTTCGCCCCTGCCTCTTGCGCAATTAAGACGCCAGCCGCCACATCCATCATGTTGGTTTTTTCCATTACAATGTAATCAAGCCAACCATTTGCCAGCAAACAAAAATCTAGAGCAGGAGAATAATTTCTCATTAAACGTTTCGTGTGTAGGAACAAATCTCTAGTGGTCTCTATTTCTTGCTCTTTTGTCAATGCCTCTCTGCCTCGAACGTAAGAACCTGTCGCACGGGCGAGTGCATTCTTATTGCTGACACGCATAGGGCTGCCATTTAAATAGGCTCCTTTGCCCTTCTCTGCCCAAAATAATTGGTCAGATATCGGATTGTATACAACACCTACTATCAGCTCTCCACGGTGCTCTAGAGCAATCGAAACAGAGAAATAAGGATGTCCCACAAAGAAATTATTGGTTCCGTCCATTGGATCAATCACCCATAAATACTCGTCACCCCGACTAATCGTACCGATTTCTTCAGAGTAAATAGAATGATCGGGAAAGTGGCGGTGAATTACTTCAATAATGCGGCTTTCACTCTCTCTATCTTCTACTAGCTTGACATCATTGTGCGATTCCAATTCAGGGAACAATTGTTGTGAAAAACGTTGCTTTAAATAAGCTCCAGCTGTAAGTGCTGCCTCTTTTGCAATTTCTAGCATGGCTAATTCTCCTCACTCTTTGTTCATCTTCATATTCATATCTCTATCTTTTATTCCAGACTTTCTATTTGATAAGCTAGATTCTTCCTCGGTCAATTATGACAAAGGTTCCAGTACCATGCGCAATTAGCCGATCCTGATCGTCATAGACAAATCCCTCCATTACGGCCATTAACCCACCTCGATGAATCAGTTTAGCAACTGACTTTAGCTTCTGACCTTTACCGGGACGTAGATAACGTATTTGCAAATCGCTCGTAACTGCAGCCTTTCCCTCTTTAGCCATTACCTTATTGATCAGTGACCCCATCGTGTTATCGATTAATGTGGCCGTAACACCACCATGCACAATCTTTAGGGAGTTATGCATATATGGAGTGATGGGAACCTCAAATTGATAGGTTCTTTCATCAATAAAGGCTCCTTGTAATCCTAAGAAACCAGATAGATAGGCACTATTTCGCTCACGCTTCTGCTTAATTGCTTGTAGGGCTAAACGAAGAATTTCACGTTCCTCATCGGTGCCCTCCGTCATAATTTGTTTCCACTCCTCCTGCATCTAATAAAGCCCCCTTTACTATCCTGACATATTGGTATAGGCAATGACCTTCTACGATCATACAAAAAAAGAAGTAGAAACAAAAGCAGGCATATCCAAATGTGGTATTCCTATCCCTGAATAGAAAAACAGGCAATCTCTTTTCCGAAAATGCCTCGGATCAAGACTGCCTATCTGAGATAGCTAGAGTATAGTTTGTAATTTAATTCCGATATTCATGCAAGCTTATAATTTTAACTCCTGCACCTGCGGATTCGTGTTTGAAATCGACGCAAGACTCTTTTTCGGACGCGAGGACCAATAGACACCCAACAGCACGAGCACCCCGCCTACTATTTGAGATAAAAGCAATTCCTCACGTAAAAACAATACCGCAAACAAGGTAGCAAAAACCGGCACTAAATTCATAAACGGTGAAGCTTTTGTTGGTCCTAAAAAGTGGACTGATTTCGTCCAGCAAAAGAAAGCTATTACCGACGAGAAGATACCTAAATAAGCAATTGACCATAGATTTTCCCATAGGAATAACTGAACAGGGCGATAGCTTAGCTCCAGCATCATCAACGGCACTGTAGTAATTACACCTGCAAAGACAATCAATGTAAAGCCGATCAACCCCGGTAGCCGGTCCGCTGTTTTACGAAGCATAACCGAATAAATGGCCATTAAGAGATTGCTTAAAATCAATACGATATCGCCATTATTTAATCGAATTTCAGCAAAGGTTCCGATGTGTCCTTTGCTGATAATCCACAAAACTCCCAGCAACGATAGAAGAATACCAATTACTTGGTTGCTGGTAATTCTCTCATGCAGCATAAAATAAGCAACGACAGTGATAAAGATGGGCGATAAGGATGAAAGTAAAGATGCATTGACCGTGTTGGTATGCTCCATACCCCAATATACCAATCCCGTAAATAAAGCAATTCCCAAGAAGCCCATCACTACTACTTCTTTCCAAAACCTCAAATAAAATTGCCAATTTTCACGCAATAATTTCCATGTAAAAGGTAATAGTACGATAAGAGCAAAAGACCAACGCAACAAACTAAGAGTAAATGGCGGTACGTGATGTAAAATATTTTTGCCAATCAAAAAATTGCTTCCCCATAACAGAGTTGCTAACAGGGGAATCAAATAGACGATCCGATTAGCTTTTTTACCTTGAGTACCCAATCTGATCCCCTTCCTTCCATTAAATATGTAGAACTTGTTACAAACAGATTTGTTTCGTTGTTATTGTATCACCTCGAAACACTGTTTTTAGTGTATCTGAATTTTTTAAAAATTACGCGTTTATTCATTGCTTTCATACACAAAAGCGTTTATGTATTGGGCTATTACAACGTTTATGCAGATATCCAATAAAATAAAACTGAATAATAAATACAAAAAATGAATAATTATACTGAAGCAACCAACATAAAAGCCCGCGAAACAAACTGCTGTTTCACGAGCTTTCTCTTCTGTTTCAACCTGTTTTTTTTACATGATTCGCATATGATTAAACGGATAGTATAAAAAGATGCCTTTGCCTACCACTGCTTTTTTTTCAACAAATGGGGTTGGCCATAAATGTGAATCAAAGCTACCGTTCCGATTATCTCCCAAAAAGAAGTAGTGGTCTGGCGGAACATGGACCGGAGCAAAATCATAATTCATCGCTTCTTTTAAGTATGGTTCCTCTATCTTTACACCGTTGCGATACAAGAAACCTTGTTTTATTTCGATGGTATCTCCCCCTTTTCCAACCAAGCGTTTAATAAACAAGTCCTTATTTCCTTGAATTGGCGGGGAAAACACAACAATATCGCCATATTGGAAGTTTTCTGGATTGGATATTTTCTCAATGAAAAGACGGTCATTCACTTGCAGGGTAGGAACCATCGACGTAGATGGAACATAAACAGCTTGAACCACAAACGTACGAATTGTAAAGCTCAGCACAAGGGCAATAGCTATTATGGGCAGCCACTCTCTCATTATTTTTGGTAACTTCTTCATTATAAAGATCCCTCCTCTTAAGTATACGAGCAACAGACTGGGTCAATTTCACTCTTTGTCACTTTTTTTCTTGTCCGAAATGAACAAATGTTCAGATCATTTTGCTTGTTTCATACTTTCGTGTAGTGCTACAATAGTGAAAATACTTGGATAGGGTGTTGTCGTACGGCTTCATTCCCAATGAAATAACTCTTACGATATCTGAACCATACTGGAGGATAGGCGACATGAGACAAAGAAGCGATATGATCAAAAAAGGCTTTGACCGAGCTCCTCACCGGAGTTTACTACGAGCGGCAGGTGTACGGGACGAGGATTTCGATAAACCGTTTATTGCCATCTGCAACTCTTATATAGATATTATTCCTGGTCACGTCCATTTGCAAGAGTTTGGTAAGATAGTAAAAGAAGCCGTTCGTGAAGCAGGCGGTGTTCCTTTTGAGTTTAACACAATTGGAGTAGATGACGGAATTGCCATGGGGCATATCGGGATGCGGTATTCATTGCCAAGCCGAGAATTGATTGCTGACAGTCTAGAAACAGTGGTTGCGGCTCATTGGTTTGATGGTCTCATCTGTATTCCGAATTGTGACAAAATTACACCAGGCATGATTATGGGAGCTTTGCGTGTTAATATTCCAACCATTTTTGTCACAGGTGGCCCAATGAAAGCAGGGAAAACTAGCGACGGGCGCTCAATCTCCCTCTCTTCCGTCTTTGAAGGCGTAGGAGCTCACCAAGCAGGCCTGATTGATGATGATAAGCTGTTGGAATTAGAACAATACGGCTGCCCCAGCTGCGGTTCCTGTTCAGGCATGTTTACAGCCAATTCAATGAATTGCTTGGCTGAAGCATTAGGAATTGCCCTACCAGGAAACGGCACAATTTTGGCTACCTCTCCTGAACGCCGTGAACTTGTTAAATCTACTGCAAGTGCCCTGATGCACTTAATTAAACATGATATTAAAATACGCGATATTGTTACAAAGGATGCACTAGATGATGCCTTTGCGTTAGATATGGCAATGGGCGGGTCTACAAATACTGTTCTGCATACGTTAGCGCTCGCCCATGAAGCCGGCTTTGAATATCCGATGGAAAGAATCAATCAGGTAGCTGAACGCGCACCGCACCTATGCAAGTTAGCTCCTGCATCCGATTATCATATCGAGGATTGCCACAATGCTGGAGGCGTATCCGCCATTTTACGGGAGCTAATGAAACGAGAAGGAATCCTGCATCCTGATCGCATTACGGTTACCGGTAAGACACTGCGTGAGAATGTAGCTGAAGCAACTATTTTAGATGAAGCTGTGATACATCCTCTTGAAAAACCTTACAGTGAACGCGGGGGACTTGCTGTTCTGTTTGGAAATATAGCTCCAGAAGGCTCCATCATTAAAACAGGAGCCGTGGACCCTTCCATTAAAAAACATGTGGGACCGGCTATTTGCTTCGACTCCCAAGAGGAAGCTTTAGAAGGCATCGCAAACGGAAAAATTAAAGAAGGACATGTTGTGGTAATTCGTTATGAAGGACCAAAAGGCGGACCAGGTATGCCAGAGATGCTTGCACCCACTTCTCAGATTGTCGGGATGGGGCTTGGTACTAAGGTAGCTCTCGTAACAGATGGACGTTTCTCCGGCGCTTCCAGAGGAATTAGTGTTGGTCACGTTTCACCCGAAGCAGCCGAAGCCGGACCGATTGCATTTGTCCATGATGGCGATATTATCAGCATAGATATGGAAGCACGTACCATACAGCTAGAAATTTCTGACGAGGAAATGGCAAAACGCAAAGAAAGCTGGGCAGGATTCGAACCAAAAGTAAAGACAGGCTATCTTGCTCGTTATTCTAAGCTAGTCACCAATGCATCAACTGGCGGCGTATTAAAAATATAACGTTGATATCCGGGCTCCCCTATGAAAAGGGAGTCTTTTTTCATCCAGAATAAAAAGAATGGCAACAAAATTAACTTGAAACCAACGTCCATGCATAATAAAGTAGAAGAGTTAGACCCGATGAATTGCAAATGCTCGCAAGGAGGTTTTTATGCGTTTACGCAATATTCCTGGCGCAGAAGATATGCTGCGCCAATTTCCAACCTATGCAGATAATCCTAGTCAATATAAGGGAAAATGGTCAGACTGCTTTGGCAATAACAATCCGATTCATGTTGAGATTGGCAGTGGCAAAGGACGTTTTATTAATACATTGGCAGCTCGCTTCCCCTCAATCAATTTTATCGCAATCGAGTTAAAAGCAGAAGTGCTGTATCGCACAGCCCAACGTACGGAACAAAAGGAAATTCCTAATTTAAAATTGGTTCAATTCGATGCTTTCAAAATTACGGAACTGTTTGAGCAAGGGGAACTAGATCGGATTTACTTAAACTTTAGCGATCCATGGCCGAAAAAACGTCACAGCAAACGCCGCCTGACGCATTTCACCTTTTTACGTCAATATCGAGCTGTGCTAAAGCAAGATGGAGAAATTCATCTCAAAACAGATAATCAACATCTGTTTGAATTCTCTCTAAATCAATTCGCTAACGAACTGTTTCAATTGCGCCATATCACATTTGATCTTCATTCATCCGAACAAGCTGCAACGAATGTGATGACCGAGTATGAAGAACGCTTTTCCAATCGCGGACAACGCATCTTCCGCACAGAGGCTCTTTGTAAACCGGTTGCACCCACAAATCAATCGTCTAAAGCTGAATAGACTGCCTTCTACTTATCATTCTTCATTTATCGTATAAAGTCATGATCAAAGCTCGAAGCAATCATTCTTTTGGAATGGTTGCTTTTTTGTATATAATCACCATAATGTCAAAAATATTTCAAATATAAAGATATACCGACTCTATTTATCTGAAAAATAAAATAACTAATAAATTGGGAATAGTTACTTGCACTTTATTGCACTCAAGCTGTTTCATTTTCTCAAAATTAGTGTAAAATTTCCTAAGTAAACAATAAAAATCCAAGTATTCAATGTATTAACTAGTTTTAACCAGTATATATTTTCCATTAATTACGCATAACATATGATGAATTGCATATTTTACAAAATTTTAAAATTTATTGAACAGCACTTTTTC
Source organism: Brevibacillus laterosporus (assembly GCF_030489605.1). GTDB lineage: Bacteria > Bacillota > Bacilli > Brevibacillales > Brevibacillaceae > Brevibacillus_B > Brevibacillus_B laterosporus_E. The sequence continues at coordinate 87,887 of NZ_JAUKFY010000013.1, forward strand.
AGCAGATAACTACTTTACAAATCAAATAAAAGGAGTAAAATAATAATTGCTGAAGGACTTTTGTGCTGACTGGTCAATACAAAAAATATATGTACTTTTGGAAGGATAGGTGGACTCTATGAAAAAACAATTAATTTTAGGCATGACTGTACTAGCCTGTGTATTCTCTGCGTCTTCTGCATTTGCTGCTGAGGAAAACGCAACAAAAAACGAAACAATAGCACCACAAACATTCTTTAATGTTCAGGTAGCACCACAAACAGTTGCACCTGCATCTGTTGTTGTACCAACTGAATTTACTAGTGACACTACAAAAGGTGAAGTAGTAAATTTCTCTATCTTCACTCCAGTATCTGCTCCTACTCAAGTAACAGATACTACATCACCAGCAACTGGTACCCAGTCTGCAACAAAAGGTGAAGTTTTTAAAAGCACAGTAATTTTCGGATAATTACTTGCTGTAAAAATTCTCTCTTTTTTACCCTCTTTTTAAAAAACTGGTCATTAGCCTCCACTTGTCGGAGGCTCTTTTTATATATGTATACTTGTCTTACAAAAATAAAAAAACGCGTAACATCTCGCTACGCGTTTTTTTATATCCCTCTGCAAAGCTGTATAAGTTATTCCTCTAGCTGGCTTACTTCTTCAACTTCTCTTTCCTCTTCCGGATGCCAATGATCCAATACTTTCCCTTGAAGGACACGTCCTTCAATAAACTCGATCTGGTTGGCAGAAAAACAGGTTTTCCATTCTACATGAAGCTCCTCCGCCATCTTCACTACCGTGAGTAGCTCTGACCAAGCTACATATCGCTTATACCAGAAAAATTGCGGCTGTTCATTCATATATGGATACAAATCATCAAACTCTGTATGTTTACAGTCAAGAGCCCGTTCAAAGTGAACTTTCGCGTGTTCCAGTTTTTCCTGGAAGTAAGATTGCAAATCCTTTTGAGAAAAGGTAGACACATGAATCCCTCCAGTTTTTCCATTTACAGTTTCGTTGTATGAATCATTCCAAGTCATTCCGAGTTACCAACAAAACTTATATCACCATTCTAACACGCACTGCAGTCTGTGAAAATAGTCATAATCTTGTCAATCTAACTATATGAAATAAAACAGGATACCTTGTTTATGAAGAAAAGGCAACCGTCCTATGCTACGGTTGCCTTTTTCAAGCTTTGTTCGTTAGTACCTTTCATTTATCTTACTCTAGTTTGCTGTTAATTACCTGTTCCTTGCTGGGAGGGATCAGTTGATTGATTAGGGTCTGGGATGTCGGCTGGTCTTTGACTGGCATTTGGATCAGTACCATTGCCTGAAGGTCCATTTCCCTGTCCGTTGTCCTGATTATTTCCTCCGTTATTGCCGTTTGGTAACCCCTGAGGTGTCGAATTGCCATTGCCACTGTTATCCATGTTGCCATGGCCTTCTTGATCAGATGATCCATTTGAACCATTATTCGGAGATTGATCACCCTCGTTTGAGTTATGATTATCTCCGCTATTGTTCTCCTCATGCTGATTTTCGCCATTTTGCAGAAGCTCTTCTAACTGTTTGGTATTTACTTCTCCAATATTAGATGGGCTTCCAGGATTACCATTTTCATCATAAGGTACAACAAAGTATTTGTATAAGACGCCTTCCTTAACCGGATCAACAAAGGTTTTACCGCTTTGCTTGGATGATACCTTTTCAGCCGACTCAGGATTATTCAAATAACGCATTACATCATAACCCGTCGTTTTTTCATTAGTATCATCCCACATTAATAAGGCTACTGGCTGAGAGCCTTCAATGGTAAGTCGAACAGAAAGAGCAGGTGGTGTGGTTGCTACTTCCTGATTCTCTTCCACCTCGTGACGTTCGTTTACTCCATTTGGTCGTTCAAAATCCATTGGTTTTTCATTCTTTAACGCTTCCTGCATTACAATGCTGAACATACGCGCCGTCTTACTGCTACCATCATACATAATGTGGCCCTTATCCTCTTTTGGGAAGCCCATCCAGATGGAGCCGATATACCTAGGGTTATACCCAACAAACCAAGCATCCTTGTTTGCCTTGGAGCTTAGGGCTGATTGCGTGGTCCCCGTTTTGCCTGCCACAGGCCAATTTTTCATTTTCGCACTGGTACCCGTACCGCTTTGAACAGCATTACGCAGCAATTCGTGCATTTCCCAAGCGGCATTAGGTGAAATCACCTGCGTTTCTTTTACAGGTCTAATCTCTTCTTTTCCAGTTCTGAGGTCTTTAATTTTATCAATGGCATGTGCTTCTTTTACTACACCGCCATTTGTAAAGGCTGTATACGCTTGTGCCATTCGCAGCGGTGATGTTCCTTTATGCAAACCACCCAATGCAATCGATAAATTACGGTCGGTCGGATCAAGCGAAATCCCAAAATCCTTGATGTACTTCAAGGATTTATCAATTCCAATTTCATTTAACAACCAGACCGTAGGAACATTGAGTGACATCTGAACAGCTTTATCCAAACGTATGGATTCGCTGTATTGGTTATTCCAGTTCCTTGGCTCATAGCCATTAAAGCTTTGACGTTTGTTACTTAACTGAGAGCCTGCATGCCATTTACCCGTATCTAATGCTGGTGCAAAAACAGCTAATGGTTTAAAGGAAGAACCCGGCTGATGCAGACTCAGCGCATTATTCCAGCCCTTGTGCACATAGTTCCGGCCACCTACAATACCGGCAATACCGCCCGTTTTAGCATCGAGAACTACCATTCCTGCATCCACCTGATTGGTTTTCCCATCCTTCGGGAAATTCTTAGCATTAGCAAAGTTCTTCACCATTGCATCCTGTACATCGGTATTTAGCGTCGTATAGATTTGATATCCTCCGCTGTATAGCTCGTTTTCAGCAATGCCATAGCGCTCTTCGGCCTCATCAACTACGTAATCAAGGAATGCCTGATACGAATTGTTCTCGGTGACTTTTTTAGTAGGAAGCGGTTCTTGTTGAGCAGCCTCTTTTTCCTGCACCGTAATGATTCCTTGTTCGGCCATTAAGCGAATGATCGTATCACGGCGTTCTTTCGATTTAGCCGGATTGTTAAATGGAGAATAGATGGACGGTCCCTTTGGAATCGCCGCTAACTGAGCAATCTCAGCGGTTGTTAAAGTATCCAGATGCTCCGCCTTTTCTTTACCGAAGTAATAATTGGCGGCAGCCTTAATTCCGTATGCACCATGACCTAAATAAATTTTATTTAGATACATCTCCATAATCTGATCTTTCGTGAATCTGTTCTCCAGGTTAATGGCAATACTAACCTCTTTCGTTTTTCGCCAGAACGTTTTTTCATGAGAGAGAAACACATTTTTCGCTAGCTGTTGGGTTATTGTACTTGCTCCTTCAACTGCACTGCCTGCTCGAATATCCTTCCAAATCGCTCCACCGATCCGGATCATATCTACACCATTGTGCTCAAAAAAGCGTTTATCTTCTACAGCCACAAATGCTTGCACAAGCTTTTTAGGCACTTTGTCGATTGTGACGTATTCACGATCTTCTAGGACATATAATTTGGATAGCTCTTTACCGTTCACATCCATTATTTTGGTTGCTTCCAGTTTAATGTCTCTTAATTTATTTTCATCCATCTCCACCATTTTACCGCCCGCATATAAGAGAGCGAAGTAACCTCCGATGACGGATAAAATTAAAAAGACAGCAAATCCAATAATAAGCAATATCCATTTATTTACTTGTTTTTTCTTTTTTTTCTTCTTGGCTTGAGCCATATATTACCTCCAGATTTCTTTCCTCTCTCCACCTTTTTAGACGATTAAGTCAAAAAAAAGTTTCTGACCCGAAACAATGCAGCATCTAATTAGAACTGCCCTCGGTTCTTTTTGATGGGTGTATGAGCTTAAGCAGTTGGCTGTCTGTGCAGTCGTAAAGCTCTAGCACCCGCTCATAGGGATCATCCCCACCCAGTTGAAAATAGTGAACAAAAGCCGGCTCCGTCTTATATCCCTGTTCCTTTAAAAGCCGAATATCAGCACGTGCCGAGTCCTTTGCCAAATGCAGCAGCCGTTCTTCAACAATCATATGTCGATATGCATTCTGCTGTCGTACAGGTATCGATTGACCAAAGATTTCAATGGGCCACTCTTGATAAGAGAACGATAGAACGATGGCTCTTCCTCCTCGTAGTTCATCTACAAACTCCAGTTGAAAATCTGCACAACCTCCATACGCCTTTACAACCTGCTGTGTAAACTGATCCAGATCGGAATCATCCACCTGACAAACAATGTCGAGATCACTTGTCGCTATCTCAATTCCAAGTGGAATCGTTCCTGTCAGTATGGGATCGTAGGAAGACAACTGTTTAAACAAATCAAGCTCCTGTAACACAATAAATGCTTGCTTTTGCCGTTTAGTGCCTGTTTGTAAATAATCTGGCTTGTCTAGATGTATCATGTATATTCACCTGCTTTCCAAAATTGAACCACAGATACAAAACAGCCACTCTACCATGATAGTATAAAGTGGCTGCTTTGCACCAAACAATTCCTGCCAAAAGAATTTCGTTTAGAGGTTCGTTTAGCTGAAAAAAGCTATGGAATATATAAACTATTTGCTGTTAATGAACAGCAGCTTTTGCCTGCCGTGTCTGTTGCTTATTCAGCATCAAGGGAGGTATAGCGATTCCGAATAAAATCAGCAGAATACCACTCCATTGGAGCGTGCTTACATGTTCTCCTAATACGGTTACAGAGGCAATCACTGCGGCTGGAAGTTCTGCTGCACCAAGAATCGTCCCCAATCCGGAGCCAACCTTTGGTACTCCTATTGAGAAAAAGACAACGGGAATAATTATACCTAGTGAAGACAGCGCCAATCCATACATCCACAGCCCCTGCCCTAAAGCTCCATCCACTAGGAAGGATGGGGAAAACACCGTAAATACAACAATCACAGCCGTTGTAACCATAGTTAAGCTTTTTGTAAACACGGGAACATCCAAGCCCAATCGACCACTCGCAAAAATATAGAGTGCAAATGTCACCGCCGATAATAAACCATATAGGATACCAGCTAACGAAAGGGATTCAAATCCCCGCTCTAGTAATCCTCCTGCAAGAGCTGTTCCCGTAAGCAATACAACGATGGAAAATATCTTTTCCTTGCTGGGTCTTTTCCGATCCACGATAGCTTCTAATAGGACGCCAATCCACGTAAACTGAAATAATAGGACTACCGCAATCGAAGCAGGTAATTCGGCTACAGACAAATTATAAAAGATGGTGGTACCACTTAATGCAAATCCGCCTACTATCAATTGTAAAATAGAGCGTACGGACACACGCTTTCTATTAAACAGCAATGTCAGAAGAATTAACAGTAACCATCCAATAAAAAATTGACTTCCTACTAGCTGGCTTACCTGAAAGCCTTCCTTCATACCCAGCTTAATAATGGTTGACAATCCTCCATAGCTGCAGGCCCCTAAAAAAACCAACAGAGCATACTTAAGCATTTTTGTTGCCTTCCTTTCTGCTTACATCGATTTTTGAAAACACAAAACCCCCCATCCAACGGATAGGGGGCGAACGAAAAAAAGAAATGCATATCTGACCATCTCTTTTGAAAATTTCGCCACTTACATGTAGTCATACAAGCAAGTTTCTCATCATTGTAATTAAAAAGTTTCTCACTTATTTTAAGAAGAGCAGAAATAAAAGTCAATGATAAAAGATGCGAAAACCGGATAAAAGCGCTCAAGCTTTTATGTCTATAGGGGAAAAATCATGTCTAAAGCCTCCTCTGCTAAAAAGAGAGGAGGCTTTCGTACACGTGGTGAAATTCTTATTTTACTAAGCTTTGTGCTGTTTTCACGACATTTTCAACAGTAAAGCCGTATTCTTTCATGATAATATCGCCAGGAGCAGAAGCACCAAATTGGTTAATAGCAATAATGGCTCCATGCTCACCTGTGTAACGCTCCCAACCTAGTGGAGAACCCATCTCTACGCCAACGCGTGCTTTAACGTGCGGAGGAATAACAGAGTCACGGTACTCTTTAGATTGACGCTCAAACAGATTAAAGCTAGGCATGCTAACGACACGTGTTGGAATGCCGTCTGCTTCTAGTTTTTCACGAGCTTCCATGCACAGAGATACCTCGGAGCCCGTAGCAATCAATACAACCTGAGGTTCACCATCAGATGCCTCTTTTAGAACATAAGCACCTTTCGCTAAACCTTCGCGAGCCAAATCTTTGGTCTCTTGGTAGATAGGCAGGTTTTGACGAGTTAAAGCTAGTACAATAGGCTCATCTTTGCTCATAGCCGCATAACGCCAAGCCTCGTTTGTTTCATGCGCATCAGCAGGGCGCAAAACAGTAAGGTTCGGCATAGCACGGAAGGCAGCCAGATGCTCAATCGGCTCATGAGTTGGTCCATCTTCCCCAACTGCAATAGAGTCATGAGTAAATACATATGTGGTAGGCAGCTTCATAAGAGCAGATAGACGCACTGCCGGGCGAACATAGTCGGAGAAGACGAAGAACGTACCGCCGAAAGCTTTTACTCCACCATGCAGCATCATTCCATTTAGAGCCGCTCCCATCGCAAATTCACGAACACCAAACCAAAGATTGCGACCCTCATAAGAACCCGGCAAGAAGTCTTTAGCACCTTTAATTAAAGTGTTGTTGGAGTGCGCCAAGTCAGCGGAGCCACCAATTAAGTTAGGCATACGTTTTGCCAATGCATTAATTGCATTACCGGAAGCCGCGCGAGTCGCTAGCTTACTGCCAATCTCATAAGTTGGTAGATCAGCATCAAAGTCTTTGGATACCTCTCCATTACTTGCTTGTTTAAATTGTGCAGCTAGTTCCGGATAAGCTTTTTCATAAGCTGATAGCAGCTCGTTCCATTCCGCTTCCTTCTTTTGACCTGCCTCTACTAGAGTAGCGTAGTACTCTTTTACCTCTTGTGGCACGTGGAATGCTTCATGCTCCCATGCATACGCTTGTTTTGTTAAAACAACCTCATCGGCACCAAGTGGAGCACCGTGGCTGGCACTGCTACCGCCTTTATTTGGAGAACCGAAACCAATTGTTGTTTTCACTTCAATCAGTGTTGGACGCTCCAAATCTGTACGTGCTTCAGCCAAAGCCTTTTCGATAGCATCCACATTGTTTCCATCTTCTACACGGATATATTGCCAGCCGTACGCTTTGTAACGTGCAGCTACGTCTTCCGTGAAGGATTGGCTTAGATCGCCATCTAGACAAATATCATTAGAATCATAAAGAACAATCATTTTACCTAGTTTAAGATGAGCAGCTAGAGAAGAAGCTTCAGAAGAAACGCCTTCCATCAAGTCTCCATCTCCACAGATAACATATGTAAAATGATTAATTAGCTCATAGTTATCTTTGTTGTATGTTGCGGCCAAATGTCTCTCAGCCATCGCCATACCAACAGCCATCGCAATTCCTTGTCCCAATGGGCCTGTTGTTGCATCTACACCAGGAGTGTGGCCGAATTCAGGGTGACCAGGCGTTTTGCTTCCCCATTGGCGGAAGTTGCGCAAATCATCCATGCTTACGCCATAATCCATGAGATGTAGCATAGAGTACAACAGCATAGAACCGTGACCAGCAGATAATACAAAGCGATCACGATCAATCCATGACGGATTTTTCGGGCTTACTTTCATAAAACGGCTCCACAACACGTGTGCCATAGGCGCTGATCCCATTGGCATTCCTGGATGTCCAGAATTCGCCTTTTCAATAGCATCGATTGATAGTGTACGAATAGTATTGATTGCCAATTGATCTACATTCATTTGTTGAGTAGTCATTACGGTTAATTCCCCCCTACAAGTAACTGCAGTGTGATTATAACATAGGAAAAGCTAATAGAGTAAAAGCGCTTTACAAAAACAGAGTATTTTCTATGAAACGTAACAATTCCCTATCATGACATGCTAGGTTAGTGTGTTTCATAACTTGCTTTTTTATGAGAAGAAACCGCGTTCTACGCCTTACTTTCACTGAGTTTTATCAGCATACATTCTTTTACGCTTATCAATCTCTTTCATCGCTAGAGAAAACTCTTCTTTATCAATGACCTTAGATGTCAGTAGATCGCGTATCTCATCTTCAATCATCAACCAATCACCCAGCGGAGCTCCGGTATAAATCATGATTTGAAAACGCCGCAAAAACTCAGGAAGATTAAACGTATTTCTATCGCTCATTTATTTCCCTCCCAAATCAGCTTCCATTTCTCGGCATACCGCTTCAAAGTCAAACTCGACAAGGAAGCCAGTAATGACAACAATTTTCGCCTGTGGGTAATTACTTCTCCACTGTTCCTCTTCTCCCTCTTTTATGCCTACCAGGTACAGAGGCTGCTTTTGCACATGTTCAAGATCTTGACATTCTTCCAGTAAAGCAGGTAGACGGTCTTCCAATCCAGAGACATTGATCACAAGTACGGACTGAGTAATTTCCCCTGCTTTCAACTGCTCTTCTATCATTTGAAGTGACTTCTTAGTAGGTACCGTTGCATTCATAATAGGAAAATAATCTAACAGCTCGTCCAACCAATGATCCTCTTCTGCTGCGAGATAATATAACATCTTACTGGCCATTTCATTCATTCTCCTTTTGCCTTACTTCCAAGTGCTTTCATTATAACATGTCAACTGCATCAGACCCCAGTTCTCACCTTGACTTCTTTCCCTCCATTTCGTATGGTGGAGAGTAGCTTGAACTTTTTTATTGTACAGAAAAGAGGTTTTTCCTGTGGAAAAGAAACATCTCTTCCTTCTCTTTAGCATTATCTTTTTAATGATGCTTGGCTTTGGAATTATTATCCCTATCTTGCCTTTTTTCGTTACGGAAATTGGTGCGACTACAACGCAATTGGGGATATTATCTGCCAGCTATAATATCATGCAATTTATATTTGCTCCCATCTGGGGACGCTTATCGGATCGCTATGGACGAAAGCCTTTTATCCTTTTAGCCCTATTTGGATTTTCTGCCAGCTTTATTCTATTTGGATTTTCAACCAGCTATTACGAAATGCTGTTTTACCGTGTACTTGCTGGGATTACTTCCGCTGCGGGTATCCCAACCATCACAGCAATGGTAGCTGATATTTTTCCTCCAAAGGAACGGGCAAAGGGAATGGGGATTGTAGGAGCAGGTGTAGGTTTGAGCTTCGTATTCGGCCCAGCGCTCGGCGGTATCCTAGGAGACGTTAGCTTGTCACTGCCATTCTTCGTTTCAGGAGGCCTAGCTTTTATTACATTGGTTTTTACCTGGATTTTACTTCCAGAGAGCTTACCTAAGGAAAAGCGCGGTAAATACCTTAAGAAAAAGCCTCTCAGTTCATTGGGAGCCATTTTTAGTAACCTTGGATTATTGTATCAGATCATGCTGGTTACATCGCTTGCTTTTGCAGCGATGGAGACGGTCTTTGCTTTATACATATCATATGAATTCAATCTGACCTCCAAGGACATGGGCTATATGTTTCTTATCATGGGCTTAATCTCTGCTAGTTTACAGGGCGGGATTGGCAAATTAGTAAAACGATTTGGTGAATCAAAATTGCTAGCTACAGGAATATTCTTTTATGTCCTAGGATTCTTCTGTGTATTACTAGCTTCTACGTTCCTAGAATTTGCACTCACCCTTTGCTTATTTGGTCTGGGTCAAGGTATGATGCGAACCACCAACACCGCCATGATTTCACAACGTACGCCCGATGGACAAGGGGCTACTTCCGGGAACATGAGCGCCATGGATACCATGGGGAGAATTGCAGGTCCAATTTTAGCCGGGTGGCTCTTTACCTTCTCACATAGCTTGCCATTTATAATCAGCGGCATACTGTGCATCTGTCTTTTAGCGGTCTATTTAGGCAGAGTGCATCACCTGCCGGAACCAGAGCCAGAAACTGAGTCGGACGCGTATTCTCCTGCCTCTCAGTAACCGATTCATTTTCTGTATACATAAAAAAGGAACGAGCTGGGATGCACCAGTTGGTTCCTTTTTTGATGCTTACATACCTGTAAGCTTAGGGTAAGCTGGATCGATGTTACGAAACACTGCATTTCCTTATAGTAAATTAGAGATGACATCACATTAGTAGGAGTAAGTAATGAACGATTTCACACCAAAAGATCGGATCGATACCCTTGATTATCTGCGCGGATTTGCTCTGATGGGTATTCTTCTTGTTAATATCTTAACTTTAATGAAAGTACAGTCAGCCCCTGTTAGCAGTACAAATGCTTTTATTGAGCACATGCTTAACTTCACAGTAGAATCTCGGTTTTTTGCTATTTTCTCATTTTTATTTGGAGTAGGATTTTATATTTTTAAAAGCCGCTCTCAAGCAAAAGAGCACAAAAGCACATTGCTATTTATTCGGCGGTTGCTAGTCCTATTCGCGATTGGCTATCTTCATCAGCTATTGCAGCCGGGAGAAGCTTTATTCATCTATGCTATTTTTGGCTTTGTATTACTGCCTTTTTACCGTTTATCAGCCAAAAAAAATCTACTGCTTTCATTATTTCTGCTTATTCCTACCTCTATTTTGGGAGGAAAGGTTCTTGTTGTTTTCCCATTATTTTTGTTAGGGCTTGCTATCGGACAATACGGAGTCTTCCGAAATATCCCAGGATTTATGCCCAAAATAAAGCAATGGCAAATGGTTTCTCTCATTCTCACGGTAATCGGGCTTTCCGTCCAATATATGCTCTTGACAAAAACAGCTCCAACTGACTTCGATGACTCATATATTCATGCCTTGCACAATTACGGCCTGTGCATTGTCTTTGTTGGACTCGTGATGGCTGTATTCTATGTAACTACACTTATCCGCCTCCTACAGCAAACAACTGTTCAGAAATGGCTAGCTCCCTTAAAGTATTACGGCCGCATGGCTTTAACGAACTATATCGGGCAGACTCTGATCATTATCGCGTTGCGTGATTTATGTAATCTTTCAGGAAAGCTGGGCCATTTGCAAACTACGTTAATCTGTCTTGGGATTTATGCACTACAAATGCTAGTCAGCTACCTATGGCTGTCGGTTTTTACCATGGGTCCACTGGAATGGGGCTGGCGTGTGTTGACTTATGGAACATTGACACCGCTGATAAAACGCAACAGCAAAAACGCATCCTGAGCATTCGGATGCGTTTTCGACTATTATAAAGCTTCTCCTCAGACAACACACCTTACTTCCCTTTCTGAGGGGTGTTCTTTTCTCCTTCAAATAGCACGTTGCCTGTATCTACATCATAGAAAGTGACCGTTGTATAAGGCGGTGTACTGATCTTCCCCGCGACATAAGGATAGCTAATGACCATTGGATACATTTTATTTGCCTCTGGCTTGGTCTGTTTTACATATACTTTTAGCATTTCCCAGCTTTGTTCAGTATGATCCACAACTAAGCCATACCCAGGATTAGGAGCTTCTCCATAGGCAATCACATACAACTCACCCTGTTGATGAACCCCGCGTTCCCCTTTAACGCTTTCTATAAAAGCTTTCTGCTCCGCGCTTAATTGCTCTTCTGTCAGGGTTTGGAATGCAGAAGCAGGCTTCTCTCCCTGAACCACAGGTAAATTTGTAACCTGAATTTCATCTGTTTTGCCATCCCACTTTACATGTGCAGACAAGGATTCCATTGTCCAGCGCAGGGGAACATACACCTTGCCCTGATACAGCACAGCTCCCTGCTCTACCTTTTGTTCTTTTCCATTAACAATTACAGTAGATTTTTCAGTCTGAAATATCAGAGATTTTTGCTGAACCTTCAATTGATAGGCTCCTGCTTTTTCTGTAAGCTGACCGCCTGTTAGATTACTTAATTCCTGTAGGTTAATCATTGTTCGTTGGTTAACACTAATCAATGGTGAGTGCTTGATTACCTTCTGCTGATTTATCATAAGAGAAGTGGACACCGGTTTTACTGTTGCTTGAGCCATGCCTGGTATAGCTGAGCCTACAAGTGTAAGCCCCATTACGGCTGCTGCTGTCGTTTTTCGTAACATTTGTGATCAATCCCTTCGCTTTTTTTCGTCAGGTTACGCTATTATTACTTTGTTCATTTTTCTTATGCTACTTGTTTGACTTAAAGATTTCCCATAATGTTTCATTTTCTTCCCTACATCTTATTATCTTTTTTTCTCTTCATGCTGATATTACTATTTATCCACAATTATTACCAATCGGCTACATAAATAAGACAAATGAGTGACAATTGTCGCACTGCTATTTTGCCTATTTTTATTTATGCGATAATTATAGGTACGAAGAAGATTTTACCAACTAAGATCGATAACAAAGGAGTTTTCAAATGACAACACTTATGCCCATGCCACAGGTTGACGTGGTTCGCCAACAACTGATTTCTCATCCAATTTCGATTGCTATGCAAACACCGGAAAGCGTTCGCACCTTTATGGAACACCATGTGTTTGCTGTTTGGGATTTTATGAGTTTATTAAAACGTTTACAATTAGATGTAACTTGCACAAGTGTACCTTGGCTTCCTGCTCCTCATGCTGAATATGCTCGTTTCATTAATGAAATTGTACTCGGTGAAGAAACTGATGAAGATGGCAATGGCGGCTTTACCAGTCACTTTGAGCTGTACTTGCAGGCTATGAAGGAGGTAGAAGCTGATACATCTAAGATCGAACATTTTCTGGCGTTGCTGGAAAATGGCGCCTCTCCTGATGAAGCTCTGGCATTATGCAATGCTCCTGACAGTGTGCAGCGTTTTGTAAAGCAAACCCTTCACTTGGCTAAGGAGGGAGGAACCCACGAGGTTTGTGCTGCCTTTTTCTTTGGTCGTGAAGATATTATACCAGACATGTTTGAGGTACTAGTACAGGAGTTGACCTCCAAAGGAGAAGCTCCTGCTTGCCTGCTGTACTATCTAAATCGCCACATTGAGCTAGATGGAGATGAACATGGACCTTTAGCTGAAAAACTTCTAGCTTCCCTTTGTAAAGATGATGCTCAAAAATGGAAAGAAGCAGAAGAAACAGCTATTCAATCCCTTAACAGCCGCATCTCCTTATGGGATGGGGTTCTAGCAGATATTCAAAAATAATCCTGCTGGAGGGCTCGCACTCCCCTGTAATGGTGGTATGCAGATAATCCTTACTAAAAAGAGCTTGTCACCTCTTCACTTTTTCGAGGTAACAAGCTCTTTGCTTTTGATATTCTTCTGGTGATCTGCGGTGCTAACGAGCTACAGCCAAGGCCGCGCTCTCTTCATTTGAATCTAAAATGACACTATCCTTCTTTGGCTTACCAGTAACACTTCCTGAAGCCAATCCGTATGGAATGCATAGAGGAACACCACTGCGAGGGTCTGGAATAATGTCAGCTTCAATCCCAAATACATCCCACAGCATTTGATGCGTCATAACCTCAGCAGGGGTCCCCTGAGCCATTACTTTCCCTTTTTTAATAGCGATAACATGATCGGCATAACGAGTAGCATGGTTTAGATCGTGAACAACCATAACAATCGTACGTTTCTCTTCTGTATTTAACTTAGCTAGGAGTTGTAATACTTCTAATTGGTGAGCCATGTCAAGGAACGTGGTTGGTTCGTCCAAGAACAAAATATCCGTCTGCTGGGCTAACGCCATTGCAATCCATGCACGTTGACGCTGACCACCTGACAATTGGTCGACTCCTCTTGTAGCAAATTCAATGATACCGGTAACTTCCAGCGCCCATTGTACAATTTTTTTATCCTCTGGCGTCATGCTCCCCATCCCCTTTTGATGAGGGAAGCGTCCATAAGAAACCAATTCTTCTACAGTAAGTCCATCCGGAGCTACTGGATTTTGCGGCAGAATAGCTAAATCCTTGGCTACTTTGCGAGTATCCTGTTGGTGAATGGATTTACCATCTAAGAATACTCCACCTTTTTTTGGTTTCAACAGACGTGCCATCGTTTTTAGAATGGTAGACTTACCCGATCCATTTGCACCGACCAGAGCAATGATTTTTCCATCAGGTAACGATATGTTTAAGTCTTCCACAATGAGATTATCGTTATAGCCAATGTTTAACTGTTGTGTATGTAAGCGAACCATGATCATCTTCCTTTCGATGTCACGCAATAATATCCTGAATTATAATACCTTCCCTTAAAATGATATTGGTTCTCATTATCATTGTCAAACATTTTCTATAAAAAAACCAATTAACAGGGGCATTGTTAGCTGTCAAGCAGACTAACATTCACCTTATTAACTGGTTTTTTTCGTTACGCCGCACTGTGTGCCAGCTTCGTTTGTTTTTCTTTTGTACCATATTCATAGGTCCATGTAACCACTTTACCAGCGATTGAAACTGCTAGAAGTGTGTACAAGACTTGAGGTACCGGCAAGAAAAATAACGAAAGCAGTAACACAAGGACGTCAAATATTAATAAAACGGTACCTACTGACATACCCGTCCACTTACTTATGAATAGAGACAAAATATCGTCTCCACCTGTTGCCCCACCGAATCTAAGAACCAATCCTAGACCGAAGCCTGTGCTGATTCCAGATAATAAAACAGCGAGCAACATGGCATTGCTAAAGTCAAATACTAGCGGCGAAAAACGCTCACATAGCTCATAGAAAAAGGAAAAAGATGTCGCTGCTACAATGGTATTAATCAAAAACTTACGTCCCTTGATCATCATTGCAACTAAAATGACTGGAATGTCTAATGCTAGCATCGTAATAGACGGTGACCAATCAAAAGCGTATTTTCCAAGTAATGATAACCCCACAAATCCGCCTTCACTTAAATTATTCTGAAAGTTGATGTGGTAATAGCTAAAGGCCAATAAAAAAGTTCCCAGTAAAATCATGAAGGTTTGTTGGTATGGTTTTGTCCTCATCGAGGCTTCCCCTTTTCGTAGTTAGTTAGTCACTTTCTCCACTAACTACGAAGCAGGTCCTGACAGGATCGCTTGCTTGTATCATAAAGCATCTCTCTTTCGTAGTTAGTGTTCACAGGTCAAGAGTGGAACGCTCTAACTACTACGCTACGTATCTGAGAGATCAAACCGTTTCCAGATTGTCCTTCGCGGTAACATCACTATCCGATCCTTTCATTGTAAAGTTACATTTTCATTATAACATAAAAATCGCTTCATGAATCAAACAAGTGGTAATTTAGGCTCTTTTTTATATTTTTTCTACATGATTACGTACTTTAAAAAAGTGATACAGACAAGATAATTTGACCTAACATAAATTAACGAAAGGAATGGTAACGAAGCTGATAATTGTGAAACTAACGGTCGCCATCGCTCCTAAATCTTCCTCAGCCGCATATTTGGCGAATAACATGGTGGCTAGCGCCATTGTAGGCATTGCTGCCAACACCAAAGTGACTTGGCTAATCTCTGTCGCTAAGTGAAAGCTCCAAAGCTAACCAGCAAAACAATGACCTGGATACAAGAAAAGCTTACCAATCATAGACAAACTTAAAATTGGGAGTGTTTGTGCTGTTTGTTGTTTACGTACCAACAGATCGGGAATTAATAAACCAATGTACAGCATGGCTAAGGAAGCAGCTATAGAAGATAACATAGCAGTAAATGATTTAACTATCTCTGGAGGTTGCCATTCCATTAACGCCGAAAGCATCCCAACTGCAATAGCCAGCATTGGAATATTTACAATGCTCCTCATATTCTTCCATGTACATCCTCTATTTCCCTTTCAAAACCATAACACCGATTGTCCAGATCATCAGATCAAGACCAGCATCATAAGCAGCCGCAAGCAGCCCCCCTGTCGGCCCGAACAGCCCGACACATAAAGGAAGCCCGATAAATCCGGTATTGCCCAGTCCAGCAATAAAGGAAAATTCTTTTCCTTATTCATAGGCACCTTACATAGGACTGCAAAGAATGATGCATAGAACGGCTGCGTTGATAATAATGGTAATCAACAATTGGCGAGCATCATCAGTGGCTGGTTTCATTCGGACCAATCATTGCCCCTATTTCAATAATGACAGCCACCATACCCACACAATGGTGCAAGGGTCAAGCGAATTTCCCTTCTGTACAATACAATAGTATGGTGAAATTCTAAGATTATGCCTGTTGCTCCTATGACATTTGCCCGGGTTCTGTCTCCAGTAATAACCATTGCAAATCTTCATTCTCTTTTTGCTCGCAGGTTTGCAACAAATCCCCAAGTAAAGGAATGGCTTGTTCAAGTGAAATAGCCCAATCTGCTGGTACTGGCAGCCCTTCTCCTTCTACGGTGATAATTCTTCCCGTCACTTCCGCATCAACCTGCTTAGTGGTAAGTACATAATGACTGATGTCACGTGCATACTCTTTCCATTGAACTAAGACGTATCCTTCGTCACCGCCCGACACAACCAAATCAACATGGTCGCCATAGGCAGCATGCACCAACGTTCTCATTTTCCCATCCAAGCTCGCAATTTCTCGCAGCACCTCGTGCCAAGACACATGTTTTCTTTCTTCTTTGCGTTCGTCTGTGTACATGCGCCAATCGTTCAATCGCCTCGCCCCTTTATCAATTATGTTCAACCTTATAAAAGTAATTTTGTTCAAAATAATCCAACATCAATAACAGATATTATCTTCGGCTCTGCTTGTTTCATTTTAGACTGATTGTCAAAAGATATCCTTTATTTTAGCATATCGAAGCAAGCTCTCCTGTACAAAAATGCGAATACTGCACATGTTTGTAAATGTATTCGCTTTCATTTATGAATAATTGTGAAAAAAAGAACTTTATCGAAAATCTGTCAAAATTATAAGCTTTTGTATCAACATTTTTGGTTTACCATGATGGTTGTAACAAACACTAAAACAGCTTAGAAAAACAAGGAGGTGAGTTCCATGGTGCAGCGCAGTATGAATTGGTGCGCTCGCTTTGGTCTCACGTTTCATGTGTGTAAAACCGTCTTAGCATCCGGCTTGTCATTGCTGATCGCCTCATTATTGTTCGGCAATCATTTTGCCTACTTTGCTCCGCTTGCTGCGGTATTAACCATGCAACTTACCATTGCAGACACTCTGGAAAAGGGAATTTATCGTGTAATTGGCGTCATTGGCGGAGTTGTCTCTAGCATTATTATTCTTCCTTATTTTGAAAATGGAATACTAGGTCTTGTCCTTGTTCTATTGGTAGGTATGGGTACCGCTACCGCTTTACGCTTAAATCCACAAATTATTTCACAAATCGGTGTTAGTTCTGTGATGGTAATGACCTTTCAACAAATGCAAGGTTATTCGACTGGCAGGATTTTAGAAACCATTATCGGGGCAATCGTGGCTGTTTTCATTCAAATGATCATTCGACCAGAGAACTATGTTCCCACTGTTCAAAAGAAACATGCCGAATCTTGTAAGCAATTGGCACAGACATTAACAATAATGGCCACTGCACTAAATAATCACTCTGATAGTGCAACTACTCCGATTGTCGACCCCGCCTCCCTTTTAAAATGGAATAATGAACTGGAGGCTTCATTAAAGCATGCAAAGAAAAGTTTAAAATATAATGTATTTTGCCGGAAAGACCTTAACACGCTCTATTATCTGGAACAACAAATTGATTCCGTTCAAAAGATGTTGATCTCTATATGTAGTATCCTATACACTGCTCAGGAATTAAAATATCTCCCTACTCTTCGGCATACTCTTGACCAGCCTTTGCTTGATGCCAGTGCCGCCATTTCAACATATGGCGCCTTTGTTGCAAATCCGTCCCCAGAGGCTCATCAGGAGCTGCTGAATCTGTTATACAGAGTAAAACAACAACAATCTCAGCAGTTCATCACATCAATAGAAACAGCCGGCATCACCTGTTTACGAGAGGTTGGCTGCCTATACGCAGAGATAAATCGTATGATTGTTGAGATGGAATATTCCGCTCATGTATGGGAGTTATCCGCAGCTTCTAAAGACTGCGCTGAGGAGCGGGTGTCAACAAATTACGCATACAAAGGATAGTAGAAAAAAACCTTACCCCAAAAAGGGTAAGGCTTTTTTATTTCTGCAAACTACGTGTGATTAATCATCACAGAAACAGACCAATATTACAATAAGAATGATAATCCATAAAAAGCCGCCATTAAAGCCGAATATACCACCTCTTCTACCGCATCCCATGATCCTTCCTCCTTCTCACGGTCTAGTAGCGGAGAATGCATGGACTCACAAACTCCTGCTAGTACCCTATGAATTTCGGTCACATGATGCTTGGATAAGCGCATAGAAAAGTGAAAAAAAGGCAGATTGCTATGGAAAAATACCTATGTATGATCTTTTGCATCTTGCGCGGAACGAATCAGGTTCATGTTACTACGAATAAATTGTTGTAACTCTTCATAAAACGTCGGATTACATCCCATTACACTGCTTTTAGCATCGTATGGAAGCTCCTTGCCTTCCATTGTGGTAGCAGTACCGCCCGCTTCCTGAATAATAAGCTTGCCTGCTCCAAAATCCCATGGATTTAATTGCAAGCTGACGTAACCATCCAGTCGTCCTGCTGCTACGTAAGATAGCTCCAAGGCCGCGCTTCCTAACAAGCGCATACCCCGAACTTTACCCGCTAGCTCTTTGAAAATAACATCAATGCCTATCTGCTCAGCGCGTTTATTCCAAAACACACTTGTACAAAGTAAGGCTTCCTCTAATTTTACTTGACGGTGAATACGCAGCTGTCGATCATTTAAATAAGCCCCTCCACCTTTGGTTGCATAAAACAGCTCGTCACGCGATGGGTCATAAACAACACCAACAGCCGCTTCCCCTTTGTGATAAACGGCGATTGAAACAGAAAAATTAATTTGCTGATGAACAAAATTAGTTGTTCCATCAATAGGGTCAATGATCCACAGGGTATCATATTCAGAAGGAGCCATACCCTGAAAACGATTTTCCTCACCCAAAATGCCATGCTCAGGATATTTTTTAAGAATCATATCAATAACCATCTGCTCTACTTCTTCATCTACGGCCGTGACTAAGTCAGAGGCAGAGGTTTTATAGTTGACTGTATAGGGCTGATTCATTTTCTCCAAACTTAGCTTACCGGCTGTTTTGGCGCATGTGATCGCCAATTCTTTCCACTGTTCCAGTTCATTCGGTTGCAAAGATATCGCCACCCAACCCATCCAATTTTCTTTAGTGTATCATATTTCCCCTTCTCCTACACCTTCCATTCCTAAACAACGGCGATGAATAGTTTATCTATCATAAATGCTACACTAGTAATACTATCTCCATTTCGCGACATATTTAGAACGGAAGTGATTATACTTGACCTTTTTTGTATTGATAGTCGTACTATTTAGTAGCCTGAAAATAATGGATATGATAGGTGCGTATCGCTATCACATGGTTTACGAGGGACCTGAGTGGGAAGCATTTGAATTATATACGTTTTTACAACAGCAGGGCATTCGCTGTCGCATTCGTAATTCTGTAACCGCTACTTTGTTTGAAGATCACCATCTTTTTCCGAACAAAAGGCTCTCCTATGTAGAAGTCCTGCACAAGGATGAGACTCAGGCACATATCTTCCTGCGTTCTTTTTGGCATAAAAATAAATAGGGCCCGTGTAGCTCCTCCCTTTTGCTACATAGCCCTATTCCATTCAACAGCAGCGATTCACTTCACCGCTTTCATATTTGTTTTTTAAGGCGAAAAGATAAAATTCCTTCTCTGTCATCGGAAATATTCCAGGAGCTCCGTGTGTCGTATACCAATGCTCCAGATAACGATCGTAATCAGGCATGCCAAAAATCGTTTTAATGATGGAACGCACCTTTTTGAGTCGCCGTTTCCAGTATCTTATTTTCTTTCGCATCCTCACACACCTCACTTTTCCAACATAATATCCACAATTGACTGTCTTTCTTTTTTTATACAACGTAACTTTATAAAACATTTCTACTAATATCAAAATATTATTTTTAACTATATTTTTTAAAAGTTTCTTTGGGGAAACATGTAGATTTCTTTGTTGAGACTGTTTTATGATAGAGATTGAGCACTTTCTTAATTTTGTTGTCAGTCCGCTCTCTGTTCCTAAAGTGTAGAACTTTATCCCAAACTGCGTTAAAACGCACCCCTACAGTTCTCCTTCACAGCATTTTTTGAACAGTTCTGAAAGCGGACTGGCAACAAGCCTTTGAAGCTAAAAGCAAGCGAAAAACCAGCGCATGAACGGTTTTTCGCTTTTTTATTGGTCTCGCTAAACGATTAGATTCCCCTTATGATCACGTTTGGTTAGCACAAAAGGTTCCTCTTTTAGCTCGTATCTCTTACCATTCGCAATAGAGAGCCATAGACGTATTCCATCAACAATAATGGCTATTGTAATAAGCAAAAAGATCGCACAGACAATGGTATCTATCATATCATTAAAGATCATTTTCTCCGCTGCTTCGACAGATGTTACCCCTTTTGGCAACAGCCCTGACGCTAAATTCTCCTTGAAGTTGTTTGCATGCGCCCAAAATCCAATCGTAATATCATTAGAAAAAATCTTTTGCCAAGCCGCATACAAGGTGGCCGATGAAAGCCATGCCATTGGAAATAGCGTCACCCAAGCGTAGCGAGCCTTGCCCATTTTGATAATGAGCGTAGTACCAACTACAAAAGCAATTGCCGCCAGCATTTGGTTGGCAATACCGAAGAGTGGCCAAAGTGTTTTAATTCCGCCCAATGGATCAATAACCCCTTGATACAAAAAGTAGCCCCATCCTGCTGTCACAGCAGCAGACCCGATTAGATTGCCCGGCAGGTAGTCCATGCGCTTTAATTTTGGAAACACGTTACCCAGCATGTCCTGTACCATGAAACGGCCAACGCGTGTTCCAGCATCAATGGTAGTTAAGATAAACACCGCCTCAAACAGGATGGCAAAATGATACCAAAAGGCCATAAAGGCTTTTCCGCCGATAAAACCTGAAAAAATATGTGCCATTCCCAAAGCAAAGGAAGGGGCCCCTCCCGTTCGAGATAAAATACTGGTCTCTCCTACATCCTTGGCTGTTTCCGTTAATAGCTCCGGTGTGATTGGGAAGCCATACTGGTTGGTAATCGTAGCTGCCGCTGTTACCGCATCAGTTCCGATTGCTGATGCAGGTGCATTTACTGCAAAATACAAGCCTGGTGTTAATACGCAGGCTGCGATCATCGCCATAATCGCCACCATAGACTCAGTCAGCATTGCTCCATAGCCAATTAAAGGAGCGTCGCTTTCCTTGATAATCATTTTTGGCGTTGTGCCTGAAGCGACTAAGGCATGGAAGCCGGAGATGGCTCCGCAAGCGATCGTAATAAAGAGGAAAGGAAAAAGGTTACCGGTAAATACTGGCCCGGTACCATCAATAAATTTTGTTAAAGCCGGCATTTGTAGATTAGGTAATGTGAAAACAATTCCAATGGCTAGAAAAGCAATCGTACCAATTTTTAAAAAAGAACTGAGGTAATCGCGCGGGGCTAATAAGAACCATACCGGTAAAACAGAGGCGATAAAACCATAAATAATAATCATGATAGCAAGCTGCGTACCTTCATAATCAAACAAGGGGGCCCAGGTAGGCGATTCTGCCACTGCTTGCCCAAAATAAAGAGATGCAAACAACAGCACAATTCCGATAACAGAGGCCTCCAGCACTCTTCCCGGTCGGAAATAACGCATATACAACCCCATCAAAATAGCAATTGGTAGCGTCATGGCAATCGTAAAGGTTGCCCATGGAGAATGAGTAAGAGAATTAACAACAACAAGCGCCAATACCGCAATAAGAATAACCATAATAGCTAGTATTCCAATCATCGCAAGGACGCCCCCAATAGGTCCGATCTCTTCCTTAGCAATCTGACCTAATGATTTTCCATTGCGTCTCATCGATCCAAATAGAATGATAAAATCCTGCACCGCTCCCCCCAATACAACCCCTACAATAATCCAGATTGTACCGGGTAAATATCCCATTTGAGCTGCCAACGTAGGTCCTACTAACGGCCCTGCACCTGCAATGGCAGCAAAGTGATGTCCGTATAAAACCCACTTATTGGTTGGCACAAAATCCTTGCCATCATTATGTATTTCGGCAGGTGTGGCTCGTCTGTCGTCCAAGCCCATTATTTTACGGGCAATAAAACGGCTGTAAAACCGATAACCCACTGCATATGTACATAAAGCAGCCGTTAATAACCAAAAAGAGCTTACCTGTTCTCCCTTGGATAAAGCCAACGCTCCAAATCCAATGCCTCCTAATGCAGAAATGACTGTCCAAATGATTATGGAAAGTATCTTTCGCTTCATAAAAGTTCTCCTCCTTTCAGAATATAAGACACACAACAATAATCTAAATTATCTGATTTTTAACAAAATAAACAGAATCTTTATTTATGATACCTTACTTGCAGATAAGCTGAAAAGCTTTTTTTAGAAAAATATACATTTTTTTCAAAAAAGCTGATTATAAAAAAGGAAGCCACTTTTCCTATCGACATAAAAAGTGGCTTCCCTGCTTATTTGGTTATGGGATCGCTATAGATTTCCACGCAACTCCTGCTCCCGCTCCAGTGCTTCAAATAATGCTTTAAAGTTACCATTTCCAAAACCACGGCTACCTTTACGCTGGATAATCTCAAAGAATAATGTCGGACGATCTACTACAGGCTTACTAAACAATTGCAATAAGTAGCCTTCATCATCGCGATCCACTAAAATTTTTAGCTCTTTTAATTTCTCTATATCCTCTTCAATTGCCCCTACACGCTCTGCTAAATTTTCGTAATAGGTGTCCGGTACACTTAAGAAGTCAACCCCGTTTGCGGTTAATTGCGAAACGGTTGTCAAAATATCATTAGTCAATACAGCAATATGTTGAACCCCTGGTCCTTTGTTGAATTCCAGATATTCTTGGATTTGCGATTTGCGTTTTCCTTCCGCAGGCTCATTGATCGGAAATTTAATTCGCCCAGTACCGTTTTGCATAACCTTGGACATGAGTGCAGAGTATTCGGTAGAAATGTCATCGTCGCTGAAATTTTGGGAAGACGTAAAGCCCATAACTTTCTCATAGAATTCAACCCATTCATCCATAACCTCTACATTCCCTACGATATGATCGATGCCAATCAGACCTGTAGACTGACAGGCAAATGGAGCTTGATAAGGTTGGAAGCCTGGATAAAACACCCCTTTATAATCCTTCCGTTCAATAAAGGAATGGACTGTTTCTCCATAAGTAGCAATCGTTGCTTTTTTTACGGTTCCATGCTCATCGCTAAATTCCGTAGGCTCCATGATAGATGTAGCGCCACGGGAAATTGCTTCCCGGTAAGCCTTTTCACAATTTTCAACGCGAAGAGCAATGTCCTTAACTCCCTCTCCGTGTAGCTTAATGAAATCAGTAATCGGATGATCAGGCTCTAATGCTCCTGTCAACACCAAACGAATGTGATTTTGCTTTAATGCATAAGAGACTTGAGTGCGACTCCCTGTTTCCAAACCACGATAAGCATACGGCTCAAATCCAAATGCCTTTGCGTAATAGTACATTGCCTGTTTCGCATTTCCTACATACAACTCAACATAGTCCCAATCTTGAATAGGGAAAAAGTCTGTTACGCTCACACCGCTCAACCTCCGATTATTCTGAATTTTAAACCTATTTATTTGAGATTACATGGTCTGTTTTTTTCATGCAAGAATATGGAGTAACGCTTAAACGCTTTCATGCAGTATCAATAATAGTCTTCTGTCTATCTGCTCCAATCAGTTATGATAGGTAAAAGGATATTTGAAGGGAGCGAAGTGCGGATGCAGGAGTGGAATAGATTTGTTTCACAGCAATGGAATCAAATGGCAGGTGATTGGCATGAGCGTAGCAAGAGAATGTGGGAACAGGGCAGTCGGAAAACGATCCTACCTTTATTTACAGAGCTTCTTCCTTCCAGCAAAGGTCGAATACTGGATGCTGGCTGTGGAGATGGATATGCTAGCTTCAAGCTAGCCTCTGTAGGGTATGATGTAACAGGCTTGGATATTTCCTCAGAAATGATAGCCTATGCCACCAAAGAGGCCAAACAGCTTACCGATTCGATTTCTCTACAGTTTATGGAGGGAGATATTTCTGCTACGCCATATCCAGACCAATCCTTTGCAGGCATCCTATCAATTAACGCGATGGAGTTTACTTCCTCTCCCCTAATTGTCCTTCAAGAATTTCAACGCATCCTGCAGCCGGATGGATTGCTGCTACTGGGGGTATTGGGACCCACAGCAGGTCCGCGGGCACATAGCTATCCACGTTTGTATGGAAAAGCCACTATCCAGAACACGATTATGCCCTGGGAAGCAAAACAGCTAGCACAGGAGAATGGATTTTTTCTGCAAAAGGAATCACATGTGTATAAAGACGATTTTCCTCCTGTCCTCGCTCATTCCCTAAGCATGGAATTACGTGAAGCAGTCAGTTTTGTAACCTTGTTTGCCTTGCGCAAGCACCCAGATCTCTAAACAAATCATTCATTTTGTAAAGGAGCCAGCTATGCAAGTACCCTATCTCACAAATCCATTACACCATTTGCAAAAGGTACGTGATCTGACGCTGCTTCGGATCAATGAAGCACAAAGCATTGTTATCGCCTGCGATTCAGATGGCGGCATCGGCACCAAACCACAGGACATTGTCCAAATAGCACCCGATTTGTTAGGGCGGTTTGCTGTTCGTGTACCGCTTTTTGAATTGATTGCCTGTGGAGCCACTCCGTTTATGATATGCGATACGCTATCAGTAGAGCTCGAAGGCTACGGGGAAGAAATTCTCCGTGGAATCAAGGAATATGCGCAAGAAGCAGGCGTCACAGAGGATGTACAGTTTACAGGAAGTACGGAGGAAAACATTCCAACCACGCAAACAGGGATTGGTATAACCGTACTTGGGCTGGTTGAGCAATCTCAGTTTTCTCCGGGAACAGCCCTGCCTAAAGAAGCTATCATGTGTGCAGGTATTCCAAAAAGCGGCCCCAAGCACGAGGTTCGATTAAATGATCCCGAGATGCTTTCCCTAGCTGACTTAATCCAACTGCGTGCTCATCCCGGTGTTCATGATCTGTTGCCTGTTGGCTCAAAAGGAATCGCTTATGAAATGGAGCAGTTAGCTGCAAGTGCCTCGCTTACATATCGTCTCACCGCTCCTCTTCCTCTTGATTTGAAGCAATCTGGCGGCCCTTCTACTTGTGTAATTTTTTCAGCCGCAGTTGAGCTGCTTGAAGAATTTCGAAATCAATTACGTTGTCCTGTACATGTTTTAGCTATTCTTGAATAAAGTAAAAGGGACAGCGTGAAGGGCATTGCCTACTAAGTAAGAAAACAGCTCGTCCAACAAGTGCAGAGCAGTGGACTGTATTCATGGCAAGGGAGAGAACAGCTGCCTTCTATCTTTAGTTTAGAAGAAGCTGTTCTCTCTTTCTGTGCAAAAAAAGACCTCAGTTAGCGAAAACAAACTGAGGTAGCAAGTATTACATTTATCCTTCCACAGGTGAGGCAGTACCTGAGGTTTGAGGCGCTGCCCCTGCTGTTTTTTCAACAGGAACTCTTTTGGCCGCCACGAAATCATCTGGCACTTTTCGTTTTTTTAGAAAAAACAGCACCAATGGAATGCTCAAAAGAATTGGCAACGCAGATACCATAAAGGTGTCGGCAATCCCTCTCGTGAAGGCTTCTTTTTGAATCAAACCAGCTAGTATGGCAGAGGCGCCTCCCATTGAAGTAGCCGAGTCTACCCCACTTTGTGCATATACCCCTGATAGCATGCTCAGCATTTGATTTGCTGTATCGTTGGTCATTTGCACATTTTCACTGATCCGCACGGCATGGAAGGATTGCCGGTTACTCATCAGGGCTGTCAAAATAGCAATAGCAAAGGAGCCCATCACTTGGCGAATCAGATTAGATAACGAAGAAGCACGGCCAACCATAGATTTCTCGATGGCGTTCATCCCCACTGTTGAAAGTGGTGTCATACAGAGCCCCATTCCCAAGCCCCTAATGGTTAATAACACATCAATCCAACGATGGGGGGTATCCTGAGCTAAATTTTGGAGCTCGAAGGTGGTTATCCCCGCGAGAGTCAATCCAATTAATCCTAATGGAACAACACCGAATTTATCAAATAATTTACCGCCTAACGGCATCATTAATGCCATGGCAATTGACTGGGGCATCAATAAAATACCTGTTTGCATGGCAGATAAACCTTGGATATTCTGCATATACAACGGCATCATAAAAATACCACCGAACATTCCCATGGTAAGAAAACTAACAATCAACAAACTAAGTGAAAATGTTCCATTCTTTAAAATACGGAGCTCAATCAATGGTTGCTCAGTAGTTAGCTCTACATAGATCAATAACGTTAAGCTAGATACGGCCACAAATAATAGGCTGACGATGTACAATGATGTCCAACCCTCTGATTGTCCCTTTGATAAGGCTAGCAATAACGAAGCAAAACCAATGATAGATAAGATGGCCCCGGGAAAATCAAATTTTAAATCTTTTTTTAGTGGTGTTTCTTTTAAAATCATGCTACTCATAATTACCGCTAGAACCCCTATTGGCACACCCATGAAGAAGAGAAACCGCCAGTTGAAATATTCAATGACGTACCCGCTTAACGTAGGGCCGACAGCAGGAGCTACCATGGCTGAAATCCCCCATAAGCCAAGCGCTGTCCCTATTTGTTCCCGCGGCATAATCGTGTAGATGATTGACATCCCGATTGGCATAATGAAACCACCGCTTAGCCCTTGCACCACTCTGAAAAAAATCATGCTGCTATCATTCCATGAAAATCCACAAAACGTTGAGCTGATTGTAAAAAAAGCAAGTGAGGTTACGAATACCCGCTTATAACCAAACTTATCTCCAAGCGCACCGCTCATGGGAATCACAACCGCGGAAGCAAGCATATACCCTGTTAGCACCCATTGAATAGTGTCAGTGGTGGAACCAAATACAGCTACTAGTTTAGGCAGGGCAATGTTGATTAAGCTATTATTTAAAACGGCCACGAAAGTCCCCATTACAATAGCAGCCAACGCCAACCATTTATAAGAAGCGTTCTCCTTGTTGTTAGAAGCAGACAAATTGATCGCCTCCTAGTTTATTTGGACCTGACTACCATCATGCAGATCTGTAGCTGGTTGTGTAACAATCTGATCGTTAGCAGCAACACCTGATTTTGCATATAACCAATCAGAATTTTTCTCTGTTACTTCAACAGGAATCATGTGAACGGTATTTCCATCTACTTTATAAACAAATTTTTTACCATCCTGATCAATGACAGAGCTTTTCGGAATCTCTACCCCTGTAGCTACTTGAGCATCTGCGCCAAAATAGACCTCAGCAATCATTCCGGCTAATAACGAACCGTCATTTTTCACTCTGATTTTAACAGGGAAAGTCGTACTGTTTGCATCAGATACAGGGCTGATAAAATCAATGGTTCCTACCATTTTCTTATCCTTATTTACTACAACCTGTACCGTCTGTCCCTTTTTCAAATGATTTACTTGTTCTTGAGGAACACTCGCCTTTATTACTACTGTATCCATGTTGACGATGGTCATTAGCGGGATGCTAGGCGCTGCCATTTCCCCCGGCTCGATATTGCGAATCGCAATCATTCCATCGATTGGTGAAGTAATCGTTGAGTTAGATAATGTTGTCTTAGCTAAATCCAAACCTGCTTTTTGACGCGTTACATCCGCTTGCAGAGCTGCTATAGAATTGGAGGTTGCACCTGCTTTGGCTAAATCAAGCTGTGCTTTCGTTTGTTCATACCCTGATTTAGCTTGTTCTAATGCAAGCGATGCTTTATCTAAATCAGCTTGAGGCACAGCCCCTGTATCAAATAAAGCTTTCATGCGATCATAGGTTTTTTGAGCGACATCCCATCCCACTTTTGCTTGCTGTAAAGCGCTGTTTAGCCGGTCTAAATCCTGTTGACGTGCACCTGCCTTGGTATCATTTAATTTTGCTTGAGACGCTACAATGCCAGCTTCAGCTTGTCGTACTTGTTGTACTAGCTCAGCGTTTTCAAGAGTTGCTAACACCGTTCCCTTTTTGACTCGATCGCCCTCTTTTACGTTGACATTTGCTACTCGGCCGGACAATTTGGAAACCACCTGAACCTGCTGATCAGGTACAATTTTGCCTGATGCCATCAAGCCAGATGAATTCGTAGTAGCTACAACTTTCATCGTTTGTACAATGGGAGCATTCGCTGCTTCATTGTCGCTATTGTTGCTACAGCCACCGAGCAACAACGCCATTATGGCAAAAGTACCTGCTATCCCTTTTTGTCTTTTATTCATACTCTTCACCTTAATTCCCTTTCAAATGAATTTTAATCACAGCACTCATACCTGGTAAAATGCGGCTGTTTTGTTTATCGTTAATAGAAATTTTAATTGGTATTCGCTGTGTTACTTTTGTGAAGTTGCCACTTGTGCTAGTTGCAGGCAACAAAGAAAACGTAGAGGCTGTGGCTGTTCCCAATTCAAAAACCTGCCCTCTAAACGTCTGACCTTTAAATGAATCTAAGGTGAATTCAACAGTTTGCCCCACATGAATCCGGCCTAAATCTGTTTCTTCAATGTTAGCTGACACGTAGAGCTTGTTCATATCAACAATTGTTGCAACGGACTGACCAGGAGCTACCACTTCTCCACTTTTAGCCGTTACTTTTAACACCGTACCAGTAATTGGAGCACGCAAAGTAGCATTATCTAACATGTTGCCAGCGATATTTGTTGTATCCTGTTGACCCACAATTTGATCAGCTATGACGCTTTGACCGTCTGACAAGTCTAGCGAAGTTATTTTGCCAGATATCCGCGGCATTACACGATACGTATCACCCGCAACACGAGCATCTTCCGTAGTTACGTAATGGGTACCTTGGTACCAATAGTAATAACCGATTCCTCCACCTGCTACAACCATAAGCAGTAGTATGGTGGATAGAATAAATTTCTTTTTCATGTTCTCTCCTCAATCCTCTTCTCAAATTGTCTAATGAGCAGTTGCAGGGCATCGACGATTTTGTCTATCTCTTCTTCCGATAGGTCTTTTATTAGTTCTGTAAAATATTCCTTTTGCATCACCGGGATGGAATTAGCCATCTCCTCGAATTTGTTAGTGATGTGAATCCAGACTACGCGCCGATCAGCAGTATCTCGCACACGTTCGATGTACCCCTCCCTCTCTAAGCGATCGACTATCCCGGAAACTGTACTGCAAGAGAGATAAAGGTCCTTACTTAATTGGCCAATCGTCATAGGTCCATCCTTAATCTTGCGCATCACACTAATCTGAGGCATCGTAATTCCCACCTCGCTAAGCTCCTGTGTAATCATCATCCCAATGATTTTATTAAGTTGTCTTACCCCATCACGTATGATCAGCCCTTTAGGCACCTCGTATCACCTCTTACATATATTCGCGATCGCTAATATTATTTCGCACTCGAAAATTTCGTACACGAAATAATATAGGGGAGAGAAAAATTTTATGCAAGGAATTTTTTAATAAAAATGCACTTGCCCCTTCTGTTAATAAAAAAAACCGAAAAATGGACCGTATGTTCATGGCCCACTCTTCGGGTTATAGCACTCTCTCTCTTGCTAGATATTTACGTGATTCTGAAATACCAGGGTGCTGTTTAACAATGATTAAAATATTTTCGATGAATAGATAATGCCCTTCCAGAAACTCCAAATCTCTTCGTTGGAACGAATCAACTTGTAAATACTGTTGCATCTCAAGCGTGTATTTTTCGAGCTTGTGTGCAAATTGATTGGCATTAAGCATCTGTTCTACTTCTGGAAATTCAGTTTTGAGCCTGCGTATCTCTTCATATAATTTCGTGGCTTCGCTGATTAGTTGATAGGCAGATCGTTCCAAAGCAGCTACCGAAGTTTGTTCTTCCTCACGCCGTGCTTGAAGCAAAGCAGACAGGTACGTAATAAAATGATAGATTGTTAAAAACAGAGGACCTAAAAAAAGAATGATCCCTGCTTTATATACATGCTGATTGGTTATATTGGTTACCAGTACAAACAAATGGTACAAAATAGCTCCCAACCACACATAGATAATCACTTGATGATTAACCCCACCAGCTTCACCTTGTTTGGAAAAAACAAAGGTTAAGCCCAGCAGATAAAAAGCAAGTAATGTAAAGCTGGCGCTAAACAATATCATTTCCATTTCTAACAGCCACGTTGCTTCAGCAGGTATGGTAACAAAGAATTCGACGGTTAAGACGATTAAACTAAAGATGAAGCCCATAATCCAAAATCGGCTCACATCTCGATCAGCTCGGCGGCGCATTCGATGTCTTTCTGATCGGGAGTTTTTCATGCTTTTCACCTCACTCTACACCCGATACATTTCGCCATATTTCGTCAAAATCCTTTTCTGTAACAGAAAGAAGCCCTAGTCCCGTTACATAAATAGGAAAAGAGCTTCTCCGTTGCGTTATTTTACTTTGTCCGAGCCAAAAGACGCTTATTTGCCAAAGCGTTTACCAGGTCTGCTTGGTGCTTGCCCCGGGCGACCAGCCGATGACTGTCCTCCTGAACGAGCTTTTGGTTTACCCTTATTTGCTTTCGCAGCTTTCTTTGCTTCTTCACGCTTTTGATTACGATCGTATTGTGTTTTCCACTCTTCCATTTCTTGCTTCAGCTTGCGCTTATAACCAGGCTTTACCTTTTTATTTTTCACAAGAGCCTTTTTAAGCGGAGCTTCTTTTTCTGCTTTTGCAATTTGCTGCTGTTTCTTCTTCTCGGTTTTGAGCTCGGCATAATGCTGCTCACGCTCTGCTGCACGTGCTTTGCGCCCTGCATCCAAGTGGCGAGTATGCGTAAGTAATTTTTCTTCGATATCCGCCTTTGTTGCAGAACCAAAACGAGCCATGACGCTTTTTTGGCGCGGCGTTACAAAAGAAATAGAAGTTCCAAGCTGATTAGCGCGTCCTGTACGTCCAACACGGTGAATATAGCTTTCTACATCGCTTGGAATATCGTAGTTAAATACATGAGTAACCCCTTCGACATCAAGTCCGCGAGCCGCAATATCGGTAGCTACAAGGAACTGGAATTTCATATTCCGAAAATCCTTCATCAGGGTTTCGCGTTTCTTTTGAGACAAATCACCGTATAACGCCTTGGCATCATAGCCAGCCTCTTGTAAACGTGTGGTTAAGATCTTTACGCGCTGTTGTGTGTTAGCAAAAATAATACCTAGGAACGGCTTAGTGACCTCAATGAGATCAAGAAGCGCATCGATTTTATCTGTTTGATTGATTACATAGTATTCTTGTGTGATATTAGCAACTGTTTTTTGCTTTGATTCAATTTTAATATGCGGCGGTTGCTTCATAAAACGTTGTCCCAGCTTCTTTACCATATCTGGCATAGTCGCAGAGAATAGCAATACCTGTCGGCTGCTTGGCGTGGAAACAATAATCTTTTCCACATCCTCTAAAAAGCCCATCTCTAGCATCTTGTCAGCCTCATCCAATACCAATGTATGAATGCGGCCAAAATGCAGTGTTTCACGACGCATATGATCAAGCACGCGACCTGGAGTTCCCACTACGATATGAACAGTCCCTTTTAGCTTATTCATTTGACGCTCAATATCTGTACCGCCATGCAAGGATAAAACACTCACATTCAGGTGTTTTCCCAGCTTCTCAATTTCACTAGCAATCTGAATAGAAAGCTCGCGGGTTGGAGTAAGGATCAATGTCTGAATATCTTTTTTTCCTTCCTGTAGCTTTTGGAGGATCGGCAATACAAACGCTGCTGTTTTCCCAGTACCAGTTTGAGCTTGTCCGATGACATCCTTACCTTCCAAAATCAATGGAATCGCTTCTTCTTGAATAGCTGTCGGCTCTTTATAAAACAGGTCGGAAATCCCCTGCATAATCTCCGGTCGCAAACCAAATCGTTCGAACTTAGCCATCTTTTCACTTCCTTCTTAACGAAAACCGTACTGTTTGATCCAGTTTGTTACCAATCTCTTTGGATCTACCAGCCTATTCGCTCATGTTTGTCCTAGAAGACACTTTCTCTATAGTAATATAAGTATTTCCTAAAAGACAAGAAAGATATGGCTTAGTCTTTGGCTAATTCAAAAATTGCCTGTGCGTATATGGCTGTCGCCTTCAATAAATCTTCCACTAACAGGTATTCATCTCGTTGATGAGCTGTATCTTGTCTTCCAGGAAATAGCGGCCCAAAAGCAACGCCGACATCTAGAGCACGCCCGTATGTTCCCCCACCAATCGCTAACAATTCAGCCTTTTCACCGGTCTGCTCCGTATAGACGCGCTGTAAAGTTGTTACTAAAGGATGAGCCGGATCTACACGATGCGGCTTTTTATGAGTAATAATTTCCAGCACATAACCATGCTGAGCTGCAGCTTGTTCAAGTCTTGGCTTCCATTGTTCAAACAAAATAGAATGAGGATAGCGAATGTTCAGATCAAAGCGAATGTCCTCATCAGCTATATAGTGAAAAATTCCAGGATTCACCGTAAGTGCTCCCATCTCCCGGTCTTCTGCTTTAATCCCAAACGCCTCGCCATCATGCTGCTGGAACAAATAACTGGCTATAAAATCAACGAATGCACGTCCCCGTACGTCCAAATCACATTTTTGCAAAAAGTGAGCCAGATAAGCTCCTGCATTTACCCCTTTCGCTGGGTCCATTCCATGAACAGAAACTCCCTGTAAACCAAATGCTATTCCTTTCTCTGTTTGTGTAAAATGACCTCGACACTGCTCATTTTCCAAATAAAGTTGGTATGCTTCTGTCCATGCCGCGGCTTGTTCAGGCGAGCAGGCTAGCTCCGCTTCCGCTGTCTCCGGCACCATGTTCATACGCATGCCAGCATGGAAGGAAAGAAGCTTCGCAGTTCCTTCCTGACTACTATTCGTATGAGCCAGATTCGTCAATTGTGCAAAGCTTTCATTTGTTTGGCGTAAAACTAGATGAGTTAATCCTTTTTCAGCATAAATGAGTGGGAAGTCAGCATCAGGAGTAAAACCCATCGTTGGCATTTCCTCAGATTCAAAATAACGTTTTACACAATCCCAGCCCGACTCTTCATCCGCACCAAAAATCAGTCGAATCCGTTTTTGAAGAGGCAGCTCAAGCTCCTTAATTATTTTGGCAGCAAAAATAGCCGCCATAGCAGGGCCTTTATCATCCAAAGCTCCACGTGCGATTATTTTTCCCTCAATGATCTCTGCTGCAAACGGAGGAACAGTCCAGCCGTCCCCTGGAGGCACTACGTCTACGTGGCTTAAAACGCCAATGCACTCGTCACCCTGTCCAAATTCAGCATGACCAGCATATCCATCGATATTTTTGATAGTCATACCTGCATCCTCACATGTTTGCAAAGCGAATTGCAGCGCTGCCTGAACTCCCTTGCCAAATGGAGCTCCTTCCCCGGCCGTATCTGGATCCAGCACGCTATCGATCTGCAAAAAACGCTGTGTCGTAGCAAGTAATTCGTCTTTTCGTTTTTTTACTTCCTGCTGCCAATTAATTGTGCTCATTTTCTTCCTCCTTGTCCTCTTGTAGTGGGATTGGCTTCTCATCAAAATAGACCGATTCAGTGTCCACGTCTAAATCAAGTTCCACAATGCTTAATAATGGGTCAATCGGGGATTCCTTTTTCCTGGTAAATTCAATCTGGGCCTCCTTAACCTCATCACGAATTTTATTCATTTCGTTATCTAACGTATAGGAAGCTTTGGCTGATTCAACAAGACGCAGCTTGATATCCTCAGGAATAATTCCTTCGTATTTATACTGTAAGGAATGCTCAATCGTGGCCCAAAAATTCATGCCCAGCGTTCGAATCTGTATTTCAACAGGTATGGTTTTTTGTCCGTCTATGGTCATGATCGGATACTCCACTGCTAGATGATAGCCACGGTATCCGGTCTCTTTAGGCTGTGTCACATAATCCTTTTCCAGAAAAATCCTCATATCCTTGCGCTCGCGCAGCATATCTACGACAAACGATATATCATCAATAAACTGGCAAATAATTCTCAATCCAGCAATGTCTCGAATTTCCCATGCAATATTATCATTGATAGGAAAATGCAGGCGAGTCGCTTTGTTATAAA
Organism: Brevibacillus laterosporus; assembly: GCF_030489605.1. Lineage (GTDB taxonomy): Bacteria > Bacillota > Bacilli > Brevibacillales > Brevibacillaceae > Brevibacillus_B > Brevibacillus_B laterosporus_E. Next base: position 122,184 of record NZ_JAUKFY010000013.1, read on the forward strand.
TGCTATTAATTGATTTGACTCGACCCGTAACAAATTCAATCGGCGAGTGAACTTTCCGTTTTTTAAATTCATTACGAATATTTTTTAATTTAACCTTTAGTTCCTCTACAGCTTGCTCATAAGGCATTAGATACAAGTCCCAATCCATTTTTTGCACGTTTTTCCCTCCGACTTGGATTCCTTGTCCTTATATTTATTCAACAGGTAATAAGGAATATCCTGCTTTTGAAAGCCCTTACACCGTTATGTAAACACATTAAATTACTCACGTAAATCCTAAGCGTCAAAAAGCGAGAAAAAGCTGCCAACATTAGGTCTGGCACATTCTTCCCGCTCTGCTCCTCATTTATTCATATTCAGCTGGCTCTAATATGCGTACCATAGCAATTTCATCACACATCGGTAATTTGGAGCAATTGATGCAATCCTTCCATACCTTTTGGGGCAAGGCCTCTTTTTGAACAATCTGAAAGCCGCATTTGTGAAAAAACTCAACCTGATACGTAAGGGACAGGACCCGCCGAATTCCCAATTTTCTCGCTTCTTCCACCAAAGCCAGAACAAGCTTCTTCCCAATCCCCATTCCCTGCGCCCGTTCAGCCATTGCAAGCGAGCGAATCTCCGCTAAATCCTCCCATAAAATATGCAAACCACCCATGCCCATTACGCCTTGCCCATCATGTACGATGATATAAGACTGCAGATGCTCACAAATGGACAGCTTCGTACGGGGGAGCATTAAGCCTTTTCCGGCAAAATGATTAATAATTTCCAACATTTGATCCACATCGTTTATAGTTGCCTGGCGAATTACCAGTGTACCTGTCATACTCATGGTTTTATTCCTCCACTCGTAACGTATAAAAATACATAATTAATAATAAATATACATTCTAACTGCATCAATCGTAAAGTGTTTTTTATTTAAATAATTGCACAATTTTCTTGACGATTTCCTAGTGACTCAGCAAGATTATGATATACTTCTACCAGGAGGTGTTAGCTTGATTACTCGCAGAGAACGCAAGAAGCGTGAAACAAAGGAACGTATTTTTAATGCCGCTATTAAATTATTTAAAGAATATGGTTTTGAAGCGACCACAATTGATATGATCTCCGAGGAAGCGGATGTGGCGCGAGGGACCATTTTTTTACATTTCACCTCAAAAGAAGCGATTCTTGCCAATTGGGGCTATGAACGCTTGCAGGAAATTGAAGATAGGCGCGAAGAATGGGATTTTGGAGATAGTTGTAAACAGCGCGTCCTACGCATTTATAAAATCCTAAACGAAGTAAATATACAGAACTATGATTTTCTGAAGGTATTGATTGAATCCTCTATGAAGCATCGTAAGGTTTTGGAATCAGAAAAGAAAAATATGTACTTTGAGCTAAGAGAATTATTTGCTGATTTGATTGAAGATGCCCAAGAAAAAGGGAGACTGAAAAGTAAAATTAATCCATTAATTGCGGCCAATATGCTGGAAAACATCTATTACAATGCCTTATATGATTGGGTACGTAGCGATGGTGGCTGGCCTTTGGAAGAGATCATGGAAGAAAAGGTCTCGATTGTCTTTGAAGGACTTGATGTATCTACGCAATCATAAAAATAGCGATTTCTAGTGAACCGGTTACCCGAAGCCTTTTGGTAGCCGGTTTGTTTATGTTATACATTTCTGTACCAAATAGCTGTCCCCCCTTCCAATAGCTCCCTTGCTTAGCTGAACTATAATTATATTGACTTATCTTTCTTGTGCTACTACAATACAAAACAATATCTATATTAAAAATGCTCTCAATAAATGCCTTTACCACAATAAACATGATAGCCACGTATAATCATAGGAATATGGCCTATAAGTCTCTACCGGGTTACCGTAAATAGCCTGACTACGCGGATGATACAATAAGACTGCGAATAATCCAGCGGTTTATTTTGTTATACCTATAACAAATTCCCTGCATTCTTCACGTCTTATCACGTGCTTCTGTGTTCATAGAGCCCCAGGTTTGATTCCCCTGGGGTTTTTCTCGTTATGGATAAACTTTAATTACTAGAGGAGCGATTCAAATGAACATTCAACCTTCTGCCTTACAAAAACGTATCCAAGCAGCCTCCAAACACAAGAAAGCTGATTTGGTTATTAAAAATGGCAAAATCATAAATGTCTTCACTGGAGAAATTGTCGAGGCAGATGTAGCCATTACAGATGGTATGATCATTGGAATCGGAGCCTATGAAGGTAAGGATGTCTGGGATGCTAAAGGGAAATATATCGCTCCAGGCTTCATAGACGGACATGTTCACATTGAATCATCGATGGTCACACCTGCTCAATTTGCAGAAATTGTCCTCCCTCATGGAGTAACTACTGTCGTCTGCGATCCTCATGAGATTGCCAATGTATCAGGTGCCGCTGGTATTCAATACATGCTGGATTCATCAGAAGGGCTTGACCTTGATGTATATGTGATGCTTCCTTCATGTGTACCTGCTACCTCCTTTGAACACTCAGGTGCGAAGCTGTATGCCAAGGATCTTGCTCCCTTTTATCATCATCCCCGTGTGCTTGGCCTAGCTGAGGTCATGGACTATCCTGCTGTCATGAGCGGTAATGAAGATATGGTTCAAAAAATCGCTGATGCCAGACAACGCGGCAAAAAACTGGACGGACATCTCGCTGGACTTTCCAAGGATGCAATTAACGTATACATGACAGCGGGAATCCGCACAGATCATGAAGCTGTATCCTTGCAAGATGCCAGGGAGCGTCTTCAATTAGGGATGTACCTGCTCATCCGCGAAGGATCGGCTGCCAAAGATTTGAAGAATCTTATTTCCATAGTAAATGAACGCACAGCAGCACGTTGTCTGTTCTGTACTGACGATAAGCATTTAGATGATCTATTTAAAGAAGGCAGCATAGATTACAGCATACGTCTCGCTATCCAATACGGTGTTGATCCAATTACGGCAATTCGCATGGCTACACTTACCGCTGCTGAATGCTACGGTCTTGCAGAAAAAGGCGCCGTTGCTCCCGGCTATATAGCCGATCTAGTTATCATGGACAACCTTGAACAAGTTCGTATCACCGATGTTTGGAAAAATGGTAAGCAGGTTGCTAAAAACGGTCGCTACGAAGGAAATATCACTTCTCCTGCAAATGTACCACCTACGATCACTAACAGCGTACGTATCAAACCAGTCACAAAACGCGAGCTTCAACTACCTATTACTAGAGAGAAAGCCCATATAATTGGTGTCATTCCTAATAGCATTGTAACCGAGCATCTGATTGAAAACGTAGACATCTCCAACGGATTTTTCCAGCCATCCATCGACCGTGATTTGGCTAAAATGGCAGTAGTGGAGCGCCATCACCAAACGGGTCATATCGGAGTAGGAATTGTAAAGGGCTTTGGTTTACGCTCAGGTGCTATGGCTACTACGATTGCGCATGATTCCCATAATATTATTACTGTCGGAACCAACGACGAGGACATGCTGATTGCAATTCAAACACTAGAAGAGATGCAGGGTGGGCTTGTCATTGTTGAAAACGGCAAGGTACTAGCTTCCCTTTCTCTAGAAATTGCTGGTCTAATGACAAGACGTCCAGCAGAACGTGTGATGGCAGAACTCCACCAGTTAGACCAAGCGCTACTTCGTATTGGGGCATCTCAGGAATTCTCTCAATTCTTGACGCTTTCCTTTCTAGCTCTCCCCGTCATCCCTGCATTGAAGCTGACTGACATGGGACTTTTTGATGTGAAGCAATTTTTACACATGAACGTATCTGTCGATGAACGTGAATTAGTGATGAAGTAATAAATAAGCGGGCTAAATAGATAAGGAACAATAGGTGTTTACGAACCGCCGTTGTTCCTTTTTTACTATCTACCACCAATATACTAAGTTTACCACAAATTACAAACAAAAAAGTGAATAAAATGTAAATTTATGTTATATTTTGCCGAATGTTTGAGTAGAGATCATAGTCACAAACAGTAATAAAGACCAATTTCTTCTTCTGCACATCTTTTTCTTGCGACTCAACCTATCTTCTCCTATGATGGAGGGTAGAGATTTTTTCTAGATTACTAGATTTGTGCCTGTCTAAGCCTTATGAGAATATGGGCAAAATAAATCTGATTTCTATTGAAGAAACGATAATATCGCAGACTTAAAGACATTTGCCTTACGATCAAAAAGCAAATGTCTGTTTTTTACTACATGCTTTGTTTTGCTATTATCAATTGCTCTTTAGTATTTTTTCATCTATTAAAAGGAGCGTCATATTTGTTTGGAGGGTTACCATTCGTGAAGAATCAAATCAGACGGGAAGATATTGAATTGCTAGCACCGGCAGGTAATTGGGATTGTCTAAAAGCCGCTGTTGCCAACGGAGCAAACGCCATCTTTTTTGGTGTAGAGAAGTTTAATGCTCGCGCTCGTGCCGAAAACTTTCAAATGAAAGAATTGCCTGAGATTATGGCTTACCTGCATATGTACGGGGTGAAGGGCTTTCTTACCTTTAACATTCTTGTCTTTGAAAATGAATTAGAGGATGCAAAAGAGTTAATTGACGCCTGTATCGAAGCTGGTGTAGACGCTGTTATTGTACAGGATTTGGGTTTGGTCAAGCTAATCCGTGAAATCAGCCCCGACTTCCCTATTCATGGTTCTACCCAAATGACCATCACCTCTCCAGAAGCGGTCGAGTTTACTAAACCGTATAACATGGAACGAGTCGTATTGGGTCGTGAAAACTCATTAAAAGAAATCAGGAAAATCGGTGAAAAGGCAAAATTACCGATGGAAGTATTCGTCCACGGAGCTCTCTGTGTTTCCTATTCTGGGCAATGCCTTACCTCAGAAATGTGGGGCGGTCGCTCTGCCAACCGCGGTGAATGCGCACAGGCCTGTCGTCTGCCCTATGATTTAATGGTAGATGGAATCCAAAAGGAGATGGGTAACATCGCTTATTTACTCTCTCCAAAGGATTTGGCTGCGATTGATATCATGCCAGAATTAATTGAGGCAGGAGTCACTTCCTTTAAAATTGAAGGACGTTTAAAAACACCAGAATACGTAGCCAACGTGGTTAGCAAGTATCGGGCAGCTATTGATAGATATTTTGCTGGAGACAACGCTAAGCCAAGCAAGGAAGAAATTCGCGAGCTACAACAAAGCTTTTCACGCGGATTTACTCATGGTTTTCTTGAGGGAACAAATAACCGCCTCTTATTAGACGGCAGCTTCCCGAAAAGCCGAGGTGTCTACCTTGGCACTGTAAAAAAGGTGTTAAAGCACGCACTCTTAGTAGAAGTGACTTCTCCATTAAAACGTGGAGATGGTATTGTATTTGATGCAGGTGATCCGACTCAGAAAGAAGAAGGCGGTCGTGTCTACGATATTTTAGTGCATGGTGACAAAGTAGAAGGTCAGGTTCAGGAAGGTTTATATGAAATTGTCATGGGTCGTAACGATGTAAAGCTAGGCCGTATCCATGCAGGTGATCGAGTGTGGAAAACGAATGATCCTGAATTAAACAAGCGGCTGCGTAAAACCTTTGAAACCGAAAAGCCTTATACAACCTTCCCAGTAGCCCTGCACGTTTCTGGACGCGTGGGAGAACCTCTACAAACCGTGTGGATCGATGAGCAGGCTAATCATGCGGTAACGATTGCTTCTGCAATGCCTTTAGAGCAAGCGATGAAGCGACCAATGACCCATGCCTCCTTATATGATCAATTTAGCAGACTTGGAGGAACCTTGTTCCATCTGCCAGAGGATCGTCTATCTTTAGACTTGGAGGGTGAGGTTATCATTCCTGTCAGTGAGTTGAATCGGATGCGTCGTGAAGCAAGCGAGCAACTGCTTTATCTTCGCCGTAAACCGCCTGTTTATCAAAAAAATCAAGTAGACGCGTATGCTAGTGCGGCAAAAAATAAACCAGTGGAAAATCCCCTTCTAACTGTGCTTTGTCGTTCATTGGAACAGATAGAAGCGGCTGCAAAAACCGACGTTGACTTTATTTATGCAGACTTCGAATTTGTAAAGCAATATCCGCAAGCAGTTAAACTAGCACATCAGTACGGAAAAAAAATTGGACTTGCTACTATGCGTATTCATATGCCGGATGAAAATGGCGTACTGGCTCTCATTGCGAAAAGCAAGCCGGATGCTATCTTAATCCGTAACACAGGGGCATTGTACTACTATCTCTCACGCCGTGATGAAATAAAGATTCCGTTAATCGGTGACTTCTCGTTAAATATTGCTAATCATAAAGCTGTTGAATTATTCATGGGCTATGGTCTTGAACGCGTCACACCATCCTACGACTTAAATATTCAACAGATGGTCGACATGCTTGAACATACAGATGCCTCTCCGTTAGAATTAGTTATTCATCAGCATTTGCCAATGTTCCATACCGAGCATTGCATCTATTGTACATTCATGAGTGAAGGGACAGATCACACGAATTGTGGGACTCCTTGTGAAACATCACGCGCTTCCTTGCGAGATCGCGTAGGCTTCTCTCACCCGGTCCGTGTAGATACTGGATGCCGTAATACGGTTTATAATGCGATTGACCAGTCTGGAGCCGAATATTTGCCAGAATTTAAGCGATTAGGAGTAGGGGCATACCGCATAGAATTTTTAGAGGAAGAACCTTCTCGCGTACAAGAAGTGATTCATTTATATCGCAAAGCTCTACGCGGAGAGATTTCCGGCACAAAGGTTTGGAAGACGTTAAAAGCAACCAATCAGCTTGGTGTAACACGCGGACAACTAACCAAATAGACAAAACAGTTGAAAACAAAGGAGAGTAGATCATGGCCAATTTGCAAGAAGCAACGTTAGAAAACCTGACTGTTATTATCGAGGGAATTAAAAGCAAGCTAAACATGGCAAATACCCAAGTAATGCGCCCAGAGGATTTTAAAATGGATAGCTATGAGGACCTGTTATATCTATATAACATGGTGCAAAAGAAATCCAGCTTCAGCGTGAACGAAATGACCGCGATTGTTGAAGAGTTAGGCAGCATGCGTAAAACAGATTAGATGCAGGAAAACTAGTGCCGAAACGGCATGAGACACCAAAAGGACCACTCCTCCTAGGGATGTGGTCCTTTTCTGTTATAAGCATTTAGACATATTCGTCAAACCATCCGGCAATCGCTTGCAGCCGGATAATCCTATGCCCGGGGTCACCGCTTCGCGACAATTCATGTGTTGCATCTGGAAAACGCATAAGACGTACAGAAGCTTTTTTATGCTGTTTAATAGCAGTAAAAAATTGTTCCGCCTGTTCAATTGGGCATCGATAATCCCGTTCACCATGTAAAATGAGCAAGGGTGTTTCAACGTTTTGAGCGTAGCGTAAAGGAGAATGCTGCCAGAGCCTATCTGGATCCGTAACCAGATCACCATGAATTTCCCATTTCGCAAAATAATAGCCTATGTCACTTACTCCAGCAAAGCTGATCCAGTTCGAAATAGAGCGCTGAGTCACCGCCGCTTTGAACCGTTTATTCTGCGTAACAATCCAATTCGTCATAAATCCACCGTAGCTCCCGCCAGTTACCCCCATCCGCTGCTCATCCAGATAATCGTAACGGGTTAATACATAAGTAACCGCATCCATCAGGTCTTGATAATCTTTTCCTCCATAATCGCCACGAACTGCGTTGACAAACTTTTGACCGTATCCATGGCTCCCGCGTGGATTCGTGTACAAAATAGCATAGCCCTTAGCTGCTAAAAAGTGTAGCTCGTGAAAAAATGTATAGCCGTACATTGTATGTGGTCCGCCATGAACTTGCAGGATCAGTGGGCAGGTTTTTCCTGTTTGATAAAAAGACGGCTTTAGTAGCCACCCCTGTATCTCCCATCCGTCTTCGGTTTGGTAGGTAATCATCTCAGGACTGGATAGCTCTACTTCTTTTAACCACTGATTACTTGTTGTTAGCCGTTTGCTCTTTCCTTTTTTTATATCAATATAAAACAAATCCCCAGGAGTCAATGGATCGCTTATTGCCACGACAGCCTTACCGCTCATAGGATGGAGCGTCCATCCATATACATGGTGCTCTCCGCTTACAATAGGAATGTTCTCTCCCGTGGCTGCAATATAATGAAGACCCACACTACCTTGATTTGAAACAGTGATATAGTTGCCCTGACCATCTGCACTCCAGACAGCACCTGGATTAACATGTCCGCTGCGCATATCACCAACCATTGCATCTGAAAAGTGTACATCCCACTTTTCAGTCAAACAGCATCGATTCCCTGTATCTAACTGAAAATGCCACACATGCATTAATTTTTCCTGTTCAAATATCCGCTCGTAGCCTACACACGCTATTGTTTTGCCGTCTGGTGACCAGGTCGGATACATGAAGGTTCCCGTTGAACCAGACAAATTACTCCAAGAGCCGTCTTCTACTGAATGCAGCCATAAATCAACGGTTGGATAAAATCGTTCACTTTTGCGCTCTGTCACACAACATGCAATCTGCTTGCCATCTGGTGACCAGGCGGCCATCGAATGATCCTGCTCCTCCTTCGTGATTTGATGCAATTGACCGCTGATTCGGTCGCAAACTACAAGTTGACTGTACTTTCCGTCCCAAAAACCAGCGTCATCTGATTTATAACGAATATAATCCACCTGTAAAACTGGCTTCCCTTGTAACACAGGTGACGGCCTGAATATGCTTTCCTTCTGTTCAGGCTTGCTATTGCTTCCTTTGTCTTTATCCGATGATAAGACTCGTATATTTGTTGTTTTAGCATGAGAAGAGCTGCATGGTGAACCCTCAAGAGCTGTAGTTTCCTTTTCCTGAGTTTCATGTAGCGTTTCATTTGGAGATAATCTTACTTGAACTAGCAGTTTTTCACTATTTGGTGACCAAACTGGCTTTCCTGCACCATGTTTGTTAGTCGTTAGTTGGCGAGCTTCTCCTCCCTTAACAGAAAGGAGCCAAACCTGTGTATCTCCAGAACGGTCTGACTCAAATGCAAGCCAATTGCCATCTGGTGACCATCGGGGATGAGAATTCCGGTGGTTGCCATACGTCCACTGCTGTTCCCAAGAGTCTGCCAGAGATCGGATAAACAAGTTAGAAATATACTTTCCGTTAGAATCAATTGTTCTTTTTAAGTATACTATCTTATTCCCATCAGGAGATATTTGCGGGTCCTCCAACCATTCAAAACGTAACAAATCTTCCGCAGTCATCTTTCGTTTTTTGGTCACCATATTCATTCCCCCTCATGCCCATAATGTAGCTGCACACCACACATTTACTTTCAAGTATGTTGCTAAAAAAATACACGACTTACGTAAAAGCAATAGGTCGTGTCTTGGATGTATTTTTAATGATTAACAATGCCTACCCGTATCTCTTCCTGCTCAAGATCCAGAGCTTCTGCCCCTTGTTTCCACAATAAATACCGAATGCTATCTGTAAGTGCCTCCCAGCTAGCCTCAATCACGTTGGTTGATACTCCCACCGTGCTCCAGCTCTCCCCCTGATGAGCGGATTCAATTAGCACACGCACTTTAGCCGATGTCGCTTCACTCTCATCTAGTACACGTACCTTATAATCCTTTACATGCATGTGACTAAGAATTGGGAAGTGCTGTTCTAATGCCTTTCGCAATGCATTGTCCAGCGCATTGACCGGCCCGTTTCCCTCTGCTACCGTATGTACGGTTTGACCGCTGATATTACACTTAACCATCGCTTCAGAGACAATGGATTTATCCGGCTTTTTTTCCATAAATACTTTAAAGGATTCTAACTGAAATAGATCAGATTCTTCCCCCGATTCCTGTAAGAGCATCAGGGTAAGAGAAGCTTCTGCACCCTCGTATTGGTAACCAGCATACTCTTTTTCCTTCAGACGCTGCACCACTTCTTTTGACACTGATTTTTCTCCATGAAAACGTAATTGCAATTCTTCTGCCTTTGCTACTAAATTACTCTGTCCTGATAGCTCTGAAACAAGAATTCGTCTGCGATTCCCGATAACTTCCGGCTCAATATGCTCATAAGTAGCTGGGTTTTTCATAACGGCACTCACATGAATGCCGCCTTTGTGAGCAAAAGCACTATTACCTACAAACGGTTGATTGACAGCCAACGTAATGTTAGCTATTTCGGCAACATAGCGAGAAAGACTCGTTAGCTGCTTTAAACGATCTTCGGATACGCAATGACAGCCTAATTTCACCTGTAGATTAGGAATAGCAGAAACTAAGTTTACATTTCCACAACGTTCACCGATCCCGTTTATCGTTCCTTGAACCTGCTCAGCACCCGCTTGAACCGCTGCAATCACATTGGCCACAGCCAACTCACAATCGTTGTGAGGATGAATGCCAATCGGTCTACTACAGGCTTCCTTTATCCGAATAACAATTTCCTTCATTTCGTGAGGAAGCGTACCGCCATTTGTATCACATAAAACGATCCAGTCTGCACCAGCTGTTTCTGCTGTTTGTAATACATCCAATGCATATAGAGGATTCGCTTTGTATCCATCAAAAAAATGCTCTGCTAAAAACATGACCTCAAGCCCGTTTTCATGTAGATATTTTACAGAATCATAAATCATACGTCGATTTTCGGCTAACGTAATTTTTAGTGCGTCAGATACATGCAAATCCCAAGCTTTTCCGAAAATCGAGGCTGCTGACACACCACTTTCCAGAATTGCGCGTAAATTATTATCCTGAGAAGCCTGAAGATTAGGTCGGCAGGTGCTACCAAATGCTGTAAGTTTCGAATGCTCCAGCCCTATCTCCTTCATCCTTCTGAAAAAGGCCATATCCTTAGGATTGCTTCCCGGCCAACCGCCTTCAATATAATCGACTCCAAACTGATCCAGACGTACAGCGATTTTAACCTTATCCTCCACAGATAGACTGATGCCCTCTCCCTGGGTACCGTCCCGTAAGGTTGTATCGTACAGATAGATTTTTTTCCCCTTCATTCTGATCCCTCTCCATCCTCTATCTTTTTATTTTGATTTTTTAGAAAAATCAATCTCCAATCCAAGCCCTCTATTTTGCCTATCAGTATATCATAAGCAAAAGAGCGAAAAAAAGGCATTTATCGGAAAAACAATCGACATTTGAATGAATCGAGCAAGATTTTTAAAAATGAAAGGGAATGGCAGGGGAAATCGAAAATAATACATGTAACGCTGACTTCCCCCACTACTTGATTACAGTTGAGTATTTTGTAGGACAAATTGGGCAGTAACTTCAATCGCTTCTTCCAATTCCGCACTCGTTCCCGTAAACGGATGTCTTGTATTCATTACATGGTCCGCTTCATGAATCCAGTGCAAAATGGCTTTCGGATAGGCTTCTTTCAATCGTTTAGCGCCTTGTACCAGGCGGCCAGAATCCTTCTTACCTTGTACAATCAAGAGAGATTTATCCAGCTGGGACACTTTTTTAACCAAATCATAAGCCTCTACATTCTGATCGACATCCTCAATCACTTCAGGCGTGATTGGCATTTTTTGTCCAGTTCGTCCGTTGATCATATAAGCTATGCCGTTCTCTTTTACTTCTTGACGTACACTTTCATCAAATAAATTGACGTTGGCTATGCCGTTCCAGGTAATAATTCCCTTGATATCTGGATGATCCGCTCCAAATAAAATAGAATCACCGCCGCCCTTGCTATGCCCCATTACAAAAATTTGCTCAGTATCAAAATGCTCTGCCAAAGGTAGCTCACGGTCTAGTATCGCCCTCATGATTACATGCAGATCAGCGAGCTCACGTGCATACGTATTGATTCCGAATTTTTCCAGCTCATCGAATTCAGTCAAGCTCGCCCCAACTCCATTTGCTGAAAAATTAAAGCGGATGACTGTCATTTTTTTTGCGGCTAAGGTATCTGCTACATAAGGAAAGCTTCCCCAATCCTTAAAGCCTTTAAATCCGTGGCAAAAAATCAGGACAGGCTGTTTTTCTCCCGGACCCGCCGTAGTATGCACATCTCCGCGTATCACAAAAGAGTCTTCAAGAGGCAACACAAAAGCTTGTTGCATAATAAATTCCCCCCACTATTTTGTTATCTGCCAATATTCATTCGTCCTCCCCCAATTATCCCTGATGATCATGTAAAAAAGCTAATGCTGCCCGTCCCAATACTTCAGCCGCAACTAGCATGGCTCTCTCATCAATATCAAAACGCGGATGATGGTGAGGATAACAAGCGCCGATCTCTTCATTTCTTGCTCCAATAAAAACGAAAGCTCCTGGAGCCTTTTGTAAATAGTATGAAAAATCTTCTCCGCCCATGGTCGGTTTTAAAGAAATAAGCCCCTCTTCCCCAACCACTGATATAGCCGCTTGACGTACCAATTCTGCTTCCGCTGCTGTGTTGATAACGGCAGGATAACCTCTGTCATAATCTAAAACAGCGGTTCCTCCCATCATAGTAGCTGTACCTTCCACGATTTCTTTTAATCGCCGTTCACTCAAATCACGGATTTCTGGCAAGAACGTACGTAGGGTTCCTGTCATTTTGCAAGAATCAGCGATCACATTAAAGTTATCTCCAGCGTTGAAGGTTCCAATCGTCACAACAACGCTCTCCAATGGGTCCACATTGCGGCTAGCAATCGTTTGAATGTTATTGACAATCTGTGAGCCGATTACTATCGAATCCACTGTTTGATGCGGAATGGCACCATGCCCACCCCTGCCCTGAATTTTGATAGTAAAATCATCAGCATTGGCCATTACCGGACCTGGTGCAATCCCTACACTACCATATGGAAAATCAGCCCAGAGATGCGCTCCAAATACTGCATCTACTCCGTCCATAGCTCCATCTTGCACCATATAGGTTGCTCCACCCGGGTTCTCTTCCTCAGCAAATTGAAACAAGAATACGATAGTACCAGGGATCTCTTCACGATGCTGCGCTAAAACATGAGCAAGTCCTAATAGGCCTGCCGTATGACCATCATGCCCACATGCATGCATGACACCTGGAATCTTGGATTTATATTCGACATCTTTTTGATCCTGAATGGGCAATGCATCAAAATCTGCGCGAATCGCAACCGTTTTCCCTGGCTTTCCTCCAATCAGAGTTCCCACGACACCGCGGCCGCCCACTTTTTCACGTACTTGGTCTAGGCCAATTTCTCGTAAGATGCGGGCAATCATTGCAGGTGTGTTCTCTTCCTTAAATGACAGCTCAGGGTATTGATGTAAGTGACGGCGCCAATTCACCATTTGAGTAAAGCATTCCTTCAAATATGCACCTAAAGGCATTCCAACTTGACCGGTCATAGCAATTACTCCTCTTTTGTCTCTTTTTTCTGATGATACCAAACCAACGGGCAATACGAAAGTCTTATCAAAAAGTAAAACGACCACTTAAGCCCCGAAAGGCAAAAGTAGCCGTGTTTTATGTGTAGCATTATGGATTCATTTTTTCAACGTTGGCTGCTTGTGGACCACGCTGCCCCTCCACAATATCAAATGTTACTTGTTCACCCTGCTCCAGATTACGGAACCCTGTACCATTAATGCCGGTATAGTGAACGAAGATATCCGTACCGTCTTCCCTTTCAATAAATCCATACCCTTTTTCCTTGTTAAACCATTTTACTTTTCCTTGCATACAAAAATGCCTCCCTTACCATCAATCAGTAAAGCAACAAATGCTTTCTTGGCATGTTATGCAGGCATCTTCCCAAATGCTTGCGGGAAAGTAAGAAAATTTCACCTCGTCTTTATAAGAAGCGGTACTCTTTAGCTTGTTCTTATAAGCCTTTATATGAAGAAGGAGCTAACTTGCAGACTCTGTTGAAATGCTAAGAAGCTCTGCCTGTACAGCTTGAAGCATGGCTATATCAATATTACTATCCAGCGCTGCCAGCAAACCGTTCACGTATTCGTCCACTTGCTCTTCCACTTTGGCCTGTTCCTTTTGCCACATATCCTCTACAGCTTTTGTAAACACACCCTCTAAAATCTGGTTTCCCCAAGCAAGCTGCTGATCTATTGGTTCCTGCAATAATTTTTCTATGATGTCACGCATTTTGGTTTTGCCTTCCCCTTCAAAGAAATCACGCGGGTTTTTAAAAGCTTGTAAGGCAGGTTGAAAATATTGAGTGGATACTTCTTTCAGTTGTTCAGGTAATGCTGGTGTTTCAATCTGCTGTTGGGTATACGGGGCAAGTAACAAACCGTGAAAGGTTTCCTTCACATCTTGTTGCCAAGCCTCCACGCGTTTATTTCCTTCCTTATGCAATGCCTTTTCTAATCGCAGAGAAGTAGCTCGCATCTCTTGTGCTAAATCATACCCAATCGAACGCAGCAAGTCGTCCATGCATGCTTGAGCCGTTTTCTTCAGATTTCGACCATCATCTTTTAAGACAGAGGGATTAAATGCTTGACTAAACAACTCCGACAGCCGTAAAAATAGTCGTTGCTTCACATAATATAAAAGTTCAACGCGCTCCTGTTCCATATAACGAGAGACTGAGCTTATTTGAGCTGCCTGCACGCGCTGGATTACAATCGCTCTTTCCTCTTCAAGGTGTGCACGTCTCTCTTCTCTGACTGTCTCTCCTTGTTGCGACAAGTCTAGAAACTCTGCTAAGATCGTGCGAGCGCGGTTAATCTCACCCTCCGCTGCGGCTACAGCCATATGAGCTAGACCGTCTATTGTAAAGTGTAAGAAATCCTGTTCAAATTTATCCAAACCTGATAATTTTAATCCTTCTTGAAAATCAGGCAGTGGTTCACTATCGTTAACGCCGATACGCTGTCGATAAATTTTCTCAGAAGAGGAGGTGAGCTTCCCGTTTTTATGCAGGTGTGCAAGCAATGCTGTCTGGCTCGATACCGGATAAATTCGCGGATGTCGAATGCCACAGGATAACAGATTTTTCTCCACATGCGCAAGAACGTCTTGTAAGTCATCATCATTTTGTGCTAAATCAGCCGCGTTGACAATAAAGAACATTTTATCTAACTCAAACGTATCCTTTACGCGACCCATCTGCAGTAAAAATTCTCGATCAGCTTGGGCAAACGCATGATTATAATAAGTCACGAATAAAATGACATCTGCATTTTTTAAATATTCAAAGGCCACACCTGTGTGTCTGGCATTGATAGAATCAGCTCCTGGTGTATCTACTAATACCATTCCCTGCTCCGTCAACGGACACGTGTAATACAGCTCAATATAATCGGCAAAACATGCTTTTTCCTCTTTAGCAACAAATTTTTTAAACTCTTTTTCATCTACCAAAAGCTCCTGCCCGAGATGCTTTTCAATCTCTGGCAGCCCTTTTATTACTGCCTTTAAAAAGGTGTAATGAGGCTTGGCATTTGGCGCGATGTCTGATATGTCAATGGAAGACACCGCCTCACATCCACTAGTCAAGTCATGTGCCTGCTTACCAAACACCTCTAACGAGCGCAGAACATCCTGTTCGATCGATTCATGTGATTTTAGTACAACACGTACAGTTCCATGTGGATATTCATCGGTTGGCGGCATTATTTTATTAATGGCTGCCGTAGTAGGGTTGGGAGAGACAGGCAGTACCATATCTCCCATTAATGCATTTGCGAAGGATGATTTTCCCGCACTAAATGCACCGAATAAAGCAACTGTAAATCGATTTTCCTCCATACGCTGAGCACGCTCTGTCATTGCTTGTGCCTGTTGCTTTAACCCAGTAATCTGATTGATTAACTCGCTTGCGTGACGTAACTTTCCTGCACTTGTACGTAACATCTGTTTTACTTGGTTCATAATGGTCTCCTTTATATGTCTCCTCTTAACAACGATGTTAGTTTTTGTTTTATGTTCGTTTCCTGATCGAGATAAGTCTTCTGTTGCTTAAACGCTCGTTCTAATTTTCTTAATTCATCCAAACGTTCTTTTACCTTGGTTTCCTCAGCGATCGCTTGTTCAGCCAGTTTTGAATTTAATTGTTCTATGAATGAAAGGCCTTGTTTTCGATACTTTGCTTTAATGCTATCAGAAATATCCTGACAGAAATTCATGACATACTCACTAGTTCCTGCTCCTTCTTTCACTAAAGAAGCAAGCCATTCGGAGGTAAGCTCGATCTGATTAGCGTGAACAGCTTTATTGTAAGCCTCATCACGAACGTTATAACGATCGGCAAAGGCTAACAGCAGTTGTTTATAGTGAAAGTCGAGATTACCGGCTACTTTTTCTGTTACGTCATTTAGCAATGTTTGTAGCCTTGCTTGTCGCTCCTCTTCCGTCTTTTTCGCTGCAAACAAGAACCCTACCTTAAAGCCTGGCTTGCGGGTTTCTACATAAGCTTCAGCGGCCTGATTTGTACTATAGTAGGTTAAGCGAGCGTTTTGTAATAAGCTTGTAAGGTCCTTTTCCATTTCATCATAGGCTTGCTGTTTATTTTGCTGTAAGCAAGACCATTCTTTTTCAGTCAAAGCTAGTAATTGCATCAGGCTCTCTTCATTTGTTACATCGTATCCTTTTTCCTGTAGAGCTGATAAGCCTTTGTCTATTTGCTCCATTCCTTCTTCAAGCTGGGTCTGGTTAGCACGGCGTAAAAAGCGAATATGCTCCTCAATCAAGGCAAGAGACGCATGTAGGATACTGTCTACCAGCAATTCTGTACGGTGATGATATAAGCTAATTAATTTTTCTCGGAATTCCTCATATTGATTTTCCGGATGCTCTGGTTCAGCTAGAGTGGTATAGAAGATCCCGTTTGGTTTGATATTCCAAGTGGCAAAGGCCTCTTCTACACTCTCCTTGTAATCATCAAAATCCAATTCAAAATCAACGTGCTTATCAATCATATTAATGACAAGATAGACAGGCTTCTTACGATCTGTAAGCATTTTGGTAAAATTAAAGTTTTCTTCTGCCTGCACATGGTTGTAATCCATCATATATATCACTGCATCTGCCAAGTGCAGAGCAGACTCTGTAGCTACTTTATGTGCGGCATCGGTGGAATCTATTCCCGGTGTATCCAATAAGCTTGATTTCTCATCAAGAAACAGTCCTGGATAGCATATTTCTACCCATTCTACTTGATCACCATCTACAGCAAATTTTTTTAATTCCTCCAAGTTCGTTTGTGGATCGAAATGAAGGACTCCGCTATGACGCGTATATACATTGGCAGCGGGCAGTCCACCACGAATTTTTACTACATTTGCACTTGTTGGAATTGGATTCGAAGGTAATAGCTCCTGTCCAAGTATGGTGTTAATCATTGTAGACTTTCCTGCAGAGAAGTGTCCACAAAAAGCAATGCTCATCTCTTCAGCATTTCCTTTTGCCACAAGCTGTTCTATTTTAAGCGCTTGCGACTCATCACCATTTTGGCGCATGAGCAGTGCCACATGACCTAACTGCTCCACTCGTTGTTGCAGTGCTTTCTTATTTTCTTGTTTCATCTCTTCTGTATATCCAATCACGTATAATCACTCCATCTTAATGACTCTACCATGACCGAATGTACCATACTACTACCTCAGGTTCAATCTATATGTGCGAATATTTTTATAAGTATACAGTTGGCATAAAAGGAAAAAACCCCGAGACAGATGATAACATCGTCTCGAGGCTTTGATTATGTATGGTGCCGGTAGAGGGACTTGAACCCCCACGGTTTCCCTCACGATTTTGAGTCGCGCGCGTCTGCCAATTCCGCCATACCGGCATATTTAAATGGTCGGGAAGACAGGATTCGAACCTGCGACACCTTGGTCCCAAACCAAGTACTCTACCAAGCTGAGCTACTTCCCGTTATAATGATGGCGTGCCCTGAGAGATTCGAACTCCCGACCTTTTGATTCGTAGTCAAACGCTCTATCCAGCTGAGCTAAGGGCACAAAAA
>NZ_JAUKFY010000014.1 GCF_030489605.1 Brevibacillus laterosporus
AAGCTCCACCGTCCAACCTCTTGTTTCGTGTCCCTCGGTGGTACTTTTATAATATAGCATATCAGTTGTTTAGAAGTCAACACTTTTTTAAAAGTTTTTTTAGCGTGATTAAAATTTAATTTACCTTTAAATTAGTGCGGCAACTGCGCAACGATTTCAAATGATAGCATAATAGAACATTCTATGCAACTATATTATTTCTTTTTTTCTATTACATGAATTAACTCAGCGATAGAAGGCTTTAACCAATCCTGCTTCTCCATTACAATTACATCACTATTGTCGTTTTTCAATTGAAGGCTTACCATATTCGGATGGATATTAGCACATAAAAAATATATCTGCTTATCAGGTTCCTTTAGATCAGTAATACGGCCCAGATAGAGCTTCAGATACTCATATAAGATAGATCGATGCTGGATAGACAAAATGTCAGAAGAACTACGATAGCTTTTTCCTGTTAGCTCTTTTACATCTCGAACATCTATACTATTAACTAATGAAGATACAAACAAGTACACCTGTCCGCGGTCAATCTGATATTGTTTACATGCTTCTCTGGCAACCTTATCAATTATTTTATACCAGGCTTTCCCACGGAACCCACCCAAATGCGGAAACAGTTTAATAGCAAGCAAGACCTTCCCAGCCTTTTTCCCAATAATAAAGCCCCCATCCAGTTCAAATTCTATAACTGAACTATGCTCCATCAAAAAACGCAAAAAAACCAACTGAATTTGCTTAGAGAGGCGACAGGATGATTTCCTCTTTAACGCACACTCTCTTTTAATGATCTCTTCCTCTTGATAGACAGCTACAATGCGCTGAAATAATCTCATTTCCATCGAAAGATTCATTTTGTGCTTCAGCCTTGATTGGATCGCACTCCTCTTCTCTTCATCTAAAAGTTGAAGCAATCTTTCCAAGGCCTGAGCAATCCGTTCTAATTCCATATTCTCCTGGAGACTTATCATTATCCTCTCTCCTCCTTGGCGCATCCTTTGATTGTAAGACATACCCACTTGCCTCCCTATTCCACTGACGACCTTCTCGCATAAATTTTCTCTCTCGATCGGAAACGATTTACATGAATGATCTCTATCATACGGGTGAATTTGAGTTCAAACGCTGCTTTTCTCTGCCGTGCTCAATCTCCACAACGCACCTCATTGACAGTCTCTCTTCAGCTGGGTAGTATATCCATGAAGCCGCAACTATTTACAGAATAGAACGTCTTTCCTTAGGAGGGAGTCAGTTGAGTAACTTATCCAAAAAAAAGCTAGAAGCCGAAATCAGCGAAGCTTTTATTAAATTTCAAAGAGAGCTGATTGGACGTGGCCCCCAAGAAGCCAAAACATATATCGTTAGTGACATGATCATTTCTCGCTTTAAAGGAGTCCTCACTGTAGAGGAAAAGCATTTGTCTCATCATGAAAAAGGCCGACGCGTCGTTAAACAAATGCGTGAAATCCTACGTGAAATGTACAGTCAGGAAACCGAGGCAATTGTAGAAAGAATTACGGGCCTTAAGGTTCTTTCCAGCCACAGTGATATCAGTACCAAAATGGGTGAACGGATCGAAGTGTATGTACTGGACAAAGACCTAGAAAAACATCTGCAAGATAATACCTCCAGCAATTAACAGCCTCCCCCATACATGAACACGTAAAGTGAAAACACTCCTCCGCGTTATAGGGGAGTGTTTTCATCATCTTCAGCATTATCCAGCAACCAGCGATACCCGCGATGCTTAGGACTACTGATAAACACATAATGTGCCCCTAATCTCCGATACAGAGCAGCATACCGCGGTAGCTGCGTCATAACATATACGCGACAAGTCCCCAAACTAACGAAAAATTCAATCACTCGAAACGAATCGTTCCATTCATCAGGAAACAAGTACACCTGTTCAAACGAAGCAAGCTTTGTTTCTTCAGGAGCAAATCCCTGTGTAGCCACTTGACGAAACCCTTCTCGAACCATGTCATTTTTCAACGCTTCCCGATAAAAGGCCACAATCTGCAAGCCATCTACTACATTTCGATCTATCTCATGCTTGCTAGCGCTTTGAACAAAATCACAAAAAGCTTCTCCACGGCCTACAATAAGCATACTTTTCATCCTGCTTTCGCCTCGTTCATTCAAATCACTGTGTGACTGGATAATGATCCGCAACAACAAGAACATCCATATGGCGTATTTGCCTTAATAATTTTTGTACAACAGAGCCAGTTTTTATTTCCTCCCATCTCGTCCGAGCAGAATGACCGATGATGACCTGCGTAACGTTTTTGCGATCCATCTGCATGACTAACTCACGAAAAATGTGTCTTCGTTCTTGCACTTGATAAATTTCAAACGCGCCACCCATACGTTCCGTTAAATACTTTAGTTTGTCTAGTAAATCAAGCTCATCTGGAGTAAGGGGTTTATGATCCTGTACATACGCGACATACCAATCTGCCTTTAGCCGATAAGCAATGCGAAATCCGCGTCGTATTAATCGCCCACTGTCTTCACGTAAATTTACACAGACAAAAATAGTCTCTTGTTTTCTCCACGGCCCGCGTAACGCCCCTTTACGTTCCCAAGACTCTAAACGCTCATCCACATCATCCGCCACTTCACGCAAAGCTAATTCACGTAAGGCAATCAGATTTCCAAGCTGAAAAAAGCGATTTAGCGACTGCTCTACCTTATCTAAATTATAGATATTGCCCTCTTTCATTCTCTCTTGTAAAGCTTTTGGAGAAATATCCACCAGCTCAATCTCGTCTGCATCGTGTAAGATATGGTCAGGAACTGTTTCCCGTATTCGAATCCCTGTGATCTGTTCAACACTATCAGTTAAACTTTCTACATGCTGAATATTCATGGTTGAAATCACGGAAATGCCAGCTTGCAGAATGTGCTCGACATCTTCGTATCTTTTTGAGAACCGGCTAGTCGGAACATTGGTATGAGCTAATTCATCCACTAGAACCACTTCCGGATTGCGCCTAATAATAGCCTCAGTATCCATTTCTTCCAAATATACATTCTTATAGGGTGTCACCTTCCTCGGAATAGTCGCTAGTTTCCCTATTTGCTCATGGGTTTCTTTGCGCCCATGTGTTTCCAATAACCCAATTACAATATCTATCCCGTTTTGTAACAGCTCATTCGCCTCGCGAAGCATGGTGTATGTTTTTCCTACACCCGGCGCCGCCCCGACAAAAATTTTTAACTTGCCACGTTTTATTCGCTTAATCTCCTTTTCCATCTCCTCTGTCGAAAGACGACGAAATGGATGAGGAACAAATCCACGGCGGCGTTTAGCAGGGAGAATCCGTCCCCCACCGGTTGCCGAACGATCTGCCACGATGAGGACATCTGTATTTTTGCTTTTGCGTAAGATCTTGTTAATGATGGACCCATGTAAAATTTCTTCCCATCTGCTTCGCTTGGAGTGCCCCATGACAATCCGGGTAATGTTATGTTGCAAAGCGTACTGTACAATCTCTTTAGCAACATCACTATCCTTGGATAAAGGGACCTCTTTAAAGCTTGCTCCCACTTTTTGCGCCAACGTAACCATTGAGCGTTTAAAGGTCGCCTCTTCCTTGGACATCATCCGTTTGCTATTACGAAAGCATGCGATAAGAAGCTCAGCCCCTAAGCGTTTAGCTACCTGTTGTCCTCGACGAATCAAAATCGAACCATTCCAGTGATACTGCACAGTAACCAGAATACGCTCACTCGCTCCAGACGGGCCAAGCATCCCCTGTTGTTCACGATACTTGTCTAAATCATCATTTACTTCCCCAGCCACGAAACGCAATGCCAATTCTCTTAGCACAGCCAAATTATCATGCCGATACAAACGCTGATGCTTTGACTTAAGCTTAGACAACGTTTCTCCTTGATCAGATGAGTGAGGTAAAATCCTTCCCTCCTGCAATCTCTTAAGAATGACTTCCGGTGTAACATCCAAAAGCTTTACCTCATCCGCTTCGGCTAACGTCTCATCCGCTACACAATCGGCTACATGAACAGGTACCCCTGTTAATCGCTGGGCTATGCCTTTCAGTCCCTCGAGCTCGTAGATATTAAGCGTAGTAATCACACTTATATTGTGTTCTAACAGGTAACGAACGTCCTCGATCCGAGTACGACGTATCGCTTCGGGTCGATTCCGATGTGCTAACTCATCCACCAAGACGATCTCTGGGTCACGTCTAACGATTCCTTCAACATCGAGGTCCTCCTTCAAAATGCCCTTTTCTTCCCAAGCAATCGCAGGTACTACGTCGAGTCCTTCCAGCTTCTCGTAATTTTTCCCTTGATTAATGGCACGTGAATGGATCACACCAATAATCACATCCAAGCCTTTTTTCCGGAGGCGTTGCCCTTCTAACAGCATGTGGTAGGTTTTGCCCGAACCACTAACCGCCCCCAGAATAATTTGCAAACGGCCTTTATGAATTTCCGAAATAGAGCGCAAGATTTCCTCTGGCGTTTTTCGGCGAAAATCATCCATACTACTTCACCTGATCCAGCGCCATGTTTAACTCCAAGACATTTACTCGTTTTTCACCAAACAGGCCCAATGAGCGATCCTCTGTGTGGTTACGAATGAGCTGGTTAAGCTGATCCGCAGTCAAGTTGCGCAAGGCTGCAATGCGCGGCACCTGAACACGAGCCGCCTCTGGTGTAATATGCGGATCAAGTCCTGAAGCTGAGTTCGTTACTAAATCTGCCGGTATCTCGGCCTGCCCAATAGTCGGATTCGCAGTCAAGAAAGCTGCTGCGTCTTTTTTAATTCGTTCTACTAATGCTGGATTGGAAGGAGCATAGTTATTCGAACCAGAGCCAGCGGCGTTATATTCTATAGAAGAAACACGTCCAGAAAAGTATTTCGGGTCAGTGAATGATTGACCAATTAGCTTTGACCCTACGACCTTCCCAGTCGCATCCGTAATCAAGCTTCCATTTGCCTGTGCCGGCATTAATGCCTGAGCCAGACCTGTCATGAGCAAGGGATAAATAACGCCGCAGATCAATAACAGCACGAGACTGACTCTTATATTTTTTAACATAATTACTCCTCTTTTCATTTATTAATTTTTCTATTGCAGACCAACTACCACCAAGAGCATATCCAATAGCTTAATACCGATAAAAGGAGCAATGATTCCGCCTAATCCGTAAATAAACAGATTGCGGGATAAGAGCTTGGTTGCACTCATAGGTTTATATGTAACACCCTTCATTGCTAACGGTATTAACAAAGGAATAATAATCGCGTTAAACAGCAATGCTGACAAAATGGCGCTTTGGGGTGTAGCCAGTTGCATGATGTTCAACGCTTGCATCTGAGGAATTGCCGCCATCAGCATCGCCGGAATAATGGCAAAATACTTGGCAATATCGTTTGCAATACTAAAAGTAGTAAGAGCTCCACGAGTCATAAGAAGCTGTTTCCCTATTGCCACTACCTCGATAATTTTGGTCGGATCAGAATCCAAATCAACCATGTTCGCAGCTTCTTTCGCTGCAACCGTTCCGCTATTCATCGCTAATCCCACATCAGCTTGAGCTAATGCAGGTGCATCATTCGTACCATCACCCGACATCGCTACCAGCTTTCCTTCCGCTTGTTCCTTGCGAATAACCGCGATTTTGTCCTCTGGTTTGGCTTCTGCAATGAAATCATCCACACCAGCTTCGCGTGCAATGGTAGCTGCTGTTAACGGATTGTCACCTGTACACATCACAGTCCTGATTCCCATACGCCGCAGCTCCTCGAAGCGCTCGCGCATACCCGCTTTTACCGTATCCTTTAAATAAATGACGCCCAATACTTGGGTACCATCTGCCACTGCTAATGGAGTGCCCCCTTCCCTAGCAATCTGATTCGCTGTCGTATCCAAATCACTGGGAACTTGACCGCCTTCCTCTAGAACATAAGCTTTAATGGCATCAACGGCCCCTTTTCTTACCACACGTCCATCTGAAAAATTAGTCCCGCTCATCCGGGTTTCCGCTTTAAATTCCACACCCTCTGTACCTGAAATGCGCCACTCCGATTCAGGAACTCCCATTTTTTTAGCTAATTCTGCAATTGATCGTCCCTCTGGTGTTTCATCATGCAAGGAGCTGTGCAGGGCTGCCCGATATAGCTCTTCTTGCTTTGAACCGCCTACTGCCAAAAATTCAGAGGCCATCCGGTTGCCATATGTAATTGTTCCGGTCTTATCCAAAATAATGGTATTAATATCTCCTGCCGCTTCGACCGCTTTTCCTGACATCGCAATCACATTATATTGGGTGACCCGATCCATCCCTGCAATCCCAATTGCAGATAATAACCCACCAATGGTTGTTGGTATAAGGCAAACCAACAAAGCCACCAAGGTCGCAACTGGAATCGCTACATTTACATAAGAAGCAATTGGTAACAGTGTCGTACATACGATCAAAAAAATTAAGGTTAAGCTCACCAAAAGAGTATTTAAGGCTAGTTCATTAGGAGTTTTTTGCCGTTTTGCTCCTTCGACCATACTGATCATTCGATCTAAGAAGGATTCTCCTGGATCTGCGGTTACACTTACCGTAATTTGATCACTAACCACGCGAGTACCGCCAGTAACCGAACTAAAATCTCCACCGGCCTCCTTTATGACTGGGGCCGATTCGCCCGTAATAGCCGACTCATCGACTGATGCTACTCCCTGAATAATCTCACCATCGCTTGGTATTAGCTCATTGGTAGTAACGACAACAATATCGCCCTTGCGTAGCTCTGTGGAATTAACCACTTTTATGACTCCATTTTTTTGTAATAGATTTGCTTTCATATCCTGCTTACTTTTTTTCAAGCTATCAGCCTGTGCCTTACCGCGTCCTTCCGCCAAAGCTTCAGCAAAATTCGCAAACAGGATAGTCACAAATAGAATCACGCTCACGATCCTGTTGTAAAAAACATCGGACTCGCCACCAAAGGCATTTGGCATAACGCTTAAAACGAGGGTAACCACAAAACCTATTTCCACCACAAACATAACTGGATTTTTAACCATCAACCGCGGGTTAAATTTCGTAAAGGCATCAATCATTGCCTGCCAAACTATCTCCTTGGTAACCAAGGATTTTCGTTGATTGCTCATAGTGAAGGACTCCTTTTTTCATTAGCGTATCGACAGCCACTCAGCAACAGGGCCAAGGGCAATCACAGGGAAGAATGTTAACGCACCTACAATCAGCACCGTAGCAAGCAGGATGCTCATGAATACTGTATTATCCGTGCGGAAGGTGCCAATGGTTTCCGGCACAGGTTTCTTCATCATAAGGGAGCCTGCCACCGCTAGCATTAAAATAATAGAGAAATAGCGTCCAAATAACATGACGAGACCCGTTGAGATATTCCAGAATGGCGTGTTATCAGATAGCCCCTCAAATCCCGAACCGTTATTAGCTGCTGAAGAAGTAAATTCATATACCACTTGGGAAATTCCATGGAAGCCAGCATTTGAAATGGAGCTTGTTCCTAGTTCGCTAGCCAAAGCAACCGCAGATGGAGCTAGGATGATTAACGGATGAATCAAAATAGCGATTGCGATTAATTTCATCTCTTTACTTTCAATTTTGCGTCCCAAATATTCTGGTGTACGCCCTACCATCAACCCTGCTAAAAATACTGCCATAATGGCATACATCAAAATGTTCATTGTACCGACACCATCTCCGCCAAACACGCAATTTAACATCATCTGAGCTAAAGGAACCATCCCGCCAAGTGGTGTTAAGGTATCATGCATGTTATTAACCGTTCCTGTAGTAGCCGCTGTGGTTACCGCAGTAAATAGAGCCGACTGTGCAATGCCGAAGCGAACTTCTTTCCCCTCCATGCTGCCACTCTCCTGAGACAGCCCCGCTTGAGCCAACGCTGGATTTCCATTCGATTCCGCAACATACACAATCGTCAAGAAAGTTAAAAACATCAGGAACATAGCAATAAATATCATAAGCCCTTGTTTTTTATTGCATGTCATAGCACTAAAAGTAAACGGTAAGGAAGCTGGAATGAGAAACATACATAA
The DNA here is from genome assembly GCF_030489605.1 of Brevibacillus laterosporus. GTDB lineage: Bacteria > Bacillota > Bacilli > Brevibacillales > Brevibacillaceae > Brevibacillus_B > Brevibacillus_B laterosporus_E. Next base: position 8,085 of record NZ_JAUKFY010000014.1, read on the forward strand.
GATTTCAATTACATTGGTTAAAGGTGTAGGGTTCTCAAAGGGATGTGAAGAGTTAACTCCAAAGAATCCTCCTCCGTTTGTACCAAGGTGCTTAATAGATTCCATGGAAGCCACAGGGCCACGAGCGATTTGTTGTTCTGCCCCCTGTAGAGTAGCAGCCGTCACTGTTGGACTCATCGTTTGAGGCACCCCTTGAGCTACCAATAATAAGGTAACAACCACGGCCAAAGGCAATAACACGCGAGTATGTGCCCGAATCAGGTCTACGTAGAAGTTGCCAATCTGCTTTTGTCCTGTAATTCCTCTCATAAAGGCCATCACAACCGCAATACCAGTGGCAGGCGTTGTAAACATCAAATAGATAATAACCGTCATTTGGGACAGATAGGACAAGCCTGACTCTCCACTATAATGCTGCAAGTTCGTATTTGTTAAAAAGCTGGCTACTGTATTAAAGGCAAGCAACGGCTCCAAGCCATCAATCCGACTAGGATTCCCCGGCAAAAACCCCTGAAATCTAACAATGAGATACCCAATCGCAAACATGACAAGATTGCTAAGCAATACTGCTCCTGCGTACTGTTTCCATGTCATTGCTCTCACTTGAATACCTGAAGCTCTATATATAATCCGTTCTAATCCACTGAATATTCGGTCTACTTTGGTTGCCTCCCAGGAAAAAGCTTGCGCCAAGTAACGACCAAATAAAATGGCTAGGACCAGCAAGATTCCTAATACTGCGGCAATTTGCAACAAATCCACAACAGTTCCTCCTAACGTTTCTGCAGTTTACAGCTGGTGCTATTAATACTTTTCAGGACGAATTAATGCATCAATGAGGTAGAGAATAACCCCTGTAACGATGATCATGAGTATAGTCACCGCTTTTCTCTCCCTTCTTCTGTTACCACTTTGTCACAGAATGCCATCGTCCCAAAAAACAGACCGAATGCACCTGCCACCAGTAAAATTGCAACAATATCCATCCTTTTTCCTCCTCTGCCAACTGTCTGATCAACGTTCGACAATCTTTGGTTCCCCTGTGTTCTCCCTTTTATTTGAAGTCCACCTTGGAACAAAAAATAGACCAATGCTTACTCCTATCCAGACGGCAAAAAGAACATGATACAAACCGTAAGTCACAGCCTATCCCAGCGAAGCTTACCTATTGCCTCACCAGAGCCTGCCTACTCATTTGTTATAATGTTCAACCGTCAAAAAAGAAGCACTCATTGGTCTACCTAACGCCCAGCTAGCCATCGCTCTCTTTGCGTTCTGTCTCCCTAATCCTCTTTCGTACAGTTGTACGTATGATGTTTGAATTAAATGTAAGCAAAACAAAAAGACCTACGCTTTTAGCTCTGAGGGAAAAAGAAAAAAACCCTCAATAAATACAGGTGGTCTCATTGACCTCCTTCGCTTTAGCCGACGAAGTTAGCTGACGGGTAGGATGGCGAAAGAGTTACTCATCCCTTCTACATCTAGTAGAATTAACCCCAATAAAAAGTGGGTCCTCCGTTCCCGAATGCCTCGGGATTTGGCCGTTATGCTATTGGGTGCTTACGAGTCTTATTATACGTCCTCGCTTATCTTCTGTTAACAGTGATCTAGCTACAAAAACTGTCAATTTCATGTAAAATTACGCATTTCTGAGGAAACAATCTCACATTTCCTCAGCCAATCTCATTATTTTATTTATTTTCTTTTGTTTTCGTATTTTGTACAAGCCGATGCCTATCAACAAATTGAAAAATCTCCTCCACTTGATCAATGAAAAAAACAGGAATAGACATCTTCGGTAATGGCAGCCAGCTTACTACTGCCAAGATGTTTTGCACCTTGTCCAGCAACTCCTTATCTTTCTCTCGCCGGATTACCACGATTTTCGGATAGGACTCCCGTTTAAAGCCTTCCACTATGATCAGCTCGGCCCCCTGTTCGCTCATCCTCGAGATAAGCTTGGGGAGCGGAACTGCTTGATTTTCCATCCAAGCGGTTTGTGTAGCCGATTGAATAGCTACCATAGGCGCTCCTGCCTGCCGGAAGTTCCATGTATCTTTTCCCTGATCATCTAATTCAAAGTCATGTCCATCATGCTTAATTACACCCAGTCGTACTCCCATCTGTGTAAAACGCTCAATTAACTTGCATACCAATGTCGTTTTGCCTGAGTTGGAATACCCCACAAATTGAATAACAATATCTGTAGATTCCATTTGATTTACTTCATTGTTCATTTGTTTTCTCCTAACAAATTTTTGCTGTCCCATACTTTTTTTGCTTCTTCATAATCAGCAGGGGTATTCATATTAAAGGTAGTCAGATCATCCCAGCATTCATCCGTTGCTTCCTTTACCATCATCTCTTCTAACGCATGCATTACCCGGAAATCTTCCCGATCCAGAGCTGCCTTCCAAATTTCTTTGGTTTGTTGATGATAAAGCCCAAATAACGGCTGTAATCGCCCGCCCGCTTTCGCTACTACAGCATTTACATCTTTATCTAAACGATCGTTTAAATTTTCGAATAAACGTTGTACATGCTCCGTACGCAAAAATGGCAGGTCACAGGATACAACCAAATACCACTCTTCCTGCCTTACAGACATACCCGAATAAATACCGCTGATCGGCCCATGTGAAGCTACGATATCACCTGTGATAAACACTTTTGTTCCAAGCTCATTGATGGGAGGCAATCGTTTTCGATCATTCGTCACAATCACACAGGGGCGACCCAGCGGCAACATCTGCTCTAGCATATGTAAAATGAGTGGTTTCCCCTGCCATTCCAGTAGTTCTTTGGGCTTACCCATACGGCTGCTTTGTCCCCCTGCTAAAATTACAATACATAATGAATCCACCATTTTTCATCACCCCGCTTATTTTTCATACTTCTTTCATACATTTATGGACAAATGGCAAAATAGTTATGATGCTATATTCATATGCAACAGTAATTGATATACTAAGACCGTACCTTGTAACAAGTATCACTTACAAGAGAGAAAAGTATGAAGTGAGGGAAAATCTTCATGCCTGTAGAAACGAAAACCTTCGTGGATCAAATATCTCGAGCATTTTGGGAAGATATGAAACGTATGTCGACCCTCGTAGAAAGTATTCCGGGTAAGCCGTTATTTTTTGACGGAGACCCTGCTGATTATGTTTATTTGGTAGAAAGCGGTAAGGTCCGGCTATCTAAGACTAGCACAGACGGAAAAGAATTAACCCTTCAAGTATATAATCCGGGTGAGTTATTTGGTCTGTTCGGGCTGTTTAATTCATCCCTGTGTTATAGTGCTACTGCCGTGGTCCTGCAGCCCGGCGAATTACGAGTCATCTCTCGTGCGTCCCTAGAAGAGCTTCTCACTGCAAACGGTGCCTATTGTGTAGAGTTCCTGCGTTGGATGAGTCTAGAGAACCGCCGTATGCAATCTAAGTTCCGCGATCTTTTATTAAACGGAAAAACAGGTGCGCTCTATTCAACTCTCATTCGCATGTGTAACACATACGGCCGCAAGCTTCCACACGGTATCCTGATCGATCTATCACTAACCAATAAAGACTTAGCTCAATTTATTGGACTTACACGGGAAAGCGTTAATCGGTTATTAGGTGATTTAAAAAAACTAGATGTAATTGAACCTCTGCCAAATGGCTACATTCTAGTAAAAGACATTCACTATTTACGGGAAAAAATATGCTGTGATGATTGTCCACCAGATATTTGCCGTTTGTAGCGCATGCCTATATTACTTTCATTTTAATGAAAAGAACGATACACAATCAAATACAAGAAGCCTGTTGAACGACTCAACAGGCTTCCTTTTTTATTTTTCGATATCTTATTCAGCAATGTAAGACCATTTGTAATCGACGAAACCAAGTGCATCAAGCAATACGCCTTTTACTTTGTCATTTTGAATCCAGTTTTGTGTACGGTAGTAGATTGGAATTACAGGCATTTCATCCATGATGATTTGCTCTGCTTCAGCAAACAACTGTGTACGTTTCTCTTGATTTGGTTCAGAAGCAGACTTGATTAATAGCTCCTTGTATCTTGGATTTTCCCAGTTTGTATCATTGTTACCGCCCTTTTTATCACGGTACAGCTCTAGGAAGTTAATTGGATCATTGAAGTCAGCAGACCAAGCCATACGCCCGATTTGATAGTTACCTTGGTGCAGCTTATCAATGTATACTTTCCACTCAGTATTTTCCAGTTTTACATCTACGCCCAAATTCTTTTTCCATTGGTCTTGGATGGCTTCTGCAATTTTCTTGTTACCTTCCAACGTATTAAAGGATAGTGAAATTGGAGGCAGCTTGGTGATGCCTAGCTCTTTCATGCCTTCGTCTAACAATTTTTTAGCTGTTGCTGCATCGTTATCTTTAAAGTAGCCTTCTGGTTTAATTGCCATAGTTGGAGGCAGGATACCAAGTGCTGGTTGCTCTCCAGCTTGCGTAATGTTTTCTACAATCGCTTTACGGTCTACCGCATAAGCAAAGGCTTTACGAATTTTTGCATTAGTAAACGGTGCTTTTTCTGTATTGAACTTGTACCAATAAATGGATGCAGTAGGTTTCACCTTCAAGGCACCCTCTGCTTTTTTGATAGGCACAACGTCTGTCGGCAAGTCTCCAACTGGTTTACCTGCCCAATCCAAATCGCCGTTTTCAAACATGGAAAGCTCTGTATTGCCATCATCAATCATGGAGAATTCAATTTTTTCCATTTTTACTGAATCTTTATCCCAGTAGTTCTCGTTCTTGGTCAACACAATCTTACTCTTATGCTCCCAAGTATCTAGCTTGAACGGACCGTTACCCACGTGGGTTTTTGCGTTTTTCGCCCAGTCAGGATTTTCGGTATCTACTTTTTGATTAATTGGATAGTATGTGTAGAAGGCTGTTAGCTCCAAGAAGAATGGAGTAGGATTTTCTAACGTAACTTCTAATGTGTTATCATTAATAGCTTTGATACCTACATCTTCAATTTTTCCTTTACCCTTATGGAATGCTTCTGCACCCTTAATGTAATAAAGCTGGTAAGCATAGCTAGCTGCTGTTTTTGGAGTAAGAACGCGTTTCCAAGCATATTCGTAGTCTTTAGCAGTAACAGGGTCACCGTTAGACCACTTTGAATCACGCAATGTGAATGTATATGTTTTTAAATCATCTGAAATTTTAACATCGGATGCAACAGAATTGTGAGGCTTGCCGTCTTCACCCAAACGAGTTAGACCATCAAAGGTAGAACGAACAATCGCCCCGGAAGTAGCATCTTCTGTAAGACCAGGATCAAGCGTAGGAGGCTCAGATGCAAGGTTTAAATGAAGGGTTTGATTGCCGCTTGCTTTTGAATCTTCAGACTTTTTAGATTCGTTACCAGCCGGAGCAGCTCCATTACCGTTACCTGCACCACAGCCTGCAAGAGCGGCACCTAATACAAGAACGGAACTCATCAACACAAATATATTTTTCTTCATAGTTGTACATCCCCCTTTTATGTTTATAGCGAAAGATATGAATAGATTTTATACTAATTTTATTTTTACGTTTTATCAAATAAAACAAAATTAAATATTATTAAATCTATTAACATAAACAAAAGAGTCATTACGTAAAATATGCGTAATGACTCTTTTGTACATTTTATTTTTTTTCATATCCATTTATCACTACATCTAGCTTACCTGTACTTGGGTCAATGATTAAACCATGGATTGGCACCGATGGAGGCAGTAACGGATGATTAAGGATCATATCGACACTCTCTTTGACAGCATCGGTCACGTTATCAAAACCTCGCAACCACTTTTCCAAATTTATTCCAGCGCTTTTCAAGAGATGTAACGAATCTGCCGAAACCCCTCGTTCTCGCACCTTTTCTAAAAAATGCGTAGGATTAATCGCACTCATTCCGCAATCGTAATGACCTACCACTATGACTTCTTCTGCTTGTAACTCATAGATAGCCACTAAGATACTTCTCATAACCGCCCCAAACGGATGAGAGACAATAGCTCCTGCTGTCTTAATAATCTTGACATCTCCATTTTTGACGTTCATTGCGTGAGGAAGAAGTTCGACCAGTCTTGTGTCCATACATGAAATGACAACCAACCGTTTATCAGGAAACTTGGTTGTTGTGAACTCCGTATATCTCTGATTTTCTACGAACTTTTTATTGTACTCTAAAATCTCTTCAAGTTTTCCCACGCTTCTTCACCTCGACTTTTCTCTCAATTTGGCCTACCCATTTTCTTAGATGCTGTACGTATTGGTAGGTTTTTTTGTACCTTATTATTTTCGTGATTTATCTGTCCAATCCCTTTTTGTAGACAAAATATCTACAACTGCGTAACAGTTTGATAGATCAAAAATATATTTAACGCAATAATAACACCACTTATCAGCCATGCAATAGCAGTAACCCACTTCTTATTAACAAACTCACCCATTTTAGCTTTGCTACTGGTAAACTGCACTAGTGGAATAATCGCAAAGGGGAGCTGGATAGATAAAATGACTTGACTTAGTATGAGTAATTCTGTGGTTCCTTTTTCTCCGTATAATGCTGTGACAATCACCGTCGGAACAATCGCAATCAGGCGAGTAATTAAACGTCGAAGCCACGGTGTTATCCGAAAATTAATAAAACCTTCCATGACAATCTGACCAGCCAATGTACCCGTTAAAGTGGAATTCTGACCAGATGCTAGCAAAGCTACCCCAAACAGGATACTCGCTGCTGTTGTTCCTAGCACAGGAGTCAGCAGATAATAAGCGTCTCCAATCTCAGCTATATCTGTCATGCCAGCCTGATGAAACGTGGAAGCTGACAAAATCAAGATAGATGCATTGATAAACAAGGCGAAGAATAAAGCAATCGTTGAGTCCAACCGAGCATATTTAATCGCTTCCCGCTTGCCAGTCTGCGTCCGTTCAAAGTCACGAGTTTGGACAACAGAGGAGTGCAGATACAGATTATGCGGCATGACAGTTGCACCAATGATCCCAATCGCGATATAGAGCATCGCAGGATTTGTTACGACTTCAGTACGCGGGATAAATCCTTGCATGATCTCGCTGATTTGAGGCTGAGCCAATAGGATCTCAACTCCGAAGCACACCCCAATGGTGCCGATTAACGCAATAACAATAGCCTCTATATAACGGAATCCTTTATTTTGTAAAAACAATACTAACAACACATCAATAGCAGTAATCAACACCCCATATAATAACGGAATGCCGAATAGCAAATTCAATGCAATTGCTGATCCAATCACTTCTGCTAAATCGCACGCCGCAATGGCAATCTCGCACAGAACCCATAAAACCATTGCTACTGGCTTGGAATAGTGATCCCGGCAAGCCTGAGCTAAGTCTCGACCTGTTACGATTCCCAGCTTTCCTGCGAGGGCTTGTAAAAACATTGCCATTATATTCGAAAGAAGAATCACGGACAAAAGTGTATAACCGAACTGGGAACCTCCCGCCAAATCAGTTGCCCAGTTTCCAGGATCCATATATCCTACAGCAACCAGATAACCCGGTCCCGCAAAAGCTAAAAATTTACGAAATTTGGACGCATTTTTGGGTACACGCATTGAACTGTGCACTTCTTGTAAGGAAGGCTGGGTAATCCCTCTTCTCCATCCTTTTCCCTGCTCTGATGCTACCGCTTCTCGATGCTGATCAGACATTTGAGATCACTCCCTTCCCAGCTTACCCCTTTTATTTACATGTGCTTGTTATGCTGTCTTCCCTTTTACCTTAATAACCGTAATAACCGTTTTTGCACTAAGGAAACTTTGTAATAATTATTATAAACACCTCATTTAAAATGTAAATAGCCCACTCCTGCATCCTATTCACAAAAAGGGGTTTCTGTTTGTTGTTTCCCTAACATAAATGGGCTATACTAAATGGGAATTAATTCTTTATCACTACTTTTGCGTAGAAAGAGGGGAGTGTAGTAATGAACAGAAAGAAAATCGCCGGACTATTTCTACTATTGGCTCTTATCATAAATACGTTGGCCGTCCTTACTATTGGTTTTGTGGCCTATTCCAGCGGAAGCGCATCATCCCAAGATGTCATGAATATCTTCTTTGTCTATAACACATCTGGCGTTCCCTTTTATTTCATCCTATTTATCATTTGGATAAACAACAATGAAGAACGCCATTATCAAAAATAGTCCATTTTTTCAGCAGTGAGGCCCCTACCCAAGCACTTTATTTATGGATACATAGGATAAAGTACATCTGATTGGGAGGGATTAGACCATGAGTATTTTCAGCGGATCCAACAACAACTTCGAAATCATCTTGGTTCTATTTATTCTATTGGTAATTATCGCTTGCTGGTGTTGCAATAAGTAGGCAATGTAGATTGAGAAGTATAACCTTGCCTGATCATAGGCACGCAGCAACGTCTAGAAGTGTTTGTAACCAAAATAATCAAGCTTGTTTATTTATGTATAACAAAAAAATCCAGGGTACACTCACCCTGGATTTTTTACTTTGGATTCATTAGGAGCCTTGTAGACGCAAAGATGTATCTATTTCCTCGTCTCCTAATCGTTTCATAAAGCTTTGACGCCAACTAGCAGATAATGCTTCAACCTTCAAAATTTGCTTTATCGCTTGTTTATTCTTTTTATCGTGGTGCATGATCTGATTAGCAAAGGCAATCGAAATGCCATGAGGATCTTTTTCAACCAATGTCATCGTGTCTTCTTGTGAAATTTCTCCCTCTTGTAAAACCCGCAGATAAAAACCCGTATAGCCTGTATTTTGTACTTGTACCGCCAGATCAATTACATCATAGCGCTTTGCCAATTTATAACATGGCTGTCTTGGCTGAGTGACTTGTACCACAGCACCGCCAATCCGGTAAACATCTCCAATACAAACCTCATCCTCTAGCAATCCTTCTATGGTTAAGTTTTCTCCAAAGGCAGAGGCCGGCAATGCCCTGCCCAGTGTCTTTTCCCAATAGGGATAGTGCTCGGATGCATAAACGCATACTGCTTTATCTGCCCCGCCATGATACTTCAAATCGGCTTGAGCATCCCCCTGTAATTGGGTTTTTGAAAGATAGAGAGGCCCTGTTACTGGTTGTTTACATATGCTTGTTACTACCTCTTGTCCTTTATAAGAAAGAACCTGAGGTTGTCCTACATTTACAGAAAGAATTCTGACTTGTACCTGCGACATGGTGTTTTTCCTCCTTGGCTTTCTAATATTAGCCATTATACAAGGTATGCCGACCTAAATCAGTTTGTTTTTATGTTTCGAACAGCCATGACAACGTAAACAGCACCTAACCCCCAGGTAATCGGGCCAATAGGAACAGGCCATGCAGCCACCACTAGAATCCCTTTAATCAGGAAAGGCACTGTCAAACTGAAGATCGCTAATTTAAACGCTTGACCAAATGTTAATTCCTTTTTCTGTAGGTTGCTTATAATGTAGGCCAAAATACCAAGAATAAATGCGGTAAACATTGTGCTAAAAATCATGTAAATAAAGATACCCGCAAATATAGTGATCCAGATTACCGTTTCCTTGGTTATAAGCCAGTCAACCAGTTCCGTAAATTCTTGCTTGCTTATGTCACGCAAACCAGAATTCAGATAATTTGATTCTCGTACAACAATACCATTTTCAATAAATGTTGCCTTTACCTTCCCAAAAATCACTACATACGAACCTTTGGGATAATTCTCTGCTTTAACTTGGTTGTTAGGGTCGAAGATAAACATTTTGTTAGGGGAATAAATCGGGTGATCAGTCTGCATGTTCAACACATCATCTTTAAAGGTAAAATCCGGTGTGCTGTTTAGTACAGCCTGCGCCTCTTTTAAAAACATGTTTGATGTATGATAAAAACGAGAAAAACCAAACACGCTAATCAGTAAGGCAAGAAACAGGAGAAATCCAAATACGGCCCCAGCTTTCTTGTTTACAAGCTGGCCAAGGTTATTTGGCTTTAACAAACTAACTTTTAATGATTCAAACAAAATATGACCTCCCTTTTTTGCAGATAGATTTTATTATCTCATATCCATCTGCCTAAACCTCGTAAATCAAAATGATGTTTACTTGTTTATATTATAGAGGGAACCAATAGCCTTCTTCACCAAGAAGAATAATCATTTCCCCATTATATGTAAATAGTAGAATTAGTTATTATAACATGTTTGATTTTTTGATTAAAATGTAACATCTAAGTCTTTTGTCCGTGTTACTCTAAATGTAACTGCTTAGGAAAAGAACGGAGGAGAAATCGTGTCATATACCATATTAATCGCCGATGATGAGAGGGAGATTGTTGAACTTTTAACGCTCTACCTGGAGAAGGAAGATTTTCATGTCATAGAAGTTCATAATGGAGATAGCGTTTTACCCGTTTTGGCTCAAAAGAAAGTGGATTTGATCATCCTTGATATTATGATGCCTGGAAAAGACGGTTTTCAGCTTATTAAGGAGATCAGGCAAGCCTATAATATTCCCGTCATGTTTTTATCAGCACGCACGCAGGATCATGATGTGATCTTAGGTTTAGGGCTTGGGGCAGATGACTATATCACAAAACCGTTTAATCCTTTGGAGGTGATTGCACGAATTCAGGCTCTTCTTCGCCGTGTTCATGAATTTACCCCTACTGTGGAAGTCCCTGTAAACCCAGAAGAGCAGCTTATTAAAATTGGGAAAATGACCCTAGATAAAGCGAGCTGTCTCGTCTATCGACATGAGGAAGCTATTTCACTGACTTCTATCGAATACAAAATACTAGAACTCTTGATGGTTAATGCCGGTCAGGTTTTTACCAAAAAGAAAATTTATGAAGCTGTCTGGGGCGACTTCTATGCCAATGATGATAATACCATCATGGTGCACATTAGCAAATTACGTGAGAAAATCGAGGATGATCCAAAACAACCAACTTATATAAAAACCATTCGAGGATTGGGGTATAAATTTGAAAAAATGGTTGAAGCCTAAAAAATCGCGTAGTCTCTATACTTCTCTCATCCTTGATTACTTTGTTTTTAATTTTTTTCTATTGGTTGTTCTAATCGGGCTTGCCATCTATCTTCTCAACGCTACCTTCAATCATATCGAAAATATGGATATTGTTGATGTAAAAATTGATGCTGCCAATTACAAGCAGGAGGATCAACGTAAGGAGCTACTGCCGCATTTAAAAAGCATTGGAGGCTGGTTGGAACACCTCAATGCCAATAAACAACTCGTTCGGGTATACGGCAACAAGCTGGATGATCATAAGTCCTATTCCGAGAATCAGTTATTCGAGCTTTTGCAAAACCATGAGCAACAGCCCTATTACTACTCGATGTACCAGAATACTCTTGATCCAAAAACACCGTATTTATTATTAAAGATACCCAGGAACAATATCCTTGTGTCTAAGGACCTTAAACAGATCGATATTTTCGATCCATTTGCGAAAAGCTTTATGACTTATTTAGGCATGTTTGGTTTCATCATGCTGATTTTTATAGTGTTGTATATTTACTGGACAGCTCGCCGCATTAAAGCTCCGCTGATTATTATTTTAGACGCGCTGAAAAAGATGACAGATGGTGACTATAGTGCCCGTATTAATCTAAAGGCTGAGCATGAATTTGTACAAATCCGCGATACCTTTAACTATATGGCGGATGTACTGGAAGAGACACGCCGTGAAAATGAAATCCTAGAAAAGGGCAAACAACGGATGTTAATGGATATCTCCCATGACTTAAAAACACCGATCACCAGCATTCAGGGTTATGCTAAAGCCTTAAAGGAAGGAATGGCGGCGGATGAGGAACGAAAACAACGCTACCTGGAATATATCTATCAGAAATCAATCCGGGTAAATCACCTTATTAATAATCTGTTTGAGCTGCTTAAATTGGACGCTCCTGATTATCGACTGCATTTACGTTTAGAAGAGATTACAGAGTTTGTCCGGGATATGGTTGTTTTGCATTATACCGAAATGCTGGATAAACAATTTCATCTGCAATTAGACATACCCGAGCGAGAAATCTATCTGTATTTTGATCGGATTCAATTAACTCGTGTATTAAGCAACTTATTGGTGAATGCAATTAAGTACAATCCCGTAGGAACAACGATGCGTATATCGTTGTCAGAGGAAAAATATTATGTGGTCATTAAGATTGCGGACAATGGAATCGGAATTTCAGAAGATATTAAGGAAAATATTTTTGAACCATTTGTCCGTGCTGATTCCTCCCGTCCTAGTGAAGGTGGAACTGGTCTTGGCTTATCTATAGCTAAGCGGATCGTGACCAAGCATGGGGGTACAATCAAGCTTACCTCCACTGAGACCGAAGCTACAGTTTTTGTCATACGTTTACCCAAGCCGCTTAACTAATTATGTATCAAAATAAAAAATCGGCAGAGTCCTTATCACTCTGCCGATTTTTTCATATAGATGATGATGCTTATTTCTCGATGGTAATAATATTTTCTTCACCGCGTTTTACCAAAGCGCCCGGTTTAACAATAACTTGCTCCCCTTCTTGCAAATTGGTAAAAATAATTGGTGTAATCACAGAAGGTACTTTTTCCGCTACCTCTGCTAGTTGAACACGCAGTAATGGCTGTCCTGCTTTAACTTTGTCTCCTTCTTGAGCTAGAGCTTCAAAGCCCTCACCCTCTAGCTTCACCGTATCAATTCCAAAGTGAATCAGAATCTCACGTCCATCATTTGCAGCGATACCAATCGCATGCTTAGTTGGGAAGAAGGTAACAATTGTTCCATCCACAGGAGATACAACCTCTCCATTAGTTGGTTCAATAGCAAAACCATCTCCCATCATCTTTTGAGAGAAGACCTGATCAGGTACATCTTTTAGCTCTAGCATTTTACCTTCTAGTGGTGAAACAAAAACAGTAGAAGCGCTTGACTGCTCAGAGACAGTTTGTGGAGCTGGCTGACTTGCAGGTTTTTCAACCGGTGTGCGCCCAGCCATTACATCTTTGATCTGTTCCTTCAATTGATCGGATTTTGGTCCAAAGATCGCCTGAATATTGTTACCAACTTCCAGAACCCCTGCTGCTCCCAGCCTTTTTAATTGTTCCTTATCTACATGCTTACTATCGTTAACAGATACACGCAAACGAGTAATACACGCATCTAGATTACTAATATTAGCGCTACCGCCCAACGCTTCCAATACACCTGCGGCCAATCCAGAGGTTTGGTTATTACCAGCCTGAGTCTCTACCTCATCTTGGCGACCAGGTGTTTTGAGATTCCACTTTTGAATAGCAAAACGGAAACCGAAATAATAGATAACTGCAAGCACCAAACCTACTGGTATCACTAGCCACCATTGTGTTTTGTTTGGTAACACCCCGAATAGCAAGTAGTCAATAATTCCTCCGGAGAAGGTCATTCCAATTTTTACATTCAGGATTTGCATGACCATGAAGGAAAGCCCAGCAAAAACTGCGTGAATAGCAAACAATACTGGTGCTACGAATAAAAATGAGAACTCAATCGGCTCTGTAATCCCTGTCAAAAAGGCTGTAAGCGCAGCCGATCCCATAATCCCGGCTACCATCTTTTTGTTTTCAGGACGAGCCGTATGATAAATGGCCAAAGCCGCCGCTGGCAATCCGAACATCATAAACGGATACTTTCCTGTCATAAATGTTCCTGCTGTTAACTGCACATTGTCCTTCACTTGAGCAAAGAAGATCGCTTGATCCCCGCGAACAAGTTGTCCAGCTTTGTTTACGTACTCCCCAAACTCAAACCAGAATGGTGAATAGAAGATATGATGCAAACCAAACGGAATAAGAGAACGTTCAATAAGACCAAAAACAAATGCAGCCACGGTTGGATTAGAATCCAACATCACATGTGAGAATGCATTAAGAGCTGATTGAATTGGCGGCCAAATAAAGATAAGGACAAGACCTGTTATTAGAGCAGCGACCGCTGTAACGATCGGTACAAATCGTTTTCCCGCAAAGAAGCCTAAGAACGGCGGTAATTCTATGTTATAAAATTTCCGGTACAGATTAGCCGCAATAACCCCCATAATAATCCCACCGAAAACACCTGTTTGCAGGGTAGGGATTCCAAGCACCATTGCGTAGGCTTTATCATTCTGCGCCATTTCGGCAGTTACACCAAGGAAGACACCCATAACCTGATTCATAATTAAGAAGCCAATGATTGCAGCTAGCCCAGCTACCCCTTCACCACCTGCTAATCCAATGGCTACCCCTACTGCAAATAAGAGCGCTAGGTTTCCAAAAATAATGGAACCGGCCTCTTCCATAACTTTTGCGACTAATTGGATCGCTGGTCCTGATAAAAATGGCAGTTGCTCCAGCAAGGCCGGGTTTTGCAAAGCATTGCCGAATGCTAGGAGAATCCCTGCGGCTGGCAGGATGGCAACTGGAAGCATAAGTGCCTTACCTACCTGTTGCAACACCCCAAAGATCTTTTTGAACATATACGAACCTCCTTTACTTCAAAACCCCATTTACATAGATGACTTGGTTATTTGAAGTATGCCTATTGGACAAACCTACTATGTAAGGAACCAAAAAATAATAATTTGAATCTTTTAGAAACCTACGTAATAGAAAATTTGTCATTTTAAAACATAAAAGAGTTTCAGATAAAAAACAAGATGTCTAGGTCACAAAAATAAGAACAATTGTATATTTCGTTCAAAAAGTTAATAAAAGAACCCTTATTGAAAGCAAAAAAAAAGATGTCCCCTCTTACACAAGGGTCCATCTCTTTTTCAACAATGATAGACTTTCTTATCACTAGATAACTCTGTATCCAATTAATACTACAATGACTAGCAATACTAATGAGCCAACAAAGAAAATAAAGTTCGGCTTGTGTTTATCTGCACGTACCAGTGCCATCTCCATCAAGCCGATGGTACAGACGCCCAAAAGGCCTTTTATGATGAATCGAATGTCGCCCAGATAAAATTTGAACAAGAGCATAGCTCCAAATACAACGATTATGATGTACATAAGTCGAAGTATCATATGCAGGATTTTCGCAATTTTGTTTTTATCTAATCTGTAAAATACATAGGCAAGAATTAATAATACAAGTGCAGCTTCCCAGCCACCTACATGCGATGCCAACATAGCTTCATACCTCATTTAGTAACCTCCTATGCTTTTTTTATTTCCAGCTAATCATATCATACGAATCTTACCTTTCCAAACATTCGATATCCATATGTCTGTTTTTAAAATGATAACTTTTGATCAAATGCAACGATCCTAGATAAGGATATAATGATTCATTATGGTGCTCTGTCATTTACTATCTTTCATGCATGAAAACATAAAAAAAGACCATCTTATGTGAGGAGAAGGTCTTGGTCAAATGTACATCTGTGAACTTCATTTACATGAATATATTCTGTGTTACAAACTCTCTTATTTATTAAGCTCTAAAACAATTTGCTTTCCATTAAACAAAACTTCTATTACCGCCATTGCGATTTCTATTGATTTCTTCATCATTCTCATGTCTGTCATCTCCTCAGTGGTTAGGTTCGTTTCTTATTTCTTGTCTTGATTGTAGTAAAAAGAAGAAAGGCTCACCATCGAATGAGATTACAAAAAGCTTACATGTTTGTAAGCATGCTGTCTTTAGAAACACAGGAAGCCTTATATAAGTGACCTTCACATACTTTTCACAAAAAAGACTGGACTTTGAGGTTTATTAGTATTATTATTAATTTATAATTAATATAAAGTAATACAAATTACAAAAAGGAGTTGTTCTTCTATGGCACAACAAGTAATGGTAAGCAATCAAAAAGTAATTGACGTTCTTAATCGCCAAGTAGCAAACTGGAATGTTTTATTTGTAAAGTTGCACAACTATCATTGGTTTGTTAAAGGTCCCCATTTCTTCACTTTACATGAAAAATTTGAAGAATTGTTTAACGAAGCAACAACTAGAATTGATGAATTGGGTGAACGCGTCTTAGCTATTGGCGGTAAACCAGCAGCAACATTAACCGAATACGCAACACTTGCAACCATTCATGAAGCTTCCTGTAATGAATCTGCTGAGGAAATGGTTCAAGCAATCATCAATGACTTCCAATCCCTGATTACTGAATGTGAAAAAGGAATGGACATCGCTCAAGAAGCTGGCGATGAAAGCACTAGCGATATGTTGCTTGGTACTATTACTGAGCTTCAAAAACACATTTGGATGTTAAATGCTTATCTCGGTAAATAAACACTTTGCCAGCATGAATTGAACAGATAAAAAAGAAGCTCCCCAGCTAGCATCACGCTATGCTGGAGAGCTTTTTACATTTATCATCAATTGTCATTAATGCAATCTATTGTCCGAGTAATAAACTAATAAATACCACAATAATAGCAATCGGCACTATATATTTAAGTAAGAAATACCACGCTTTAAACCAGACTACTTTACCAGTTGAACCCTGCTGTACTTCTGCCAGTAAGATATCGCGTTTCATCTTCCAAGCTACAAATATAGAAATAAGTAAGGCTCCAAGCGGCATTAAGATATTACTTACCAAGAAATCTGCTGCATCAAAGAAGCTTTTGCCAAAGATGGTTAGGTCACTTAACACCCCATATGCTAAAGCAGAAGGGATTCCCAACACAAAAATCAGTAGACCTATCTTCCAGGCCGCAGAAGCACGCTTTGCCTGATTGCCCTTTGTAATCGCGGCTACACTAATTTCTAGCATGGAGAATGCGGACGTTAATGTAGCAAACAAGAACAATAACAAGAAGATGGTCAAGAAAAAGGCTCCAAACGGAATATGATCAAACACTGCCGGCAGAACCACAAATAAAAGTCCCGGACCTTCCGTAGGCTTCATTCCTAATGAGAAAACAGCCGGGAAGATCGCCAAGCCCGCTAACAGAGAAATTACAATGGTCAAGCTTACAATGGAAACTGTAGATTTTGGCAAGCTCTCATTCTTCGGTAAGTAGGAACTGAAGGTTACCATAACCGACACACCTACGCTTAACGAGAAGAACGCCTGTCCCAATGCATACAAAATGGATTTAGAACTTAATTCGCCAAAATTTGGTTGTAGAAAGAAGGCAATTCCTTCCCAAGCCCCCGGCAACGTAACGGAACGGACAATAAGGGCAAGAAAAATCAAAAAGAGTGCCGGCATCATATATTTGTTAGCTTTTTCGATCCCATTCGAGACTCCTCGGGACACAACCAAAATCGTAATCATCATAAATAAGAATTGAACCGACAACACTAGCCATGAGTCTGAAATGGTTTGACCAAATAGTTGATTATAATCCAACCCTTGGCCAAGTAATTGACCCGTAATGCTTTTTATGAAATACAGAAGAATCCAGCCACCTACAACGCTGTAGAAGGATAATAAAATAAAGCAAGTTATAATACCCAGCCTACCTACCCAGTGCCATGGGGTATTAGGTGCGATTGATTTATAGGCAGAAACAGCATCTTTTCCCGTGCTTCGTCCAACTATTAGCTCTCCTAATAATAAAGGAGTACCCAATAATAGCGTAAATAACAAAAACAGTAAGAAAAAAGCCCCTCCACCACTCGTACCAGCAACATAAGGGAATTTCCAAATTGCCCCTAGCCCAATTGCTGATCCTGCGGCAGCCAAAATAAAACCTAACTTTGAAGTCCACTGTTCACTTTTTGACATGTTTTTCTCCTCACTGCATTTGATTTCCGTACATTATAACAAACTTCACATCAAATGGTATGTTTATTTGTAAAATAATTTAGTTTCCACTTTTTTTGAAAAGATTGAACCCAGATGCAGCGCCTTCCTAAGCTTGAGAAAACCGAAAACAACCCGGAGCTTATGTCCGGGTTGTATCTAGGATGGTAACTTACAGGATATTTATCTACTTTTAACCAGTATATCTACAGCTTCTTTAATTACCTGCTCTGGATCATTTCCCTTTTCTAATTCTTCACGTATACAATGCTCCAGATTACTCGCTACAACTAGTCCAATTACACGGTCTACAGCGGTGCGAACAGCCGAAAGCTGGGTAACCACATCTCGACAGTCCTTATCCTCTTCCATCATCTTCAGTACACCGCGCACCTGACCCTCTATTCGCTTCAATCTATTTTTGACGGAATCCTGATAGTCCATGCCGTTTCACCTCGCTATTTGATTATCTTTACTCTTAAATAAACAAATTAAGTCCCGATTCCTGCGCATCGCTCAGATATGAAGCAACTCCGGCCACATCTACTCCGTCAATTAACTCTTCTTGTTTAATCCCCATAATATCCATGCTCATAGCGCAAGCTACTAGTTTTACTCCTGCCGCTTGAGCATTCTTCATTAGGGTCTCTAGGGAATCTACATTTTTCTTCTCCATAACATGCTGCATCATTTTCGTCCCCATTCCAGCCATGTTCAGCTTCGACAAGGTCAGTTTATTGGCCCCTTTTGGCATCATTATTCCAAACATTTTTTCCAGTGTATCCTTCTCAACTGCCGGCGCATGTTCACGACGCAAGATGTTAAGTCCCCAGAAAGTGAAGAACATCGTCACCTTTTTCCCCATAGAAGCCGCTCCAGATGCAATGATAAACGAAGCCATCGCTTTATCTAAATCACCGCTAAATACGACCATTGTAGCTCCGGTTTTGTCAATTTGCTTTTCAGCGTTGGCCTTTTGCATAGCAGCTCCGGCTATTGAGGTGGGCAAGTTTGTCCCCTTTTGAATAAATACATGAGCTACTTTATTGCTATATTCGGAAGAGAGAAGGGTATTTCCTGTTTTATTGCACCACGCGGCAATATCAGCCATAAATCCAGGATCGGTGGCTTTTACTTCAATTATTTGTCCGTCTTGGGCTCCTGATACAGCCTGGAAAACCTGCATAATAGGACCGGGACATTGTAACCCGCATGCATCAATCGTAATCGCCGGACTATCTATGTGAGACGCTGATATTTGGGGGCGCTTTGATTGTGATTGAGCTTCTGTTGCAGGTTTTCCAGCGGAATCTCCTGCCGCTGGTGCTACATCCTCTTTTCTTGGGTTGGGCGTTTCTTCTGTCGATTTGCCCATCCGATATGTTTTATATCCACCATCTACGTTTTTTACCTGATAGCCATATTCACTAAGCAGACGTGCCGCTAAATATCCGCGTAATCCTACTTGGCAGGATACATAGATCGTTTGATCCTTTGGCAGCTCAGCAAGGCGATTGCGCAGCTTTGGCAGAGGAATATTAATAGAACCCTTGATATAACCGGCTTCTCTTTCAATCGGCTCCCGTACGTCAACCAGTAATCCACCGTCTGCTACAATTTGATCTATCTCATGCCATTGCACAATGTCAACTAAGCCGTCAGCAATATTGCTGGCTACATATCCTACCATATTAACCGGATCTTTAGCAGAGGAATATGGAGGAGCATAAGCAAGCTCCAGATCAGGAAGGTCGTGAATGGTTAATCCTCCTTTTATCGCTGTTGCTATCACGTCAATGCGTTTATCGGCTCCATCTGCTGAGATGGCCTGCGCTCCGTAGATTTTGCCTGTTGTTTTATCAAAAAGCAGCTTCATCCAAATAGGCGCCGCACCTGGGTAATATCCAGCATGAGAAGCAGGATGTACATGGATGGCTGTATATTCGATCCCAGCTCGTAGTAAGGTTTTTTCATTATTTCCTGTAGTGGCGACAGTAAGATCAAACACTTTTGCAATTGACGTCCCAAGTGTGCCGTTATATTGAACATCGCGACCATTAATATGATCTGCTACTAAGCGTCCTTGTCGATTGGCCGGCCATGCAAGCGGTATGTGCGTTGGCTGATTATTAATATAGTCTGTTACCTCTACCGCATCACCAATAGCATAAATGGCTGGATCATCCGTTTGCATGTGCTTATTGACACGAATAGCTCCACGTACCCCTACAACAAGACCCGCTTCCTTTGCTAGCTGAGACTCGGGCTGTACACCAATGGCTAAAATGATCATGTCTGTCACTAATTCACGCCCACTGCTGAGACGAACAATCCTTCCTTGATCGCCAAAAGCCTCCACTCCATCCTGCAAAAGCAGCGTAATGCCTTTAGCCCGCATATGCTCATGTACCACAGCAGCCATTTCAATATCAAGGGGTGCCATAACCTGCTTACCCATTTCGACTAGCGTAACATCAAGTCCACGCTCGGACAGATTCTCAGCCATTTCCACACCAATAAATCCGCCGCCAATAACAACGGCGCGAGTAGGCTGTTGTTGATCTACATAGCTTTTAATCGCATCCGTATCTGAAACACTTCGCAATGTGAATAATTGCTTTGCTTCATCAATTCCTGGAATAGCAGGTCGTATCGGTTTTGCACCCGGAGACAGAAGCAGAATGTCGTAGCTCTCTTCATATATCTCTTTGGATTGCAGATTGTGAATCGTAACCGTCTTTTTCTCCCGGTTAATATGAGTAACTTCGCTTCTAATGCGAATATCCATGTTAAAACGCTGAGACATTCCCTCCACTGATTGTAAAAAGAGCTTGCTTCGTTGCTCGATGACCTCGCCAATATAATAGGGAAGACCGCAGTTGGCATACGAGATATGTTCACCCCGTTCAATCATAATCAGCTCATCCCGCTCACTTAACCTACGCAATCTAGCTGCCGCTGTTGCTCCGCCAGCTACTCCACCTACTATGATGATTTTCTTTTTCATAAGTTGTTTGCTCCTTTTGTATGTTGAATGTCATTTCCTGTATTAAAACCAAAGATACCCCATAGGGTATTAATCAAAATAAAAAAATATCTCAATCATACTTACATGCAAAAGAGTTTTATACCCCCATGGGTATATAATAAACTCTAATCTTCTTCCAAGTCAACAGGAGATTAAGCGCTTAAACGAAATAACATTCCAGATTATAAATAAGCTGGTAACCGAAGAAAATTCATCTCGTTACAGCGAGATATGCTACAATAAAAGCTGGGTGAAAGCCTTTTACTTTATCCAGAGGAGTTTTGAACATTATGATCATCAAATTCATTCGTCTACGGTAATGTGAGGTACAGTTCATGTTAATCTCAACCATTTTTTCGAAAATGGCTTGAGCTTGTTTGACTGTGCCTTTTTTCATTCACCGACTACGAATGAATGAGGTGTTTTTGTGTCCAAAACGAAGAATTCCAGAGAATATTCCAATCTGATTTTAGAGGCTGAAGATATCTTTAGATGCCCGGTTTGTAAGAATCAAATGCGAAGGGTTAATCGAAAAAGTCTACTATGCATCAAGGGTCATAATTTTGATCTCTCTGCTCATGGATATATCAATTTATTAACGAGAGCCTCAAACACAAAATACAGTAAACAAATGTTTAAATCTAGAAGGACAATTTGCAAAGGTGGATTTTTTGATCCTTTGAATGAAATCATAAGCGAAAGGATCATGACCGAAACCAAGAAAGAACGGATCACTATACTAGATGCTGGATGCGGAGAAGGCTCGCATTTATCTAGCATTCAGGGAAAAATAAGCAAACATCATACATGTAAAGCTTTAGGAGTAGGTGTAGATATTTCTAAAGAAGGTATTAGCTTGGCTTCGCGGGAGTATCCAAATGCAGTATGGTGCGTTACGGATATAGCACATTGCCCCTTTGCTAGTGAACAATTTGATTATATTTTAAATATATTATCGCCATCTAATTACTCTGAATTTATAAGAATGATGGCTGATGACGGTATGGTCATAAAGGTCATCCCTAACAGAGATTATCTGAAGGAATTGAGAGAGGCTTTTTACAAGGAACCGAATAAGCAGAGGTACTCCAACGACAACACACTGGCTCTCTTTAAAAGTCACTTTCAGCTTGTAGATGTTAAGCAAGTCCGCTATCGTTTTGCTTTGGATCATACCTCCATCGAAGCTCTGCTTCAGATGACCCCATTATCCTGGGGAGCAACGGAAGAAGGAATTAAAGCATTCCTACAAACGGATGTATTAGAGATAACCATTGACCTGACGATTCTATTCGGTAAAAAGCATCGCAGCTAGCGGTTATCAATATGTAATCATAATAAAGAGCTTTATCGCGCATCTGCTGCGTGATAAAGCTCTTATTGTTAGCTGCTTATTTAATAATAAAAACCGGGCACGGTGCTAATTGTGTAATACGATGGCTAACGCTACCTAACATCAATTCCTTAAAATCTCCCAGCCCGCGGCTACCCATCATGATTAAGTCAGCATTCTTTTCTTTAACCAAAGCGAGCAATTCGTTAGCCGGGTCCCCTTGAAGCAGGATAGCTTCACATTGAACTCCTTCTTTTTCCGCCGCTTCGCATGCTTGATCTAGTATTTCTTGACCGTATTTTTTGGCTTCTTCCAGATATTCAGATTGAACGTCATGAACCATAAATACTAATTGACTAGCTACATAGGCAGGTAATTCTTTTACAACATGCACAAAAGTGAGCGAGGATTTATTTTCACGGGCAAATAGAATCGCCGCTTCCTGTACTTTTGGACTTAACTGCGAACCATCCAAAGCTATCACCATTTTATCAAACATCATATGGCCTCCTTGTTATATCGGTTCTTTATTATCATTGTAGCATGTAGATCAGCAAGGATTTCATATATTTATGAAAAATCCGGAAACGTTTTGCGAAAAAAAATGACCAGCTCCAAGTTAAAAGAACTTCCTCGCAAAGGATAATAGCATAATTGCGGCTACCACCATGCAAAGAATAAATAATCCCTTTTCTTGTTTTTTAAACGGATCCATCTCTTCTCCCCATTCCTTCCACCATTCTCCTTAGGTTACCCCTATTATAGAAGGAGAACTCAGCCTTCCCTCTTCTTTTGGATGTCCGTTCTGTGAAGAATTGCACAAGCTTTACCAAAGCAGTGAAAGATCCACAATATCTGTGGATCAATCTATATAAATAGTCCGACCTTCCCGACTGCTTTTAAAAGCCGCTTCAATTAGAAAAATAGTCATCCGCGCCTGTTCTGCATGAACGGGTGCTTGCTTGCCTAAACGAATTGCCTCGTGAAGCTGATCATAGTAACAGTGATAAGAGCCCCTTTCTGAGACGATTTTTTCTGTCACAGGCTTACCTTCAACCATCGTGGTTAGCTCTCCTTGCCATTCTTTTTCTTCCTGACCCCAATTGGACGAGTTGAGAGGCTGATTGTCACGAATAGCCCCCTCCTGCACATCAAATCCAAACTTTATATAGCTCCCCTTATCACCATGCACCTGAAAACGCGGTCCCGGTTGAACTGTCAGCATGTCAGCGTGTAAAATCACTCGCAAGCGATCATAATGCAGGATGACATGAAAATAATCATCTGTTTTAGCCCCAGGACGCTGTGCTTGTACATCTGCTGTAACCGCTTGGGGCATGCCAAACAGCATAACAGCCTGATCTAACAGGTGAGAGCCTAGATCATACAAAATGCCGGAGCCGGAGCCTGCGTTTTCTCTCCACCGATCACGTACTTCAGGCCGATACCGATCGAAATGAGATTCAAAATGATAGATTTCACCTAGTCGGCCTTCCTGACGCAGGCGTTTGATTGTCAAAAAATCGTTATCCCACCGTCTGTTTTGATAAACACTTAGCACCTTACCTGTCGGCTTATTTAGCTCAATGAGTTCATCTGCCTCTTTGGTTGTTACAACAAACGGTTTCTCAACCACAATATGTACCTTTGCCTGTATCGCTTCTTTTACCATATCGTAATGAAGCGATGTAGGCGTCGTAATGATGACCAATTCCACTTTGGGATTTTGCAATAGCTCATGCAATTGCGATGCAACCTGCACATCCCCTAGGTCTGCTCTTACCTTTTCTGGTTTGGAAGATAGGACTGCCACAATCTCATAATGCTCTGATGCTTGTAGAAAAGGAACATGAAAGGTAGTAGCTGACGGACCGTATCCAACAATACCAACTCCGATTTTCTGCATGTGAAATTCCTCCTGCTAAGAGAATTCTATCTCTTTATTTTACCCATGATGATCTAATTGTCTTATCATAAATGAACGCGACTGCTTGTTAAGAAATTGAGCGCCGCACTGAATAATCTTATGAATAATAGTCCAACTTATGCACAAAAGATTACTAGTTTTTGGTCTTCTCTAATGAAGTCATCCTGCTTTATAATGAGCCTAATAGAAGGTAATCATATCGATCATCTTTTGCTTCTATCCAATCTTTGCAAAATACTTGGCAACAGATCAACTGGCAAAGGAGGTTGTATCCATGTCGCTCGATAAACGAAGCGCTGCGATTTTGCATAAAATTATGCAAGCAGACTCATATGTAACGGTACAGGAGCTCTTAGAATCTCAAGGAATTTCAAAACGTACGCTTTATTATGATATGAATAAAATAAATGATTGGCTGAAAGAAAATCAACTCCCTGATGTTCAATATATCCGAAGCACCGGCTACTATATAGACGAACAAACCAAGCAAAAAATACCTGATAAGCTGCAAGGTATGAAGAAATGGCAATATGAGTATTCCGTTAAGGAGCGCAAGGCTTGGCTAACCATCTATCTTTTAACTCAGGAAGGACGAATCCTGCTTGAAGATTTGATGAATCGGCTAGGTGTTAGCCGCAACACCACCCTGGATGATTTAAAAAAATTAAAAACGGAGCTTCAGGCCTTTCATATATCGCTCCATTTTGACCGCAAGCAAGGCTACTTTATTCAGGGCGAGGAACAGGATAAGCGAAAGGCGCTCATTTTCTATCTCTCTCAGGCCGTAACAACCCAAAGCTGGAATCAACTCGTCTCCCACATTCAAACCGTGGCGCATTCCACTTCCATGGTAGAAGAGGAGCAACAAGAGGATTTCTTGAAAACAAAAGAAATTCAAGTAATCCGTGAGGCTTTATCTGTTTGCGAGCGCCTATTAGGCATTCAATATACCGATGAGGTTCTGGAGAGCTTAAGTATTCACATCCATCTGTTCCGTAAGCGCTTCAGCCGTGGACAGCATGTCACCATTGATATGGAAGAGAAAGAGGTATTGAAAAAGACAAAGCATTTTGAAGCGGCGACTTATATTAGCAATGAACTGTCTAAAACCCTGCACATTGATATACCAGAAGATGAGACCTATTACATTGCCACGCATCTCTTAGGCGCTCGCGTGATGAACCAATATCATTCGGATCAGGAGAATTCTCATACTCAAATGCTGTTGGAAGCGGTTCAGCGCATGATTACTGATTTTCAAAAGTTCGCTTGTATAATGTTTGAAAATCCGGAAGGGCTGAAACGCGATTTAATTCTACACCTTAAGCCTGCCTTCTATCGAATCAAGTATGGAATTAATATGGACAATCCGCTGATCGATTCCATTAAAACGCACTATCATGAGATTTTCTTATTAACACAGAAGGTTATTGTTCATTTTGAACAGCTAGTTGGGCAAAAGGTATGTGAAGACGAGATCGCTTATATTTCGATGCATTTTGGAGCGTGGCTACGTAAGCAAGGAGCCAATCCGGCACCACGAAAAAAAGCACTGATCGTGTGCCCAAACGGTATTGGCACCTCACTGATTCTGCAAAACCAATTAGAAAACCTATTCTCTTCTATAGACATTTGTAAAACGGTTTCCTTACGAGAGTATGAAGCCCGCTCTTATGATGTTGATCTGATCTTTTCTACTACCACCCTGACAAAAAGCGATGCGCCTGTCTATGTGGTAAATCCAATTCTTAATGACGCGGAAAAAGCTCGCTTATTAAGACGAGTAGGAGCGTATATTTCTGACAAAGAAAAGCAGCCGACAGAGTCGTTAGAAGGCATGATGTCTATTATTCGTCGTCATGCGGTGATAAAAAATGAAGAAGCTCTCCATCAAGAGCTAAAGGAGTACCTACTGGAACCTGCTGCATTACATAAGGAGCTTACCTATAAGCCCACTGTTGCAGATATCCTCACAAGGGACCAGATTCAGGTAGCACGAACCGTTGCCAACTGGGAAGAAGCGATTCGGCTTGCATCAGCACCTTTAGTCCGCAATGGAAGTATTCTCCCATCTTATGTAGACGCCATGATTCGCTCAGTGTATGATCATGGACCATACATTGTAATCGCGCCCAAAATTGCTATTCCGCATTCCAGGCCGCAGGATGGTGTTCAACGTTTGAGCATGAGCCTCCTACAATTGAAGCATCCCGTATCCTTCTCGGAAAGGCCGGAGCATTCGGCACAGCTATTTATTGTACTGGCTGCTATAGATAATGAAACGCATCTGCGCGCATTGGCCCAGCTAACAGCGGTTCTTTCTTCTCCAGAAGCATTACAGACCTTGTTGCAGACCGATCAAATTGATGATGTTCTTCACTTATTAGAAATTTACTCTCAGCACCAGCTGCCTGCTGGATTATAAAAATAAAGCAAAAACCAACCAAAGCGTCTGCGATGGTTGGTTTTTTCCATTTTCCTCATACCTTAACCTCTGACATTGTAAGTGAAACAGATTGAGTGTTCACCCTTTTAATCGCTTGCTGTTCAGCTGGCTTGAGGGGGAAAAATCGAAGGGATGTAAGATTTACATACAACGACTGAGAAGAATCCTTCCAAAGCTCTCGATACCGCTCTTCACCAAGCTCTAATTCAAACAGCGTACCATCTTCCGCCAGCTGACATTCTAATCGGACAAGCGGACCTAATGATGAGACATGTAATACAGTAGCTTCAGCCCAGCCCTCCCCTTTTGGAATGCTCGATAGCTCCATTTGGTGGGGCCTGATGTACCCAATCGCTTCGGTATGATTCCAGTTCAAAACTTCTTCTGATTTCCATGCTAGCTGTCCTATGTGAATAGTCCCTTCATGTCCACAGACACGAAATTGATTGACCCTTCCTAAAAAGCTGCAAACAAAGGGATTGCCAGGATTCTGGTAGACTTCGATCGGCATTCCCACTTGTTCAATTTTACCCTTATTCATAATTACCACTTGATCTGCCATCTCCAGGGCTTCTTCTTGATCATGTGTCACGAACACAGTAGTGATTTTCAAAGTATTATGCAACCGCTTAAGCCAGCGACGCAGTTCCTGACGCACCTGCGCGTCGAGTGCCCCAAACGGCTCATCCAATAATAATACGCTCGGTTCAATAGCTAATGCACGAGCTAATGCTACTCGCTGTCGTTGCCCGCCAGACAGTTGACCGGGAAAACGTGATTCCAATCCATCCAATTGGACTAAACGGAGAAGTTCCATTACCTTTGCTCGAATCCTGTCTTTAGAAGGACGCTTTGCACGAGGCCGTACCTGTAAACCAAAAGCAATATTATCAAAAACGCTCATGTGGCGAAATAGAGCATAATGCTGAAAAACAAACCCTACTCTTCTTTCCTGAACCGTTGTTTGTGTAGCATCTACTCCGTCAAAGAGGATAACTCCTCGTTCCATTTGCTCAAGACCCGCAATGAGCCGCAGCAAGGTAGTTTTTCCCGATCCTGAAGGTCCCAATAGCGCAACTAGCTCTCCGCTTGGAATCTGTAGGTTAATATGATCAAGGGCAGAAAACGTCCCGAAGCTTTTGGATACCTGTTTAATTTCAATGCCCATGTACACTCTCCCCCGTTTCATAGCCCCAGACAGGTGCGTCTGCCTTCCTTTGATTGTATTGCCGTTCTGTTTTCCATTCCATTATGCTCTTGATAATTAGTGTCACAATAGCTAAAAAGGCTAATAGAGTGGCTACCGCAAAGGCGGCTACAAAATTATATTCGTTATATAAAATTTCCACTTGCAGCGGCACCGTGTTCGTCATCCCGCGGATATGCCCTGATACGACAGATACCGCACCAAATTCGCCCATGGCACGTGCATTACACAGAATAATCCCATATAACAGTCCCCATTTGAGATTAGGCAATGTGACCCGCCAAAAGGTTTGCCATCCCGTAGCTCCAAGTGACAAAGCTGCTTCCTCTTCCTCATTGCCAAGGGATTGCATGGCTGGAATCAGCTCTCGCGCTACATAGGGAAAAGTAACAAACATGGTTGCTAAAATAATACCTGGAACCGCAAAGATGATCTTGATATCGTAGGCTTCTAACCATGTTCCCAGCAATCCTTGCGTACCAAATAACAGGACAAACAAAAACCCAGAGATAACAGGAGAGACAGCTACAGGCAAATCAATGAGGGTGAGTAGCATGCTTTTCCCCCGAAACTGATATTTAGCAATTGCCCAAGCCGCAGCAATCCCAAACAACGTATTTAGCGGAACAGAAATTGCGGCTACCAGCAGAGTAAGCTGTATAGCTTCTACCGCATCCGGCTCGGCGATCGCCTGCCAAAATGGTAGGAGGCCGTGCTTTAGTGCCTCCGTAAACACGGATAACAGCGGCACAATCAAAAACAATCCTAAAAACAGCACGGAGATTACGATCATGAACCAAGCCCCTGGATGTTTATCAATATCAGGCTGGTTAGACAATGACATGTTGTACCCTCCCCTTTTCTATGTGTCCATTCGGTACATTTTCCGGCTCCACCACTGTAGGATATTGGTTAAAAGCAAAATAACAAATGATAGCAGAAGCATGACCGAAGCAATTGCTGTTGCACCTGCGTAATCAAACTGCTCCAGCTTTGTCATGATTAAAAGCGGAGTTATTTCCGTTTTCATCGGCATATTTCCTGATATGAATACAACCGATCCATACTCCCCAACTGCTCTAGCTAGGGCTAACGTGAACCCTGTCAGCAAAGCAGGTACAAGCTGAGGAAAAATAACCCGCCAAAACGTAATCCACCGAGTGGCACCAAGACTGGAGGCCGCCTCTTCCATTTGCCGATCCACATCATGCAATACAGGTTGCACAGTGCGAATCACGAACGGAATTCCGATAAAGATGAAGGCAACCGTAACCCCAAGTGAAGTAAAGGCAACCTTAATACCCAGTGGCTCAATATATTGACCGATCCAACCATTAGGTGCATAAACCGCTGTAAGCGAAATACCAGCTACCGCAGTGGGCAGGGCAAAGGGCAGATCAACCAGTCCATCAAGAATTTTTTTACCAGGAAAGCGATAACGAACCAGCACCCAAGCGATCAGTAAGCCAAACACTGTATTTACTAGGGCAGCCCCCAAAGCGGCTAAAAAACTAAGCTTATAGGATGCTATCACTCGGTCGGCAAGTACAATAGATAAAAATTGATCCCAGCTAAGAGAGCTAGTCGATATCACAAGCACAGATAAAGGAAACAGCACAAGAAGGCTCACATAGACAACCGTATACCCTAGCGATAGACCGAATCCCGGTATGATACCCGACTGCTTCCGTATGTTTTTCATTTGTACACCACCTTGTGTCAGCTACGTCTATTATTCGATTATGGCTGATAGATTTGGTCAAAAATTCCTCCATCGGCAAAATGAGCTTGGTGAGCTTCTTGCCAATTTCCAGCTATCTCTTCAATTGTGAAGAGCTTGATAGGAGGAAATTGATTAGCATATGCTTTAGCTACCGACTCTAAGCGTGGTCTGTAAAAGTTCTGAGCTGCAATTTTCTGCCCTTCCTCCGAATACAAGTATTTTACATAAGCCTCTGCTACCTCTTTCGTTCCTTTTTTCTCAGTGATTTTATCTACAACGGTCACTGGCGGCTCTGCTAAAATACTGACGGAGGGTACGACAATCTCCACTTTGTCCCGCCCGATTTCATTGATAGCCAGAAATGCTTCATTTTCCCAAGCAAGAAGCACATCGCCAATCCCCCGCTCTACAAAAGTCGTTGTGGAACCGCGCGCTCCTGAATCTAGAACTGGCACCTGCTTGAATAACCGCTGTACAAATTCTTTAGCCTTTTCGTCACTGTCGTGGCTGAGCTGTTTGGCATAGCCCCAAGCGGCTAAGTAGTTCCATCTTGCCCCTCCTGAGGTTTTCGGATTAGGAGTTATTACTTGAACGTCCTGTTTTAGCAGATCGCTCCAATCCTTAATCTGCTTTGGATTCCCCTTACGAACCAGAAACACAATAGTGGAGGTGTAAGGCGAGCTTTTTTGTTCCAAGCGGGATTGCCATTCCTTTTGAATCAGTCCCTTTTTTGCAATCGCATCAATGTCATAAGCGAGACCCAGCGTGACAACATCAGCTTCCAATCCATCAATAACCGCGCGGGATTGCTTGCCCGAGCCACCATGTGATTGTTTTATGGTCACGGTTTGGCCTGTTTTATTTTTCCAGTAATCAGCAAAGCTTTTATTATAATCCTGATAAAATTCACGTGTCGGATCATAGGAGACATTTAGCAGCTCAATAGGCTTTGACGAGGATTGATTATTGCTAGAAACGGCTGTGGCAGTACCTGCTGTTTTGGCTCCCATATCATGATTTGAACCTGTAGAGGATGCTCCCCCTCCGCACCCTGACAGTATAAGCGCCAAGCTGCCCGAAAGAAGACAGGTTAGCCACCGCAGCCGCTTTTTACTGCTTAGAAATGTTGCTTTCGTTATGGTTGCAGAGCTTATTTGCATTTAATTACCCCCTTCATCTTGTCTAATCGTCCAATGAGGCATGTTGTGCTTGTATACAAAAAAGACCCCTTCCGTTCACTCTCCACTGGCAAACGTAAGGAGCCTTCGGTTGTCCGATCGGCACTCTACCCTTTTTGTTTTTTCGAAAATTCTTTCTTTTCTAGCGAATAACGATGACGCTCTACTCTCTCAATTTGTGTAATGTTTGAATCATGAATCGTAATATGCACGGAGCCATACTCAATATCTTTCAAAGCATCTGAAATTTTCTGCATCCATAGGTCTTGTCGACTTGCCTGCTGTTCAGACATACCGTTTGCCTCCTTCTTGCCTGTTCCCCTTTTTTGATAGACACCAAAAATTAGGAAACTTTGTATTTGAGTTTAATCACATAATTCCTATCTGTCAAGTTGGAATTAAATAAAAAAAGCATCTTTCCTGCGACATGCACAGAAAAATGCTTTGATGTGAAAACAAGCGTTTAGCAAAGGAATAAACACAATGACTACCGTTTCATTTGCAAATGGATTCCCTGCCGCAGCTCAATAAAAAATTGCTCACGCTCTATCAACAGCTGTTCGGATTCGTCCCTGCTTATCTCTGTAAACACGATCTCCTCCCCGGGCCTCATCTGCGCCAAAATTGGTAAATCAACTGTAGCTACCTGACCAATTCGCGGATAGCCTCCCGTCGTTTGCCGATCGCCAAGCAAAATAATCGGATACCCCTCTGCCGGCACTTGAATGGTCCCAAAGGCAACAGCCTCCGATAATAATTCAATTGGATCTGCTAATTGAAGAACAGCTCCCTGAAGACGATACCCCATGCGATCAGATTGAGATGTGATTTTATAGGAGGAATGAAATAAATTCCGTTGGCTCTCTGAGGTAAACAAGGAAAAATGGGTTCCCCGACTAATGCGCACTTGCGGATTTCTTCGGTACGTTGCTAGGCATTCGGCACTAACACTCCAATCTACACTTGCCCAGCTTCCCACAGATGGCTTCTTCGCTAATCTCTGGTGCCAATTCTTTAGAAAAGCCCGCGTCACATCAGCTTGCTCACCTACTGCTAGATAGTCGCCTGCCTGCAAGCTTCTGCCCTGATAGCCTCCCATTCCGGCGCGAGCATATGTACTGCGGCTGCCTAGCACCTGCTCAACCTCAATACCGCCTGCAACAGCCAGATAAGCCCGACAGCCAGTCCGACAGCCTCCGCCTTTCATAACCGTACCCGCTCTGATAAGAATAGGACGCCACATAGGTAAACGCTCACCATTGATCGTAAAAGACAAATCTGCTCCTGCAATTGCAATGAGACTATCGTGCTCAAAAGCTAACTCCGCTCCTGTAAGCGTCATTTCTAACGTTGCAAGCTGCTCTGAATTGCCCACTAGCATGTTGGCAATCCGCAAGGCTAAAGGGTCCATCGCTTCGCTAGTCACAACCCCGTATTTTCGAAATCCAAACCGCCCTTGATCTTGAATGAAAGTGAGTAATCCCGGTTTAATTACGCGTATGCTCATGACTGTTCCCCTCCCCACTCCAGATATTCCTGTTGGGTAATCGGGCGGAAACGAACTGTATCACCTGCCCGTAAGTAACTAGGCGGATTCTGCTTGGCGCGAAACAACGCAAGCGGAGTCCGGCCGATCAACTGCCAACCACCCGGGGTTTCGATTGGATAGACCCCCGTCTGCTCTCCACCAATACCTACTGAGCCAACCGGAATCTGCAAGCGTGGAGAAGCTCTCCTTGGCGTAGCTATTTCAGTGGACATTCCTCCCAGGTACGGGAACCCGGGTGCAAAACCGATCATGTAAACCTTATATACAGCTGACGAGTGAATACGAATAACCTCTTCTGGAGTAATCTGATGATATTTGGCTACCTCTTCTAAATCTGGCCCATATTCTCCCCCGTAGCAGACAGGAATTTCAATTAATCGTGATTGTTGCTCCAGCTTGCTTGTATGCTCTGCTAACATCCCATTTACTTTATTGACTACAATCTCATACGCGGTGCTGTTTGTCTGTTGGTTCACTACCTGTTTAACCATGATAGGATCATAATAAATCGCCACGCTTGTAAAAGCCGGTACAAATTCAATCATGCCGGGAAACGGATGTTGTTCGATATGAGTAGCAAAAGCCTGTACAAGCTGGTAAATATCCGCATCCTCATTATTCGCTAATTGGAATTGCACCAGCACTGCTGCATCTCCCAGCGGCAGAATCTGAACAGACCATTTTTGCTGGATCGCTTGTTCTTCTATCTGTTTATCTGGCTGTTGCACCTGATCACCTCTACCATTTCTCTCTAACTGATCTGTCCTTCTATCGCCTTAATATCCTGCTCGACTCCTACACTGGTACGAACGATAACCTCCAAAGCTTTTTTCACGCTCATCAAGCCCATGCTTGGCTGTCCGGGAAACCGAACGGCCTGTTCAGGTAAATAAGGAATATGAATAAAACCCCCCTTTGTCCTTGTAAAACGCGTAGCTATCAGATGAGCTAAGCCATAAAAGAGATGATTGCAAACAAATGTACCCGCTGTCTGAGAAACGGAGGCAGGAATCCCTGCCAAACGAACCTCTTTGACAATAGCTTTGATCGGCAACGTAGACCAGTAAGCTACCGGACCTTCTTCTATAATGGGCTGATCGATTGGTTGATTCCCCTCATTATCTGGAATACGGGCATCATCTACATTAATCGCTACCCGTTCTACCGTAATGTCTGGGCGTCCGCCTGCCTGTCCGACACAAATTACGACGTCAGGCTGCACTTCGGCCATGCTGTTCTCCAAGACTTCCAGAGAACGATGAAAGACAGTGGGAATTTGTTTGATGAATACCTCGACATTAGGAATATCAAGCTTGTGGCATTGTTGCACTGCTTCCCATGCAGGATTGATTTGTTCCCCGCCAAAAGGATCAAAACCGGTTAACAAAACTTTCTTCACCATGATATTCCTCCTAAAACATCAAATAGTACATTAAAAAGATATTAATTCCTAACAGCAATAAAGCAGTCGGAGCCTGCGCTTTTATCACTGCATTTTTATCGGGCAAATCTAAGAGAGCCGCTGGAACAATATTAAAATTGGCTGCCATCGGAGTAAGCAACGTGCCACAATAACCGGAAAACATACCAATTGCCCCCAACACGGCTGGGTTTCCGCCGTGCATTTGAACTAACAAGGGCAGCCCAATCCCAGCAGTCATGACGGGAAAAGCCGCAAATGCATTCCCCATTACCATCGTGAACAAGGCCATCCCCAATACATATGCAACGACAACTAGGAAACGATTATCCACCGGAATCGCAGAGCTTACCAGATCAGCGATCACTGTGCCCACTCCTGCGGCTCCAAATAAGGCCCCCAATGTGGCTAGCATTTGCGGCAGGACAGCAGCCCAGCCGATCGCATCCAGCAAACGGCGAGACTCTTTTACTGGCTGAATCCCTTTTGTCTTGGTAATGCTCATCGCTACCAGTAACGAGACTAAACACGCGACTCCTAAGCTCACCAGCGTAACGTTCTGTTGATCGAGTAAAAACATTTCGCCTATTTTCGCATTTTTCAATAAAACACTGCCAATCACAGTCACAACCGGGATCAATAGTGCGGGGATAAACAAACGATTCCCAAAACGTTTGGCACTAGCCTCTCTTTGTTCATCCGTTGTTTGCTGATACGTTCCCAAACGTACTCCGCCCAAACCAGCAATAAGCGCCATTAAGAGTACAATGATGCCCATGACTAAGGAAGATACTAGCTTGCCTCCTAAAAAGGAAAAGGCAAATAAGGCCCAGAAAAGGGAGGTGGTAAAACGACGAGGATTACTTTTGTCTCTTAACGCTAAAATCGCAATAATGACTAGAAACACGCCGGCAAGATAATAGATAAAATCTAACTGGATGAACATAGCGGTCACCTTCCCTTCCATGTATTACTACGCACTTTTGCTCAGTTTTTTGCTTTCTTCCATGTATCTTCTGATTTTTCCATCAAATAAATATAATCTCGTGCCATGAATCAGGAAGGCCGCAATTGCGGTTGGAATCCCCCATACTGCTATATGAAGAGGTTCAAGCGAGATGCCGTTTTGTTGGAAGAAGCCATGCATTAATAGGACGGCACCAAAAGCAATAAAAATGTCTTCTCCAAAAAATAAACCAATATTATCTGTAGCTGCTGATTGAGCTTTAATCTTGTTGCTGAGCTCTTTAGGCAATTGACCGTGTTTGTTCTCGGCTGCTCCTTCCGCCATCGGAGCTACCAACGGACGAACCATCTGAGCATGTCCACCTAAGCTGGTTAGTCCTAGCATGGCAGTCACTTCTCGTACAAATAGATACAAAATCAGCAATCGACCCGTAGTAGCCGCTTTTACTTTGCGAATTAATCGCTGCGACTGTTCCTTTAGCCCGTACCGTTCTAATAGACCGATAATTGGCAATGTTAAAATAAACAACGATAAATAGCGGTTCTTTTCAAAAGCTTCTCCAAATGTAATTAAGATTTGTTCAAACGATAAATTCCCTGCAAGTCCCGTAGCAATCCCTGCCACTGTAACAACGAGTAGTGGATTAAAGCGCAAAGCAAATCCGACAATAACAATGAAAATTCCGATCAGTGATAACATGTACAACCTCCCTTTATCTCATGGAATCTACCTGTTTATCTCTATTTGGTAAAACATTTTTGTTTACTCTTTTACATAGCCTTATGCTTGATGTCCTACCGTTTCAACTCTGATCTGTTCGTTTTCCAATTGTGATCGAATCTGTCTGGCAAAGGATAGCGCATGAGCTCCATCACCGTGAATGCAGACGGTATCCGCTTGAATCCTAACATCTGTTCCTTGCTGTGAGATAACTTTCCCTTCTTTAACCATTCGAATTACTTGACTGACTGCTGCATTCGTATCAGTTAAAACAGCATCGGGCTGTCGGCGGGAGGTAAGCGATCTATCGCTTTGATAGGTGCGATCGGCAAATACCTCATGGGCACTGCGTAATCCAAGCTTTTCGGCTGCCTTAAGCAATCGGCTTCCTGATAGCCCGTACAAAATTAATTCTGAATCCAAGCTATACACCGCTTCTGCAATCGCTTCGGCCAAGCTCTCACTTTGTGCCGCCATATTGTACAAGGCTCCATGCGGCTTCACATGATGCAGAACACCTCCTTGAGCTTTCACAAAGGCATGCAGGGCTCCTATCTGGTATAGCACCATATCATGTGCCTCGCGTGGTGAAATGTCCATCGTACGGCGGCCAAAGCCGATTAAATCGGGCAGTCCGGGATGTGCTCCAATCGCCACCCCTTTTTCCAGAGCCATGCGAACGGTCTGACGCATGGTGGATGGATCTCCTGCATGATAACCGCAAGCGATATTTGCCGAGCTGATAAATGCAAGAATCTCTTCATCATTCCCCATCTGGTACGCGCCAAAGCTCTCTCCCAAATCACAATTCAAATCTACGCGATACATTGCTTCCCCTCCCTTTGAGTTCTACTGTTGTGATACTTTGATCTGCCAGCATCACCCGTTCCGAAATTCGGAATAATCGTTCCATTTTTTATATTTTAACTCATTATAGATTTAGTTTAATAGATTGACAAGAAGCAATTTACAGAAAAAACTACCCAACAAATCGCTAGGTAGTTTTGAGTGAAAGCTATGCCAGCTGGGTCCATCGATGTCGGGGATACTCTCTTTGCCCACCAAGTGCACGCGAGATTCGTTCAGCTGTCTCCATTGTTTCTTTAATTAGCAAGGGCAATTTGTCAGGTTGAAAGCGCACCTCAGGACCTGCAACACTAAGACCGGCTATTAGTTTGCCTCGATGATCAAAAATAGGAGCAGCCACGGAGACGGTTTCGTTCTCTAATTCCGAGTAACTGATCGTATAATAATTTTGACGAGACTCTTCCAGCTTCTTCAATAGCTCCATGCCGTTCGTAATGGTCCCTTTCGCAATACGCTCAAATCGAACGTTTTCCAGATATTCTTCAATTTCTGCATCTGGAAGAAACGCTAAAATAATCCGTGAACAGGCCCCCGCATACAAGGGAGAGCGCCTCCCTACTTTCGTATACAACCGTACCGGATGCCTGGTATCTAGCTTCTCGACATAAATGGCATCCAATCCATCCTTCATAATAAGATGAACAGCTTCCCCCATCTCCTCTCTTAGCTGATTCATCCAAGGAAGAGCTGTTTGGCGAATATCTAACCGATCGGACACCAGCTGACCATACTGCAGAAAGGTTAACCCCAGCGCATACCGCCCCTCATCGTCCTTACGAAGGAATCCCATCTCTTCAAGCGACCCGACCATACGATGCACAGAGGTCTTTGGCTTATCGGTTAATTCTACTAATTGAGCTAGTGTTAAATGTGGATGAGTAAGAAATAGAGAAAGTAAATCTAATGCTTTCACCACTGTCTTATTTTTATGCTGCACCTTCTCCTCATCCTTTCTATGATTATACATAACTCACGAAAATTTATATTATTATGACATATCTTATTACAGGGAGAAGGACTGTGCCAAGCAATTCTAATCAGAAGGCAAAATAAAGTACCTCTGCTCACCTTATGTCAAGCAAGCACGCTGATCTTTTTCCAACCTATTCGCTATAAAAAACCTGAAAAAAGTTTCAAACCTATACTGCTTTTATGTACAAAAAGAAAAAAGCCCGCATTGCCAGGCTTTTACTCCTGCTGTGCAAATGCTAGCTTTTATCGCTACTCATCTTAACCCCACGTATTTATCGTATGCTTGAAACACCGCTCGACTAATATTTGATGCAGAGCGCCCTCCATATCCGCCCTCTGGTACAACCACTGCTACTGCTAGCTTCGGTTTGTCCGCAGGTGCATAGGCGATAATCACACCATTATTGACTCTTGCGTGCTTTTGCCATTTCGTAATGGATTTCCCGTTTGAATTCTCCGAAGTGACAGGAACGTAAATATCCTGTTCAGATGTACCTGTCTTGGCTGCCACCTGATAGGGAAGACCTCGAAATGCATTGACAGAGGTTCCGCCTGGTTGTGTTACCTGTATCATTCCATTGCGTAAAATATCCCAATGTACTTGCGGTTGCTCGATTTTATTTAGAACCTTAGGCTTGGGCTGAAACACAATGTTTCCTTTTTCATCTACGATTTTATCGATAAGCTGAGGCTGTAGTCGAACTCCATTATTGGCTAATGTCGCGGCATATTGAGCTAGTTGAACTGTCGTGGCTCGAACCTGTTGTCCAAAGGAGGCTTGTACCATGGCAGCCAGTGGCCCATAGTTTTGATTCATAACTAGATAATCCTCTTTGCCCTTATTCTCACTCGGTAGGTCCACTTCCGTCAACACGCCCAAACCAAATTGCTGATAGTACTCCTGCAACAGCGAAACTGCTCTGTTCCCCTCCTTTTTAGCAACACCTTCTCCAATGCGCGCCATATACGTATTCGAGGATTTAGCTATCGCCTTTACTGGATTGAGCACACCGTAATTATGACCGTTATCGTTTTTTATTCGATCGTTTCCACGACCATAGTAGTACGTAACCGGATCGGTCCATTGATCGCTCGGCGTAATGATTCCTTCATGTAAACCTAGCAATACTGTAATCGGTTTCATCACAGAGCCGGAGGGTACGATTGATTTTGGGTGTTTATTATTTTCCTGTTCCGCTGAAGGGCCTGTTAATGGCCGAACATCGTAGGGAGCTTCACGAATCGTCCCATTGGTAACCGAGTATTTCATTTGCTCATAAGTAGCCTGATCCGGTCCATGCACCCAAACATTTGGATCATATTCAGGATAGCTGACCATCGAAACTACCTTACCGGTATCCACTTCCATCGCTACTACATAAGCTGTTTTCGCTCCAGAAGCTAATGAAACGCTTCCTCTTAGCTTGGGGAGGAAGTCTTTAATGAAATCTCTAATTTCTAACTGTACACGCTCATCAATGTTTAAATACAGACTTTGACCACGTATGGGAGCCTCTTTCTTTAGCTCGCGTTGTACGGACTGATCGGCCGCCACCTCATATAAGCGATAGCCATTCTTTCCGCGTAGCTCCTTTTCATAGCTGCGCTCGATTCCGTCTAATCCAACCAATTGATCAGGAAGATAATTCTCCTGCTCAGTTTTATAAAACGAACTGTTCAAATTTTGGGCTACATGATATGGACGAACGTAGCCAATTGTTTGTACAGCTATTTGTTTGGCATCGTATTCTCTGATCGATTTCGTTACCACATCTATCCCTGGTAAATCTCCCCGATGTTCCTCTAAATAAGCAATTTCCTCTGGTGTCAGGTCATACTTAATTTCTTTTTCCATATACTTCGGAGCATTACGAGCAATGTTTTTTCGCTGCCCATTCTCCCAGATGAAGCCTACATCCAGCTTTTTAATAATTGCGCTTTGTGTCATTCCTCGGAGAACTTTTTCAAGCTTCTGGGCTAATTCAATAATCTCCTGCTGCTTTATACCCTCTGGTTCATGAAAAACTGCTGTAAATGAAGCTCTGCTATGTACCAGGAGCTTGCCATTTCGATCATAAATATCGCCGCGAACTGCCGGGATTGGGTCTTTTTTGAGGGAGCGAGAGCTTAGTACCTTTTCAAACTCGCTCCCCTGTATAATTTGTAATTGAGCCAATCGCAGAATAATCGCGGAAAATAAAAAGAAGGTAATCAGAAAAATCCATTGCATACGCTTTAAGCGCTGTTCCTGATGCAGTTTTTGTTCTGCTTTATCCACAAAAGGCTCTCCTTATCTTTCTGCTGTCTTTTCACTAGGAATCCCTGCCGGTTTCCTGAGCAAAGATTCGTTTAACCTTGGGATCAAGATAATGACTGCCACCTCGACCTTTTACATTTTCTATCATCATCGTTAGTAATAGCTTTGGCTTATCTACATTAAACACAGCCATCCAGCCATACTCCAACCCATCCTCGCCCTTTTTCGCCTTTAACTCAGCTGTTCCCGTTTTTCCTGCCACACGAATACCCGATGGTTTAGCAAACCTTCCTGTCCCTTGTGAATTTTCCATGACTTGAATCAGGTCAGCTTTAATCAATGCTGCTGTCTCTTTCGACATTACATTTTCCTTCCAAAAGGCTTGCGGCTTCACTTCCTGCTGGGTTAGGGCGGGGTAGACTATATTTCCCGCATTTACAAATGCGCTATAGGTCAACGCCAGATGAAGAGGTGTCATCGTTACTTCTCCTTGCCCATACCCGGAATCAGCTAACTGAATTTCATTTCTGATATCCTGATTAGCTATTTTTGATTTCCTTAATGGATAGGTAACCGGCAAATTTTCACCTATACCAAACTTTTTTGCTCCTTCTAAGAAGACCTGCTGTCCCATCTGTAGTGCCGCTTGCGCAAAATAAATATTATCGGAATACACGAGGGCTTTTTCTAAAGTAACGGGGCTATGAGGATCTTTCACTCGCGTTACCCTGTATTTCCCCCATGAGGAGTCCTTTTGCCAATGCAATCCCTTGACAGTCATGCCTTGCTCAGGCTGGATACTTCCTTGTTCAAGTCCAATCGCCGCCGTAATAGGCTTAAAGGTTGATCCCGGTGCAAACCCAATAGCAAACCGGTTAAGCAGCGGTTTAGCTGGATCATCATTTAGCCGGGTCCATTCCTTATTGGACAATCCTCGGATAAACGCGTTAGGATCATACGCTGGTGTACTCAGCATCGCCAGCACTTCTCCAGTAAGCGGATGAATAGCCGCCGCTGTTCCCGCATCATTCTTCATTTCCTCATAGATTGCAAACTGGAGATCAGCATCAATGGTTAAAGCGAGCTTCTGCCCATCCTGCGCTAGTTTTTTTGCTAGCACTTCCTTTTCCTGTCCCTGCTCATCCGCTATAATAATTCGCGCACCTGGCGTACCGTGTAATTGTTCCTCATAGACCTGCTCCACGCCCGCCTTCCCAACCAAATCCGTAGCACGATAACCTTTTGGCTCGTATAGCTTCCATTGCTCTTCATTCATACTGCCGATATAACCGATTAAATGAGCTGTAGCTTGACGATAAGGATAATAACGCACCTGTTTCTTGCGTAGCATTAAGCCCTCGATCTTTTCTAATTGATCTAAGCGATCGTCTTCCTTAGCTTGCGTTGCTAATGGAACAAATAACTCCGGCTTCACCCATTTTGCATTTCGTTTCGCCGCAATTTGTTCTACGGTCATATCCAATAGAGCGGCGGTTTTTTGTTTCTGACCGTCCGAATTCTTTTCCCATTTTTCAGGTATTAGCCCTACTTCATAAGCGACCCCTGTTGTAGCTAATAAGATTCCATTACGATCAACAATTTCCCCTCGCTGTGGCAGGATGGTTTGGACCCTCACCTTATCTTTCTCCTTCATGCTAGGAAAAATGAGGGATTCATTCCATTTGATATACCAATCTTTTTTTCCACTCTGATTTTCACGTACCATCGTTAGCTTATGTGTAAATGTCAGAGGACCAGCGACTGTATTCATGCTAACTTGGTAGGACAGGTGAAGCTCCTCGTCTTTCGTGATGGATTCACGTCCCATTGAGATATTCTTCACTTGCACATGGTTGGCTTCCATTCCGTTATAAATGGTTTCATAGCGGCTTATAAATGCCGCCTTTGTCATGTTTTTCTTTGTATCCAAGGCTAATTGCTCATACATTTGGGCAAAGTCCTGTTTCCCCCAGTTATCCAGATACTCCTCAAAACGTTTTTCTGCCCGATCCTTTACAACACGAGGATCATCTTCCATCAATTTGGCGTAAATAAAAATTCCTCCTACAGCAAGAAGAACTCCAACAATAGAAAAAAAGAGTATTCTTTTCATGATAAATCCACTCCTTTCTCCTAAAGATAGGTCATACGTCATCCAATAAACATATTGTTCCAGCATTAGATCGCTGATAAATCGCTCATATATACATGAAACAGCCCTTCGTCCCATCAAAATTGCACATAGCAAAAAGCCAGAAGAACAACAGACCTCCCTCTCTTATCAGAACGGAATTCCTCTGTTTTGTCTTCTGGCTTTTCTGCTTTTTATAAGTCCAACATATATCCATACCGTGGTATGGTGATAATTTTATCACCGTACTCACCCAACCTTTTACGTAAACGGTAAACCAATGCATTAATCTCGGCTCGACCTACATCTGGCAATCCATCCACTGTAGATGACCGTTCTGGCCACACATGTACTTTCATCTCATCATAGCTAACAGCTTGATTTACACGCTCGTACATAAGCATCAACAGATCAATATCTTTTCCCGATAAATAAAGACGAACTCCATCCAGCAGGATTTCTCTTCTCTCCACATTGATGGTTAAGCCCTTCACATCCGTACTCCCATTGCCTGCCACTGGCTCAGTCTGTTCCATCGTTTGATCCTTACTCGCACCCAATGGTCGAATAAACTCCCGTGTTACATCCAAGTCATTTTCCAATGTAAAGAAAATAAATTCTGCCTCTCCCTTTGCCAATGAAATACGATCTCCGTATTGTAAAACATGCGGGGCATTCTGGAGCGGTTGCCCATTTACCTCCGTGCCATGTTTGCTGTTTAAATCATAAAGAACGTATTGATTTTTTTCTTGGCGGATGACAGCGTGCTGTCTTGATATAAATAAACTGGTAAAAGATAAATCAGGTTGATACGTCGCCCCACGCCTACCAATTGTGCATTCGGTTTCTGTAATGAATTTTTTGACCGCCGTCTGGTTGGAATCTCCCTTTTTAATGAAGAGATATGCTTCTACTCCCAACATGATATCACTCCAAATAACAGTTAATCCTTCACTCTATTATAAACGATTCTTATACGTCAACAAGAGCTGCTTGGTTTGCAGCCCTTGTTGTTTCCCTTTTTCATCCTATTTGTTCTGGGATGGTGTTGGGAGCATGTTATATTTTTTGAGGATTTGCAATGTAATATTTTTAGCCTTTATACCTGAAGAGCTTCCTTCCCCATTCACATTGGTAACAAAGATATAAGGATGTCCCTCTATTTTAACAAACCCTACAAACCAACCTACTGCTGGTGTATTGCGTGTCCCTGTTTTTCCGTAAAGCGTGTATAAGTCCTCATCCTGCTGGATCATCATGCGTTTCACAGTCTTCATTACCTGCTTGTCAAACGGCAATTCTTCTTTATACAGCTTTTCTAAGAAATCAACCTGCTCCAGAGGTGTGATCTTTAAGGTACTGTTTAGCCAAAATTTATCAATTCCGCCGCTGATATCCTGATTCCCATAGGCGGCTTTATGTAACCATTCCTTCATGCGTTCCGGACCAATATCACGAGCTAGCTGTTGATAGTACCAGACTGTTGAATAGCGCATCCCCGAACCAAGCGTA
The DNA here is from genome assembly GCF_030489605.1 of Brevibacillus laterosporus. Classification (GTDB taxonomy): domain Bacteria; phylum Bacillota; class Bacilli; order Brevibacillales; family Brevibacillaceae; genus Brevibacillus_B; species Brevibacillus_B laterosporus_E. Next base: position 51,088 of record NZ_JAUKFY010000014.1, read on the forward strand.
TGATCCTTGTTCCAGACATCAAGATCGCGCTTCACGCCATCCCAGCGCTTCACCGTATATTCATCGTCCACTGCTTTTACTTGAAGACCTATTAGAGCATTCATGATTTTAAAAGTAGACTCAGGTGCTTGCGGTTGTTTCGCTCTCTCTTCATTAAAAATAAAGGTCGAATTTTTCTCCAAATCACGCAGGATAAACGTACCTTCGTCGTTTGGAAAAAATTCCTTCACTTCCATCTTGGATAAATCAACGATCTCTTTTTTCTCAGAAACAATTGCCGGTCTTTGCAGCTCAGATTCCTTTGCCATTACTGAACATCCAGCCATGGCCACACTTAGAAGTAACACCGCGCCATATTTAAATAGTTTCATGATCGGCACCCCCACTGTATTTTTTCCTTCTATTTATAACGATGTAAAATGTTCTATACCGCTTCCTGCCTATACCAATATATGCTAGTAAAGGCACTAATAACATGCTTGAACCGTTATAAACTCATGAGAATCTGATGATAAAATGATGATACGGCGCTCAGCTTGACTGACACTTTACCAAATGATACTCTAAACGCGACTCTTGACCGGGATAACGATACGTAATGGAGGTGTATGTGTGACATGGGACTTCTTCGGGTAACAAACGTCAGCAAAATATACGGGGGAAAAATTCCCTATCGCGCTTTAACCGATGTGAACTTCCACATAGAAGAGGGAGAGTTTATTGCCATCATGGGGCCGTCAGGGAGCGGAAAAACGACCCTATTAAATCTTATTGCCACAATTGATATCCCCACCACTGGAGATATTCTATTAAATGGTGAAAATCCTCATAAGATCAAAAAATCAAAGCTGGCAGTGTTTCGCAGACGTAATTTAGGCTTTGTGTTTCAGGATTTTAACCTATTAGATACGTTGACTCTGGGCGAAAATATCTTATTGCCGCTCGCGCTTGATTTTTACAAGATTCCTGAAATGAAACAGAAATTGGATGAAATCGCTACTCAGCTAGAGATTAATCATATTTTACAAAAGCGCCCCTACGAGGTGTCAGGGGGGCAAAACCAACGTGCTGCCATTGCGAGAGCCATCATCCATTCGCCCTCCCTTTTATTAGCAGACGAGCCTACAGGTAATCTGGACTCCAAATCAACCCGCATCGTTATGGAGACCTTTCAAAACATTAATGCTATCAAAAAAACCACCATGATGATGGTGACACACGATCCTGTAGCTGCTAGTTACTGTGATCGAGTTTTATTTATCAAGGATGGCAAACTATATAATGAAATTCAACGCGGAGAAAGCCGTCAGGTGTTCTTCCAGCAAATTTTAGATGTTCTTGCGCTTTTAGGGGGAAGTACCTATGACCTTTCTACAATTCATCGCCACTAATGTACGTCGTAAATTCAGGTTTTATCTGGCGTATTTTTTAAGTGTTGCATTTGTCATTATGATTTATTTCACCTACGGCATGTTCATTTATCACCCCGGAACAACCACAGAAGGTCTACATCATTTAGTGGTTAACGGAATGACCGCAGCCGAAGTAATCATCTTTTGCTTTTCCTTTGCTTTCATCTGGTACTCCACGAATATTTTTCTTAAGATGCGGAAAAAAGAATTTGCCGTTTTAGCTATACTTGGTATTTCACGCTGGCAGATCAATTTCATGATATTTATGGAAAACCTGCTGTTAGTCACGTTATCCATGGTGGTTGGCATTGGATTTGGCCTGCTATTCTCCAAATCCTTCTTCATATTCGCTTCAGCCATTCTTGATATGGACGAAATACCATTTTATATACCAACTGAAGCTCTTTTGCTTACGATCGTTTCCTTTTATACTGCATTTTTGCTTATTTCCTTTTTTACTCTGTTTACAACGAAGCACCGGAGTATCAAGGTTTTACTTGATGAATCCCGCAAGCCGAAAAAGGAGCCTAAGGGATCGGTTATTTTGGCTCTTTTCTCAATCCTTTGCATTGGATCAGCCTACTATATTACGTTTACCCTTAAGAACGATATCTTTGAGGTTATCAAGTGGATGTTTATAGTCATTCTCTTAACCTGTATCGGTACTTACTTCTTCTACTCCCAGTTTGGAGCATTCCTGATTAATTGGGTTAAAAAAAGACCCATTCTCTACTGGCGTGGAACCCGAATTATTTGGCTGTCCGATCTGGCATACCGCATTAAGGATAATGCCCAGATGTTTTTTATGGTAACCATTGTCTCCACTGTCGCATTTACCTCGGCAGGAGCATTGATCAGTGTCCTAGGTATACTTAATATGGTCAAGGATACGCTTCCACTGACGATCGAGTATTACGATCACAATGAGAAGCTTGAGGGTAAAAAATCGACACAAATCATTGAAGATCATCTAGCCAATTACCACGTAAACTATGAACGAGTCGAGGTAGAGGATTTATATTTTTCCAAGCCTCCTCGTGCAGATGTCATAAGGATATCGGCTTATAATCAATTAGCAGCACTGCTAGAGCGTGAAACGTATCAAATTAAGAAGGGAGAGGCTCTTTGGATTAGAGCGAGCTATTTACCCCAGGATGACAGCCCTGACCTTCTTGCGAAAGACGGCAAGCCTTTTCGTTTGGTAAAAAAGATAGACAAGCCAGTCCTTTCTTATCAATGGAACACGATAGCTGTATCCGATGAAGACTTTGCCTATTTGAAGGAAAAAGCCTCCTCTAACTATACGGTTGTAGGCTATGTGGTTCATGAGTGGAGAAAGGGAGGCCCTATCAATAAAGATGCGATAGCCTTCTCAAAAGAAATCAGCCAAAAGCTAGCCAAAGACCAGCAACCTTTAGTTCGTGACTCCTACTATGCTGAAGCAAAGCGGGCCGTTAGCAGTGCGTTATTTATCGGCTTATTTGTAGCTGTCATATTTTATGTTTGTGCAGGCAGCTTTTTATACTTCCGACTTTATATGGATCTTGATCGGGATAAACAATATTATCAAACAATCTCCAAGATTGGCTTATCCATAGAAGAATGGCAAAAAAGCATGACTATCCAAATCGCTCTGCTCTTCTTTGTTCCATTCACATTGGCTATCGTGCACACGTCAGTAGCTTTAGTCGGTCTGCAAAAGGTGTATTCCAGCGGCACCTTCGTTTCGATTTTCAAAACATCAATTGCAAGCATTCTGATTTTCTTTGTACTTCAGCTTATTTATTTCTTAATTGTTCGCTCTCACTTTTTACAAAAATTAAAAAGACATATTGTTTAGAGATACAAAAAACAACCATTGCTTATCCTGCTAGGCAATGGTTGTTTTTGATTTTCCATAGAATTAAGCTGTTGCTTTGTCCTTACGTTTAAAGCCGTACGTCATCTTTCTCCAGATAAACTCTAACGGCCCCTGCTTGAACTTCAAGAAATACAGATTACTTATGATCAATTGAATAGCAAGGATGAGCATCGCCATGTAGAAGGATTGAACTAATGTATAGCCATTTGACCAACCAAATAGAGAAATGATCACAGATCCAATGATATTTTGTGTGAAATAGGAAGTTAACCCTAGGCGTCCGTAATTAGCAAATGGTTTTAACATCGTAGCCACTCGCTCATTGCGTAATAGAAGGAACAAAGTGCTCATGTATAACAAAGCCATTGGATACGTATCCATGCGGGAGAAAAATGGCTGGAGTATTTCTTGCAGAGGGTTATCTGTAAAATGGCACCACAGAATCCCTGCAAAAGGAACGATACTCAGTACGAATGTAATCAACTGTGTACGTTTCAGCAGGTGTACATGCTTATCTACTTCCGCTACAATCTTTTGTTTTCCTACATAAAGTCCCAGTAAAAACATCCCCAAAATGGCAAAAGTATCGCTCTTTAAAGAACCGATAAACTCTGGCACTGGATTACCAAGATATGTTTGCACAGCCGCAATTCCACTAGCTAATACTGTTACAGCAAAGAGTCCCATTGACCAGATCAGTATGGTTTTCGCTGATCTGCGATAGAAAGGTATCAATGCAAAGCCCAAAATAGCATAATAGAACAGAATATCTCCAAACCAGGTAAGGATGTGCAAAATACCGAACAATAAGAGTGCTGCCAGACGACGAACAAAAAGAATAAACGGTTTATCTCCACGTGCTTCTGCACGACTCATGAAAATATAGAAACCAAGTCCAAACAGGAACGAAAAAATACTGAAAAATTTCGTTGTAATAAATAAATCATATAGAAGGCGTAAGGTAGGATCAAAAGCATGCTGACTTATGCTTTGCCCTTCAATGTAAGTCATATAAGCTGGTGCATTCACCAGCAAAATACCCATGAGTGCAATTCCACGCAGGATATCCATCGAAACAATACGCTCTTTTTTTGTGACCGATAATGCGGTCATAGACATCAGTCCTTTTTTATCATAATAGTTTCGTTCGCTAGCGACTCGTTGTCATTATTGTAATGAATACTAGATTTTTTAACCATGTATGAAGATTACACACCTCTTACATTTTTGTAAGGTTTAATAAAAAAAGCTGCCCAGTATTTCTCTGGACAGCCTTCATTACTTATGAAGCTTGATTCTTAATTTGTGTATGGTACAGGTTATAGTAAAAGCCCTGTTGTTCCAGCAATTCTTTATGATTGCCTCTCTCAATAATCTCTCCTTGGTTAATGACCAAGATTTGATCTGCCTCCTGAATGGTGCTCAAGCGATGGGCAATCACGAAACTAGTGCGTCCTTTCATCAATGCTTTCAAGGCTTTCTGAATTTGCATCTCGGTTCTTGTATCAATACTGCTGGTTGCCTCGTCCAAAATCAGAATGGATGGGTCCGCTAGAATCGCCCGCGCAATGGTCAGCAATTGCCGCTGTCCTTGACTGATATTGCTAGCATCCTCCGTGAGCTTCGTATGATAGCCTTCTGGCAGGCGTTCAATAAAGGAATGAGCATTCGCCATGCGAGCTGCATACATGACCTGCTCGTCTGTAGCATCCAGCCTGCCGTAGCGAATATTTTCGATTACAGTTCCCGTAAAAAGATAGGTATCCTGTAACACCATCCCGATAGAGGAACGCAGATTTTCTTTATCAATCAGACGTATATCCCGTCCGTCTACGATGACACTTCCCTGCTGAACATCGTAGAATCTCATCAATAGATTTACAATTGTTGTTTTACCTGAACCAGTAGGGCCTACTAGAGCGATCATTTGTCCAGGCTCCGCTATCAGATTAATATTTTGTAAGACAGGCTTATCTGGCTTATAGCCAAAAGTTACATCCGTAAACTCTACTTTTCCTTCCACCTTTTCAAGGGAATGCGCCACTGCTTGATCCGCGAATTCCGGTTCCTCATCCAGCACCTCAAATACACGTTCTGCACCAGCAAAAGCTGATTGCAGCATGTTAAATTGATTGGCCATCTCATTTAGCGGACGAGCAAACTGCTTCGAATAATTTAAAAAGGCAGTTATGATCCCGATCGTGATAGCACCTTGTACAGCCATGTACCCGCCGATGCCTGCAACCAACGCAAAGCTGAGATTATTAATAGCATTCATCAGTGGGGGAATGACTCCAGAGAAAACCTGCGCTTGAGCCCCCACTCTTTTCAAACGCTGATTTTTTTCTGCAAATTGATCGATGGTTTGTTGTTCACGATTAAAAGCCTTGACCACCCGTTGTCCCGAAATCATTTCTTCAATATATCCGTTTAATTGTCCCAGCTCTGTCTGCTGTTCTAAGAAGAGCTTACGAGTACGCTCTGCGATTTTTTTTGTAATAAATAAGCCAAGTGGAACTACAATGAGACTAACTAATGTTAAAGATGGACTTAGCGCCAGCATCATTCCAACGGCCCCTATTACGGTAATGAGACTGGAAAAAATTTGTGTTGTTGCTTGCGAGAGCGTGTTATTAATATTCTCTACGTCATTGGTTAGACGACTCATCAAATCACCGCGGGGTCTTTCATCAAAAAAGCGCAAAGGCAGGGTCTGTACCTTATCAAAGATATCCTTCCGCATACTCTTGACTGTCTTTTGCGAGACACTTGCCATCAAATAAGTTTGTACCCAAGAAGCAAGCGCCCCCAAAATATATACGATGATTAGGCTGCCGACAATCTTGGCTAACAATGGGAATTGAACCTGTCCCGTGGTAATCCCCATGCTATCAATGGCCTTTCCAATCAGCAAGGGTCCCATCAAGGCAAAACCGGAGCTAGCCAGTACTAGGAAAAACACCAAGAATAACGACCAGCGTTGCTCTCGTAAATATCCCCAAAGCCGTTTGAGCGCCTCCATGGAATTTTTCGGTTTAACAACCGGCATGCCCGTCATTCCTTTTCCCATGGGCCCGCCCATTCCTTTTGAACGTTCCGGTCCTGATACTCCTCGATTCATCTAAATCGCCTCCTCTCTTACTTGGGAACGATAGATATCCTGATAAACATCCGAGCGTTGCAGCAGTTCTTGGTGAGTTCCAATATCTGAAATCTGACCATTATCTAATACAATGATTTTATCTGCTTCCATCACAGAGCTAATGCGTTGTGCAACAATAAAACAAGTCGTATGTCCTAATTGCTCTTTTAACGCTTGTTGGATAAGAGCTTCGGTCGTCAAATCCACCGCACTAGTGCTATCGTCCAAAATGAGAATGTCTGGCTTTGTCAGCAGAGCCCGAGCAATGGACAAGCGCTGTTTTTGTCCGCCTGACAGATTAACTCCGCGTTGACCTACCACTGTATCATAGCCAGCAGGTAATTTCGCTATAAATTCATCAGCTTGGGCTGCCTTTGCTGCGGCCATCACTTGATCATCTGAGGCCTCGGGATCACCCCAGCGAATATTATCACGAATGGTTCCTGAAAACAGCACTGCCTCCTGTAAAACCATCCCGATGCTTTTGCGAAGCTCCTGTAAGCTCAGCTCGCGAATATCCGTTCCATCCAATAAAATACGTCCCTCTGTCACATCATAAAAACGTGGAAGTAAATGAACCAACGTAGATTTACCCGAACCCGTAGCTCCCAGGATTGCAATTCGCTCACCTAGCGTCACCGTAAACGTTACATCCTTTAATACAGGGTCCCCGCTAGTACCAGCATACTGAAAGGAAACATGCTCAAATTCAATTTTTCCTGGGTACATATAAACGTTTTTATGTCCGACATCAGCAATAGAGGTTTTCGTATCCATGACCTCCACAATCCGATCGGCAGACACTTTTGCCCGCGACACCATCATGAGCATCATGCCAGCCATCATAAGAGCAAACAAAATCTGGGTCATATAATTGGTAAAAGCAATGACTTCTCCGAGCTGCATGCTGCCTGTATTGACTTGAAAACCGCCAAACCAAATAATCGCAACGATGCTTAGATTCATTAACAGCATCATAATCGGCATCATCAACGCCATGGTCCGTGCTGCCTTTACGGATATATCCGCTAACTGGTCGTTCTCTGTCTGGAAACGTTCTTTTTCATAATCAGAACGAACGAAAGCCTTTACTACCCTTACCCCCGCCAAATTTTCACGTGTAACTCCGTTTACTTTATCCAAGCTAGCCTGGACTTTTTTAAATAAAGGAAAGCCCTTCTTAATAATTACCAGAAGAGATAGTATCAGAAGAGGTACGGTCACAACCAACACAAGCGCCATTTTCGCATTTAATGAAAATGCCATAACCATCCCGCCTATAAAGAGAAGCGGAAAGCGTGTCAGCATGCGCAGCATCATTAGAACCACGTTTTGTACCTGTGTAACATCATTAGTTAAACGTGTTATTAAGGAAGAGGTTTTGAACTGATCCAGCTTGTCAAAAGAAAAAGTCTGTATATGGCTAAACAGATCTTGCCGCACATCTGCACCAAAATTTTGGGAAACGATGCTGGCAAAGTAAATACAGCCTACACCGCCAACAATCCCCAAAAGCGCAACCCCTACCATAATCAATCCTGTTTGAATGATATAGGTGACATCTCCATTAGCGACACCCTGGTCTACAATATGAGCCATCAGTGTCGGCTGAAGCAAATCCATTACCACCTCCAGAAACATGAGTAAAACAGCGGCTACTGCATATTTTCTGTAAGGCACTATATATTTAAAAAGTTTACCCATTTCGCTTGGCATCTCCCTTCGCATTTACTTTGACAGCTACATAATTTTAGAGGAAGCAGCCAATTGATATGCAAGCTTACCTAACCTCACACTACTCCGACAAATTCCGATGCATATGTGTTAAAAATCGTCGAAGTAAGATTTTTTCTTCCTCTCGAAAGCCTTCAAAGCATTTTTTCTCAATCTCTTTAATCACTTCTTCAATCTGCTCTAATTTTTCTTTTCCTAATTCAGTTAAATAAACCCGGGATGCTCTTAAATCATCGGGGTCAGGTTGACGTTCGATCAGTCCAGATTTCTCCATGCGATTCAGCATGACCGTAACCGTAGCTGCCTTTACCTTCATTTTAGTAACCAGTTCTTTTTGCACTCTTCCATTTTTGTTTTTTAGCAAAAACAAAACAGGTAATTGCCCCGGGTAGATTCCTACTTCATGCGACATTTGCCACATTTTATAATTATACGTTCGCACCACACGAGATAGCAGCAATTCTAAAGAATCCAGATAAGGAGTCTCTTCCACTTTACTCACCTCATTTAGTTAGCCAGCTATATATTAAGATAAACAGGATTATACTCCCTTATTACTCAGGGTGCAAGGGTCCTTATAAAAGGTAAATCAAGGTAACCGCTAACAAGCAAATAAAGGAACCGACTACCGCTGCTAGGCAAATCGATTCCTCTCTCTGTGCATCCTGATGATTTTATTTTGGGGCTTTCATTAGGCATTTACCCTTTTTCTTTTCATTCTGGCAACCACAATAAAAGTCCCAGCCGCTATCACCGGAAGAATGATCAAGAGATATTTACTGTATTCAGCAATCAGGTACCCAACGGAAGCGGCATTGCTTCCTAACAGGTGCCCGAGAATAAAAAATAATAGTGTCCAAACAAAGCCAGTCGTAAAGGAGAACAGAGCATACCGCCGAAAAGACATTTTGCTAATCCCGACCAGATAAGGTATTACATGGCGCACAATCGGCAGAAAGTAACTAATCACAAGCGCTTGGCTCCCATACTTTTGCAATAGATATTCAGCCCGTACAATATAGATATCCATGTGTCTTTTACGCCGAATCCGATCCAACACGGGAGCTCCAATCTTATATCCTAATATATATCCTAGTGACAACCCCGAAATGACCCCTAAATAGGTGACAAAAAAGGCAGGAATTGATTGAAGAATGCCAAATGAGCCAACCATTCCTCCCGTCATGACAATCACTTCATCTGGAATCGGCATACCAACAATGCCAAGCCATAGAGCGAAAAACAGGGCAAAGTAGCCGTATTGATTAATTAACTCAAGTATCGTATCTAACTGCAAGTAATAACCCCCTGATTGTATGACAGCACGGAAGGAACCATGTCAGAAATGTCACTCTGTCATTTTTTCTTTCATAGCTATATCTTATCGAACAGTTCTTAGCTTTTTTATAACAGAGTTCTAAAGAATTTCTTAAATTTTCTGCTAGCAGCAAAAAACATACTGTTTTCTGCGTTTTTATCTAATTCGTCCGTTACTCGCCTATTTCCTTGTTTTTTTGTTTGTGACAACCTTTTCATATATTTCATATAGTATCACGGGAGCATTCTTTTCTATCTAGCTCCCAAAAGGAGGAAGCTTTATTAGTACTGTCATATCGCATTTTTATAACGAAGAATATTTGCTTCCATGGTGGCTGATGCACCATACCCAGATATTTGATCATGGCATTCTCATTAATCGGGGTTCAACGGACAGTTCACTTGCGATGTGTAAACGTTTTGCTCCCCATTGGGAGGTGAGAAATTCAAGGGTACCGGAATTTGATGCATTAGAGGTCGACCGCGAAGTAATGGATATTGAAACGGAATGTACAGGCTGGAAAATGGTGCTAAACACTACTGAATTTCTTTGTTGTCAAAATAAAGATGAATTTTTTTCGTCCCTTAACGATTTAGGCGAGCATATGTATTCAATCAGAGTGATTATGCTAGTTGATGATCCTAATCATGGCTATCCAGAACCTGTTTATGACATTCCTTTGGTGAATCAGCGATACCACGGTTACTTCCCAATAGATAATTCACACCCCTATATTGGTAGACTGATTCACAAGCATGCACACGGCGCCTATACAGCCGGCAGACATTGGTCCCCGCATAAATTTATCGTTTATCTAACCGCGCCTGCCTTCGTCATAAAGTTTTTCTACAGTCCGTGGAATGATTTAACCCGAAAACGAAAACTGCAAATAGGCCCCACGCTTTCAAAGCACAGTATACAGCACGGCTTGGGTATCTATCATATCACCACTCCTGAGAAGCTAGAACAAACCTATTTGTATTATGTGAGCGGGGCAAAAGATCTTCGTTTGAATCCGGAATACATTGAGTTGTTCCCGCACCTAAAACCATAAGATAAGCAGTTTCCTGGGGGCTTATCCATTTAACTTATCGATTTCATCATAGCAGATATTTTTGGAAATCCTTAATGAATCGTTTTTGTGCGAAGCCAACACCATTATCAGGACTACTGCATAATGTAAAAGCATGAAAAGCTTCATAAAGGGACATTTTTCGCAACTATGGGGGATAAAAATGAAAGCAGTTATTCTTGCTGGTGGGTATGGAACGAGAATTGGCGAAGAAACTCATTTAAAGCCTAAACCAATGATTGAAATAGGGACAAAGCCCATTCTTTGGCACATCATGAAAATCTTTAGCTTCTACGGAATCAATGATTTTATCATTTGTTTAGGCTACAAGGGACATTTCATTAAAGAATATTTTTCAAATTATAACCTGCATATGTCGGACTTTACGCTCGATATGCGTAAAAATGAAATGATTAACCATTCCAATAACGCAGAGCCCTGGAAGGTAACACTCATCGATACAGGGGAAGGAACGGAAACGGGTGGCCGTATTAAGAGAATACAAAAATATGTTGGTGACGAAACGTTTTGTCTTACGTACGGAGATGGTGTAGGGAATATTCATATTAAAAAATTGATCGAATTTCATCAATCGCACGGTAAATATGCGACGGTTACTGCGGTTCAGCCCCCTGGAAGATTCGGCTCCCTTATGCTTCAGGATCAGATGGTTGTAGACTTCAAAGAGAAGCCTTTAGGAGACGGCGGCTGGATAAATGGGGGATTCTTTGTTCTAGAGCCGGCCATTTTTTCCTTTATCAATGACGACCAAACCATTTGGGAAACAAATGCTTTAGTCAAATTAGCAAAACAAAATCAGCTTGCCGCCTATCGTCATGATGGGTTCTGGCATCCAATGGATACATTACGAGATAAGCAAAAATTAATGGACTTGTGGGATAGTAAAAACGCCCCTTGGAAGGTTTGGTAGCATGAAGAAATCCTTTTGGCATCAAAAAAAAGTGTTAATAACAGGCCATACTGGATTTAAGGGTACATGGCTTACGCTGTGGCTAACATCGCTGGGGGCAGATGTAATTGGGTATTCTCTCAATCCACCATCTACCCCCCATTTATTTGAAATAGCTGAGGTTTCGAAGGAATGCAGTTCGATAAAGGGCGACATTACAGATTATCAGCTGCTTCTGAGCACCCTTGCCGATTATCAGCCGGAGATTATTTTTCATCTGGCAGCCCAGCCTTTGGTTCGGCAATCGTATACAGACCCACTTACCACCTATCATACGAATGTATTGGGAACCGTTCATGTACTTGAAGCTGCACGCCAAACAAAAGGTGTTCGTGTAATTATTAATGTTACAAGCGACAAATGTTATAAAAATGACGGGTTAGGTAATCATTCATTTCAGGAAAATGATCCGCTAGGCGGCTACGATCCATACAGTGCCAGCAAAGCATGTGCCGAGCTCATCACTGAGTCTTATCAAAAATCATTTTTTCAGCCTGCGTCTTCTTCCGCAGCACGACTTGCATCCGTAAGGGCTGGTAACGTGATTGGGGGTGGTGATTGGGCCGCAGATCGAATATTTCCAGATATCGCAAGGGCATTGATTCATTCAACAAAGCTTAGTATAAGAAACCCAAACTCCATTCGCCCGTGGCAGCATGTCCTAGACCCCTTACATGGATATTTGCTTCTCGCCGAAAAGCTGTGGAATAACCCCACATACGCCCAATCCTGGAATTTCGGGCCGATCGATCATTCTTACCTGACAGTTAGAGAAATAGTAGATAAAGCAGCGAGCATTTGGAACGAAAAGATACAAATAACCACTCCGTCAACTACTCCCCCCTACGAATCTCCTATACTGACCCTTGATAGCACTAAAGCCATCCGTTCCCTCGGGTGGCATCCAAAGCTAAATACTACAGAGGCTGTTGAATGGACTGTTCAGTGGTACCAGCAATATCAATCAGGTAAGGACATAAGCTCGTTCACTCGCCACCAAATCAACAGATTTATAAATTTATAAGGAGTCAGGAGTCTACAGAAAATGTCCGATAAAAAATGTCGTTTTTGCAATTCGTTGCTCACTCATACATTTTTGGATTTAGGGGTTTCGCCTCTCGCTAACTCATTCATATCACCAGACCGCGCAGATGACATGGAACCATTTTATCCGTTGCATGCCTATGTTTGTGATAAATGTTTTCTGGTACAAGTAGGACAGTTTGAGTCGCCAGATCAGATTTTTAATCACTATCTTTATTTTAGCTCCTATTCCTCTAGTTGGTTATCCCATGCCCAGAAATATACCGAGATGGCTATAGCGAGGTTCCATTTAAATCACCATTCGCAGGTCATTGAGATCGCAAGCAACGACGGCTATTTATTACAATACTTTCACAAGCATAATATTCGAACACTAGGGATTGAACCGGCAAAAAATTTGGCGAAAATTTGTAACGATAAGGGAATTCCTACGAGGGCGGATTTTTTTGGAGAAAGATTAGCAAAGCAATTGGTACAGGAAGGCTATAAAGGGGATTTGATTGTCGCAAATAATGTATTGGCACACGTACCTGAATTACATGACTTTATAGCAGGATTAAAAATACTGCTGCAACCAAATGGGAGTATCACAATCGAATTCCCCCATGTCTTGCAGCTCATACTTAGTAAGCAATTTGATACAATTTATCATGAACACTTCTCTTATTTTTCACTACTATCCGTTCAAAGCATCCTATCTAGCCATGAGCTAAAGGTTGTAGATGTTGAGGAAATCCTTACCCATGGCGGTTCTTTACGTTTGTTCGTAAAGCATAGTGAAGATAAGGAGCCCATCCAGCCAAGCGTGGCAAAGGTCCTCGAAAAGGAACAAGAGCACGGGCTTCACCAATTATCAACGTATTTGGAATTTTCAAAGAAAGTGAAACAAATGAAGATTGATATATTATCCTTTTTCATTAAAGCCAATGACATGAAAAAGAAAATCGTCGGATATGGAGCCCCTGCTAAAGGAAATACTCTTCTGCACTTTTGTGGTATCGGTAAAGAGCTTCTCCCTTATACAGTCGATCAGAATCCACATAAACAAGGCCTTATATTACCCGGCTCTCGTATTCCGATTAAAAATCCAGATGAAATACAACGAACACAACCAGATTATGTACTCATTTTGCCGTGGAATTTAAAAGAAGAAATCATGGACGAATGTTCCTATATTCGAAATTGGGGCGGAAAATTTGTCGTGTTTGTTCCAGAAGTGGAAGTGCTATAGCGCATGGAAAAGGTTCTCGTAACAGGCGGAAATGGCTGGATCGGCAGATATGTAGTTAGTATGCTACAAAAAATGGGCTGGGAGGTTCATGCGACGTACCGAAAGGCGCCGCTTTTGGATGTTGCCTGTGTTTGGCACCAAGCTAATCTTTTATCCCATACAGAAGTGGCGGCTCTGATTGATCAGGTGAAGCCTTCCCATCTGGTTCATTTAGCTTGGGAAGCAGTGCCTCCCCGCTGTTATCATTCGCTTGCTAACTACGATTGGGTGCAATCGAGCATGACATTATTTCGTCATTTTGCAGAATGTGGCGGTAAAAGAGTCATCGTAGCTGGAACATGTGCAGAATATGAATGGCTGGAAGGTTATTTATCTGAGGATGGCTCTCTTTCTTATAAAACACCTTACTCGGCTTGTAAAAACATCTTGCGTTTATGGCTCCAATCATATTCTGAGCAGGTTGGTCTGAGTGCCTGCTGGGGAAGAATCTTTCATTTATATGGCCCCCACGATCCGGGTAATCGACTTATTTCTACCCTTATCACCTCGCTACTAAAAGGCGAAGATGCCTTATGCACGCATGGAAATCAATATCGTGATTTTCTCTATATCGCTGATGTAGCCAATGCTCTTGTAGCCTTATTAAGAAGCGATATACGAGGAGCTGTTAATATTGCTTCTGGACAATCGAACCAATTGAAACAGATCGCTTCTCTTATCGGTCAAAAAATCGGAAATAAAGAATTAATCAAATGGGGAGCCGTTCCATCCCCTGAGAATGAGCCTTTATTTGTCGGAGCTAATATTGCCCGATTGCAAGAAGAAGTAAACTGGGAGCCCAAATACTCGTTAGATACTGGTTTAGAAGAAACGATAATCTGGTGGAAGAAACATTTAGATGGACGTTCTTGCAGATGAATAAACACCTAAAAACAAGCTGATTCCATGAGCATATGGTATCAGCTTTTCATATCTTTCAACCAGTAAAAACATGTCTATAAAGCTGTATAGATCAAAAAAATAAATAAAGAGGTTTTTGGTAAATTACAGGTGATTTTATATCGTTACTTTTTTCCTACTTATACATTCAGCCAGAAAGGAGCTGGTAAATTGCAACGAACGACTAGAACGACTCGTACTCAGCCTAATCGATCAACTTTCATCCAACGCTTGATAGCTAACGGGGAGCCTGAGAATTCCTCAGGTGATTCCCCTTTTTTACATAGGCAAACGGACCAAAAACGTAGTGCCCCTTCCCACCTTGCTCTCAACCCGCACCTCTCCATCATGCGCTTCTATAATGGCTTTTACGATAGCTAATCCAATTCCAGCGCCCCCTGATTTGCGACTACGCGACTTTTCACCACAATAAAATCGTTCAAATATGAAGGGGAGCTCTTCCTCTCTGATACCCACTCCTGTATCCGCTACTTTCATTACGATAGTGGATTGCTGCACTTCGATGGTAACCGTTACTTCACCATCTTCAGGGGTATATTTATAAGCATTGCTGAGTAAATTCGTAAATACCTGCAACAATCTGCGATAATCGGCATGGACAAAGATATTGTCCATGAACGGCGGAACATAACGGATTCTTTTCTTGCCCCATAATTCTGCAATGCTTTTTTGTGCCTCCGATATGATATCAGGCAGGTTTACTTGCTCCTTTTGCAAACGGAGCATTGGGTTTTCGGCTTCCGTTAACTTCTCCAAATCCTTTATCAATAAAACAAGCTGCGCGGTCTGTTCCTGACAAATCTGTAATTTTTCTGATGTCGGCTCCCATATTCCATCTTCAAATGCTTCCATGTAGCTTTGAATTGTAGCAAGTGGCGTTCGTAATTCATGGGCAATATCGGCTGTTAGATTTTTACGCAAACGTTCCTGCTTTTGGAGGCTCTCTGCCAAATGATTCACCGCTTGACCCAGCTCCTGCATCTCCCCATGCAATGCATCCGTCTCCACTCGCGCTGTGAGATCTCCTGTCCGCATTCGATTCGCTTTCTCTTTCATGTGAAGCAGGGGATGGCTAATACCGCGCGAGATGCGAACGCTATAGTAATAAACGCCGATAATGACAAGAAGAAGCGCCCCTCCGACCGTTGCATTAAATCGGGTAATGAATTCTCTCTCCTGCTCTTGGAATTGACCGTCTGGAAGCCCCACATGTAACATCCCCGCCTGCTGACCTCCAATGATGATAGGAGTTGAGTAGGTAGAATGAGGAAGCTTATCATCTACAGCACAGGTATGCTTTGTGCCTTGCCTTTCCATATGCATTCCCATCTTAGTCGAATCCCAAATGACTTGTCCTTCTGCATCAAGCAAAATGACAGTCATGTTACGCTGCATAGCTCGATGTCCCACACCCATAAGCGTCTGCCCTGACCATTCATTGGCTTTTACATATGATTCGGTCAGGTCTTGTAGGATAGCGTCTGCCTCCGCTTGAAGTTGGTTTTCAACATATTTTCCAAATGTAACGGAAACCGAAATATTAACAATAATGATGATGACTAACAAGGAAACAAGGGCAACACCCAGATGGGAAAGAAAAAGCTGTCGTTTCATCCCTCTATGCTTCATCACGGTTCACCAAAAATTTATAGCCTACGCCAAACACTGTTGAAATAAAGGTGGGTTGTTTGGGATCATCGTTTAATTTTTGCCTTACGTTTTTGACGTGCACGTCAATGGTACGCTCATATCCATCAAATCCATAACCCTGAATGTGATTCACTAATTCCAGACGGCTAAACACTTTTTTGGGTTGGCTAGCTAGCGTATACAATAGCTTAAATTCAATAGGGGTTAATGTGATGCTAGCCTGATCTAGCGTGACCTGATGCAGTTCTGGTTCCACACATAGACGTTTTTGGAGAAACGTAAGAGCTTGCGAATGTTTTTTCATAGTACCTGTCCGCCGTAACAGCGTAATAACCCGAGCCACTAATTCGCGCGGACTAAATGGCTTACTAACATAATCGTCGGCTCCCATTAACAACCCATTAATTTTATCATCCTCAGCACTTTTAGCTGTCAGCATAAGAATAGGAATATCGGAGGTCTTGCGTAATTTTCGGCATATATCCTCTCCCGACATATCAGGCAGCATCAGGTCTAAAATAATGAGGTCCGGCTGTAAAAGCTGATGGAGCTGAAGTGCCGCCTCCCCCGTCTCTGCTACGTAAACAATGTAACCGCTTCTCTCTAAGTAAGCTCGAATTACCTGCAAAATATTTTCTTCATCATCAACGACTAATATCTTGTGTTGACCCATCTACTCTCACCCGCCTCGCTTACTATGTGCAAATATGCACAAGCAGGCAGCCCCTCCTTTATGGAAAGTCTGCCTTATCCTGTTTCTTTTTTTATTATAAGCGATTATTTACGATTTGGAGTCAGGTCTGCATAATTGTTCATCATTCGCTCATGCATACCGTTTGGACCATGACAGCTTTCATACATAGATTGAATCTGTGCGTCTGTCATTTGCGGGTGCATTTGTTTCATCAATGGACGCATCTGTTCAAATTCCTTCTGCTTTTGATCAGGTGTTACCTGTGACGCGCCTGCATACACGCCTGTTGCGATACCCAAGACGGCAACCAACGATGCTAGAGAAAAAATTATTTTTTTCATATCTGCTCCTCCTTTTTTTCTTAGCTTACAAAAAAGAAATGAGGAACTGATGTATTAAATATAAAGAAGTTATGAAGGGCATAATATACGCATATAAATTACACCTGACAGGAAAAAAACAACATTAAAGTTAGACGCTTGACAAAAGTAAGCAATGACATTATTATACTTATAATTAGTAAGTTACTAACCATTATCTGAAAGGAGCAACACAAAAGTGGCAAACAAACAACAGCTTGGCGCACTCATTCTTCGTGTTGTACTAGGTCTAACCTTCTTGCTGCACGGTCTTGATAAATTCCAGGGAGGCATTGAAAACATTGTAGGATTTTTCGAAAGCATCGGTCTACCTGGTTTCCTAGCGTATGTAGTTGGAACTATCGAATTAGTAGGAGGTATCCTATTAATTTTAGGGCTAGGAACTCGTATCATTT
Organism: Brevibacillus laterosporus; assembly: GCF_030489605.1. Taxonomy (GTDB): domain Bacteria; phylum Bacillota; class Bacilli; order Brevibacillales; family Brevibacillaceae; genus Brevibacillus_B; species Brevibacillus_B laterosporus_E. The sequence continues at coordinate 68,951 of NZ_JAUKFY010000014.1, forward strand.
CATTCTTACTCATGGTCATTATGGTAGGAGCTACCCTAAAAGTTAAATTGGCGGCTGGTTTCATCGGCGGCTATGAATTGGACCTTGCTCTCTTCGCAATGGCGCTATATCTTGCATTGAGTGGTAGCAGAATGGCAGCAGTAGATAGCCTGCTTCCTTATGGAAAAAAAGAAACAGCGTAACGTACAGTATGAATTAACGCTTTTCCATGCATAAGAAACCATTTCTTTCTACACGCAAAAGCCTGGAGTTATATGCTCCAGGCTTTTGTAATGAATATTAGTTTATTTTATCTGCCTTAGGCTCGTGCTTTATACAGCAGGTAGAGGAAGTAGGGCCCCCCTAAAATCGCAATGACGATTCCCACAGGAAGCTCAGCCGGCGAGAACACGGTCTTGGCAATAAAATCTGATACCAAAACCAAGAGCATCCCCATCAAAGCTGACACAGGCAATATACGTCTGTGATGATTCCCTACCAATGCTTTAGCAATATGCGGCGCCATCAATCCAACGAACCCAATACTGCCCGACACTGATACACATGCACTAATGATCCCTACACAAGCTAGCATGAGCACCATTTTTTCTTTCTCGGTGGATACACCAAGCCCTCTAACGCTGTTTTCATCTAGCTGCAATAGATTTAAAACGCTGGCTTTTTGAAATAATATCGGGATAAACAAGATAAACCAAGGGAGCATAGCCAAAATATAAATCCAGTTAGCACTCCATATACTGCCTGTCATCCACACGGTTGCCATCTCAAAATCCTTTGCGTTCATGCGTAAAGAAAGATAGAGCGTAAAGGCCCCCAGACCCGTTCCAACTGCAATTCCAACCAGAATAAGCCGTTGTGGGTCTAGTTTCCCCTTTTGCCAAGCGAATAGAAAGATAAGGAAAGCAGAGAGTAAACCACCCACTAGACCGAACAAAGGCATGGCTAGTGTTGTTAATAACCCCTCGTTACCCATTTTCCCCTCAAACATAAAGATAAACAGTACAATTGCTGCACCTGCACCCGCATTGATGCCCAATATTCCAGGATCAGCAAGTCCATTTCGGGTAATTGCTTGAACAACGGTACCGGCAAGTCCTAGCCCCATGCCAACAAGGGCCGCAATCACAATCCGCGGTAAACGAAATTCAAAGATAACCAGATCATGCTCGGGTTTAGGATTATTGCGTAGCAATGTATTTATAACATCTTGTAGCGTCATATCAAACTCGCCGTTTGTAACACTAATATAAATAGCCAGCAATGCAAGGCAAATACTTGCTGCTGTGACTGTCCAAAATCGAGCAGTCGATGTCTTAGCAAATACACGCAATTGCTTTTTGTTAGGAACCATGTTTTTCTCCCCCTTTTTTAACAATCAAATAGAGGAAGAATGGAATACCAAACAGTGAAGTAACTACTCCGATTGGCGTTTCAAAAGGGTAATTCATAAACCGGCTTAGGATATCAGAAAATAGCAAAAACATTCCACCAATTACTGCTGAGCACGGTACGATCCACCGATAATCTATCCCCACCAGAAAGCGGGCAATATGGGGAACAATTAATCCAACAAATCCTATTTTGCCTACCAAAGCAACAGATATACCGGTCAAAATGACAACAGTCAGCATCGTCAACCCTTTAATCAGAGCTGTACGCTGGCCCAAATTGACTGCTATCTCCTCGCCCAATGACAGAATCGTAATCGATTTAGATAAAAATAACGCCAGTAAAATGCCTACGATTGCAAATGGAAGGGCTAATTTGATCAAGCCTGGATCAATTTGGTGTAATCGAGCGTTATACCAAAAGCTGAGATTCTGCGATATTTGAAAATAAGTGGATAAGGCTTGCGACATGCTACTTAAGACTGTTCCGATAACTGTCCCGATTATAGCTAATCTGACTGGAGTCATACCATTGGGCAACAGGGATGCAAACCCCAATACAATTCCTACTCCTAACGCAGAACCAATTAGAGAATACATGATCATTTGTAGGGAGGACGTATCTGGCATAAAGATCATACACACCGTAATAGCAAACGCTGATCCGTCAGATACCCCCATAATGGAAGGAGATGCCAGAAAGTTTCTGGTCATCCCCTGCATCAAAGCTCCCGACATCGCTAAGAAGGCACCAATCAATAGTGCTCCTACAGCTCTTGGCAATCTGGAATGCATGATAATCTGATGATCTGCATTACCAGAATCAAAATGAAAGATAGCATCCTGAATTGTACTAAGCTCTATGTTTTTAGCTCCAAAGACAATGGACAGTGCCATCAAGATCACAATAAAAATTGGCGATGTCAACAAAATGGCAACTGGTACTGATTTCTTCACTCTCATTACACTCTTCTCGCCTTTTTATCTACTTGGACAGCTTTTCTACCGCAGCTTTCAAGAAGTTAATTTTGCTCCATGCTGTACCACCTTGTGCTAGTGGATCTACTACATTCACGTAAACATGTCCATTTTTCACGGCGTTAATGCTTTGCCAGATTGGATTTTTCTCTAGATCCTCTAAAGATTTAGGTTGGTCCTTGTTTTCATCAGGTGAAAATTGGACAAAAATATAATCTGGATTCATCGCGTTGAATTTTTCCAATGACATAGCCTCTTGCGCTTTTGCCGCCTTAACTTCCTCTGGTGCTGTAAAACCTAATTCCGCATATAAGGATGGGTTAAAGAAAACCTTCTCTGGATAGATATTGATGGTACCTTGACGCAGGCGTATCGCTACTACCTTTTTATCCTTCAGCTTATCTCCCAAAGAAGCTTTTGCTTTTTCTAGATCTTCTTTATATTTTTTCAGTACATCCTCAGCTTCTGCTTGTTTTCCTGTTAATTCAGCTAGTAAGCGTAAATTAGCCTCCCAGTTGCTTGAGATATGAGAAACAGGGAAAGTTGGAGCGATTTTCTCGAATTTACTATATACTTCTGGCTTAAATTTAGACGAACCTAGGATCACGTCTGGTTTTAATTTAAGCATGGTCTCCAGGTTTGGTTGCATTTTTTCACCAATGGATTCCGATGCGCCTGTAATACTTTTATAAATATCCGGGAATTTACCGCCTACACTAATCGCACCTACTGGCTCTACACCTAAAACCACAGCGTCTTCCATAGACTCCATGCTACCTGTAATGACAATGCGATCTGTCTTAGCTGGAACTTTATATTCTTGATCAAGATACGTAATCGTTCTTGTTTCACCTGTTGCTGATTCTGATGCTTTTTGACTATCACTGCTGTTAGCTGTCGGATTGGCAGGTGCCGTTATCTCTGTTTTCCCGCCGCAAGCCGTTACCATAAGAGCCAGTATGACTACTAGACCTATTCCTAGAAACTTACGTTTATTCATGTTTATAATGTCCCCTCTCGATAAGACAATCCGAAATGTTTGATAACAATTCTCATTTACGATTATAGAGGAGTAGACTCTGCTCGACCATGAACGATTTCCGGAATCAATATGGACGATTTCCAGAAAAGAGACGATAGACATCCTCGATTAAACGCTCATGGGCTAACGGAGAGTAATCACGCCAAGGATTTGAAAAGATTTCATGGACATGGTTTAAACGCACCGCTCTAATTTTTTGCCATTCTGGTCTTATTTGGAGTTGTTTCCAGTAATGTAGCGTCTCTGACTCGGGGCAGGCAAGTACCAATATATGATCAGGATCATACTCTGCCAGCTTTTGTAGCGTTATCTTTTCATCAATTCCCTCATTATTCAGCGGATGAGCGGGAATCATTTGCAAATCGCCATAAAATACCTGAGTCATACTGGGATTGCTGTATACGTATATATTTTGTTTTAGTAGACGGATAATCAGAAAGGTATCGTTTTTTACTACTCTGCTGATTTCCTCTCTGATCATCTTCACCTTGCGATCGTAGGCTGTAAGCCATCTATCTGCATCCCGAGACACTTGTAAAAGCTCGGCTGTTTGCAGAAATTGTGCTCTCCAATCTGTATCACTCCATGAGACATAGCTCACTGATCCTGCCTGCTCCAGCTTTGCCTTCTCTTTTCCTTCCAGTTGATCGATGCTGATAATAAGATCGAGATTGATTTGCTCTAAGACCTCAATATTGCTTTCCCATTTGTAATTGACACGGTACGCACTTAAGTGAACAGGTATTTCAGTGCGGTATTTTTCATAGTAGATGGACGACCATTTTGGATGGAGAGGTGCGGCATAAGGAATCACCTGCAATGCCAGTACATAGCCAAGAAGCCGGTGACTATATATAGCTACCTTTTTCTGACGTTGCTTCATGTATGCGGTGGGAGAAACACCAACCTCCTGCTTAAACTTGCGGCTAAAGTAAAATTCGTCGTTGTAGCCAATTTGATGAGCAACGTCCTTTAAGCGAACCTGCGGCCTGCTCATAAATTGCTTTGCTTGATTCATCCTCACCTTTGTTACATATTCAATTGCCCCGATTCCATACGTCTTTTTAAACAGCTCTCCAAAATACTTTGAGCTTACTCCCGCCATTTTCGCTAAATCGTCTAAGCAAAGGTTTTTATTAAAATGAGTATCGATGTAGGTTTTGGCTTTAGCAATAGCAGTTTTCGAGTCCTCAGAGCCGATGCCCTTATTGTTCATAAGTGCATGAATAAACTGCAGAAAAGAGATTTGCCCCAAAAAACGGTCCATTGGCTTCTGGCTTTTCCATTGCTTTTCGATCGTTTGGCACAGCATTGTCGGTTGAGAGATTGTATGCGATACTTGCCCTCCTTTCCCGAAAGGTTCTTTATCACGCACAGGCTTCAAATGTCCCCTTCGCTTTCCTGATTCCTGATAGACATGAAAATAAATCACATAACAATAGGTTTCTACCTCTGAAGTTAATTCAAGCCCAAGCGTTTGACCTGGTGTACATACATAGACACCATCCTTTAATAGTGGGTGAGCTTGTTCATCAATTAGGACATGACCCTGTCCTTGAAGAACGATAAGCAAAACATACGAGGAGGTCATCTGGTGAATCAATGGAACTGGTTTATACTGACTCCCCTTAAGCAGTTCTATCTCTTTTAGCTTAAATTGGCATTGATCTATTTCGATAGCAGATTCAGCAGAAAACGGATGTTGCTGTTGTTGATCTGACATATATGTCGCCACTTTCTTGTTTTGTGATATAGATTCATTGATAACTATTCTCAATAAATCTGAGTTATTTGTAGTATAGCAAAGCTAGTTACATATTTGAAACCAATTAACATACTATATCGTCTTGTATCATATACATATTTTTTACATAAATTACTAATTAACCAAATAATAACTTTTAGATATGGAGTGGTTCCTATGAAAAATTCTGGATATCTTGTGCTTAGCTCAGTGTTAGCCATAGGGTTATTAACAGGCTGTGGAAATACTGGTTTAACAAGCTCCCAGCCGGTACAAGGAGAAACCGCACCTCAGAAGAATACGCCTCAGAAGAATCAACCAACTGTCGAACAAGACGCTGTAAAACAAATGCAGGATATTGCCTCACAAGCAAAAGAGCCTGCAGAATTAATCACCTACTTGGATAAGGCGATCAAAAGCGTAAAAAGTGAAACTGCCGATCGGCTATTCGTTATTTTAGATGATTATTACGCCACTCACTTGATTGGATTGAACGAAAGCTTTTCCAAGTTATTAGCAGAGAATAACAATGCCCAAAAGCTATATGAAATTGGATTCCCTGTAGATGTGACGAAGATTCAAGATGAGCCTTTAAAAAAATACGTGCAGGATAAATTTGCTGGCAAACTAGCCTTAACAGATAACGAAGGGGATTTGTTTTGGGCGGTAGATTATGATGCTTTAAAGCAATACTCCCGCTACCTCACTGACGACATGAAGTCATATCTGGAGCTACAATGGGACGAATATAATAAACCTATCTCAAGAGATGGCAGTTTAATTATCTCACGTCAAGAGCTTGGAGAACGCATCGTAAAAGTAGAAAAGTATCTGACCACATATAAGAACGGAATCAAGAAAACAGATGTTAGGAATCTATATCAAACCTATTTGCAAGAATATCTCAGCAACTATCGCTACGATGCCATTGATGAAAAAACCATGAAGCTGTTGCCAGAAGTAAAGAAGGCGTACGAGCAATTCATAAAAGCTCACAGCGATACGAAGACGACAAACATCATTGCAGATTACCTGCAGACTATAAATCAAAATAAGGACGTCATTTACGATCACGGAAAAGCAGGAGAGAGTATCATCGGTGACGCTAAGCCAGACATCTCCAAGTTTTGGGGATCATTACCTCAAAGGGTTGAGCAGGTATTCGGCGCATAACAAAACAGGCTGAAGGAGCCTTTTCACGTCCTTCAGCCTTGTTTTATGATATAAAAATGATTGGTTATGGTGTGTGTGTTTGATTTTCGTTCATACAGATAGAAAAATATAATCGGTAGGATGCATACAAAGTTACAGTAGCCTGATCCATCCCTATACCCCTCTATCCTACTTTCACTGCCTCTACAAAATTAGTGTAATAGGTTGCTCCACCGCCCAGATCGGTTAGTGCTTCTGAGGTTGTTACATTCACATTCTTTTGCCATAAATTAATCGGGGTAACCAGCACACCGGCTCCTACTTTTTCACTAATTTTGACCGGGAGAACAATCTCCCCACGATCGTTGTATACTTTCACCTGATCGCCTTCTGCAATCCCTCGGGAAAGCGCGTCCTGAGGATTCATATAGAGGACTGGTTCTTTTTCCCGTTTTTTTAGTGTCTCTACATTTCCAAAGCTGGAATTTAAGAAATGCTTTGATTTCACCGTCAAAAAGTGCAAAGGATATTGCTTAAGGCCCTCTGCCTTTTGCTCAAGCGGCGTGTAGTTAACTAACGGCTCCAAGCCTAGCTCTTTCATCTGTGGAGCCAGTGCTTCGATCTTTTTACTCGGTGTTAAAAAACCATGCTGAAACGGAAAGAAATGATCTCCTTCAAATGATATTTTCTGATATTTCTTTTTTTTAAGCGTCTCATACGTGATTCCGTTAAGAAACGGATGGGTAGAATCCAATGCCTGCCTAATTAAATCGTCATCGCTATCTGTAAAGCAGTCTTCTGTATACCCCATCGCCTTGGCTAGCAAACGGAAGGTCTCCGTATTAGATTTGGCTTCTCCTAATGGTGCAATAGCAGGCTCGTTTAACTGTACATATAAATGCCAGTAGGATGTGTGAATATCTAAATGCTCCAGAGTTGTAGTCGCAGGCAAGATAATATCTGCATATCGGCAGGTTTTTGTCATATGTTGCTCATGGACTACCGTAAATAAATCATCCCGGAGTAGCCCCTCTGTAACCTTATTAGCATCAGGAGTCACTAAAGCTGGATTGCTGTTATAGACATAAAGAGCCTTTACGGGATTGTCTTGCTGTAAGAGAGCAGAGCCTAATTGCGCACAGTTTATTTCCCGCGGATTTCCTTCATACATATCTGTTCGATACAGATTCTCGTAATTGATTCCGACATCCATATTGGCAAGCAAAAAGCCTCCGCCTAGCTCCTGCCAGGCTCCTGTTAATGCTGGAAGTACCGCCAATGTACGAATGATTTCTCCCCCAGTCGTATGACGCTGCGGACCAAATCCGCAACGGATAAGGGAAGCCTTGGTGCTTGCATATAATTGGGTAAATTCAATGATCTCCTGCTCGGAAAGCCCCGTAATGCTGGCTACATGGGCTGGTGTATATGGTTTTACTCGCTCTTTTAGCTCATCAAAGCCTTGTAGATAGCTGTCAATGTATGCGTGGTCGAGCTGATCATTATGAATTAATACATGCATCATACCCAGAGCAAGTGCGCTATCGGTTCCTGGTTTAATTTGCAAATGGATATCTGCCTTTTCTGCCGTCTCATGCCTATAAGGATCAATGACCACCAAAACAGCGCCGTTCCTCCGTGCTTCCTCCATAATCGGGAACTGATGAACGTTTGTATGAAGCGTATTGGTGCCCCATGCGATAATCAAGCGAGAATGTACCATATCCTCTGGATCGACACCCAGTCGGGTTCCATAAACAGAGTGTAGAGCCGCTGAGGCAGCAGATGCGCATAAGGTGCGAGCCAAACGAGAAGCACCCATTTTACCAAAAAAGCGTCGATCCATACTGCCGTAGTTAATCAGCCCCATAGTACCTGCATAGCTATAAGGTAAGACAGCCTCAGCTCCATTTTGACGAATGGTTTCCTTAAATTTATCGGTAATGAGCTGGATGGCTTCCTCCCACGAAATTCGTTCAAACAGCCCTTCTCCTTTTTTACCTGTTCTTTTCATTGGATATAAAATCCGCTCTGGATGATACACCCGCTCTAAATAATTATTTACCTTGATGCACAGAAAGCCCTTGGTTACAGGGTGTTCTTTGTTGCCGCGAATTTTCACTGCTTTTCCTGATTCATCGACAGTCACTGTCATGCTACAGGTGTCCCAGCAATCGTGGGGGCAGATATTGGTATGCTCTTTTGTCATGGCTTCTCTCCTCCTTACTCTTTCTCTTTTCGACTATTTTTCATCTTATTTACAGACTTTTGTATCTATACTATAATGATTGAATAATCTTTACCTTTCAAAAATTAACCTTTAAAAATAATACAAAGGATATAAAATCAGGCTATAGTGCTCCTTCCTTCTACGACAAATGGATATTAGGGGCACTGCTCTCCTGATTTTTTTACTATGCCAATGAAAAATTCTATCTATCTAAGACGCAAATGGAAGCTACTTGTACAGATGGGAATCAGTCATTTACCTCTTCCTTACCTAGCTACTGCCTTAAAAAACCTGGAGAGTCTTGGCTTCACCTTTTCCCACCGATTGATTGAACGGTTGCAAACCCTATCTGTCGAAGAATTTACTGCATTCTTTCAGCAGCTAGAGAAGGACATAAAGCAACTGGTCGGAGCTCATGTACAATATCGTCCGATGTATCGAAATTTTCCCCAGCAGCTAATGGAAGCAAGCCAAGCAAGCTTATATGTGAACGCCATTATCCACTATCTCACCCTTTCTCTTCCGATTGATGAAGCAAAGAAACGACTTCCCTTGATTGATCATCATCAGTTAACTGTAATTGAACTTGGAAATGAAGGGGAATTAGAGCAAATCTTCTGGAATCTCGTCCAGTCCAAAACCTCCCTTTCCGAAACTGACAAGGATGATCTCAGCTTCTTTATACAAGAATATCAGGTTTTGGATAAACTTGTGCAGTTAGATATTCCATTAAAAGAAAATATTGCGCTACTAACTGGCTTACTATTCACATCCAGTAAATTATCACCTCCCTTTTTTTCCAAACATATCAAGACAGCAACAGATGTTTTACGGGTAGCTACAGCCTTATCTGGCGGTGATATCAGTCTATCCAGCGCTACGCCCTTTCGTAAATTTACACGTGCCCAAAGACGTTTTATCTTGGGGCTGTTAGAGAATTGTCATGCCCTGGAAGAAGATATGCTGCGCTATAAAAACCGTTGGATTCGATTAGGGGAAATTTTGCACCCTTCGGAATACAAGCTACGTTTCCCACGGTGCGCCGATGCTTTTTATCTGATTCGTAACAATCAAAAAATCGAGACATTTAACAGTAAGGTAGAGCAAGCTCTATTACACCGACATCTATCAGAGGCAATCGAGCTACTTTCCACTAGACCAGGGGAGCTGGCACGCCGTCTTGATCACATCATACGTCTCAGCGTAGATTGGCAGCCAATCACCCATGCTTTTAAAAAGGTAGTAGATCAGGTTTCTTCTCCTGTATTGCTCCAGATGATGACACATTTTGCAAACCGTCACATTCCGCAAGCCGTCCGTACATTTTTCCCGAAAGGAAATGCAGCCAAAGTTCAAGTGAGTGCTGACACACTGACTCCTTTTCCTAAGGAAATCGGTGATTCAATCATATCCATCTGTCAAAAGGAACTCATGCAGCGTTTTTCCCACTTGCCGCCGCTGGGCTATGTATATGTCGATGAACGATTGCGCAATTACAATGTCCCCTTCTCCCAACGCTCAGCTCAGAAGGCTCTCCGTACAATTACGCGAGGTTCTAAGCTTGATTTACCGGCAGGAAACACCGTCCGCTTTTTTACCTGGTGGAGAGAAGGGATTGTGAATCAAGTCCCGACAGATCGAGTAGATGTTGATTTATCTGCTGTGATGTATGATCACAACTGGAATGATTTAGAACACATTTCCTATACAAATCTAGTCTCATCTTCCATTAAGGCCTGCCATAGTGGTGATATCACTGCTGCTCCACAAGGTGCCTGCGAGTTCATTGATATCGATTTAGCTGCTGCGGCAAAAGCAGGGGCTCGTTATATTTCCATGTCTTTGCATTCCTTTACCAGTCATCCTTACTGTGATCTCCCCGAATGCTTTGCTGGCTGGATGATGCGGCAGCACCCTAATTCTGGTGAAATTTTCGAACCGGCTACCGTGCAAAATAAGATCGATATCACCGCTGATACAACCATTTGCATTCCTGTTATGATTGATATAGAGGCTCGTCAGGTCATCTGGACCGATTTAGCTCTTACTTTTGAACCTACCTATGCCAATAACGTTGAAAATAATCGAAACAGCATGCTGCTCATGGGAAAAGCCATGACAAATCTGATTAAGCCTAATTTATACGACCTGTTTGTATTGCATGCCTTAGCCAGAGGAACGCTTGTTGATCATCCTGATCGTGCTCAATCCGTCTTTTCTGTAAATAGCGGAATAACACCCTATGACACCGAAAAAATCATGTCTGATTATTTATAGCACATGCATTCAGATGCCGTAGTCACAGGACCGTCATTTGACACATACGATATATTGATGTAATTTGTAATTCGCAGACTATATATAGTGTATATAACCACATTACAGGAGCATTTTCTCTTACTTTATGAGGGAATGCTTCTTACATTTTGAATTCATTTGCACTACCTTCTACCATTAACAAGCTAATTTTTAACTTTCACATCAGGTTTTTTACATTACAGGAGGCTTTTTTCATGCTTATAATGAAACGCGATGGTCGTCAGGAAATCTTTCAGCCAGAAAAGATAATCACAACAATAACTCAGGCATGCTTGCCCGCGACAGGTACAGTAAACGTGGCCCTTAGTGAGGAGATTGCCCAGTGTATTCAGGAACATCTTACACAGCAACCGCTAACCGCAGAGCGACAGCTTCCTTACATAAATCCGGTATCTACACAGACGATACACGAGTTAATTATTGCACAGTTATGTGAAAAAGATCACAATGATATTGCTGATTCCTTTGCCGCCTACCGTCAACAACGTGATCGCCTTCGACTGAAGCAAAGCGAGTTATACAGCATCAGCGAGGCTGTCATCGGCCTTAAGGATATGGACTTACTTCGAGAAAATGCAAATGTTAACGGAGAATCGTTCAGCGGGAAAATGAGCAAAATGGGCTCTGAATACGCGAAATGGCATGTGAAACAATATGTATTGCCCAGCAAGCTCCGTGAAGCAATCGATCACAATTATGTCTACGTGCATGATTTGGACCAATATGCAATTGGCACAACTAACTGCATTTTCATTCCTTTTGATCGCCTGCTAGCTGAAGGCTTTAATACTGGAAACGGGTCGGTTCGCACCCCGCAAAGCATTATGACAGCAATGGCTCTAGTTGCCATTATCTTTCAATCCCAGCAAAATAGTCAATTCGGCGGTGTTTCTGCTAACAAGATTGACTGGGACCTAGCCCCTTACGTCCGGAAATCCTTCGTCAAGCATCTTAAAAAAGGGCTTCATTATTTTAACGAGGGTGCCCGGCTTGCTTTATCTGATGATCTACTTTATATGGATAACCAAAAACTAAAGCAGGATCTCCCCAAAAGCTTTACTTATGCCTTTGAAGAGACTGTTGCAGAGACCTATCAGGCAGCGGAATCTCTCATCCATAATCTAAATACGATGAGCAGCCGAGCCGGGGGACAAATTCCTTTTACCTCGCTTAATTATGGTATGTGTACTTCCACGGAAGGACGTCTGGTCTCACATGCGCTATTGGAGGCGACAAGCAATGGGTTGGGAAATGGAGAAACCCCGATTTTCCCGCAGCATATTTTTCAATGTAAAACAGGGATTAATCAATCTGAGGGCGATCCAAACTATGATTTGTTCCAAAAAGCAATAGAATGCTCCAGTAAGCGCCTTTATCCGAATTTCGTCAATGTGGACGCTACGTTTAATCTCATCTACTACCGTGAGGATGATCCGAACACAATTATTGCTACAATGGGCTGCCGGACAAGATCCATATCGGATCGTTTTGGACGGAATTATAGTAGCGGAAAGGGAAATCTCTCATTTAATACGATTAATCTTGTAAAATTGGGAATCGAATACGGGATTTGTCAAAACCAACGCGATCAGGCAGACATTACCGGCTTCTATAACGCCCTACAAAGCTATATGAATGTAGCTATCAGCGGCTTGATTCATCGTTTTGGCATCCAAGCAAAACAGCCGGCCAAAGCTTCGGATTTCATGATGCGCGAGGGTGTCTGGGAGGGCGGTAAGGATTTGCATCCCGATCAGGAGGTAGCTGATTTAATTAAGCATGGCAGCTTGGCTGTCGGCTTTATCGGACTAGCGGAATGCATGCATGCTCTTTATGGCAAGCACCATGGAGAAGATGCAGAGGTATACCAGCGTGCGCTCTCTGTTATTTCCTTCATGCGCCAATACTGCGATGACATGAGCGAAAAATATAACCTAAACATTACCTTATTTGCTACTCCCGCTGAAGGTCTATCAGGCAAATTTACCAAGGCTGATCAAAAAAACTATGGGAAGCTTGCGGGAATTACTGACCGGGAATATTATACGAATTCCTTTCACATTCCTGTCTACTATCCGCTATCAGCTTTCCAAAAAATTAAGCTTGAAGCACCTTTTCACGAGTTATGCAACGCCGGGGCGATTACTTATATTGAGCTAGACGGAAATGCCCGGCAAAACACAGTAGCTTTCCAGCAGATTGTTCAGTACGCATTAAGAAGCAACGTAGGTTATTTCTCGATTAATCATCCATTGGATCGCTGCCCAAGCTGCGGCTATGAAGGAATTATCGGCACGGAATGCCCAAACTGTGGATGTTCAGAAGACTCCGTTCATTTCCAACGTCTGCGCCGTGTAACAGGTTATATTACAGGTGATTATACACAACGTTTTAATTCCGCAAAACAAGCTGAGGTTCTGGATCGGGTGAAGCACCAGTGAGTCAATCCATGCATATCTGCGAATATCGCAAGGAAAGTATTAACGAAGGCATTGGGTTACGGGCGGTCGTGTTTATAAGCGGCTGCCGTCACGCATGCCAAGGATGCTTTAATCCAGAATCGTGGGACTTCAGCTACGGAGAACCTTTTACAGAATCGAACCAGCAAGAGGTGATTCAGGAGATTTCTGATAATCCATTATTACATGGCCTGACCTTATGCGGAGGAGACCCATTTTTCTCCTCCACTGCCTGTTCCGCCTTTATCACTAGCTTTCGCCGAGCTTGTCCGGATAAAACAATCTGGGCATATACTGGATTTACTTTTGAGGCATTGCTCCTGCTAGATGAACAACGTCAGCTATTGGAGCTATGTGATGTCATTATTGACGGCAAATTTAAAGCTGAACAAAAAGACACCTCCCTGCGGTTTCGCGGAAGTCGTAATCAGCGCATCATTGATGTGAGGAAAAGTCTTGCAATAGGCTCCGTTATCGAATGGACGGAATAGCAATATTTAAATCTGTACCTTTTACCTCCTTTAGTATTATCCTGATAGAAAGCGATTGTAATAATCTACCAAGGAGGTAACTGTGTATGGCTATATATACCATCCAGCCAAAGCGCTCGACTCTGCATGGCTCCTTCAGCAGAGAGGCTTCCCCTATCCTGACAATACAATCTGGTGACACTGTTCGCTTTGAGACGCTTGATGCGGATTGGAACGCAAGCCCGAAACAGATAGACGGCAGAAGAGTAGAATTTTGTACTCGTAGGCATCCTCAGGATAGCGGACATGCCCTGATTGGTCCCTTGTACATTGCCGAGGCCATGGCTGGACAAAGCTTAGCAATACATATTAATGAATTACGCGTGGGCACATGGGGCTGGAGTGAAGGTGGCGGATTTGCCAGCGCCGTAAATAACCGTCTGGGAATGCAGGAAAAGGAAGGGTATCGTTTAGTCTGGGAGTTAGATGCGACAAACCTGATCGGAATTAGCGATAAAGGACATAAAATTCGCCTTCAGCCATTTATGGGAGTAATGGGTATGCCGCCAGACGAGCCAGGTATCCATTCTACTATTCCTCCTCGCTACTGTGGCGGCAACATAGATTGTAAAGAGCTAATCCCCGGGAGTACGCTATATTTACCCATCCCTGTAGATGGCGGGCTCTTTTCAGTAGGAGATGGGCATGCTGTCCAAGGTGACGGTGAAGTATCCGGACTTGCCATAGAATGCCCAATGGAGCTGGTTGACCTCACTTTTACAGTAGAAGATCGAGCGCTGTCCTTCCCACGAGCACAAACACCAACTAGTAAAATCACATTTGGAGTCCATAAAGATTTGCACGAAGCCTCTATGATCGCATTAGAGGGCATGATTGATTGGATGCAGGAGCTATATGGCTATGAACGAAAGGAAGCCTTAAATCTGGCCAGCCTGCTTGTTGATTTACGCATAACCCAGTTGGTTAACGAGGTTGTGGGAGTACATGCAGTGCTAGACGAGGATAAACTTCTGATATAAATAAAAACAGAAGGGAACATGGACGAAATCATTTCTACTGCTCTCGATAAAACAAGGGTGCCAACCAGAAGTCAGCACCCTTTTCCCTTTTTATACGTTGAACAAAAATCTTCTCCAGCAGTCAATAAAGCTTCCTATCCGCTTTACTACAGCTAATAAGAAACCCTTCCCTGTCCACACAGCAGCAATTCTTTACCTGCTACTTATGCATTTTGTTTGCTCCCACTAGAATTACTCAAGAACGCCTTCATCATCATAGGTGTCACAATTGTCGTAATCAATACTACAACTACAATAACCGCAAACATATCACTGCTTAGCATTTGAGATTCAAGGCCCATTGCTGCGATGATTAGTGCTACTTCTCCACGTGATACCATAGCTGCACCAACACCAAGGGAGCTTCTCCACTTAAAGCCTGCTAATCTGGCTCCAACCGCAGAGCCGATCAGCTTTGTTAGGATCGCTACCACACTCAAGCCTAGGATTAGCCATATGTTCTGCGTGATTCCCATAAATTGAGCCGTTACCCCAATCGAGGTAAAAAATACAGGAACGAAAATCGAGTAACTGATCGTTTCTACCTTTTCAAACACTTCATGCTTATGTTTCGTTAAACTGATAGCAACACCTGCAATATAAGCACCAATAATACCGGCAACACCTGCATACTCAGCTACGTAAGCATACACGAAACAAATGATGAGACCTGCTGAAATCACTGCTTCTGAAACACGAAGCGGGGCAAATTTGTTTAACACCCATGGAACCACTTTCCATGCTAAAAGGATAGCTATGACAAAAAATGCTATCTTTTTCAAGACTACTTCTCCCAAATTGATGTCTCCACCAGCAAAGCTCATAACAAAAGCCAGAGCAATAATAACAAGTACGTCATCAATGACAGCAGCCCCTAGAATTGTTGTTCCTTCTCGTGATTTTAATTTCCCCATTTCTTTTAATGTTTGAACGGAAATACTCACGCTTGTTGCAGAAAGTAACAGACCGAGGAAAATAGATTCAATTGCAGATAGCTGTAAGTAAATACCTACTAGATAGCCACATGCGAAAGGAAAAATAATTCCGGCAACACCTACAAATGTTGAGGCCTTACCAGTGCGTTTGAATTCCTCTGTATCGGTTTCAAGTCCGGCAATAAACATCAATAAGATAACACCTATTTGACTCAATTCCTGAAGAATGTCTGTATTCGTGACTACGCCAAGTACAGTCGGCCCTAGTACGATACCAATAAGGAGCTTTCCTAATACGGAGGGCTGACCTAATTTAGCACTGATGTCTCCAGCAATTTTTGAAGCTAGCAAGATGATTGCTAATTGAAAAACAAGCATAGTTCTCCACCTCTTTTATGTTTATATCTTGAGCACACGAAGGGAAAAAAATACGAAAGGAGCCCATCGACCGTAGCTAAAAAAAGACATAGCAAAGCTGCGGTGGCAGGCTCCTCCAAAAAACAGATATGCTGTTTATTTAACACATTTTTGTTTCCCAATTGAGGTATACGGACTATTTTAAAAAAGGTTTCAAAATTAACTCCATTTCCAAAATGTGAAATATGTTTTATTTTAGCTGTCAATCTTCGAATCAGAGTACATCATTATTCTCTACAAAAAGAAAAAACCTGACAAAACACAGAAGCTGCAGCCTGTATTCTGCCCGGTTCTTGGATCGATTTTTATTCTATTCATGAAAAGCGGCAGGCTTCCTCTGTTCTTTTAGGCGGGTTCCCCCAACATAAAAGATAATGCTAAAAAGAGATAAAAGAGCTAAAAATAGGAACATCGTAAGTCCGTTAAAATGTGACAGAATCATCCCCGACACTCCCGGTCCGATAAATGAGCCTAGTGCGGTAAAGCTAACTGCCCCAAAATAAGTTCCTCGAATATGATCAGGCGTAATCTCATCAATGATCGTATATTCAGCAGGTATCAAAAATATTTCACCTATAGTAAAAATGATCATTGAAATTAAAAATGATGTAAGGCTCAGCGAGAAAGCAAAACCAATGATGCCCGCACAAAATAATGAAGTTCCTACTACAATCGATTGCAAGGAGGTCCTTTTTTCCATAAGACGCAAAATGGGAACACTCAGCATAATGATAACAATCGCATGGGCAGACCATAAGACTCCTAAGAATGCAATGGCACTCTTTACATCTGCGTAAAAATATTGAGAAAGAGTCACGGAAAATTGTCCATGAACGGTGGTCGCCAACAATCCTCCCAGGAGGAATAAAAACAAAATTTTATCTCTGCCCATTGCTTTCATCGACGCTCGAAAGGTCACCTTCTCCTGCTGTGCAGAAATAGAAGTAACCTTATATTTTGCAAACAATAGATGTAATAGCAAACCGTAGAATAGAAAAACAGCACAGGAAATATAGAAGGGAAGCGTGCTAGTTGCTTGTAAGCCTAGGACTGTACCTACTATGGGACCAATAGCTAATCCCAAATTTCCACAAAAGTATTTCATTGAAAAGGCGCGAAGCCTTTTCCCACTCTCGGTAAGGTCAGCTATTAATGCCTTAGAACAGGGCTCAAAAAACGACAGCGTAAAACCTCTGCCTATTGTTACTAGCATTAGTATGACAGGAAATTCATGGAATGTTAATCCGATTAACATGATAGCTGAGAAAATAAGGGATGCCATCATGACCTTTTTCCTTCCGATTAAATCTGACAAACTTCCTCCTAAAAATCCGCCAAACATCGCTGCCAATGAACTAGAACCAATCAAAAAACCGATCTGAGTAATAGAAAGATTAGTATGCTCCCCTAAGTAAATGGCAAAATAGGGAATAATCATCCCGTTCCCAATGTTCATTAATACGGAGCCTATTAAAATGAGCTTTACAACAGGATGGAACTCCTTCCATGCTTGCAGCATTAATCATTCTCCTTTATATAGGAAAGCAATCTATCCTGGATAGTCGCAATCTGCTGTATACGAAGACTATAGTTAATTACTCTCTCACTTGAATGATGGGCACGAATCAGACCTGCGCACCGAAGCAGACTTAGATGATAATGAAGATTACTTTTTGCTAATTGCGTTATTTCAGTTAGCTCCTTAAATGTTCGAGGCTTCGCATGCAAACTTTTTAAAATAAGAATCCGGTTTTCATCCGACAAGCTGTTAAACATTGTAATCGTTCTTCTGGAGATATACGGCGAGTTCCTTTGTAGCTCTATTGGATAGAGGCAGGTTACAAATCCTTTATAATAGTCGACCACACTCAAAGGTGCGTAATGATATTGAGGTACCAACAATAGCTTTTGAATACGTTCCGATTCAATTCGTATGCCATTCGTGCTGTGTTCCACAATATCAACAGGGTCCAGATCCTGTATGAGCTTCCTTTTTTCATTTGCATCATTTTCAAGCGCTTCTAGGATAGAAGGGTCGATATGCTTGAAATATTGCTCATTCCATTCGGTAAAGAGATACACAAGATGCTGATGTAAATCAACTATATCCATCGGAATGACATCTACCCACGGTCGCATACAGTCATACATTTCAACTGTAGATAGCTGTGCAAACCACTTAATAAAATTCTCCGGTGTCCGTTCCCCCGGGCATTTATGTATCAGCAGGCTAAACCGATGAAGAATCTCCATTCGCTTATCTTTTAATGCTTCCTTAAAGATAGGCTGTAGCTTTTGGTCTACCTCCTTCTTCCAATCAGACCCTAAATCATATATCTTTAACCGATCCTTATTTACGTAATAATACAGACTTGTAACAAACTCATATACAGGTGAATAGTCGACTTCCAAATTGTACATGCTGTCCTCATCCTTTTTAGTTCTACTTTTTTAGAACAAATTTAGTTCTAATTTTATAGAACGGATTGTATGTTGTCAATATTTTAAAAATTGTTGTATTTGTGTAGTCTTCCTAAACGGCAGAAAGGAAATTACAATAGC
Organism: Brevibacillus laterosporus; assembly: GCF_030489605.1. GTDB lineage: Bacteria > Bacillota > Bacilli > Brevibacillales > Brevibacillaceae > Brevibacillus_B > Brevibacillus_B laterosporus_E. The sequence goes on from NZ_JAUKFY010000014.1 coordinate 87,726, forward strand.
TTCTTTTCCATGAAAAATATAAAAGAAGCCCCCTACTAGATAGAGACAATCTAATAGGGGGCCGTCATCCGAAATATAGATTACGCAGTAACCGACAAGCTCCAGAATTGGCCTTGCATATTGATTTTACCTGTCACTGTTGGAGCGCCTTTCTTGTGAAAGATAACCGTATCCCGATCACGTTTCATGGAGTATCCTTTTATATTAATCCCGAATACCTGCTTCACTTCTACACTCGCATTCATACTTATTTGCTTATTTGATATTTTTTTACACTTCTTCTCGTTTTCCGGCGTAATTGCAGGCATTAAGTTCAGAGAGGAAACATGAACCACTTTGCCTGTGTTGGTACCTACCTCTATCATAGAAGTCGTTCCCTGAAAGGACAGGGTATCATTTTTACCATTTATACTCCGATATACACGAATCCACTGCTGGGGATTCGTTTTCCTTGTCCCTGAATAATTTTTCATTGCCTGTTGGGCAGCCTGCACCATTTTAGGGTTCACTTGTTTAAAGTCATATTGGATCGTAATGCTTGCCAATTTGTCATTTTCATAAGTAACGTTGATATCATTTCCCTCGATTGACGTCATTACTCCATTAGAAGGCAGGTTGCCCATGACTCGGCTAACCTTATGAAATGCAATCGGGCGCTTAGGCTCCGCTTTTTTCAATTCAGCAAGAGCCTTATTCTTATAGGAAGGGCTAATTGCATCTAGTTCTTTAACAGTTAGATAGAGGATGGCGCTATAGAGTTTGCCTGTTTTTTGATTAAAGACAACCTGACCTTTTGCTTTGCCAGACTTAGGATAAATAAAGATCTGTCCATCAATTCCATCCTCTACACCGTATAATTCAACATCTTTTCCAGCTAGTTTTTTCATTGCATTCTTAGCTAATTCAACTGTTTTCGCATCCAAATTAGCGATCGTCTTACTGTATCTTTGCTCTTGGTCCATCACCGATAATCCTGCTTCAACAGTCAAAGCAGGCATGGATGTCACCAGCATCCCGGAGATAGTCAAAGCAGTGACGATTGTTTTATAGGATTTCATTTTTGTCTTCCCCCAAGTTGTTTTTCCTTCGTATAAGATGTTATTGGTAGCATAAAATGTTTTTAGAATTTCTGGCTACGGTAAGGGTTAATTCCTTTTTCCATTCTTCCAGTGCTTGTTTCCCATTATCGCTTCATAGACATCCCATTGAAAGCCTTCCTAAAATCATCCATGACAAATTCCCGCATGAGAGGCTCGTCTTCCACTTATAAAATACTGCTTTTCATTTTTTAAAACAGCTCAGTTGCCATTCAATTACTATTCTAGTATAGCCCGAGGGAGAAGGGGAATGACTTACCGATTAATCGCATATATTTTAAGCTTGTTATTGATTTTACTAATCAGGCTTCCCCATCACCGATCCTAATGCCCTGATCATTTATAAACAGGCTCTTTTCCTTTTGCCCGCGTATTGAAGGTTACTGCAGTGTCATGCTTTTATCGTAAGAATTATTTCACTCATGACAAAGAAAGCGAGAAACTCCACAACCCCGCTTTCATTAGACAGAGCCGAAGTATCATTTGGAAACGCGCTCTGTTTTTGTTTATTTCAGGAATCCTTTTATGCCTCTGCAGCTGGACAGGTGATATTTTGCATTATTATAGTGCCTATATGTTTGCCGTCTCCTACTCCCTAGCTTTCTTCGTCATAGCTGCTGTACTCCGAGCCTTTTGGAGAAACAAATATAGTCGAGGTCCTCTGGAAAGTGTCATGAGAAAATGCAGCGGGTAGCCCTACTTATATTTGATTGCCATTTATGCAAAATTCAATAGCGGCTTCCCTTTGCAGCCAGCCTTGAAGGTTTTCCAGCTCAAATAACTGCTCAATATGATAAACACCTGACGGGAACGATGAGCGACAGATCGCATCAGCTACAAATACAGCAACTCTCGCGGTCAGGTTAGATTGATGTTTGCCATGCAGCAAGCAACCGATGCTCGATTTCCTGTTTTCCTTTATCCCCTGTGCATCCACCTTTATAGCAAATTGCTCTTTGCCCATGTGAAGCTTACTCAAACAGCCAACTAAAGTATTTCGAACTCTTTTTCCTGCTAAAAGACGAGAGATTCCCGATGCCCGCAGGCCAGCCAGAAATGTGGTCATCATCGCTGAATCGAAGCACAGGCGTGTAGAAACGGACGGAATGTTTAGCGTGCGTGCGAGCGTTTGTTGATCTGAAAAGGGAAAACGATATGCCTTTTTTACTCCCAGCTCTAAGCCAAAATCCGCCATCCTTCCATCTGTAAAGCTATGAACCTGCACATCACGGTGATTTTTACGGATTTCAAAGCTTGCATTCAGGTTATCAATCGTCCATTCAATAGCTGCCTTCCCATGCTGATCTCCCAATCCGAGCATAATGGCTATTTCTACAGCATCCACCCGATCCAATAGCTTCTGAGATTGATGCGCCAACAAATTGGTTAATCCTGGGGAAAGCCCGACGCTTAAAACTGCCGTAACCCCATTTTCCTTAGCTTCTAAATCACACCGCTCCACTTCAGCTAAAAAGGAACCCTTTGCAGAAACATCCACATAGTGCGTTCCCGATCGGAAGCAAGCCCGTACAAACGTAGGATCGCTTTGATCTAAACACATAATCACCAGCTTAGCCTGAGCCAGAATATGTGGGTCTACCGGCTCAAAGATGTCCAATTGAAGAGGCTTTACTTTCCCTTCTGTTGACTGGCTAAACTGCTCAGCACGCTCTCTATTGCGTCCAGCCGCGTAAACCAATCCGGGATATTTTCTCCCTAATTCCTTGCAGATTGTTCTTCCTACATGCCCATATCCCCCGATTACAAGGATTTTTTCTTTCATGATGATCGCTTCTCCTTTAGATGCCCTTTTCTTTGCTTTTGGAACCTGCTTCCTACATTAGGCCTTTAATAGCAAACCATCCGTCAATAAAATAAGAGCCGAAATAACGGGTTGCATGCGTAAAGCCTGACTGCTCCAACAGCTCCTGCACGACCGAAGAGGGAACCGGATCGGATTGGAGGCCAATAGAAGCTTCAAAACGCTCCCAATCCTCAAGCGGGATGCCATTGTCTAGCATATGGCTTTTCCACGCCTGCATTTGGATATGAAAAGTATCGGTGTTTGTATCGGCATGAAATGAGGCTAAGCAAAAAGGAGCTCCAGGCTTTAGACGCTCTCCTATGCGCTGTAGCAACTCCTGCTTTTGCTGTAAGCCTTTTACAAAATGGAGGACTAACAAACAAGTAGCCGCATCGTATTGATCTTCCAAAGAAAGCTGTTCGAGCCTGCCCTGAATCAACGACACCCGCTCTTCAATTCCAATCGACTCCGCACGGCTCTTGGAAATTTCAAGCATGTGAGCAGATGGATCTATCCCTGTAAATGTCCAAGCTTCATGCCTGCCTCCTAACATCACAATCTCTTGTCCTCCACCAGCTCCGACAATCAACACATCACGGCTGAAATTTTCTCCTTGCAGCTGGGCCGCTATCAAGTGATCGGTCATTTCGTACAGGTGGAAATAACCCGGTATTTTTAGAGAAATGGTTTTTTCATAACATTTTACGTCTGGGTGATCCCAGCTCATGGCAGTGTTTGTGTTTTCGGTTCTCAATCGTCATCGCTCCTACCCTTGTCTTCTTGGCTTCTTGGCTTTTCATTGTCCCGTCTTGCAATTTGCCCTTTCCAAAAACTCCACATATCCTGTAGATTATGGATAAGAATTATTCTCAATTATAAAGCGAAGGAGACAAAACACTATCCCACATATCTGGGATTCTTCATAAGAACAAAATGTCGTTAGAAAGTGCGGGAGACAAATATGAACTCAAAGGTAAAAACCATCCAGCACAAGCTGACAAATCTGGCGAAAAGCTCTGCTTCCTCACAGGATTACCGGACAGCGTTGCTTACACATTTGCGCCGTGCTTTACCATTTAACGCAGCTTGTTGCACTCTTGTCGATCCTCAGACGCTTCTATCTATAGGTGCAATCACAGAGGAAGGCGCCGAGGCAATACATCAGCATTTGTTTACCTATGAATATCTGCGAGAGGATTTTATCCAATACGATCAGTTGGTCAAAGCAGAAGAGCACGTGGCTATCTTAAGCCAAGCGACAGAAGGGAAGCTAGAACAAAGTGCCCGCTACCGTAACGTTCTATTCCCCGCAGGGTTTGCCGATGAAATGAGGGCTGCTCTTATGTATGAAGGAGCATGCTGGGGTTATTTGACCTTATTTCGCCATCGCGATCGTCCGCTATTTCATGAGGAGGAGCGCCAATTTATTTCTTCTCTTGTTCCATTGATTGCCTCCCATTTACGCCAAACAAGTCTTGTCCTGCCCATGAAGGAGTCGGCATGGATAGAGGAAGGGCATGGAATAATGGTGCTTTCTGATCAACTGACTATTCATTCCTCCAATAAAGTCGCGGACAACTGGCTAACCCTGCTTCGAAAATGGGAACGTATCGACAGCAGTACCCTGCCAAGACCAATTCGCGCGGTCTGCTTACGGGCATTGTCAGATACCACTGCATGTGATAAGCAATCCGCTCTGGCCAAGGTATGCATTCGTCTTTCGGAAGGCCCCTATCTAACTATTCAAGCCAGCAAGCTTACCGGTCAGTCGGATTCTGTCCAATTGGCAGTCTGGTTCCAACCAGCTAAACCCTCTGACATCCTGCCTCTCATATCCGAAGCCTATGGGTTATCAGAGCGTGAAAAGCAAATACTCGATCAGGTTGTTAAAGGGTTCTCTACCAAAGAGATCGCCCATTCGCTCCATATTTCCGCCTATACGGTGCAGGATCATCTTAAATCTATCTTCGCGAAAACAGGGGTAACCAGCAGGAGACAGCTTATTTGGCACTTATTTTCCCGTTTCAGTGTACATACCTAACGATAGTAGGTGGTATTACAGAATTGCGCTTTGTTTTCCATACTCTTGCCAATGACGAAGCCACAAGAGCGATTATCTTGACAGGATTCGGCCGTTTTTTTATTGCAGGTGCTGATATCAAGGAATTCGTCCCTGTTCTTGGCAACGAAGCAGAGGCATTAGCAATCGCTGCAGCCGGGCAAGCTCTCTGTAATGAAATTGAAGCAATGAACAAGCCAGTGATTGCCGCCATTAATGGCCCCGCGTTAGGAGGAGGCGTTGAAGTGGCCTTGGGGTGTCATTATCGAATCGCGACCTAGCAGGCTATCCTTGGTCTCCCTGAATTAAAGCTTGGTCTACTCCCGGCTTTTGGCGGAACCCAACGCATTAGTCGCCTAACAAATCCTGCGACAGCCTTGGAGACCATTTTGACAAGCAAGCAGATAACCAGCAAAGAAGCGTATGACCTAAGTATCATTCAACAGGTTGTTACGATAGAAGAATTGATCTTTGCGGCAAGAAAAACGGCTGAATCTTTTATAGAGAGAATAAGCATGACAAGTATAACTCGTACCATAGAATGCATCATGCAAGGTTATCAGGAGGATGTACAACACGGACTAAAAAGAGAACGCCATTGCTTTGCCGAATTATTTAAAACGAACGATGCTAGGGAAGGCATCCATGCTTTTGTCGAGAAGCGCAAGCCTGATTTTATCCAATCATAAGGAGGATGTGCATGACTGAAGATGTTCTATTTACTGCGAAGAATGGGATAGGCACCATTTTATTAAATCGGCCAAAGGCTCTTAACTCCCTCTCTTTGGAGATGCTGTTGCCCATGCTGGCAAAGCTAAAGGAATGGGAGACAGATCAGACAATTAGCCTGATTATTCTAAAAGGAGCTGGATCAAAGGGATTTTGTGCAGGGGGAGATATTAAGGCACTGTATGAAGCAAAAAACAACGTTTTGTCCTTGCAAAAAGCACAGCGTTTTTTTGAAGTAGAATATCAGCTCGACCAATATATGTACCGTTATTCCAAGCCCATTCTTGCTTGCCTGGATGGTATCGTGATGGGTGGCGGTGTGGGTCTTACTTATGGTTGCAGCCATAGAATTGTGACTAATCAAACAAGATGGGCGATGCCTGAGATGAATATCGGTTTTTTCCCTGATGTGGGGGCAGCTTATTTTTTAAATCGAGCCCCGGGAAAAATCGGGCGTTATTTGGCCTTGACCGCAACGGTTATTCGTCCTGAAGATGTGCTTTATATAAATGGTGCTGATGCCTGCATTCCAAGCGAAGTCTTCCATAACTTTTTACATCAGGTAGAAGAAACAAATTGGCAGCAGAAGGACGTAGCTCAGGCTTTAGAAAAACTGATTCAAGCCTATTCACAGCCCTCTGCATTAAGGAGTGAGCTTGCCTTATGGCAGGCAGAAATTGACCGTCATTTTGCATTTTCTACGATCGAGGAAATCATCAGCTCTCTTGAAAAGACTCCCAATGAATTCACAGTCAAAACGCGGGAAACTCTGTTGTCGAAATCTCCTTTTTCCCTAAAAGTAACCTTGCAGCAGCAGATGAAGGGAGAACACGCAACGCTAGAGGAATGCTTTACAAACGATCTTATTCTTGCCAAGAACTTTATGAAACACGACGATTTTTTTGAAGGGGTTCGTTCTGTTGTGATCGATAAGGACAATAGCCCGAGCTATCAATATAAACAATTATCTGATGTTCATGAAGAAATGGTGGAGAAGTTTTTTCATGAATAAGCTAGAAAAAGCCGATCTCAAAGGAATCGGCTTTTTTGGGCGATTAAAACCAGCGCTGCGTTACTACTTTTTTGCGCGTGAAAAATTGAACACCATCCTTGCCATTCGTCCCTAAATCTCCATAGAAGGAGGCCTTGTTGCCTGTAAAGGAGAAGAAAGCCATAGGAGCTGGAACATTTACATTTACCCCAATCATCCCCGCATCAATTTGATCTCGGAACATTTGAACATGCTTTCCACTTGATGTATAAATGACAGCTCCATTAGCAAACTTTGATTGATTAGTCAGCTTTATACCTTCTTCAGGATTTTTTACTCGGACAATACTCAGAACGGGGGCAAATTTCATCCTGCCCAATTCAAAGGAACAGGGGTATCCGATCCTTCTTCATTCATGGTGAAGAAAAAGCGACTGGTTAGTATTTGCACGTACATGACCCGCAAAGAGGACCCTCATCGCTTTTTACCGTTTATCCCTTGTTCTATTGTTCTTTGGTTAATGTCGTTTTCGCTATTTCCTTATCTAACGCTTCGAACTCTTCATAAGAAATAGCTTCATACAATTCGCTTCTAGTCTGCATATTAGCTAGTTCACCTTTTTGGGTACCTTGTTCTTTCATCACTTGAAAAACACGCTCGTATGCCTTAGCCGCCACTCTAAGCGACGTTACCGGATAAATAACCATGCGGTACCCCAGCTTAGCGAATTCCTCTGCTGTATAGTAAGGAGTTTTCCCGAATTCAGTCATATTTGCTAATAAGGGTGCAGATATACGCTGGGCAAACATACGAAATTCCTCCGCTGATTCTAGTGCTTCGGGAAAGATGGCATCTGCCCCAGCCTTCACATAGGAACATGCCCTTTCTATCGCCGCGTCCAAACCTTCTACTGACCTAGCATCAGTACGTGCGACAAGTACTAACGTTGGTGCTACCTTTTTAATCGCGATAATCTTCTGGACCATTTCTTCTGTCGTAACCAGTTTCTTGCCATTTAAATGTCCACATTTTTTGGGAAGCTGCTGATCCTCTAGCTGCACGGCGGCAACATTAGCCTCCAACATTTCTCTGGCAGTCCGGGAAACATTAAGAATCCCGCCAAATCCTGTATCTATATCTACTAATACTGGTAAATCAGTTGCGCGTATCAATTCCTTTGCCCGTTGAGCTATCTCAGTAGACGTGACGATCCCTAGGTCTGGCAAACCGCAACTGGCAGTGTAGGCTGCACCGGATAAATAGAGCGCTGCAAATCCTGCCCGCCTCGCCATAAGAGCTGCCAGCGCATCGTGTGCGCCGGGAATTTGCAAAAGATCGGGAGCATTCATCAATTCCCTGAATTTCATTGCTAATTCAGCTTGTGATGACGGCTGATCCACAATCCAAGCCATTTCGTTTGCCCCTCTCTATATTAAAAATAATTCGATAAATTCGGTAACCGCCATGCTGTTCAACCTTTCTGAATCCATGCATGCTTCTTTTATTTTACTAACCTGCTTTTGTGAATAATGTGTCCTTATATTTTCAACAAATTTTTCAATGATTTTAGGGATGGCTTCTACCCTGCGGAAGCGATGCCCTAATGGATATTCGCATTCTATTTGCTCAGAAGAAGACCCGTCTTTATAATGCACTTGAACAGCGTTTGCGATCGATCGCTTACTCGGTTCTAAATAATCAATGCTGTACTGTTTATTTTCAACAACCGCCATCTTATTACGTAAGATATCGATTCTTGGATCTGATGCTGCTGTGTCTTCATAATGATCTGCCTTAATATCACCAAATAGCAAGCCGGTAGCCGTAATATATTGCAAGCAATGATCCCGGTCTGCCGGATTATTCAATGGACCTATCTTATCAATGATCCGAATAGCTGATTCATGTGTTGTGATTGTAATGCTGTCAATCTCATCGAAACGAGCCATTACCTCCGGATGAAGCTTGATTGCGCATTCCGCGGCTGTTTGGGCATGAAATTCGGCTGGATAGGAGACTTTGAACAGCACATTCTCCATTACATAGGAATCCAACGGTCGCGCTAGCTTTATCTCTTGTTTATTGAACAAGACATCCTGAAATCCCCAGCCTGATGCAGTAAGAGCTGTTGGATATCCCATTTCTCCCTTTAAGGCCATCATAGCCAGCTGAACACCTCGGCTAGTTGCATCCCCAGCAGCCCAAGATTTACGTGATCCTGTATTCGGAGCATGCCTGTAAGTCCGTAAACTACTATTATCAAGCCAGGCATTTGACAATGCGCTGTTTATTTCTTCACGAGTTCCTTCTAGCATCTGTGCTGCAACTGCTGTTGTTGCAATCTTAACAAACAGTACATGATCAAGCCCGACTCGGTTCAAGCTGTTTTCTAATGCCAGCACTCCCTGAATTTCATGTGCTTTAATCATCGCTTCCAGCACCTGATGCATAGTTAATGGCTGTTTCCCCTCTGAGATACGTACACGGCTTATATAATCAGCAACAGCTAAAATACCGCCCAGATTATCTGACGGATGTCCCCATTCTGCCGCCAGCCACGTGTCATTGTAATCTAGCCAGCGAATGATGCAACCTATATTAAAGGCGCCTCTCACTGGATCAAGAACAAAGGATGTACCCGGTACCCTGCATCCATTGGGAACAACTGTCCCAGGAACAATAGGTCCAAGCAGCTTCGTGCAATCTGGATAGCTCAATGCTAAAATTCCACAACCAAGTGTATCCAGCAGGACGTATTTGGCAGTCTCAAATGCTTCCAAGCTCGTAATCCTCTTATGTAAAACGTAATCTGTAATTTGCTCGATCAGCTCATCTGTTTTGTTTATCTCCATATTTTTTAACAAAGTATCCTTCCCTTTCTATTTAAAATTATTTATCATGGTACATGATGTTGGTCAGAACATCATGTAGGCGTTGCTGGCTTACACATAAATTCCCAATCCTACCTCAAAGAACATGCCGCTCGCCTACATATTTTACACGCGGCCGGAATAGACGATTTTGGGCGTGCTGTTCAAGAACATGTGCGGAAATTCCTGCTGTTCTCGCAGCGAAAAAGATAGGTGTATATAATGGAATCGGAATGCCAAGCATCCAATACACAGGCGCTGCATAGTAGTCCAAATTCGGGTAAAGCCCCTTTTCTCTCTCCATAATCCTCTCGCCGGCTTCGCACATGTTGTATAAAAGATCATCCCCTCTTATATGACAGAGCTGCTGTAAGGCTCCTTTCATCATTGTCGCTCTAGGGTCCATTTTTTTCATATAGACCCGGTGACCAAATCCCATTATCTTTTCTTTGTTAGATAGCTTGGTGCGTAACAGCTCCTCGAACTTAGAAATTGTCCCTGCCTCTAGCAATAAGTGCATAACAGCCTCATTTGCCCCCCCATGAAGTCTACCCTTCAAGGAAGCAACCGCCCCCGTCAAAGCCCCGTACAAATCCGATTGCGTAGAAGCAATGACCCTTGCTGTAAACGTGGAATTCGGCATCTCATGCTCGCTGTACAAAAGCAGAGACAGATCAAATATTTTCTCCTCAATCGGCGATGGCTTTCTCCCGGTGACCATATAGAAGAAGTTAGCACTATACGGTACATTTTTGTCTGGATGGATCGGCTCCTTTTTGGTCAGAATCCGATAACTATTAGCCACAATGCTAGGAACTTGACCTAATAACCGATAAGCCCGATCCTTATTCACAAGCATGGAGCGATCGTCAATTCGATGATCATAACCTCCCAGAACGGAGATTGCTGTTCGCAGACCATCCATAGCGTGTGTTTGCTCAGGCAACAGCTTTAAAACCTCAAACACCTCATCAGGCAATTCATATCGCTCTAGCATGCTTGTTTCCAAAGAGTTTGTCTCTGCCTGATCGGGAAGCCGCCCCTCCAGTAAAAGATGAATAATATCGACATAGCTAAAGGATTTAGAAAGCTCTATCAGATCGTAACCCCGAATCACGATTTCCTCTTGTATGGTATCAAGGTAGGAAATGCTTGTTTCCGTAGCTACCACACCGTCTAGCCCAGGAGAAAATTTTTCAAGCTCATTCATTCTTCTTCCTCCGTTCCAAATAACTGTTCTTTGGTTAGCTTGTAGGCTTTTTCAAGGTTCCGATAGTAATCTGTTTTGACTTCCTCTGTAACGTCTTGCCGCTTGATTTCATTCCCTAACAGGGCATACATGACTTCCAGAGAAATAGGACTTTCTAGACTTAGATTGTTCATGATTGCTGTGTTGAAATAGTTCCTGAAATACCCTACTGTCCCAAACAAAAAATCCCTCCTAGACTCCCAAGCATCGCACCACGCAAAAAAACAACTTCCTAAAAGAAAGTTGTTGTTAATGGGCGAAAGCGAAAAACTCAAATAAACATGTAAAAATCTAAAAATACCACATGTTTAACCGCTCGCACGTAACACCTCCTATCCTCGTAGGAACTGATGTGTGCTAAAACAGGCAGGTCTCCTGGCTCATGATCATCGCGATTCGAACCTTCCCATTTTCATTTGAATGAAAACAGTGGTATTTTTTCGAATAGCTCCCAATTACAGTTGCGGGACAGCGTCGGATTCTAACCGCTCTTCCCTTTTAAGCAAATAACAAAGGTTATCTGCACCTGTTTCTACACATATTTGATTTTCAGCTTAAACATAACAAATAGTCCAAAAAATTACAATTATTAATTTTATATCTGTAGTGACTTTATTGCTTTGATATTGTCATATTGAACTTATTGTACATGTATATACACTCTCTAAACAAAAAATAACCTCATAGCGGCTTCAAGTTCTGTTTAGCAATAAACGAATGAATGTAAAACTACAAGACTTCATATCCTGAAAACAGGGCAAAAATCCAATATATTGAATAGGGATATCCCGCTGTCTTATAATCAAAGAAAATACCATAATCAGGTAAATAAGGGAGGTATTTCTTGAAGAGTAAACAACTGTCGAAAAAGAAAATATGGTCGTATAGCATAAGTATCGTTGTTGCTGCTATATTGCTTCTCCTTATGTGGGCAGTAGTTCGGAATTGGAACATTATTAACGTACTGAATAAGGATAAGCTTAGCTATAATTTTCAGAGCATGGACAATATTTTTCCAAGTCGCGCTATAAAAGCATCGCAGCCTGTTTTCCAATTTGATACATTACAAAAAGAGTTGCCCCAAACTTATACATACAAAGATAAAACATTATCTATTGAAGACTTTTTACAACGAACAAAGACGAATGGATTACTAGTGCTCAAGGATGATAAGATCGTGAAGGAATTCTATCAAAATGGTGTAAATGAACAAACAAGGTTTACCTCTTGGTCAGTGGCTAAGTCATTTATCTCCGCTCTCGTTGGCATCGCTATTGATGAAGGATTAATTAAAAATGTAAATGATCCAATCACCCACTATGTACCAGAATTGAAGGGCAGTGGCTACGATGGCGTGCCGATTAAGGATATTTTGCGAATGGCTTCTGGAGTTGCCTTTGATGAAGACTACGACGCCACCTTTTCAGATATAAACATGATGATGTATCAAACATTTCTATTCGATAAATCGGTGAATGATTATGCATTGGGGCTACAATCTCAGCGTCCATCCGGAACCTTTCAGCATTATATCAGTATTGATACACAGGTTCTCGGCATGCTGATCAGCAAGGTTACGGGCAATCCCCCGTCCCAATATTTACAGGAGAAAATCTGGGGTCCTCTTGGAATGGAATCTGATGCTTATTGGAGTACCGATCGCCTTGGCACAGAGCTGTCCTTTATGGGTTTAAACGCAACCATTAGGGATTATGCTAAATTTGGAAGCTTATATCTTCATGAAGGAAATTGGAACGGAAAACAAATCATTTCAAAAAAATGGGTGCAAGAATCCACACAGATAGAAAAGCCTCAGCCTAATCACGACCCCAAGGGAGTGTTAGGCTACCAATACCAATGGTGGGAGGCTGATCCTGCAGATGGTTCCTACAGCGCTATTGGGGTCTATGGACAATTCATCTATGTGAATCCGAAGGCTAACGTAGTAATCGTCAAAACCAGCGCTGACCCCGATTACGGTAGAGATGATTATCATGATGAAAATTTTTCTGTATTTCAATCCATCGCGAATCATTTCAGTAAATAAACTTCATTTGCTTCTCATACTGACAGCACGATTCTCTGCTAGCTGGTTTCCTTGCTACCCAATCTCCAGCTAGCAGCAAATGTGATTACAGAGATATCCCCGCCTATGATTAAGACACTCTTTTCTCTTAATATGCGAAAAGAGTGTCTTTGCCTTATCTGCCGGCTATTTCGTTTCACGATGAAGGGTATATTTTTTTAGACGAGGGGAATATTTCTTTAGCTCTAGGCGTTCGGGATTATTTCTTTTATTTTTGGTTGTAATGTAGGTACGATCTCCAGATTCTGTGCATTGCAGGGTAACTGTTACTCTCATAGGTTAACTCCTCCTGATCATTACTGTTTATTCATCCTGGATACTAAGCGTCTCCACAATAACATCACTTGTTGGTAATGGATCTCTCAACGTATTCCAGTCTGCATGCAGCTCTTCGTTTGTTAAAAGACAAGCATCTAAAGACCGGATGATATTGCCTTGGTCTAGATTAAACCCAATACATACAATCTCATTGATCCGATCTCCGAATTGAGGGTCCCATTCTTCTGCCCACTCAGGGTCTTCCGCCAGGATCTGCTGCTTCTCTTCTTCGGGTAAAGCCGACACCCAATAGCCCGCTGACTCCAATTGAATCGATGGACCTGCCTGACTAATCGTTAAAGCTGTGTCATTACGGGTAGCAACCCATAGAAAGCCCTTTGCTCTCACCACATCTTCAGGCCAATCCTGAAGCCATTTATATAACCTTTCGGGGTGAAACGGAATTCTTCGGCGATAGACAAAAGAGGAGATTCCGTATTCTTCTGTCTCTGGAGTATGGCTTGGCTTTTGTAATTCCTGTAACCAACCGGCAGATTGACTTGCCTTTTCAAAATCGAACAGCCCAGTATGAAGAATTTCTTTAGGGTCTACCTTGCCATAAGAGCTTCGAATGAATTTTGCCGTTGGCTGAAGCTTACGAAGAATTTGTTCCAAATGCTCTACATCCTGTTCTCTAACCATGTCACATTTATTTACGATTAAAACATCGCAAAACTCAATTTGGTCAATCAGCAATTCGACGATTTCACGCGTGTCTGACTCATCCACTGCATGACCGCGCTCCAATAAGCTTTCTCCCGAGGAAAAATCATGCCAAAAACGATTCCCATCCACTACAGTCACCATTGTATCCAGCCGGCACATACGCGAAAGGTCTATCCCCATTTCCTCGTCTACATACGTGAAGGTTTGCGCTACTGGTAACGGCTCTCCTATTCCGGTGGATTCAATCAGGATGTAATCATAGCGATCCTCATTGACTAACCGTTCCACTTCTACTAATAAATCCTCACGCAGCGTACAGCAAATACAACCGTTCGACAGCTCCACCACCTTCTCGTCTATTCTGGAAATCCCACCGCCATTCTGTATCAGATTGGAATCGATATTCACCTCGCTCAGATCGTTTACAACGACTGCTGCACGAAGGCCCTCTCGATTGTTTAAAACATGATTCAAAATAGAAGTCTTACCCGCTCCAAGATATCCGCTTAAAACAGTAACCGGAACTCGCTTTTCATCCATATGTAAGTACCTTCTTTCGTACAGGTATAGAAGATGATAGATAGTATGCCGGAATCAAATCGTAATGATTACGATTTAACCAATATACTACTGCACTCAAAGCAACAAGTCAACACAAATAATAATCGTTACGATTTACAAACGGTAGATTTGTTATAGAAACTAGCCAAGCGCTTAAAGCAAGGGACTTCCAGACTAACGGAAAAAAGCCCGTAACAACAAGTTTTTTGCTGTTACAAAGCTTCCAAAGAATAGAACTGCATTTCGAAATTGTTGCTTAACAGATAAGATAGTATCTCTCTACATAGTCAGGCTTGCAGGAGTAGCTTTACTTACCTTAATCAAATCAGCGGGATTAAGAAAGATTTGCAAGCCCCTTTTACCAGCACTAATACTAATTAGCTGGAGGCTGAGAGCTGACTCGTCAATAAATAGTGGGTAATTTTTTTTGGTGCCTAGAGGTGAACACCCGCCCCGTATGTATCCCGTTAACTCTAGTATCTCTTTCATTGGCACCATTTCTACCTTCTTATTCTTACTGACGGCTGCCAGTAATTTTAAGTGAAGCTCCTTATGGGCAGGAATACAAGCCATGATAACCCCGGTCTTATCACCACGAAGTACCAGAGTTTTAAAAACCTGCTCTACTCGCAAATCGACCTGCTGAGCTACATGTTTTGCGTTTAAATGCTCCTCATCCCATTCGTACTCATGCACCGCATAGAGAACCTTATGTTTATCCAGCAAACGACAAGCATTTGTTTTATTGCTCATATCATTACACTTCCTTATAAGGGTTACCCTTATTATAACGTATGTAAGAATTTCTTTTATTCGATTTGCCTCTTTAGTTAACCTAGTCCCTTTGTAAAAAGTAGTCTATAGCCCTGCTGTTTGTCCCCTATACGATTTCTATCTATCATTTTCTTGCTATCAAAACCCATTGTAATCCCATCGCAATCACTAAAATACCTCCTGTAAGATAAGGTAACATCACCGGGTCCATTCCTTGTTCTAGCCAAATTCCATTTGTCATTGTCCCAATTGATCCAGCAAGATAATTGATAGAGCTTAAGAGGGCAATGGAAATAGTAGCATGCTCAGGACTGATTTCAACTAGTGTTTTTTGCTGAGTTGCTAAGGCCGCCCAGCCACTAGCACCCCACAGCAGCAAGACGATAGCAAGTATGGCTGACAGGGAATGAATGCTGTCCAATACGATAAATGAGATTAGCATCATGATTAATAAGCACATTAATATAACTCTGGGTCTCTTATAAAAATCCATAAGATAACCAATGATAAAACTCCCAGCAATGCCACCGATTCCCCACATCCAAATAAAAACAATCGATTGCTCAAATCCATATGCCCTAATAATAAGATCTAGGTACGTATATAAGCCTAAACTGCAAAAGCTAAGGAGCACAGTTATCATCATGACAAGCGTTATCTCTTTATTTTTAAACATACCCACTCGTTCTCTGAGAGTCGGCAAACTATTTGATTGTACCTCTGGGAACTTCCACCATACAGCTACGATTCCCAATACACCAATTAATACAATAAACCACATAGTCATCCGCCATTCAAAGATAGCAGAAATATAAATCCCCAAAGGGACGCCTATCACAGTTCCAGCACTCATTCCTAATAAGATTGTACTTAACGCCCTCCCCCTTTGCTTTTCCTCAACTAATGAAACGGATGCTGATGAAGCTAATGGCGAGTAAAGCCCTGCGCCTATCCCCGCTAGTCCTCTTGAAATCAGTAAAAGGATAAACTGATTCGTAACCGCAGTAATAAAATTAGCAAATGTGAATATTGATAAAGCCGTTACTAATGTATATTTTGCATTTGTTTTACTCATGATGGCTGCAAATACAGGAGCGGCAATCGCATAGCATAAGGTAAATACGCTTACAGTTTGACCAGCGACTCCAATAGATACATTAAAATCTTCAGCAAGACTAGGTAAAATTCCAGCCATCACATAAGCATCCACACCTAGTGCGAACATACCCAACAGCAATAAATATATCCTTCTCAATGGTAATCACCCTTTTTCTTTGATGTTCAATTCCTATCCTATCGGGTATAGTCATATTAGTGAAATTAATAATATGCATAGAAGGTATGAGGATAACTTATGACGATAGCTAGATATGAGGTATTACAAAAGGTTGTTGAGCTAGGGAATTTTACACGAGCTGCTGAACAGCTTAACATGACTCAATCAGCAGTCAGCCATGCTATTGCAAGTTTAGAAAAAGAGTTTGGCTATCCTTTGCTACACCGAAATAAGCAAGCAGAAATTAGTCGGACTGCATTTGCCGATCGAATCCTGCCGCATATACAGCAGATTCTCAAGAGCGAGGCTATTATTAAGCAGGAATTATCGATTCAGAATAATCAACTCGAGGGCACTCTAAAAATAGGGGCCTTTACAAGCGCCGCATCACAGATCTTACCTGCCATGCTGGCAAATTTAAAAAAGACCTATTCTGGTGTAAAAGTCATTTTATTTGAGGGCACATATGGCGAAATCATGGAGTGGATTGTAAACGGTACCGTAGATATTGGCTTTATTGTTGATGCTCATGTCAATCACCGTTTGAACGTGATACCCGTAAAAAAAGATGAATTAGTTTTGGGTTTGCCTAAAAACCACACCCTTTGTCAGCAAAAAGTCGTTGATATTAAAAAAATAGCTGATATGGACTTTATCATGCCAAAAGGCCCTTATCAGTCATTAGTTTTAGAAAATTTAACCGCTCATCAGGTACGTCCCCATGTCATTTTAGAGGTTCTTCATTGTGAAACGATCGTCAACATGGTCTCTCAGGGTATTGGGATTACGATGGGTCCTGAGCTATTTTTCAAATCACATAAGAATATTGAAATAAGGAAGGTAAAGCAAAAGAAATATCGGCAAATCTGCTTGGCTTTTAAAGAAGTAACCCCTATTGTTACTGCCTTTTGTCTATGTAATCAGTTGCAGCATGCGTAATATGGCTCTCCTGATTTCCCCTCTCTTCATACCGTTTGTCACAAAATTCGTTGCTTGCTTGTTATATGTGCAAACTGAAACGGGGAGAGGATTTGCATGCAGGAAGACTTCTATGGGAAACCAGATTGAAACAGTGGGATTCCTGCATGCTTCCAAGGAAGCTATTCAGCATATTTACTTTGTCAAAAATCCAGATAAACTCAGATATGTGGAAACTGTCATTGGGTGCCGAAAAAAAGAGCATGTATGAATTACAAATCAGGTACTGAATTCCTACGGGTTTTACCACAGATCAACTAAGTCGTTTCGTAAATAAAAATGCCACTCGTAAGGCATCCGCTGGACGTCCTTAGAGTGGCGCTATTTTAATACTGTACCATTTGATTATTTCTTCTCAGGCATTTTATGCACTACTTGTTCGAGCAGCACTGCAATTTCCGCTCTTGAAGCAGGAGCCGTTGGATTGAGATTTTTACCGTCTCCTTTTACAATTCCTTCTGCTACTAATGCGCTGATAGCTTCCTTCGCGTTATTCTTCACCTTATTAGAATCGGCAAAACGATTCAGCTCAGCCGCTTCACCCTTTTTCAGCTCCATACCGGACTTAATCATGGCCTGATACAAGATAACCATTAGATCTTGTCTTGTAATAGGCGTGTCTGGATTGAACTGTTCACCCTCGAAGCCCTGAATGATTCCTTGATCCTTCAGGCTTGTTACTGCCCCGGAAAAATAGTTATTTTGTGGGACATCCAGGGTGCTTCCTGCCGCATCTGACTTCAGATCAAACATTCTCACCACGATAAGAGCAAAATCTCCCCCCTTCATGGCCGCTTTTGGAGTAAATGTGTGATCAGAGGTTCCTAAAATGATTCCCTTAGAATTCAACAGCTCGATTGAGTTTTGCGCCCACTTATGGTTTTGCAAATCATTAAACGTTCTTTTTATCGAATTGCCTTCTTTTTCGGCTTTAGCAGAATTTTGGGTTCCTTGGTTGCTTGTTGCTGTTGGCGTTGTTGCTGTTGCTGTATTTTTGTTTTGATCCGTATCTTTGTCTCTCTCTTTGTCTCTCTCTTTGTCTCTATCCCTATCTCTATCTCTGTCCCTGTCTCTATCTCTATTTTTATCCGTCCCTTTATCTGGTTCCTTCTCTTTATCCTTCTCCGGTTCTTTATCCCTGTTTTTCTCTGGTCTCTTATCTCTGTCTCTCTCAGGCTCTTTATCTCTGTTTTGATCCGGTTCCTTATCTCTGTCTTTCTCAGGCTCTTTATCTCTGTTTTTCTCTGGTTCCTTATCTCTGTCTCTCTCAGGCTCTTTATCTCTATTTTGATCCGGTTCCTTATCTCTGTCTTTCTCAGGCTCTCTATCTCTGTTTTTCTCTGGTTCCTTATTTCTGTCTCTCTCAGGCTCTCTATCTCTGTTTTTCTCTGGTTCCTTATTTCTGTCTCTCTCAGGCTCTTTATTTCTGTTTTGATCCGGTTCTTTATCTTTGCTTTGTTCCGGCTCTTTCGCCTCGCCATCTGTACTTACATCCGGCTTGCTTTCTTTTTCTTTGTCAGTAACTGTTTTAACCGCTACCTTTAATTCCTTTGCACCTTCTTGGAGGGCGTCGAATGAAATCTTGCTTCCTTCCGCGCTTACCTTATATACATGTGCTATTCCGTAATCTGCCGCTAGGCGATTCGATACCTTCTGTGCAACAGCGGAGGCATCATCATTTGCCTCTACCGGAACAGCAATTTGCTTATCGATTTTATCATCAGTGATCTGGACAACAAGATTACCCGCTGTACGTGCACCTGTATTTACTTGAGTGCTGAACTTAGCCTTTTGTCCAACAATCCCAAAGCTTCCTTCCGTTCTGGTCTCCAGCTCGCCCCATGTCAGTCCTTCAACCGCTGAGCCACTTCCATTATCTACCACATTAAGAATGACATTAGCGCTGTTGCCTGTTCCTGGTTTTTGCTTAACAATGATTCCCGCTGGTGACGCGGAAGTGATAACTTCATAATTTCTGCCCTCAGGATGATGTAATAGAGCGGCTTTCAGCACATTTTCTATTTCGGCCAGCACATCTTTGTTCTTCCAGCCCACATATAGCTTGTGGTTTAATGCTAATTTGCGGCCTAAGTAGTCAACTGTATTTACTTCTTCATTATTGATGTACATTTGTAACACCAAAAGAGCCGTTCCAGGTCCATTGATCGGTTGTCCATTCGAGCCTGTGACATCTCCAGACAATGGTAAGAAATATTCACCTAGCACCTCGGTCGTATCTCGTCCTTGCCTCTCGACAGATACATCACTCATCGTAACTCCCACATTTACCGTCGGTTCAATCTTCGCATCAACCTTAACGTTAACCTGTGCCTTGACACCGTTCCCTTTTACTCCCTCAGGAAGATTGATCAACGCTCCTGTTATCGTAAATGCCTGTTCTTTGGCATTACCTTTTTCATAGCTAATGTTATGTAAATCCCACTGCACATCTGCCTTGATGTTAGCACCATCAGATAATACGACAGTTACTTGCTTTGGCAGGTGTAGCGTTTCTAGTGAAGCATTCGTACCGCTAACGATTCCGGTAATGTCTGCTATCGGATTCAACGACTGCACATAACGCATTGCGTTTACTGAGAGATTAGCAATTATCTTTTGACTAGGTTGAGCAACGCCGGCTGGCAAGTGAACTAATGTACCCTTAACCTCCACTGCTTGTTGTTGTTCATTGGATGGGTCATAATTTGATGACATCAGCTCCCATGTGACATCCACTTTTTTCGTTTTCCCGTTGCTTAACGTCACATCTGCTTGCTGCGGCAGATAAAACGCAAGTGCTGTTTTGCTAATGCCGTTAGGCACTTGTGCCACCTGTACAGGATCAATGCGTGTAACCTGAACAGCAGCATCAACAGTTATTCTCGCCTCTGCTTTTACTCCATTTGGATTTTTTAAACCAGCGGGAATTTTTTGTAATGTACCAGCCACAGTAAAAGTCTGCTCGGCTGTATTGCCAGGGTCATATGTACTGCCATCTACATTCCATTCGATTGGCACCTGAGCCTTGCTACCGTCACTCAATTCGGCTTCTATTTGTTCAGGCAAGCCTAGTGCTGTTTCTGTTTTTTTAGTGCCATTCAAAACATTGTTGATTTCAACAGGCAAAAGCCTAGTGATTGTACGTGCATCTTTGAAGGAAACCTTTATTTTGGCCTTAACACCATTGCTATTAGCAATTCCCACTGGAGGCAAACCAGTTCGATCTCCCAAATTACCGAAGAATTGAACCGTATGGGCGCCCTGATTGCTTTCATCATAATCTCCACGTTCCCAAGAAACCTCAACTGATTGGGTTGTACCATCATCTAGGGTTACATCTACGCTATTTGGTAATCCCAACTGATAAAAGCTTGTGCCATTTTCTTTTTCGAGAATATCAGCTAACGGATTCACACTCATGATCTGCTTTGCTGCCGATACTGTAATTTTCGCTGTCGCTCTTATATTTTTGGTATTACTAATACCTTCTGGAAGCGCTGAACTCCAAGAGGTTTCCCGTAACGTTCCCTCGGCCGTGAATGTTTGACTGTTCACATCATCAGGATGGTACTGGTCAAAGTTCCAGCGGACATATAATTCTTGTTTTTCACCGTTGCTTAACTGAACCTTTACATTACTTGGTAAATTAAAATTATA
The DNA here is from genome assembly GCF_030489605.1 of Brevibacillus laterosporus. Lineage (GTDB taxonomy): Bacteria > Bacillota > Bacilli > Brevibacillales > Brevibacillaceae > Brevibacillus_B > Brevibacillus_B laterosporus_E. The sequence continues at coordinate 108,841 of NZ_JAUKFY010000014.1, forward strand.
TGCAGGTGTCCGATTCGGGAAAGTTGATTCGGGAATCTCTTCTACCGATTCGATCTCGATCGTGGTAGCCTTTGGCTTTTGATCTGTATCTTCTGGATTTGGCAGAAGTGTTGAGGTGATCACGGAATGAGGTCCTTCTTCATTCTGAGTTCCGTGGGGGTCGATCTGACTTGTGCTTTCTTCAGACTGAACTGCTGAGCTGTCCACCACATCTGTTTCTTGGTTAGTCTTAAGTACCTGGCTGCTCGCTGTATCTAAAATTTCTTCATCTTGAGTACCCAAGCCACTGGTTCCACTTTCACTTTTTCCCCCTGATTTAGAGCCATCCTTTTTATCCTCTATGATCATTTTTTCCGCTTCTTGTCCGTCTTGTACCAGATTCTGCTCTACTGCCGCAGACACATAGGACGGTAACCCTAAAGACGTCAAAAGACTCGTAGAAACCAGGACATGAAAAATCGCCTTTTTCTGTATCATTTTGCTTACTCCCTTATTTATTATCAATAAACTATAAATGTGATAATGATAATTATTATCAATGATTTTCAAACAAATTATTCAATATTTTTTAAAATTTGTCAATCTCTTTTTGAAATGAAACTTTACATGGAACTTACCTTACCAATTTGTATCAGTTCACCAGTGATCTATTATTTACAGTCATACGATCAGATGTTGATATCCTCTTCTGTACAAAAGAAGGCACGCGTTGAAACAAGTGGTCCAGGCTAAACAAATAGGTGTACGAACCGCTGAGCAATAAACCAAAGGCACTGGTATAAAGAACGAGACTAAGCAGATTCATGTTGCCTGACAAAATGAAATTGATATGCATAAATAAACAAATAAGAATGCTTGGCAACGTACACAAACCTACAATCAACAGAATGCCAATGACAATCTGGACAACCGGAATCACATAATTATAAAAATCAACATAAGGAATACATAAGTGCTTGATAAACTCCTTGTAAAACTCAGGTACATTCGGTTTCGTCAGTGCCGTTTCTAAATAATCCTGCAAAAACACACTCGGCTCCCGAAACCACCCCTTGTCAGTAATCTTGGTCACCCCAGCCAACAACCACCCTCCCCCAAAGGCAACTCTCATAAGAACAACAAGAAAGGGAAAAATGTACTGCTTGAAAGAATGGAAAAAATTCATTCAGTAAGACTCCTCACCACATTTAATTGAAAACGATTATTATTATCATTATTTTGGTCATAATTGTCAAGGCTTGTTTTCCTTGTTAAAGGAGGTCTCTTTTGCAGAATTTTCGCAATACATTAGGCAGTAAAAAACAAAGCGGGAATTATGTTTTCTCAAGCGATATGTAGATAACGGGGTCATTACTATGGAATATAGGTATGTTATTTTTTGTTCACTGGCCCTTTCATAAAGGGAGGATTCCTTATCTAAAAACCAGACTTAAGATTCCTGAAAGAATATAATATTTAGTCTTTCGTTTGTATTTATATGCAATAAAAAAGTCGAGGCTCTACAGGATGAAATTCCTGTTTTCCACTCGACTTGTCAGCAACAGATTACGCACTAAATTGATGCTTGGAGCTTACAGGCACAATAAAAACGGAAGTCATTATACTTCCTAACAATGACAAATCATTTCTCCTAACAATACACCAATGCACTTGCTTTTAGCAGTGGATTATCACACAACTGGTCTGGGATCTTTAATCAAAATCCCACGCTTGGCATAAAAGCGAGCAAATCCTTCACACCTAAGATGCACATTTTCCTGACTAGCAACTGTGTTTCCGGACGGATTGTGGAAGATGAGCTCCCTACGCTTAGCATCTCTTCCGAACACATACACCAGATGCCCCCCTTGATTGGGCGGCGTCACCTCTGGCGTCCGAATCGCAGGGTGGACGGAAGCCATGTAGACATAGCCCTGGTCAAGCAGATCATAAATCTCTTCAATCGGTGTATGCTCCTTCACCTCAGCTTGGAGCCCATATTTTTCGGCTAGAAAAGACACAAACGGACGATAGAACAAGCCTTTAATACTCCCATCCTCCTGAACCACATAGCCACCATAATCCCGGCACTGCTTCATCAGCTCAAGCGTTGGAATAATCCGATCGTGCCAATCGGCAAGCAGCATTTTTAAACAAGCCATCCCGCAAATATGGAAGCTCCACCGTGCATACTCATCCCGATCAATTCCACCAGACAAATGCCATAAGGGATCATCAGCTGGATGTAATTTGCCGGATAAAAAATCCGAAACTAACTGACGAGACTCCCATTGTGAAAAGTAAGCTACTGCACTCATACTCATCCCTGCTTTCTATTGATGCTGTTTTTGTTACTATATTTATTTCATAGAGAGAGCTTCGGAAGCAACTGTATTTTTAATGGGGCACTTTATTTTTATGATGTATTTTTATTTTTACTGAACTAAAATGCTGTTGTTTGAGAATAAAGGTAAAGAGGATAAAAGAGGAGCAAAGTAATTCAAACAAGATATTATCAATAAGATTTGAACCAAATGCAGTAGCTGACATGAGGAAAACGGAGTTACCTGCATCTCTTACCATTACCAAGGCTATCCTTAAACCAGTTTGGGACAAAGTGGTTTAACCAGGCGGAGGAAACAATTTGTTTGGTATTAAAGGAACAGGCTATATCTTGGGAGCTGGCTGATCGGCAAGGTTTGTAATTAGACAGGAACCGAGGAATAGAAGAAAACGCTAAAAGAAGCTACACCTCTGTTATCAGGTTAGCTTCTTTTATAATGTTCATGTGCGATATGACTTTAGAAAAGGATGCTTGAAAAAATTAATAATGTAGTGGATAACAGGTGTTATCGTTTTTTGTTTTTCCTATTTGCAACTATTATTTATATAATGACAATCAGAATGACACCAAGAATTATTAAACCAGAAACGCCGAATCCTGACATTGGGTTCTCTCCTCTTAAAAAATAGTTACTTTCTAACAGAATGCAACTATTTTATACTTATTTTGTTTTATTTTCCAGTACCTACAATTTCAAGAGTTCCTGAATCATTTTTTACAGTGCTAGATGGAGTGTTTGTATAATAGGCAACTGATGCTTGGAAATCTCGATCGAAAGTATATTCGAAGGAATTAATCAAAAAATTAAGAGTAGACAAACTATCTAAGAAACAGAAACTATACTAAAGCTTATCTACGAAAGGAAGCGAAGAGCTTTCTCTTTCAATTTCAATTTAAAAAACAAAACTAGACAAAAAAGAACCTGACTCTGCCAATAAAGCGGAAAAACCTGCTCTTGTGTTGATTTGAAGGAAAGGTTACCCATATGTGTATGGTATCTTGCAATAACACTATAAAGCAATTCATCAGGATAGGGGGTTGGAAAGTAACCTAACATCTTCATCTTTTCCTCCATACGGGGATATACTCCCAGTATAGACAAATAAGAAGAGAGATTTACCTCTCCTCTATAAAATCTCTATATCTTTGTTTTTAATTAAACCAGCCACCTGGAGGTCCTCAATCGTTGCATTTCCCTTGTCAATTGTATTTATGACTTTCTGCAATCCCTCATCAGAGTAGGTTTTAGGTTCTTTCCCGGAATTCGTTTTCTTCTTTCTTTCCCTTGGCTTTTCCACTACTTCTCTTTTTATATCATCAACTTGCTTATATAACTGAATTTCTTCTAAATCCTTTTTTGTTCGAACTCCTTCGTTTAATAATTGCAGCGTTTCTAATGAACGAATATCCCCGAATCTTACAATTTCCGCTACATCATTCTCTCTAAGCGCCCGTATTGGTTTCTGGGAAAGAGGAAGGTCTTCTTTGGCTACCTTTCTTATAATTTCTGGTGTGATTATTTCATCCTTTCCCAAATTAATTAATTTTTGTTGTGTAAGACGAAAAAGTTTGACCGCGTAATCGACAATTCCTTGGCTTTCATCATAAAGGGTATCAATTAATTCATCAGTCAGAGGGGTAACATGCTTTGTCCATTGATATTTCCACATGCCTTGGATAAGCAACTTCCAGCTTGAATCATTTTTCATTGGCTCCCAACGTATTTCTCCCTGTCCAGAGCCTTTACGTGCAATTCTTAACTTACTTCCTAAAATATCAATAGCTTCAGGAGTGCCTATGAAAATAACGGGTACCCCTATATTTACTACGAGCGAATGGAGAAAATTTAACATTTTCTCCGCTCCTCCACTTTTTGCATGGCTTAGATGTTGAATTTCATCAATAATCAGCAACCCTAAGCATTGAACTGTTGCTATTTTCTCCATCTTATCTAACATCTGCTCAATGCGAAGTCTTTCTATCCCCTTTGAGTAACTAGTACCAAGAATAGCATCAACTTTATGAAAAAAACGGTGACAAAGCCCATCCAGACTACCGTCATGTGTACAGTCTAATTTCAAATACGTTATTTATTGACGATATAACCCGCCATTGCAGTGAGTTATTACTTGGGGATAAAACGACAAGATTCTTTCTATGGATGAGGATTTACCTATCCCAGAGGTTCCTATAACAGAAAAACCTATCTCTGTTCGTTTAAATCCGTTTGGGATATCATTTTGAAGTCTACTTGATTCCCCCGTCCTAAGAAACTCTGCCATGCCTTTGCTTAAGGGATTTCTCTGAACATACCCTTCACGCATTGCAGCAGAAATTCTTTGTTCAAGTTCAAAATGCCTCGGAAGTGGTTGATAATATTCGTTTAACTGGCCACATAAATAATAACGAAAAGTAGAGTCCATGTTACGTTGTTCTTCATCAAACGACGGTCGGCTCACTAGCTTCTTAGCTACTTCTTCCTTATTTATTATGGGTGGAAGTGCCTCAATAAGGAGATTTCCCTTATAGTGAGGAATGATTTGTTCAGTGTATGTTGCCATTTCACCAATGTAGTTTTTTGACTGCACGCTTGTTACTCCTCCTTCTCAAGTAATCCTGAGAGCCAATTTGCTTGCTCGTCTTCATGTGTTGTATCCGTTGACGCTTTTGGGATAGGAGCGATGATTTTTTCCTCTTGTTTGTCTCCTAATATGAAGGCTTCTCTCCGTCGATTTACCTTTTTCACGATTTTATTTTTGCCCCGCACTCCCTTGATTACTTCACTTCTGCTTTGTTTAGCTGGTTCTGATTCCACAGCTTCCTTGACAATATTAGAAATTTTGTTGTTATGGTCTATATTTTTTTGTAACTCCTTATGAGAATGACTAATATCTCTCCTTTTTCTCATTGTCCGAATTTCTTTTACTTCTTCTAAGGAAAGACCTCCATAACGCTCTTTATCAAAGGGTTTAAGTTGAAACCTATCGTACGTTCCATCTCCGTTTAGAAAATAGATGAAGTTTACAATACGGGGGTCGTATGACACTTTTATCGTCCAGTTAGCTTCTCTAGCCTTCACAAACCAATTCGCTTCTTTTAAAAATTCAGATTCGTAATACAACCCCTCAAATTTTATTCCTTCTTTTGTTACTCTTGCTGTCGAAGATGGCATGAGATTAAGTTTTACATATTCTTCTGGAAACGAACGCAACACCCCGCTATTCCTTTCTATTCCCCACTTCCAAATTTCGCTTGGTATTGGAGTTACGTCATCCTCAATCATTTCTCTAGTTGGCTCGAAACCTTTCAGATATTGATTGTTGAAGTGTATAACTGTTTCGAGCATGGCGCTTGTAAATTGAGGTAAGGTTAACACAGCCTTCATTCGCGGGTCTTCTAGTGCTCCACGAGTTCCATAATCTTTGTCAACATAACCAGGGAGAAGTGAACGAAGAGCTTCCATAGCTTTTTTAAAGTAGCTCTCTACAATGGCTTTTAACTCTGGGCGATAAGGTGGTGTATTTTCAATCTCTATATTGAAAGCATTGACGAGAACATCAGCCTTTGGACTTAACATTTCTCCTCTGTCTGCTCGTATCCCTATAGGAGCACCTTGAGATTGCCATTGCCAAGACTCAATTTCAATACCGAATTCCCTACAATATTCTTGTTTGTTTGTTAAGGTATTTGCAAGTGCCATCATCGCACCTACCCAAGAGGCATTCTCAAATCCAACATACAACCCAGTAATCATCCTAGAAAATACATCAATAACGAAATAGATTGTCGGACGAGCAACAGTCTTTGATTGATTGATTTGAGAAACTAAATAAAAATCTGCTATAGTAGAGTCAATTTGATAAACCGAACCGGGTCCATTAACATGTTCCATAGAAGAACCAAGAACTTCACGAGCCGTTTGATTAAATTTACTTTCTCCCATACGAGCGTTTTTAGAACGTCTATCATCGTAATATTCTGTGTAATACCAGTATTTGAATTGCCCAATTGTAGGTATTTTTTCCTTGTCCCAAATACGTACCTTCTTCTCACCTTTTTCGAATACAATATCTGAAAAAAATTGATTAATGCATTGTTCGTATGCAAATTTAAATCTGTTACGCTTTCGTGTTTCATAGTGACGTTCTATAGAGATTCTAAATTTTGCCTTTATTTCATTTGTCACATTTATTCCAACACCAGCAATGTCTTGATGAGTACGTGGTCTCCCCGTTTTTTTATCTCCTAAATTTTTTCTCTTACCCTTCCCTCCACAGTTTCTAAAATCAGGGAGAAGAGCGTTTTTCACTTTACCTCTTTGCCAATATCTCCTCAAATACTTATAGACGGTCATGAGTGTCGTGCTATGTTTAACGACCAAATCACTTAAGATTGGTCCTCTTTTCTCAGGAATATAGATACTTGGTTCACACTTAACTACTTCTGAAATAAGATTCCAAGCTTTTTCTCGTTTCATCTTATTCTGTAACGTTATTTTTTCCTCTGAATAAGTGCTAGCATGGGGGTCATGGAGTTCAAGGAATTTCCTTTCGCTTTGTATATCTTCTAGGATATCTGAAGACAACTTTCTTTCAGGAAGAGCGTTAGGTGAATCAATATCAATTAGAACACAATGAAGTCGCTCCTCATCTATCCAAAGAACTCTTTCACGTAACAAGCCTCCACCTTGCTTTTCCGTTACAATTATCGAATTAATTACCAACGGCAACATAGATTCTATTCCCACCTCCTTTTCTATTAGTAAGTTTGTCGAAATAACAATTACGAACATTAATTGGATTTGTCATGTCAATTTCAAGTTTTTTTGCTGCAAGCAAATGACGAAACAGGAACAAGAAAACACCTGAATTTACACGGTATTCTTTACTCATCTCACAAGAGATTCTGTAAACTGTTTCATTTTGGCACAACAGCCGCTCTTTTAGTAATTCTGCATATTCAATAAGTTGAGACTTATCTAAGTTGAATTCATGCAGGCTATCCAAGAAAAATGCAGGACGAATGAGCTTTATATTTTTAACTAGTTGAGTAGGAATTTGTTCTTCCGTAACAATATCCCAATCAATTCCTAGCCGTAACTGCGCATTGCAGATAATGTTCCGATGCTGGATTTAAACACACCCACGGACCCTCACCGAATGGCTTGGTAGAAGGCAATTCTTCCTTAAAGAAATTCTCTGTGCTACCAGCTAAGAATCTCATTATTAGGACATGGTACAATGGAACTGATTTGCATTCGCTGTTGCTTAAGTATTTACATAACCAATTCCTTGAATGTTCATCTAGATTGCATCCCAACCTCTCAAGTAGAACTTCCCCATACCATTCTTTAAAGGCTTTTGAAACTTGCTCTGTTTTTACTAAACCGTAAAATGAGGCTAAACCTAACTTTTGTAATCGATAAATGTATTGTCTTGAAAAGAAATCTGGTCCCATTGATGTGACTTTGTTTTCCAATAACCATAGAAAATCATTTGCAATTTCTTTAAGTTCCTTCATATCTCTATCATTTAAGGCAAGCGTTACTTCTTGTGCATCGTTAACAACCGCCTCTTGCAAAATCAAGTACAAATCTCTGTTTATTTTGACTTGGTACAATACCTTAGAATGATAAGGGCAAATAAGGACCCCAAAAACTTGATGGATTCGATGCCAATAAGCTTCACCAAAACTGTTAGTTTCTTCTTCATAACAATCTAAGCAAAAATATAATTCCTGTTTATGGGCGAATTTTGCACTTCCGACCCCTAAAACGATTGAGCTTGCGTTACCAATTTTCATTTTATTTGTGGCTTTCGCATACCTTTCAGTATCTATAAACGGTTGATAAACTGGCAGCAGTGTATGTTCAGAAATAATTTTGTCAGGGCTAAGCACTGTTTCTTCAGGTACATTACCAAATATAGAATTAAGATTAGCGGGAAAAGGAATGCTTAACCGATGAGAACTCTTCTTACCTAATAACTGTATGTTGGTCTGACGTGTACTTGTATTTCCAACATGAACTTGGTATCGGGAAATTATGCTGTAAAGCAGCTCGTCTTGATATGGAACGGGTAAGTAACCAATCATTTAAAATCCTCCTGTTAGGTGCGACGGCTAATTAGCAATTTCCTAATTGCTAATTAGTCATAAAAAATACCCCCCAATTACTGGGGGGTATTTCAAAAAAGTGTTTTCAGTTATCGGCACAAGAATAGTAATAACCACCGATACTCATCCTTTAACATATTTCTTTTGCACTAAATAACTTTCTTCATCACTATAGAATTTTCTTTTTTACTATAGGACTTTCTTTTGTTTTACCATCCATGTATAAAAACAAATCCACCCTACTCCACCGTCACACTCTTAGCCAAGTTCCGTGGTTTATCCACATCCAAGCCACGAGCTGTAGACGCGAAGTAAGCGAGCAATTGCAATGGAATGACAGTTAATACCGGAGCTAAGACCGGCAGTGTGCGTGGCACATATACCACTTCATCCACTGTTTTCTCCAATTCTGTATCTCCTTCAAACGCGAGACCTAGCGTGTAGGCGCCGCGGGCTTTGACCTCAACGATGTTGGATACCGTTTTGTCAAATAGGTCTGGCTGAGTAGCCAGTGCGATCACAGGTACATTCTCTTCAATGAGAGCTAGGGTACCGTGTTTTAGTTCACCCGCTGCGTAAGCTTCGGAATGAATGTAAGAAATCTCTTTTAGCTTCAGGGAGCCTTCCAGCGTCACAGCATAGTCGAGACCTCGTCCGATGAAGAACAGGTTTTGGACATCCTTTGTTACAGAAGTAGCTACCTTGCGCAGGTCCTCTTCCATTTCTAGAATGTTAGCTGTTTGAGTTGGAATCTCTAATAGGTGATCGACAATCTCAGCGATTTGTGCATCTGTTTGTGTGCCTTTTACCTGTGCAAGATAAAGCGCAAACAGATACAGAGCCAAGCTTTGGCATGTATAAGCTTTTGTAGAAGCAACCGCTACCTCTGGGCCTGCCCAAGTGTAGATAACCTCATCTGCTTCACGAGCTACCGAGCTGCCTACTACGTTGCTTACTGCCATTACTTTAACGCCTTGTTTCTTCGCTTCACGCAGAGCCGCCAGCGTATCTGCTGTTTCCCCTGATTGACTGATGACAACCACTAACGTCTTATCTGTGAAGATCGGGTCACGATATCTAAATTCTGAAGCGATCGCTACCTCGACAGGAACGCGTGTCAGCTTCTCAATGACTTCTTTCCCGATTAATCCAGCATGCATCGAGGTACCACATGCTACGATGTACATTCTGTCAAAAGCAGCTAGCTCTTCTGGAGTCATTTTCATCTCAGGCAGTAGCACACGCTTGGTTTCCAAATCAATACGGGAGCCAATTGTATCTCGCATTGCTTTTGGCTGCTCATGAATCTCTTTTAACATAAAGGAGTCATAGCCGTCCTTCTCTGCTTGCACCAAGTCCCAATCCACATGGAAAATTTCACGTTCAACAGGCTCGCCTGTCTCTGCCACTGTCAACTGGATGTTATCGCGAGTTAAAACAGCCATTTCACCTTCATTTAAGATGTACATGTCACGCGTATGCTCCAAAATAGCCGGGATGTCAGAGCCAATAAACGCTTCCCCTTCACCAATACCCACGATGAGCGGACTTGCTAAACGTACGGCAATTAATTTATCTGGTTCGTGCTCTGTCATGATACCAAGTGCATAGGCACCGCGCATTTTTTGTACAGCCTTGCGCACTGTAGCTACGATGTCGCCATCATATAGATCGGACAATAGATGAGCGATAACCTCTGTATCTGTTTCTGACAGGAACTCATATCCTTTTGCTATCAATTCTTCCTTGATATTCAGGTAATTTTCAATAATCCCATTATGAACAACTGCAAATTTATGCGTTTTGTCTAAATGAGGATGAGAATTTTCATCGGAAGGCTTTCCGTGTGTTGCCCAACGAGTATGGCCAATTCCAGCCATTCCCGCTAGCGGTCTGTCTCTTAGACGCTCTTCTAACGTAGCAATCCGTCCCTTGGATTTTGCATGATCCAAACCTTGCTCCGTCATTACTGCTACACCTGCAGAGTCATACCCACGATACTCCAGCTTACGCAGACCTCCAATAACGATATCCTGCGCCTGTTTACTTCCAATATATCCAACGATTCCGCACATAGTAATAGAAACCCCTCTCTAGTGGACAGGGGTACGACCCAACTGAATTTGCTAACGGGGTGTACCCCCGTCATTCCTTTGCAAATTTTTATCTATAAAGTAATTGTGAACATATCATACTCAGATTTTGTCCATAAGGTTGCCCCTATGTTTTGTAACTGAGCTTACGGTCCTGATACATGACCGGGAGGCATCCGCCGAACATTTCGATAAACCTCCACCTCGTCCACTGTGCTCCATGTCGGGCAGCCACAGTGCTGGCGCTTTTAAAAGATATTTGTGGTCTTTAAAATGAAGATCCTCTCTCCCCTCCTTTTTAAGATAATCAAATCCTTTCTTACTTTAGCACAGCTTTGTGCGGGGGACAATATCTCTTTTCCGCTGTGACCCTCATAAATTCATGATAAATGGCTAAGATTTCCCCACTCTTTATGTTATGCAGGTGTAGATATAAATGTGTTACTCAAAAAATATAGCAGAAACGATCCCTTTATCAGGGTTCAAAGCGCATAAAAAAAGGAGCAGACGCACGCCGCTCCTTTTTCTACATTACCTTTATGCTAATTCCTTTTTAACAACCTCTACGATTTTTTGAACCATAACTTCTAGTTCATCAGCATCTGGCCCTTCTGCCATGACACGAACGATTGGCTCTGTGCCTGATGGACGAACCAGCACGCGACCATTACCCTGCAGGCTTTCCTCTACCTCTTTAATCGCTTGTTCAATAGCTGCGTTGCCATTTAGCTTTGTTTTATCCTCCACGCGCACATTTACTAATAGCTGCGGGAATTTCGTCATCATCTGTTTTAATTCAGACAATGGTTTGCCTGTTTCCTTGATGATGTTAAGCAGTTGCAGACCAGTTAATAAGCCATCCCCAGTCGTATTGTAATCCAGGAAAATAATATGCCCAGATTGCTCCCCGCCTAGGTTATAGCCTCCACGAACCATTTCTTCCATTACATAACGATCGCCAACGGCTGTACGTGTACTATTAATGCCTTGCTCCTCCATTGCTTTAAAGAAGCCAAGATTAGCCATTACAGTCGTTACTACAGTATTGTTGTTCAATTTGCCCTTATGCTTAAGAGCACGCGCACAGATAGCCATTATATAATCGCCATCTACCAGCTCGCCATTCTCATCGACAGCTATACAGCGATCTGCATCTCCATCAAAGGAAAGTCCCAATACAGCCTTATGCTTCACAACCTCTTCCTGTAAGCGTTCTGGATGTGTTGATCCGCATTGATCATTGATGTTGATGCCGTTCGGGCTTGCACCAATCGTAATGACATCTGCCTCTACATCTGCAAATAATCTGGCTGCCAAGGAAGAGACAGCTCCATTAGCGCAATCCAAAACGATTTTCATATCCTCAAAACGCTCATTTACAGAACTTTTGAGATGAGACAGGTATTTCTGGCTACCTTCCAGATAATCGATTACAGTACCGATTTTGTCCCCTGTAGGGCGCGGTAACGTATCCTCTGGAGTATCCAGATATCTTTCAATCTCGTTTTCGTCCTCATCTGACAGCTTAAAGCCATCGTTACCAAAGAACTTGATTCCATTATCCTCAAATGGATTGTGTGAAGCAGAAATCATGACACCGGCATCTGCCCCTAAAGCCTTGGTCAGATAAGCTACGCCAGACGTAGAAATTACTCCCAAACGAACTACTTCTGCACCTACAGAGAGAAGACCTGCGATCAGAGCACTCTCCAGCATTTGACCAGAGATACGCGTATCGCGACCAATAACTACCTTTGGTTTGCCTTCCTCTTTGTGTCTTGTCAGTACGTATCCACCATCTCGACCGATTTTAAAAGCCAATTCAGGTGTAAGCTGCGTATTAGCAACCCCACGTACGCCGTCTGTTCCGAAATACTTCCCCATCCTTGTCCCTCATTTCTTTCCTAGTACACGTAATAGGCTATGTTCCTACTGTTTTTTTGTGATTTCTACCGTGACCTGATGAAGTGCATTCGATGCTATCTTGAGATAATCTGGCAAATTGTTATTGTAAACCAGCGGAATCTCATGCACACCTACAGGCAGCGAACTTACATCTGCTACAATTTGAATGTCATTTGCCGTGAGGTCTTTTAGGATGTTAGGAGCACCGATCACATCGAAGCTTACTGTGCTTAATTCCTGTCCATCCGCTGTTACGACTTTGGCAACCAAATCTTCAGCGAGTCCAGTGACCCTTAATGGCACGTTCTCCAATTTTTTGGTTTCAGATGGCACTATCTTCAGTGTGACATCTAACGTATCTGGGTCAACCTTTACCACTTTTGGCGCCAACGGCATTTTTAGTTGAAGTACCCGATCTGAAGTAATATTTTTTAAATCAATTGATGGACCCGAATAGGTATCCATAGGCTTAATCACTTCATTTGGTCCGTATACCGTCACCTCTTGTGTGTTCATCGTGATACTAGCCAAACTATATCCATCTGGCAGCTCATTCGTCAAGTTTAATTTGAGCGGCACCATTTTGGACGGACTTGTCACCGGTATACTGACTTCAGCCACTAACGGTGAAATTTCTGCGCCCGTCATCAGATTTCCTTGCTTGTCATACACTTTTAATTGTGCATTGCTAGAAACAGTATCCGTCGCTCCATCTACATTGACAGCCGCTTTTACTACGCCAATCTTCTTAACCTGACTCGCTGGAACAGTAACCAGTACCCGGAATGGTTTTACGATAGGCTGTTTTAACTCATACCCATCCGCTGCCTTGCCAATTTTCTCGACTTGGACGTCCATTTCAACGGTTTGTTTTTCCTCTAATGTGACATCAATATAATCCGGTGTGATGGTCACTTTTGACCCATCAGGGAATCCGCGCGACTGTACCTGCAAACGATGCACTCCGCTCGCTAATCCTCTAGCGTCTATAAAAACCTCGTAGTTGTCAAAAATATTATATTTTAGAAAAGGATTGTTACTCTCCACTGCTACTTTAACCGATTGTAATTTGTTCGTAATCTCAAAATTATCGGCGTCATAATAAGCTTTGACCTTTGCACTCTCGATAATTCGGGTCGGCTGTACTGCTTCACTGGAATTGCCCTGCTCTGGCTCTAAGTTTACAATCATCCACAACATAATGGCCAAAAGTAGGGCAATTCCGCGGACAAACCAATGACTGTTTAACCATCTATCCATTTTTTCGCCCCCATTGCCAACGACTTGCCATGGATTTACTCTTCGCTTGCGGAGAGAGTCTGCTCAGCATTTTTTGTGCTAATAGCTCTTCGGTCAAGTTACGCGTTATTTCTCCATTGGTCGTTATCGAAACGTTACCTGTTTCCTCCGACACAATAATGGTAAAACCATCGGAGACTTCACTCATTCCAATAGCGGCCCGGTGTCTTGTTCCAAGCTCTTTAGAAATGGAAGGATTCTCAGATAACGGCAGATAACAAGCTGCTGCTAGCACCGTATCCTTACGCAAAATGACAGCTCCATCATGCAGAGGAGTATTCGGGATAAAGATATTGATTAACAACTCTGACGTGACTCGACCATTTATGGCGATTCCTGTCTCCACGTAATCATTTAGCCCTGTATCTCGCTCCACCACGATTAGAGCTCCAATACGGCGCTTAGCCATATAAGTCACAGCCTTGCCGACTTCCTGAACCATTCGTTGTACGCTTTCTTCATCATCATTCGAGTAAGAGCGGGAGAATAATTTACCTCGCCCAATTTGCTCCAATGCACGACGCAGCTCAGGCTGAAAAATAATGACAACTGCTAATACTCCAAACGTAAAAGCTTGGGACATCAACCAGTGCAGGGTACGGAAATCAAAGTACTTGCTGAGCAACCAGGTAACGATAACTACCATAATGCCTCGCAAAAGTTGTACAGCACGAGTTCCGCGGACCAGCATGATTAGTTTATAAATCAAGTACGTGACTAAAAGAATATCTATTCCGTCACGCAGTATGTTCACGTAGTTTAAATACCCCATACCGCCGCCTCACATTCCTACTCCAATACTATCCAAGAATTTTGATTGGATTGTTTGCGGAAAAAAGCACGGCTTCTCATGCCGTGCCACTTCTCTTCCTTCTATTTTCCCCTAATGAGTCAATGGAAGCAAGTCATTTCCGATATTTTTCATTTCATACCATACCCAATCGAAAATCATTTCGATGGATTCTGTATCTCCAGCCACCTGAGCCGTTGAAGCTAAAAAGACTCTGCCATCAATAGCTACGACATTTCCCTTAACTTCACCTTCTACCTCTACGCTGCCATTGCGGACAATAAGGTCTCCCGTTAAGGTAGTCCCAGCCGGCACGACAACTACATTACGCTCTTTATCTATCTTTAGCTTATCCATATTGGATGATGTAATTTGGAGGGTGTTATCCCGATCAATCCAACTGGTAAACAAACTTCCTGTCATAAGAACAAAAAAGACTGCCGCTGCCGTTACGAATGGGTGGCGTCTCATCCAGTTTCCAAAGCTCTTGCGTTTCGCTACCGGAGGCAACTGAGCCATAACACGTGCGGTAAAATCACTTGGTGCTTGGATATGGGAGGCACTCTCTACATAGGCAATTACTTTTTGCAATTGTTGTAAATGCGTACGGCATTCTTCACAGTTTAGCAGGTGCTGTTGAAGACGTTGATTCGATAGTTGATCGATATCTTTATCCAAAAACACATGGTTAAGCTGCTTCGCTTCTCTGCAATCCATCTGAATACGTCTCCTTTCAATTAAAATCGCAACTTATTTCGCAGTGCTTCTCGCCCACGATGAATTCTGGTTTTAATCGTTGTTATCGGCAATTGCAAGGCATCGCTTATTTCCTGCAACGATAAATCCTCAATGTAACGCAGCACCATGATAGACCGATACTTGGGACTTAACTTGGTTAGTGCGTCCTGCACCGTTTCTTGTAACTCTTGTACGACGACTTTTTCCTCAGGGGTTTTCTCATCGGAGGCTAGTCTGGAGTACCAATCTAGCCCTTCTAAATCTCCGCCCTGCTCTTCATCCAAAGAAAATTGTGGTTTTTTCTTTCTTCCCCGGTCAATACACAGGTTAGTGGCAATACGATATATCCACGTTGAAAAACGATAATTTTCATCATAGGAATGCAGATTGGCATAAACGCGCAAAAAGGTTTCCTGTGCAATATCTTCAGCCTCTTGGCGGTTGCCAACCATTCTGAAAGCTAGCTGAAAGATTTTATCTTTGTACATTTCCACCAGTTCCGCAAACGCTTCACGGTCATCCCGTTTCGCTCGTTCTACCAAGCGTCTCTCTACAAATTCCATGCCATCCTCCCTAGAATGTAACCCGTCTTCTAATACGAACTAAAGACGATTTAGTTTCAAATTTTGCTGTTAAAGTTCTGCGGAATTTTTATCTTTTTATTATATAGGTAGTTTGCCTTTTATTCTTGATTAAAACTGTGTGAAACCAGTGTTTAAGTAAAGAATTTTATCATCACGTATAAAAAAGGACATCAAAAAGCTGTTTTGTGCGATTCCTATAATATTAACAAAAGAGTAAGATACAAAAAAATATTCAAAAAGGAACGCGCGCTTAATTATTTTATGTCTTGTACCATTTATCCATGTAAAGTTATATATAAAGGCGATTTTGCAGTACAAGCACTGCTCCGTCTATCACTCTCGAACTTTTGAACTCCGTGTACAATGAGTTGGTTTTTCAAGCCAATGCCAAAACTCACCCTTTGACTCTACCTCCACCTTTTCCAAATGTAAAGGCATCAGGAAAAGACAATTGATTGGCTTACTTTAAGTATATAAGATATGAAACAAATAAACAAAAGACAGGAGAATGGAAGATACCTTTCCATCTCCTGTCTTACAATCTTACAAAAGCTTATCTCCAAATACGGAGCTCATTAATGCAACAGCTACAGCAGCCGTTGCATTTTGCTGATCGAGAATTGGATTTACTTCTACAAATTCGGCTGAGGTTAAGACATCCGCTTCAGCTAAAATTTCCATAGCCAAATGCCCTTCTCGATACGAAATGCCTCCGATAACCGGTGTTCCTACTCCTGGAGCATATATTGGGTCTAAACCATCTAAATCCAAGCTCAGATGAACTCCGTCTGTTCCTTGTGTAACATATTCAATCGTTTCTTCCATAACACGGGTCATACCTAAGCGATCGATTTCGTGCATCGTGTATACTTTAATGCCAAGTTCTTTGATTAATTCACGTTCACCAAGATCCAAATCTCTAGCACCAATAATGACGACATGTTCTGGCTTTATCTTTGGACTGTATCCCCCGATTCTAACCAACGCTTCATGCCCAATTCCCAACGAAGCAGCAAGTGGCATACCATGAATATTCCCAGAGGGAGATGTCAGTCCTGTATTGATATCGCCATGAGCATCAAACCAAATCACACCAAGATTCTTTTTTGTCTGCGCAACCCCTGCAAGCGTTCCTAACGCTATGCTGTGATCTCCTCCTAAAACCAAAGGAAACCGTCCATTGTCTATTTCTAGTGCCACCTTTGCTGCAAGTCTTTCATTAGCCTCTAACACTTGATGTAAATACTTATGATTGTCAGTCTCTTCGAAATTTTCAGGTCTAATTACAGGAATATCTCCTAAATCCTTCACTGAGTATCCTAAACCCTCTAAACGCTTTACTACCCCAGCATACCTGATAGCGCTAGGTCCCATATCTACACCGCGACGATCCGCCCCTAAATCGAGAGGTACACCAATCAATGATATTTTTTTATTCATATGCGAGACTCCTTCCTTGGCGCAACAAAGTCTTCTACCTTCTTAAGCTATATTGTAGACGGAAATAAGGCAATGACTCAACTCGACAAGTTTTTGCATAGTTATGAATTTATTTAACAATTCATCAGCAAACAAAAAAGCAACCCAGATCAACTGAGTTGCTTTTCCTGTACTATTATGGAGCGGGTGATGGGAATCGAACCCACGCGACCAGCTTGGAAGGCTGGAGTTCTACCATTGAACTACACCCGCATTATGC
>NZ_JAUKFY010000015.1 GCF_030489605.1 Brevibacillus laterosporus
TGTGCGGAACATATCCCATTCAATTTCCTTTGCTTCAATGAAGTGTAACGCTGCATGCTCACCCAGCGCTTCACAGATAACACTATCTGCTTTCAAACATTCGATCGCCTCTTTTAGCGTAGATGGCAAGCTATCAATACCGTTTGCTTCGCGTTCAGCTTCGTTCATCACATAGATGTTGCGATCAACAGCAGGCTGTAATTCTAATTTGTTCTTGATTCCATCCAAACCGGCTTTCAGCATAACAGCTAGTGCCAAGTACGGATTCGCTGCCGGGTCGGGATTACGCACTTCCAAACGAGTCCCCAATCCTCGTGATGCAGGGATACGTACTAATGGAGAACGATTTTTTGCAGACCATGCCACGTAGCAAGGTGCTTCATAGCCTGGTACAAGGCGTTTGTAAGAGTTCACTAGTGGATTTGTAATTGCTGCAAATCCTCTTGCATGCTTTAATAGACCAGCTAGATAGTATTTTGCCGTTTGACTTAGACCTAGCTCATCAGATTCATCATAGAATGCATTTTCTTTGCCAATAAATAGGGATTGGTGAGCATGCATACCAGATCCGCTTACACCAAACAATGGCTTCGGCATAAAGGTTGCGTGCAAACCATGTTGACGCGCGATTGTTTTAACAACCAGTTTAAACGTGAGAATTTGATCAGCTGCATGCAGGGCATTTGCATATTTAAAATCAATTTCATGTTGTCCTGGTGCTACCTCATGATGAGAAGCTTCGATTTCAAAACCCATTTTCTCTAAAGTTAGAACGATATCACGGCGACAGTTTTCACCTAGGTCTAGTGGTGCAAAATCAAAATATCCGCCTTGGTCATTCAGATCGAGAGTAGGTTCGCCTTTTTCATCAATTTTAAACAAGAAGAATTCAGGCTCTGGACCAACGTTAAAATCCGTATAACCAAGATCTTCTGCTTCTTTCATTACCTTTTTCAAAATATAACGGGGATCACCTTCAAACGGCTTACCATCCGGCATATACACATCACAGATCAAACGAGCCACTTTTCCGAATTCAGTTCCCCACGGGAATACCACCCATGTATCTAAATCTGGGAAAAGATACATATCAGACTCTTCAATGCGCACGAAACCCTCAATGGAAGATCCGTCAAACATCATCTTGTTATCCAACGCTTTTGGCAATTGAGAAACCGGAATCTCAACATTCTTACTGATACCCATTAGATCAGTAAATTGCAAACGGATATACTTCACATTCTCTTCATCAGCAAAACGCATAATGTCTTCTTTCGTATAACGGCTCATTCTCTCTTCCTCCTTGACCAAATCCATCAATTTTTTGTACCCATCTATCTAGTGGAAGAACCTGGAAAGCTCTCCACGAATCAATGCCGATTCACTTAAGCGATTGGCACTGGGGTTTATCACTTGTTGTTTCAATAATTGCAGTAATTCCTTCTTTTCCATTTGAGGACGAGCTGCCGTTTTTCCTGGTAAAATCGGCGCTTCCACCACAGGCTCCTTCAGTTGGATTACCTGTTTAATTCCAGCAATATTTAGCCCCTTATCAATCAGCTCTTTAATTTCTAACAGACGATCTACGTCATTAAACGAAAATAACCGCTGCTTCCCGTCTGTACGAGCTGGTGTGACTAACCCGTGTTGTTCATAATACCGGATCTGTCGTGCAGTCAGATCGGTTAATTTCATAACGATGCCTATGGGAAAAAGGGCCATGTTGCGACGAATTTCATCACTCATTTTGCTTCCCCTTCCTAGCAAATCAAATCATTTCATTTTGTTATGTTCAAATTCTAACTGATAGCAGATTATCTGTCAACACATGTCAGGAAATCTGACATGACTTTTTTGCAACAAGAAAAAAGCATGCCCTCTATGATCTCTTGACTACCTTATTTAAGGTAGAACAGCGAGACGATCTGAGAACACGCTCCCTTGTGGTTCATTTCTTATTCATTTAAATTACTGCTCGATCCCATACATTTTCACATATTCCTCCAAAATTTGCTTTGCAATCACTCCAGACATATCAGCACCGTGCCCGCCACCTGGCACAACAACAGCAAATGCAATCTGTGGATTTTTAACGGGTGCATATCCGACAATTAGCGCATTGTCCGCGTTTCCTCCCGTTTGTGCTGTGCCCGTTTTAGCTGCCACGGGAAACGGAAAACCCTTGAAGTTACGATACGCTGTACCATTCGGCTGAGTTACCTTTGCCATACCTTCCTGCACTACCTTTATCCACTTTGGATCAATATCGACCTTATTTAGAACATATGGCTCCACTTTGGTCAATGTTATTCGTTCTGCTGGATTACTTGCTCCCTTCCGAATTTCTTTGACTAAATGAGGTTTGATCCGATAACCCCCATTTGCGATTGTACTGACATACTGACAAAGCTGCATTGGTGTAAAGCTATTATATTGGCCGATAAATGCATCTACTAAATTCCCTAAATACTTGTCGTTTGCTCGATATCCCGTCTTCTCACCCGGAAGATCAATTCCCGTTTTTACCCCTAGCCCGAACTGGCTGTTATAGTAATCTAACACATTAAATTGTTCGCTATAATGCTTGCCTCCACGATTCCCCTTTCTTGCTAAACGAAGCCCCATTTCGTACATATAGGTATTATTAGATACCTGTAAGGCCCTTCTTGCATCTACTGCACCATGTCCAGAGCGTAACCAGTTATTTTTAAAGCGATTTCCAACAAAGAGACCGCCTCTGTCTATGATCGTCTCAGAAGGAGTAACCAGCCCCTCCTGCAAGGCAAGCATCACGGATATAGGTTTTACGGTCGAGCCTGGCGCATAAGCTCCTCGAGTAATTTTATTATCTTCATAAGGCCAGATATCCGTTTTATACACTTTACGAAATGTTTCTCGATCATAATACAAATTCAAATCATAATCGGGATAATTTGCCAGAGCTAATATTTCCCCTGTACCTGGAGCCATCACGACCGCATGCCCCACTTTCAGATTTTTCTGCGAAAGGTTTTTATGCAGGATTTCCTCTACTTTATCTTGAAATCTCCAGTCCAAAGTAAGAATAAGATCATTTCCAGGCTCTGCAACACGCTTTATGGTTTCGTTGACAAATTCCGAATTCCGATTTACCTGTACAGTCATGGCGCCCGTTTTTCCCCGCAGCTGCGACTCGTAATAATTTTCTAAGCCGGCTACACCAACCAATTCATTCCCGGAATATTGTTTGGACTTATATTCTTTGACAAAGCGAGAATCAATGGAGTTTATATACCCCAAAATATGTGTCGCAAGCGGCCCTCCGTTTGCATCAGTCTTTACTTTTCTAAGCGGCTCCACCTCTACATAAACACCGGGCAATCGGGCTAATCGCTCCTCAATCCGAGCATCTTCAGCCGCTGTAATATTTCGCTTGATCTGTCTTGGCATGAAGGCAGGTACGCCCATGCCTACCATCCGCTCTAAAACAAGTAATTTTCGCCAGGTCTGCTCACGTTGTATCTCAGACAGACCTAGATTAACATCTAAGAAAAAGAAGCGTGCATTTTCAATTAGCTTTCGGTCGTTTTGTTTCGTAACAGGTGTTGCACGTAAAATCTCAATGGAGCTTTTTATTTTGTGAACAAGATCGTCTGATTGTTTTTTCTCCAAATGATAAGGGAACGCAATCTGCTGTTGCACCAGTTCGTTAAGCAGCGCCCGATCATTAGCCCCTTGCTCATACGATAAGGTCTTTCCTGTTTTTTTCCACAACAGCTCTAGAGCCTGAGTGCGCTCTACATCGGTAAAGGCATATTTGATTGGTATATGCACTTCTTTTGCCAGGCGGAATAATTCTACGGATGGTAAAAGATCCATTTTCTCTGGTGAAGGCAATGCATCTAATTTTGTCTGTATTTGCGTTCGCAATCTCTGACGTTCCTCTTGTGACAACATGATGGGAAAGCTAGCATGTAGCTGAATCCCTAAGTCAGCCAGCTTCTTATCATCACCTCGCTCCTCTTGCTTCCAATCAAGCAAGGCAGCCAATTCCTCCGCCACTCTCTCCTTGTTTATTTTCTCTTCTGGTCTATCCATAAATTTAACAGTGAAAACGGGCTTATTATCCACTAGAACCACTCCGTTGCGATCTAAAATATGACCTCTTGGAGCAGGAATTGGAAGTTCCTTGAGACTATATTTCTCTAATTCTTGTGCAAATAGCTCACCTTGAACAACTTGAACATATGCTAGCCGTAAAATGACAATTACAAAACAGATAAAAACAGCTAAAAACATAATATTTACACGGAATATTATTTCCGGGTCTTTTTTTCGTTGCTGCTCTGGTTCAATTTGCATGATTTCACCGCATTCCTTGTCATATATCCCTTTTTTATAAATATACCAGAACATTCCATATATTCCATTAGATAATATGATTGAAAAATTAGTACGTCCTGCCAGTTTTCACTTTTGCTTCATAATAAAAAGACAGCTATAAATGGCGGGCATTCATAGCTGTCTGCATAATTTCATTATATTTATCGTAACCTGTTATAAATCGAGTAAGCCTTTTGCAATCATGCCATCTAAAGCTGTTAAAATACCCACTTTTACATGCGAGTACGTAAGCCCTCCCTGCACAAAGCCCAAATAAGGGGCACGTAGAGGACCATCAGCAGAAAACTCAATGCTAGCCCCTTGAATAAAGGTACCTGCTGCCATGATAACCTCATCCGCATAGCCCGGCATTGGACTAGGGTAAGGTGTTACATGCGAATCGACAGGGGCTGCCTTCTGTATACCTTGGCAGAAGGTTATTAATCGTTCAGCACTTCCAAATTCTACAGACTGAATTAAATCAGTTCGGGGTTCATGCCACAACGGATCGGTGCGAAAGCCCAGTTTTTCCAGTATGGCAGACGAGAAAATCGCCCCTTTCAACGCTTCACCTACCACATGCGGAGCTAAGAAAAACCCTTGGAACATCTCCAATAAAGAGTATAATGACGCTCCGCCTTCCGCTCCGATTCCTGGAGCTGCCATACGATAAGACGCCATTGTTACCAATTCCTCGCGTCCTACAATATAGCCACCTGTTTTAACCAAGCCGCCACCTGGATTTTTAATCAGTGAACCAGCCATAATATCAGCGCCGACCTGTAGCGGTTCTTTTTCCTCTGTAAATTCCCCATAGCAATTATCCACGAACACGTATAATTCAGGGCGTATTTCCTTCACAAAAGAAATCATTTCCTCTATCTTCGCAATCGTAAACGACGGGCGATCCGCATAGCCACGCGAACGCTGAATCCCAATCACTTTCGTTTCAGGACGAATCGCTGTTCTTACAGCATTAAAGTCAATGCTTCCATCCTCTAATAATGGTACATAGTCGTAACTAATCCCATAATCCTTCAATGAGCCTTGACCTTCTCCACGCACTCCTACCACTTCTTCTAGCGTATCGTATGGTTTGCCCGTTAAATATAATAAGTGATCTCCTGGGCGCAGCATCCCAAATAAACTAATTGCAATCGCATGCGTACCAGATATAATATGCGGCCGTACGAGAGCCGCTTCTCCACCAAACACTTCTGCGTAAATAGATTCTAATGTTGCTCGGCCACTATCATCATAACCGTAGCCTGTAGATGGTGAAAAATGAAATTCATTTACTTCATGCTTTTGGAATGAGCGCAATACTTTTAATTGATTATAATCAACCAAGCGGGATACTTCCTGATGTCGCTTGGCAATCATCTCTTCTATCTCTTCAACGAGCGGACGTAATTGCGCCCCGTGCGTAAACAGTTGAAACATGTTCTTTCTCTCACCTTTCTCTTACCATTCCTCTTCATTGATAGCTGGTGGGTTCACCATATATGGAATCAAACGTCCATACATCGGTTCATCTGGCTTAATACGTATCGTAATATGATAAGCGGTGCCATCCTCGGAGAATTCCTGCTCCATTTCTAGTCCGGCTCGATGCATCATGGAGATCACATCCCCACGCTCTATCGGAATAATCAGATCGACACTTTCATATCCCGTCAGTACAATTCCTTCGACTCTATTTAATAAACGCTGCAAATCCTGTTCAGACAATGCTGATATCTGAATCGAATCTTCAAGGTGCGGCAAATACTTGTCAGTATCAAGCAGATCAGCCTTATTATATACCACTAATCGAGGGATGCCTTCAGCTTCTAAATCCTTTAAAACCTGATCTACTACCTCCATATGAACTTCAAAATCAGGATGGGAGCAGTCGACCACGTGTAAGATTAAATCTGCCTCTTGAACCCCTTCTAAAGTGGAGCGAAAAGCTGCAATCAAAGCAGTCGGCAGGTCTTGAATAAAACCAACTGTATCCGTCAACAGGACTTCCTTTCCACTGGGAAGAGCCAACTGACGTGTGGTTGGATCAAGCGTAGCAAATAATTTATCCTCTTGCAATGTATCTGCTTTTGTTAAATTATTTAATAAGGTAGATTTACCAGCATTCGTATAACCAACCAGCGCGATTTGGTAAACATGGTTCTTCTTCCTGCGCTCGCGATGAAGCTGTCTAGTCCGCACAATATCATCTAGCTGTTGCTTTAATTCACTAATTCGACGACGAATGTGACGGCGGTCTGTTTCCAATTTTGTCTCACCAGGTCCGCGTGTCCCAATACCGCCACCCAATCGGGACATCTGATTTCCCTGTCCGGCAAGCCGGGGCAGTAAGTAGCTATATTGCGCTAGCTCTACTTGAATCTTACCTTCACGGGAATTAGCCCTACTCGCGAAAATGTCCAATATCAACTGTGTGCGGTCAATTACTCGGCACTCAAATAACGCTTCCAAATTACGGTTTTGGCTAGCAGATAATTCGTCATTAAAAATGACAACATCTACATCAAGACTTACTGCTAATTCAGCAATTTCTTGAATTTTACCCGTTCCTAGATACCAAGCTGAATCGACACGCTCGCGATTTTGGGTAATAACCTCTAGCACTTCAACACCGGCCGTCCGCGCTAGCTCTCCCAGCTCTTCTAGGGATAACCGCATCCGTTCCTCATCTCGCTGATCTAATAGACAACCAACTACTATAGCCGTTTGTTGTTTATTCCACTCACTCATATATGTAACCTTCCTTCCCACGTCCCCAGACGAAAAGAACGGCATCCGTTCGCTTGTCTAGCAAACGTATGCCTTGCTTCATTCTTTTACTAGCTAGTAATCAATATACCTTCTTTTTTACCCATTTGTCATCCTTTTCATCCTTCTGCCGTTAAATCTTGAGAGATGCTGAGCATTGTTCACCAGATTTAAAAACATATGTTTCAGCCATTAAACATCGGGTTTTTTCAGTTCAAAAAAGGATTGCTTACCTGTAAGTCCTCTGCTCGTATGTTCATTAATTCTTCCTTGCTTGGATTAGAACTCTTCAACAACCGCATAGCTTGTGCTCGAATAGCCTTTTCCAGCAAATTACGTATGTAACGAGCATTGCTAAATGACTCCAAAAAAGGGTCGGATAGCAGGTGGATCAGATGCTGCTTCATTTTTTCTTTTGCCGTAGAAGTGAGGACATATTGTTTTTCCTCAACCATGATATCCGCAATTTCCATCAATTCATCTACCTCATAATCCGTAAAATGAATCTGAATGGGAAAGCGCGAGGGCAGACCTGGATTGATCTGCAAAAACTCATCCATCTCCTCTGTGTACCCGGCCAAAATGCAAATAAATTCGTTTTTGTGATCTTCCATCGCCTTCGTTAGACAATCCACTGCCTCTTTGCCAAAATCCTTTTCTCCTCCTCGCGCCAATGAATAAGCTTCATCCACAAACAAGATTCCGCCCAAAGCCTTTTTAATTAAATCTCGTGTTTTCTGCGCTGTATGTCCAATGAACTCCCCCACTAGATCGGCTCGTTCCACCTCAATTAAATGGCCCTTGCTTAAAATCCCCATCTCTTTGAGCACCTTCCCAAAAATCCGGGCCACCGTAGTCTTTCCCGTTCCTGGACTACCTTTAAACACCATATGATATACCTGTTGTTCTGTCTTTAAGTGATGCTTTGCTCGCTCACGGTTCGTTCTCAGGAGGGCATAAATCTCGTACATGACAAGCTTTGCTTCATCGAGTCCAATCATTTTTTCCAGTTCATTAATAACGGATTTGATTTGATCATTCGCGGTAGATCGTACCGTGTCTGCCAACGGCTCTGGTTCCTTTAGCGGCTGTACAACCGGATGATGAAACACAAATTGAATTCGATGTGGTGATTCCGGTGATTCTGTAACGACCGTTTTGGTCATAGTCGCAGCCTGTTTCATGTCCCATCACCTGCCTTCCGTAATCGTCTCTACAGTATACGCAGCATACTTTGAAATCCTGTACAGAAAATCCAAAATAAATAGCTTGATTTATAAAAAAATCCCGTCTCACCTGTTGCAGTGATCCGGGATGCTTCTTATCTGTCAACAAACACAGCTTTACCTGTAGTCGCATCAATAAATACGTTTTTGTCTACCTTTCTTTCCTTAACTTGATACACTAACCTAGTTTTTTACCCCCATCCACATATTCATACACCAGCTCTACCGGATTATAGCGCAGCCACTGGCTAGCGCCCATTTTTGATGACATTACGGCATTTCGGTCCGGGAGCTTGACTTGCTTAGTAGAAGGAGATACAAAAGGCTTTTCAATTGAATCTTTGATAAATAAGATGACTTCTCCTGTAGCTGAATCTACATGAACCGAATAACTGAGATATGAACTATCCGTCTGTAAAACCGGAATGCCTTGATGGCTTTTAAAGAAACGGAATATATGCTTGTATTCATTCTCGTTACTGTATGTGAGCTGTACTTCCTTGTCCCAGGGATCAAGATATTTCTCCAGAAATCGAATGGCCTTCTCTCTGGCTTTCTCTTTAGAAACTTCCCCTTTTCCTTTAAGAGTATCCTTGGCAATTTGCAGGACGCGCCCCGAGCTTAATTCCGTGTCGTTGAAAGCTTACTCCAACAATTGGGATGACCATAAACAGCGGAAAGAAGAAAATGAGCTGTTTACCAATTTGGAGAAAAGGGTGAATATACGGTTAGTGATGTCCCTTTCTCCAGATTATCGGCAAGTAATTATTTTGCTTTATTACCAATAATTAGAAATGAAAGAAATAGCATTTATTCTACAGATAAAAGAAGAGGCAGTACGGAAAAGGCTGCTTTCTTAATTCAACGGCTCGATTTTGCTTAAAAAATACGCTTTCCGTATCATCCGTTACCTTATTTTGGGCCTGCTGTTGACTTTGCAAGGTGAGCTTTGAAAAAATTGTTCGAAATGACCAGGAACGGACATACTTTTTCGTTTCATTGATAGCAATCCGATACAACCATGTTTTAGGCTCTGACTCCCCTCTAAAATAATCCCAATTCATATACACCTTCATAAAGGTTTCTTGTGTAATGTCTTCTGCAATCTTTTGGTCTTTTATCATGAGATACACCATATTTAAAATCTTTTGACCATATTCATGCATGAGAGACTCAAAGATCGTCTCTTTAGACATTGTTAAAGCGATTTCCGCTTTTTCCAATGAATTCACCTGCTTTATGTATTCTTTTTTCTTCTATCGTAAATTAGATTCTGCTAAACGATTTTTGTGACAGTGATTTTTACAGGAATACCCCTAAAGATAAAACACGAAAAACCGCCCTCATAGAGAGCGGTTCACATCGAGCTCAGTCATTTTGGGGTACTAGCGGTACTGTTCTTTAACTCATCTACCTCCTATATAGAGTTAGATCATCAAAGCGAACCGGATACCACAATCTGGGTAATCATTTCATTGTCCACGGCACATCAACCTCCTATAAAGACTGTTGCGCGTTTCTAATTTGTGACCACCGAGCTCGATAATTATAGTGTAGCCACAATGAATCTTTCTATACATGGCTTATCCATTTTTTCTAAACTCGCTCGCTGAAACACCATATTGTTGCTTCCAAGCACGTTGAAACGAGCTGAGGCTGCCAAATCCAGCTTCATATGCAATTCGCGTGATATCCCAATCCGTTGAACGCAGTAAATAGGCTGCCTCTTTTATTCGTAAATGTTGCAGGTATTGTCCGGGTGTCATTTTTTTATTCTTTTTAAACTGATGAATAAAATGATATTTGCTACTGCCAGCGATGCTTGCTATTTCTTCAAGTGTTACTGGATGTTTAAATGCTTCGTGCATATAGTCAATCGCTCTTTTGATTCCTGGATATTCATGTAAGGATGTTATCTCAAGCTCCGTGTATGTATTGTTTTTTGAATGAAGGGTAAGAAAAAGTCTAGCTATCTCCCACTCCAATTCCGTTTGAAGCAATTCATCCATCGGTTCAAACACTGATCGCTGAAAGGCACGTTGTACGGTTTGTTGAAATAAGGGGACAACCTTCGTAGATAAGCTTGTATATTCAAGTGCATGCCTTGCTCTTACGGGCTGTTCATGTTCCCATACCTGTTCGAGAAAATCACGATGTAGGTCAACTAGCATTATAGTGGCAGGGCCGTATGTAGCAAGATGACGATGTTGTTCATCCGGCTGTACTAACAGTCTTTGCTTAGCTTCCACTCTTTGATATCGTTGATTCCATTGAATCTCTACCTCATTGTCCAGCGGCATGCTGACTTGCAGGTAATCTCCATGATCATGTAATTCATCACTTTCCCCCTGTTGTAAGGTAAACAATCGAAAACCACTGTTTTTCCATTCTAGAAGCATATCCATTTATTCATATTTCCTCCACCGCAAGAGCTGATACACAATTTCTAACGTACCCCATTTTTGGATTTTATAGCGCCTTTATATAAGCAGGAATGCGACATCATCAATAGGAAAGTCAAACACATTTACACATTAGTCTAACATAATCAGAAAAATAAAAAACCGGCGATTATTTATATGTCTTAATCTATTTATTTTTTCTTTAATTTTTAACTAAATTAATTAATTATATTATTTGTTAATTATTTATCTGTTTTATACTTATAACACCCTATTCTATTTACATTTTTGTATTTTTATCCACTGGTATTTACCCTTTCCAATATATAAGTGTCACCATATAATGCAATAGTTAAATAAACTCATTAATGAAAGCGGTGATTTATTTGCCTTTTGGCAACAAAATTGTGAATGGAAATTTTGAAACAGGAAGCTTGGTCCCATGGAGTTTTTCAAATGTAACAATTAGTAACCTACGGAGTCACTCAGGTTCTTTTAGTGCACAAATGTTTGGAAATACGACTAATAGTATATTGTTTCAGGCTGTGCCTGTCACAACTGGAGATAGTTTTGAATTTTTTCTATCGATCGGAAAAATAGGAAGTTTGCCAAGCCCACAAATAAATATTGCTCTTATTTATTTAAATGCCTCTTCTACTCCTGTAAGTATCGGAATGAATATTATACTTCCAGTAGGTCATCTTCCCAATAACCTAAATAATAATTGGTCTACCATTTACGAAATATCTTCTGTTGTACCTGCAATAGCTACTCAAGCAATGGTTATTATTCATAAAATTCCTACTCCGTCAACTGCAGATATAGTAATTGATGACATTTTATTACTACAAACTTGGGCAGGGACAATAGGAGGTACCGGTCCTACTGGCGCTACGGGTACTACCGGCGCTACGGGTATTACTGGGGCTACTGGTATTACCGGCGCTACGGGTATTACTGGCGCTACTGGCTTTACCGGCGCTACTGGTATTATCGGCGCTACTGGTATTACCGGCGCTACTGGTATTACCGGCGCTACTGGTATTACTGGGGCTACTGGTATTACCGGCGCTACGGGTATTACCGGCGCTACTGGTATTACTGGGGCTACGGGTGACACTGGCGCTACTGGTATTACTGGGGCTACTGGTATTACCGGCGCTACTGGTATTACCGGCGCTACGGGTATTACTGGGGCTACTGGTATTACTGGGGCTACTGGTATTACCGGCGCTACTGGTATTACTGGGGCTACTGGTATTACCGGCGCTACGGGTATTACTGGCGCTACGGGTGACACTGGCGCTACTGGTATTACCGGCGCTACTGGTATTACCGGCGCTACGGGTATTACCGGCGCTACTGGTATTACCGGCGCTACTGGTATTACTGGGGCTACTGGTATTACCGGCGCTACTGGTATTACTGGGGCTACTGGTATTACCGGCGCTACGGGTACTACCGGCGCTACGGGTACTACCGGCGCTACTGGTATTACCGGCGCTACTGGTATTACCGGCGCTACTGGTATTACCGGCGCTACTGGTATTACCGGCGCTACTGGTATTACTGGCGCTACTGGTATTACCGGCGCTACTGGTATTACTGGCGCTACTGGTATTACTGGGGCTACTGGTATTACCGGCGCTACGGGTATTACTGGGGCTACTGGTATTACCGGCGCTACGGGTACTACCGGCGCTACGGGTACTACCGGCGCTACTGGTATTACCGGCGCTACTGGTATTACCGGCGCTACTGGTATTACTGGCGCTACTGGTATTACCGGCGCTACTGGTACTACCGGCGCTACGGGTATTACTGGGGCTACGGGTGACACTGGCGCTACTGGTATTACCGGCGCTACGGGTACTACCGGCGCTACGGGTGACACTGGCGCTACGGGTATTACTGGCGCTACGGGTACTACCGGCGCTACGGGTACTACCGGCGCTACGGGTGACACTGGCGCTACGGGTATTACTGGGGCTACTGGTATTACCGGCGCTACGGGTGACACTGGCGCTACGGGTATTACTGGGGCTACTGGTATTACCGGCGCTACGGGTGACACTGGCGCTACGGGTGACACTGGCGCTACGGGTGACACTGGCGCTACGGGTGACACTGGGGCTACTGGTATTACCGGCGCTACTGGTATTACTGGCGCTACGGGTGACACTGGGGCTACGGGTATTACCGGTGCTACGGGTATTACTGGGGCTACTGGTATTACTGGCGCTACGGGTGACACTGGTGCTACGGGTATTACTGGGGCTACGGGTATTACCGGCGCTACGGGTGACACTGGCGCCACTGGTATTACCGGCGCTACGGGTACTACCGGCGCTACTGGTACTACCGGCGCTACGGGTGACACTGGCGCTACGGGTATTACTGGGGCTACTGGTATTACCGGCGCTACGGGTGACACTGGCGCTACGGGTACTACCGGCGCTACGGGTATTACCGGCGCTACGGGTGACACTGGCGCCACGGGTATTACCGGCGCTACGGGTATTACCGGCGCTACGGGTGACACTGGCGCTACTGGTATTACCGGCGCTACGGGTATTACCGGCGCTACGGGTATTACCGGCGCTACGGGTATTACTGGCGCTACGGGTGACACTGGCGCTACTGGTATTACCGGCGCTACTGGAAATACAGGACCTACTGGCTCTTCTGGAAGCTTTTTAAATTTTCAGGTTTCCGGAAACACCCCAAATACGAGCGGTAGTTCCGCCATAGTAATTAGTAACATCCAAACCACATTAAAAACTGTCACAGTAACAGGAATTACTGCTACCAGCCGCATCTGGTTAACTGGAATAATTGGTTGGCAAAATGGAACAAGTAATCCAGTAGTGCAATTCGAAGTTCTCCGAGGAACTACTGTTATTTTTAGTATTAATGATCAAAGAACTGGAACAAATTCATTTGGTTCTACCAGTATAAATCATATTGATTTAACCCCTGGAGTCGGTAACGTCACGTACACATTAGTGGCCCAAATTATTGGTAGCGGCACAGTTACTGCTATAGGGGGAATCACTTTTACCGGCGCTTTATTATAATGTAATTTTTCGTGGTCACTCTTTCTACGTCAGAGTGACCACCTTTCGTTATAAACAAACATTTCAATACATTAGGTACGAAACATGAATCCTACCGTATTTTCATAAGTGAAAAATAAACAGTAATAATGAAACATCGCAATTTATACTACATAGCCCGCAATTTTTAGTGTGCGTAATTTCCGAATTGTTTTTATACTTGATTATGATACGCTAGAGCAAGAAATTTAGATGTAGCTAGCAGTTCTCAAAAGGAGTGAATAAATGTGCTTAGACAAACAAACGGTGCTTATGCCGCTGCAGGGCTTACGGAAGCCGAACTCATCCAAATAAAAGAGCTTCTACAGGTATGTAATACATACGATAACATTCAGATAAAATTAAATCTGGATATGCTGAGCTGTAGACCCACTGACCAAGTTCAAGATTTTTATTTTGCTATAGATAACCGAATCATTGGGTATCTTGCCTTGTACATTTTTAATACTCAAGAGGTCGAAATCAGCGGGATGGTAGATCCAGCGTATAGACGTAACGGTATATTTTCCTCGTTGCTTCGGCTAGCCTATCCTGAAATCGAACGTCGTCAATTACCCAAGCTAATATTTATGTCTCAAGAAAAATCTGATTCTGGCAAAGCATTTCTAGAATCACTGGGCAGCACTTGTTCCTTCTCCGAATACTGGATGGAATTAGAAGCCCCGCCTACGAAATTAATTACACCTTCTCTTTCACTAAGAGAAGCCACAAAAGAGGATCTTCCCCTGCTTGTCCAAATTGATATGGAAGCCTTTGGGGTAACGAAAGAGGATGCAACAAGATATGCCTCTACAAGCGTTGAAGAACCTGATCGGCATTCTATCATGGCCTTTCATAACGATGAATTTATAGGAAAAATTAATTATCA
Source organism: Brevibacillus laterosporus (assembly GCF_030489605.1). GTDB lineage: Bacteria > Bacillota > Bacilli > Brevibacillales > Brevibacillaceae > Brevibacillus_B > Brevibacillus_B laterosporus_E. The sequence continues at coordinate 14,747 of NZ_JAUKFY010000015.1, forward strand.
AAGAATTGAGAATATGGATTTTATTTACGGCTTTGCAGTCATGCCAGCCCAACAAGGAAAAGGTTATGGGAGAGAAATTTTGACAAGATTGGTGAACGACTTACTTAAAAAGCAATCACCTTCCATCGTCTTGGAGGTGGAAACGAAGAACAAAAGTGCGCTCACACTGTATAACCGTTGTGGTTTTAAAGAAGTAACTGCCAATGATTATTATATCCTGGCCACTTCGCAACTTGGGAGCTTATTTCGTCTTTCGGATAGAGAATTCGGTGACCAGGAAATATAAAATTTTACGAATAGTCAGGAACGGGAACAGGATAGCTTCCTTTCGCTACCGTTACCTCTAGTCCTTGTTTTTCGATTTGATCTCGTAACTCTTTTGGTGTTCCCTCATCAGTGATGAGTAAATGAAAGCTGTTGAGGGGACCTATTTTAGAAAAGGCATCATGTTCCATATTCTCATGAGACGCTAGAATAAAACGGCGTCGAGAAACCTCCAAAACAGCGCGACTAAAACTAGCTTCCTCTGGTGTTGCAGTACTAACACCTTGCAAGCTAATGGCTCCTGCTGTCATAAAACACAGATCAATTGTAAATTGTTTTACCATCTCATTAGCAATAATATCGAAAATCATACCTGTTTTTTTAACTTGTCCTCCGATAAGATAAACGTCAGTATTTTCAGATTCACGTAACTGTTCTGCGATTTTAACCGAGTTAGTCACCACTGTTATCGGCATATGTTGAGGTAAATATTTTATCATATGAAAATGCAGGTTCGTTCCACTTAAAAATATTGTATCGTGCTCTTGTATGTAGGATACGGCTGTTTTGGATATAGCAGTGATATGACTAGGTCCATCTTTAATACGTACCGCTGATGGTACAACAGGCTTGCGCACAGCAGATACAGGGATAGCTCCTCCATGAGTTTTTTTCAATAATCCCTGTTCCTCCATAATCGATAAATCTCTCCTGATGGAATCAATAGAAACATGAAATTGCTCCGCTAACTCCTTCACCAGCACTCGCTGTGCTTCATGGAGTATCTCCAGAATCTTTCCTCTTCTCTCTTCAGCAAACATCTCATCGCCTGCCTTCATCATGTAATACTTCCATTTTATTCCGTTATCCGCAAAAAAGTCAATATTTACCTGCAAAATTCTTCTTGTTTATGCTTTTTTGAGCAAAAAAATCAGGATTCCCGAAGAAACCCTGATTTTCTTTTCTGCTATTACATTTGTTGTGATTGACTTTCCGACATCAAGGATACCGGACGTTGTGGTGTAAATGTAGAGATCGCATGCTTATAGACCAATTGTTGCTTGCCTTCTGTATCAATAACGATTGTGAAGTTGTCAAACGCCTTGATATAGCCTCTCAATTGGAATCCGTTTACCAAATATATGGTAACTGCGATATTTTCTTTTCGTAAATGGTTTAAGAACGTATCTTGAATATTGATCGTCTGTTTCATGGACAATACCCCCTAAAAGGACTTGTAAGTTATATATTCGGCGTGGAATGGAACTTTCCTTCCAACGCACTGGTAATTGTTTCAACCACTTGTTCATATGACTCGGAATCAGTCATATCATACCATTCCAGCTGAGGCATCCGTTTAAACCAAGTTAACTGACGCTTAGCAAAATGCCTAGTTCTTTGCTTAATGTCAGCTATTGCCTTATCTAACGTAACCTCTCCATATAGATAAGGAACGAGCTCCTTGTAGCCCAGCCCCTGCATGGCTACCAGATCAGCAGAATAGCCTTGATCTAGCAACCCCCGGACTTCTTCTACCAATCCAGCCTCAATCATTAAATCGACTCGTTGATTTACTCTTTCATAGAGCTTCGCCCGATCCATTGTTAGGCCTATAATCTTCAAGTTGTAAGGCGAATAAGCAGCCTGATTTTGAAAATCAGACATACGTTTTCCAGTCAATTCGTATATTTCTATTGCACGTATAACTCGGCGGACATCGTTTGGATGCAGGCGGTCTGCTGTAATGGGGTCATGCTCGCGTAGGCGTCTGTGAAGAGCTTCTACTCCTTCCACATCGGCAAATCGTTGCAATCTCTCCCGCAATTCCTCGTCCTGATCCGCCTCAGAGAATTGATAAGCATGAGTAACCGATTGTATGTAAAGTCCCGTTCCACCTACGATAATAGGCAGATGATTACGCTGATTAATTTGGGTGATTAACTGCCGGGCCTGCTGCTGAAAGATAGCCACAGAGTATTCCTCATCTGGATTCATGATATCAATCAGATGATGGGGGACAATGGACCGCTCTTCCTCGGTAGCTTTAGCCGTCCCTATATCCATACCACGATAAACCTGCATAGAATCACCAGAGATGATCTCTCCATTAAATTGTTGTGCTAATCGAAGGCTAAGAGCAGTCTTGCCTACTGCCGTAGGACCTGCAATTACCACTAAATTCTCTTTTTGCCTCATCTCTCACTCCCCTCCAATGCTTCCATGTAACTATAAATCACTTGATGTTCACGTTTTCGATAAGGTGTAAAACCCAATTGCTCGTGCAAGGTGCCTGTTGTACCCTCTTTTAAAACGACTCGTCGTTTAGCTACCCGGCGAGCTTGAGCAATCGTTTCCTCTGTTAACACCTTATCATTAGCCAATTGACGCAAGGTAGAAATACCATGTGACTCGAAGACAGCTTGTTGGAACATAGGATCAAAATAAACTACATCAAACGAGTTATCGGGCAATGCTTGGAGCTTGTAAAGGTGATCAGCCTGCTCCACCTGTACACGCCGCATCGCTTCGATTAAAGCTGGTGATCCCATATTCCAATGGGTAAGACCGTCTTTGACAAGTCTTGCAATCATAGGCTCCGATTCAATTCCAACCACTTGCCCTGTTTCACCAGTGGCATAGGCAAATACGATCGCATCCGCCGCCAATCCCATCGTGGCATCAAGCACCTTATCGCCTGGTGAAATTTGGCAAACAGAAAGCATAGTATCATTATCGCCGCGTTCTAGTCTCTTTATACGGAATGACGCTGTATTTGGATGAAAAAAGAAAGCCTGTTGACCTCTCCGTTCCAACCTAGCTCCCTTAGCAGTTACAATTAAAATATCATTCGTCTGGTATTTATCTCTGAGCTTTTCAATCGAAAGCTCTCCACGCGAAACTAGTGGAGCAGAAAAGATAGTGGCCAGTTCCTGCGCATGAGCCAAAACAGACGCTTTTGGCTCATTTCCTGTTGTTACAATCATTTCATCACTCGTTTCCTACTCATACTAAATCCGATCAATTTTGATTCCTGTCTGTATGTATGTCTACCTTGGTTGCTATCCTATTATACTAACAAAAGAATGCTGACAACAGCAATGAATTTTGATTAGGAATCAGCTTAAAATCAAGGTTATTCACGATGTTGCCTCTTTTGCTCTGATCGGCTTCATTATTAATAAAAAGAAGAACATCCCGCCGTCTCGTAAGCATACGTTCGAGATGTTCCTCTATTCTCATGCCAATGGAAATATCAAATTCTCTCTACATCACGCGTTTCATTATTACTTTACACATAAGATGAATGAAGCGCAACTACGCCTGATCCAGATTTCCCACGTAGGTATGTATATGTGTTAAACGGAGTTGACGAATTAGGGAAAGAAAGTGAAATTAAGGTCGGAACTTCTAAAACCCTTCCCAAAAATACTTACTTAAAAGTTAGTGTTAAAGGGAAATATGTTAAAACATATGGGAAAGTACAAGGAACAGAGGTTCCTGAAAAGGCTAAGAAAAGACTATAAAAATAACTTAGTAATATGAGTTTACCCGTTTCTTAATACATAGGGAAACGCTAATCTTTAATTGTACTAGTTAGCCGTCCCCTCATCCCCTTTCATTTCTGAAATCCATTTAGTTATTTGGCAGAAGATTGCCACGCGGTCTAAAGACGGCACTGTGCAGTTTTTTGATACCCTCTTCCCCAAAACTACCTTCATTTCACTTTTAAAAGCTTATCTTGCCTAGTTTCTATATCTCTGTGGACGTATATTGTTTACACGTTAGAATTTCAAGTTAAAATGATCCAAATGAATCAATTGATCCGCCCTGCCATTTTCTATTTTTTCGCATCTAATAAATTATGGAAATGCTGTAGCCGCTGCACCAGAGTCATTGAGCTTGTGTCACCCCTAATCTTTAACACTATTCAACCACCGTCTCCCCTTTTTCGGTGGTTGAACCTTTTTAAAATATCATCTTAAAGAGCCTCTATCTTCTCTAGCAGTCTTTCAGTTATGACATTTCACCTTCCTTTACGGTAAATTAAAACACTATTAAGTCAAATATCCTGAAAATGGTACTCTTGCCCATGTCAATTTCCACTCCCATTCATACAGTGTAATTAACCAGGAGAATGGGGGGTTAAAATGAGAAAAATACCTGTTAAAGGGTTTCTATTCCAATCAAGTGAATCCTCAGCAGAACATTCACATGGATTTTATATTACTTCATGGAATGGTATGCCTGTACACCGACATCCGTTTTCGGGAACTACATCATTCAATGATGGACATGATCATCAATACATTGGGGTAACTGAACCAGCCCCAACAGGTGTACCTCACGTTCATCGCTATTATACGATTACTTCATTTGACGATGGTCATTCTCATGTAATTGAAGGCACAACCGGCCCTGCAATTCAACTACGGCGCGGTGGACATATTCATTACTTTGAAGGATATACAACAGTAAACGGAAGACGCCCTCACACCCATCATTACAAAGGAGCAACAGAGAATGAAATTCCTTAAACATGAGAACTTGTTTGACGAAACATCACATTGGGTATAATTCAGGAACAAGCAAAAAAGCTCACAATATTTGTGAGCTATTACATAACTTCAGCTTTTTATCTTGACTAACAATCAAATTCAGTGGTACTCCTTCTTTGTTTACCTCTTTTTTTCGACCCTTCTAACACCTCTTCAAATGCATCTAAAATTTCAAGAAAATGTGATGCTTCTCTAAAAACATGGTCTGCAAGAAGATGTGGAATAATGCTCTTGATACGACAAGCTTCGATTAAATCGCGAGCTGTCTTTTTAAAATCACGAAATTGGCTAACAGATACTCTATTCTGATCTACAAACTGCGAAAGTAATGGAAATGTTTGTGACTGGGGACGCATGGAATCTAAATCAATGGCTTGGTATAGAAGTTGATCAAAATCATGGCTAAAATCACGAGCTTGTTCGACCAACTTTCTTTCAGAAGGATCAAGTAAGTGATTAATAAATTTAGCATGATCAGCCATAATTTTAAGAAAGAAGACATTTTCATTAATGATTGCATCCGGTAAAGGGTCTAGGGTTCCGGTATTTAGTTGTTCCAAACGTTTCGCAAAGTAAGCAGCTTCTCGGCTAACATGATCAACTAATAACGGAAAGTTATTACCTCCTATTTGACAAGAAATGATAAGACCTAATACCCTTCGTTTAAAAGCCCAAATTTGATTTACATGAGGGAGAATTTGAGCATTGAACTGACCTATATATTGAGGGTCAACATCTTCTGATAAGGAAAGGGCCTCAGCCTCTATCCTTTCAAATACATGGTAAAAATAGTCTGCCTCATTTATTAACTGGGTATCGTCACAATTAAAACCTAACTTCAAAAAAAGCGAATGTTCCTTCATTATCCTAGACCAAAAACGAACTTCCTCAAGTGATCTAATTACAAATGCATCCGCCATCCAATGAGTCCTCCCCCAAATATGTATTTTCCCAGAAGTTTATGCAGTAGGTTTGTCCCAAATAACTGTCACTAAAATAATTATTTGAAAGATGATTAAATCACTTGCTTCCACATCACGTTTGTTTTAATAAAAAAATATCTATCAAAATGACCTATATATATTTATTTTTTTGTGTACTTATTGCATACATCTGCAGCAGAAACTAGGGTTACTGTTGCAAAAGTGATAGTACAAAAACCCAACTGGTTAAAATGACCATTTTCGCTAAATTTGTTATTGCAAACAAAAACCCCTATTAATGTTACAGAAAATACATTTCAAACAAAGTTATTGCGACATGATGTAAACATGAAGCAAGCATATTTTTATCAGGAGGTTTTTTGATTCCAATAAAAAATACATGATCCAAAAAGAGGATCATGTATAGTGATATCTTCTTTACAAAACCGAATTTCAACTTATTCTATGGAATTTTACATGTCCTCCATCTCTATCAAAACTACCTTGGAATCCCCAGTTAATCCATCCGCCATCCCCCTTATTCCAGAATTCACCATCTGTGAAAACCCACACTCCATAAGGAATGCTACCGTAATATACTGTATAAAATGTTTGAATGCCTTGTAGATTATGAGTATATCTTTGATTCAAATTAAAGACCATCACATTCTTTTTACCTTGACCCACTTGATAAAAAGCATGGGAAAGTGTGTCTTGAACAAAATCTCCACGCGCATCTGCTGGAAGAACATTTTTTTCAGACTTATGAATACTTGGTGGAAGTTGGTTCTGGGTGTTGGTTACATTTTCACTCGCTAATGCTCCTGTCGCTCCTGCTGATAACATCAGAGACAATCCCATTACTGAAACTAGAAACTTGCGTCCAACTTTTTTCATTTTTTACCATCCTCCATTTATCTAATCATTACCTTTTTTGTAAAAAAATTACATAAAAGGCTTGTGGATATATAATATCCCATTAATTTTGTCTTTTCAATATAACTTCTAAGTATATAAATAATTGATAAATAACTGAATTCAGCATTCTTTATTCAGACTACCGCATCTTTTTTCTCATATATTTTTTTCTAATTTTCTTATCTCATGGCTTGACATAAAAAATAGCCATCCGAAGGTGACTAACCTTTACTACCAAAAAAGCTACCCGATTGATCGAGTAGCCTGACCTTGTTTTTATTACCAGTTATCATCATATCACCTTATTAACGAACTAAAAAACCATAAAAATCTTCAGTAAGAAGATAAAAAACTGTTCGGAGAAGGCTATCAAGAGAATGACTGCATCATTGCAAAAAAGGATGAACACCGCTTAATCCTCAATATGTTCACAATCATTTAAAAGGTCAATGAAATCTCTAGAAATATCTGATATCCGATTTCATGACCTGAGACATACTCACGCTTCAATTATGTTAAAAATAGGGGAACACCTCAAAATAGTTTCAGAATGATTGGGGCATTCCAGTATTCAGATGACATTAAATGTATACAGCCAGTTACTTTTGATATGCAACAGGAATCTGCAGCACGATTTGATCAAGCTATGTCCAACCCAAAGAAACTTTAACAGGATAAAGGTTGTCAAATTTGTTGTCATTCCGTAAAAATAACTTTAGACCGCTCGGATAACTCGGGCGGTCTTCTTTATGAACTGGTATCCATCAAAAATCTTCATCATCTTATTTGATCTGCTGGAACGGGTGATCAACCTCCTCTCTCTGTGCTATAAAGAAGGACTAACATCTGGAGACGAAACTACCATTGCAATTTATGATAAAGTCAACAATGGGATAACATTAGAAGAAAAAGGAAATAAAGCTGTTAATACAACCTTTAAAGCATTTTAAGTCTAGTAAAAATGAATATAAATTAGACGCAGCAGTTTCACATATATAATCAAGGACTAGAGCCTATTTCCAAATTATAGTAAAGTGAATCACATATGATTCACTTTTATTTTTTAAGGAGGTATGGAATGGATAGTATTTTTATCATTATTTGGACGACTACACTTTTTATAGTGACTTTGATTTTGTTTAAAAATCTGTACGTTTCAATAAAAATAATCAATTTAAGATTAAAGGAAATTTCCAAAAAATTATCTATTGAAAATCAACTAGATCTAGAAGTGCGAACGTTGATTGAGCGTGGGGAAAAGGCTGATGCAGTAAAACTAGTCCAAGATAAACTTAAATTAACAGTCCAAGAGGCAAAACATTACATTGAGCTACTCTAAAACACTAAGCCTTGCATATTACTGCAAGGCTCTTCAATATTCCAATTTTTATGATAAAACAATTATTCACTCTCTACATTGACCACATCTTCTGCAGGTATCCATCAGAATCCTCATTACGTTATTACGTGTCGGCTTTATCAATGCTTTGACGAGTAAATGGATGTTTTGACGAAAAAAGCTCCCGCTTGGTCGATACTGGCGGGATTTGCTGATGTAAACCACTAGTTTACATGCATTGTTACCAATGGTTTCTTTACTAATAGTTTCTTTATATGCAATGATGATACAAAAAAGGATGAATGAAATGAGTTTAGGTCAGCAATTGAAAAAGTTCCGTGAATTTAAGTCTCTTTCACAAGAAGATATAGCTCAAAAAATTGGTGTGACTAGGCAAGCTGTCTATAAATGGGAAAATGACAAAAGCTATCCTGACATTGATAATTTGATTTTACTTAGCGAGTTATACAATGTAACACTAGATGAGTTAATAAAAGGAAACGAAAGCTTCAAAAAAAAGATAATCATCGCCGATAACAAAGATACTGGTCTGTACGTAGGATTTGTTATTATGTTTATAGGGTTGTTTATTAATGCTGGATCAATTTCAGCATTAATAACAATATTAGGAGTTCTGACAATGGTTTTTTATGACGACTTTAATAAAATAATAAAGTCCATTTTTAGTTGGTGGGATAGCCAGAAACTTAGTTAGGCTACTCGACAATAACATAAACACCCCATCATAAATCTTATTCGATGGGGTGTTTGCTGTATCCCTGTTCCCACAGGTAATATATTCTATGTAGCTGTAAGATGCACTGCTTAGCCTTCTACACTAATCACATCACATCTTCTACAGGTATCCACCAAAAATCTTCATCATTTTTTAACTTAATCTGTTTAAACGTTGAATCAAACTTTTTTACCCAGCCCCAAGCTGATTCAATTACTCCTCTACCCTCTTTCGTTTCTTTCCACCAGCTAATAGTAAGAGCGTAGTCATACTGACGTGAGTCAGATATCCTGTAGCAAAACTCGGCTAGTTCATCCTCTTCAATGATCGGTTTCTCGATCATTTTCTTATCCTCGTGATACTGACGTAATATTTCATGCTCTGGCAAAATAAATTTCATTACAAGTGGGTCAAGAATTTTCCTAGCCATCAAAACATCTCCTTGAACAGGAATGTATGTTCCTATTTTATTTATGATGAGGAGATTATGCAACGAACAATTTTTGACTATCTAAATTAAAAAAAGAAAATATTTTTTAAAAATTACAAAATACACTATGATTAATTACATATTTTTCAATTTATGTTTTGTTTTATGAAAATCAATCTCGTATAATGCAAATGTATCGGCCGACATAGCTAATATTCTTGCAACATTTTTTATTCGTTATTCTTACATACAATCATAAAGGAGGTAACCCCTTCCGTATGTAGGAAGGGGTTCTTATGTTTTTTAAGGTGACTGTGCCCATCATTCGGGTTCCAAAGTCCGTCGCGCTGTGGTAGTTCCTACCGAACTTCATAATCCCAACGATGGGCAATAAAAAAACGCTTAGTTAAGCGCCTTTAAATTTTTTATATCCTATTAGAGGTATAGCTAACATTACCCGATTATCTTAACTGCGATGTGAGAACTATTCGAATATCAATGCTTCCCACATCATTTACATGTATTCAATGTAACTATTGATTTTAATAAAGTGTAATGTCTTGTTAAATTAATAAATCGATTAGCTCAAAACCATTTTAATTTAAATATTTAATCCAAGCATGTCCTTCTGGGAATTGTTGTTTTAAAGATACTTTAAGCCATTCTTTTTCTTGTAGTGAAAGTATTGGGAGAATTGTTTGAAAATCATTATAATCCTTCTCCCTGACTTGAGAAGAGCCAGCTTTATAGAGAAGTTGGACTTCAGGTTTCAAATAAGGTATCCCTTCGGGCGTTCTTAAAAATATTTCGTTTATTGCTCTTTTAATCGATTTTTCTCTTTTATAAATCCAATAACTTTCTTCAATATCAATTAACATAATTTGAAACGCCCAAGGAGAATTATTGTTTTTACTAACCCATACATCATTTGTTGACTTTAAAAATTCTCCTTCTTCCCAAATCTTAATTTTACCATCTTTTGCCTTGTATAGCGTCCAGTCTCTTTTTAAAGATTGGTAAGCAGCTAGTTGGTCTTCTCGAATGACAATTACATCTATATCACTATGTTGCCTACTCTTATTGCCCAAATGTAAATCTAATGCCCAACCTCCAGCAATACACCACCTAATTGGAATTTCAGAGAACACTTCATATATTCTCGAAACGGTTACTGGCATCCAATTATCTATATCGGTTCTCAAATTAATCATTCCTCCTTATTTTTGCTAAAGTTACTAGGGCCATATTCTACTAAACTGCCATAATTTCGAAAAATAGTAAAGTTTTGATCCTAAAACATACGCTAATCGCATAATAAACAGCAAAGCGTCAGAAAAACCTACTCCAAGGAATTCAAGTAGGTTCTGGCGCTTCTACATTTTGACACAAATCTTCTCAGTATTTATCCAGTTTTTTATTGCTACTCACTGATTTAGATATTTACCCTTATGCGTTTCCGAATATCTGATGCAACACTTGAAGGGTCATCTATCTCAAAAATCACATACTTATACTTCTCATGCCCTTCCAACTCAATTATTAACAGAGGTTCTCTTCTCTCATAGGAGAGAAAGTACCACTCATCTGCGTATTTAAAACTCCCCTCAAAAATATTAAGTGCTGAAATGGAGGTTCCAGGCATCCGAAGCATCCATTGTGGAGCATCGAAGTAGTCAACATATACACTTTTAATTGTACTATAGGGCATTTTAAGATTGAACTTTACTGCGAAAAATCCTGTCGCTCCTGTTAATTTTAAGGTTACACCTTCATCATCAAATTGTACTTCTCGGGCCATGCTTTACCCTCCAGTGCTTTTTGTTTATCGCATTGCGTATTTCGGTGATCCGGGCTATAACCGCCCGAACATTAGGATTAGAGTAAGAAAAAACGCTAAGCTGGTCATCCCTGAAGGCTTAGCATATATTTTCGTTTAAATGTTGGCGGGCCCCCTATTATTGCACCAGCAATTAGAAATAGTTGCCACCTATATTCCATAGCAAAAGATAATATTTGTACCAAACCATCTTTGGGAATTACATTTAATTCTATCATCGTACACCTCCTAAAAATCACCTTTTTTAGTAATACGTTGTATGAAACTCGAAGTTTCAAAAATCCTATTCATCCAGAACATAATTATCAAAATGTGGAACTATTTCCCTTTCCAAGGGTTCTGGAGTAGGAGGGATCAATCTCTAACTGGGTATGGTCTGTTTTTATTGAAGCACCACCACCATCCAATTTGGTTGGTGTCTTCATCATATACAGGGTGCTTTTTCTTACATCCTTTACAGAACACAATGACAGCTGTTCCTATTGGCGGTCGATTCAATGGTAACCAGGTTATTTGCTCACTATCATGCGATTCTTTCATCGATATAACCTTATCCATACTCCATATCCCTTCCGATTGGAGGTGCAAAATGATGAGTGTAGTAGAAACGATTGAATCATGTGGTGCTCGTAAAGAAATGGTATACATTACATACGATGGAGAACAGCGTTTAGTTGAACCGTATTCTTTTCGGGATACTCGTTTTTTTGGTTGGTGTTTAATGCGTGATGAGATACGCAGCTTTACTATTTCGAAAATCACTTCGGCTCAAGCTTCTGGTAAACATTTCACACCAGGATTTGATGTTGAATTCTAGTCTAACCAAGCATCCGTTCCCTAAACGGATGCTTTTCTTAATTTATTGCTTAGATTTATCAAATAAGACCAATCCCACCACATAAAGAGCAAGAAACTATAGCCTCACAATTCGATGGAATCCCTGTAAGCTAAATGCAATAAAAAAGCACCGCGTGGTGATATTATCCCCTTCAAGTAGACAATGTAAAAAGCCCACCCACCTGACGGTGGGTGGTACACTCTACTTTAAGGGGATAATATCATTCCGACGCAAGGAAACTTTAACAGGATAAAGGTTGTCAAATTGTTGTCATTCCGTAAAAATAACTATATCCTTTTATGACAAAGCACACCAAAACCCTTGTTATTGTTAGCCTTTAAAAGCCAATATAATTTTTTATGCTTACATCACGCGTTTAAACATTTTCTCTAAATCATAGGTTGAAAAATGAATAGCGATGGGTCTGCCATGCGGACAAGTGAATGGACTCGTAGTTTGGCGAAGTTTGTTTAGAAGCGCCTCCATCTCAGCGTGGGTTAAATAGCGATTCGCTTTTATAGAAGCTTTGCATGACATCATAATCGCAGCCTTTTCCCGCATTTTACTCACGTCAACCCGTTCATTTTCGCTCGCTTCTTGTACGAACTGAATCAGTTCATTAATGACCTCCACTTCACTCCCCTGAGGGAACCACTGAGGATGAGCTCGAACAATAAACGTCCGGTTGCCAAACCATTCTATATCTAGCCCAAAGGATTGCAGCAACTCAAGTCGCTCCAACAGTTTCGCTTCCTCCTGCATTGTACATTCAACTGTATGCGGAAATAAAAGCATCTGACTCGAAACCTTTTCCTCTTGCAGTTTTTGCATGAAGTACTCATAAAAAATTCGTTCCTGAGCAGCATGCTGATCAATTAAATACATGCCGGTGTCATTCTGAGCAATGATGTACGTACCATGAACCTGGCCTACTGGGTATAAAACTGGTACAGCATTTCCAGCCTCATCGACGTGCGCTGCATCATCATGGTTGCTTGCTTTTTGTATGGATGTATTCTCGGCATCTTCCTCAACTGAGTTACTCATTTCACCTATATGCTCTGGTTGTTCTTCTCCATTTGAACTCAGCATGTTAAAAGCTTCCTCGTGTACTGTGCTATTGCCGTCCTCGATAGAATCGCTCCAGAAGTCTTCCACTGTATCGATACTCCTCAAATCGGACATATCGTCTTCAGTTGACGACTTTTCAAGCGCGTTAGCATCAATAACATTTCCAGCCTCATTTTGAGCAAAATGGTTACGAGAGCCTTCTGTGACAGACTGACTGGAATTGTGAGCAGGATAGCTAGGCTTGCTGTTACCTGTGTACATCCATTTGCTCTCGGGTTGCTGATCTGACTGTATGTGAGCCTCTGCTCTTAGCTCCCGATTTCCTTGCTGTCCAGCTCCTTTTTTTGCCGTCCATTCAGAAGATGCAGGGTCTGGTGATTGTTCTACGTAGGCTGACCGTTTTTCTCTAATCGGTCCATCAAAAGCAGTCAGTAATCGATTCATCTGCTGTTGCTGCTCGTTTGAATGCTGTTCACCTAGATTAAACTGCGGCTGATACGGTTTTTCCAGCTTAATTTTGGGCTTACTGTTCGTTTGCATCGGCTGCACGATTCGTAAGCCTGCGCGCAGTGCCTCTTTTACTGATTGTTCAACCGCTGCACATAATTCCTGTTCCTTACTAAAACGTACTTCTAATTTAGCAGGGTGAACATTTACATCAACCAAAATTGGATCCATTTCAATATGCATAGCGACTATCGGAAAACGCCCAATCGGCAAAAAGGTATGGTAGCCTCGCATAATTGCTTGTGATAATGGATAGTTGCGTACATAACGACCATTAACCAGCGTAGAGATGTACGTACGATTCGCTCTCGTAACCTCTGTCTTAGATAAAAGACCGCTCCAGCGAAAATCTAACGTCTCTCCTTCAAATGGCAATAATTGCTTGGCTACCTGAACCCCATAAATGGCGGCCATCACATGCAACAGTTTGCCATCGCCCGATGTTTGGAGCAGATTTTTTCCATTATGAGTCAGCGTAAAAGCAATTTTTGGATAGGTAATCGCTAAACGGTTTACATAATCTGATACATGTCCTACTTCTGTTGAAATGGAGCGCATATATTTTAAACGAGCTGGTGTATTAAAAAATAAGTCACGTACAACAATTTCCGTTCCTTTTACCCTAGCGAAATCCTCAACGCTTTTCATGTCTCCACCGTCGATAACGACCTTAGTTCCTACTTGTCCGCTATCTTCAGCACTCATCAATTCAATTCGAGATACCGAGGCGATAGATGCCAAGGCTTCCCCGCGAAAACCAAGAGAACGAATATGAAATAAATCACGTGCCGAACGAATCTTGCTCGTAGCGTGCCGTTCAAAAGCTCGCAAGCAATCATCCCGGTCCATTCCCGCGCCATTATCAACGATGCGGATTAGCTGTAATCCGCCCTCCTCAATATGAATCTCTACTTGAGAGGTACCTGCATCAATGGCGTTTTCCACCAGCTCCTTCACCACGGAGGCTGGGCGTTCCACCACTTCACCAGCAGCAATCATATTGCTTACCTGCTCCGTAAGCACTTGAATTTTTCCCATGTTCCTCCTCCTTTCTGTGTGAAGCAAGCTTATTTATGTTTGCGTAAACGTGCATTCCAGTCAGACAACTGAATGAGTGCCTGTAGAGGCGTCATTTGATTTAAATCGATATCACGTAATTCTGAGAGAACATCAGCCTCTGTTGGGTTTGGCAAAGGTTCTTTTTGGCTAGATGTCGCTTTGGCTTGGGCTACCTCTGCAATTTCTACTATTGTTTCGGTTTTATCCGTTTTTCCTTCTGTTACTGCCTTTGGTGTAGAAGCATCATCAGATCTATTCTTTCTTTGATGAGTCATTGTTTCCGTGTAACCTGAAAAAACCTGCTGGGAAGCCGCTGGTGCTTGTCCCCAAAGCATATCAAGCGAAAGCTGCTCTAATGGCGCTTCTCGATCCTTGCCTTCTAAGCCCTGTAAAATTTCACGTGCACGACTGATTACCTCTAGCGGCATTTCTGCTAATTCAGCGACATGAATACCGTAGCTTTTATCAGCGCGTCCCTCTTCAATCTTATGCAGGAATAAAAGCTTGCCGTCACGTTCCTCGCAGCGTGCATGAACATTTACCACTCCTGGAATTTTCTCCTCCAGATCAGTCAGTTCATGATAATGTGTAGAGAACAAGGTCTTTGCCCCGATATGCTCGTGGATATATTCAATGACAGCTTGAGCTAAGGCCATACCATCATAAGTGGACGTTCCCCGCCCAATTTCATCCAGTAATATCAAGCTGCGCGGTGTTGCCTTTACCAGCGCGTTACGAGTTTCTAGCATCTCCACCATAAAAGTAGAGAATCCCCCCACCAAATCATCGGCCGCTCCAATTCGAGTAAAAATCTGATCGACCAGGCTAATACGAGCTTCACTGGCCGGAACAAAGCAGCCGATCTGAGCCATAACCGTAATCAACGCCATTTGACGCATATATGTACTCTTACCCGCCATATTAGGGCCTGTAATGAGTAAAATATTGCGATCCTTTTGATTCATCGTCACGTCATTTGCAACATACTTCTCTTGATTTAATACAGCTTCCACAACAGCATGGCGACCGTCTTTTACATAAACCTCGCCATCTGCGGTCAAGGTAGGACGGATAAAGCCACGTTCTTCACTCACCGTAGCAAAAGCTTGCAGCACATCAATGCGGGCAATTCGTTCTGCTAAATTTTGAATCCGCGGGATATGCTTCGCTACTTCCAAGCGAATTTGGGTAAACAGCTGATATTCTAATTCCACTAGCTTCTCTTCAGCTTCCAGAATCAGGGCTTCCTTCTCTTTTAACTCTGGGGTGACATAACGCTCCGCATTCGTCAGGGTTTGCTTACGCTCGTAACGTCCCGGCGGTATGTGAGCGAGATTAGCCTTCGAAACTTCGATATAGTAACCAAAGACTTTATTGAAGCCTACCTTCAAGGAGCGGATTCCTGTTAACTCCCGCTCGCTTTTTTCGAGTTGTGCGATCCAGCCCTTTCCTTGGCGACTAGCTAATCTGAGCTTGTCTAGATATTCGTCATAACCGTCCTGAATTAAATTACCCTCACGGACACTTACAGGAGGATCTTCTACAAGGGTTTCCGCTAAAAATTGGGCAATGTCACTACAGTCATCCATATCTGAAGCAATCGCTTGCAGGGCTTCCTCTCCGCTGTTAGCCAATAGATGTATTACACTCGGGATAGCTTCAAGAGAATGGCGTAGCTGCACCAAATCCTTGGCATTTGCATTACCGTAAGAAATCCGTCCCGCTAAACGCTCCAAATCATATACGCGATCAAGCCCCTCACGTACATCAGAACGCAATAATAAATCGTGGCGAAATGCTTCTACTGTATCATAACGATTGCCAATTTCCTTAGGATTCAAAAGAGGCCGTTCAATCCAGCGACGTAACAACCGTCCCCCCATGGCCGTCTCTGTTTTATCCAGAAGCCATAATAAAGAGCCTTTTTTGGACTTGTCCCGAATCGTTTCAGTCAGCTCTAAATTTCTTCGAGAGAAATGGTCCATTTGCAGAAATTCATCTGCCACGTAATGCTGTAGGGAACGCATATGTGTTAACGCTCGCTTTTGCGTAGTCCCCACATAGTGCAAAAGTCCATTCATAGCTAGGCGGACTGCATCCTCCAGCTGCGTAGCTTCCTCTGGATAGAGCTCATCTACAGCTGTTTGCGACACTGCATTGGTAGCTAGGCAGGTAATAGACATATGGGGCGGTAATCCTTTTCCGCGAAGCTCATCCTCAGCGATATCACATAGCAGTAGCTCACTCGGCCGATATTGCATTGCTTCCTCTACTGCGGCATACATGGTTGACAACGAGGTGGTATACATTTCACCAGTACTTAAATCACACGCTGCTACCGCCGCTTTTCCTGACAAAGCGGCAATAGCAACTAGATAATTGTTCTCTTTATCGTGTAACCATTTTCCCTCAATCATGGTCCCAGGTGTGATCATTCGCGTTACTTCACGCTTTACAACACCTTTTGATGCTTTCGGATCTTCTACCTGCTCACAAATCGCTACTTTATATCCTTTTTTTAACAATTCAGCGATGTAGGTCTCTGCTGCATGATGAGGAACTCCGCACATGGGAATGCGCTCTTCAGCTCCTCCTCCGCGACCTGTTAATGTAATCTCTAGTTCGCGTGAAGCCAGGATTGCATCTTCAAAAAATAGCTCATAAAAGTCACCTAAACGGAAAAACAAAAAAGCATCGGTATACTGACGCTTTATCTCTAGATATTGTTGAATCATCGGGGTGTATTGTGCCATTATTTCTACTCCTAATACCCATAATCATTCATCTATTATAGCATGGTTCCTAGTGGTTGTTGAGATGAAATGGAGGTAACTTCCAAGTCAGTTTCATATCCTGATTGCAAGGCCACTCCCCATCCATAAAAATACTATGAAAAAAAGGGGTTATATATTTTCGATACGTTTGATATAAAGGAAGATCATTGATCTCCAAATACAAGTCCTTGACCAATGAAGCAAGTTTTTCTTTATCCCCGCGATAGTAGGCAAGCTGCATGGATATGTCTGTACTTACATCTTGCTTGAGAAGATATTGAGATTCTGCAATTACTTTTGTAAGAGCCAATACTCCTTTGGCGATTCTCGGTGAAACCAGCCAGCTGGGAAGAGTCCTGTATTCAAATCCTCCATGCTCCTGTGCACGTACATCTCCTAAAAAACCGTAGCGCGGTCTCCTTTTCATACATCCTTGATCCTCTAGTAAACATAAAGGTAATGCCAAATACGTATCTAATTTACGCACTAAATCAAAATGGAGAGCGGTCCCGCTAACATGAACATGACCGCCGATTGGATAACCATCAAAGGGCATTCCCCCTGCTAACCAAATAATCGAATCATCTGAAATCCGGCGTTGAACTAGATGGAGGGCTCTATAAATATTTTTAAAGACAGTTTCTGGTTCAGTTGAGGGTTCTGGCCGAACTTCAACTAATGGATGCTGATGCGAAATAAGCTCTGTTTTTAATCGGACTCCATCATATCCGATAACACCATTTTTCGGTAAATATTCTGAAGCAATTGCCATATTTCCAAACTGATCTCGTAAAGCAAATTCTGGATCGGCTCCTAGCATTACTTGTGGAGCTGCTACTTGATCTAAAAGAATTTGCTGTTCACATTGCTTCATAAACACCTGTAAACGTTCCCGTAGTGAAACATCTGCTGGTAGCTCGGCTTGACAGTCCAGTACCCGCATCCTTGTTGGGGAATGAACTCCAATTGTCACTTTCCCGTAATCTAATCCAAGAGCGTAAATGGTACGAATCGCCAGGGCAATGATTCGATTTTTCTCAATCTCATCCAGCTTTTGACTGACCTCTTCTTTTTGCGTTTTGCCAGTTGTTCGTGCTGCTTGTAAAATCCAAACATTCCGTTCCTCTATTCGATAAATGGCAGCAACCTGGTGCTGAAACAGATGTACCTCAAACATTTGCATAGGGATTACTCCATCGTACGTCTGAATTGGCACTCCGTGTAATTTCAGAATAGCCAACAATTTCTCTCGATGATGCGTATGTTTTATGGCACTCTCCCTATTCCACTTCTCAAACGTAGAAGCGGCGACTTTATTCATTACCATGTTAGACATACGCTTACCTCCCTTACTTCCTTCCTACACGCTATGCATGATAAAAAAGTAAGGTGCATGGCCCAGTAAGGTACCATTTTAATTAGAATATAATATTTTTTATTTTAAAAAATAGACATAAAAAGGCTGCCGGACAGACCGACAGCCTTTTTCTACAGCTTAATCTAAATCATCTAGTAAACTCGATGAGTCGAATTGATCGTACTCTTCGGTTGAGTCATCAAAGTCATGCGAGTAGGAGTCTTTATCCTCACAGTGGTGACAAATTACAACACACACCTTCGTTTCTCCAACAACTTCCACAGAATACTCTTGTTCAACTCTTACATTAACTGCATTACCGCAAATTTCTGCTCTGACGCATTTTGGTTGTTCAATGCACTGGCAAATGATTTCTAAATCACCGCGGCAATGTTTGTCAAAATAAGAAAGAGGAACATCTAAAGTATACTGTACTTCTTCTTTTTTGACTTCTGTTTGAGTATTATCCTCATAAGAATACCAGAGATTGACATCATACGTTCCACTGATAACGACCGATTCTAACACTTTTTCTGCTGAAAAGTTATTGTTTATAATCCAGCATCCTAAGATAGTAGTCGGTGTTTGAGTAGGAGTGATCGTATGTGTCGTTTGCGAGAATCTATGTCCTCTACCGCAGACAGCCTTGGCAATCAATTCTCGACACTGCAAATCTTTATCTGGACCAGACATATTGTAACCTCCTCCATACATCGTTTCTGTACATTTGTATGCAGGTGATTCGCTCAGAGTGCAAGATCGAGAGAACTGTTGCGGCAAGAATTAATCTTTTATACTTTAGTGACCACAGCCACAGCCTTCATCATCATGATGGCCGGCTTCAGGTCCACCTGTTTTACCAGTAAGAGGATTACCACCCGTATCCAAAATAATTCTATCGGACACAGTATTGGTAATAACATGGGTCACCATTTGCAAAAGATCGTTTACATCTGTTTGAGATTGCTTGAATTCTGTAACTAGCGGAATCTCATCTAATTCTTCCTGAAGAGCATCGAACTCCGCTTGTACTTTTTCTACAAGTTTCGTATTGTTCATGCTTTCATACATGACTAGTTGCTTTTGTTTTGCTTTCAGACTGGAAATCAAATCTTGAACGCGTTTGTTTTGCTTCACCTGTGATTCTGCTCGTTTGAAAAAGTCTACTTCCTTCGTCCGAGAAATCATGTTAGCTAATTCACGCGCTTTTGCTAAAATTTCTTGATCTGTGTAAACCGGTGTTTCTGCCATCTCCAATTACACCTCAACTTTAGTCACTAATTCCCCATATGTGGTAAATGTTTTTGCCTCTGTAATTGTAACATGTACCAGTGTACCAATTAAAGATTTATCAGCTTTTACATGCACTAATTTTCCAGTTCGAGTGCGTCCGGCTAATACCTCTGGATTTTTTCGACTCTCTCCTTCAATCAGCAATTCATAGGTTTTACCGACCATCTCCTGATTTTTACGCAAGGAAATCTCATTCTGCACGGCCATCAATCGTTGTAAACGATCCTTTTTCACCTCTTCTGGCACATTATCCACCATAGAAGCTGCCGGAGTACCCTCGCGTGGAGAGTAGATAAAGGTAAACGCTGAATCGTATTCCACTTCTTTCATCAAGGAAAGTGTTTCCTGGAATTGTTCCTCAGTTTCACCCGGGAATCCTACAATAATATCTGTAGTTAACGAGACATCAGGAATAGCAGCCTTTATTTTGCGAACCAACTCCATATAATGCTCGCGTGTATATTTACGTGCCATTTTTTTCAATACTTCCGAGCTACCAGACTGTGCAGGCAGATGAATTTGCTCTACCAAATTTCCGCCCTTTGCTAAGACTTCAATAAGGTGGTCGTCAAAATCCCGTGGATGACTTGTCGTAAAGCGAATACGTGGAATATCAATCTTGCGAAGTTCGTCTAACAAATCCCCAAGTCCATATTTCCGATCCTCAAAGTCTTTACCGTATGCGTTTACGTTTTGTCCCAGTACCATGATCTCTTTAAAGCCTTGACGTGCCAACTCACGCACTTCAGCAATGACATCCTCTGGTCGACGGCTGCGTTCCTTTCCACGTGTGTAAGGCACGATACAGTACGTACAGAACTTATCACAGCCATACATAATATTAACCCACGCCTTGATATCACCCGTGCGTGTTTTCGGCATGTTCTCAATGATATCGCCTTCTTTAGACCATACCTCAATCACCATTTCTTTACTAAACATGGCATCTCGCAATAATACTGGCAGACGGTGTATATTATGCGTTCCAAAAATCATATCTACTTCTGAATAGGAGCGTAATACTTTATTGACTACCTTTTCTTCTTGTGACATACAGCCACATAAACCGAGAATGAGATTAGGATTGTTACGTTTCAGATGCTTCATGTGACCAAGCTCACCGAACACCTTATCCTCTGCTCCTTCTCGGATCGCACAGGTATTGAACAGAATTACATCAGCTTCCATTGTATCTTCTGTCGCAGTGTAACCCATCGCTTCAAAAATTCCAGCCATGGTCTCCGTATCATGCTCGTTCATTTGACAGCCATACGTGCGAATCAAATAGTGAAGACCTTTTCCTATTTCTTTCATCTCTTCAGGAATACTGAAATCGTAATGCACGGTAATGTCTTCTTTTCCGCGTTTCTTGGCGTCCTTTAAGCTTGGCGCCTGGAAATATTTCGCATAATCTGCTGTGGACTTACTAGACTTTCCGGATTTTAAGTCCGTTGTCGCCTCTTTTTTATCGATCATTTTCTATATTCACCTCATAATATGCTGTTTTTTTCTGCTATCATCCAGATATTATAGCATATTTGTACTTTGAGAATAAAAGGAAAAAAGTTCTCTGGGAATAGGGTGGGCGCAGTTATTCTTGTCATACATCTCAAAGAGAAAAACCAATTACCACTATTTTTAGAAAGTGTTATCTGAAATTGTAAAACAAGTCTGATGCGAGGGTAAAATGGATACGTGAAAAAGAGCCTTTCCTGATTGATTCAAGAAAAGCTCTTACGAAATGAAATCAAACGATTTAATTTACTTGAACGTGGACAATACCATGCCCTTTTGAGGCTTGCTTTTTAAAATGATGCAGTTTTTTGGAGGAATGTCTGATCGAAGCATGCTCTTGGCAATTATGCATTCGCCCGGATGATTTCAGCCCGGTGTTTCGTTCTTCTGGCCGCCCTATCCTCTTCCTTCATGAGAGGACAGGTATAGCAATACTGGGCACCCTCGGTTCTAAAATATCTACAGCAAACATTTTTCATTCTCATTTGCTTTGTTGGATCCTCTATATGTTCGATTAATCGCACCTTCACATCAAACGGATTCTTGCTGCGTCCAAAGACACTTGGACTGAACTCATGCTGTAAAAAATGAAAGTCATCAATTACACGCTGCTTCTCTTCTGAACTCGTTGTTTGTTCCAAAAGATTTGTTATAAAATGATGGAATTTCGTTGGCAGTTGTCCCCACATTTGACCTACGTTAAATCCAGTAACAGCAGATATGCATTCCAAGAGAGGACGCAATGTTTCACCATACAGCCTAGAAAGAATATCCGTTCTCCATTCCTGCCTCTTCTCGTCACTCACTGGTGCTTTTGTTTCTGTCCAGGAGCGGAGTTGAAAAGAGATTCGATTATACGATCCCTCTGATTTTGGACTCATATGTACAATTACATTCTCTAAGGAGAAATCCAGCGCCTTATTTTGCACCGACACCATGTACTGCAGTCCTGTAGCCATCGCAAGAAACCAGCTAGCTAGGTAAGCAGCCGTAGCCGTATCATCTAATGCCTTGATCAGTGGAGCGTATTGATCAATAAAATTTCGCATATGGCTCACATTAAGTAGGTCAGTGGCAGGCATTGAACAAAAAGCCCCCTTTGGTTCTAGCAAATGAATATTAAACATCTCATCAAGATGTTGGATATATTCGTTTTTCATTATATTTCCCCTTTTCTTACTCTTCGTTATGTAGCAGAAAACGGCTCTAATGTCCGAGAATGATTTTCATTATTTGTAATTGTAAAGCACATGGCTAGAGCATTCAACTCAAAAAGGCTACCAAACGTTCTCCCATGACGTTTTGTAGCCACTTTTTATTTGACATTCCCTATAGTTCTTCATCAGCCTCTGCTCTCCTGTGCAATTTTAATCTTGCTGCCAATTTTTCAAGAATAAAACTTGAAGAAATTTCAACTCAAAGAATCTAAAAATCTATTTTTTATCTTAATAATCAAATTATATTTATATTAATTATGTACAATAGTATTGGGGTAACTAGCATCTTTTGACAAAAATCCATGGTTGATATTCTGCAATACATACGGAAATACTTGAAATAAATTCAAACCATTTATGTCGATAACTTGAATTTTCTTCATATTTCTTTTGAAGATACTTCAACTATCGTATAATTGTTAGAAAAAATGGGGTGAGAATATGTCGACATTTGGTCAACGACTACAAAAATCTAGAAAAAAAGCAAAATTAACGCAGGAACAAGTGGCCAATAAGCTCGGACTTGACTACTCCACTATCTCCAAATATGAGAACGATCACTCGCAACCCGATAATGATACTCTTATTGCGCTAGCAGATTTGTATTTGGTTACTGTAGATTATCTACTCGGCCGATCAGTCGAACAATCTGATCACGATCTCTCTTTAGTGGATGTATACCTGCCTAAGGAAAAATTAGAAAAATTAACTCCAAAACAAATGGAAAAGATTAATGATTTTTTGTCTTTACCCGAAGACATTCAGATGAATATCGGTACAATGATTGAAGCCGCTGTCGAAATCGTAAAAAACAAAAATCGTCCTGATCAGTAATCGAACTGATTATGGCGTTTTTTCGCATCTTCAATGATTTTCTCTATAAAGCAAATAATGGAATTTATACTATAGTCTTTATTTTCGATTAAGTAGAGTTCGGCTAATTCAACGGCTTTCATTTTGGTATAATCTGTGAGTTTTACCGCTTTTATCTCCATTTTTTTCACCTACTTTAAAATTCTTTGCATATAAAAATTTATCATTAAATTATAGAATTTTTTGTCGAAAAATGAAGATAAAGCCTGTCTGTTTTACCCCCTTCAATTTTTCTTTACATTTAAAATAACCTGATGTATAATTTTATGTCAAAAAAAGAGTCACCCAGTTAATCTGGATGACTCTTTCTTTTTAGATGTTTAACTAATTCATACTTAGACCTAGAAACTGTTGTATAAGAACCGTCACCGAAGTAAGCCCTGATGAACAACGCATTCTCCACTACATATGTAATATTTTCGAGATTGACAACATTTACAGCATCTAAAGAAACAAATCCATACTTCCCCCAAGATGCCCGAATTCCTTCTAATGTAGTCACTGCAAGAAATATACCTTTATTTGTATGAAAGCGTAAAATGCTGTCTGAATTCTTTTTGGGTCTAAAGAGATCTACATAATTAACCTCTTCTACTCCAAATTCTACAAAATCTGACTCATCGTACTTTCTTTCGATTCTAATTCCCGTTAGCCTAGGTTTCATTTTGCTTCACTTTGCTTTTTTAGTTCTTCTGGCACGGCAGGACTACCGATACCAGCTTTGAAAGAAACAGCAAAAGCTCTAGCTACAGCGGTAAGCATAATCGATGTAGTTTCTGCGATATGTTTTTTCATTTTATACTCACCTCCCTTCTTGGGATCAATAGTAATGATTGAACAAAGAGTGCTAGTGCTACTATGGGAGAAACGATAACAAAATTTATACTTACAATCAAAGCAGAACATAATTTTAAAATCAGAACTTTTCGAGGTACTGTTAGGTTTTCATATGTACTATTAGGTGCATGAATGAGCACTAGAATAACACTAATAGCTGTTAGTAGATATACGATAATATTGTTTACAGGAATATATGGAATCACTGCAATAATAACTGTCGTAACAATCACACAGTGGTCTAAGGATTTCATATGATATCCACCTGAAAAAAAACGTAATATCACAAAAGACATCAACGCGAAAAAGGTTTCCTGTAACCTATCTGTTAAAAGACCTATTAGGAATAAAAAGAAACAAATAAAAAAGAAATTAAGCAAAATAGAAAGAGCGTAAGATAATACAGCTATGCTATTGGTACGCTCTGGACTTGCACTTTTTATTTTGATAGAAATCGCTTCCGATAGTTTCTCAATCAATAATCTTGTCCCTCCTAATTAACCACCGAAGTAACAATAAAAGAGGGGCTAGAATAGGCAATATCAACACCCATACATCACCTTTAAAAATAAAAATCCAGTATGTAGTAGTAGAAATAGTTATAATCCCTAACACCAATCCACAAATGATTCTTATCTTTAATGAATCCAATTTTCCTTTTTGGTATAAATCGTGAGGTGGTTGCATTATAAAGGAAAACCCAAAATTAAACATACCAATTAGCCAACCTATCACCAAAACGGTTACATCAGTAATTAGCTGAATTAGAAAGGTCCCCCACTCTACAAGACTCTTACCATCACTTAGTGTTACTAGACCAAAAGACATAAGAACAGGATATATAACAAATTGTATTCCTAGATAACTTAGATACCCAATAGCAGCAATTAAAGCTGATTCATAAATTCTTATCTTAAACAAAAGTCTAAAAAACACCACAATTAAAACAAATTGTGCTCCAACATCACTTCCGTTCACCTCTAAGACAATCCTATTGACAAAGGACGTTATGGAGAGTGCTGTAGCCATTATGGTGAAGTCCCTCAAATACATTGTTACTGGCAACCTAAATGCTTTGAAGGTTAAAAATAAAATGGTAAAAGAATCAATAAATCCAAACAATACGTATAAAAAACTTTTCATAATATATCCCCTATTTAGCCAAGATCAAAACGATGTAGGTGCTCCGTATTCACGACCATACAATAAACTGTCTCATAAAGAATGTAGCTCGCTCATAACTTCTTGGTGAAAAATGATCTCCTCGCTTAATCAGCTCAAGGGAGGCTTTGTATTTTTGACAAAAAAAAATCAAGGCTAAAAAGAACAATAAAAAAATGAACATCAAAGACAACGTCTGAAGTACCTCTGCAAACCTTTATGTACTCACCTCCCTCCCTTGTGGGATAAAAGAGAGCTACTTAAGAAACCTTTACTTCGATATTATAGCACGGATTATTTTGGTATTCTATACTTTCATAAAATCTCAACACCCCTGTAAATCCTTACTATATAAAGGTTTTTATTGAAATAAAATGTAATAAATAACACCCAAAAAGACAGTGGGTTTTCTTTTCTAATCTAATAAAATACCTTGTTATATTTCAATACTACTTTTGTCCAAACCACCAACAAGCAATGCCCACATGACATATTTCGAAACGAATGATCCACCATAAATGTTAGGTGATAGGACATACTAATATGACAGTTATCTTAATGCAAAGGTAGGTACTTATGAATGTAAAAACTGGCTCATTATTTTGGGTGAATACACTGCCATCTCCTTCTAGTTATCCAAAGCTTGCGAAGGACATTCAATGTGATGTTCTCATTATTGGCGGTGGAGAAGCTGGTTCCCTCTGTAGTTTTTATTTAATAAATAGTGGCGTAGATACCGTATTGGTAGACAAACGACAGGTAGCCCATGGTAGTTCCTCTGCTAACACAGGTCTTTTGCAATTTGCCAATGATAAATCACTGACATCCATGATTAATACCTTTGGCGAAGATAGCGGAGCACGCTTCTATTGGATGTGCAAACAAGCTGTGGAGGAATTACAGCATATCACCTCACAGCTAGAACTTTCACCCGATTACATACAAAGACCAAGCCTTTACTTCGCTTCGCAACCAGAGGATGTACAGAGCCTGCAAACTGAATATAACTGGTTGTCTAAATACGGGTTCCCTGTAACCCTCCTTAACCCCGATGAAATAAAAGAGCGTTACTCTTTTAGTAAACCTGCTGCCCTGTATTCTGAAGGCGATGCGGAATTTAATCCGTTTAAGCTCGTTC
Source organism: Brevibacillus laterosporus (assembly GCF_030489605.1). Taxonomy (GTDB): domain Bacteria; phylum Bacillota; class Bacilli; order Brevibacillales; family Brevibacillaceae; genus Brevibacillus_B; species Brevibacillus_B laterosporus_E. The sequence continues at coordinate 41,390 of NZ_JAUKFY010000015.1, forward strand.
ACTCGCTTCTTCAGCATGCTCATAAAAAAGGAATGCCCATTTATGCTGAAACCGAAATCATACATCATACCTTAGAAGGGGATACCCTTGTTTTTTATACGTCAGAAGGCAACCGCATCCGCTGCAAAAAAGCTATCTTTGCTACTGGATATGAAACCCAGCAAATCAAACGGAATCAAACTGTAAAGCTCTCCAGTTCTTTTGCATTAGTTACTAAACCTCTCCCATCATTTACGGGGTGGTATGAGCGTTCACTTATTTGGGAAACAGCCCGTCCCTATCTTTATCTTCGTACTACTGTGGATAATCGAATTGTAGCAGGGGGCTTAGATATTGATTGCTTTGACGAGCAAGAACGCGATTCTCATTTACAGCATAAAGCCAAGCTATTGCTTCAGCAGGTTCAAAGCTTGTTTCCCAGCATACCTGATATGCGCATCGAATACTCCTGGGCTGCAACTTTTGGTGAAACAAATGATGGTCTGCCCTTAATCGGTACACAGCCTGATTTTCCTCAATGCTATTTTTTGCTTGGTTATGGCGGAAACGGAACAGTCTCCACCATGGTTGGAGCTCAAATTATTCATGACCTTATTATTAAAGGATTTCATACTGACGCCCATTTAGTAGATTTTGCCCGCACGTAATGGAATCCTTTTTGCAAAAGGAATATTTCTCAACAGGCTACACACAATGAGTGTAGGAAATTTGTCAGAGAGAGGGGCGCTTATGTTTGAACAATATTTTGCTTCCTTAGGCAAAAAAGAACACATCTCCCTTTCTGTTTACCAAGCAGAAAAACAAATAAAGGCAAAGCTGAAAAGCGATGATTTAATGATCCGTTATGTTCCAAAAAACAGTGAGCTCCTGGCACTGTTTTATCTCCCGAGCATAACGGACACTGATCTTTTGCAGAAAAAAATTCTGCCTATCCTTCAGTCCCATCTCAATGAGACAATGGACGCAGAAACCCTTGTGGATCACCTACCCGTAACTGCTGTGAAACCTAATTCAGACCTATCAATGATTGCTTCATCCCTTACCCAAGGCTGGACATACATTCATGTTCACGAACAAGCTTGTGGACTATTAATCCGCTTAGCTAAAACGGAATCTAGAAGTCTGTCACGCGCAGAGACGGAAGGCCAAATTTATGGATCGCAAGTAGGTTTTATTGAAGATAGCGATAAAAATTTATCTTTACTCCGCCATATGCTACCGACCCCAGATTTACAAGTGGAGACACTCATGCTTGGAGAACGCTCTCCTTGTCAGGTGCATATCCTTAACCTCAAAGATTTATGCTCGCAGCAGAATGTGAATACTGTCCGTCAACGTATAGAGGATTTACAAGTTGACACGATCATTGACAGCGCTACCCTTGCCCAATTGATTGATGATAATTCTTATTCTGTCTTTCCTCCATTGCTGTTAACAGAACGTCCTGATCGGACTGTATCTTCTCTGTTAGAAGGAAAACTGGTTCTGTTAGTTAGCGGCAGTCCATTTGTTATCATCGGACCCTGTAATTTTTTTGATTTTTTCCGTTCCACAGAAGATCAATATCTGCGATGGAACATGGCTTCCTTTATACGTATTCTTCGGATTTTTTCCCTGCTGATTTCTACTCTTTTCACTCCTGCTTATGTTGCTGCCCTCACTTTTCATTACGCCGTTATTCCAGCAGCTCTCCTAGTATCCATCGCCCAGTCTCGTTCCAAGGTCCCCTTTCCACCAATATTTGAAGCTCTGATGCTGGAATTGATTTTGGAATTATTAAAAGAAGCTGGGGCAAGACTTCCAACAAAAGTCGGCCAAACGATGAGTATTGTAGGCGGGATTGTCATTGGACAAGCTGCTGTACAGGCGGGATTTACGAGTAACATTCTCATTATGATTGTTGCGCTAGGAGCTATTGCCTCTTTTACTACTCCAAGTTATATGATGGGAAATGCACTTCGTCTTATTCGTTTTCCCATCATCATTTTAGCTGGTCTTTGGGGAGGAATAGGTATTATGGCTGGTATCTGTTTTCTGTTATTGCATCTCTTAAAACAACGTAGTCTTGGAGCTCCCTATCTGTATCCCGTTTTTCCTCCCCGTATTATAGGTATGAGAAACTCTCTAGTACGTCTTCCCTTCTCCTGGTTCGCTAAAAGAGCTCATTTCAATCGGGGGAATGATTCTTACAAATTTAATCCACCTGCAGACAAAAATAAGAACAAATTTGATAAGTAAGGATGATGGAAGGAAGGTTCACTATGCCTCCAGAAAAACCTCGACCCTATCTCATGTTTAACACTGTTTTATTAATCTACGCCCTGCATAGCGTACAGATTGGGATAGGTATCCTAGGCTTTCAGCGCTATGTCTATCAGCATGCAGGTCATGATTCATGGATATCCGTCATACTAGCTGGATGCCTGCTATCGTTCGTTTTATGGATCATGGTAAAAACACTTCGCATATTTGATTACTATGATCTGTTTCTGATTCATTACACGGTATTTGGCAGATGGATAGGTAGGCTTCTAAATGCTATCTATGTTGGCTACCTGCTCTTTGCCCCCTTCATCATTATCATGAATTACATCGACATGGTCCAAACCTGGATCTTTCTTGATATGCCCAATTGGGTCTTAAGTTTGCTCATCTTATTATTGGTCGCCTATGGTGTGACAGGTGGTATCCGTACGGTCGTCGGTTTTGCTTATTTGGCCGTCATTCTAACCCTCTGGCTCATTCCGCTAGTCTTTTTTGCCTCCCCTTATTTATTTTGGAATCATTTACTTCCAATCGGGGAGCATAGCCTAAACGAAATATTGCTTGGAACCAAGTCGATGTCATTTAGTTTGTTAGGCTTTGAATTACTATACTTTATGTATCCCTTTATCAAAGGGAAGAAAAAAGTAAACCGTTATGTCCAGTGGGCTTCTCTTTCCATCACCTGTATGTATCTATTAGTGATGGTAGTGACACTCGCTTTTTTTTCAGGCCCTCAGCTAATGCGAAATAACTGGGCGACCTTCGCGATGTATAAAATCGTTCAGCTTCCCTTTTTAGAACGCTTCGAGTACATTGCTGTTTGTTTGTGGCTATTGATTGTCCTTCCAAACATTATGCTGTATTTTTGGGCAGCGATTCGGGGGATGAAATGTATATTTGCCTTCACAGAAAATCAGTCACTATCGATTTGTCTAGTGCTTATCTTTAGCCTTTGCTTGCTTTTTAGGACACGAATTCAGATTGAATCGATCAGTAATATCATGGCTACCATTGGAATAATTGTTGCTTTCGCATATCCTCTATTCCTGTTTACCTGTGTCTTCATTCGAGAAAAATGGTTAAAAAAAGGCGGGAATCAACATGAAGCGAACAATTCGTAAAACCCTTTTTGTCTGTTTCGTGGCCATGCTGGCGGTAGTAGCCGGTTGCGTAACAGGACGGCCGCTTGAAAAAATGGGCTTAATTGTGGCAATGGGAGTAGATTTGTTACCTAATGAGCGAATCATGGGGACCGCTGCACTATATGGCATAGATCCCAATGCAAAAGATAAAGTAGCGGTGCTTACCAATACTGCCAACACCTTAAAAGGTATTCGAACCAAACAAAATCAGGAATTTTCTAATCGGCTGGTATCCGGTCAGCTACGTGTTGTCTTGTTTGGCTCACCACTAGCTCAGCACGGGATTATCAACCTTATAGATACACTAGCCCGTGATGCTGAGATTGGTACTGGCGTGTATTTAGCCGTGAGTCAGGATAATAGCAGTGACCTATTAAAAAATCGCTTCCCAGAAATCAGTAACATCGGGACATTTTTATATGAACAAATCCAACAAAATTCACGGCATGAGGAATTAATTTCAACCACACTCCACCAATTTTTACATGATTTCTATTCGGTAGGAAAAGACCCTGTAATGCCCCTCTTTCATTACAAAAATAACGAGGTACACATGTCTGATATCGCATTATTTTGCGATGATAAGATGGTAGGTCACTTTAATGCACAGGAAAGTTTTTATTTAAAATTGATTCGAGATAAGTACAAAGCGGGAACAAATGAAATTGCTTTGAAACGAGAGGAATTGGAGGAGCTTATCCCCAAAAAGTCTAGGTATTCTCAAAAGGATACCGTATATGTAGTAATCAGTAATTTGGAAAGTAAAGCGAAGATAAAAGTAATGCGTCAAAATCCCCCTGCTTTCCAAATAACCTTACATGCCGTGTCTCAAATACATGAAATTTCCGAGGAAATTAGCCTAAGAACAAAGGATGTGATTAAAGCGCTTGAACGATCTCTCAATCAGGAAATGAAAAAGAATATTAAAAAGCTAATTGCTCGAACCCAAAAGCTAAACACAGATCCTATTGGTTTTGGCGAGCAATATCGTAGTGCTGTCCGTAACAGTAACTTAACTCGGGATAAATGGAGAGAGCTATATCCCAAAGCCGAATTTTCAATTATCGTCCATAATACCCTGTCACGCACTGGTATTATTGATTAGTAACGGGAACAAAAGAAAAACGCCACAGCTTATATGTAAGCCTGGCGTTTTTTTGCTGAATGGATTTTGTTTTTATTTATTCCCTGACTTGATCAACTGGTCGTTTTTCGCAGTTTATTTTTATTTACCAAACGTTTTCGCGATTTCAATTGCACGCTCTTTTGCTTTTGCCTTGATATTTTCTGCCTCAGCAGGAAGTGCGTTCATACCTTCTACTGCCAATGTTTCGTAGTCAGTGATGCCGATAAAGTTCATTACTGCTTTTAAATATTTATCACCAAATTCAAAGTCAACAGCAGGACCCTCTGAGTACATACCACCACGCGCTTGAATATGGAGAACTTTTTTACCGTTTAGTAAGCCTGCTGGACCAGCTTCTGTATATTTGAAGGTTTTTCCAGCGATTAATACGTTGTCAATGTACGCTTTCACTACAGGAGGGAAGCTCAAGTTCCACATTGGTGTTACGAATACATAGCGATCTGCTTCCAAGAACTGATCCAATACTTCACCCATGCGGCCAACTTTAGCTTGAGCTTCTGGAGATAAATCACCGAACGCAGTTCCTTGACGCAATTTGTTCCATGCGTCTAATACAGTACCATCAATCATTGGAATATCTTCCTTGAATAGATCGACACGTACTACCTCATCCTGAGGATTAGCTTCACGATATGCCTCTACGAAAGTTTCTCCCACACTTAGTCCAAAGGAATCCTCGACAGAATTCGGATTTGCTGTAATATACAATACTTTTGCCATTTTTGTATCATCCCTTCTGATGTTATGTACCTTATTATTTGCTTGATAAGCTTCCGGCATGTAGTACATTAAAATTTATTTACTTACCTTATATAAGTATAGTACTTTTTGATAGAAAATTTGTCAACACATTTATTTAAAAAGTATCTTTCTATATTTTTCCTTACCCTTTTATATCCTTTGCGCATTCTTCATTTGACAAGAGTGAACTACCTGTGAGATGCTTTGACTAACGAACGTTAGGTAGGAGGTTTTGTATTATGACTGCAAACAAGATAAAAGAGGCTGCCTTGCAGTGCTTTGCTCAACACGGCTACGAGGGAACGTCGCTTGCTCAAATTGCAGACGAGGTTGGCATTAAAAAACCTTCCATCTATGCCCACTTTAAGGCAAAGGAAGATCTTTTTTTACACCTGATCCATGATGTCTTTACGATTGAGAAGGCCAAGATACAACAATTTTTGATGGTCAATCAGGGTCTGCCCCTAGCTACCTTGTTACCGGAATTGTTAAATCATTACAAAACAAATTTTACTCACGATAGTACGTTTACCTTTTGGCTTCGGATGGCTTTCTTTCCCCCATCTAGTTTGGTGAAGCCGGTTAGTGAAGTGACCAATCAATTTTTAAACGAACTGGAGGCTATGCTGGTCCCCTTGTTCAAGCAAGCAAAAGAATTAGGAGAAATTCAGGTGGATGCTCCCCAAGATGCCGCCATTGCCTTTCTTTGTTTAATGGACGGTCTATTTGCGGAATTATTGTTTGGTGGATCAGATCGATATGAGAAACGCTGGGTTTCTTCATGGAAAATTTTTGCCAAGGGAATATCCCTTCAAATACACATAGAAAGGGATTGAGAGTAAATATGATGAACCGGAACTGGACATACGTGCTTATCGCAGGCTTATTAGAAATTATTTGGGTCTCGGGGATTAAACACTCCTCTGCCTGGTATGAATGGGCTGGAACAATGACCACGATTGCTCTGAGTTTTATTGTGCTTATCCGTGCAACAACATCTCTGCCTATTGGAACGGTCTATGCGGTCTTTACAGGAATCGGTACTACAGGAACTGTTTTGACAGAAATGTTGTTATTTGGTGAACCGTTCCATTTAGCGAAAATAAGCCTTGTTGGTATATTGCTGATAGGTGTGATCGGACTGAAATTAATTACGTCTGATGATTCCAGTACGAATGAAACGAAGATGAAAGGAGCGAGCTAAGCATGGGCTGGGTTTTCTTATTTTTTGCAGGATGCTTTGAAATTGTTGGCGTGCTTGGCTTAAAAAAGGTCTCATTGAAGCAGAGTTTAGCCTCTTACCTGATTTTAACGGGGGGATTCGCTCTTAGTTTTACCTTTTTGAACCTGTCCATGCAAACTATCTCTATGGGTACAGCTTACGCAATCTGGACTGGCATCGGTACAGTTGGGAGCGCCTTATTGGGTATGCTTGTTTATAAGGAACCGAAAGAATGGAAGCGGATTTTATTTATTATGATGATTGTATCCGCTACTATTGGTTTGAAAATAATCTCATAGGTTACTGCAACAGCAAAGATGAGCAGAAAAGCACAGAAGGTTGATATTGCGAGAATGTTCGCCATTTCGCAATGACACCTCTGTGCTTTTTGTGAAGGTGAAATGACTGACTATCCCGTTTCTTTTTGTTTCATCTAGGCGTTACCAACCTCTGCGGTCACTTTGCTTGTCTCCTGTTTGAAAAACTGGGGCAGATAAGGCTTATGTGCTTCCAGCATTTCATCTAAAATCGTTTTAGCAATGGAGTCTGATGGAATTAACGGGTTAATGCTCATGGCTAACAATGCTTTATGGTAATCGCCTGTCACTGCTGCTTCGATTGTCACTCGTTCGAAGGATTTAATTTGTTGAACTAAACCGTTTACGGCGATTGGCAACTCTCCCACCGAGATTGGCACAGGTCCTTCTTTTGTGATAACGCAGTTCACTTCTACAGCCGAATCAGGGGAAATCCCTGCAATTGCACCGTTGTTACGAACATTAACCGGTTGAATATCCCGCATATCATTATAAATTGAATAAATAAGATTGCATGCCGCATCACTATAGTATGCGCCGCCTCGTTTCTCAAGCTGCGGTGGCTTGATGGCCAACTCAGGGTCTTTATACAGCTCAAACAATTCCGCTTCTACCTTCTGGACTACCTCAGCTCTCGTTCCTTCTTTTTTGGCCGCTTCTCTTTCATGTTCAAGCATCGGTCCAGTCTGATAATAATAGCGATGATAGGGACACGGCAATAAGCCTAGCGCCCGAATGAACTCTTTTTCCCACTCCCTATCTACAATATTTTTCACGGAAGGACCGGTTTCCTCATCACTTGTCAGCTTGTCAATTACTTGCTGGGTTACCTTCTTGCCATCCAGATAGACGTTCGTACCAAAAACCATATGATTTAATCCTGCAAAATCAATATGCACGCGACTGCTATCTACATCCAGCATCTTGGCAACAGCCATTTTCATACCTACGGGAACATTGCAAAGACCTACAACTTTTTTAATATTGCTGTGGCGTAGAACCGCCTCGGTCACCATTCCTGCTGGATTGGTAAAATTAATGAGCCATGCTTCCGGACATAGTTCTTCCATATCCTTGCTAATGTCTAAAATTACTGGGATTGTGCGCAAAGCCTTAAACAGACCACCTGCACCGTTCGTTTCCTGACCAATGCACCCATGCTTTAACGGTATACTTTCGTCTAATCCACGAGCCTTTAATAGACCTACACGCAATTGAGTCGTAACAAAATCTGCTCCTGGCAAGGCTTCTCTGCGATTCAACGACAAATGAATTTGCATGGGAACACCAGCCTTCTCCACCATGCGTTTTGCTAAATTGCCTACGATCTCTAACTTTTCTTTTCCTTCTAAAATATCGACCAGCCAAAGCTCACGCACAGGTAATTCCTCATACCGCTTGATAAAGCCTTCAACTAACTCTGGAGTGTAGCTGGAACCACCGCCAATGGTTACGATTTTAATTCCGCTCAACTGTAAGTCCCCCTTCGATGTTTATTTTTGCATAAAGGTCAATGAACTCGTTTGCTAAGTCTTTCACTGTGATTGCGTTCATTAAATGATCCTGTGCGTGGATCATTAATAGGGTTACCTCGGTCTTGTTCCCGCCCGCTTCTTCTTGAATTAAGGAAGTTTGAATATGGTGCGCTTGACGTAGCTCTGTAGTCGCTTCGTCCATTAGCTTGCGTGCTTCCTCTATTTCTCCTCGCTTTGCCGCTGCAATTGCCTCCATCGCGAAGCTTTTTGCGTTACCACCATGTAATATTATGTGAAATGCTACATCTGTAATTTCCATATGGTTGCCTCCTATCCCATACACCCACTGTCAGCCTAGTTGTGTAAATGTAATCAATTGTATATCTCGGCAGTTCAGTCGTTTTTTAACCTGCGGATCAGTCAAAATCGCCAATTCGTTCATACGTTGAAGCGCATAGCTGCTTCCTTGGCAAAGTGGTTGGTCGATAAAAGCTGGATGTGTCATAATCTCCAGCGATTCAATTCCAGCATGCTTATCGAGAATTTGTTCCACGGACTCAAGGGAAAGCTCATCTCCATAAAAACTCTGATCGAAAGCAGCAGTGCTTCTTATTCCTGCTGGTAACTGATTAGTCTCATCATCTGTTGGGAGAAGGCGAAGCGGCAGATGATACCGCTCCGCCAAATTCAACACAACAGGCAATATTTTTTCATGCGCATGTACATGATGATGACTATCTATGTGGGTTGGCTTCTTTCCGTATGAGAGAAATGCTTCTACTTGACGTGTAAATTCTTTTTCCACATCTTCTGTATTTATGTGATCAAATACATCCCGCAGTGAGTGAAAATGACCTGATTCATTTACTAAGGAAGGTACATCGTCACTAAGTGGTTTGCCACAGGTCATAACCAGATGAATCCCTACTCCTAACGCTGAATGCTGTTTGGCCAGCAAAAAGGCATGATCTACCTCGGGCATATTCATCATCATCGTGGTCGATGTAACAACCCCGCATGCATGAGAAGTAATAATTCCATAGTTGACTCCTTTTGAGTAACCAAAATCATCGGCGTTGATAATCAGTTTCGTAACGATTCCTCCCTTCCCGAATCTAACACCAATCGTCCTTATGCTTGTAATGTGCCGACAGCTTGATTTTTTGTTGCCTCCTGTTCTTCCTTGCATTTTTGACGATCCCACAGGCGTATGAAAGGGTAATAAATCGCAAAAGCAACGATAAAATTGATTAATTGAAGGACTAATCCGGATGCTTTGGCGCCAGTTGCTAGATAACCACTGATTAACAATGGAGTGGTCCATGGTACGGATATACCGCTTGGTCTCGCTACAAGTCCCGTGGACATTGCAAAATAAGAGACACATAAAAGAACAACGGGCGTTATGATAAATGGAATGATTAAGAGCGGGTTCATGACGATCGGTACCCCGAAGATCACCGGTTCGTTAATGTTAAATAACCCTGGTGCAAGGGACAGTCTTCCTAAGCTTTTCATCTGCTGGCTCTTTGTCAGAAAGGCCATGGCAACAACCATTGCAAGCGTTGTACCTGATCCGCCAATATAGAGCCATAAATCAAAGAATTGAGTAGTGATAACATTCGGTAATTCTGCATTAGGATTGCTCATGTAAACAGCTCGGTTTGCATCCATCAGCGTTAACCAGATTGGACTCATTACACTGCCAACCAGATTGGCTCCGTGCAAACCGCAAGCCCATAATAGGTGAATAAGAATCACAGCGATTAAAGCACCTGCAAAGCTGGAACCCAGTGCTTGCAAGGGAACTCCTAATAGTGTTTTAACAACATTGTGTACGCTTTCAAAAGTAGTTGCTTCCATAATCAAACGAACAATCCAGCAGGTGCCAAGTACAATAAAGGCTGGAATCAGTGCGACGAAGGATTTCGCAACCGCTGGTGGTACACCTGGCGGCATTTTTAAAACAATGTCCTTTTGTATAACAATACGGAAAATTTCCGTTGATAAAAGAGCCATAATCATGGCAACAAACAAGCCTTGACTTCCCATTAATGTTACAGGTATGACACCGCTAACCTGTATGGCTGTTTCTGTGCCAGCCGGAGTAAACATCGTGTTGTACGGCGTTACTAGCAAAAAGGATGCAACAGATATGGAAGCTGCCGATAAAGGGTCCACCTTATACTTTTCCGCTAATCGATACGCTACACCAAAACTAGCAATGAGTGCCATTATATCAAAGGTAACGCCTACGGGATATAGGAGCTTTGTGCGCCATAGCTCACCAAAAATCCCCTTCATAAAGTCATCATAACCCTCGATGGGAATAAACCCAATAACCAGACATAAGGACCCGACAATTAGCAGGGGAGTTGTTAAAACAATACCGTCACGAATGGCCTGTAAGTGCTTCTGCCCAGCGACTTTCCCGGCAATGGGCATCAGGGCTCTCTCGAATAATTGAACGAGTCTGTCCATCGATACCACTCCTATCTATTCTTCATGTGTAAGGCAGCTTCTAGTACCTTTTGGCCATTGACCATTCCGTAGTCAACAGGGTTTATGACATCAACGGGTATATTTCTGGCTTCGCCTTCCTTTTTAAATTCTGCTAATTTATAACGGATTTGCGGGCCGAGCAGCACGACCTCTGCTTTATCCCAGTTATCACGCATATCATCTGCAGAGATAGCCCAAATCTTTGCTTCGATTCCTTGCTCCTTTGCTGCCTCCTCCATTCGAGTTACAAGTAGGCTAGTTGACATTCCTGCTGAACAACATAGTACAATATTCATCTGTATATACCCCCTCCGGTCATGTAAGTGCTTACATTTCATTTATTTTGCAAATATTATGCCAAAACACTAATTATGTATATGTAGGCTGTCATCCTTTCATTCTTCCATTAGTGTTTTGCTCGTCCATAAGAAAAACGAAACACTAATCTATAGTGTTTCGTTCTAAATACAGTGAGTGTTTACTTATACGTAAGACTGATTTGCTTCACTCATAAGGAAAAATTTCGCGAGAAAACAAATCTCATTTTCTTCCATCATGATACCATACGTCAGCTCAATAGGCTCCATTTCTTCTTGTATAACAGTAAGCATCTCCTTAAAATGCTCTTTGTACGATTCTTTTTCTTTAAATTCCGCTACTCCTCCTCCGCCTTTTAGTCGATCAATCATACAGCACATATGCAATGTAATACCCATTAATTCGTCTTGATATAACTTCTGCTGTAGCTGTCGCTCCATGCGTTTAATAGTAGCACGCACATTTGCTAGGACTTGTTCGCCTGAGAGATATTTTAAATGAGCCTCTAGTGTTTCACCCATTTTTTTATAAATTTCTTCCTGATTGATAATTTGCTGAATCTCAGGAATAGCCTGTAAGCTTAAAACCTGCTCAATATTGTATTGAGGTGCATCTATATCCAATCGGAAATTGCTGACAATACACAAAATTTGGCGTTTAGTCTTTAGTGCCTCCAGCTCCTGTTTCGCTTTACTTTGATCCACACAGGTAATCGGTATAATTTGTAATGATTCGTTATGAAAGCGAAGATAATTTTTCAAAAGATTTTTAATCACAAGTGCGCTTCCTTCACCTGTCAAGCACGCCGTTACGATCACTTGCTTTGGCAGCTTATTACGTTCACGTTTAACAGACTGTTCTTGTATTTCATGACTTGATACCGCAAGCACGCTTTGATAAATCTCGTCTAATGCAGAGCCCGATATCGCTTTGCGGGTGGCTTCTAAAACATGCGTGGTACTAACCAAGGGAATCACTTTTACCGGTATTCCCAATTCTTTTTGCACGATTTCCCCAAAGGTGAGCAAAGAACCCATATCTACTAAAAACAGCAGTCCCTCTTCATTCCCAATCGTTTTGGCAATTTCTTTGGCTTTTTCTAATAATTCATGGGGAGGCTTTTCTAAGGGCATATCTAATGCAACAGCATGATTTGTTCCTAAGAGACGATTGGTCACCTCTACCATGGAGGTCGCACTGGAATTACCGTGCATCATGACGAGAATACCCACATAATTTTTGATCTCCTCAGGCTGTGCTTCGTCGAGTACAAAGAACATGCAGAGAAAACCTGCCTCGTCTAGCGGTATATCGAGATCAAAAGCCTCTTCTATCTTATTTACACATTCAAGAGCTACCATGAACTCAGCTTTATGCAGCTTGCTAATTTGATTCAATTGGGGATTCGAGATTGTTTTTCCCCTTCCGATCCGATCAATGAGTGTCTGAATATGCAAGGACATGCCCAGCAGAACATTGCGTGTTAATGTTCTCTTCAAAATGGTTTCAGCATATTTGACGATGTCCTCGACTAGATTGACAATATCGGGGTGAACGATTTTCAATACATCTTCCTGATTGAAGCTTTTTCGTACATTAGTCAGATAATTAGTGAAATACTTTTCAATCTCACTAGTCAAGACTGTGTACAGCTCTGTATCAGATACTCCCGCATCTCGTAGTTGTACAATCTTTTGTTCCATTCGTTCGTAGATATTATTGTCCATTACCGATGAATCTTCTAAAATATACGGTTCTTGATCTGGATGGAACAAAAAATACTTTTTTTCTCCAATAAGCTTCTCGATATTTTGTCTATTCTGCTCCACATGCAGCACGCCCTCTTTCACATGAGGGGGGAGATCAGCGGTAGTGATTTGCATTTCGGTTTTCCGCAAAGAGATAAAATCGGCATATGCCTTTGCGCAGGAGAGGCGAATATCCGTTTTCAATTGACCAATGTTGTTTGGACAGTGATACAAAAGAAGTGCACGGATAGAATTACCTGAGACATGGATATCCTTCCCTAAACGATAAGACTCTTCCTGAAAAAATTGTTTGATTAGCTGCAGCCGCTCCTCCAATCCTCTTTCTTTTAAGGAAGGCAGAGAAATCATCATAGGAATTCGCCTGGTAAAAGTCGCGAGCAATGCAGAGGTAGGATTCTCTGTTGTCGCCGCAATTAATCTTACATTAGCCTGACGCACTTTATCTGTTTCACCTACACGTCTGAAGAAGCCTTTATCAATGAAAGTAAATAACATTTCCTGCCCTTCAGACGGTAAGCGGTGAACCTCATCTAAAAACAGAATGCCGTTGTCAGCAGCTTCCATTAATCCTGGTCGATCATGATCAGCGCCAGTATAGGCCCCCTTTTTCACACCAAATAATTGACCTACCAATAATTGAGCATTGTGAGCATAATCTGCACAGTTAAATGTGATAAACGGAGCAATAGCTGCTAAGATTCCTTTTTCCACAGCATATTCGTACATAAGTCCAGCAAACATCGTTTTCCCAACACCCGTTTCACCAAAAAGTAGCGTATGCATGCCGTGGGGCGGATAGAGCAACGCTGCTTTAGCTTGTTCAATGAGTGCTGTTAAGCTTTGACAATCTCTGGCCAACTGGTCCATTACACTAGCTTGTAGCTGATTTTCGCCATGATGTATATTCCTCTTATTAAGCTCCGGCGGAAAAGAACCAGCTCTCTTACGTTCCCAAGTCTGTTTCCCTGCCGTTTTCCTTTGCTCAGACAAACCTGCATTCATCAAAGCTTTAGGTTGAGTACCAGGCAAGGAGAAGCGCACAGGCCTAGTTGTACTTTTCTCTATGCGACCTTCTCTCCAAAGCTGGTTTAAATCAGAGCTGACATTGGCTCTACTTAATGAGAGAAGCTCAGCCAACTCTTGAGCACTGCTTGCTTGTCCTTCACGTGATCTGGATACAATCTGTTGCATAATCAGCTCTATGCGTTTCATTTCATCACCTTGTGCCGATTTTTAACTGACAGCCTTCACTATGAAAACTCTTTCAACATCCATCATCTCATATTTATATCTATTCATCCATGCATCATTTTTGTGAAAGTTAGATTCGTTTGGTTCGAGCTCGATCTACCTCTGGAATTTTGATTACTAGATAACCAAGAAAGACTACAAGAAGAATACCCTGAAATAAAATAGCAAAGGAAACAGATCCACCCATATAGGCTACGGCATAGTAAATAACCGTTCCCCCTAGCATTAAGCTGTTCTCTACAAAATTTTGGACCGCAATCGTTTTGCCTGATCCAATGATTTGAAGTCCTTGCTCCTGAATGACAGTGTTCATCGGAACGATAAATACCCCGCCCATAAAGCCAACAGCAAGCAACATCAGGATAGCAATGAATGTTGAATGTATCCAAGGAAACAGCATAATACAGCCAGTCATAAGAAATCCATAGAGTATGGCTTTCGTAAACCTGGATAGAGGAATCACCTTCGGAGCAAAGAAGGCTCCTCCAATAATGCCAATGGAGGTAGTCGCTAGTATAAGTGATACTCGAAAGTCATTCTCTGCAAAACCTAAGGCCAGCGGAATCCAAGCAAGCACAGCAATCCGCAGTACCGCCGAACTCATCCAGAATGCTCCGGTTCCTATCAGTGCGTAGTGTGTAGTCGGATGACGGTACAGCAACTGAAAATTTTCAAAAAATAAGCGGACTTCTTTCCCGATTTTAATATGGCGATTGCCTCGCTGCATCGGGATGTAAAAGGTCATCGCAATCGAAGCCGCAAAGAGGAGCAAGCAGATGCTCGAAGAAACAACGACACTAGTAACGGCCGCAATTGCCCCTCCTCCTCCGATCCCTAATAAAATCGCCAGTATCGTATAGGCCTCAATCCGCGAATTAGCTTCAAATAATTCCATTTCATTTTCAGTAAGCTCTACTAATATGCCGTACTTGGCAGGTGAGTAGACAACCGCTCCTATTCCTACAGTAAAGTAACTAGCCATCAACGCTATAATGCTTTGGTGATCTACCGACATTAATAAGACGATACCTAGCAGCTTCAAAAAATTACCTACAAGTAAAACTGCTGTTTTCGAATGCTTATCTGCTATGGGCCCCACCACAGGTGCCATTACAATAAACGGCACGAAAAATGCCATGGAAACTAAGGCAAGCGCGACAGGAGAAAAGCCGTTTTGTCTTAACAGATTGGCAATCACAAATAATGCCATGTTATCAGCAAACGCAGATAAAAATTGAGTGATATATAAATACTTCAAGGCTTTATTTTTCACGAATGCCGCTCTCCTCTTCCTATCGATTAGATGGGGTCTCTTGTTCTGCCCATTGTTTTAATGTTACATAGTCAACCTTACCGCTCCCTAATAAAGGGAGTTCCTCGATCTCCACAATTTTAGAAGGAACCAATAGTGCTGAGAAGCCTTTAGCTAGCACGTATTCCTTAATCTCACGCATTGTAATAGGAGCAGAGGTGAATAGATAAATGCGCTCTCCTTTTCGCGGATCACCTGTCGTCACAGCAGCGAGCCTCGTATCTTGGACTACCTCCGAAACCAGTTGCTCAACTAAATTTAGCGAGACCATTTCACCAGCAATTTTTGCAAAACGTTTTTTCCGAGCTACAATGGAAATATACCCTTCGTCATCCACTGTTACGATATCTCCGCAATCGTAGTACCCTTCTCTTGGCTCAAACCCTTTTCCATGAAATAGATAGCCCTTCATGACATTTGCTCCATCCACCCAAAGGTTGCCGCCTTCAGCTATGCCTTCAATCTTCTCTAATTCATAACGAATACCTGGCAAAAATTGACCTACTGTTCCCTTTTTATGCTGTAGCGGAGTGTTCAGTGAAAGGATTGGAGAAGCCTCTGTTGTACCATATCCTTCCATTATCCTGATACCGAATTTATCCATCCAAAGCTGTCGAACCTCATCCTTTAATTTTTCTGCTCCCGCCACTACATGACGCATAGCGTAAAAGTCGTATGGTTTGGCAGTCCGCGCATATCCTGCAAGGAATGTAGAGGTTCCAAATAACACGGTACAATTGCGATCATAAGCAATCTCAGGAATCACCTTGTAATGAAGCGGTGAGGGGTAAAAAAACACAGGGATCCCTGTCACAATCGGCAAAATCGTTCCTACTGTTAACCCAAAGCTGTGAAACATCGGTAAGGTATTTAAAAATTTGTCTTTCGAAGTCATATCCATCATGGCCAAGACCTGCTGAATATTATTATAGATATTACTGTGTGTAAGCACCACGCCTTTTGGTTTGCTCTCGCTTCCAGATGTAAATAAAATAAGTTCGCTTTCCTGTAACGGATTCGCCTTTAAAGCACGATGTTTGCTCATATAAGCAAACATCGCTTTTCCTTTATCGGTTGTGCTGATCGATGCTTTTACGTCTTCCAGGTAAATAACCCGAATATGTTTGGCAAGCGAATCAGCCATCGCCTGTAAATTAGCCTTCTGAATAAACTCTCTGGAGGTTAAGATGGTGGAAATACTCGCTGTTTCACAAGCATCCAACACCGTCTGAACCCCCATACTAAAGTTAAGGAGAGCAACCGTCTTGTCTAAATAAAATAACGAAAATAAAGCTACGGTATGCCCAAGTGATGTTGGTAATAATGTGCCGATGCGTTGCTCCTGGTGAACAAGAGTCTGTAATTTATTCCCTAACGCATATGCGCTTATGACCAGCTTTTTATAAGTTATGGACTGGGTTAATTCTTCCCCAATCATCCGGTTTGGACCATTAAGACGACAGGCATCTAGCATTTCATTAAATAATTGCACATGATGCTTCTCTTTGGCATAAAATAATTCTGTTTGCATCGTTCTCAGGACTTTACTGCCAGCCTTTTCCTTTTGAATACGCTTAGATACTCCCTCTTTTGCTGGAATCGTATAGGCCTCACCAATACGGATACGCACCTTGGGGAATAAATGCGTTTTCCACTTATCAGTAATGTAAGAAAATGGTGTTCGTTCAGGCCCTACCAATGTAACAGGATAAATAGTGGCTCCTGTGCGAAGAGCAATATAACCGAGCCCACTATATACTTTCATGATTCCGCCAGTCGTTGTAATTCTGCCTTCGGGAAACAACACCAAAGGTACGCCAGCCTTAACCTCACGCACAATTTTGCGGATGGAATAAAAATTAAAAGGATCAACCGTTATAAATTTTCGTTGTGATAAAAAGCTGGCATATTTTTTGGCAATATCCGTATTGACCACATAGCATACTTCTTTAGGAAGGTTTAAGGCCAGTAATACGGCATCTAAAATTGAAACGTGATTTGGTGCTAACATAACCGGCTTGGAAAAGTCGAGTTTTGAGAGTCCCTCAATCTCAACTCGATAACTCGTATTAACCACCGTTTTTAATAAACTATCTACAATACCCACACCATTCCACCTTTCTCCTTTTGTCTATTTAACTTGCATTCTCAAAAAATCATAACAGACTTGTCAACTAATATATACTTTCATCTCTCTATGCCCAACCATACATTTTTGTAGGATTTGCTTTTTTGTATCTTTTTTCTTAGCATATTCTACTCTCCTTTGTTCAAAACAAGTCTATTTAGCCAGGTAAGAATCAGCTTAAGGAGATTAGCCCTACTCAATCAGCCCTATTTTTTATTTTTTCTGATAAATACCGAAACTAAGTCGTCGTTTTCTGCGTCAAGGATTTTGACAAACGTCATACACTTGTGAAAAAGAACATGAGGAGGAAACCATGAAAAGGATATCTGCTTTATTGCTGT
Source organism: Brevibacillus laterosporus (assembly GCF_030489605.1). GTDB lineage: Bacteria > Bacillota > Bacilli > Brevibacillales > Brevibacillaceae > Brevibacillus_B > Brevibacillus_B laterosporus_E. Next base: position 59,320 of record NZ_JAUKFY010000015.1, read on the forward strand.
CGTTCCTATTGTTGTTTTCCATGATGCCCCTGCTAGCCCAAGCTAAAAACACAAATTTCTGGGATGTCTCGCGAGATCATTGGGCTTATGAGGCAATCACTGACATGGCCACAAAGGGAATTATTGATGGTTACAGTGACGGTTCGTTTCGCCCTAACTCAAAAGTTACCCGTGCCGAGTTTGCTAAAATTATGATTGCAGCAGCAGGAGTCCAACTGGGGGATAAATGGGGGATTTCTCAGACCTTTAAAGATGTACCTCGCAGCCATTGGGCTTTTACGTATGTCGAGTATGCAAAGCCTTACCTGACTGGCTACAAATCAGGCTCAACCTACAGCTACAAGCCTGATCAGAATGCCGTGCGTGAAGACATTGCCGTAGCTTTGGTGCGCCTGCTAGGCTATGATCAATCAAAATCAGCAAAAGTATCTTTATTAAATCAATTCAGAGATAAAGAAAGAATTTCTTACAATCTTCGCGCCTTTATCGCAATCGCCTTAGATAATGATCTGATTAAAGGCTTCAACGATGGTACCTTCCGACCACAAGATGCCATTACTCGTGCGGAAGCCGCCTCTCTATTGTACCGTGCTAAATTAGATGAGCAAAAAGTGGTTTTCCCAACGGATCCTACTTCTCCTGTCCCGCAACCAAAGCCTGATCAAAAAACAAGGGAAGTGGTTGATGATTTTTCAGATAATCAATTGAAAAAATGGAACAGTGCACGAGGAACTGGATCGTGGGTGGTTTATGATAAACGTGTAACAGCTTATAGCAATGACAGAGCTCTAAAGCATTATCTCCTTCCGCTAAAAGATAAGGTAAGCAGGGATGATACAGAATGGGAAATATCAGTAGATATTATTCCTGTCAAAACCGATGCGGAAGCCGGTATATTTATTAATGGTAATGACGGAGAAGCTGATATTGTTTATCTAACAAAGGATTCCCTGCAGATTCGCCACCTTCCTGATCCTGAAAAGAAAGAGACAAAAGCTATCGCCAGCATTGCCACCAAGCTAACAACACACAATAGCCTAAAAATAAAAGCTAGCGATGATACATTATCCGTTTATCTAAACGGCACCAATATCTATACGCTACAAAATGTGAAATGGGATCATTCCGAAATAGGATTATACATGAGTAAGGATGCTTTTAAACAAATTCCATCAAAGACTACCTGGTTTGACAATTTCACATTTACCGCTACAAAAAAATAAAAAAAGCTGGTCTCCTGAACATTTCGTTACATGATAAAGGTACAATTTTTTATATTTTGGTACCTTTGGCGAAATGTATTGGGAAGCCAGCTTTGTTTTGCTGTTTTACAGATTTTTTTTTAAAATCACCATATCTAAAGCACGAATTCCATTTTCCCAAATTGGATAGGGGTATTGCAAAAAGAAATCGGCTTTGATTCCTGTAATTCGAAACCCTACCTTTTGATAAAACGCTAGATTATCCAAGCTGGAATTCGCTGTTCCTACAACCATCACCTTATAGTTGGCCTCTTTAGCCTTCTCTTCCAAACACGAAATGAATTGTTTGCCGTAGCCCTTTCCCTGCTCTCCTCTACATACCGCAATATTTTTAATTTCGACCATTTCCTCGGTACACGGAAGCAAAATGGCGATACCGAGCAAACGCTCCTCCGTATAAGCAGCGTACATATCTCCTCGATGCTTATAGCGCGCAATCATTTCTTCTGATTCATTAGCCTCTAACAACAATCGATCATATTCACCTTTATCCCGCTCTTCCATGGGTACAAGGACTACAGTTACCTCCTCTGACAAATCGCTCTTCCTCTCTTACATGGACTTCTTGACTTTCTCCTCATATATTAAACAAATCACACCGAAAAATCCATCTTTTCTGAATACTCCTTTTCCTAGCAGAGATTTTCATGACATTGTGTATAATGGAGAAAGACACCTCTCTTACAGGAGGGTATTTGGGAAGGGGTTTTACTGTGTATTCTGAACTACTGCACTCTCCGTTTACCTGGATTGACTCGGGCATCTACCGACAATCTCCGGTAGAACCGATCGCATTGGATGAAGCATTAGCTACTGCTATGAAAGAGCCTAATGCGAAACCGATTATCCATCTATGGATTTATGATAAAGCTTTTTGGTTGGGACGGCGTGACGCCAAGCTTCCGCACTTAGAGCAAGCCTTGAAGGCATACAGTTATGAGGGGTACTCGGCTCTCCTCCGTTCCTCTGGCGGTGCATGTGTTCCACTGGACAGCGGTGTTTTAAATATGGCTATTTTATTCCCACAATGCAATCTGGCAATTGATGATTTTTATAAGCTAGCTGCTGAAATTCTATCAGTCGGGCTTGCTGACTACGGGAAGATTGAACTAGGAGAAGTCGTAGATTCCTATTGTGTAGGTGACTATGATTTTGCGCTTTCCGGTAAAAAAATTGGCGGAATGGCTCAACGCCGTACTCGCTATGGTTCCATTTTACAGCTCTGTATCAATATTGAGGGAAGCGGAATAGAACGCGGAGCCCTGATGGAAGACTTCTATCATCAAGCCGGACTATATGAAATGGAAGTGGCCCAGCGCCCTGTTCCAGCCGTCCGAAAGGAGACGATCGGGAGTATCTCCGAGCATATGGGACGTGCCATCTCCGTAGATGAAGTAAAAGAGCAGCTTTATTCAGCTATTTCAAAAAAATGGACAGCTCCCAAAGGAGAATTGCCTTTGACAGAATCAGATAAAGAAGTCGCAATCCAGCATTTAACGGGGCGCCTTGGTCTCTTCTCTTATACCGCAGCAGAGATTCAACAATCTGATTGGCGGTTACTAAAATAAAGTCATATTCGATGAGCTCCTTTGCATATCTATAAAAAAGACATCTTCTCATTCAAAACCTGAGGATTGATCCGCTCAGGTTTTTTCTTTTTTCATCTTTTTTGAGCCTGAATTGATCAGCATTACATATAGACTTTCGATCCGGACTTGTAAAAATTTGCTCAAGTTACTTCTACTCTGTTTTTCATCTCATTTCAAATAGAGAAAAAAATGCATTTTTGTTTAATTTTTTATACAATACAAGAAGAATGTCCATTAACAATGAAAGGTAAGGAGGATCTTGCATTGATTAATCCTCAAGCTAAGCATATTTTCAATTACCCGATTATGGATTTAATATTGCCCGCCTCAAAAGTAGCTCATGTTCAATTGGGCAATTCTTTGGAACACGCTTTATTAGTATTGGTCAAAAGTAGATATTCGGCCATTCCTGTATTGGACTCTTCCTATAAAGTGATGGGACAAATTAGTAAAACAATGATATTGGAATCCATTCTAGGATTAGAGCGTGTGGAGTATGAAACTTTGCACGAGCATCATGTAGAAGAGGTCATGGAACGTAACATCCCTCGTTTACGCCCTACTGACTCTTTTCAACGTGCTCTAGAATTATCCATTAATCATCCGTTTGTATGTGTCGAGGATGAGCAAGGTGTCTTTGAAGGAATTTTGACTCGTAAAGCAGTTCTTGCCCTCGTGTACCACCATTTCCGTAACGCCGAATAATACAGTCTCAGTCCCCCGTGGTGATGTTAGAAATGAAGGAAAGGCCCGCATCCAGCTTGATGCAGGCCTTTTATTACATATACGCTTTACCTTTTGGTATGCTATGATCCCTTTACCAATAGCATGATGCATGGCCGTCTACCAGTCTTCTATCAATTCTTATTTTTTCTTTTTGTACAAAGTAGCTCCAAATTCAAGCGGGGTTTTATAAGCTTGATAGAACATGGCCTTCTCACCTGCTTTGAAAAATGAGTATCTTTGATCCCTTACGTTCGCCTCAATAAAATATGGTAATCCAGCCCGGTCAATCCCCATATCTAAGCCCAGATCAGCTAGTGACGGTTCATGCTGCTCTAGCTCCTCTGCAATGGCAAAGCATGCAGCCTTTAAACGATTCACAATGATGGGAATACTTTGGGTAGCAAACAGCGAGCCCAGAACTGGTTCCAATTTTACTGCCTTGCCACCTTGTGCTAAGTTACTTAATTTATTGGTGGGATTTGCCAACTTTGCTACCATCCCTGATATCTTCCATTCATGTAATTGATTTTTTTGAATAGAAACACGCACATCAAAAGTTCGATTCTGATACCTGCAAAGCGGAATACCTTGTTGAATAATGTAGGTTTTGTTCTTGATCCAGTTTTCCACAAACTGTACAAGTTCTTCTACATGCTGAAAGCTTTCCTTTGTTCGTGACGAGCAGAAAAAATATCCCTCTGCCTTACGTTCTATTCGAGCAACTCCAATCCCTACTGATCCGACTACCGGTTTGATGTATATAAAAGCATATTTATTCAGCATGTCGGTAAAGGCTTGTTTACGAAATAGCTTGGTTTCCGGAATATAATGACGTAAATTATCCTGTCTCCACAGTCTCTTGTGCACCCTCCATTTATTGCGTGTAACAATCCCGTTATACACTTGGCTTATTTTTTCTAATTTTTTTATCCGAAAAATCGTAGCTTTCTTACCAGAAAGTAACCGATTGTGAATAACTTTTGGGATTATAAAAGTGGAAGGCACCAGTTTCTTATCTCTCCACACATAGCCTTTAATTTTATTCGTGGCAAAGTTAATTTGATCAGCATGAAAAAACACAGTTTCTAGTCCAAGTCTAGCCCCAATCTCTACATAAAATGCCAGCCGCTCATAGGTGTGTCGTTGCTGTCTGTTCAAGGAAATAACTTTCTTATTAAGCATGATTCCGATTTTTTCCACATTCATCCCTTCCTACATCATTTCTTCAGTACATTTTTCTTTTTTATTACTCTATGTAGACAGCAGACAGATGGGTTGCCTATTTTTTCTGCTCGATTTCAACTGAAAAAACCGAGTAATGAATCTGTCCATTACTCGGTTAGGGCTGACGATATCTGTTTTGTTCTTATCTTTTTTCAATTGCAATGATAAAAGGAGCTTGGTTTTGTTGATTCATATATTGATAACGAAGCACAAGGTATTCTGTCTGCGGCAGTTTTTCACAATAATCAACAACTGCCTCCTTCTCAATAGCCCCTGCTTCATGCCCCCAATAAATAATGATCGTCATGATTCCGCCAGTCCGAAGCTTATCCAATCCGGCTTCAATAGCACGAATGGTGGTATTAGCCTGTGTCGTAATATCCTTATTTCCGCCTGGTAAGTACCCTAAATTAAACATAACAGCTCCGATTTCTACCGGAATCTCTTTAATTTGCTCGTGGCTGGTTAATAATAAATTCACCCGCTCTACTACCTGTTCGCGCTCTAAACGTGCTCGGGTTTTCTCAATCGCTTCTGCTTGAACATCATAAGCGTACACTTTTCCTCTTTCCCCAACTAACTGAGCAAGAAATAATGTGTCATTTCCATTGCCCATAGTGGCGTCCACTACAGTCTCTCCCTCTCCTACTCGCTCTCTAATATATTGACGTACAACTTCTAGAACATTTGGAAACACAGTAGCTCTCTCCTTTTTATATCTCTATCTGTAACCCTATCCTTGCAACATGGCATGATTCCCCATATGCGCTTGCTTGCTCGTATACATCCTCGTCTTTTGTGTTATGAAATAGATGCGTAATTAATAATGCTTTTGCTTTTATACCATTTGCAAGCTGAGCAGCTTGCCGCACTGATAAATGGCCAGTAGGCTTATTCGGTTCAAAGCCGTCAAGATACGTTCCTTCACATATAAATAAATCAGGCTCCATAACCCTCTCCCAGTCCGTTTTCATTCCTGTATCCGCACCATAGAGGATTGTTTTTCCATTATGCGTAAACATCATGGCATAACATAAAATGGGGTGGTCTGTTTTGACAAAACGAACAGTGACGTCTCCTACAATCACGTCTGTCTGCTCAGTTATAGGCTTAAAAATTGTTGCTTCTTTATAGACCATTTGACTGCTATATTCGACTGGCTCTGTCGGAGCATAAATGGGTACAGGTTGATCGGCGCGTATCCCTTCTACTCTTTGATGCACATTCAAACCATACTGCAAAACTCCAATATCAGCAATATGATCTTGATGATAATGTGATAAGAAAACCGCATCTAGCTGATGAATTGGTATGTATTTTGTTACCTGACTGATTACCCCGCTCCCACAATCAATTAATATATTCTTCGATCCTGTTTGTAATAAATAACCAGGGGTAGCTCCTCCAGGTCCTGGATACGGCGATTGAAAGCCTAACACAGTGATACGCATGTTTTCACTCTCCATTTCATAGGATGTAGTATGGTGGACAGGAGGTACTCAATGCAAAATTCATGGAAAACTATTTTGCAGATCGCCTTTACTTATATCGGAACGGTTGTAGGCGCTGGATTTGCTTCAGGTCGAGAGATTCTCGAATTTTTTGTACGGTTTGGACCCTATGGCTTAGTTGGCATTGGCATTGCTAGTCTATTATTTGTCTGGTCTGCTATACAGGTAATGCTGGTAGCACAGCGTATACAGGCCAAATCCTATCAGGAAGTTAGCTTCTACCTATTTGGCAAAACGATCGGCACTTTTTTTAATACAACGTTACTTCTAGTTCTCATTGGGACAACTTCCGTCATGCTTGCTTTTACTGGTTCCCTTTTTAAAGAATCGTTCCATTTACCAGCTCAGCTTGGGATTTGGGCAAGTATGATATTTATTTTCCTGGTAACAGCTAGAGGTATGGGTGCTATTCATATGGTAAATAGTATTTTTGTTCCAATCCTTATTGGATTTACGCTGCTTGTCTTCTTCTACACGAAGCCTTGGGATAGCACTGCCTCCGTAGCCGGATTGCCTCTTGATGAACTAGAAGCTGACGGATGGATCCAATCTCCCATCTATTATGTATCGCTTAACGTGGCATTAGCACAAGCAGTCCTAATCCCTATAGGACGAGAATGCCCCTCTAGGCGTACTATCATTTGCGGAGGTTTAGTTGGCGGTCTGGGCATTGGCTTTCTTCTTTTTCTTGCATATGCATCATTATTGGACAATATGCCCCACGTTCAATTTGTAGATACGCCTACTATTTTCATTTTGTCTGGACTAGGCAAAACGATTACCTTTCTTTTTGCATTACTGGTTTATGCGGAGGTTTTCTCCTCGCTTGTTGCCAATCTGTTTGGATTAGTTGAACAGGTGAAAAGCTATATTAACGTTCATTTTTCACTAATCCTATTGATCATACTGCTAATCTGCTATGGGGTTAGTTTCGTAGGATTTAGTTCTTTGCTTACTATATTGTACCCGCTTTTTGGACAGATTGTCGTGTTCTTTTTGGTGATGCTATTTTATCGCCAAATGATGGATCGATCAAAGCGATTGAATTGATATTTGCAGGTAGCATAAGCTGATTCTGTATGTTACTAGAATCAGCTTGTTTGTATTATCTTGCAATGTTCCCTGCCATCTCAAAAAAAAAAATCATCCCCTCATAAACACTATTGTAGCAAAAGAAATCCGTTTTGCTGCCAAGTGTACATGAAGGGATGTTTTTTATGTGGTAAGAATCGTTATACTTGCATTTGCTTTACGCAAATTCCGCTTGTAATTGATTAAAGAGCTCTTCACCAAGATGCAAATCCTTTTTCACAAGGGCTTCTTGATCAAATCCTTTAACCAAGTCCTCATAGCGCTGTTGCTCTGTATTTTGGTATATAATACCTGTTAGCAGGCCATTGTTCGCCATCGAATGGGACATTGCCATAATTTTATTGTGCTTGTCATAGCCTTCAATGCTATCAACTGGAACAATATTTTGTTTGAACCAGTCATATGTGTTTACTTTATTAAAGGTTACACAGGGGCTAAATACGTTAATTAACGAGAAGCCTTTATGTTGTATTCCCTTTTCGATAACATCTGTCAAACCTTTTAAATCACTGGATACAGACTGAGCCACAAAAGTAGCTCCTGCTGACAGAGCTAATTCGATAGGAGAAATAGCTTGTTCAATCGCACCAGCAGGAGTAGATTTCGTCACAAAACCTGCCGCAGAGCGTGGCGATGTTTGACCTTTAGTAAGTCCATAAATCTGGTTATCCATCACAATATACGTAATATCCATATTGCGACGAATCGCATGTACAGTATGCCCCATACCAATAGCGAAACCATCCCCGTCTCCACCAGATGCAATGACAGTTAATTCACGGTTTGCCATTTTTAGACCTTGGGCGATTGGTAAAGCTCGGCCATGCACACCATGGAAGCCGTAGCAATTGATATAGCCTGAAATACGTCCTGAACAACCAATACCAGACACGACGGCCAAGTTTTCTGGTTCTAATCCCACGTTTGCTGCTGCCCGCTGAATCGCAGCTTGTACGGAGAAGTCACCACACCCTGGACACCAGTTTGGCTTGGTACTATTGCGAAACTCTTTGAACGTCGCCATCTTTTATCAGCCCCTTGACTTGTGTATAAATTTCGTTCGGCAAGAACGGATTCCCATCGTATTTTACCACGTTCTCCAATCTATCAGCACAGCCTACATTCAATTTCACCAGGTTGGCGATTTGACCAGTCGCGTTATTTTCAACCACAATAATTTTTTTAGCTTGATCTACGTATGGCTTGATTGCTTCTACAGGGAACGGATGCAGCAATCGAATTTGCGCATGATTTACCTTTAACCCGTCTGCTTCTAAGCGTGTACGCGCTTCTTCCACTGTACCTCCGACAGAGTTGATCGAAACCAACAGTACATCAGATTCTACGCCCTCACCATTAATGCGAACCGGTGTAGGGAATTTAGAAGGAAGCACGTCTAATTTTCGTAAACGTTTATCCATTTGCGCCTTGCGGTTAGTTGGGCTTTCCGATGGTTTACCTGTTTGGTCATGCTCTACCCCTGTAACGTGGTGAAGACCATACTTTTGTCCTGGAATGACGCGTGGAGATACACCATCCTCCGTTACTTGATAACGCTGGAACATCGCACCAGCTTCTGTTTCTGGAAGGTCCTGACCCGCAAGCAGCTTTCCTCGACGAATCTCAACACGTTTATAATCAAGCGGTTCAACGGTTTGCTTACCGAGTGACAATGCCAAATCCGTAATCAAAATAACAGGGACTTGATATTCTTCCGCAATATTAAAAGCCTCTACTGCATCATAGAAGCACTCTTCAACCGATGTAGGTGCCATTACTACCTTAGGAATTTCACCATGCGTACCATTGATCATGGCATTAACATCTGATTGCTCTTGTTTTGTAGGTAGACCTGTAGAAGGGCCGCCACGTTGTGTATCTACAATCACGACAGGCATTTCGGTCATTCCTGCTAAACCAATTGCCTCCATCATGAGAGACAACCCAGGACCGGCTGATGCTGTCAAGGCACGCACACCACCGTAGCTAGCTCCAATTGCCATCGTAATAGCGGCGATCTCATCCTCTGTTTGAATAACTGTGCCGCCAAATTTCGGTAATTTTTTAATAAGATATTCCATGATCTCAGACGCTGGTGTGATTGGGTATGCAGGCATAAAGCGGACTCCAGCCGTCAAACAGCCTAGAGCTATCGCATCATTGCCGATCATGAAAAGACGTTTATTTCCATCTGCCGGTTCTAGTTGGAACTCTGGAAGTTGTCCACCTGTTAATTCATTTACAAATTGTGCTCCCCGAGTAATCGCTTTCATGTTTAATTCGACTACTTTTTCACCTTTACGCAAGAACATGTCCTCTACAATGTTTCGGTATCCCTCAACTGGGATACCCAAAATTGCGCTGGTTGCCCCAATCGACACCATGTTCTTCATTAAAGAAGTACCCAATTCATCAGCAATTTGAGTTAGTGGAACAGCTAATAGGCGAACAGACTGTATTCCTTCTGGCAACACTGGGTTGAATTTAGCATCTGCTATGATGACTCCGCCTTCACGTAACTCTGGAGCATTTACATCAATCGTTTCCTGATCAAACGCTACCAACATATCTAGGACATCCGAAATGGCCTGAACAGGCTTCGTGCTTACACGAATCTTGTTATTGGTGTGTCCTCCTTTAATACGCGAGGAGAAATGACGGTAACCATACAGATAATAACCCATGCGGTTCATGGCAATAGAGAAGATTTCACCCGTACTTTCAATACCTTCCCCTTGTTGTCCTCCAACTTTCCAAGAAAGTTGACTAATCATGAAATTCCACCCCTTCAGCGACTGTGAGAAAATCTACAATCATCATTCAATCCGAACTGCACACATCTGTTCAATCATTATTTGTCTATGTAATATAGTAGACAAATTGTGAAGAATTTGTGTATAAGCAAGACCAATTTTAGACCTAGCTTATTTAAATTGCAAGTACTTTTACTTAAGATGGTTGCATTGTGTTAATAAATGTACTCGGTATATTAATGATCTTCTGAAGTAATTGTAACATGTTCCCATAAAGTCGCAACTATTTTTACTAAAAATTTAGAAGGTTTTGTCCTTCTGTTGAAGTTGATTCATTAGCTATTCTTTATATCTTCGTTGATTTCCGTGCTGAAAGCAAGTCATGTTTATTTATTTGTTATTTGACTGCTTGTACATCTTTTTTACGATGTATTTTTGAAATCATTATATGTAAAAACGATAAGAAAGCCAAGCCAATCGACTAAAAGGCTTGGCATTTAACTCTCTATGCTTTAGCAGGCTTGTTTGCTATTCGGCAAATAAAAAACCTGTTTATTCCAAGAGGACAAACAGGTGAATAGGTAGTTTAGTTCTCTATCATCTGGGTTCTACAATTAATTTTATGGCAGTACGTTCTTCTCCATCAATTATGATGTCTGTAAAGGCTGGGATACAAATCAAATCGACACCACTAGGCGCTACGAACCCACGTGCGATAGCTACTGCCTTCACAGCTTGATTGAGCGCCCCCGCTCCAATGGCTTGAATCTCAGCGGCCCCGCGCTCACGGAGTACGCCTGCAAGAGCACCAGCAACAGAGTTGGGGTTAGACTTTGCTGAAACTTTTAATACGTCCATCCTTTGTACCTCCCGTCAGATAGAAATAACTCTTATCTCTAGAATGATATTCGCATAACCCCTAAAAATTCCTGCCTTTTACGATTAATATTCGCAAAATTCGAATCTACCTTGTATTATTCCATAAAAGGACAAGCGGCGTCAATTCGAATTCGATCTATCTTTGTCGTTTTTCCCGTGGAATTATCGAGGGTAAAGAGAACACCGTTTAATTGTGTCGGCCCTTCTGCCACTTCAAATCTAACAGGTAATTGTGTTAAGAATTTCTTTATAACCGCGCTCCGCTCCATACCCAGAATCCCATCTGTTGGACCGCACATTCCTGCATCGGTAATATAGCCTGTCCCATTAGGTAAGATTCGTTCGTCTCCTGTTTGTACATGTGTATGTGTTCCAACCATGGCACTAATTTTCCCATCCAGATACCAGCCTAGTGCCTGTTTTTCTGAAGTAGCCTCAGCATGCACATCTACAAAAATAAATTTGGTGCGCTTTCTTGCTTCTTCTACTAGCCGCTCCGCTGTTTCAAATGGACACATCAATGGTGGTAAAAAGGTTCTTCCTTGCACATTAATGATGGCAACCTCTCCCACATGTGTTTGGACATAGGTAAGACCTCTACCTGGGGTCCCCTCAGGAAAGTTTGCTGGGCGAACAATACGTGAATCCTCATCGATAAAATCAAAAACTTCTCGATTATCCCACGTATGATTCCCCATCGTAATCGCCTGAACACCCACCTGAAAAAGCTCATTAGCAATTTTTCGTGTAATTCCCCGGCCATGTGCCGAATTTTCACCATTAACTACAATCAGATCAGGTGCATATTTTCGTTTCAGACGCGGTACATACTCTTTGACAATTTCTCTTCCGGGAGACCCTACAATATCTCCAATGAACAATAATTTCATTCTAATCACCTCTACTATTCATTCTAAAGAAAACGGGCGATGACCAATCCGCTGCCTTCAGCAGGACTTGGTTGTACGTATAGAGATGAGAATGTAGATACATTTCTATCCGTCAAAAAAATAAAGTGGCATCTCGCCACTTTATTTTTACTTCGCGTATTCAACAGCGCGGGTTTCCCGAATCACCGTTACGCGTATATGTCCTGGATAATCCAGCTCATTTTCAATACGTTTCGTAATTTCTCGAGCTAGCCTCATTGACTCAGCATCATCGATTTTTTCTGGCTGTACCATCACGCGTACTTCTCGGCCTGCTTGGATTGCATATGATTTTTCTACGCCGTCGAAGGACTCAGAGATCTCCTCCAGTTTCTCCAAGCGTTTAATATATGTTTCCAAGGTTTCACGGCGAGCGCCCGGACGTGCAGCAGAAAGGGCGTCAGCTGCAGCTACTAACATCGCAATGACAGAAGTAGGTTCTGTATCACCATGATGCGAAGCAATACTGTTGATAACAACAGGGTGCTCATTGTATTTCTTCGCTAGTTCCACACCAATCTCTACGTGAGAACCTTCTACCTCATGATCAATTGCTTTACCGATATCATGCAGCAAACCTGATCTTTTTGCCAGTTTCACGTCTTCTTTTAATTCCGCAGCCATTAGGCCGGCAAGATGAGCCACTTCCATTGAATGCTTCAAGACATTTTGTCCGTAACTTGTACGATAGCGCAAACGTCCTAAAATTTTTATTAAATCAGGATGTAATCCGTGTACATCTGTCTCAAATGTTGCTTGTTCCCCGTACTCACGAATACGTTCATCTACTTCACGTCTTGATTTCTCTACCATTTCCTCAATACGAGCTGGGTGAATACGTCCGTCTGCCACCAGCTTATCGAGGGCCGTTTTAGCAATTTCACGTCGAATCGGGTCAAAGCCTGAAAGAATAACTGCCTCAGGAGTATCATCAATAATAAGATCAATACCAGTTAGTGTCTCTAGTGCTCGAATGTTACGACCTTCTCGACCGATAATTCGACCTTTCATTTCATCATTGGGAAGAGTAACAACTGAAACGGTCGTCTCTGCCACATGATCAGCCGCGCAGCGTTGGATTGCTGTTGTGATAATCTCACGAGCTTTTTTATCAGCGTCCTCTTTTGCTTGCGTTTCAATATCCTTGATCATAATTGCCATGTCATGGCGCACTTCGTTTTCTACGTTTGTTAGAATAATTGTTTTTGCTTCTTCTTGAGTTAGTCCTGAAATGCGTTCGAGTTCAGCAACCTGATCTTTATATAATTGCTCAACCTTGGCTTGCAACTCAGTAATTGATTTTTCACGGTCGCTTTGTTCTACTTCTTTACGTTCCAATTGGTCCAGCTTTCGGTCAAGAGACTCCTCTTTTTGAAGGATACGTCTCTCTTGACGCTGAATTTCGTTACGACGCTCTTTGATTTCGTGATCAGCATCTGTACGCAGCTTAAACACTTCATCTTTGGCTTCTAAGACTTTTTCCTTTTTCACTGCCTCCGCATCGCGTTTCGCTTCTTCGACGATTTGCTTCGCCGCCTCTTCTGCGCTTGAAATTTTGGCTTCTGCAATGGATTTACGTAAGAAGTATCCGACCCCAAAACCAATTGCTAGTGCTACCAACAATAGCAAAACTAACAATAGTGGGTTAGATAGATCCATACGTGTTCTCTTACACCTCCTTTGTCTATGACTTTTACATTTCTCATACAAATATTTTTTTCTTGGTGATTCCTATCATCTTCGTATCTCGTACACAAAATCAAAAACAAGTAAGAGCGAAGAAGGAAACATTTGGCATCCATAGCCTAAAAAACAAGACCGATGCGACTCGGTCGACTGCAATCATGATAGACATAGGTCTCATGGATGTTCAGTTATGGATTGCTAATCGCAAAAAGTTATCAAACACCAAGTAATACAAACCTATTTTATTATTTGCGAACAAGCCTTGTCAAGGAGTAGACCTTGCGGGGAGTAGGATTGCTTCGTTAGGGAAGGATTATACAGTATACGCCCTCACTACTCGCCATCTTCCTCCATCCAGTTTTTTGTTCTCCATTCATTTCTTAGCTGTTGAACAATGGAATGTGAAAATCCTTTCCGTAATAAAAATTGTAAGAGCTTATGCTCTGTTTTTTGATCAATGGGTGTTGTTATTCTTGCCAGTTTTCCTCGTAACAAACCACGCGCTGCATCTAGCTCCTGTTCATATTCTATTCTTCCCAATACTTTCTCTATCAAACTTGGGGCAATTCCCTTCTGCTTCAATTCCATCTTGAGCATATAGGCTCCCCGGGGTTTCAAACGCAGTCTCTCTTCTACCCATTTTTTAGCAAACAGTTCATCATTTACATATCCTTCTCGCGTACACTTCTCCACTACCTGTTCCGCCAGTTCTAGTGAAAACTCTTTGCCTATTAAATATCTTTCTACTTCTCTAGAACTGCGCGGACGATAGCTTAGATAATTAATAGCAGCCAAATAGGCTTTATTCTCATGATCCGCTCGTAAAACCTCTGCGAAAAAATTACTATCTATCTCTGTTCCTTTCATCAAGTGGTACTTAATGAAGACTTCCTCATGCACTTCAAATGCAAATTCATAGTCTAAATCAATTAAATACACTTGTTTTCTTTTAGAATCCCTATGAACGGCCGTGATTACCCCTGAGGTTTTCATGTTTCCTCCTATTCTAATCGAGAATGCTTTTTCTTCACATAAAAAGCCTGCCGCACAGAATACGACAGGCTTACATCTCTTCTACTCTAAATCAAAAGTTGGCTCTTCATCCTGCTCTGGGTCGAGAACCGCTTCTCCCTCTGGGATGGAATTAGGATTCAAGCTGTAATATTCTCGAATTTTTTGGTCAATCTGAGCTGCAATAGCTGGATTCTCTTTCAAGAACTGTTTTGCATTTTCACGGCCTTGGCCTAAACGTTCCTCATTAAATGCATACCAGGCGCCGCTTTTAGCTACAATGTCCAGCTCAGCTCCAATATCCAGAATACTTCCTTCTTTAGAAATACCTTCTCCATACATAATATCGACTTCGGCTACTTTGAACGGAGGAGCTACTTTATTTTTTACAACTTTAATTTTCGTCTTTGTACCTACTACATCATTGCCTTGTTTAATTCCCTCTGCTTTACGCACATCAAGACGTACACTAGCATAGAATTTCAAAGCTCGACCACCAGGAGTAGTTTCTGGGTTTCCAAACATAACGCCCACTTTTTCACGCAACTGATTAATAAAGATCGCAATCGTTTTTGATTTATTGATAGCTCCAGAAAGCTTACGTAAAGCTTGAGACATCAAACGAGCTTGTAGACCAACGTGAGAGTCTCCCATTTCTCCTTCAATCTCAGCTTTTGGAACCAAAGCCGCTACGGAGTCTACTACGATAATATCTACAGCGCCAGAGCGTACAAGAGCTTCCGCAATTTCTAAAGCTTGTTCTCCCGTGTCTGGTTGGGATAAAAGTAATTCTTCTATGTTAACACCCAATTTAGCAGCATAAACAGGGTCTAGAGCATGCTCTGCATCAATAAAGGCTGCTTGTCCACCTTGCTTCTGTACTTCTGCAATGGCATGAAGCGCGACTGTTGTTTTACCAGAGGATTCTGGTCCATAAATCTCAATAATACGACCACGTGGGAAACCGCCGACACCAAGTGCGATATCAAGAGCTAAGGCTCCTGTTGAAACAGTAGAAACCTGTGAATGTGCCATTTCTCCCATCTTCATGATGGAGCCTTTCCCGAACTGTTTTTCTATTTGTCTTAAAGCACTCTCTAGCGCAGCGCGACGATCTGACAATAGTGACACTCCCTTTCTCGTTCCACTCAACTTTTTCTTATGTATGTATCATACATCGAGACAGAGGGGTTTGCCAAGTATTTTTTGCGAACAAATATTCGTATAGGGATTATATAGAAAAAAGAAGGCATTTTCACTTAACCTCCATGTGAAAAAACCTTCTGTACAGCCTAATTATGATTTACGTGTCCGCGGTTTAGCAGGCTCTAGATTGATACGTTTACCGTTGATGCGCGTCTGTCTTAACGCCTCATAAACAAACGGAGCAACATCTTCTGGAACTTCTACAAAGGTGAAGTTTTCAAAAATATCAATTCGTCCTACTGATTTGCCCGGAATACCCACTGATTCGGAAATCTCCCGCACAAGATCCTGAGGTTTCATGTTCACATTTCGTCCTACATTTAAGAAGAAACGAACCATTCCTCTTGCTGCACCCGTCTCACCAAAATTGTACCCTTCTTCTTCATCATTTCCACTCGGATCAGTATGAAAAGCGAGATGTAGAGCAGCGGCTGCAACTTTTGCTGGATCATGCTCCTGCATTAGCTCATTCACGATTTCTTGATACATATCATTCGCAGAATCACTTTCAATCAGTGAACGAAGCTGTTCACGTAATTGAGTACGTTTGCGTTCCGCAATCTCCTCCAAGGTAGGCACAGTGCGAGTAACCAAGGATGCTTTCGTTTGCTTTTGAATCACCATTAACTGACGCATCTCTCGAGGAGTGACTAGTGTCATCGCTATTCCCTTACGCCCAGCACGTCCAGTACGGCCGATTCGATGCACATAGCTTTCCGGGTCCTGTGGAATATCGTAATTAATAACATGTGAGACGTTGCCTACATCAATCCCACGAGCTGCTACATCTGTAGCAATCAAAAACTCAATGGTACCTTCCCGGAAGGCCTTCATTACTTTGTCGCGCTGTGCTTGAGATAGGTCGCCATGCAAGCCATCTGCCATATAGCCTCGTGCTTGTAAGGCTTCACTCAATTCATCTACCCCGCGCTTCGTTCTACAGAAAATAATGCCAAGCTCTACATCCTGGCTATCGAGAATGCGGCATAAGCTCTCCCGTTTATTACGTTCGAAAACCTTATAATACACTTGTTCAATAGAAGGTGCTGTAACTTCTTCACGGCTGACTGCCACAGTTTCGGGATTTTTCATATAACGATGAGCTAAACGCTTGATTTCAGGTGGCATGGTTGCTGAGAAAAGCAAGGTTTGACGCTCAGCTTTCATGTGGCTAAGAATGGTCTCGATATCTTCAATAAAGCCCATGTCCAGCATTTCATCTGCTTCATCGAGAACAAGCATTTTTACATTTTCCAAATGCAGTGTCTTGCGGCGCAAATGGTCCAAAACACGCCCAGGCGTACCAATCACCACATGCACGCCTTGTCGAAGCGCACGAATCTGATGACTAATTGATTGACCACCATAGATAGGGAGTGTGCGAATTTTTTTGTATTTGCATATTCTCACTAATTCTCCCGCCACCTGTATAGCGAGCTCGCGAGTCGGAGTCAAAACAATCGCCTGTATACGGTTGACAGTAGGGTTCAAGGACTCAGCCAGCGGGATACCAAACGCAGCCGTTTTCCCTGTACCTGTTTGAGCCTGTCCGATCAGGTCGCCACCCTCTAGTATTTTAGGAATGCAAGCCGCCTGAATTGGTGATGGTTCTTCAAAGCCCATATCATGAATAGCTTGCAACACATTTTTATGTAAAGCTAAATCTGAAAAAATCGTCATGATAGTCACCTTTCTTTTAGTCATTACAGTGAAGCTGCTGAAGCGCATAATATAGAGCATTCTTGGCAACACGCCCAATTATCGCTCTGCGCTGTCCCGCAACTTGCACCTTTTTTACCAAAGTAGGCTGCTTCTCACTGGCGATTCCGATATAGACCAGTCCCACAGGTTTTCCCTCGGAAGACTCAGGTCCTGCTACACCGGTAACAGAAACGCCATAGGTTGTGCCCATCTTTTGGCGAATATTCTCAGCTAAAAGCCGAGCTGTTGTTTCACTGACAGCCCCTTCTGTCTCTAAGACTTCAAGAGGCACATCCAGCCATTGGTGCTTGATTTCATTAGAATAGCAAACAATTCCTCCTCGATATACCTGCGACGCGCCGGGAACCGAGGTAAGCAGTTGTGAAACAGTTCCCCCTGTACAGCTTTCAGCAAAAGCAATCGTCTGTTGTTTTACTAGTAGCTGCTCATAAAGTACTTGGTGCAACGGAGATTCCCCTACTGCATATATAAACTCACCTACACGATTGCGAATCTCCTCTTCAACAGGACGTAGCAATCTCTCTGCTTCCTTTACAGAGGCAGCGCGAGCCGTAATGCGCAACGTTACCTCAAACTCTTTGGCATAAGGGGCAATTGTCGGATTGGATTGCTCCTCAATTAAGTCTATCAGCTTTGCCTCTAACAGAGATTCTCCGATACCAAAAAAGCGAAAGACACGAGAATGAAAGATTTGATGCTCATTTCCTAAAGAAGCCAAAAACGGCATCACATAATTTTCCACCATCGGATACATTTCGCTTGGGGGACCAGGCAACAAGACATATGTAACGTCCTCTTGGGTAATCCCCATCCCTGGTGCCATTCCGTGATCATTATCAAAGACCGTCGATCCCTCAATTACAAGGGCTTGCTTACGATTATTATCAGTCATATCAATACCGCGTCTCTCAAAAAAATCACGAATGTTCGCCATTGCCTTTTCATCCGTGACTAGCTTGTGACCAAGATGGTCGGCCACTACGTCTTTGGTCAAATCGTCCTGCGTAGGGCCCAACCCCCCGGTAAAAATGATGAGATCGGAACGCGATTTCGCACGTTCTATCACTTGTAGCATTCGTTCATAATTATCGCCAACTGTTATGTGATAATAAACATTGATTCCTACTTCAGCTAGCTTTTGCGATAAAAATTGCGCGTTTGTATTAGCAATTTGTCCAAGTAATAACTCAGTTCCAACCGCGATTATTTCCGCTTTCATCACTCTTCATCCCAATCTTTTACGAATATTGAATGACATTGCGATTCTTGGAAAAATAGTCATACCCCGACCAAAGGGTAATCAGGACCATTGCCCAAATCGCGATTTTGTCAAAAGGTATGCCGACAAACTCAAACGGGAAATTATTCATCATTAAGACAGCAATCGCTACGATTTGCACCCAGGTCTTAATTTTTCCCCACGCGCTTGCGGCAATAACCTTTCCTTCCGCCGCTGCAATCATTCGTAGACCTGTCACTGCAAATTCCCGACTAATAATCACTATAACGACCCACGCTTCGATTCGTTGCATCTCAACAAGAGAAATAAGCGAAGCCGATACCAACAATTTGTCCGCCAGTGGATCTAAAAATTTGCCCAAATTCGTAACAATCTTCCGCTTACGGGCAATGTACCCATCTAGACCATCTGTGCTCGCTGCCAAGATGAATACCAAAGCCGCTATCAGCTCATTGTACGTCATAGTTAGAGTCCCGATGGTAAACGTGCCAAATTTGTATTCTACTAGTAGAAAAAACATGACGACAGGAACCAGAAAAATTCTGGCAAGCGTGATGCGGTTGGCAAGATTCAACTAAATAACCTCCCCAGCTAGATCATAATCGTATGAGTGGGTAATTCTCACCTTTACAATCTTACCTAGTTCTCCTTGATAATTTGAAATAAAAACTTCCCCATCGATTTCTGGAGCATCGTATTGGGTACGGCCTACGTAAATGTTGTTTCTACCTTCGTATCTCTCTACTAGGACATCCAATACCTTACCCACGTATTGACCGTTCTTCTCGTTAGCAATCTCACGTTGAATTTCCATCAATATGTTAGCGCGTTTTTCTTTGACATCCTCATCAATCTGATCAGGCAGGCGTGTCGCAGGAGTATCATCTTCATTAGAATACGTAAACACACCTAGACGATCAAACTTAATGTCTTTCACAAAATCACAGAGCTTCAAGAAATCCTCTTCCGTTTCCCCTGGAAACCCAACAATTAAAGAGGTTCTTAAAGCTACATCCGGTACTTCAGCGCGGATTTTAGCAACAAGCTTACGAATATCGGTTTGACGTCCCGGACGGCGCATTCGTTTCAGAATGGCGTCCTCTGAGTGTTGCAAAGGCATATCAATATACTTACAAACTTTCGGGTTTTTAGCAAATGTTTCAATTAACTCATCTGTAAAGAACCCTGGGTATGCATAGTGTAGTCGAACCCACTCAATGCCGTCCACTTCAGACAGTCTGTTCAATAACTCAGGCAGCATTAGCTTGCCGTATAAATCCATACCGTAGTTAGTTGAATCCTGGGCGATTAGCGAAATTTCCACAATGCCTTTCGTTGCCAGATATGTCGCTTCCTCTACGATAGATTCGATTGAACGACTGCGAAATTTACCGCGCATGAGTGGGATACTACAGAATGTGCAATTGTTGTCACAGCCTTCTGCAATTTTGGTATATGTTGTATAAGTTCCTTCTTTTACCTTACGTTTAACCACTTGCTCGTAGTTAAATACAGGATTGCCGATCAGGCTTGTACGCTTGCCAATGAGCGTGTCTTCAATCACGTTAATAATTGACATAAAATCGCCGGTTCCAACAATACCATCCACTTCAGGAATCTCATTTAATAAATCTTCTTTATAGCGTTGGGTTAAACAGCCAGCTACTACCAACGACTTTAATTTTCCGCTCTCTTTTAACTCGGCCATGTCTAAAATCTTGTTTACAGACTCTTCTTTTGCAGCATCGATGAATCCACAGGTATTCACGATAACGACAGTTGCATCATCTGGATTATCAACTAACTCATAACCCTTCTCATCGATCAGATGTGCCATCATATCTGAATCGACCAAGTTCTTCTCACAACCCAAGGTCACTATGGCAACCTTTTCACGGGGTGTTGTCTTTTCGGTCATTTCTCTTCCTCCAATTGCATATTCCAGCCCAAATTCACCTAACCAGTATAATATAAGCAAAGGCGAGTAGTCAAAAAGAGTAGCACTTAAAATCAACTGTTTTCAAGCGTTCAAAGCCTGTATCACATATGGATTAACTCTGATTGCAGATACAATCATTTTAGCTTATAAATAAGTCCTTCTGCTAAAAAACTCCCGCCTCACTTTTGATAGTGAAAACGGGAGTCCATGAGCTTATAAAAAATTATTGTGCCGGCACTTCGTCTTTTTGCAAAGTGAAATTAAACTTAGCCGTTTGCGCTTTAATATCACTCATTGTGATTGGAACCTGATTAACTATTATTTCAAGGGCAGGTGAATAACCTACATGCAGAAAAGCAGTATCTTGTGCCTCTATCGTTTTTTCTTCACCTTTTTTAAGGGTAGATTCAAATAGTTTTTTCCCTCGATCTTTATCTCGCACCTGTACCCAACAAGCACCATGGGTTGCTTTAATCGTCACTGAGATTTTATCCGTATTACCAACCTTATAATTGTAATACCTTCCTTGCTGGGATTCAAAAGTAAGTGTACCCGCAGCCCCAGCACCATCCGTCTCAGGTAAATTCACATCAGGCATCGTAACATCTGGAGGCGTTGTCGTTGTTGGCGGTGTAGCTGTTCCCGGTGTAGTCGGTACCTGTCCTTGACCCGGTGTTTGATTCGGAGTAGGAGCCCCTCCTCCGCCTTGTGTGGTATCAATGATACCTTCAGCAGGCTTTTGAACAGTAGGTGGTGTACTATCCCGGTTCACTAGTGCCATATAAGCAACGCCAAGAACTAAGATGATAAATAGTGTTAACAATGTAGGAGCTACCCAGCTACCGGTTTGAAAAGGTGATCGCCTTTGAACCACATGGCGTCTTTGTAATCGTTCCACCTCTTCTTGCGGCGGTTGGGATGGCAAGTCGGCCTGGTAATGCTCTACGATCTGATTAGGATCCAATCCTACCGCTTCCGCATAGCTTTTGATAAAAGCTCTTGCATAAAAGTGGCCGGGCAACATGTGAAAATCTCCCCGCTCAATCGCTTCTAAATATCTGGTTTGGATTTTTGTCATTTTTTGTATATCATTGAGCGAGATTCCTTTTTCTTCTCTTGCTCTCTTCAATACTTGGCCGAGCTCAGACACAATGTAGCCTCCTTACGTCATCTCGAAGTCATTAAAACTTCTCGTGTTGATCAATTCATATGTAATCTCTTCATCGGGATGATGTCTCAACTCAATAATGTAGTGGAAGTCAGACAGCTTGTACTCTGTCTCTCTTGCAAAAATATCAGGGTGTTCAATGACTTTAGTAGCTGGGAAAGCCATAATCTCACGCAACAAGCTGTGATGACGTTCCGTAGAGCGCATGGTTGAGACGATCCCGTCAATCAAATATACATGATTAGCTGTCATTTCATCAACGGTCAAGGAACTACGAACTGTTTGTCTTAATAAAGTTGATGAAATAAACGTCCAACGCTTATTGGAGGATACACTGGCTGCGATCATAGACTCTGTTTTACCTACCCGAGGCATTCCACGAATTCCGATTAATTGATGCCCCTCTTTTTTAAATAGCTCTCCTAGAAAATCAACCAAAATCCCCAATTCGTCACGAATAAAGCGAAACGTTTTCTTATCTTCCGCATCTCGTTCGATATAACGTCCGTGACGAACAGCCAGACGGTCAAGCATGGTAGGCGGACGCAGCTTGTTAATTTCAATATTGCTCACTTTTAACAACAGGCTACGTAAGGCTTCAATCTTATCATTGTCATCTGTGGATAATAACATTCCTCGCGTGTTGGTTTGAACACCATTAATTGTACGAATGTTGATGTTTAGCATCCCCAGAATAGAAGCTAAGTCTCCCAGCAAACCAGGACGATCCTTTATTAAGCGATATTCTAAATACCACTCAAAAAATTCCTTCTCCTCCGTGAGCATCATGTATCCCCTTTTTTCTGTAAGAACAATCCTGATTGTTCTTTCCCCGTGATAGATGGCTTTTCAACAATAGTATACCATTTGCATGTAGAAGGACAAAGAAAAAATGCAGAAAACATGCCAACGATACCAATAAAAATTCTTTTACTACACTTTATCAACGGCCTGCTCTTTTGTTTATCAATAATCATTTCTATGCGCCGTTCAACTTATTATTCCCTTATAAAAAATTCGCTTATCTTAATCTGTCTGCGGTCTTACATTCCTTCCTATAAAAAACAGCCCTTACGTTGTTCCTAACGTAAGAGCTACTTTTCCTCAAAAGAAAAATCTATTCAATTTTACCATCGCTTACAAGCTTAACCATGACGCTAGCTAGAGCGCGGCGTTGCTCGTCATCACCAGCATCCCATAGTTGTTTAAGTAAACGTTCTTGTTCGTTTTTCGGATCAACCTGATCAGCAAGGTATCCACCGATTTGATATGCTACATTTTGAATGGTATCGGAGTTCATACCAGCTTGTGTAGCTTGTTGGACGCGTTCAGATAAAAAACCTTTCCAATCACTAAAGTTATCAAGTACTGACATCCCAATCCCTCCTTAAGCACTCTTCGGACGCTTTTTCATGTCCGCTCAGAATTAGAATGCGTTTCAGTCCTCATTTTTATACAAGAAGAAGGAAAAGTTACTGAGCTTTTACATTCATGTTTTCATTTTTAGGTATGCCAGCCACCATTAACCGAAATGGTTTGACCAGTAATATACCCGGCCTCCTTTTGCAATAAGAAGGAAACCGCCGCGGCTACCTCTTCTGGTCGTCCAAGTCGTCCCATTGGAATTTCTTCGGATACAGCCTCTTTTTCTTCCAAGGTAAACCGATCCATCATCCCGCCTGAAATAGCACCCGGCGAGACTGCATTGACTGTAATGTGGTTACGTGCTACTTCTTTAGCCAATGCCTTTGTAAAACTAAGAATAGCCCCTTTTGTCATGGAATATAAAACCTCACACGATGCACCTGTCTCTCCCCATATCGAGGAGATGGTAACAATTCGCCCAAATCTAGCCTGTAGCATTGCTGGAAGTCCTTGCTGTGCTACAAAAAAGCAAGAGCCCATGTTAACTCGAACCAATTGATCAAATAATTCTGGGCTCACCTCGCTCAAGAGACCTACATGATCAATCGAAGCATTATTAACGATATACAATGGCTTCACAGGCATTTGAGTAAACATGGCCGCGACTGCATCAGGTTGAGATAAATCTGCCTGTAGCGCAATCGCCGGCACATTTTTGCTTTCACAATAGGCTAACAATACGTTTATTTTATCTTTCTGTGTGTTGTAATGAAGATACAGTGGGATTGATTCGTCTGCTAGCTTCCTGGCAATAGCTTGCCCAATCTCACCGGAAGCTCCCGTAACCAATGCCCATGCTTGCTTGTCTTTCATGTATTTCTCCTCTTCCCCGGTTGCCTATGCCTGTGAACGTACGATCGAAACCGCCATCTGACTTTCTTGGAGATGGTCATGTATACGCTTTTGTACATCCTCTAACGTAATTTTTTCTAAAGTAGGTACGATTTCAAACAAATCAATTCCATTAAATTTATAACTCGTAAATTGATTAGCGATAAATTCAAGGGAATTTAGCGATCGCAGGAAAAGTCCGATTCTTCTCCGTTTTTGCCGTTGGAACGATTCCTCATCAATTCCTCTCGCTTTTGCCTCCTTGATTTCCTGTGTGATAACGCTAACGAGCTTTTCGGGATCAGGGGTATCTCCGCCTAGAATCGTATAGCCGTAATCCGTCTCGTTGCTGTAATCAAAATCAAAGGATTCTGTAAGGAGTCCCTCGTCATAATATCTTTGGTAAAAACTGGAGCTGTTTCCAAACAGTAAATCTAGCATCAACTTTGTCGTTAGTTCACGTTTTAGCAGCTCTTCACCAAATAATTGGTTTTTCGCTTCCTTAAATCCGATGTATATTTTAGGGATTGCCACGGAAAGATGGGCTTCCACAAGCTTTTCTCCCACTTCAGACGGTTCCTCTGGGAAAATGCGCTCAATGATCGGGGCTGGTGGAAAATTTTTTGCTTGCTGATTACTACGTATCAATTCGCCAATCTGATCTTTATCAAATCCTCCCACCACAAATAACACCATATTGCTTGGATGGTAAAAGGTCTCATAGCATTGATACAGCATGTCTTTTGTGATCGGTGTAATGGTTTCAATTGTTCCAGCAATCTCGATTCGTACCGGATACTTTTGATACATGGCTTTCAACAAATTAACATATACTTTCCAATCCGGATTATCATCGTACATTTGAATCTCTTGACCAATAATTCCTTTTTCTTTTTCAACGCTTGCTTCAGAAAAATAGGGTTCCTGTACGAAATCCAGCAAGGTCTTCAAATTCTCCTCTACTTTATCCGTAGAAGAAAAGAGATAAGCTGTCCGGTTAAAGCTGGTAAATGCATTATAAGAAGCACCGTTACGGGAAAAATCCTGAAATACGTCACGATCTTCCTTTTCAAATAGCTTATGCTCCAAAAAATGGGCGATGCCATCAGGTACATTGATGGTTTCCTGGTTATTTAATCGGAAATGGCTATCATTTGAACCATAGCGGGTTGTAAAAACTGCATAGGTCTTGCTAAAGCCTTCCTTTGGCAACAAATAGACTGATAAGCCGTTTGGCAGTTTTTCATGATAGAGTGTTTCATTTAACTGATCAAATGTTACTGTTTTCACCCTATTCCCCACCCTTCTTATCGCGTAGTAGATAAATCGTATCGAGTTCAACTTTTTTAGCCACATTGACGACATCCTGCACGCTCACTTTTTCAATCTCAGACAGCAGGGTTTGTAAATCACGGTTTCTGCCGCTGATGACTCCGTTATAGGCAAAATCCACCATCATTCTACCGCTATCAAGCAATTCTTTAAATTGATTGTACAAGGTAGCTTTCGTCATATCCATTTCTTCCTGACTGATCTCGCCATTTTCCATCATCGTCATCTGTTCCTTTATGATGGCGACCGCTTTTTCATAATTATTGACATCAATACCTGACATCATCATAACGACGCCTTTATGGCTTTCCAAACGCGACACCGCATAATAAGCCAAGCTAGCCTTTTCACGTACATTTAAAAAGAGCTTGGAATGCGGGAACCCACCTAAAATCCCGTTGTACACAAGCAAGGCAGGATAATCGTCGTCTTTATATACAATATTGGTACGGCATCCTATGTTTAGCTTAGCTTGATTCACATCCATGCGATCAACAATTGTTTTTTGTTCAGTAACCTTCTTAGAGACCTGCTGAATGTTTAGATGACTTTTATGCTGGGAGGGTAGCTGAAGATGCTTCTTACATAAAGCAGTAATCTCCTCCTCCTTAACATCACCCACAACAAAGATTTCAACAGGGTTATTCGTTATGATTTGATGATAATAAGCAGTAAGTGAAGCGGCATCTAGCTTGGTAACGTTATCTACCGTGCTGAATGCTGAAATAGCATACGGTTCACCTTTAAACATTTCTTCTGTAATCCGTTGATTTGCGTATCTCATTTTATCATTAACGATGCTTTCAATTTTTTTCGTTAAGGATTTTTTCTCTGCTTCAACATACATGCTGTCAAACTGGTCGTTAACCAAATAAGGACGAGTAAGAATATCGCCAACAAACTCTATAGCGTCTTCAACTAATGATTGGCTTCCGCTTAAATATTTTTCATTTGGAACCTCCATATACAGCTGCAGGACTTGGCGCTCCCCTTTTTTGGCTACATCAACGTCAAAAATAGCTCCGTACAAATAATCAAGATGCTGACGAAGCTTTTGAGGTTCAGGAAAACGAGCTGTTGCACGCTTTAACACCATGGCAAGCAAAGCGGTTTTCGATGCATTTTCCTCAGTTAATTCCTGTTCAATATTTACGATCATCGTAATTGATTTAAACTTTTCGGTCTGTAAAATATGTAGATTCATGCCATTTACCTGAGATTTCGTAAAGGCAATCTCTTGTGCCTTTTCAGCCATATGATTCGTCTCCCTCCTTATTTACGTACCTATTTTTTATTTTACCCAAAATAGGTAGCTTTCAGCAAAATGATTACATCAAATGTATGCCACACAACTGTACTCTTATACATCGTAGCCCAATCCAACAAAAAAAGACTGATGAGCAAAAAACTCAACAGCCTTTTTCTGAAATGACCTTCCTTAAAAATCACTTGTATCCCAATCATTAAGCATCTCCACACTCGTATCGCTGGAGTCAAAGCGACCACAGTCTGGATTTAGGCAGAGAATGCCATGTAATTGATTGTCCAAAAACACATGACCATTTGCAAAACCACAGTATGGACATTCCCACATTTTGATACACCCCTTATGCCTTTTATCTCAAAGTAGTGTACCCACTCCCTGTTTAGGATATAAGTATGGATATATAAATCCTTTTTACTTAGTTGATTCGATTTCGATCGTTTCCAGATATTTAAGGAAAAAATAAGGATTAACAGCTTTACCTGTCTGATTGCTGTACAGGCCAAAATGCAGGTGAGGAGAAAACATACCTGCCGTTTCCAGCGGTCCGTACCCCGTATCTCCTACAAAGCCAATTAACTGACCTGCTTTAACATGACTGCCCACCTTTATTCCAGGAGCAAAAGCGCTCAAATGGGCATAGTACACCCGATACTTACCAGAGGAATGTGTTATATTAACTCTCCATCCCCCCATGTTATTCCACCCTAAGCGATTAATGACTCCGTTCGTTGATGAAAAGACAGGGACTCCATGAAAAGCCATTATATCAATGCCTTCATGATTTCTGCCTTGAGCATCTGCGCCCCATGTTCGTTCATCCCCGTATGTATTGTAAACCTGTTCATACCATGTCCCCTTTTGCAAGGGGAAGACACTTTGCTTAGGGGCTAAAGCTTGATCAATGTTCCCTAGATATTGCTGCTTAGATTTTTTATCTAATAGTTTCCATGTCTGTTTATACATACTAATCACTGGAATGCTCAGCTTCATTCCCTCGCGTATCTCTTCCTTTGTCAGATGAGAAGCATTCTTTATCGACGAAATGGGCACACCAAATTTTTGACTAATTGACCATAACGAGTCCCCGGCCTGTACCGTATAAGTTGCTGGAGTGGTTTTAGTAGCTACCATCGCTACCTTTGATTGTTCATTATAATTTACCTGATAGCCTAGTAATTCGCTTATCGAACGTAAGGGAACTAATATACGGCCTTCCTTTACTATGGGAGAAACATCCAGCTTATACTTTTTTCCATTCCCCCAAGCTGTTTTTTGATTCACCCTATAAGTGAATTCGTTTGTTTTTGTCTTAATAAATACTTGCTTAGTTGATGCCTGATAAGTGACCTGTGCCTTAGTAGCTTCTGAAACGGCTCGAATCGGTACCAGCATACGGTTATTCACAATTTGTGGTTCTACATCTGTTTTTAAACCCTTACCATCTACCATAAGGAAAACACGTGGCACAGAAGCAGCCTGTACTTGCATAGGGTTAATCCAGAAAATCGATAACAAGGCAGTACCCACCAGACTCCTTACTAACCATCGGCTCGTACTCCTTCGCAATCTGTTCATGTAAATATCCTCCTTATCCAAGTCAAACTTGTCCCATTATCCCATAGGTTACAAAAGGGTATCTATGCATAATTACTGGTAAAAAGTAGACTAACAAGAAAGACCACCCTTCCGAACGGAAAGGTGGCCATTGATGTTTTAAGCTATATTTATCTATCACATACATGTAGATTCTTATTAGAAATAGATAAATACCGTTTCCTAACGAGAACCTGTTTCATATGGTTCACCACTTGCTTTTGGAGCACGTGATTTACCGACGAGACCAGCAAGTACCAAGATTGTCAAGACGTATGGCAGCATGTAGATAAATTCAACTGGAATGTACTTGGTAAGCCCAAATACTTGCACAAGTGTTTTAACAGCTTGAGCCAATCCGAAGAACAGAGCTGCTCCCATAGCACCTACTGGATGCCATTTACCAAAAATCATCGCTGCAAGCGCAATAAAGCCTTGACCAGAAATTGTGTTGTGAGAGAAGTTTGATGTTGTTGTTAAAGCAACAGTTGCTCCACCCAACGCTGCCAAAGCTCCACTCAGCATAACCGCAATGTAACGAACACGATATACATTAATACCGGCTGTATCAGCGGCACGCGGATGTTCCCCAACAGAGCGAAGTCTTAAGCCAAACTGAGTTTTAAACAGTACGAACCAAACGATTGCCACTGTGATAAATGCCAAATAACTTGTAGGATATGCTTGGAACAAAGCACGACCCAGGAAAGGAATTTCACTTAAAAAAGGAATGTCCCATTTGGAAAATACAACGCTCAATGTTTTGGTTTGACCAGCACCATCAAAAATGATCTTGGTAAGATATACTGCCAAACCTGTTGCCAAGAAGTTAAGAGCAACACCACTTACTACTTGATTGGACTTAAACGTAATTGAAGCTGCTGCATGTGGCAGGGAGAAAATAATCCCACCGACACAAGCCGCGATTAAACCAATCCAAGGTGCGTACGGCGCTGGCTCCATAAAGTAAGTAACAACCGCTCCAATGAAAGCTCCCATTACCATGAGGCCTTCCAGCGCAATGTTAACTACCCCGGAACGTTCAGAAATAACACCGCCAAGTGCCGCGAAAATGAGGGCTGTGGAAAATACGATCGTGTCATGTAAGAGATCGCCACCAATGGTTAGCCATTGCATCTTTACAGCACCTCCTTCTTATTCTTCTTAGATAAAACAGGTTTTAAAATAAATCTAACAATACCATGAGCTGCAACGAAGAAGATGACAGAGGCAATTACCACACGAATTAATTCTACCGGTACGCCTGCACCCATTTTCATTCCATTTGCTCCAAAGGACAATATTCCAAATAAAATAGCTCCCAATACTACCCCAATTGGAGTATTACCACCAATTAATGCAACTGCGATTCCATCAAAACCATAGCCAGGCTGAGCGGCCATAATCGCTTGATAATGGAACACCCCTAGAATTTCAGCGGCTCCGCCCATACCAGCCATACAACCTGAAATAAACATAGCTTTAATAACGTTATTATTTACATTCATACCAGCATATTGAGCTGCATGCGGATTAAAGCCTGTCGCGCGAAGCTCAAAGCCCGTTTTTGTTTTCCAAAGAACAATAAAGAAAAGGACGGCTAAAACAAGAGCAAGTAAAGTTCCCCAATGCATACGTGCGCTTTCAAACATTTGAGACAGCCAGTCAATTGCAATAGACGCTGATTCCTTAATATCTTCAGAACGCTGTTGTCCTTCTGGAACCAATGTAGTCACCAGAATAAAGTTCACCATATACAAAGCAATCCAGTTCATCATGATTGTAGTAATAACCTCGTGGACACCGCGTGCAGCTTTTAGCCAACCTGCAAAAGCCGCCCACAGGCCACCGACAATTGTACTAACAATAATGGTTAGTGGCGCATGAATATAGGCAGGTAAGTCCAGCTTTACACCAAGGTAAACGGCTGTAACCATACCCATCATGAATTGACCCTCTACTCCGATGTTAAAAAGTCCTGTACGGAAAGCAAAGGCAACAGCCAATCCGCTAAAAATCAAAGGGGTAATCTGGCGTATCGTTTCACCAAAATTATAGGCGTCACCAAATACTTTCTTAACCAGAGAACCATAGGCTAACAATGGATCAAATCCACCTGCTAGCATCGCAATCGCCCCGACGATGAGTCCAAGCAGAATCGCAACAACAGGAACGATGAAAGAATCCTTCGTAAAAATCTTAAACACACTATTCATCCTGTTCGCCTCCTTGAATGCGTTTTCCACCTGACATCATCAACCCGAGCTCTTGTTCACTCGTTGTTTTCGGATCAACAATACCAACGATTTCACCTTCATAAATAACAGCGATACGATCGGAAACATTGCGGATCTCATCTAGCTCAAACGAAATGAGTAAAACGGCTTTTCCTTTATCGCGTTGTTCAATTAGACGCTTATGAATAAATTCAATCGCACCTACATCCAGCCCACGTGTCGGCTGAGCTGCAATCAACAGATCAGGATTTTTGTTCACTTCACGTGCAATAATCGCTTTCTGTTGGTTACCCCCTGACAAAGCGCGTGCTAATGTATGTATCCCCGGCGTACGTACATCGAATTCTTCAATTAGTTTTTCGGCATGTTTGTTAATCGCATCATAATTCAAGAATCCATTTTTATTAAATTCAGGATGGAAATAAGTCTCTAGAACAATGTTTTCAGCCATGCTAAAGTCGAGAACTAAACCATGCTTATGCCGATCTTCTGGTATATTAGATAGTCCTGATTCAGAAATAAAACGCGGAGTTTTATTGGTTAAGTCCTTACCATTTAAAGTTACTGAGCCTTCCTGACACTTACGCAGCCCCGTTAACACTTCAATCAATTCAGACTGACCGTTACCGTCAACTCCCGCAATTCCAAGAATTTCTCCAGCCTTAACATCAAAGCTGATTTTATTTAGAGCATTAACTCCACGATTACCCATTGCTGTTACATTTTTCACAGATAGACTTGCTGCTTTAGGATTAGCAGGCTTTTTCTCTACAGCAAACGTTACGTCACGCCCCACCATTTTGGAAGCCAATTCATCCGGATTCGTATCTTTAATAGCTAAAGAATCGATAGTTTTACCACGGCGAATAATGGTGACACTATCACAAATTGCCATAATCTCTTTTAACTTATGGGTGATTAAGATAATCGTTTTTCCTTCTTTAACCAAATTACGCATAATCTCTATTAACTCGGAAATTTCCTGCGGTGTAAGAACAGCCGTTGGTTCGTCAAAAATGAGGATATTAGCTCCGCGGTACAAGGTTTTAAGAATCTCGACACGTTGTTGCATCCCTACTGAGATGTCTTCAATCTTTGCATGCGGGTCAACCTTGAGCCCATACTGTTCAGATAGTGCTTGTACCTTTTTAGCCGCTGAATTGATATCTATCTTCAAACCATTCTTTGGTTCTTTTCCTAGAATAATATTTTCCGTAACGGTAAACGGTTCGACAAGCATAAAGTGTTGGTGAACCATTCCAATACCCAATTCGTTAGCAACATTTGGACTGGTGATTTTCACTGGTGTTTCATTTAGTAAAATCTCACCCTCATCAGGCTGATACAACCCAAATAGAATATTCATTAGAGTTGATTTACCAGCACCATTTTCACCTAGGAGCGCGTGAATTTCGCCCTTTTTTACTTTAAGTTGAATATTATCATTTGCAATAATTCCTGGAAAGCGCTTCGTTATTCCGCGCATTTCTACTACAGTTTTTACATCTTTCATTTCACTCACCCCGTTTTTCTGGGTAATAATACACAAGTAACTCTGCACAAGGCAACAACAAGGCTAGTCATGAAACTAGCCTTGTTGCTTATTTTCTTCAACAAATAAAATAACTAGATCAATTACTTAACAGCTTTTTCTGGAACTTTAATTTCGCCACTTACAATTTTTGCTTTAAATTCATCAACTTTTTTCAAAACTTCAGCCGGCACATTGATAGTAGAAGTAGATGCTAAGCCTACGCCGTCTTCAGCGATACCTAGGTTAACAACTTTTCCACCTTCCCATTTGCCTTCAGCCATATCTTTGGAAACTTTGTAAACAGCCTCGTCTACTTTTTTCACCATAGAAGTTAAAGTGATTTCGTTACCAAAGTTAAGAGATTGGTCTTTGTCTACACCGATAACCCAAACGTTTTCGCCTTTTTTCTTACGATCAGCAGCTTCGTTGAATACACCGTCACCAGTAGCACCGGAAGCATGGAAGATGATATCTACGCCACGCGCATACATACCAGCAGCGGTAGATTTACCTTGGTCAGGTTTGTCAAACGCACCTGTGTAGAGCGAAATGATTTCAACATCAGGCTTAGCTGCTTTTACACCAGCAAGGAAACCAGCTTCAAAACGTTCGATAACAGGAATTTTAACACCGCCTACGAAACCAACCTTTTTGGTTTTCGACATTTCAGCAGCTACAACACCTGCCAAGAAAGCACCTTCTTGCTCTTTGAACAATACGGATGCTACGTTTGGAGCATCAACCTGCGCGTCAATGATCGCTAATTTCGCATCTGGGTTTTGATCAGCAATTTTCTTAATTGGTTCAGCCATCATGAAACCAATACCCCATGTCAGATCCCATTTTTCCTTAACAAAGTTGTTCAAGTTTGGTACGTAGTCAGCATCGCCATTACTTTGAGCATAGTTTGTTTCAATGCCTGTGTCTTTGTTTAGTTTCTGTAGAGCTTCCCATGCACTTTGGTTAAAGGAGTTGTCGTTAACACCGCCAACGTCAGTAACCATACCAACCTTTGCAGAAAGTTTCTTTTCTGCCGCTGGAGAAGCGCTTTCTTTACTAGGCTCAGTTGGTTGAGCTTTACCGCAACCAGTTAGCACCAGTGAAAGACTCAGGGTTGCCACGGAAAGAACAGATAGGATCTTTTTCATTGCTTGTGATACCCCCAATTATCAGTTTTTATGTAGACAAGAAAATATCAGACGATCAAATTGGGTGATTATTCAGGAGCTTGGAGAGGCACTTCATAAATAAAAAACGATAACTTTTTTATTTTGTTCTCTACCAATTCCTATTAAGGAAAAAACACCCATTTTCGACATGAATCCAATATTTTCGCCAGCCCGTAGAAATTTTACCCCATGTAAGAAGCGATATGCAAGCGAATTTTTTATTCTATCATTCGGAATATGTTAGTTTTCTTAATCTTTAACATAAAAACCTTTTATGAGATTTGTGATTCAGTTGATGGTCTTGGAATTCGTACCTCGCGTGGTTTACTCCCTTCGTACGGACCAACAACTCCTTGGGCCTCCATCATATCTATGAGCCGAGCAGCCCTCGTATAGCCAACACGCAGTCTTCGTTGCAATAGAGAGGCTGATGCGGTCTGAGCTTCTGCCACAACCTGAACGGCCTGATCATACATTTCATCGTCCATGACCATTTGTGGCTCCTCGCTTATTTCCTCGGGAATCATTTCTTCGCTGTATTTTGCTTCCTGCTGTTCCTTCACAAAGGATACCACATCTTCTACTTCCTTATCTGCAACAAAAGCCCCTTGTACACGGGTTGGTTTGGAGGCTCCCATAGGTAAGAAAAGCATGTCTCCCCGCCCAAGTAATTTTTCTGCGCCTCCCATATCTAAAATTGTTCGAGAATCGGCCATAGACGAAACTCCGAAGGCAATTCGCGATGGAATGTTCGCCTTTATCACACCCGTAATAACGTCAACAGAAGGACGCTGAGTCGCAATTAAAAGATGAATTCCAGCTGCGCGAGCCATCTGAGCTAGTCGGCAAATGGCATCTTCTACCTCTCCTGGAGCTACCATCATTAAATCGGCCAGCTCGTCCACTATCACAACGATATAAGGCAGGGGAGCTGTATATTGCCCTTGTTCTGCGGTTTTCACCATCTGATTGTACATTTCTATGTTGCGACAATTCGATTTGGAGAACAAATTGTAACGTCTTTCCATTTCTGCCACTACTTTTTTCAAAGCTACAGAAGCACGTTTTGGATCAGTTACAACAGGCGCCAGCAAATGTGGTATACCATTATAAACATTAAGTTCTACCATTTTCGGATCTATCATCATTAATTTCACTTCGTTCGGTTTTGCGCGCAATAAAATACTCATAATAATCCCATTAACACATACTGATTTACCACTTCCTGTAGCTCCAGCCACCAATAAATGGGGCATTTTTGCTAAATCTGCCAAAATTGGCTCTCCAGAAATATCGCGTCCTAAAGCTACAGTTAATTTGGCTTCTGAATCTTTGCATTGTGGACTTTCTAAAACTTCTCGCAGTGTCACCAAAGAAATCTCACTATTTGGAACCTCAATGCCTATAGCAGATTTGCCGGGTATAGGAGCCTCAATTCGAATGTCTTTTGCTGCTAAGGCTAAGGCTAAGTCATCGGTTAAACTTACGATACGGCTTACTTTTACCCCTGTAGCAGGCTGTACCTCATAACGTGTTACGGCTGGACCGCGATGGATTTCAGAGACAATAGCGCTCACACCAAAGCTTTTCAGCGTTTGCACTAGCTTAGCTGCATTTGAGGCATGATCTACGTCTTTTTGTTGACCTGTGTTCTTCGGTCTTGAAAGCATGGATAAATCAGGGATTATATAAGTACTTTCAAGCTGACTATCCTCTGTTTGAAAATTTACCGTCACATCCGGCAAATCTTCTCCTTGAGAATCGGCCTTTGTTTTAATCGTAATCTTGGCTGATGTTTCTGTTTTGTTTGGCAGCTTTGTCGTTTCCTGCTCTGGAAGAGTCTCTACTCGCTCTGTGAAATCTCTTATCACGGGCGAGACCATCGCTGGTTCACTATTTATTTGCTCTTCCCAAGGGACACTGTTATCTACAATCACTGGCGGTGGAGCCTCTATCGAACTGGCATGCTCCAAGTTTGACCCATTTCCGAGCTTTTCCTCAGATTTCTTCTTTTCTTTTTCTTCTTGTAAAAGCTGCATGGATTCTTTAACAGATTGCTTTATTTTCATATAACCCGCGGACAGCTTTCCTCGGATGATATTAAACAGATCAACATAGGAAACCTGGAAGATAAACATGATGCCGATCAAAAAGAAAAGGCCAACAACAAGACCTGTTCCAACTGTGCCAATTAACGCATTGGTTACTGTAAATAAAACAGCTCCGATCATTCCCCCGCCGACGCTTACAGTCGACACTCTCTGCTTCTGATCCTCTAAAATTCTCTCCCAGGTGAGCTGAATCATATTTTGATCAAAACGTCCATTACCGGATAAAAGCTCATATAACAGCAGATGGTCCCATAATAGAATTCCCATGAAAATGATGAAAAAACCGAACATTCTTGGACTCATTCTGGGGAGTTTTCGAACGAACATCATATAGACAGAAATCACAATAAGGGCAACAGGTATCAGAAAATCCCATGATCCTGCAAACATGCGAAATAAAAAGGAAAGGACTCTTTGACCTAACCAACCACTCTCCAAAAGACCGATCACACTGAGACAGATTATAATAAGACCAATCAGTTCCAGCTTAATGATCGAGGCCCATGCCGATGGGGATGTTTTTCTCTTTCTTCTACTCATGGCACGCTTGCCTCCTTTACGTATGATTACTTTTGCTTTTCCAGTCCCCTTGTAACATTCCCTTTTGACAGCGAGAATCCCTGCTTTAAGGGAACAAAAACAGCCGGAGTTGGTGCGTCCGGCTGTTTTTGTTATCTTAATTAGTATACCACAGGAAATTGTTACAAATACAAACTGCTAACAAAATTCCTTTATTAATCAAATGAGGGACGAAATTTAACTGTTTGCCCAGGTGCATAGGCTGGATTGACATAGTCATGTGGATTGGGACTAATCAGTCGTACAATTTTTCCTTCATAGGAATTAATAGGTTCTACCAGCATGACCGCAGCTCCCATTTGGATCTCCTGGATTTGCTGCTTTTCCACCTGCTCCTGGTTAGCAAATATGAGCTCCATTGGCATAGCAGAGTAAATAATCATTGAAGGACACCTTCTTTATTACGTCTCTCTTCAATAAGCTCATTTAGTTTCTTTAACGCTTTACCAAGTCCGCCTACTTCATTAATTAAGCCATACTTAACCGCATCAGAGCCAATTACATTCGTTCCAATATCTCGGGTTAATTCACCTGTGCGTAGCATGAGATCACGGAATTTCTCCTCTGTAATATCAGAATTACGAGCAACAAATGAAACCACTCTATCCTGCATTTTATCCAGATACTCAAAGGTTTGCGGTACACCAATAACAAGCCCGGTTAAGCGAATGGGATGGATTGTCATTGTCGCTGTCTCAGCAATAAAGGAGTAATCACCTGCAACAGATATTGGCACGCCGATAGAATGCCCCCCGCCAAGTACGAGGGTAACAACAGGCTTCGATAAGGATGAAATCATTTCGGCTAAAGCAAGGCCTGCTTCAACATCGCCACCCACCGTATTTAAGATAACCATAACACCTTCAACCTTTTGGTTTTGTTCTGCTGCCACCAATTGAGGGATGATATGCTCGTATTTCGTTGTTTTATTTTGAGGTGGTAATTGAATATGCCCCTCTATTTGGCCGATGATTGTCAGGCAGTAAATATTGCTTTCCAACTGAGGTATGTTAGTCTGGCCAAGCTGAGTAATATTTTCTAATAGGCGCTTTTTAGCCTCCTCTGAAGGTTCCTGCTGCGGTGCTGTCGTTTCTGGCTGCTCTTGTGATCTTGATCGGTTGGGTTGTAGTTGGGGTGTTTGCGGACTCTCCTCATTATTGATTCTATTCATTGTAAATGGGGGCTTACGCAAATAATCTTTAGAATCCATCTGGCTAACGACCTCCTTTATGCTAGTTGTAGTATGGGTTAGCCTTACCGAATTCATGCATTGATGGAAAAGCTAGCCTGTTTCACATGAGTCAAATCCTTATAAAAAACACCCCTTTCATATTTGATGGCAAGTACAGCCAATCATCCATGACAGGAGTGTTTTTATCATCTATTTACTCTCTAAGCCTTTATTTAATTTTTCGCTTGCCTTAGCAGGAATCTCCGATATTTGTACCTCAGTATAGGAAACTACTTCATCAGGCTTCACATACACTTTAAGATACGCCTTTTGACGCAATTGTTTAAGACCGATAAATGTAATCGTCTTTTCCATTCCATCCTGATCATATCCAGTTAACGTATATTCGTACGAGTCTGTATTTGACACTTGTTTACCTTCTCCAACGATTTGGACATAATAAAGGTCTGCACCTATTTTTTTGAATCGATTGTCTTCAAAAAGATAATATAAACCGCCTAAAACGATCAAAAAAACTAAAATCCCAATAATTGCCTTCTTCATTTTCATTCTCCTCTATACGAATTCTCATGGGCTCAGTATAAGGGAGTTTTCGCCAATGTAACATTGAATATCCTTTCATCAATATTACATTTTTGTAAGATAGGGCAAATATCTGCTATTTTGAGATCATTGATCCTTTTAAAAGGGAAGAAAGCGGGAGAGCAAATTCAGGGATCCCCGCAGCGTAAGGAGTATATTCATATAAGCCAAAATAAATGATTACGGAATCTCCTTTTACATAAAACGCTTGTTCATCGCTAATGGTTTCGAACGGTGTTAATAAATACCCGTATTTTTGTTGAAATTGTTTCTTTATTTGTTGTGAAATCTCTGCTTTATAAGCAGAGTTTTCTTTGAGAAGGTCTTGCAGCGAAAGAATGTTACCTGTTTTGATATCGATTGTGTAAGCAACCCGATCAACCATTCCGTGTGCTCCACCCGTATACGTATACTGATCAAAAACGACGCTAATTAATCCGTTTTGATTATAGGTAATCTCGTAATTAAGCAAGTAATCATAAGGATTTTCACCCTCTCTGATCTCCATTGAAGCTTGAGAACCCATTTCAAAGGTTTCAAGTGCAACTTTTTCTAGCTGATCGTTTATTTTCCGTTGAATTTCTACATTTGAGGAAAGCCATTTTAATTGCGGATATTGTATCGATACGTTTGTATTATTTCTGTTAATTTTCAGTTCTTTATTCTCGAATTGTAGGTTGTTTTCGGATACAGAATGAGTACGTACAGCTTTCGTAAAGGAATCCTGTGAAACAGAAAAACCCATGCTTTCACAAATAATCCGCAATGGTACCAATATGGAAGAGTCTTTAATTCGTGGGGTTTCCTCCATAAATAGCTTATGTCCATTTACGAGATAGGCATTTTCATCTACCTTCATTACTATTTCCTTTTTTGAGGAGAAGATTGAAATACGTTTTGTTTGGGGCTCGTAGTAGACATGAAATCGGAAATCGTTGCGTAGCGTATCTAATGTTACAAATGTAGTTCCTTTGATGACTTCTCCGGCACTTCTAAGCAGTTGGGTGTCGATAAATACATCAACCTTCTTGGTAGATTCCGCTAAGACGGAATTTGCACCGAACGTAGTACAATGAAGCATTGCTGCTACCATCAAAATATAACCTCTTGCTTTTCTCATACAAGTCACTCCTTTATATACAGAACCATTCCTTCTTTTTACCATGATGCAAAAAGGACAGTATATCACATGTGATGCTTGTTTGTACTCCTTCATTAAAATTGAAAAACGCTATGTCATATTCTAGGAAATGTACAATATGACAGCTATAAGCGTCTTTTTCATATATATAAAATAACATCATTAACAATACGGAAAACAAAAACGTCAAGTCCGTTTGCTTTGGGATTATGTCAACATTCCAAGATTTAGTTAAACCCTTTCAGTTAGCATTTTACATACCTCGGCACCGCTTTTATTGTTCCTTTCCCAGGTTACCTTCTTATCCTAAAAACAACGACCCATCAACGAAATCTTGACAGGTCGTTCATACTGTACCCCTGTTCCCACAGGCCATATATTTTATGCCTCTTTAAGAAGAAATGATTAGACTACCCGCATGACTTCTACATTTATTCACCCCTAACCACTCCTGTCGCTTCCAATGCTTGCATGCCATTAAAATGATCTGTATAAGTCTGATTAATAAATCTTCTAAATCTGTATCGAATAAGACATACTGATCAGACTGCTGATTAAATGGCTTAGATATAGCCTGTTGGCCTGGATGCACATTCATCCTGCCCAAATTCCATTCCACACCGGTTACAAATAAACTACCTTTTTGTCATGGTACGAGTAAATTTTAACACCTCATCCGCTGCTCTCTCACGCCCTCCAGACTTATGAAATGATTGACTGATTTTTTTTGCCTTTTCCTGATAAATCGGATTTTGCAAAACCTCGTGCACAGCTTGTTTAATATCCCCTGATGATAGATTTTCAAAATCTAACAAAACCCCTGCTCCAAGCTCCTTCACCCGTTGTGCTATCATAGGTTGATCATTCACAATGGGAAGCATGACTAACGGTACTTCAAAATAAAGCGATTCACTTATGCTGTTCATACCGCAATGGCTAATAAACACATTTGTGTGACGTAATACGTCTATTTGAGGGACATAATGGCGTACAATAAAGTTATCCGGTATATCCCCTAATTCTTCCATTGTTATATTCTTCCCAATGCTAAGTACTACCTTCCCATCTATATCTTTTAAAGCCGTAAAGCATTTTTGATAAAGCTCTAGCTGTTGGTTTACGACCGTTCCCATAGAGATGAAGATGACTTGTTTTCCTTTTAACTCATCAATGGGAAAATCACCGAGTTGACTACGATCCGGTATTGAAGGACCTACAAAAATGTAGTTGTCATTAAACTGCTCACTATTTCTCTGGAAATAAGAAGAAGTGAACACAATATTTAAATCAACTGGTCCAGGATTCGATAAAAAAAATCCCGGAAATAGAACTTTATATTTGCTTTCTAATTGCTTTTTACGTTCTTGTATTTTTTCCAATTGTAAAAAATTTTGAAGCGTAGCCAGCCTCTCCAGCTTCCCTTTATCATCATCTGAGTCTGTTAGTGTCATATTTTCATGAGGATCATTTGAAAATGCAAATGTAGTCCAAGTAGCAATGGATAATAACTTACATTGGTGAGCAATCCAGGTACCTACCATCGTTTGTGCATCGTATAAGATATAGTCATATGTCTCATTAGTAATTTCGTTTTGTATGGTATCCGTTATCATTTCCATGGCCTCTAAAAATTGCAGGAAAAATTCCACCGGCTGTGAATCCAGAAGATAATTGATTTCTTCAAGTATTTCTTGTGCTCTTTGATCCACAGGCCGAAAAACGGCTCCTGTTTGTTCAATTTTCTCTTGGAATTTATTGGACGAATAATAGACAATATGTTCCCCGCGCTTTACTAAATCAGTTACTAGCCCTAACGTTGGATTTACATGACCTTCTCCCAGCATACTGATGTACAGTGCTTTTGCCATTTGCTTCCCTCCCAAAATAAAGACTGTTCTACTCCCAATTCCGTTTTTTCTACAGAATGCCCTTGGAAATCAGCTATAACTATTGCTTATGAATAGTGCATCCATAAAACAAACAATATAATTATTTGTTTGGATTATAGCAGACTTTTTATTGATTTGTCTATTATATATATTCGTTTTCCACTCGATCACATCCTGACATATTAGCTTTTTACAGTATAGGATTTCGAATAAACTTGAATATTAATAGATAAAAAAGAAAATAGACTTAAGATTTTTCAATACCATCTTTTTAGTGTTACAATTCTAAATAGCTAGACAACTTAGACTAAAGTACCATTCTCTACAATTTGCTCGTTTTATTTGTATTCTTATAGGAAAAGGTAGTGAATCAGTTCATAGGGGGACGTATTATGGCAATGGCAACAGCAACAGATATTTTTTGGAGACCGAGCATCGGAAGTGGCTATGAACATTTACAATTAGTAAAAGACGATCACATGATAACGGTTGACAGCTTAGTAATTGGAAAGACAGACGAGGGAGCAATTTTTCGTGTGCAATATCAAATTATTCTAGACACGAATTGGATTGTCCGCAAAGTAATAATACAAGGTATCGGCAAAGAACAATCCCTAATACTGACCTCTAATGGGAGGGGGGAATGGCGAGATGCCCAAGGAAAGTTCATCTCCGCTATAGCAGGATGTATTGATATCGACATATCCTGTACTCCATTTACGAACACACTCCCTATAAACCGCTTAGAGTATACTCTCTCTACTCAACAGGAAATCTCTGTCGTTTACATATCCGTACCCAATTTATGTTATCGTCAGGTAAAACAGACCTACACTCTGATGGAAAAAAAAACTACTGAATCGATTTTTACTTATCAAAGTGGCAGTTTTACAGAAAATATCAAAGTAGATACTGACGGAATCGTCACAGAGTATCCGCAATTGTTTTTGCGCGAATATGGCCCATACTAAAAATATGTGATCAACTGATCTGAGGCTGCAGCAAAACCTATAGCTTTTGAATCCTATAGCTTTTATAGCATTCTGCAAAATGACCTAGGCCCACTAATGAATGAGCATAAGTAGGCTTAGGTTTTATGTTTTCAAATGCATTCAAGCACTTGCTTTTATACTTATAAAAGGGAAAATAAGCTATTTTTCTTAAACTAGCAACATCCAATTTTTCAGCTAACACTGTTCATTTCATACCGACAAGCTCCACAGTCTTCCTTGCTTGTTGCATTAAAAATCTTTTAAGCCCAGCTTGATAGCCGTACAATGACCCTATTTTTAGAATCGAATCCAAATGTATCCACAGCTCAAATCTCTTTGGCAAATGTTAATCCCCTGTCAGCTAAAGCACGACGGATCTGATCCATTGCTTTTGGACCCATACCATGTAACTTCATTACCTCGGCTTCACTTAGTAGAGTAAATTGTTCCAGCCGCAAATACCCTGCCGCTTCGAGTGCTCGTCTTGCCGGCTTGGCTAGCTTACTGGGTAAATCGCTTTGTGTTTCATGATCATTCTGAGCCATCAGTAACCCCTCTCTCCTCCTTATTGAATCCCTCAAGCCGTTACATTCTATCCTTGTTCAGCTCCCTTCATTATTTATAAAGGATTTCAAAAAGGATAAGGCACCTTCTTTTTTTAATACAACTTCCATTTCATGTAAAATAAGTATATTACTTAGAGTCTGACCAGATTAGTTGACGAAAGTTATTTTTGTAATATATTTACATTATATAAATTTTCTGAATATAATAATATAGAATTATATGTCGACAGCGACCTAATGGTAGAGTCAGGTTACTACAATTATAACAGTCAATTTACAATTTATACCTATTATTTTGGATTTTAATTTTATCTAGTAAGATATCCCCTCCACCATCCGAAAATAGCTCGTGCGTTTTCGCGGTCATGATTACTCTCTGCTTACAGGAATTCATACGTAATACTTACTCCCTACATTAAAACTGGTTTTAGACTCTTCCATTTCTTTGTAGTATCATCCACTACTTGCTTTTTTATTTATAGTGAAGATGTTAAAATGCCTTTTTCAAAACAAAAAGCCGAAACCCCTTACTGTGCAAGGATTTCCGACTATTTAACTTCATGTCTGGAATTATACTTCCATTTTTATTTATGGTCATTATAGTAGTGTTTTTTAGCGCACCGTTAGTATTTTACTGCGGTGTTTCTTCATTATAATAGAGGTCAAATGAACGGTTTTATTTTAGTGCGCTGTCAATTTTACTGTCAAAGCTGTCAGTTCCTATCTAGAGGGGTGACTTTCTTGTTCACCCCTCTATCTTCTCTATCCTTGAACATAGTTCGTGCTGTCAGTCCGTGTCGTTCGTCATACTGGCAATCAAAGATAGGTTTTTGAGTTTTGAATCTCCCAAGCTCTTTGAGCGTTTGCACTCAGACAATGGCTCATTTCTGTCATTTCCGAGTCGGTAAGCTCCCTTGTCTTATTGATGAACCAAAGCTCTGCCATCCGTTGGTGAACGATCCACATTCCCACCAGCTCCTTAATCTTGATGGTACAGTATATTCCTTTCATATTGCTTGTCCAAATAAAAAATCTTCATTCCAGGAACCAAATATCGTCTATATGTACGTTTAAGGCTTGCGCTATATCCGCTGCTGTTTCCAGATTAGG
This sequence comes from Brevibacillus laterosporus, assembly GCF_030489605.1. GTDB lineage: Bacteria > Bacillota > Bacilli > Brevibacillales > Brevibacillaceae > Brevibacillus_B > Brevibacillus_B laterosporus_E. The sequence continues at coordinate 102,807 of NZ_JAUKFY010000015.1, forward strand.
GATTGTCCCATTTACTATCTTGCTCATAGCGCCGTGAGAAACTGTTTTTTTCATCAGCCTAAGTAAATCTTGCTGTTGTATGTTTCACTCGGCCAAAATCACTTTCAACCGACTTTTTATCAACTATCCTCGCCTCGCTTCCGTTATTACGTTATTACGTTTCGGCTTTGTCGAATCCTTTAGCGAGAAAACAGAGGTTTTGATGAAAAATGCTTATCAGGTTGGCTATTGCGAACACCAGAAAAACGTGAATTAAAATATATTCGATGTGAAAAAGTATTTTATAGACAAAAACCCTCGTTTGAAGCCTGAAACACTTGAGGAGTATACACGTCGCTTCATTGCCATCCAGGATACGTTAGGCCGTGACGTTAACAGAAAGTGAGAAACGAACTCTCGCATGGTTGTCAGAATGGGAAACAGAAACAGTTGCTAATATGCAGAGGATTTTTGATGAATTAAGTGCGAGAATTCAAAAATGAAAAAGAACCATAAAAAACTTTTTAGATCTAAAAAGCGCTTCTCTTCTTTGGTGGCAGAAGTTTCTGACATACTTGAGTCTGAGAAAACAGATGTGGAAAAACTTTCTGAGATTACCTCACCTGATGGAGATAGCTAAAGAAAGTACTTGCTAATGTCTGCTTGCATGACAACGAAGAAGAGCATCCTAGCAAAACAAAAGGATTATGCCAGGAACTTTATAGTGAATGGTATCAAAGAAACAAAATAGCGAGCAATAAATATCATAAAGAACCCTACCCTGTGGCTCTTTTCAAACATACATCATTTCTTTTTTATAAACATTGTGATTTTATATAAAATCCACAATAGCCCACAAGCAGGACAAAATAATGTCAAATATACTGAAAACATCATTTATTAGAGGAGAGATAAACTTATGAAAATATACTGCACACATCCATTTAAAACGACTGAAAAAGTCACCATCTCGCTTGGCTGCAATCCAGGACATCCAGGTTCAAAAGACTTAGTGTTTCCAGGCATTACATTTGGCACACCAGTTTATGCTATGGAATCAGGTGCAATAGTTGATATAAGAACAAACAGACCCCATTGTCCAACTCCAGACTGCCCACAGTATGCAAATAATGTTGTGATCCGAGGTCAAGATGGGTTTTTCACAGAGTACAATCACATGGCTCGAGCTACCAAGATTGATCTCAGGGTTGATCCCAGAGTTGGTCCCGGGGGTCGTCCATGGCGTTGGAATAGGCAATACCTAAAGATAGGAGACTCCGTTCAACGAGGTCAATTAATCGGTTTTGTAGATAATTCTGGTTATACTACAGGGCCGCATCTTCATGTTGGCCGATATACACCTGGTGATGATAAAACTTGGTGGAGCAGGCCAACTTGTGATTGGATGATACATGGTGTCGATTCATTTCTTCAGTACCCACCTTTAGATTGTCGTCCTATGCCTCGTGTCGTTAGACATGGCTACTATATTGTAAATGGCCCCTTTTATATGTAACTGTGAAATAAAGATTGGTTAAAAAAATTCTTATTCTATAGCAAATAAAAATGAATCCGTTTTGAAAAAAGTTCTATCAAAATGAATTCGTTTTTTTTTTTTGATTGAGCATTCTATTTTATAAAAAATTTGATTAAAACTCACTTAGTATTCTTTAATCAAAAATGGGAAAAGCATCGCAACATTTTAATAAACGTCTCGACTTTACTTTAACTCCACAGGCAGTACCTTCTATGGCTATAGTATTTCCCTCCAAATACAAAAAGCCGCTTATAAACGCGACCTACATAAATCCTTCCTTAAACATAATTTAAAAATCGTCGTTTAGAGTCCAAAAACGACGATTTTTAGGAAATAAATTTATTGACCCACCCAAGATTTATATAGGTCCTGGTCTTCCTTCCTCTAATAAGGCGTTGAATCACCAGGACAGCCGTAACAATTGATGTTAACTTCCCTTCTTCGCCGAGCTGTAACATCCGTATTTGTAGCTGATGAGCTCTTGATAGCTTTAGCTAGGTTAGGATTATTGATTATTACTTTCCCTGTTTCATCAATGCTTATTTCTTCGGGTGAGAAGTTAACTCCAAAAAGTTTTTCATTCATTATTCATTCCTCCTAGTAAAAAATTTTACACTACTTAGCATTCTCAAAATAGGGATACTTTATTCAATGCCTAGGGCACTTAATGGACAACTTAAAGTGGCATGGTCAAAAGTGGCAAGACCCTGTATCCAAGGAGTTAAACGTTTCGAATTTAATTCAAGAGTACCATCTGAGCGTAATAAACCTATATGATTACGTGGATCGTTCAATGCAACGGTACATTTACCTATTGTACCATCAGCACGAATAATCAGGGAGTTAGGTTGTGAAGCATAGCAAACTGAAAATGTCTCTTCATGGTCAATAAAATCATTGCCATACAATTTATGTTTGAGCATTTTGAGTGCCACATTCTTTTCTTTAAGCGACATAATTTTAATATTAGCATCGTTGGGCCCACCTAATCGTTCGATTGACTTGAAGAGAATAGAGAAACGAGTATCGTGTAAAAACTCGTGACGAACATCTTCAATTAATGGATCTAATTGTGTCAGAGTTTCAGAATCATAATGAACACGAAGTTTGATTGAAACTGGTTCTTTACTATCTCTGATAGCTAATAAGTTTTCCCATATACGATCAAAAGTACCTTTACCATCTGCTCGTAATCGGCTCTTATTATGTATTTCACGTGGACCGTCGAGTGTGATTTGGTAATCGAGTATGCCAACTGCTGCTAATTGAGATAGTGTTGAAGGTGTTAAAAAATATGCATTAGTAGTCATTCCACCCCGATACTTTAAACCAGGGTGTTTTTTTGTCAACGCTGAGGCATGGGCTGAAATATCAAAAACTATGTCTTTACTAACTAGAGGTTCTCCACCAAACCATGATAAGTATAATTCTTCAAGTTCTGGAGTGCGTCTATCCAAAAAAGCTTTTACTCCTCCAATTGTGTCGTCAGACATTCTACCGATTGTATAATCTTCATAACAGTAAGTACATCTGAAGTTACATTTTTCTGTGGGAAAAATAATAAGCTCCTGTCTTCGATTTGACATAAATGAAGCAATCTTCGCTTCAATATCTGGAATAGCCATAAAATATTTTTCACCTACTCGTGACAAAATTTTTATAACGCTATTTTTACCATTAAAATCCAATATTATTCATTAGATACCGAACGATATTTAGATAACAGCCAACCGGTTAGTGGCTATTATCATGCTAAAAGTACCTGTCGATCGTTGGACCCTTGGAGAACCAACAACCGCTCATTATCCAGATAATGTAGTGGAATAGGGCACTTCTGTTTTGCCTCTGCTTAGGCCGGACAAAAAGTCAGTATAGCTGCTCCGCATACATATCTCCTGTTACCTTCTCAATAATTGACCGGGTAGTATAGTATTAATGTTGGAATAAGGCCAGACCTCCATATCTTTCAGTATTTTGTCTACACACTGACACCACATCAGGCTATATGGTGGGGTGTTTGCTGTATCCCTAATCCTACAGGCAGTACATTCTATGGCTGTAAAATTTCCTTCCAAATAGAAAAAGCCGCCGGACATCCGACGACTAATTGCGTTTTTTCAAGGCTTGTACCAACGCGACGAGTGAGATTACAATGTTAATGTTTAAAAAACAGAAAAAGCCATTATATGATAAATAAAATATATAAATGTGATAAACGAGAGCGACGCTACTACAATGCTTACAATATAGAGCACTTTTCGTAACCTTTCAAATTTACCCTTTAAGAGAAAAGGAAGAATTGCTAGATTAAGAAATATATACAAAGGTAAAAGGAATATAGCCCAATTGTATGCTGTCATTTCATTCACTACTTTTCCATAATATTATCAAGTGCACGTGCTGTTTTTCTTTCAATTAAAACCACATCCGCAGCGTTAATGGCGGCTGCCATACCAAAACCAGCACTTGCAAAAAAAGCGATCATTCTATCCTCGCCCCAACCTGATTTAATGCCTTTTACACTTGCCATAAATGCCGCGGTTGAAACAGTTGAGTTTGCCACAAACGCAGTCTCTGCTTTTATTAAATCTAGAACTTTATCCTCAAAATCAAACAAATCGGCTTTATTCCTTGAAGTTTGCTTTACATAGGTTCCTCTTTTAATATTCCCAACATCCCAGTACTTTTTTCCACCGCTCTTATCGATTACATAATAATAACCAAAATACATATCCTGTGCTTCCCGTACTATATTTTTCGTCGACCGTTTTTGTCTGTCTTTTTCTTTCTGTACCTGTTCCTCAGGGTCTTCTATAGAGACCTGTGTTTTAATGCCGTCTTCATCGAACTCTATAGTATGATTCATTTGATCATACGTAGCCTCAGTAATTCCATTTTCACTTTCTACTCTAACTACTCTTAGGCTATCATTATCCTCTAAAATCTCAATCTTATATTTATTTCCTTGACTGTCTTCAATGGTTGCTGCTTCAACAATTTGATTAGATTCATCCAGAGCAAAAACAGGAATACTAGATGAGGCCATTACTTATAAAACAAGAGCAATAGATAAAATTACTTTTTTCATTTCTTCCTCCTCGGGAATATATTCTAATTTTTTACATAATTAGTACAATAGTTATTGTTTTAAATATTAATAACATTTTGGAAAAATATAGCATGAGCAACAATGAACCCGGGGTGGTTGCAGCTCTTGCGAAAATATACGAAGTGCTTGGCGTTGAACTTACGGATGTACTCGAACTTTCGGACGAGAGTCTCTGGCATACATAGATAGAAACCGTTTGAAAAGCTATTGAAAGTTACATGCAAACACTCCACCATAGATAGTCTGGCAGGGTGTTTGCTGTATACTTGTTCCCACAGGCAATACATTCTATGTAGTTGCAAAATACATTGTTTAGGATTCTATACTAATCACATCCTCTACAGGTATCCACCAAAAATCCTCATCGTTCTTTAACTTGATCTGTTTAAACGTTGAATCAAACCTATCTACCCATCTCCAGGCGGATTCAATTACTCCTCTACCCTCTTTTGTCTCTTTCCACCAGCTAATCGTAAGGGCGTAGTCATACTGGGCGAGTCAGATATCCTGTAACAAAACTCGGCCAACTCATCCTCTTCAATGATCGGCTTCTCGATCAGTTTCTTATCCTCGTGATACTGACGTAACATTTCTGCATGTTCTGGCAAGATGAATTTTGTTACAAGTGGATCAAGAATTTTGCTAGCCATCAAAACATCTGCTCAAAACACGAATGTGCGTTCTTGTTTTATTAGATGATGAGGAGATTATGCAATTAGTAAAATTACATTTCCCTCACAAACTTAAAACCCTCTGCCACTTTATTTTGACAGAGAGTTCATATTAGTTAACGGTGAAGAGATTAAAACAATGATCTTGCTAGGGTAAAAACTCCCTAGACCACCAGGGATAGCGCTACGGTTTCACCTTGTCCGTCTCAATATCAAGCATTAGCGGCATATCACACGGTAGCTCTTTGACCGTTGAACAAAATGGTCCACTTGTGCCTGGGCAGATAAATCAGGGGGGCAAAGTGATAATACCCCTCCTTGATTTCGGCTCTAGAGAACCTCTTCAGCCCATTTAACGACGTTTGGTACTGGTAATCCGGTAGTCCAGCGTTCTCTAAAATGGACAGTAGCTCATTAGCCATATGGGAAAAAAATCGTAGCACTACGGATTACATGCTGAATCCCTGAAGCAGTATCCAGCATATGTGCAATAGCATCAATCTCAAAAATAAAAAGCTGTCTTGCAATACCGATATGAATTTTTGGCTGGAAGAATACGTCATGATTAATCTAAAGTATAACACCCAAGAAAATTACAGAGACATCATCGAAAGAAACATTAATCCGACAACCGGGATGATAAAACTAAAATCGCTCTCGCCAGAACTGTTACAAAAATTTATTAACAATAAACATAGAGAGGGATACTCTTGAAGGACACTAACAAAAATTTACACGTTTTTGCAAAATGCATTAAAGCAAGCTGTGTATCCTTCTAAGCTTATAAATGAAAACCCTATGTAATATATATCAAGCTGCCAAAAAAGAAAAAAGACGACAGAAGCAGATGTAAAGCCACTGCCCATGTCGTCAATAAAAAAGATAACAAACTACCTAGAACCTTCCAATATAATCCCCCCACCATTTTACCAACCCGGTGGCTATAGGGTGGGGGAAATGATTTTTTGCTATAACCCAAATCGTAAAACCTTTTATTTATCAGCTAGTACTTGTCATCCATACGTAAAACAGCCATAAATGCTTCTTGTAGTTATTGAGCAACGAGCTGTATCTAGTTGTATTCTACTACATCCTATAACTATTGACATAACAAGGTTTTATAAGAACTGAAATATCATAGTGTATTCTAGTACAGCATGGTATATCGACGTTCTCCCTCCAATTACGGTGGCAGTGTTTTTAATGAACTAATCAATGGAACCTTCCCATCTCGATCATTTTTTCGCGAAACATAGCAAAGAATCGCATAAAATGCACCTATGATAGAGGGCTTTTCATTTCAGCTCTCTATCTTCTCTATCCTTGAACATAACTCATGCTGCCAATCCGCGTCGTTCGTCATACTGGCAATCAAAGATAGGTTTTTGAGTTTTGAATCTCCCAAGCTCTTTGAGCGTTTGCACTCAGACAATGGCTCATTTCTGTCATTTCCGAGTCGGTAAGCTCCCTTGTCTTCTTGATGAACCAAAGCTCTGCCATCCGTTGATGGACGATCCACATCTGCACCAGCTCCTTAATCTTGATGGTACAGTGTATGGCAGGGAAAAAATAAAAATGCATGTCCTCGCAAATAAAAATCCGTCATTAACGGAATTATTCTTCCCAAATATCTTCTACGCTCATGTTTAGAGCCTTTGCAATACGAATTGCAACCGACAGGGTGGGTAAACTTTCCCCCCGTACAATTTGGCTCATTGCAGAAGTAGATAATCCTACACGTTCACACAGCCATTTCTGCTTAACCCCTCGCTCCCGCAGTATTTCTTTCAACTTACTCCGCATAAAAATCACCCCATTGCTCACTTCATTACAGGGCTTGTCGAATCCTTTAGCGAGAAAACAGAGATTTTGCTGAAAAATGCTCATTACTTTTTCCGAATGCAAGCTTTAAAGCGGTTGGCGAGGGAAGTTTATTTTAAAAAAATTGTGGAAAAATCATCAATAAAGCTTATACTTAAATAGGGTGCTATGTAAATATTTCCTAACACTCAGAAAGGATGATAACGGTGAAAAAAAGAGCTTTAGTAGCAAGCTTAGCGGTAGTCGGGTTAACCTTAACCAGTAGCTATCAAGGAGCTGATGCAGCTATTGACAACAAGAAAACTGGAATCCAGATTTTTGACAAAGTAAAATGTGATAATGAGATGAATGTAAAAGGCAGTACAAAAGGGACTGGAAATTATGTTGACTCGACTAAAGTCTTTTATAGACTTACTAGAGATGGGGATTTCATCGATAACTTCTCAAATTCGAAAAACTCCGATTATGTTACCATTACCATGACCCATTCAGGAAATGATGATTCAAAAGACAATGATGGGCCTCTTTGGAAAGTTCAAAGCACCCATAGGGTTGACTATTCAAACAGTTCTCCAGACTTTTCAGAGGACTCGGACAAAGCTTATGGGAAATGTGGAGGCTCCTCTAAGTCAAGTCCTAAATCCCAAGCGGCAATTTCAAAGATTGAAGATGTCGAAGCCAAGCTTGAAAGAAAGTGGAAGGAAGTCATGGAAGCTCACAACATAGATGAAAGCAAATGGAGTCGTTACACTTTTGAAGACTTTAAAGGTGTACAAACGAATATAGACAACGCTGACAAATTTACACCAGTTCAAAAAGCTGTTTCTCTTGCCCATGCTGAAATGGAAAACGTTAAACTTGAAAAAGGAGATTCAGAAGGATTGTATCTCCTAGATAAAGCTGAGGAAAAAGGCTTGTATATCTACCAAAAAGCCAACGGTGAAAATGTAGTAGTTGAATTTACTCTCAAAGGAAACAATGACATCAAGGGTCTTTCTGCAAGCAATGATAGCAATACGATCTGGAAGCTTGTAGATACCAAGGTTAAGCAATAGAATAAATAATATGTTCCCAGAATTTCATATGTTACACAAACGTCCGAACCTAAATTCGGACG